>NZ_SJSB01000017.1 GCF_004352835.1 Marinomonas flavescens | reverse complement strand
AACGACGGGTGTAGGGTTTGGTCATGGGTTGGACTCCGTTATCGGTTATGAGATGAAAACGGAGTCCAGTTTAGAGTGCGAAAAGATGGGATGAAATAACGGCGTAGAATGAACGCTTACGCACTATCTCTGGGTCTATATTAAGGTAGTCATGTACTAGGGCGTTTCGTAGCCCTATCACTTTTCGCCAGTTTTTTAATTCATCGAGATTCAGGATGCTTCGCTGCGAGAGCGTTTCAAATGACTGGTAAGCTTCTGCAGGACTTGTTCCTGTTAACGCTTTAGAACAATGTTTTGCTATGCCGATTGCGGCTTCAATACTGACTTGAAGGTTGCGTTCACAAGCTCGATATTCAAAGACGGACAAATTGCGTGTGATTAATATGTGTTGCAGCTCTTCTAGCTCCAATTGGTACGTTTTGGTACTGGATCGAACGGAGGTGAGGTAGCAAGAATCGACTATTAGTGATTTATCAAAATGTTTGAAATGATAATGGTAGTCAAGTTCAGCCTTAGACATGATAACACTCTCAGCCATTAATCTAGCATCATGACTTTCACAATAAAGTAAAATCCCTGAGATGGCGTTCATCGCCAATGGCACTGGAACCATTTGGATGTCGACAACACTGATAGACGCTTCAGGCATATTCAGCCGCTTTGTCCAATCTAATGACAACAATTCTGGGCGTAATCGTCTCTCTAATGGGTCGTCTATATGGCTATTAAACAGCACGGCAAGATCGTAATCACTAGCACTATGGTGGGAGCCTTTGGCGCGAGAGCCATATATCCATAAAGCCGTTACACTTTCATTTTCAGAAGCCAATCTGATCAAGGATTGTTCTGTCGCATTTCCTACTAAAAGTCCTACCAAATGTTCTACCAAAAGTCTCTCCACATACGATTAGTGAGGGCAAAGAATAGCATCTGAACAAGCTATTTAAGCACATGTTACTTTTTACAGTATGACGTCGTTTTGGTAGATTATTGCCACTTAATCTTCCTTCTTTTTATACTTACAGAAGGAAGATTATCGTGAGGGGCTTTTTATTCGACCGTTACGGATTTGGCTAAATTTCTAGGCTGATCGACATCGGTGCCTTTTACAACGGCGACGTGATAAGACAAGAGTTGCAGCGGTATCGTGTGTACGATGGGTTCTAGTATCTCTTCTACTTTAGGCACTTCGGTAAAAATAATGTTGTCTTCATTATGAAGGTTGGTGCTTCGGTCGGCGAAGACGTATAACTCGCCACCACGGGCAGCGACTTCTTGCATGTTGGATTTTAGTTTATCCAGCATACCGTTATGCGGCACCATGGTGATGATTGGCATGTCTTCATCGACAAGCGCCAATGGTCCATGTTTCAGCTCTCCAGCAGGATAAGCTTCGGCATGTATGTAAGAAATTTCTTTCAGTTTCAAGGCGCCTTCCAGCGCAATCGGGTACATAGCACCACGACCTAGGAACAAGGCATTGTGCTTGTTCGCAAAGCGATCTGATACTTTCTGAATATGCTCATCTTGTAACAAAGCGGCGTTTACATATGCAGGCAACGAGCGCATAGCTTGAACCAGTTCTTTTTCTCGCTCGGCAGACAGGCCGTTTTCTACGGCAATCGCGACACTGGTAATCAATAAAGCGGTTAGCTGGGTCGTAAAGGCTTTCGTTGATGCAACACCAATTTCAGCGCCTGCTCGGGTCATTAGGGTTAATGCCGATTCACGTACCAATGTACTAGACGGCACGTTACAAATAGCCAAGGTGGTTAAGTAGCCTTGCTCTTTTGCTTTACGAAGGGCGGCTAACGTATCCGCGGTTTCACCAGATTGAGACAAGGTTAGGAAAAGCGTATTTTTTGGCACGGCAACTTTACGGTAACGATATTCACTGGCGACTTCTACGCTGCACGGTAAGCCCGCTAAGTCTTCTATCCAATATTTTGCGACAAGACCGGCGTGATAACTGGTACCACAAGCAACGATATGAATATTCTCTACCTCTTTTAGGAAGCCAGATTCCGCACCAAAGCAGCTGGTTAGCACTTTGTTTTCACTGATTCGGCCTTCCAAACAAGCCGCGATAACACTTGGCTGCTCGTAGATTTCTTTCATCATGTAATGGCGATATTCGCCTTTATCGGTAGCGTCTACGTTGTGGTTAAAGACATTGACTGGGCGTTCTTGTTGCTCGCCTTGTTGATCATAAATAACCACATTGTCTCGTGTCACTTCGACGACATCACCCTCTTCCAAGAAGATGAATTTGTCTGTCACGTGCAAAAGTGCCAATTGATCAGACGCAACGAAGTTTTCTTCGATACCCACGCCAACCACTAAAGGGCTACCTTTACGAGCGGCAATAAAACGCTCTTTGTCGGTTTTATTTACCACCGCAATGGCAAACGCGCCTTCTAGCTGAGTCAATGTCGCTTGAACGGCTTTTAGTAAATCTGGCTGTGTTTTAAGTTCATTATGAATCAAATGAACAATCACTTCGGTATCCGTTTCTGATTTAAATTCGTAGCCTTTGGCTTTTAATTGGCTGCGCAGTATTTCATGATTTTCAATAATGCCGTTATGCACTAGGGCTAAATCATCGCCAGAAAAATGCGGATGTGCATTGGCTTCTGTTGGCTTGCCATGAGTGGCCCAACGAGTATGAGCAATTCCCATCATGCCATCTAGAGGTTCTGCGGCGAATTTGTCCTTTAGCGCCTGCACTTTGCCTACTGCACGGTGAGAGAAAACCCCTTGCTCGTTATTAATAGCAATACCTGAAGAGTCATAGCCTCGGTATTCTAGGCGACTTAATCCTTCAATAAGGATTTTAGATACATTACGGCGAGCAATCGCTCCCACTATTCCACACATGTGTACTGTCCTTCGATTCTATTTGTTAAAAAGAACGCGGTTCTTTTTAATGGCTGGCTTATTTAGACGTTTTTTTAGTCGGTTTAGGCCAATTGTCTTTTGCGGTCTGACGAGCTCGGCCTAAGGCCAGCTGATTAGACGCTACATTTTTGGTGATGGTTGACCCGGCGGCAATGGTCGCACCGGCGGCAATACTGACAGGGGCGACTAACGCAGAGTTAGAACCGATAAACACATTATCGGCCACTTGGGTCAGATATTTATTCACGCCATCGTAGTTACAGGTAATCGTACCAGCACCGATGTTGACGCCTGAGCCCATTTGCGTGTCGCCAATGTAGCTAAGGTGATTGACCTTGCTACCTTCACCAATCACGGCTTTTTTGGTTTCGACAAAATTGCCAATTTTGGCTTTATTCGCTAATTGCGTACCAGGGCGAAGTCGAGCAAACGGGCCGATATCGCAATTCTCGCCGACTTGGCTATCGTCAATCAGTGTGTTGCTTTTAATAATAGTGCCTTTGCCTATAGTGCAGTCTTTTAGATGGCAATTTTGCCCTATTTCAACGTCATCACCGATCACCACTTTGCCTTCAAAGATACAGTTAATATCGATAACAACATCTTGCCCAGTGGTTAACTCTCCGCGCACATCAATGCGAGAAGGGTCTAATAAAGTCGCGCCATTTCTCATAAGGTCGTCGGCTTGCTGACGCTGTAGAACGCGCTCTAATGCGGCCAATTGCACTCGATCATTCACACCGGATACTTCAGTTTCAGAAGACGGCTGCACAGTGACTATGTCGACACCATCGCGTGCTGCCATGGCGATAATATCGGTAAGATAATATTCCTGCTGGGCGTTGTTATTGGTTAATGCCGCCAGCCATGTTTGCAAATGCGCGTTCGGCGCCAGCAAAATACCCGTGTTTACTTCTTGGATTTTTAACTCTTCGTCATTAGCGTCTTTTTGCTCAACAATGGCCGTAACCTTGCTGTCTGCATTACGCACAATGCGGCCGTAGCCTGTTGGATTGTCCAAAGTAACGGTCAACAACACCAAGGAATTAGGTGTCGATAAAGACGTCATTTTTTCCAATGTACTGGCTTGGATCAAAGGCACATCGCCGTACAAAGTTAGCGTTGAGCCCTCTTCTTGCAAATGAGGTGCGACTCGTTTCAGTGCATCGCCAGTACCTTGAGGATCGTTTTGCCAAACAATATTGGCCGAAAAATCCTGACATTTTGCAGCGACATCTTCACCTTGATGCCCAACAATAAGATGCAAAACAGCATTTGGCAAAGAACTCGCAACCGTTAGCACCCGTCTTACCATAGGCACTCCAGCAATGGAATGCAGCACTTTAGGAAGCTTAGATTTCATGCGGCTGCCCTTACCGGCAGCGAGGATAACAATATCCTGCGTCATAGATCGTCCTTGTTTTAGACGTTTGTTTAATAGAATGAAAATAATTGTGCCTATTAAACCCCGAGCACCACATCAGCTCAACCATAATTGTCATAAAAAAAATGACAATTAAAAATAAAAGTCGATATTAGAATCGACACAACAGCTTCTTATAGGTTGGTTTTGGGCTAATGACTGGAGAATGTTTGCATCCAATCATAGGTTAAAGTCAAAATGATGGGGGATGGTTTTGTCTCGGGTCTTGTAGGTTAGCCTTTAGGCTAATAACTGGAGATTGTTTAAATCCAATCGTCGGTTAAAGTCGAAATGATGGTGATGGTTTGTTAGTTGAAAAAATAGTCATGTTAATCACAGGTGTCTCGTCTGGTTGGTTTTATTGGCACAGTGGTCATCAGCCTAAAGGCTGACCTACAAGTGACAGATCAAGTGCAAGGGCAAGTTGGTTGAATCAGGTTAATCCTGAATGTCAGGTCTTGTAGGTTACGCCTTTAGGCTAATAACTGGAGATTGTTTGAATCCAATCGTCGGTTAACGTCGAAAATGATGGGTAATGGTTTTGTCTCGGGTCTTGTAGGTTAGCCTTTAGGCTAATAACTGGAGATTGTTTGAATCCAATCATAGGTTAAAGTCAAAATGGCAGGCGATGGTTTTGTCTCGGGTCTTGTAGGTTAGCCTTTAGGCTAATAACTGGAGATTGTTTGAATCCAATCGTCGGTTAAAGTCGATATGATGGGTGATGGTTTGTTAGTTGAAAAAATAGTCATGTTAATCACAGGTGTCTCGTCTGTTTGGTTTTATTGGCTCAGTGGTCATCAGCCTAAAGGCTGACCTACAAGTGAAAGATCAAATACAGGTTGCTTGAGTCTCGTGAATCACAGGTGTCAGGCTGTCTTGTCTCGGGTCTTGTAGGTTACGCCTTTAGGCTAATAACTGGAGATTGTTTGAATCCAATCGTCGGTTAACGTCGAAAATGATGGGTAATGGTTTTGTCTCGGGTCTTGTAGGTTAGCCTTTAGGCTAATAACTGGAGATTGTTTGAATCCAATCGTCGGTTAACGTCGAAAATGATGGGTAATGGTTTTGTCTCGGGTCTTGTAGGTTAGCCTTTAGGCTAATAACTGGAGATTGTTTGAATCCAATCGTCGGTTAAAGTCAAAATGGCAGGCGATGGTTTTGTGTCGGGTCTTGTAGGTTAGCCTTTAGGCTAATAACTGGAGATTGTTTGAATCCAATCGTCGGTTAAAGTCGATATGATGGGTGATGGTTTGTTAGTTAGAAAAAAGAATCATGTTAATCACAGGTGTCTCGTCTGTTTGGTTTTATTGGCACAGTGGTCATCAGCCTAAAGGCTGACCTACAAGTGACAGATCAAGTGCAAGGGCAAGTTGGTTGAATCAGGTTAATCCTGAATGTCAGGTCTTGTAGGTTACGCCTTTAGGCTAATAACTGGAGATTGTTTGAATCCAATCGTCGGTTAACGTCGAAAATGATGGGTAATGGTTTTGTCTCGGGTCTTGTAGGTTAGCCTTTAGGCTAATAACTGGAGATTGTTTGAATCCAATCATAGGTTAAAGTCAAAATGATGGGGGATGGTTTTGTCTCGGGTCTTGTAGGTTAGCCTTTAGGCTAATAACTGGAGATTGTTTAAATCCAATCGTCGGTTAAAGTCGAAATGATGGTGATGGTTTGTTAGTTGAAAAAATAGTCATGTTAATCACAGGTGTCTCGTCTGGTTGGTTTTATTGGCACAGTGGTCATCAGCCTAAAGGCTGACCTACAAGTGACAGATCAAGTGCAAGGGCAAGTTGGTTGAATCAGGTTAATCCTGAATGTCAGGTCTTGTAGGTTAGCCTTTAGGCTAATAACTGGAGATTGTTTGAATCCAATCGTCGGTTAAAGTCGAAATGATGGGGGATGGTTTGTTAGTTGAAAAAAGAATCATGTTAATCACAGGTGTCTCGTCTGGTTGGTTTTATTAGAACAGTGGTCATCAGCCTAAAGGCTGACCTACAAGTGACAGATCAAGTGCAAGGGCAAGTTGGTTGAATCAGGTTAATCCTGAATGTCGGGTCTTGTAGGTTAGCCTTTAGGCTAATAACTGGAGATTGTTTAAATCCAATCGTCGGTTAAAGTCGAAATGATGGGGGATGGTTTGTTAGTTGAAAAAAGAATCATGTTAATCACAGGTGTCTCGTCTGGTTGGTTTTATTAGAACAGTGGTCATCAGCCTAAAGGGCTGACCTACAAGGTCTCATCTGGGCGCTCCAGCCTAAAGATAAACGGAGTCCCAAAAGGGGTAGTTTCTAACACTATTAACCAATTTTTTACGAAGTGGGTTAGCGACTATATATCTGGCTATATTCTTCCTGTCATCTTCAGTTCGAAGCGCTCTATCGTAGAATCTCGTTTGCCAAATTCTGCCATTGGAGTTTCTAGAATGATTAAGAATTTTAGCGCTTCTTCCTTTTAATGATCCTATCACGACCGAGAGGTCGGTTTGCGAATCTAAACGAAGCAATCCATGAAAATGATCAGGCATGAGCACCCAAGCTAACCAAGTACATTGATGGTTGATTTCGTTCACTTCTATTTGCTGACAGAACAAACATGCTAATTTGAAATCCTGAAAATAAGTGCGATTACCTTCTGTTTTAAAGGTTATAAGATATTCACCCTGTGATTTTGAATATCTACCTTTTCTTAAGTCGTTCCATGACATAAAGCATCCTTTTTTATAGTTCCCATTATTTTATTGTAGACGAAAATTAAAGTCGAAATGATGGGCGATGGTTTATTAGTTGAAAAAAGAGTCTCGTGAATCACAGGTGTCAGGCACCTTGTCTCGGGTCTTGTAGGTTACGCCTTTAGGCTAATAACTGGAGATTGTTTGAATCCAATAGTCGGTTAAAGTCGAAATGATGGGTGATGGTTTGTTAGTTAGAAAAAAGAGTCATGTTAATCACAGGTGTCTCGTCTGTTTGATTTTATTGGCACAGTGGTCATCAGCCTAAAGGATGACCTACAAGTGACAGTGCAAGACCATGTCGATTTTCACAAGTGTCTCGTCTGTTTGGGTTTATTGGCACAGTGGTCATCAGCCGCTCTTTTTCAAGGTAAGCAGACCTACAAGTGAAAGATCAAGTGACAGTGCAAGACCATGTCGATTTTCACCGGTGTCTCGTCTGGTTGGTTTTATTGGCACAGTGGTCATCAGCCGCTCTTTTTCAAGGTAAGCAGACCCACAAATGACAGTGCAAGGTCAAGTGCACAACCCCCTCCAGCTCCCCCTTGAAGATAAGGGGGAGAGTTAGTGCAAGGCCGTCTCGATTTTCACTGGTGTCTCGTGTGGTTGATTCGTGTATCCCGTGGCTTTTGGCTAGAGGTTTTTGTTTGGGCAGAGGTTGCATTCTTTTTGTAGGAGTTCGACGAGTAGTCTGGCGGCGGGGCCGGTGCGTTCGCCTTTGCCGAAGATGGCGTACATGTAGAATGCTCGTTCGCCGCCTGAGACTAGGTTGAGTACTTTTAATTTTCCGTTTTCTAGTGCTTCTTTTAGGTCGGCTTTTGGTAGCCAGGCGAAGCCAATTCCGTTGCTTACAATTTCTAAGGATGATTGTATGCTGGATACGGTCCAGCGGCGTTCGGTGCCTAGCCAACCTGAGTCGATGGGGGTTTCTACGGCGGAGTCACGAATGACCAGTTGCAGTTCGCGGCTCAGTCTTTCGTTATTTATTGGTAAGGTTTCTTGATGCAGGGGATGCTCTGCCGCTGCGACGGCGACCATTTCAACTTCTACAATGGGGTCGGCAAGATACCCTTTTGGCACAATACTGCTTAAGACGAGGTCTGGATGCCCTTGTTTCAGTGCTTCAAGCCCGCCACTCAAGACAACTTCTTTCAGCTGCACTTGTGTGCCTTGGCTTTGTGGTTCAAACGCTTTTAATGCGTTTAATAATGCCGGGGTTGGAAACGCTTGATCGACGACTATTTCTAGTTCTGGTTCCCAGCCTTGACCTAAGGTATTGGCGAGTTCTTCGAGATTGACGGCTTCTTTAATTAGATGCCTTGAGCGACGTAGTAGCACTTCTCCACGTTCAGTTAATTTTGCTTTACGCCCAGCGATAACCAATAAAGGGTAGCCTAGTTGCTCCTGTAACTTGGCGACTGTGTAACTGACTGACGACTGACTTTTGTGTAACGCTTCTGCGGCTTGCGCAAAGCCACCTTTGTCGACAACCGTCTGCAATACTCGCCATTGTTCCAATGTTACTCGAGGTGCTCTCACTGCTCATTTCTCTTTGTTGATTCAGACAGTATATATATCGTATTTTTCGATTAATATCTGCTAAATAATGCGCTTTTTTATCGAATTAACTGCCCTTAATATAGCCACATCGAAATAAATCGCTGAATCATTCAGCTTAACGACTTTATTGGAGAACCCACTATGGCTACTTTATTACGCATTGATTCCAGCGCTTCTGGCGATAACTCTAAATCTCGCCAGCTCACAAATGAGTTTGTGGAGGCATGGTTAGCAAAAAATCCAAATGGTGAAGTCATTGTTCGCGATGTAAATGCAGAACCTCTTCCTCACCTCACGAGCGAAACATTGGGTGCATTGTTTACTCCTGCAGAAGAACGTTCACCAGAACAGCAAGCCATCGTTGCCATTGGTGATGGATTAATCGAAGAGTTGGAAGCCGCTGATGTGATTGCGATTTCTGCGCCTATGTATAACTTCGGTATTCCGTCTACCTTAAAGTCTTACTTTGATTACATTGCTCGCGCTGGCCGTACTTTCAAATACACTGAAAATGGCCCGGTTGGTTTAGTAAACAAAGACGCTTATCTTTTTGTTGCGAGTGGTAGCTTTTTGGCAGAGACAGCCATGGATCATCAAGTGCCTTACTTGAAAACCTTCTTGGCTTTTATTGGTGTGAATGTAAAAGAAACTTTTATCGCAGGCGGACAAGCTCTGGGTGAAGCAGGTGCTGACGCTTTTATAAAAGCAAAAAGCGATATTGCGGCTGCGCTGTAAACAGGGTTCACAATATTGGCTTTGCTGGCGACTATTGAGCATTACCAACCGATTGGGTGTTTCGCACCCAATCGGTTTTTTCTGTAATAGTTTTTTAAGCCAGCACTTTATAAGCCAGCGCTTTATAGGCCAGTAACTTATAGACCAGTGGCTTTTAAGCTGATTCTTTTTCGTTTCTCATCGACTTCCAGTACAGTGACTTTTATTACCTGCCCTACTCGCACTAGGTCTCTTGGGTCTTTTACAAAGCGATCGGCAAGCTGTGAAATATGGATCAAGCCATCTTGATGCACACCTATGTCGACAAATGCGCCAAAAGCCGCGACATTGGTGACAACGCCTTCTAATGACATCCCCTCAACCAAATCAGACATCGACTGGACACCTTGATCAAACTCGGCATAACGAAACTCTGGACGAGGGTCGCGGCCAGGCTTGGCCAGCTCTTTTAATGTATCGTCAAAGGTATAACGGTCAACACCAGAAAAGTCAGCAAACTTAAGTTGTAGCTGATTAATCGCCGACACGTTGCCTAATAAGCTCTGGATCTGCATGTTCATCGCTTTCGCCATGGTCCGTACCAGCGGGTAAGACTCTGGATGCACGCCAGAGCTGTCTAACACCTCACAACCTTCTAATACTCTTAAAAAGCCCGCACATTGTTCAAAGCCTTTGGCGCCTATGCCTTTCACTTTTAACAACTCTCCACGAGATTCAATACGGCCTTTTTGGCGGCGGTAATCAATAATATTTTGCGCCATACGGTTGGATAGACCCGCGACGTACGACAATAATGACGCCGAGGCGAGATTCACATCCACGCCGACTTTATTTACACAGTCTTCTACGACATTAGCCAATGAGCTCGCCAACTGCGCTGGCTTTACATCGTGCTGATACTGTCCCACTCCGATGGCTTGAGGATCGATTTTGACCAGTTCCGCGAGCGGATCTTGAAAACGTCGAGCGATAGAAACTGCGCCACGAATGGTGACATCCAAATCGGGAAATTCGCTGATCGCAACATCAGATGCAGAATACACCGATGCGCCTGCTTCGCTAACGACTACGGCGCGACAAGACAACCCTTCTTTTTCAATAAGCTGATTGGCGAGCTGTTCTGTTTCTCTAGAGGCGGTGCCATTACCAATAGCCAACCACTCTACATTATGTTGCGTAATGTAATTTAGAAGTGATGATATGGCTTTTTGTTTTTGTGCATCAGAAGTAAATGGGTAAATAACACCATGATCAACAACCTCTCCGAATTCATTAATAACGGCGAGCTTAACACCATTACGAAAACCTGGGTCCACGCCTATCACTCGATGAGGGCCAGCTGGAGCAGACATTAATAAGTCATTAAGGTTGTTTGCAAAAACATTAATAGCACCCTCTTCCGCTTGTTCTTTTAAAACAGAGAAAATATCACTTTCAAGTTTAGCGCTTAGCTTTTTCTCCCATGCCAAGAACAAATATCGTTTCTGATTGACACTTAACTTACATAAGGCAGCATTTCTTTCTACTTGCGGGCTGAAAATAAATGCCAAGTGATCCAGATTTAACCGAGACAGATCCACCGTTTCATTTGGTAGATTAATACTCAACTTTAAAATGGCTTCTTTTTTACCTCGAAATAACGCTAATAATCGATGAGAGGGTATCTTTTTAACCGCTTCACTATAATCAAAATAATCTCTGTACTTCTCACCTAGGTCTTTTTTGCCTCGCACTAATTTACTTTGCACTTCGCCTATGGATAACAATAAAGAACGCCCTTGCTTCAGAAGTTCCGTATCCTGAGATAAAGTTTCTATAATAATATCTAATGCGCCCTCTAAGGCTTTTTGAACCTCCATCTCCAGTGAGTTGTTCTTCATCCATTGAACTAGGTCCTTAGGCTGCTCAGATAGCGTGCCTGCCCACAAGTCTTCTGCCAGGGGTTTTAATCCAATTTCTATCGCTTCAGACGCTTTGCTTTTACGCGTTGTTTTGAATGGTGCAAAAATATCTTCTAATTCAGATTTTGTAATTGCTTGGTTAATTTTTGTTATCACGCCTTTAGGGCAATCAGGTTTATTTTCAAGTACTGTTAAAATAGACATTCTGCGTTTTTCTAATTCAACAAGATATTGCCAGCGTTCATGAAAACGCCTTAAATCCACGTCTAACATTCCACCTGTACTTTCTTTTCGATAGCGAGCAATAAAAGGAACCGTCGCCCCTTCCTCAAACATGGCTAATATATTTCGGGAATATTTTTCTTGTATAGAAAACTCTCGGCTTAATGTATTTTCAAGACGTCTCATTATTTACCCTATTTTTTACACTTTATGTAAGTTTTAATAGATTATTAAATTCGCATATTTGGTTTTTTTTCATTAGAATTCACAGGTGAAACTTGAATTGTCATGAATATTGTCCAAAATGTATTTGATAGTATGTCTCTCACATGGATGGACAGTTATCTTTCTTACGATTTAGATAACAATACAACAATTACTTTCATCCTAATACGCAAAGAAAAGAAGAAAGTTAAACAATTTCTTAACAAGAAGTCGTTCAAACAAGTAGTACCGTTTCGACACTTATTGAGTGTAAGGATGAATCTCTTTATTCGGTGTAGTACAAACAACAACCCGTTCTTAACAGATACATTAGAGGATACTTATGAGTTTATTACTTGAATTAGCAGGCAATAAAGCAAAAGCACGTGCAGCAGCAAAAGAATTAACAGTTGCTCAGCTTGAAAACCTAATCGCTGGTTTTACTAACGCATTAGAAAAAGTGAAAGAAGAAGAAGAAGCTCGTCTTGCTGAAGAAGCTGAAAAATCAGCACGCGCAGAAGAAATTGCTCAACTAATCGCTAAAAGCGGCCTGACGATGGAAGAAGTGGCTTTATTAAGCACGCCAAAAAACAGCGCTAACAAAGGCAAAACTGTTGAGCCTAAATACCGTTTAGAAGCCAATGGCCAAACTCACGAATGGACTGGCCGTGGCCGTACGCCTAAAGTATTCCAAGAATACTTTGACGCTGGTAACAGCCGTGAGAGCGTTGAAATTAAATAGTTTCAACTTCTTATGTTTAATAAAAAAGCGGCCTTTGCCGCTTTTTTATTATCTGTACTTTACACCAATGCAATTTAACGCCTGCTTTTTAGCTCAGCAACAAACTTTTTCATCAATACTGCAAACACGCCCAACATACCACCCAACAACACACTAATCACAAGAATCAAAGCCGTTTTAGGTGATTTTTTCTGTACTGTAGGTGTTGTCAACGTTAATGCTTTCACCTTGCCATTTTCGACCTGATAGATCAGTCGCTTAGCATGTAAAACACTTTCTGCTACTGTTTCGGTACTGCGTAAATCTGAGGACAAACTATCTATCATAGTGATATTTTCTTTGGCTGCCTGTAAAAAAGACTGAGTTAATTTCTCATTTGCTTTTTCCAGCTCAGCGGAGTAAACACCCATACTTTGAGGAGATGTGCCATCAGCTATTCTTAGTGTAAGTGCATTATTTTCAGCACTCCACCCAGATATCTCTCCAAGATATTTTTTAAAAACAGTCGCATCCAAGCATGTCTGATTATTCCCACAAAGATTAAACGACTCATTTGAGTAGAGGTTTACAGTGTAGCCAGCCGATACAGAAACATGAGTTTTAGCGACAACTTTAACGTAAACAAAGCCCAGACAAAAACAAACAACGACAAAAGCCAGTATGAGCATTTTTCCTTTCCAGAGTTCTAGAATAAGCTCTACTAAGTCGATCTCATCATCATTTTGGCGCGGTTTAGCACTTTGTACATCATTCATTCTCTCATCCTTTAGCAATTATGCAGTTTTATTACTTGGTATAAATCAAATCCCAAACACCGTGACCAAGTCGTTCACCACGTTGTTCAAATTTTGTTAATGGACGCCATTCAGGTCGAGGATGATATAAGCCTTTGCCTGCTGCATTCGTATAATTTTCCTGTAATTCCATGACTTCTAGCATATGCTCGGCATAAGGTTGCCAATCGGTTGCCATATGAAAGTGACCACCCTCTCGAAGTACGTTAGCCACTTGCTGGGCAAATAATGGCTGCACGATGCGTCGTTTGTTGTGTTTTTTCTTGTGCCAAGGATCTGGGAAGAATAATTGGAATGCGCTCGCGGCTTGCTCTGGTAAGCAGGATGCCATTACTTCAATCGCATCGTCACAATAAACTCGAAGATTTTTAAGCCCTTCTTCTTGCGCTAACATCATTAATTTTGCCACGCCTGGGGGATGCACTTCGATGCCAATAAAGTCTTTTTCAGGGGCGTTTTTGGCCATTTCAGCCAAGGATGTACCCATTCCAAAACCCACTTCGATGACAACGTCAGACTCACGACCGAAGATCGTTTGATAGTCAATTCTGCCATCGGCTAGCTCTAGGCCATAAAATGCCCAGTTAGCGTCATAGTTTTTTTGCTGGCCTTCGGTCATACGGCCGCCACGCACAACAAAACTACGAATAGTCCGTTTTTTGATTGGCGCTTGATTGTCTAGTTCTTGGCTATCTAGCGCTTGATTATCTAGCACTTGGCTGTCTTGTTCTTGATTGTCATTCATTGGATCTTGCATGGTTTTGATTCATACCACTTTAGCGGAAACAGTCTATCGAACGTTTTTTGATCGACGGTGAATTTTGGCGGCTATCCTACCGGAATTTAGCCTTTATGTCCTGTTTTACGTTCTACTTTGCGCCCGGTTTGGCATTAGGCTCATTATTACGATGCCACTGCCATAGGGATTTAGTCAGAAAAAACCAGCCGACGAGATAACACAATCCACCAATCGGGGTAATTGCACCAAGCCATAGCACTCCTGTTAGCGCCATCACATATAAGCTGCCGGCGAAAACCGTATTGCCGATAACAAAAAGCGCAATAATTCTTTTAGCTGAAGGCAAGTAGATCGTTAGAGCCGCGACTAACAGCCCGGCTAATGCATGATACATAAGATACTGACTGCCGGTGTGCCACCAGCTTAAGGCTTTTTCATCTAACACTTTGGTTAGGGCATGAGCACCAAATGCTCCTGCCGCCACGGACACAAAACCTTGAAAAGCGGCCAATGCGGCCCATTTAGCAGGAAAGGAAACCATAAACTATTAATTCCAGTAGATTCGTTGTTCTAATGTTCGCTGTTCTAATCGCTTGGTTATTTCAACACTTTCGTTATTTCAGCACTCTCTCTATTCCAGAACATTTACTATTCCAGAACATTGAGATAGCCATTACTGCCAATGGCGTAATAACGCCCATCTTTACCAAAGGCTAACGCCAATACACTTGAGCCAGTAGGGCGGAGCGTGTCTTTCAGATACAAATCCCACTCTTTTACTGTTTCTCCCGAACTAATATTACGCAGTGAAACACGTCGATTCACACCGCCGACTAGGAGGCTTCCATCATTCTTAGAGAAGACGGCTTGGCTAATGGTATTTTGACGCCTTTCGAGGTCGCCCGTATTAACGGTGGCGACTTCTTTACCGGTTAGCGTTGACCAGACTTTCGCGTTGCCTAGTTGTGCGGCACCAAAAGCGTATTTCCCGTCAGCCGATAACGCCACGGTTGAGATTCGGTTACTCAAGCGCCATGAGAATTTCTGTTTGCCGGTTTGAGTATCCCAAAGAATAACTTGATGTTTGTCGTCGCCAGTTAATCCTAGCGAACCGTCGGGAGTAACATCCACTGAGCGAACGATGGCTCCAGTGCGAAAGGTTTGTTTGATACCGCCATTTTTAACATCAAAATATCGCGCTGTCTGATCATCCAATCCGACTAACGCGAAGTCACCATTATTGGTGAGTTTTAATGCTTTTATATCGCCCGGCGTGTTCCAAAAACCGGCAGAATGGCCATTACTGGTATTCCATAAGACTAAGGTGCGAGCTGAACCTGTTGCGGCAAAAGCATTAGTCGGATCAATATCGACACTGGTTAATGAAGTGTATTCGCCTTTGGCATGATTCCAATTATAACGACGGTCGTTTAATGCTGTCGTCCAATAGCTACCGCCATGTTGTATCGAACCAATCACTGCGGCACTACCATCTCGGCTTAAGGCCGCCGAATACAGACCTTGAACCGCATATTCTGCGGTTCTTTCAGGTGATTTAGCAGAACACGACAGCAGTAATACTGACGTGGAGACAACAACACACAGCTTAAGCGCCTTGTTCACTATGGGCTTCATGGAGTTCCTTGATTAATCTATCTTCGTACTCAAAACGTTCTTCCATAATGGCACTCAAGGCTTGCAGCGAAAATGGCAAAGCTTCTAGTTGAGCATTACAGTGATCTTTCGTGTCATATTTATCGTGAAATTCAATGGCGAGCTGCGTGGTATGGTCGATCTCAGGTAACAGCATTTTCAATAATTTTACGGCGCTGGCATCATGAAAATCTTTGGCTTCTAAGGCTAACTGCTCGTAAACAGTAAAATGTCCTACAGAAACGTAGTCAACTAGTTGTTCGCAAAACGCTTGGATTTTAGGGGTGTCTGTTGGTGTGCATTCACCTCGTTCGCGTAAGTACATCCCCGCTTCAATCAGTTGACGGCGTTGTTCTAACCAACGATCAATGATCACATGCACTCCGCCCCAACGCTCTTGTGCTGTTTTACATCGCTCTAACATAGCGTGACTCCATTCTTGCGCTAACGAGCGACGGTAACGCCTCTCGCTAATGGTAAGTAAAAGATGTACTTGGCTTTTTATCTAGCATATTCCGAACGATTATCCCCTGCAAGCGGCTCAAATCACGGAATTGTAACGTTTCGATTCTTTATGATTAACCCTTGTTAACCCTACGAAACGCAATAAAACCATTAATAATAGCCATGCCTAGAAAAGCAATGAGAGTCCAACCCGGAATACTTAGACCTAAGAAAGTCCACACAACTTCACCACAATCTCCCGTGCCCATAATCATGGCTTTAGCAACATCCTGCCAAGGAAATGCATCTATCATATAACTCAAGCCCGGTAAGCAAGCGGGTAAATCATCAATAGGTAAGTTCTGTAAATACAAATGGCGAATAGCCAGTGCCGCTCCTAATAATGACAAAATGACGACAACAATAGACAACCACTTTCTTAAACGTTGGCTAGACATGATCGCTGAAAACAACGAAACAACACCGATTATTAACAAGACTATGCGCTGCAGCATACATAATGGACAAGGCTCTAACCCCATTTGATATTCCATGTAAAATGCCACACCCAGCAAAATAAAAGCAGCAAAACCAATAACACCATGAAAACGACGAGCTGAAAAAATAGTAAACATATAGAGCCTTCACATTCTGTCTTTTAAAGTTGAAATAGTTAGTAACGACGATGACAATATAGGAAAGTTTAAATTCCTACTGACATACGACTTTAATGACAGTTAGTATACTGACTATTAAAATGAGTACGAGACCAAATGATGTCACCGATAACAACTTTAAAACAATTTTTTGCACTGAGCTTGATACTTGCCTCTTTATTTAGCAATTTCACATTGGCTGCAGACGACGAAAAACCGAATCAACCCGCTTACGTAGAACTCACCCCAGACTTTATTGTAAATTACACAACCGCCAGCAGCCGTCTTAAGTACATTAAAACCAGCATAACCTTACAAACAGATAGCTCTCATGAGGCCATCATTCAAGCCAATATGCCACTCATCAGAGATGCTTTAGTGATGTTTTTAAGCTCGCGTACCGATGCTCAAGTCTCTGGCGCTCAAGAAAGAGAAAAGACCCGTGAAGAAGCCGCGGTGGCAGTAAACATCGCACTCAAGAAAGAAACCAATCAAGAGCCAGTCAAAAGTGTGCTCTTTGGTAGTTTCTTGACGCAATAAATACTCCTATAGAAAACCCCAGTTATAACCAAAAAAAGCCCGATTAAGTCATCTTAATCGGGCTTTTTAATGTTATCAAAAAGTCGTTAGTAAATAGCCGTTGTTAGCAAATAGTGGCTAGAAACGTTATAACTCGACGATATCGTCTGGGCTAACATAGCCTGTTACTTTATCTGTCGGCTCATTATTGAAAAACTTATCCATCTGCTCCATCACGTACTTACGAGATTCCGGCAGCATTAAATTAAGTTGTTTTTCATTAATGATCATGGTTTGCAGCATTTGCCATTCTTGCCATGCCTGCTTAGACACAGTTTGTAGAATCTCTTGCCCTCTGGCGCCAGGTAAGGGTGCGCGGTCTAACGCTTCCATGTCTTTTTGGTACTTTTTGCAAAAAACAGTGTTCGACATAAGAATAACTCGCGATTTAAAAAGGATGCTTTTCATAATGGCGTTAAAACATCAAAAATCAAGGTCTGTCACTGCAAGCATCCTCTCGAACCAAAACGCGAATACAAATTTACAGATAGCTACGCAGCACGCCGACCAAAATAAACGCGATAATCAACAAGAAAATCGAAGGGCGCTTAAACTTAAGCCATAAGAAACCCACCAGCACACAAGCCAGATCCCAACCATTGAACACGCTAGAAGAGGCAATTGGGTGATACAAAGCGGCTATCAAGATCCCCACTACCGCGGCGTTCACACTGCCTACCGCAGAGCGAAAGCGTACATTCGTCGACAAGGTTTGCCAGACATTTTGCCCACTTAGCATCAACAACAAGCCAGATGAGAAAACCGCCAAGGTCGCCACCGCAGCCCAAAGCCAATCATTCGTCCCACTCGGAGCCACCGCAGCGCCAAGAAAACTCGCCATGGTAAACATAGGGCCGGGCACCACTTGCGCAGCGGCATAGCCTAATAATAGATTTGAGTCTGATACTGTATCGGAGACAAACGCCGACAACATCGGCAGCACCACGTGACCGCCACCAAAGACCAAGGCGCCCGCTTGATAAAAGCGCGCAAACACCCCTAATAAACCACCATCGACAAAAAAGCTCGCCCCAAATATCCCCAGCGCGATAACCAAGAGCCAATAACCAAAACGTACCTTGGGTAAAGCTTCAGTATGTTCTGCTGTGGCTACTGGGCTCAACATACCCACTACAGCGGCCAACAACAAGACCACAAGACTGGCCAGCTCAAACGGTGAAAAAGTTATAAAAAAAGCACTTAATAGTGCCACCAGCATCATGCTTTTACGCTGGCAAAATGAGCGCCACATAGTAAGACACGCATCCGCTACAACCACCACAGCCAGTAACTTCAAAGTGTGCACAACACCCTCAAATAACACACTGCCTTGCCATGCCTGACCAAATTTAGCCAACAACACCATGACCACAAAAGAAGGCAAGGTAAAAGCCAAAAAGGCGGCCAGACCACCCCCATAGCCACCACGATGATAGCCGATTGCAAAACCCACTTGACTCGACCCTGGGCCTGGGACGATTTGACTTAATGCCACCCACTGAGCAAATTGAGACTCTGTTGCCCACTTTTTACGCTGCACAAACTCCTGATTAAAGTAGCCTAAATGCGCCGCCGGACCACCAAAACTGGTTAATCCTAGCATCAAAAAAGAAACAAAAATGTCCCTAAGGTGCTTAAAATATGACGTGTTATCCATTACTTTCGATTCCAATTAACGACGCTCTAAAAGAAATACGCCTGAAATAAAGGTTACTTAAATAAATATCGCTTAAATAAATGTCGCATAAATAAGAGCTAACCACTGTCTAATAAAAACGTTAACTCTTATTCATATTGTCTAAAATACTGCGGACTGGCGCTGGTAAACCCAGAGAAAACGCTTCATTCAATGAAAACCACTGGTATTTTCCGGGCTCAAATACAGCGCCAATGGGGCCAATCTCAACTCGGCTTGGCTCAATATCCAAATGGTAGTGACTAAACGTATGACGAAAAGCATTTAACGGGACTATCGTATTGGTGTTTGTTTGAAAACGCTGCTCAACGTGCAAGACAACACTTTCTTCACTCGCCAATTCAGGCAAACTCCAGAGCCCACCCCAAATACCCACTTGTGGGCGCTTTTCCATCAATACTTGATTATCGCTATTCACTAGCACCAACAATTGCAAACTTTTCTCTGGCTTAGCGGCTTTCTTAGGTTTACGGATAGGAAATTGAGCTGGGTCTTCGCTACGTCGCCCCAAGCAATCGGCTTGCAAAGGGCAAATCAAACATTGCGGTTTAGAGCGTGTGCATAAGGTTGCCCCTAAATCCATCATCGCTTGGGTATAATCGCCACAGCGTTCGCTCGGCATATAATGCTCGGCCAATTCCCACATGGCATTTTCGGTTTTCTTTTCACCGGGCCAAGTTGGTACTGCATGAAAACGCGCCAACACTCGTTTTACATTGCCATCTAAAATAGCCGCTTGAACACCACGAGAAATCGATAAAATGGCGGCAGCCGTTGAGCGCCCTATTCCTGGTAACTCGCAGACGCCTTCGACGCTTTGCGGAAACTCGCTATCCAATTCATCTACTAGCATCTTGGCGGCTTTGTGCATATTGCGGGCGCGAGCGTAGTAACCCAAGCCACTCCAATGAGCCAGCACCTCGTCCTGTTCCGCGGCGGCTAGCGCCTCTACGGTTGGGAACGAGGTCATAAACTTATGGTAATACGGAATGACCGTAGTGACTTGGGTCTGCTGTAACATGATCTCTGAGATCCAAACACGGTACGGTGTTTTGTTTTGCTGCCATGGCAGACTTTTACGCCCAAATTCGTCGAACCACGCTAATACACGGGGCGCAAAGTTTTCTACTGCTTGCATTCATTTCTCACACTGTTGTTTGGGCTTTAATAAAGTCTTATGGCCTAGAACAAGCTTTTCAGCTTATCTTTTAATTTCTCTTTCAATTTGTCTTGTGCTTCGTCAGCCTTAGCCTTTGCTTTCTCTTTCAATTCTGCTTTAGCAAGGTCGGCAAATATATGACCAAAACCTTTTATATCTGGGCGACATAAGCCCGCTGGATCATCACTGAATTTCCCTTTACAAACAACAGGAAAAGCCAAATCCGTTAATGTTTTATTGACTCGACAAGCGTGGTCTAACTCACTCCCTGCTATGGCAACATTGACTTGATAATCTAACGATTTATTCACCAGAGAAACGTCACCATCACCGGTTACCGATACACCGGCTGATGTCATCACTAGGCCAGGGGTAGAGACATTTCCGTTAACAATATGAATAGGAAAATTCATACTTTCAAATGGCGTATTGGCAGAGAAATTATTGCCCGACAAGGACTCGTTACGAATGGCTGCAATGCCTTGGCAAACTGTCTTGGTTAAGTTCATACCGTTCAGGGTGCCATTGGTGATTTCGGCTAAAAAGTCTCCATTTAAACTCGACATCAGAGCATCTACTTGATTGCCCTTTGCACTTAACTCACCTGTTAATGAGGTGGTGCCTGAGAGCTTATCAAGGTCCATAAAGTCCTTAAGCAATGGCTGAATTTGAATACCTTGTACACGCGAAGACACATCCAGTTTTGGCGTATTGGTACGAGCGTCGTACGTCGCATCAACGGTGGATTTGCCTTTGTATAAACTTACCGCAGCAGGCGATATGTGCACAACGCCATTGCCCATGGTGGCATCTAGGTTCACGCTATTCAGTTGCAGCTTTTTCACGGTTAGATTTTTAAATTCAAAGCCGAGATGACCGTTTAAAGAACGCACTAGATCCAACGGAACAAGGTCTGCGGTAGCAGCATCATTGGATCCTGATGACGTAACATCGCTGTTAGACGGTGTTGCAGCGACTGTTTTTGCACTACTTTTGCTGTCTTTAGGGTCTGCTGGAGGGGGTAAATAACGATCGATATCAAGGTTTTCACCGGTAATGTTAGCATCCCAACGAAGCGGTGATAGTTCTGCAACCAGATTGGCTTGCAGGTTGGTGTCATCCAACATGAGCGACATCGGCTGTATAACAACCTTGTCTGTACTGCCCTCTATTTTCACGTCTCCACTGGCTTTGCTCAATACTGAGTTATCAGCCATGTCTGGAATAGTAATATGCAGCTGTTTTAATACATCGCGTGGATTAAATTCCTCAACGGAAACAGACGCTGTGTATTGTGGATCGCTAAGTACTTGATACATTTTAACTTTTGCATTGAGATTGACACCCAATGTACTGAGTGACATGCCATCCATAAATAAGTTTTCTTGTGGTATGTCCATGTCCACTTGTTTTATATCTACATTGGCTTTCAATGGACTAGCAGGCAGAGCGTCGCCTTGTAATTCTGTCGACAACGACATGTTTGCTAACGAAAACACTTCACGCTCAGGAAACACGGTTAACTTAGCGGTTAGCTTGCTAGAGATGGTTAATGCATTTTTTCCATTCAGATCACTTTGTTTGATGACTGCGTCCATCACCATTGGCCATGCTTTATTCCATTGCACATCACTTAGGTTAACATTGAACGTAGCGTCTATTTTCTGATTGGTTTTTGCATCTCGATAAACGACCTGTGCGTTATCAATCTGTAATTTATCTAACTTAATATCTGGGATGACTGATTTTTTAGCCCCTGATGACGTTGCTTGGTAGGCGTTTGACGTTTGGCTATTCGCGACACTAGGCGTGGTCTTATTGGTGTTTTTTGACGCTGGCTCAAAAGATCGCTGCCAGTTTCCTCGTCCTGATTTATCTACACTCAAATTGGCTTTAAGGTTAACCAAGCGAACTTGATCCACTTGGATAGACTGCTTTAATAAGGGCAAAATCGCGAGGCCGAATTCAGCACGATCAAATTGAAGTATCTCTGGGTCGTCACCCATAGCAACGCCTATATCATCTAATTCTATGCCGAGCCAAGGAAAGAAGGACCACTGGATATCGCCATCGATACGAAGATGTATGTCTGCTTTTTCTAACGCGACTTTCTGCAATTCTGTTTTAAATGAAGCAGAATTTACAAAATACAGAGCATAAGCCAATATTGCAGCCAGCAATACAAACAGCACACCGATTACTATTCCGATTCTTTTTAGCCATGTCATAGACGTAAATCCTTAAATCCAGTTCGCTTATTTAGTTACATAATAGCACTCGAACCCTAGGTTTATCGATCCAATAGCAACAACTCATCAAAAACGGCGTGTAAAGGATAGAAGCCTGAGACCCCTCGTTCTATAATGGCGACCACTATGCTTTTCAATGGCAATTTTAAACGGCACTCAAAACCGACTGCCTAACCCGTGATGACTACGCGTCACGATTCAACGTGGAGAACACAATCAATGTCCGACCGCATTGCTAGCGTCGAGCGTAATACGCTTGAAACTCAGATCAAGGTATCCATTAATTTAGATGGTACTGGCAAATTTAATTGCTTCACGGGTGTGCCTTTTCTTGACCATATGCTCGAACAAGTCGCTCGCCATGGCTTGATCGACTTAGATATTCACGCGGTTGGTGACCTTCACATTGACGCTCACCATACGGTAGAAGATTTGGGCATCACCTTGGGCCAAGCATTTGACATTGCCGTGGGCGACAAAAAAGGCATCAAACGTTACGGCCACGCCTACGTGCCATTAGACGAAGCGCTTTCTCGTGTGGTGATCGATTTTTCTGGTCGTCCAGGCTTAGAAATGCACGTACCTTTTACGCGCGGTTCTGTGGGTGGTTTTGATGTGGACTTGTTCTCCGAGTTTTTCCACGGCTTTATCAACCACGCCAAAGTCACTCTGCACCTAGACAACCTTCGTGGTAAGAACACTCACCACCAAGCGGAAACCATTTTTAAAGCATTTGGTCGTGCCTTACGCATGGCGCTAGAAGTGGACGAGCGCATGGCAGGTCAAATGCCATCGACAAAAGGCTGTTTGTAGGATTTTTGCATGAATGACGTTAAAAAATCGGTAGTTGCCGTTATTGATTACGGCATGGGCAACCTGCACTCGGTCGCCAAAGCATTAGAATTTGTTGCGGATGAAAACACCCAAGTGGTCGTCACCAGTGACCCTGCGGTGATTGATGCCGCAGACCGTGTGTTATTACCCGGTGTCGGTGCGATCCGCGATTGTATCGGTGAAATGTACGATGCCGGTTTAGTCCCCAGTATTCGCAAAGCCATGGCCGAAAAGCCCTTTTTGGCGATTTGTGTCGGTATTCAATCTTTGATGTCCCACAGTGAAGAAAACGGCGGAGTCGATTGTTTAGACCATTTCAAAGGCAATGCGCTTTTCTTTGGTGAGCAACACAAAGACCATGACGGCAGTAAGTTAAAAGTGCCACACATGGGCTGGAACCAAGTTAAGCACACCATTGATCACCCTTTGTGGAAAGGTATTCCAGACAACGCACGTTTTTATTTCGTACATAGCTTTTACGTTGTGCCAGAAAATAAAAGTGAAGTAGCAGGGACCTGTGATTATGGTTTGGAGTTTTGCGTGGCCTTGTCTCGCAACAATGTTTTTGCGGTGCAATTCCACCCAGAAAAAAGCCATAAAGACGGTCTCCAACTATACAAGAACTTCATTCACTGGGATGGTAAGCCATCTTTGGCCAACAACGATTAGGAGCCTGTTATGGGATTAGCAAAACGTATTATTCCTTGTCTTGATGTGGACAATGGCCGAGTCGTAAAAGGCGTTCAATTTCTCGACATTCGAGACGCTGGCGACCCAGTTGAAGTGGCCAAACGCTACAACGAACAAGGTGCTGACGAGATCACGTTTCTCGACATTACCGCCAGCTCGGATGATCGCGCGACCACGGTTCATATGGTGGAAGCCATTGCCAGTCAAGTATTTATCCCTCTCACCGTGGGTGGTGGCATTCGCACCTGTGAAGACATTCGCCGTATGCTGAATGCAGGCGCGGACAAAGTCGGCATTAATACGGCGGCGGTGTTTAATCCTGAATTCGTTCGTGAAGCCGCTCAGCGTTTTGGCTCGCAATGTATTGTGGTGGCGATTGATGCGAAAAAAGTTAGCGCGGAAGGGGAAACCGACAAGTGGGAGATCTTCACCCACGGTGGTCGTAAACCAACCGGGCTAGACGCTGTTGAATGGGCGAAGAAGATGGTCGAGTACGGCGCCGGAGAAATCTTGTTAACCAGTATGGATCGCGATGGCACCAAAAATGGCTTTGATCTAGGCGTAACGCGCGCTATTAGCGAAGCAGTTCATGTGCCTGTTATCGCCTCTGGCGGTGTCGGCAATCTAGATCATCTTGTTGATGGCGTTCTTGAAGGCAAAGCCGATGCGGTGTTGGCGGCGAGTATTTTTCACTTTGGCGAATACAGCATTCAGCAGGCTAAAGATCGCATGAGCGACGCCGGTATCGAAATGCGCCTATAAGGTGTCACCTTTAAGCGCTGGTTATTGTTGAACGCTAATGGATAAACGCTAGCGGTTTGCGTTAGTGACTAAGTATTAGCTATTACGCCCATTAAAAAGGCGACTTTCTGATGAAGGTCGCCTTTTTTATTAAACTTGTCTCGTCTATTTTCTGTTGTCTAATTATTCACCGACGGTGTGAGTTCGTTTGGCGACATCACATTAAATTCGAACCAAATATCTTGTTCATTTCCATTCGTTTCAATCAAGGTTGCTTTCACTTGCCAGGTTACTTTCTGCTTCTCTGACTTTGGTAAGCGAATATTGCCGCGCCATTCAGTCGGCGCAGGCTTTTGCGTTAACATTATTGAGCTCACACCCATGTAGGTGTCTTTACAGCTTAGCGTTAATCGAACGGAGTTGGTTTTATTCGCTAAGTCTGGCGGTAAAGAAATAGACACAGGAATAGAGGTATTAACATGAATACCATTATCAAAAGCCAAAATAGCGGGCACGTCTTCGCCTGGCATAGCCACAGTGCATTCATGCTCTGTTTTATCACACTGGCCGATACTAGAAGTATCTCTTTGAGGCAGAATTCGATCTACTCCCCACGTTAGTGCCACTATAATAAGCAGCGCGAACACCAGCCAAAAAGCTATTTGTTTTAATCTAACGGTCATCATGTTTTCTCAAAATCGTCAGTCTTTAACAATGAATGAACCACCTATTTTACCGACTGGGCAATACAATAACTACCAAGGACTAAGGAGTGATTCAGCAATCTTTCGTCAGATGGGAAATGTCAGCTTGCTGCCGATAAGCTCAGCCGAGTACAATCACGGTATTTATTTTTGCCTTATTTTATAGAAGGACGACTTCTTGACTACCTTAAACGATGCTTTAAATGCGCTGGCGACTCATTGCCAACAATCAGATTCTTCAGCAGCACTAACGTTTCATCGCGGAGTAGAGCGGGAAGCGCTACGTGTCGACCGCTCGCAAGGTCGCATTTCCCATAAACCACATCCAGCGGTGCTCGGTGCGGCATTAACTCACCCTTCAATCACCACAGATTATTCTGAATCTCTGATGGAATTTATCACCAAGGTTCACCCTAGTGTAGAAGGTGTGATTAATGAGCTGGATGAGATTCATCATGTGGTCAACCATGAGCTAGCCAAGCAAGACGAATGCTTATGGCCAGCCAGCATGCCCTGCTATCTAGAAAGCAATGAAGAAGTGCCCATTGCCTACTTTGGTGAATCCAATACCGGTAAATTAAAGTATGTGTACCGTGAAGGCTTGTCCAATCGCTATGGTCGCATTATGCAATGCATCGCAGGTATGCATTATAACTTCTCTTTTGACGCGGCGTTTTGGCAGTTTTTAGCTACACATAAAGGACAAACAGTACTGACTGACATGCAAAAGCAGACGTTTCAGTCAGATAACTATTTTGCCCTCATTCGTAACTTCCGTCGCAATTCATGGGTGTTGTCATTATTGTTCGGCGCTTCTCCGGCTATTGATGAGAGTTTTCTCAAGATAAAACCGAATAGTTTGTCTAGTTTGGAAAAAAACACCTGGGTTGGTGATAAAGCGACATCGTTACGCATGAGTGATTTGGGCTATCAAAATAAAGCTCAAGCCGATTTGTTTGTTTGTTATAACGAAGTCGATACTTATATTCAGACGGTTAAAAACGCGCTGAAAACACCCTATCCGCGCTATCAAGAAATAGGCGTTAAAGTAGATGGTAAATATCGCCAACTGAACAGCAATTTACTGCAAATTGAAAATGAGTATTACAGCGATGTTCGTCCAAAGCGCGTGACACAACCAGGCGAACACCCAAGCGCAGCACTTCAAGATCGTGGTGTGGAATACATCGAAGTGCGGATTATGGATTTAGACCCAGAGTCATCCATTGGTATGAAAGCTTCGACGCTTTATTTCATCGACGTATTCTTACTGTATTGCATGCTCAGCGATGACACTTTATTAGACAGCGACGAATGTCATCAACTGCGGGTTGCCCAACAAGAAGTGGCGTCTCATGGTCGAGAGTTGGACGCTTCCTTTGATTTCGGACAAGGCCCTATTCGTCTGCGCGATAAAGCAGAAAACCTACTTAGTGAACTGAAAATCGTTGCACAGTTTCTCGTAAATCAAACAGGCAATAGCGCTTATTTAGACGCTATTAATGAGCAAGAAAATAAGCTTTCTGATGAATCCCTATTACCTTCTGCACAGCTACTCGCTAAATGTCAGCAAGCACAGGGTTTCCAGCCCGCCATGTTGTCTATCGCTAATAAGCAACAAGCCGCTTGGCTAGCGTCTCCGTTGTCCGAGAAAACGCTAACAATGTTTGCGGCTATGGCTGAAAAATCGATCGCGGAGCAGAAACACATTGAAGACAGCGATGAGGTGGATTTCGATACTTTCTTAGCGGCTTATCAAGCCTCGTAAGTGACTGCCTCTCTAAGATAAGCACAAAAAAAGCCTCAATTGAGGCTTTTTTATTATTAAGTATAGAGTTTAATGACTAAATATAAGTTTTAGTAACTAAATATCGGCTATTAAGCGTTTGGTGAAATTGGGATTTCGTCCAATTTATCAAATACCAACCACTCGGCAAGCTGTGTACGTAACTCATCAATGCCATCGTTGTTTAGCGCAGAGAAGGTTTGTACTGTGCCATCCACCCCTTGACTGTTAATCGCTTTTTGCACCATTAACATGGTCGATTTAGCTGGGCCGCGTTTTAGCTTATCGGACTTGGTAAGTAATACGTGTACTTTCATGCCATTAGATTTTGCCCAATCTAACATCATTTCATCGAATTCTTTCAGTGGATGACGAATATCCATTACCAATACCACGCCTGCCAAAGAACGACGATTCATTAGGTAATCTTGCATGTGTGCTTGCCAAACTTTTTTCATGGCGATTGGCACTTTTGCAAAACCGTAGCCTGGCAAATCAATCAATCGTCTGTCGTCCACACTTAGGCCAAAGCAGTTGATCAACTGAGTACGCCCTGGTGTTTTAGAGGTACGTGCCAATTTTTTCTGGTCAGTTAGCGTATTTAATGCCGTCGATTTACCAGCATTAGATCGACCAGCAAAAGCAACCTCAATACCTTGATCAAGTGGACATTGTGAAAGCTTTTCGGCACTTTTAATAAAGTGGGCGGAGCGGAAGATTGCGTCAAAAGGAGTCATAAGTTGGTATTCGTCAGTGGAATCGGAATTAGCGTTCACGTTTATTCATCGGTTGTATATAATGCCTGTAATTCGCTTTTTTTGCCATGTTTTCACCTGTAAATATGTGTTTAATTCAATCTTTCTCGCAGTTACTTGCACTAGGGTCAATTATGGTACGTTTGTGTCTTTGTCTTTTTATCTCATTAAGCGCCGCGTCTTATACGCTAGCTAACGACACCATAAATCAAGGTAAAACACTTTCAACAACTTGCGTGGCGTGCCATGGCGAAGATGGCAACAGCAAAATAAGCCTGTTTCCTAAACTTGCTGGCCAACAACAAGATTACTTATTAAAACAGCTTCTCGATATTCAATCCGGTAAACGCAACGTCCCGCAAATGACTGGTTTATTAACGACATACTCGCCACAAAACCTGTCCGCTATCGTCGCGTATTTTTCCACTCAAAAAACCACGCTGGGTAAAGCCTCTGCCAATAAAGTAGAACAAGGTGAAACACTTTTTCGTTTCGGCAATCCAGACTCAGGCGTACCAGCTTGTGCATCTTGTCATGGCCCTGCCGGTAAAGGTCTAAATTCCGCAACATTCCCTGCTTTAGCGGGACAGTTTGAACAATACACAAAATCACAGTTAATTCAGTTTAAAACGGGGGGTCGCCACAATGATCCGTCTGAAATGATGCAAACAATTACCAAGAAAATGACAGATAATGAAATGGATGCCGTGGCTAATTATATTCAAGGGCTTCATGAGTCGTCACAAGATCATGACAAAACGCATAAGAAATAAAAGAAATACGTCAAGCACTGTGACTAAAGCAGTAAGTTTTATGTAAACTTACTGGAATATTAGAACTTTATAGCAGACAAGCCATCGAATTAAATCGAAAATCTGGGCAACATGTTGCCAACCACTACAAACATCGATTATCAGGAGCTATCAATGAAAAAGCTGTTTTCAGCCCTAATTCTTACTTTACTCATTCCATTAACGTCCTACGCGCAGGATTACAGTGATGGACACGGCTATACAACGATCCCAACACCCGTTCGAACAGAAGATCCTAGCAAGGTTGAAGTGGTCGAAGTGTTTTGGTTTGGTTGTCCGCACTGCTTCCATCTTGAGCCTTATACACAAGCGTGGAAAAAGACCATTTCTAATGACGTAGACTTCAAATATTTACCAGCCGTATTTGGACGTAATTGGCTCGCTCATGCGAAAGCGTTTTATGTTGCTGAATTATTGGGAATTGAAGGTAAAGTACACGAAGACCTTTACAATGCCATTAATGTGAAACGTGAACGCCTAAATACAGAAGACTCATTAGCGGCATTCTTTGCGAACTATGGCGTTAGTAAAGCTGAGTTCAAGAAACAGTACAATTCATTTGCTGTTGAGAGTCGTCTTAGTCAAGCGGATGCGAAAATTCGATCTTACGGCGTTCGTGGCACGCCAACACTCGTGGTTAATGGCAAATACTTAGTGGATGCTGAAACCGCAGATGGCAGTGAAAACATCTACAAAGTCGTTAATTATCTTATTAAGAAAGAAGAACAAAACAAATAACCATTTAAGGTGAGGCTCCATGACGGATACTTCTCAAGACAAGCTAGTTAAGGCTTTACGTAAAGCCGTATCAAGGACGAGTTTACTAGCCGAAGGAAACAATCCTGAGCTGGACTCCGCTATCCGTCAAATTCGATTGATAACCAAAGGCGCCGATGCGTCGGCGATTCAAACAATTTTGAACAATGTGGAGCCTCTTCTTCTACAAGCAGACGACGCTAAGTTAGCAAAAGCTAAGGCGTTTCGAGATACGCTACACGACTTAATCGATGTCCTTGAACAACAAAATAAGACCATTCCACAAAGCGAGAAAAAAGCGTTTATTGCTTCTATTCGCTCTAATTGGGAATATTTGCCATCATGGCCTCAGTTGTTAAAAGAATATTTGGCCCTTGTTGAAAATACCCTGTCTCAAGACTCCTCTACAGAAAAAAACAAAGGCTCTCTTTTTAAACGTCTTTTAAAGCACTCCTCAACTAAAAAAAAGACAAACGACCAAGATATTCTAAAACAGATAAGCCATACCATTGTGGGTTTGCTCAATAACTTGGCCTTATCAAACGAATATGACAGTAAAATCAACGAAATCCAAAATGCGCTAAGTCAAGACCAAGATTTTCAGAATCTCCCTAGACTGTTTGATGACGTAATCACTTTAGTGATGGTTGCTATTGGTAATACTCAGGAAGGGTTAAGCTCTTACCTTAATGAATTAAATCAACAGCTTGCAGGCATAAACAGTTCTATCATTAAGAACTATAGAAGCCAGAAGAGCTTATCTGAAAGTCGAGAAGGCTTCGACGCGACCATGCAAAAGCAAGTAAAAGACACCTCAGAAGCTGTCCAGAAAGCTGACAATTTAAGCAGCCTTAAACAACTCATCAGTGAGCGTATGGTCAATATTTCTACCACCATGACGCAATATCGCGACCAAATGCACAGCCAAGAAAAAATGGCGACCCAATCGATCACCTTATTAAAAAGTAAGGTAAACCGAATGGAAAAAGACACCCTTGCTTTACGCTCTAGTTTACAAGAAAAAATGGCTCAAGCGATGACAGACTCGCTAACCAATCTACCTAATAGAGCCGCGTATTCAGATAATATATTACCCTTGTGCAAAGCAAGCCATGAACAAAAAAGAGCCCTTTGTTTGGCCGTGTGTGATATCGACTTTTTTAAGCAGGTCAATGACACTTGGGGGCATTTAGCAGGGGATAAGGTATTGCGCTTAGTCCCCAGGCAAATTCGTCATGCCTTAGCAGACACAGATTTAGCATTTCGCTATGGCGGTGAAGAGTTCGCTATTATTTTCCCTAATACGACATTAGCACAAGCGGTTCATCGAGCTGAAGAGATCCGTAAAGAAGTAGAAAAAACACCTTTTAATGTGAATGGAGAGCCCGTATCTATTACTATCTCTATCGGCTTGGCCGAGTTAGCTGAAAACGAAGATCATGAAGCACTCTTTTCTCGAGCAGATAAACAACTCTACTCAGCAAAAGAAGCAGGCAGAAACACCGTGATGGCTGATAAAACTATCCAATAAAGCAGTACCCTAGCTAAGTTATGGCAGTTACAATGCTTTACTATTATGTACGCACCACAGTTAAAGAATTTGGCGCGTCTTGGCGCCCTTAGGATGAATGAGTTTATGCAAGACGATCAGAAAAAAACCACCGACTTTGGCTTTAAAGAAATCCCTACTGATGAGAAAGTACAAGCTGTTGCTAATGTCTTTCATTCTGTTGCCACCAAATACGACATTATGAACGACCTTATGTCAGGTGGTATACATCGCTTGTGGAAACGCCACACTATTAGCCAATCTGGCGTCCGCGCGGGTAACAAGGTACTTGATATTGCCGGTGGTACTGGCGATCTAACGCTTAAGTTTTCTCGCTTAGTTGGCAGCAAAGGACAAGTTATCCTAGCGGATATCAATGATTCTATGCTGAAAGTAGGTCGTGATAAATTGGCTAACCATGGTGTGGTTGGTAATGTGCAGTTTGTTCAAGCTAACGCCGAAGAGCTGCCATTTCCAGACAATACTTTTGACTGCATCACGATTGCCTTTGGCCTACGCAATGTTACGGACAAATCTAAAGCACTGGCGTCTATGTATCGCGTTCTTAAACCCGGCGGCCGCTTATTAGTGCTTGAATTCTCAAAACCTGAATCCGAAGCACTGTCGCAAATATACGATCAATATTCTTTTCGTTTATTGCCTTTCATCGGCAAAGTGATTGCTAATGATTCGGAAAGTTACCGCTACTTAGCGGAATCTATTCGCATGCATCCTGACCAAGAAACACTAAAGGGAATGATGGATGACGTTGGCTTTGAGCGTACTAGCTATCAAAACATGACTGGCGGTATTGTCGCATTACATAAAGGGTTTAAATTCTAATATGCTAAGAAGTGCTTTGCGTTTAATTCGTATCATTTTTACGGTGATTCGTTTCCGCCTTGATGCGCTCGTTCCTTTTGATAAGCTACCTTGGTATTTGCGTTACACCATGGGGGTAGTCTGTCGATTTGGTAGACAAAGAGCACTCAAAAATCGCGGAGAACGATTGCGTTTAGCGCTAGAATCGCTTGGTCCTATCTTCGTGAAATTTGGGCAAATATTGTCTACACGCAGAGACCTTCTTGATGACGATATTGCGGACGAGCTAGCTAAGCTGCAGGATAAAGTGCCTGCATTCTCTGGTAAAACCGCTCAAGCAATTATTGAACGAGACTTAAAAGCACCAGTAAGCGAACTCTTCGCTGAATTCTCAGCCACGCCGCTTGCTTCTGCATCCATAGCTCAAGTTCATACCGCTAAGCTCCACTCCGGTGAAGATGTTGTGGTAAAAGTAATTCGACCAAATATCGAAACCACTATTCGTCAAGACATTGGCCTACTTTATACTCTGGCCCATTTTGTCGCGAAAACCAGCTCTGATGGCCGTCGCTTACGACCTGTCGAAGTAGTGACTGATTACGAATACACTATTTTGGATGAATTAGACCTTGCTAAAGAAGCCGCTAATACAGGCCTATTGCAACGAAATTTCACGGACTCCGAATTACTTTATGTGCCGCAAGTTTACTGGGACTTTTGCCATAAAAATATCATGGTTATGGAACGCATATCCGGCATTCCAGTTGCAGACATAAAAGCATTAAACGCCGCTAAGGTAGACATGAAATGTTTAGCTGAGCGTGGTGTCGAAATATTCTTCACTCAGGTGTTCTCTCACAGTTTTTTCCATGCAGACATGCATCCTGGCAATATTTTTGTCGACGTATCTAATCCGCTTAAACCCAAATACATTGCCATCGATTGCGCAATTATGGGCAGCTTAGACGATGCCGATAAGAATTATTTAGCACGCAATCTTTTGGCGTTTTTCAAACGCGATTATCGTCTCGTTGCTGAATTACATGTAGAAAGTGGCTGGGTACCAAAAGAAACGCCAGTTCATGCTTTTGAATCCGCTATTCGAAGTGTATGCGAACCTATGTTTGCCAAACCACTTAAAGACATTTCTTTTGGGCAAGTGCTAATTGGTCTATTCCAAACCGCTCGACGCTTTAATATGGAAGTCCAACCTCAACTTGTTTTACTTGAAAAAACACTGCTGAACATCGAAGGGCTTGGGCGCCAGCTTTATCCCGATTTGGACTTGTGGGTGACTGCGAAACCTTTCTTGGAACGCTGGATGCACGAACAGATGGGGCCAAAGCGCATGATAGAAGAAATGCGCAAACAAGCGCCAGAATGGGCGGGCCAATTGCCTAAAATTCCGAATTTGATTTTTTCTGCTCTGACTCAAATTTCTCACCAAGAAGAGCGCATGCAAGCACAAACAGCTGCGATACTTGAACTAGGTAAAGAAGTAAAACAAAGCAGACGCGGCATACCATTTAGACTACTGGGCATTGTCAGTCTAGGCGCGGCATGGTTAACCATAGACCCAGAGTCACTTCAATACCTTCAAAGTGCCGACATTTTGAGCGTTTCGCTCTTTTTTGTAGGCTTATACTTATTGATACTAAAACCGTAACATTCGTGAGATTATAATGAAAACCGACGTATTAGCCGAACTTGCTATCACCCTAGAACAACGCAAAACAGCGGCAGCTGATTCATCTTATGTTGCCAGCTTACACGCGAAAGGGTTGAATAAAATACTCGAAAAAGTAGGTGAAGAAAGCATAGAGACTATTATTGCAGCGAAAGATGCATTGGTTTCGAAAGATAATTCAGAAGTAATTGGTGAAACAGCTGATTTATGGTTTCACACATTAGTGATGCTTTCCCATCTTGATTTAGGTCCTGATGATGTTTTAAATGAGCTAGCGCGACGATTCAACTTATCAGGCTTGGAAGAAAAAGCTAACCGTACTAAATAGGAGTACATACATATGTTAGGTGGTATCAGTATTTGGCAATTGCTCATTGTTTTAGCAATTTTAGTTCTTATTTTTGGCACTAAAAAACTGAAAAACCTAGGTGGCGATTTAGGTGGTGCAGTTAAAGGCTTTAAAGAAGCCGTTAACAAAGAAGATGATGCAGAAGAGGAATCGAAGACAGCGCAAAGCAAAGTCATCGAGTCAGAAACTAAAAAAGACGACAAGAGCGCTTAATCTGTGTTCGATATTGGCTTCTCAGAACTATTAGTTGTATTCGTAGTGGCCTTGATTATTCTTGGCCCTGAACGGCTTCCTATTGCTGCTAAGACAGCAGGCCTATGGATTCGTAAGATTCGCCGTACTATTAGTACGGTGCAGCGGGAAATAAACGCCCAATTGGATCAAGAAGAACTACAGCAAAAAATCGAGCAGACAAACAAGCGCATTTTAAAAGAAGGCAACGACATTCAAAACATGATCACGCCTTTACCTGAATCAATGCTCGCTGAAAAAGCAGACATTGATGCTGAAAAATCCAACACTGTTGCGCAAGCAGAAGAAAATACAATCCTGCAAGGCGCATTAGAAACAGAAAACTTGGCGCCGTTATCAACTGAACCAACAAACCAACTAGAAGAAGAGAACATTACGTTAGACAATGCGATTGCTAGCAATGAGCTCAATCCATCCAAGACTCGTGACTCAGAAACTAATGCAGATAAAGTAAGTACAGATAAAATAAGCACAGACAAAGCAAGTACAGACGATAAAACCAGCACAACTGACACCTCTCGCCCTTAATTCACTGGCAGATTATTAATACTATGAGTACTGATTCTTCTTCCCAAGCGCCGCTTGTTGCCCATTTAATTGAGCTAAGAAATCGATTATTAAAATCAGTGATTGCTGTTTTAGTTATTTTTATTGGCTTATATTACTTTGCCAATGATCTTTATATGATCGTCTCTGAGCCATTGCGCCTATTATTACCAAAAGGCAGCTCACTAATCGCCACTGAGGTTGCATCGCCATTTTTAGCCCCGCTAAAACTGACATTTGCGATTTCAGTGTTAATTTCTATCCCCTATACCCTCTATCAAGCTTGGTCTTTTATCGCACCAGCTTTGTACAAAAACGAAAAAAGAATCGCCATCCCGCTACTTATATCCAGCATTATCCTTTTCTACGGCGGTGTACTTTTTGCGTATTTTGTTGTGTTGCCACTTATCTTTGGGTTTTTTACGACAGTAGGCCCTAGTGATGTGACTGTGATGACAGACATCAACAACTACCTTAACTTTGTCCTTAAGCTGTTTTTCGCTTTTGGCGTCACGTTTGAAATTCCTATTGCCACTTATCTTTTGATAAAAGCAGGCGTGACAACTGTCGCAACATTATCTAAAAAACGTCCATATGTTTTTCTTGGCTGCTTTGTCATAGGTATGCTTATTACACCACCTGACATTTTCTCTCAAACGCTGTTAGCGATCCCTATGTGGCTACTTTTTGAATTAGGCTTGTTGGCAGGAAGAACGGTAAAAGTTGAAATAGAAGAACCTGAAGACGACTCAGAGCAAGTTTAACAATCCATTGCTCCGTCAAAATTTTGTTAATAAAGCGGCTTGTTATCCACAGCCGCTTTTTTATGCTTTCGCGATGATTGAATTCAGACGCTAATCCAACATAAAGGTCACTGGACCGTCATTGGTAAAGGATACCTTCATGTCAGCACCGAAGCGGCCTGTCGCGACACGATCATACTGTGCACGGACTTTATCCACAAAATCATTAAATAAACGCTCGCCTTCAACGGGCACTGCCGCTGTGGAAAACCCAGGGCGTAGACCCTTTTTCGTGTCTGCCGCCAAAGTAAACTGAGACACTAATAAAACGCCACCGTCGACTTGCTGAACATTTAAATTCATCTTGCCATCTTGATCGGAAAACATACGATATTTGAGCAATTTATCGGCGAGGCGCTGCACATCCTGCTCTGTATCACCCTTTTCAATTCCCACCAAAACAAGCTGCCCATGATCGATCGCCCCAATGATCTCACCCTCTACCATGACACTAGCATTCAATGCTCGCTGTACTAATACCTTCATTTTCAGCTCCTTTTTCTATCAAGCACTTTAGCAAACCCCAGATAAAACAAAAGCGCCCGAAGGCGCTTCTGTCGCTCGTAGAGCCACTTGCGTGACTCTATTTGCTGCTGCTCTTTTAAACCTCTCTGACGAGTTGCTTGTTAAAGAATGGCGATGTCTTACTTACGACCGTTACGTTTACGCTCGTTTTCAGTTAAGTATTTCTTACGAACACGAATACTAACTGGTGTTACTTCTACCAATTCATCGTCTTCGATAAATTCAAGTGCTTGCTCAAGTGTTTGCTTGATTGGTGGCGTAAGCGTTAACGCTTCATCTGTACCAGAAGCACGTACGTTAGTCAGCTGCTTACCTTTAACAGGGTTAACGGCTAGATCGTTATCACGTGAGTGAATACCGATAATTTGACCTTCGTACACTTCAACCGCGTGACCTAGGAACATACGACCACGGCTTTGTAAGTTAAACAAAGAGTAAGCGGCTGTTTTACCAGTAAGCATACTTACTAATACACCATTTTTACGACTTTGAACTTCACCGTCTTTAACTGGACCGTAGTGATCAAAAACGCTTGTCAAAATACCAGAACCAGACGTCAATGTTAGGAACAAGCCACGGAAACCGATAAGACCACGTGAAGGCATCATGAATTCAAGGCGTGTACGGCCTTTACCATCTGGCTCCATGTTTGTTAGCTCACCTTTACGTAAGCCGATTTCTTCCATGATAGAACCTTGATGCTGATCTTCAACATCGATTACTACCATTTCAAATGGTTCAGATTTAACACCGTCGATTTCTTTGATAACAACTTCAGGACGGGATACGCCCATTTCGAAGCCTTCACGACGCATTGATTCGATCAATACAGACAAGTGAAGCTCACCACGACCAGAAACAATAAATTTATCTGGTGTATCGCCTTGCTTAACGCGCAATGCAACGTTGTGGATCAATTCTTGGTCTAGACGGTCTTTGATGTTACGAGTAGTGATGTACTTACCTTCTTTACCAGCAAACGGAGAATCGTTTACCATGAAAGTCATGCTTACTGTTGGCTCATCTACAGACAATGCAGGAAGCGCTTCAACACAAGTAGGATCACACAAGGTATCAGAGATACTTAGACCGTCGATGCCGTTGATACATACGATATCACCAGCAGACGCTTTGTTTGTGTCAACACGCGCTAGACCATGGTAGCCCTTCACGTTTAGTACTTTACCTTTACGCTCTTTGCCATCAGCTGATTTTACAATCACTTGTTGGTTAGGAGACAAACTACCACGTGTGATACGGCCTACACCGATAACACCAACGTAGCTGTCGTAATCCAATGCAGAAATCTGCATTTGGAATGTACCTTCTGGATCAACATCAGGAACTGGAACGCTTTCTACGATCATTTCGTACAATGGCGTCATGTCATCTGCTAGGTTATCTGGATCAGTACCAGCTTGACCGTTGATTGCAGAAGCGTAAATAACAGGGAAGTCTAACTGTTCTTCTGTTGCGCCAAGGTTATCAAAAAGATCAAAAACTTGATCCATAACCCAATCAGGACGAGCGCCAGGACGGTCAACTTTGTTGATAACAACAATAGGACGCAAACCTTGCTCAAATGCTTTAGAAGTTACGAAACGCGTTTGCGGCATTGGGCCATCAACAGCATCAACCAATAGACATACACAATCGACCATAGATAGTACACGTTCCACTTCACCACCGAAATCGGCGTGTCCTGGTGTGTCTACGATGTTGATGCGGTAATCATTCCACATGATTGACGTGTTTTTCGCCAAGATGGTGATACCACGTTCTTTTTCTTGATCGTTGGAATCCATGATGCGCTCTGAACCTTCATCTTTACGATCAAGAGTACCAGATTGACTCAATAGTTTATCAACCAAGGTAGTTTTACCATGGTCAACGTGCGCAATGATGGCTATATTGCGTAACTTGCTAATATCATTAGACATTTTAATTCTCTGCATTAAGCGTAAGCAAAAAGATATATCGCTGCTTGGCTCGAGCAGCTATGCTCTTCAAGCGCGGTGGATCTCAGTACGGGGTAAAATTCGCGCAATTGTACCCTTATATTGATGAAGATCCCATTAAAGTAACCAAAAAAGTCAACAAATAATCTTCATAGGGTATTTTTGAAGCATAAAAACATGCCCGCGATCTATTTATGACAAAGATACCTTCGGTAATAAATAGATCACGTTCATGGTCGTTTTTTTACGGTAAATAAATTCCGACGTTGGAATGCCCTTTACCTAATAAATAGGAGGCATGCATCCGACTCATTACACCCTTTCCGCAATACAATAAATGCATCACGTCTTGGTCTAATGAGGACCACGTCGAATCCAACGCAAAAAATGGTACGATTTTAACTGGACGACCACTGACTTTTAATGGGCGCTTTATCGATTCATCTGGGTGACGAATGTCTATAATAACTTCATCCGCTACAGGCATGCGCACAACAGGCACTTCGCCTTGGTATTGTTTGTCGACATCGTCCATGACATTCTGAATCGACATAACACGAGTTTCATCAATGGCTTTTTCTAATACAGCGAAGTCGAATTTTTCCTCTTCCCGCTGAACTTTTTGCATTTTTGCTCGCGTAGTCGGCTTAACAGAAATTACACCACAAAACTCAGGCATACTGGCCGCAAACGTTGCCGTACCAATATCGATCGCTTTGTCTATAATTTCTTGTTTATTAGTGGTGATCAATGGACGAATGACCAACTCATCGGTCACCTGATCAATCACCTTTAAATTAATCAAGGTTTGACTAGAAACCTGCGCCACACTTTCGCCCGTCACCAGTGCTTTCGCGTTAACACCTTCCATCACTTGAGACGCTGCTCGTAACATCATGCGTTTCAAGACAACCCCCATTTGAGAGTTATCCACTTTCGTCAAGATCTCTCCAACAACATCTTCAAAAGGAACGGTGACAAATTTTACCGTCAAACCAGAGCCGTATTTTTCCCACAAAAAATGAGAGACTTGTTTCACACCAATTTCGTGCGCATCGCCACCCAAATTAAAGAAGCAAAAATGCGTTTTCAAACCACGACTCATGGTCATATAAGTACTTACAGTGGAATCATAACCACCTGAAATCAACGACAGTACAGAATCTTGAGAGCCAATCGGATAACCACCCAAGCCTTCAACCCGCTGTTCGATCATCCAAACTCGATTATCTCGAATATCAATTGGCACCAGCACATCAGGATTTTTCAAGCGAACACTGTGCGCACCAGACTTGGCTTTCAAACAGCCACCAATATAGCGTTCTGCTTCAACAGAGGTGAAGTCGTGATGTTTGCCAACACGCTTAACTCGCACTGCAAACACGGCATCCTTTAAAACGTCGCCATAAGACACCAATGCTTCGTCCACAACACCGTCAAGGTCCACTAATGGAAACTCACGAACAAATTGAAAATGTGCGATGCCGGCGGTATTAGATAGAGCGTCAATAAAGTCATTGCGCAAATCGTCACGTTCAGACAACACCTCAATGAAATCCCAGTTCCCTGCTACCACAACATCGACATCGTGCTTTTTCAGCACCAGTTTTATGTTTTGGCGAAGTTGCTTGATAAATGATTTTCTTACAGGACGGCTTTTGATGGTTATTTCAGCGAAAAACTTAACAATAAATTTCATAAAGAGTGCGTTGCATGCCAGATAATTAAAAACGGAACTTATTATAAAGAAAAGGCTAGAAGGACGAAAACAATATATTCGCACCATTTTTGAGCACGAAGACATTTATCGCACTAAAAAGTGACAATGGTTTTTGAAATGCTCTATCGTAAAGCAATAAAATTGTGCATTTTCAAGCGCTTATTATGTTATGTTGTTGTTATTAAAGGTTTTAAATGAACGCCCAAAATTCTGGCACAACTTGTGCTTAGTTATTTACCATCAGCGCTTCACCTTGAAGCAATTTTAAATACTATGTCGGAAGAAATTTCGTTTTAATTACATTGGAGAACCAACTATGTCTAACAAGACCCTTGCCTTGATTGCTGAGCACGACGCGAAGTGGGTTGACCTTCGCTTTACTGATTTTAAAGGTAAAGAGCAACATGTAACGATTCCAGCAGTTACTGTAGACGAAGAGTTTTTTGAGAATGGCCAAATGTTCGACGGTTCTTCTATTGCAGGCTGGAAAGGCATTAATGAATCCGACATGATTATGATGCCGCAGGACGACACTGTTGTTGTTGATCCTTTCACTGAAGAGTCTACTTTGATCGTTCGTTGTAACATCATCGAGCCTTCTACTATGCAAGGCTACGATCGTGACCCACGCTCTGTTGCTCTTCGCGCTGAAGAATTCCTAAAATCAACCGGTCTTGGCGACACAGCATTTTTTGGTCCTGAGCCTGAATTCTTCATCTTTGATGATGTTCGCTGGAAAACAGACATGTCTGGTTCAACAGTAGAAATCAACGCTGAAGAAGCTGCTTGGTCTTCTAACAAGAAGATTGAAGGCGGCAACATGGGTCACCGTCCTTTCGTAAAAGGCGGCTACTTCCCAGTTCCACCAGTTGATTCTCATCACGATCTACGTGGCGCAATGTGTGGTGCGATGGAATCTATGGGCTTGGTTATTGAAGTTCATCACCATGAAGTTGCCACTGCTGGTCAAAACGAAATCGGTGCTAAATTCAACACGCTAGTTAAGAAAGCTGATGAAGTTCAAATCCTTAAGTACTGTGTTCATAACGTGGCTCACGCTTACGGCAAAACAGCGACTTTCATGCCTAAACCAATCGTTGGCGATAACGGTTCTGGTATGCATGTTCACCAATCTTTCTGGAAAGACGGCGAAAACCAATTCGCTGGTGATCAGTACGCTGGTCTATCTGATATGGCGCTTTACTACATCGGCGGTATCATCAAGCACGCGAAAGCATTGAATGCGTTCACTAACGCATCAACCAACTCTTACAAACGTCTTGTTCCTGGTTTCGAAGCACCTGTTATGTTGGCTTACTCAGCGCGTAACCGTTCTGCTTCTATCCGTATCCCATTCGTTGCAAGCCCTAAAGGCAAACGTATTGAAGCTCGTTTCCCTGATCCAACCGCTAACCCATACCTAGCGTTCTCTGCTATGTTGATGGCAGGTATTGACGGAATTAAAAACAAGATTCACCCTGGCGATGCAGCAGACAAAGATTTGTACGACCTTCCAGCTGAAGAAGCAGCCGCTATCCCTCAAGTTGCTAGCAGCTTAGAAGAAGCGCTTAAGTGTCTAGACGAAGATCGTGAGTTCTTAACTCAAGGCGGCGTATTCTCTAATGACATGATCGATGCTTACATCGGCCTAAAAGCAGAAGAAGCTCAACGTGTAGCGATGACAACTCATCCGCTTGAGTTTGAACTTTACTACAGCCTATAAGTTTAGATATTAAATAATACCCAGAAAAGCCCCGATCCAATTTGGGGCTTTTTTTTGCCCTCAAAAAAAACAAAGATTCATGACTGCACCAAAAAAAGGCACAATGACGTATCGCACCCAGGAAATAGTCTATTAAATCAACATTCCTGACCGCCCATTGTTGGTTCGTATTTTGCAGTTAATTAGAATCACTAAAGAGGCACAATTGTGTATAGCTTATTAATAGATCGTTTATCAACCGCTGTGGTACAAGTAAACCGCGAGCTGGTTATTGAATACTTAAACCCCGCGGCTGAGATGCTGCTTGCTGTCAGCCGAAAACGCATTTATGGCCAAGACTTAGGTGCTGCTTTTCGCGAAAATGAGGAAGGCATCGATTCCTTGTTATCTGCCATCAACTCAGGACATCCCTTTACTAAACGGGAAGCTGAGGTCGAGAGAGCAAATGGCGAAAAACTATTTTGCGACTACACGGTCACGCCAATTAGCAATACCAGCAACACAACTGACAGCCTTTTAATTGAACTCTACCCTAGAGATCGCATGAAGCGTATTTCTCTGGAAGACGAGCTGATTGCTAACCATCAGACCAGTAAAGAATTGGTGCGAAATCTTGCCCACGAGATAAAAAACCCATTAGGAGGTATCCGCGGAGCCGCTCAACTCATCAGCAGAGCGTTTACTGATGAAGCGCTAAAAGATTACACGCAAGTAATTATTGAAGAGTCTGATCGTTTGAGAGATTTGGTTGACCGCTTACTTGGCCCTCGCCAATTACCAAAAAACAAACCACTCAACATTCATCGGGTGATTGAAAGGGTAAAACAGCTGATTCAAGTGGAATCTGATGGCCGCATAGAAATCATTCGCGATTACGACCCTAGTATTCCAGACATCATCGGTGACGAATCTCAATTAATACAAGCCATACTGAATGTCACGCGCAATGCGATGCAGGCACTACTAGAACAGGACGAGAATAATCAGAAACAAATTAGACTGGTGACGCGTGCACTTCGTCAATTCACCATTGGTGCTAAACGCCATAGACTGGTTTGTAAAATTAGCATTATTGATAATGGACCAGGAATTCCCGAGTCTATATTAAAAACATTATTCTACCCTATGGTAAGTGGCCGAGCAGAAGGAACAGGGCTCGGGCTTTCGATATCCCAATCTGTTATTCATCAACATCACGGAATTATCGAATGTCAGAGCACCCCTCAACAAACCGAATTTAATATATTGATGCCAATTGAGACAATCCTCTCAGGCAAGGAGAAGAACCTATGACACAACAAGAAACCGTATGGATTGTAGATGACGATAGGTCTATTCGCTGGGTATTGGAAAAGACACTAGAGCAAGAAGGCATTCAATGTCGTCTGTTTGATTCGGCAGAAAACTTGGTTGATATGATAGACCAAGAACAACCTAGCGCCATTATTAGTGATATTCGCATGCCAGGTATGGATGGCTTAACGCTACTGAATAGGCTACAAACAGAGCATCCGCATCTGCCTGTCATCATAATGACAGCCCATTCAGATTTGGAAAGTGCGGTCGCTTCTTACCAAGGCGGTGCATTTGAATACTTACCAAAACCGTTTGATGTAGAAGAAGCGGTAACCCTTGTAAAACGCGCTATTCTTCATTATCAAAAAGCCATGCCTAGTGCTGATATACCGGTCGCGGAAGTAGAAGAAGTCGACAAGGATATCATCGGTGAAGCACCCGCTATGCAAGAAGTGTTTCGTGCTATCGGACGTCTTGCGAATTCCAATATCACTGTTCTCATTAATGGTGAGTCTGGTACTGGTAAAGAGCTGGTTGCTAAAGCGCTACATACTCATAGCCCAAGAGCCGCGAACCCTTTTATCGCCCTTAACATGGCCGCTATTCCCCATGATTTAATCGAATCTGAATTATTCGGTCATGAAAAAGGGGCGTTTACTGGCGCGAATACTCAACGCCGCGGGCGCTTTGAACAAGCCAACGGCGGCACTCTGTTTCTAGATGAAATCGGTGATATGCCAGCAGAGACACAAACTCGCCTACTGCGTGTTCTCGCAGATGGCGAATTTTATCGAGTCGGTGGGCACACGCCAGTTAAGGTGGATGTTCGAATCATTGCCGCAACGCATCAGAATCTAGAAAACTTGGTTCAAAAAGGCTCGTTCCGAGAAGATCTATTCCATCGCTTAAATGTTATTCGAATTCACCTCCCTAAACTGGCTGAACGCCGTGAAGATATTCCTAAATTAGCTCGTCACTTTTTAAGTCGAGCTGCCGAAGAACTGGCTGTGGAACCTAAACTGCTAACCAAAGAAACAGAGGCTTATTTAACTCGATTAGAATGGCCCGGAAACGTTCGCCAATTAGAAAACACCTGCCGCTGGCTCATCGTAATGGCTTCAGGTCGTGAAGTTTTAATAGAAGACCTTCCACCTGAATTGCTTGCTGCTACACCAAGCGAACAACCATTAGGCTCATGGGAAGATGCTCTTAAAAATTGGGTTGATAGTGCTCTAGCAAGCGGTCAAAAAGGCATTTTAGAACAAGCTGTGCCTAAATTCGAACGCATTATGATTGAGACAGCACTCGCTCACACAGCAGGTAGACGACGTGATGCGTCTCTTTTATTAGGGTGGGGACGCAATACCCTTACTCGAAAAATTAAAGAACTGGGCATAGATAATACCGAGCAAGAAGAAGATTAATTTGTTCTTAGGGAAATGGCGAAAACAAGATATATTCTTGTTTTCTGCGTCATCTCAAGTTTCTTATGTTTTCCTCTTGCTTTACCCTTGCTTTTAACATGACAATCCCAAACTAATTAAACAGAACATTAATTAGTTAAACCCACAAAACAGGACCCTGTTATGAATCCAACGCTTGAATCCATGGGCATCACCAGCACAGAAAATATCGAAAAATTTACCCTTCGCTATGAAAATGGACAAGATGTTTTAAAAGTCTATTACCGTCGCGAAAAAGGCTCTTTACTACCAAAAAGTAAAAAATTTAAATTTGGCCGCTCTACAAAAACAGTATTAGCCGATGGTGGTCAACAAACCTATCGCCAAGTGCAAGAGCCTTCTTTAATCGTTGTTCGCGCCTTAGAAGAGCTAGAAAAAATTGTTGGTAAACAGCATGAAATCAAAGTGTCTAAAGACGACCTTATCGTTGAGTTAGAGCACTTAGAAAAAGTAATGGAAAGTAAAATTGCTGACATTAAAGAAAAAATTAAAGCGTTAAAATAAACTTCTGGTTCTATTTCTAGCAGTAGCATTGGGCTCTAAGACTGATTAACTCTCTTTAATCAGTCTTCCCTTCTAGCCCAGCCACTTAAATACCATTAAAATCCTTCCTAATCTTTTTATTTTGCCTGTTTGGGTGTCCACTTCATGACATTAATATATTCTCCAGAAAAGCTTGCTGAGATAATGCGCCAAGGTGGTGTTATTGCTTATCCAACCGAAGCCGTTTGGGGATTAGGCTGTGATCCATTTAATCAATCGGCCGTGCAAAAAATACTTAAATTAAAAGCGCGCCCCGTTGAAAAAGGGCTTATTTTAGTCGCGGGAAAACCTTCTCACCTTCTCGATTGGACAAAAAAATTAAGCTTGGAATCAGCGAACCGACTAACGAGTAAGACAAGCATTCCGACTTCATGGGTTGTTCCAGATACGACAGTGGCGCCGCCATGGATTCGAGGAAAGCACGAGAGTGTCGCTATTCGGCTGTCACAGCACACTGCTGTGAGGAACTTATGCAACGCCTTTAATGGCGCCATTGTTTCAACCTCAGCAAATCCGGCCGGGCTAACTCCAGCGCTTTCAAAAGAGGAAGTGTTCGCTTACTTTGGTGACGAAATAGACGCTATTTATGATGCTTCGTTAGGGGAAAACGCACAGCCATCCCAAGTCAAAGACCTAATCAGTGATACATTATTTAGACTATAAAAAAATGGCGAGCCTCAACCAAGAGATTCGCCATTTATACATAACTAAAGAGAGTTGACGTTAATTAATGCCCGCCTAAATACGCTTCACGTACTTCAGGATTAACCAAGAGCTCAGCACCCGTTCCTGTCAAACGAATTTCTCCGTTTACCATAACGTATCCTCGGTCGGCCAGCTTCAATGCATGGTTTGCGTTCTGCTCCACTAAGAAGATGGTCATTCCTGTGCTCGCTACATCTTTCAATATTTGAAATATTTGTTTCACGATAATGGGCGCCAATCCCAAGCTCGGCTCATCCAACAACAATAGTTTGGGGCGACTCATCAATGCTCGAGCAATGGCCAGCATCTGCTGCTCACCACCAGACATGGTGGAAGCGCGTTGATTACGACGCTCTTCTAAACGAGGAAATAACTCAAACATATGCTTCATATCTTCATCAGCATGCTTCATACCGATAGGAATGGTCCCCATCAGTAAGTTTTCTTCTACTGACATACTTGGGAAAATACGACGCCCTTCTGGAGACTGAGCCAAACCATGCGAGGCAACATAATGCGCAGATTTTTGCGAAATATCTTCACCACGATAAATAATTTCTCCACTAGAAATGCGTGGCTGCCCAAAGATCGACATTAACAACGTCGACTTCCCGGCGCCATTCGCTCCGATCATGGTGACAATTTCACCTTCATCTATTGATAACGACACTTTTTTAAGCGCTTGGATTGGACCATAATGGACATCAACCTCTTTAAACTCCATCAAGGTGCTCATAGGGTCATCTCCTCACCTTCTTCTGCCCCAAGATAGGCAGCAATTACTTTAGGATTCGTTTTAATATCATCAGGGCCACCTTCAGCAATCACTTCGCCATGGTCGAGCACCACAATGTAGTCTGAAATATCCATCACCATGCCCATATCATGCTCAATCAACAACACAGTGGTATTGTGCTCATCGCGCAAGACACGGATCATTTTCGTCAGCGCTTCTGTTTCTGAAGGGTTCAAACCCGCTGCGGGCTCATCGAGACAGACAATTTCAGGGTTGGTACACATCGCTCTAGCGATTTCTAGGCGGCGCTGTTGACCATAAGAAAGCTCGCCAGCCAAACGGTTAGCAAAATCCACTAAATCAACAACTCCAAGCCAATAAAAAGCACGCTCTAATGCGTCACTCTCTGCTTGTTTATAAGCCTTTGTATTTAAAATACCACCTAATAAATTACGATTAACCCGCATGTGTTGAGCAACCAACAGGTTTTCAACCACTGACATTTCTTTAAATAAGCGAATATTTTGAAATGTTCTGGATAATCCTGCACGATTTACCAAATGCGAACCTCCAAACATCTTGTATTTTAAACGCTGAAAGAAAGCGATGGGGGAAAAGAAATCGGTTAGCCTAAACGCTTCACCCAATACTTTAATCACACTGGTTTCTTTTCCATTGGCAGACAACATAATATTGCCGCCCGTGGCTTTATAAAATCCCGTGATACAGTTAAAAACTGTGGTTTTACCCGCACCATTTGGTCCAATTAAAGCCGATACAGAGCCGCGTTTTATGTCAAAAGTCACATCATTAAGGGCTTTAATACCACCAAAGTGCATGACCAAGTTTTCTATTTTTAAAATATTTTCTTGGCTCATTTAATCACCCCTTCTCTCGCGGCAAAACCATTTCGCGTCACACGAACGAGACCTCGAGGTTTCCAAATCATCATCACCACCATCAAAATACCAAACAACAAAACACGATACTCAGCCACTTCCCTCAGCATCTCAGGCAATACCGTCAAACAGAAGGCGGCAATCACCACACCCAACGTTGACCCCATACCACCCAATACCACGATCGCTAAGATCAGTGCAGACTCGAAGAAGGTAAACGAAGATGGACTCACAAAGCCTTGATACGTCGCAAAGAAAACACCGGCCAAACCTGCTGTTGAAGCCCCCAACATAAAGGCTGATAATTTAACTAGAACATGATTTAAACCCAAAGAACGACAGGCAATTTCGTCTTCACGCAATGCTTCCCAAGCTCGACCAATCGGCATTTTTACAAGACGATGCTTAATAAAAAGAACAGCCCAGACAACGGCAAACAAGACCAAATACACAAACATGTATTTGTAGCCTGAATCGTATGGGAGGTTGAAAAATTCATGGAACGTTTCACCGTGTGCAGATCGCCGCTTAAACTCTAAGCCAAAGAATGTAGGAAGAGGGGCAGATATGCCGTTTGGACCATGAGTTAGTGATACCCAATTGGTTAATATTAGGCGGATGATCTCACCAAAACCTAAGGTAACTATCGCTAGATAATCACCATGCATTCTCAGCACCGGAAAACCAAGGATTGCTCCAGCAAAAGCAGCGGCAATCGCGGCAATTGGCAACATAGACCAAAAACCCAAACCTAAGTTTTCATAACCTAATGCTAATGAGTATGCTCCTATTGCATAAAAACCAACAAAACCAAGATCCAATAAGCCAGCCAAACCGACCACGATATTCAGACCCAGTCCCAATAACACGTAAATAAGACCTAATATCAGCACCGTCAGAATGTATTTAGAAGCGATAAAAGGAATCAGAAAACCAATCACCATTACTAAAGGAATAACCCAAATCATTTTAGATTTATGGTTTGGTGGGTTTACGGTTACGCCATCATGATTGTTGGCGTATTTGAAGAGCATTGCTTGGCCCTTTGCCGTCTGAAAATAGTAAGACATAAAGAGACGGCCAACAAAGACAATCGATACAATCCAACCCACGCGTTGGAAATCAATATCAAACTTATACCCATCAAGAACGATCCCCATAATAGGGCCGAAGACCACTAACGCCATTAAGGCAGCAACCACTGCATCAATGAAACATTGTTTATAGTTCATACCTGCTGTTTGGCTCATTTATACTTTCTCCACTGCTGGTTTGCCTAAAAGACCACTCGGACGAATAATCAAAATGAGGACTAACAAAGAGAAAGAAAAAACATCTTTATAATCAGAGCTAACTAAGCCAGCAAACAATGATTCAGAAAGACCAAGAATAAGCCCACCTAACATGGCACCGGGTAATGAACCAATCCCACCCAATACTGCGGCAGTAAAGGCTTTTATCCCCATGATAAAGCCGATATAAAAGTCAAATGCGCCATAATCTAGCGTCACTAAAACCCCAGCCAATGCGGCCATAGCAGAACCAATAACGAAAACGGACGAAATAACTTTATCTGTATCAATACCTAAGATGGACGCCATCTTACGGTCTTGCTGAGTCGCTCGACACATGCGCCCCAACTTTGTTTTTTGGATGATATAGGTAAGAATCCCCATGCCGGCTAATGCGATAAGCAAAATCAACACTTTCATATAAGTAATCTGTACGTAACCATCACCAATATGAAAACGAAAAGCCCCCGTGATGAGTGTTGGAACACCTTGTTGATTTGGGCCCTGACTCAGCTGCACGTAGTTCTGCAAAATAAGAGACATACCAATGGCTGAAATTAAAACAGAAAGGCGGCTAGAGTTACGCAAAGGTCGATAAGCAACACGCTCTATCACCCAGCCATAAGCGCCTGTAATAACAATAGTAAAAACCAATGCGCCAAAAATAATAAAAGGAAAAGATTCAACACCAAAAAAAGTGAGTAGTGCGATCGAAATGGCGGTGAGATAAGCAGAAACCATGTAAACGTCGCCATGGGCGAAGTTAATCATGCCAATAATGCCGTACACCATGGTGTAGCCTATCGCTATAAGCCCATAAACTGAGCCAAGCGTTAAACCGTTTACCAACTGCTGGAGAACGATATCCATCGTATAACCTCGTGGGAATGTAAATCGAAGATCAAGCTCGCCGAAGTATTCACCTCGGCGAGTTGTGAAATAAGCTAATTAGGAAAATTAGTCTATTTGATGATATTTACCTTTATCATCCCACTGATACATTACGTAATCGGATACGGTCAGATCGCCTTTCGCATCAAACGCTTTTTTACCCATTACTGTATCGATAGAATTAGCATGCAACCACTCAGCACCCTTGATTGGATCTAAGTTCGCATGACTAAGCGCTGCTGCGGCCACTTGCATCGCAGTATATGAGTAAAGCGTATAGCCTTCTGGCTCATAACCCTCAGCACGGAACTCTTTAACCACTTCTTTACCTGATGGGTAAGACATTGGGTTAGCACCAAATGTCATCATTACGCCTTTAACGTATTGTGGCCCACCGGCAACGGTAACAAATTCATCAGACACAATGCCGTCACCAGACATGAAGATCGCTTTTGAACCTTGTTCACGAAGCTGACGAACTAATGGGCCTGCTTCAGAATGCAAACCACCGAAGTAAACAACATCGGCATTGACAGAACGAATCTTAGTCACGAGTGCGTTAAAGTCTTTTTCACCTCGAGTCAAACCTTCGTACATGACTTCTTTAGTACCATATGCATTAAGAGATGCTTTCATTGCATCCGCTAGGCCTTTGCCATAGGTGTCTTTATCATGAATGATAGCAACGCGCTTTGCGTGAAGCTTATCAACGATATAGGTTGCTGCAACATCACCTTGTTGGTCATCACGGCCGCACACACGAAATACGTTAGGAAGACCACGATCTGTGATTGTCGGGTTGGTAGAAGCAGGGGTAATCATTAGTACACCCGCTTCCGCGTAGATATTTGAAGCAGGTTGTGTAGAAGAAGAACAGAAATGTCCAATAACCGCCACAGCATCATCAGAGTCAACTAATCGGTTAGCAATAGAAACCGCTTGTTTTGGCTCACAAGCGTCATCCGCTTTGACAAGCTTAATCATTTCACCATTAATGCCGCCCGCTTTATTGATATCTTTGGCTGCTTGTTCCGCCCCTTTCCATAGCTGCTCACCAAAGGCGGCATAAGCCCCTGTATGAGGTCCTGCTACACCGATAACAACATCAGCTTGTGCCAGTGTTGCAGCACCCGCTATCGCCATAGAAATTAACGTTTTCTTTATAACCGCATGTGACATAAGAAGAGCTCCAACTTGTTTTGTTTATCGTTATTATATTAAAGCAAGATGCGTTCCAACAATTTTCAACCCATAAAACAGTAGAAATAGTGGAGTTTTTTATGCGATATCACAAATAATGTGCACCGCATTAAGGCACAACATTAATGTTTGATCAGTCTTTGGTCAATAGAGAGGCACTAAAATAGAACAAATAATCATCAGATGTAGCAATACAAACAAACTAAATACTAAAAAGTTATTGAAGATAAGTTTTTTATACTTTAAAAAAAGGTAAATGCACCAAAAACAGCTTGGCTCACTATTTTTTGAAAGGGCCTTATAGTTGCCAGAAAGCTGACAAAGAAGATTAATATTGAAACTAGCTTACAAAGATGACCCTGCAAATCAAAAAAAAACAATTTGATCTTTATATTCATAAAACCTAGTAATTAAAAACCCACAAAGAACGCAAAGCTTTTGCTTCAACTTCTTTGTAGGTAGGAGGAGGAATTCGAGTTATTGTTGAATGGGACTATTATGTAAAACCGTCGTGAGAGGCACTAATCTAACGCCTTCTTTTTCTAACTTAACCAAACGTTTTTTCAAATACGCCATAGTTTCTGGGTATGGGTGACCAATCGCCAACGCAACACCACTGTGTTTTGCCTCTTTAACCAGTCGTGAGAACTGCCTATCAATTGCTTTCTCAGTACGAATATTATCTAGGAAAATATCTCGACTTGTTGTTTTTAACCCATGCTTTTGGGCTGTTTCTTTCGCAACACTATGAGATGACGTTAAGCTATCAATGAAAAACAAAGAGCGCTTTTTCAACACCTCCATCACCCAGTCCATCGAGTCTTGCTTTGCGGTTAACAAGCTCCCCATGTGATTATTCACCCCTTTGATGCCAGGCAAACTGTCTATGTCTTTTATGAGAGCTTTCTTAAGCTGCTCTTCTGTCATTTTTGCATACAATCCACCTGGCCCAAGCTTAAGCTCTCGCACATTTTCCATGGGCGCATGCAGTAAAGTGACGCGGTGTTGTTTTTTCGCCTGAGTAGCTGTTTTATGAGCGAAAGGCGTTAATGGAAGAATGGCCAATGCGACGTTTTTAGGTAACGCCAAGGCTGACTCCATTCCTTGTCGGTTATAACCAAGGTCGTCGATCAAAATCGCAATCCTAGGTAAAGGATGCCTATTATGTCGCGGCTCTACTATCGATGGTGCATCTGTATTCACCCCTTCAAGCGTTGACTGGGTCGCTTTCGAATAAGGCGGAGTAATAACCAACTTTGATCCGAGAGAGTCAAGCTTATCCGAGTGCGTTATCTCGTTTACTATTGGCCCTAACCAATCTTCGGAAGCAGGATTTGACGCTTCATTTTCAACATTAACGTTAGGACCTAATAAAAATATACCATGAGCCAAAGGTGTCACCTGATCTGGCTCAACTGGATTTTCTGCGGATTGAGCTTGATTACACATCAAGCCAACCAAAAGAAAGGCACACAAGCGCATGCCCTTCTTGATACTAATTACATTCACTGTCTTTTCTCTCAAGGATGATAGTCAAACTTTGGTAACGTTTTCAAAATAGTCACCGCTTGAAATAACTGAAAGTCCGTTTTAGCTAAATCAGCCAGTTCAAATTTAACATCGGTATTTGTTCTATCTGCACCACCTGTGCCATTACCAAGATGTCCTTTTAACTCTGACTCTTTAACAACGAAGTGGTCTTTATCTAACGTTAATTTCGCCTGAGGAACAACAAGATCAGGCGTAATACCTTGCGCTTGGATAGATCGACCATTGGGCGTGTAATAAAGAGCCGTAGTGAGTTTCACTGCCGCCCCATCAGACAAAGGCACCACGGTTTGTACCGACCCTTTACCAAAAGTCTCTGTGCCCATAATCACACCCCGTTTATGATCTTGTAAGGCACCTGCAACAATCTCAGAAGCCGATGCTGAGCCATCATTGACCAAGATGACTAAAGGAACCGTAGGTAATCGTGTATTTTTTGTTGTTGCTCTAAATTGGCTGCTTGATGATTTATGACGGCCTTCGGTATAAACAATCATGCCTTTATCAATAAAAGCATCCACCACACCAACCGCAGCCTGTAGTACACCGCCTGGATTATTTCGAAGATCTAACACAACACCTTTGATTGCTTGTTCTTTTTTCAGCTTATCAATGGCTTTATAAAACTCGGTATCAGTATCACCTTGAAACTGACTAATGCGCAAATAAGCAATGCCTTTGCTTAACCATTTAGTGCTAACACTATTATCTTCCACTAAACGACGTTCAAGATTGTAATGTTTGATTTTGCCATCGCGCTCAATATCCAATGATATTTTGGTTCCCACCTCGCCTCGCATTAGGTTCATTACATCTTGAAAACCAAGGCTGGTGATAAAAGTGTTGCCCACTTTTACGATAACATCACCGGATAAAATACCTGCCTGCTTCGCTGGTGAGCCATCTATCGGTGATACTACAACCAACTTATCACCTTTCATTTCCACTTCCACACCGACGCCTGCGTAGTTACCTGACGTCAACTCGTCAAAATCGGCGACTTCATCTTTCGTCATGTATTCAGAATGTGGATCAAGCGCAGATACCATGCCCTTTAACGCTTTGTTCAATATCTGCTGATCCGTTAACTTATCCACATAACCTTCACGAATGGTTTCAAACGTTTCTACAAATGCTTGTATTTCAGTAAGAGGTAACGTCGATTTATCGTTAGCAACGGTCTTCTGTGCAGCGATGCTCTGCTGTACAGAAAAGGTCATCAGTATTAAAACCAAACCTCGACTTAAGGAATTCATCATTTTTTTTCCTGCTGTTGTGTCATATATATAAAAGACACTCTATTGGCGCATAGATCAACTAGATCTCACCCAAGAAAGTGGTGATAAAGGCGTACCATTGTGTCGAATGGCAAAAAACAAAGCCGATTCTGAACGACCCCCAGAACTGCCTACCGTGGCGATTACATCATTGGCATTTACCCATTCACCAACTTCTTTCAACAAACTTTGGTTATAACCATAAAGAGACATATAACCATTTCCATGATCAACAATCATTAGAAAACCAAAACCTCTGAGCCAATCAGCAAACACAACTCGACCGTTAAAAATCGCATGTACCTTAGTGCCTTCTTTCGCTTCGAGCGTGACACCACCAAGATTAACCTTTCCGTCAGTCGGCAAACGAACCAGTTTTCTAAGCGGACTAACTAGCTTGCCTTTCTGTGATGAAAAAGGCACATCTTGATCAGGCAGTTTGACATCTGCAAGCGCTTCTTCTAAACGCTTCAGCATTTCTTTCAGATCTTTTTGGTTTTGCACAAGCTGCTGAGAACGTTGATTCCCCTTAGCCAAATCTTTGTCTAGCTTAGCTAACAAAACACGACGTGCCGCTTTTTCTTTCACTAAGCCTGCACGTTGTTCATTCAAAGACGCTTCTTCTTGGGCTTGCTGAGCGCGCTTTTGGCGAATGCTCTTCTCGACCAAATTAAGGTCATTTACTTCGTTGGCATAACCATTAATAAGAGATTGTCGAGCGGTAGAAAAATAGCGGTTATATTGTAATAAGCGCATCGACTCTTCAGGTTCAGACCCATTTAAAAGTAATTTAATGCCTTCTTGCTTGCCAGAACGATAAACCGCCCTTAATTGGGCGGCTATTTGGTCATTTTGTTTCTGAATACTGAGCTGAAAAGACTGCTGCTGCTGTTTTAATTTCCCGAGCTGCTGCTCTCCTTTTTTAAGGCTCTCTTGCAGATCGTTGATTTTTTTAAGCAAACCTTCTATCGCTTTTTCTTTGCTCTCTAGGCCTTTCTCAACATCCGAGCGTTGGGACTTGGTCTCTTTCAACCAGCCATTCAGTTTTTTTAAATCTTTCTGCAATGTTTGAATTTGTTGCTTAGCCTCCGCTGGCGTTTGAGGCTCTCCGGCTGCCCAGCTAATGCTGGACAACAAGAGCAACGCAATGCAGAACAGGTGACGACATACTAAAGCCATCAATACCTCACTGACGAGTGAGCAGACTAACACCACTCATTTCTTCAGGTTGTTTCATGCCCATCATATCCAATAAAGTCGGGGCAATATCACATAATGCTCCTGCTTTAAGACCAAGACCTGGTGTTGGGGAAACTAATACTAAAGGAACTGGTCCAGTCGTGTGAGAAGTCAAAGGCTGTGAACCATCGTTACTTAGCATTTGCTCGGCATTACCATGATCCGCGGTAATCAAACACTGTCCACCATTCACTTTCAATGCTTCGATAATGCGCCCTAAACAAGCATCGACTGCTTCAACGGCTTTTACCGCTGCGGCAAATACACCGCTATGGCCAACCATGTCGCCGTTAGCAAAGTTACAAATAATAGTGTCGTATTTGCCTGCTTCAATCACTTCCACCAGCTTGTCCGTCATTTCTGGCGCACTCATTTCTGGTTTTAGATCATAAGTTGCTACATTAGGAGAAGGGATCAATTCGCGATCTTCACCATCAAAAACAGACTCCCTACCGCCATTAAAGAAAAAAGTAACGTGGGCGTACTTTTCTGTTTCCGCGATGCGCAGTTGTTTTTTACCTGATTTTGATAGCACTTCACCAAGCGTATTGCTCAGTGCAATAGGAGGAAACGCAACGTCTGCAGCAATATCAGCAGCAAACTCAGTAAAGGTTACAAATGCGGCATAGGCAGGTCGTGTTTTACGTTTAAAACCGGTGAAATCATCTTCGGTAAAGGCACGAGTCAATTCACGCGCACGATCTGGGCGGAAGTTAGCAAACACAATGGCATCGCCATCTTCAATGCTCACTGGCGCGCCAATCGTCGTCGCTTTTACAAATTCATCATTTTCACCGCGATCATAGGCAGCTTGAACCGCTTGTTCTGCAGATTCTGCTTGGAACTGCCCTTCGCCTGATGCGATAGCGTTATAAGCATTTTCAATTCGATCCCAATGATTATCGCGATCCATAGCAAAATAACGACCAACTAACGTGGCTATTTTACCAACGCCCAACTCGGCTAATTTGGCTTCTAATTCAGCAATAGGAGTTTGCGCTGAACGTGGTGGCGTATCTCGGCCATCGGTAAAACCATGTACATACACTGCTTTTGCGCCGCGTTTTACCGCTAGTTCGCACATTGCCATGATTTGCTCATGATGGCTGTGTACGCCACCGTTCGAAAGCAAGCCTAGAATATGCACGGCTTTATCCGCTACGACGGCTTTGTCTACCGCAGAAACAAGTGCTTCGTTTGTAAAAAAAGAACCTTCTTCTATGGCTTTGCCAATGCGAGTGAAATTCTGATAGACAATTCGTCCTGCGCCCAGATTCATATGGCCTACTTCAGAATTGCCCATCTGGCCATCTGGCAAACCCACGGCCAACCCTGAAGTTTTAATTAAAGAGTGCGCACGATTGTTCCACAAGCGATCCCAATTGGGTGTGTTGGCTGCTTCAATAGCATTCGATGCAGATGTTTCGCTGTATCCCCATCCATCAAGGATGAAGAGTGCTGTCGTCTTTTTATTCATGGTAATTCGTCCCGTAAATTGTACATGTCTATGGATTGATACTATCACAGGCATGTAATTTAGTTACAGACTGCAAGTACTATTCCGCCTATTAATTCTCTTTATTACGCCGTCTGCTTCGCTAATAACCAATCACGAAAAATCACGACTTGTTCCAAATCTGCTTTGTCCGCAGGGTAAGAAAGTAAATATTCATGTGGCGTAGCAACAGCATCGCCAAATGGCGCCACAAGTTCACCCGCTCTTAAGCTGCCCTCTGCCAGTATGCTAGGAATAACAGCAACCCCCATGGCGTTTTTCGCCGCTTCAATCAACATATGAAAATGTTCAAAAGACGTCCCCGCAAAAGAGCCATTTTCTAGCCCTTGAGCGACCATCCAATCCGGCCAAGCATTAATACGAGCGGAGGAATGCAATAATGGGAACATCACCACGTCCCCACATTCCCATTCAGCCTGATGATCACTCTTCTGGTAGTTTTCTAATAAACGAGGAGAACAAACGGCGATGACTTTTTCTTGCATCAGTTGATGAGATACCGCTCGTGGCCAGTGATCACCACCGTAGTGCAGAATAATATCAATGCTTTCTGGGTCTACTTTTGCGGCGTCATCTAAAGATCGAACTTTGATTTGAAATTGGGGATGCTGTTGTTGAAATTCCGCTAAATGGGGAACTAACCAATGAGAAGCAAATGTAGGTAATGCAGAAATGGTTAAAGTGGTTTTTTCATCTTCTCGATGTAACATTCGCAAACAAGCGTTTTCCATTCCATCTAGCAAAGGTACGACTTCTTTATAATAAGCGGCACCGGTTCCGGTCAAGACCAAACGTTTATTTAGACGAATGAATAAATCTCGTGATAAAAATTCTTCGAGGTTACGAATCTGACGACTCACCGCGCTCTGAGTTAGGCATAACTCTTCTGCTGCACGCGTAAAGCTAAGATGCCTAACCGACGCTTCAAAACACTTTAGCGCGGTTGACGACGGGATATATCTCCGCATTCTGGGCCACTTTATTTTCAAGATGTAAGAGGAATGACAAGTACTTTACCTTAAGCTAATTAGGCAAACAAAGGAATGCTCGATAATTGCGCATTCCTTTGTTTTTATTGTCAAATCATCCGATTAACTAATCAAGGGCATGTGTTTTTTGACCAAGGTGATAGGTCTGCGCGCCAACTTCATAAAATAATCGTTTTAGCTCTCTAAGTGGTATATTGCGTAATATCGTCGTTGGAACAGACAAGGACTCACGCTTCCCAGCAAACCATTCCGCCAATTCTTTACCCATCATAGTACCTGGTCCAATACCTCGACCACTGTATCCCGCTACACTAAATAATCCGCGCTGGAGTTGCTGGCAATGTGGTAGGTGGTCTTCACTGTAGGCAATTTGCCCGGTCCATGAATAATCCCATTCAACATTGCTTAAGAATGGAAACAATTCGCTGACCCGTTGTGACGCCCAATTTGCTAGCACACCTCCTTCTCCTCCCATGCCGCCAAAAACTAAACGCCCTTGCTGATCAAGACGAAAAGAACTCATCACCGTACAGGTATCCCAAACTCCCTCACGGTTGGGTAGGATTTGTTCAAGCTGAGAGGACGTTAATGGTTTGCTGGCTAATTGACTGTAAAAAATAGGCACGAATTTTCTCGCCTGCTCTTTCACCCCATGCTCGCTGTAAGCATTCGTGGCTAAAACCACCGTCTCTGCTCGCACTTCACCATGAGATGTTTGGACAATCCAACCATCTTGTGTCGGCTGCACACTAGTGACTGGAGAATAGTCGAAAAGCTTAGCGCCTTCTTTGATCGCTGCGTGCGCCAAACCATGAGCATAAGAAAGAGGCTGAATCGTACCCGCTCTTGGGTCAAACAACGCTGAATTAAACTTACTAGAACCAATGCGTGATTGCGCTTCAGCGCTCTCCAACAATTGCACCGGGGCACCGCGTGTTTGCATTTGTTCACAACGACGCTGTAACTGAGCTAAACCTTGCTTACCTACACCGGCATGCAAGGTACCATTACGCACCGCTTCACACTGTATGTCGTACTCTTCAATTAATGCATAGACCAGATCTGGAGCACCGGCCAAAGTGTTGTATAACGTTCGGCCCGCTTCTGGGCCAATGGCACTATCTAGCTGATCTGGCTCAAGCCAGACTCCTGCGTTTGCCAAACCGACATTACGCCCAGAACCACCAAAGCCAATTTCATGAGCCTCAACCACGATCACAGAAATACCTAATTTGCCGAGATGCAGTGCAGTTGATAAACCCGTAAAGCCCCCACCAACAATGACTACCTGCGCGTTATGACTACCTTGCAAAGGTATCAGGTCTGGCCCTGCTATCGCACTTGCTCGCCACAATGAATCACATAAACGTTCCGCCATATCCACGACCTTAAAAGTCGACCAAGCCGACCTTAAAAATAGAGCAAATAATCGAAGTGTGTACATCCAAACTTATTAACACGAGTAAAGGTGAACCTATGCTCACCTTTACTGTCATCTCTTCAAGCAATCATCACTCGAAAACAATACCTTGGGCTAATGGCAGATCACCACCATAGTTGATCGTGTTCGTCGTACGGCGCATGTAGTTTCTCCATGCGTCAGAACCTGATTCGCGACCACCTCCGGTTTCTTTTTCACCACCAAATGCGCCGCCAATTTCTGCCCCAGAAGTCCCAATATTGACATTGGCAATACCACAATCAGAGCCTTCTGGTGACATAAACATTTCAGCCTCTCGCAAACTTTCTGTGAACACGGCAGAAGACAAACCTTGAGGTACTTCGTTTTGAATATCGATCGCCTCATCGAAATTGCGATAGGTAAGAACATAAAGAATCGGGGCAAACGTTTCTTCATGAACAATTAGTGCATCGTGAGCAATACGGACTATTGCAGGCCTAACGTAAAAGCCACCAGCAGGGACACCTTCTGTTACACGCTCACCACCACACACAACCTCTCCGCCTTGCTTTTTCGCCGTTACTAACGCCGCTTGCATGCGAGAAAAGCTGCCATCATCGACCAAAGGACCTACTAAGGTTCCGTCTTCCAGTGGGTTGCCAACGCGTAACGACCCGTAAGATTTCGCCAATCGTTCAACCAAACCATCAACAATCGACTCATGAGTAATCAATCGACGCAGAGTAGTACAGCGCTGACCAGCCGTTCCTGCTGCTGAGAATACAATGGCACGCAGCGCCAAATCCAAATCTGCGGTTGGCGACACTATCATCGCGTTGTTGCCACCAAGCTCAAGCAAAGAGCGACCAAGGCGACCCGCTACCGTCGTTGCTACCGCGCGCCCCATGGTGGTTGATCCAGTTGCAGAAACTAGCGGGAAAGTATCGTTTGCGGCAATCGCTTCACCCAGATCACGATCACCAATCATGACGGAGACCACGGCTTTAGGAATGTCAGGCATATCCGCTAATACATTTTGAGCAATTTGATACATTGCCAATGCACAAAGAGGCGCTTTTTCGGATGGTTTTAATAGAACAGGGTCACCACACACCAAACCTAACATGGTGTTCCATGCCCAAACCGCCATAGGGAAGTTGAACGCGGTAATCACAGCAACAGGACCAAGCGGTTGCCATTGTTCCATCATGCGGTGACCTGGTCGTTCAGAGACAATCGACAAACCATGCAGCATACGAGATTGACCCACAGCAAAGTCACACACATCGATCCATTCTTGAACTTCACCCAAGGCTTCAGGGACAATTTTGCCCGCTTCTAAAGAGATAACCTGAGCAAGCTCTTCTTTGTATTTGCGTGCTTCTTCACCGATGCGACGCACCAACTCACCGCGACGTGGCGCAGGAATCGTACGCAATACTTTAAATGCCTCTTTTAACTCCGCACTGACTGTCTCAAGTTGCTCAGGTGTCGCATTGTTAAATTGAGACAGTTTAGCCCCATCAATCGGGCTATAAGCAGAAAACTCAGCGCCTTTACCCAATGCAAGTGTATTACCCGTGAGCACGCTGTAAAAAATATCGCCTTGTTTTAATGTATTAACACCTAGTGTTTCTAAGCAAGTGAGTGACATGATGAACCTCTGTAATACTTGTGTTGAAAAATGAATGAAACGTCTGTTAAAAAAATAAGTCGTTTGCGGCTTTCCAACACCTTACTCAGCTTCACCATCGGTGAGAAATATCGTTTTTCTGTGGGTGCTCTAGTTTTTACCTATAGCCTGCTCCATACTCAAATAAACAAAAGCGACACAGAGGAAATATTTATGGATGTTCGATCACTTCGATATTTTATTGCTGTTTTTGAAGAGCGCAGTTTAAGCGCCGCAGCGAAACGTTGTTTTATTGCACAACCGTCGATTTCCACCACACTGTCACAACTGGAAGAGGATTTAGACACTAAATTATTTGTTCGTCACTCTAAAGGCGTTGCACCAACAGACAGTGGCACTCAACTTTATCCCCATGCTTGCCGAATGGTAAATGAACTCAACGACATAAAGGACATGTTCCGTAAGAATGCCAAGCCATTAACCTTGTCCATTTCTTTAGCTCCATTTCTTTCTGGAACCCTAATCAGCCAAGTAATAAAAACCATGCTTGATGAAATTCCTGGGCTCACGCTAAGTTTGGTAGATGCCTCCGAGAGCGCTGACTTACGATTTACTTGTGATAGCTACACAAAAAACGACGATGTCTTTTACCCACTATGGGAAGATGATTATGTCGTGGCTATGCCCGTCGGCTACTGGTTAGCGGATTACACATCCATTTCCATCAAGCAAATTGATAAACAACCTTTTGTTTCTCGGACGCCTTGCGACATTTTGGAATCGTGGAACTTCATCATGCAAAAACAAGGGCTTACTACTGATGTGAGAGCGCAAGTCAAAACAGAAGAATACGCACTAGATCTAGTGGCAGCAGGGCTAGGAATCTCATTGATTCCGGAGCATTCAGCGCGAGGCCGAGGAGACATTGTCTTGCGGACATTGAATGATATTGCACTGAAACGTGTGGTTGGTTTGGCGCATAATAAAGACCGCAGCTTTCCCGCTTACGTGATAAACACCATTTTAATGTCGAAGAATAAATTCTTTGGCAAAAAAAGCGCCATTAAATCGAGAGTCGCATAATTTTTTCGCATGACAAAATGCATTTTTACCCTTTGCTGATAAAACACGCTATCCAGTAAAGTCACACAAACGGCCAATCATTTTTTAGAGGTAAGTTATGCAAGCACCACAATTTTTCGATTCTCTATGGCAACATTATATCACCATGACGCCTCAGGCTAATCGCATTCAGGCCTTGTTTAAAAGCCACGGTGAAACCGTATTAAATGACCACATTGCGTTCCGGACTTTTGCTAATTCGCCAATTTCTTTAGAAAAGTTAGAGCCTCAATTAGAAAGTATGGGATATCAAGCCTATGGCGCTTTTCGTTTTGAAAACAAACACCTAGTTGCCCGCTGTTACAAGCACCCTGATCATAATGATTGGCCTAAGATTTTTCTCTCAGAACTGCTCGTTAATGAGTTACCAGAAAGCTGTCAGCGTATTATCAACACCATGATCGATCAAATTCCAGAAGACGCCGTTCAGTCTCCTGCCATTTTCTGGTCAGGTCTATTATGGGAAAAACCGACTTTAAATCAGTACGATACGCTAACTGAACACAGTGAATACGCCGCTTGGTTTGCCACTATGGGTTTGCAAGCTAACCATTTTACAGTCAGCGTTAACTTACTTGAGACATTCACGACTCTTGAAGAAGTGAATCAGTTGCTATTAAGCGAAGGTTATTTGTTGAATGAAGTTGGCGGTGTCATTAAGGGCTCACCAAGTGTGTACTTAGAGCAATCTTCGACCATGGCCGACAAAATTCATTACACCTTCTCTGACGGCAAAGAAAAAACGATCCCTAGCTGCTTTTATGAATTTGCTCGTCGTCATAAAACAAATGACGGAACATTATTCGATAGTTTTATTGAAGGTAATGCCGACAAGATATTTGACTCAACAAACACTAAGTAACGTCAAACTAAGCTCAATCATTGCATTCGTTAAAAGCCAGTTGGCTATTTAAAAAGGCTTGTATCAGCCTCGATAAATAGCCAATTGGCTTTTTTTATCATTGTTGTCAAAGTGTAATGTTTTTCTAAGAAACTACATCCTCCTATCAGGAGTATGTACCCGCTAAGCTGGCCGTGTATAATGCTGGCAGTTTTTTTACAGGTCTTACCGTTATGATGATGAATCAATTTATTGAATTTGCGACTGCTCACTGGGAAATGGTTGCTGTATTTTTGGCAATCCTAGTGACTCTTGTCTTTTCTGAAACTAAAAGTGGCCCAAAAGGATTATCTCCTTCTGCAGCAACAAACCTAATGAACACGGAAGAGGCGGTGATTTTAGATATCCGTCCAGAAAAGGAATTTAAAACAGGTCATATTACCGGCGCGATAAACATCCCTGCCGCTAAAATCAAAGATAGCTTAGCAAAGCTTGAGAAACACAAAGATGCCCCTATTATTGTAGTATGCAAATCTGGTGTCCACTCTGGCGCAAGCTCGAAAGAGCTGAAAAAAGCAGGCTTCAGCAAGATATACAAACTCCAAGGCGGCATCTCCGAGTGGCAAACATCTAACTTGCCTCTAGTGAAAAAATAAGAGAGACGATTATGGCGACTGTAACAATTTACTCTAGTGACTATTGTCCGTTTTGTACTCGTGCAAAACAGTTATTAGCCAAAAAGAACATTGCATTCGACGAAATTCGTGTGGATGGACAACCTAAAAAACGCCAAGAAATGATGGCGAAAAGTGGTCGTCATACCGTCCCTCAAATTTGGGTTGGTGATACCCATGTTGGTGGTTGTGATGATCTTTTTGATTTAGAAAGAAACAAAACACTTGATCGTTTACTCGCCAGCTAATACAGCACGGCGTTAAACCATTAAATAAAAACGGCGCTGCTACCTTTCGCAGTGGATCGGAATACTCAACATAAGAAAAAGGAATAATAATGGCTGATAATAACGAAGCGGCAGTAAACCAAGAAGAACAAGGTCCTCAGCTTTCTCTGCAACGTGTTTTTCTAAAAGATATTTCTTTTGAATCACCACGTTCACCGATGATTTTCCAAGAAGAATGGCAACCAGAAGTTGGCATGGAACTTAATACCCGTAGTCGCCAAGTTGGTGAAAACGTGTATGAAGTTGTTCTGGACATTACATTGAATGTGAAAAATGCTGATGAGCCTGCTTACCTTGTACAAGTTCAACAAGGTGGCCTATTCGTTATTGCAGGTCTTGATGATCAACAACTTCATCATGCACTAGGCGCTTTCTGCCCAGCAACATTATTCCCTTATGCTCGCGAAAATGTTGACGCAACTATCGTTAAAGGAAGCTTCCCAGCAGTTATGCTTGCACCGATTAACTTTGATGCGCTTTATTTAGAGAACCTGCAATCACAGCAAGCAGAAGAAACGACAACAACGCAGTAGCCATTACTCGCATTATTGTTTATAAAAGGAGGCTCAGCGCCTCCTTTTTTGTGGCATAGTGTAATCATCTCGATCATTTTTATAGCGACCTAAAAATACGGCGTTGACCATCATGACAAAAAAGAAGAAAAAAACCTGCCCATATTGTTTAAAAGCTCGCTGGCTTCTACTTTACTTGGCTTGCATGGCATTGATCGGCTTATTGTTCATTAATCAGTTTTTAGGTAAAGGGCACTAATGTGAAGTGGGCTGTGATATGGATTAGTTTCACTTTACTAACCGGTTGTGCAACTTATAAACAAGAAATAGATCAAGGCCTTACTCTCGCCAAACAGGGGCAATGGAAAAGTGCGGAAGGAAAATTTTCCGATGCGCTGCATGATAGCCCTCAAGATCAATTACTCTACTTCCTCGAAATGGGCGCTTTAGCACAAAACCAAGGCGACTATAAACGTAGCAACGAGTTACTTGCACAAGCCGATATCTTAAGTGATACCTTCTTTCAACAGAATTTCAAAAATCGTGCATGGGCTTTGTTAAGCAACCCTAGACAAGAAGACTATCGAGGTAGCCCACTAGAACGCGTCTATATCAGTTATTTTAAATCGCTTAACTATCTCGCCTTGTCCTCACAAGCCAAAGACCGCGATCAAAAAGAGAAATTACTCGATGCCGCCCTTGTAGAAGCTCGCCGTATCGATAACAAACTTAATGAAATTCAAGCTCAAAAACCGACTTATCAAGATCTAAACGCAAAGGCTAACCAAGCTTTTTATATGAAAGCGCTAAGTTGGTTAGGTAACTTTTATAATGGTGGCCGCAGCACTGAAAAATACGCGTATCGAGATGATGCTTGGGCCCGATATATGGAAGGCTTACAGTACGAAATAAGCCAACAATACGACGATGCTCGTATCAGCTATCAGGACGCTGCCAAACTCTACGAAGAAGGGTATGCAAAGCAATACAGTCTCTCTAATATAACGGCTGAACGCGCCTGGTTAGATAGTATTCGCATGATGCGTAAAGGCGGTGATTGGAGTAAGGATGATATCGATAAACTGATTGCGGCCAAGCTGTCACCAAAGATGCAAACGGCACTTGCCTCCTACAAAAAAGACGATGGCGAGTTAGTTATTCTCGAAAATGAAGGCTTCGTTCCAGACAAAAGTGAAATGACCTTACAACTGTATGCAGACCCGAGCGCTTACTCTTTAGTGCTCCAGCCACTTGGGGGAAGCGACCAAGGACAGCAAAACGATGCCTTTCGTTGGTTTACTATGGTGTATTCAGACATCAGTCCTTTAAACCTCATCGCCAACTACAAAGCAGGCGGTGCTTGGGGAGCATTAGGAGGTGTTTTCACTAAGCGTGTTATCCTTGGCCCAGCAGTGTGGCGACAACTAGAAGCCGCTCATTTAGACACCTTACTGACTCAACAATTTATCCGTGTCACCGTTCCTTATTACCGCCGCTTTAAGCTTGATGACCAGACACCTATTTTAAGTCTAAATGGGCAAGACGGTGAACTGCCGCCTATGAACACGATTCGCATGACATCGCTGGCTGATATTGCCTTACAAGAACAGTTGTCCGAAGCACAACGAGATATATACGAAGGATTAGTACGCGAATTATTAAGAAGCTGGCTGGCTGATAGAATCGCCCGAAGCGTGAAAGACAATACGGCTAGCTTAATATTAAGTTTGATTGGGCAAGTCGCAGTTTTTGCTTCGTCTGCCGCCGACACTCGCAATTGGCTAACGCTCCCAGCACAGATCAGATTAACCCGAGAGCCGTTACCTCCGAATACCTATGAACCAAACTATTCAGTGGATAAACAACATTTTTCACATGAGAAATTTGCTTTAAAACCGAATGAAATAAAAGTGTGGAACTTACGTAACCCCTACTAAACTTAGTATAACCGCCTAATATATTGGGCAGAAAACAAGGACTCAAATTATGCGAATAATAGCTCAATGGAAACACTTGCTGGTAATACTGCTTGCCGTCACCTTGGCCGCTTGCTCTAGCAGCGTAAAGCGTATCGATACCAACACAGAAGTCGCACTTTCTGATCGATGGAATAATATCGATTCAAAACTGGTTGCTGATGCCATGATCAATGACATGCTGAGTTTTCCTTGGTACCGAGATTACAGTTTTTCGAAAAAAGGCAAGCCAACTATTATCATTCAAACCATTCGCAATAAAAGTTCAGAACATATTCCGGTGGATACCTTTGTAAACGACATTAAGCGCAGCTTACTACGTGCTGGCAAGGTCAATTTCGTCGTCTCTGGCGCAGAACGTGAAGACATTCGTACAGAGAGAAGCGACCAAGAAATGAACGCCGCGCCCGACACCGCTGCAAAATTCGGTCTTGAACAAGGTGCTGGCTTTGCACTTTCAGGAACCATCAATTCCATTGTCGATTCTAATGGCGATCAACGCGTTACCTTTTATCAAGTGGATTTGACATTGATTAATATGACCACCAATGAAGAAGTGTGGAATGGCCAGAAGCAAATCAAAAAACTGGCGACTAAGGGCGGCTTCTTTTAACCATGAAAAAAGCGTCACTCCCCCGCACCCTTAGTTGGTTGCTGGTTGCATCATTTAGCGTTGTCAGCCTTACTGGCTGCCTTAGCGCCCTACCAGAGGATGGTCTAGTCAAAACAGATCCATCCAGTGTTCCTGATTGGGTGCTATCTCCTCCAAGGGACAGCTCACACCTTTATGGTGTGGGCAGCGCACCGCGTATCGACAATCTTGCTTTAGCCTTTTCGCAAGCGGAACAAAATGGCAATGCTCAGATTGCCCAACAGCTGCGTACGCAAGTCAGCCAGATAAACACCCAAGACACTCAGGTTTCTTCTACATCAGGCCAAGGTGAGCAAGTTGTTCGTGTTCAAAGTGCTTACACTCAAGTGAAAACAGCGCCTATTGAGCTGGAGCAAACCGTTAATGAGCAGCGTTTTGCAGGGCATGATTACGTTTATGTACTGCAGTCTATTGATCGTCAACGTATTGTGGCTAAATTAAAAACAACCCTTCAAGATACCGATGACAAAATTCGCAGTGCAATGGCAAGATTAAGCACCACGAGTGATGAGCCAGCCGAGGTGAAAGATTGGCGAACCTACATGGGATTAATTCCATTATTTGCCCAACGCAAGACCTATCAAGACGAATTAAATCTGTACTCTACACAAGAGTCATTAATCGGTCACGCCGATCACACTATTCAAAACGCTGAACGCCAATTGAACCAAGCGCTAAGCCAGTATGGATTTGATGTATCGACAACAAATAAAGCAAATCAACTTGCTAGCGAACTGTCCAAATATGGTTTAACCGCAAAAAATAACGCTGTTTTCACGCTCTCTTCGCAGACCTCAAACCATACACAAACCCAAAATGGCCGCTACTATGTGTTTGAAGAAGGCACTTTGTCCCTAACCGGACCAAGTGGTAGCCGGCTCGCCACCTGGAATGTCAGTGCTAGAGGCATAGATAAAAACAAAGAAAGCGCTAAAAACAAAGCCTCAGCAGACTGGTCTAAGAAAGCGGTCTCTTTCTTGTTCACTTGGTTGACTGGCCAAAAGTAGCTTTCAGATGTCAGATGCACGGAAAACGAACAAAGTAAAAAAGATAAAGCGGCATACATTAATCTCATCATCTTTTGACAATAATAGCCTAAAGTCATGATGATTTTTGATGTTTAGTTTTTCTCATCTATAAGCTGAGTATTGATCGTTTGTACAAGAATCACTCTCCCTCTACTATTAGCATCGTAAAGAAAATACGATTCTAATATAGGGGATATAACATGAATACTGATTTAAAATACGATAACACTGGTAATATCGACACTGATTATTATGTTGAAAAAGCATACGAAATGCGCCGCTACTATTTAGCGCTAGCATTCAAAAAAATGTTTTCTGCCATAAAAAAAACCATTGTTAGTTTAATTCCAGTACGTTCTGCTCAAGGCCACACAGCTCACTAATCATTAGTGCTAATATCATTAGTCGACTTCCGTTGTCACAAACAACCGTTGTGAAGACTAAGAACCCAATGTTCCCGATCGTAAGGTAAGAATAAAAATACCGATCAGGCTACGGGGTGCTGTTTTACTTCCTAGACGACGTAGTTGTCCGCAATTCAAACCCAGCTATTTGAACTCAGTTATTCATACTTACACCTGAATTCAAGTCCGAAGTGCGACACTTTTCATTTCAAGCAACCAAGCATAATTCCTTGAAAATCATAGCTGGTTGCTTGAACCCTAGACACTTTCTTGGGCGATTGTTTATTCGTC
>NZ_SJSB01000016.1 GCF_004352835.1 Marinomonas flavescens | reverse complement strand
GAGCGTCTGACGTGTCGGTCGACTTACTTAGCAAGCTAAGTTGCAAACTGTTGTTTGCGTCGTTGTCCGTGTCAGTGGGTGCGTATAATACATCGTAAAAATTCTAGCGCAAGGGCTTTTTAATAAAAGATTCATTTTTTTAGAATAAATCTGAAAGAAACTATAATTCAACGATCCGAAGCTCTTTGGGCATAGAGAAAGATACATTCTCTTCTCTACCTTTAAGCTCTTCTGGCGCACTGCCGCCTTCTTGTATAAGGCGATCGATCACTTCATTAATCAACACCTCAGGAGCGGATGCACCTGCGGTAACACCGACACTACGAACACCGGCCAACCAATCGCTTTGGATCTCGTTCGCATTATCAATCAAATGGGCTTTTGCTCCCATTCTTTCTGCCAACTCCCGCAGACGATTTGAGTTCGAGCTATTTACCGAACCAACGACGAGCACCAGTTCCGACTCTTTCGCTAGTGTTTTCACTGCATCTTGCCGATTTTGAGTTGCGTAACAGATATCGTCTTTCTTTGGGCCTTTAATATTAGGAAAGTAATGACGTAAGGCATCAATAACGACAGAGGTGTCATCCATTGAAAGCGTCGTTTGTGTAACAAAGGCCAACTTATCAGGATTTTCTACCGTTAGCTTCGCCACATCATCTGGATTTTCCACAAGGTAAATAGCGCCGCCCTGTTTATTATCATACTGCCCCATGGTCCCTTCAACTTCAGGATGACCATCATGACCAATCAAAATACACTCTGCACCATCGCGAGAGTAGCGCACTACTTCTAAATGCACTTTCGTCACTAACGGGCAAGTGGCATCAAATACTTTTAACCCACGCTTATCCGCTTCATCTCGTACCGCTTTAGACACACCGTGAGCACTAAAAATAACAATGTTGTCATCCGGCACTTCATCTAACTCATTAACAAAGACAGCACCGCGCGCTTTAAGAGACTCAACGACAAACTTGTTATGCACCACTTCGTGACGCACAAAAATAGGCGCCTCGAACAAATCCAAACATCGATTTACGATATCGATGGCTCTATCAACGCCAGCACAAAAACCGCGAGGATTGGCTAATTGAATGGCAAAGCTCATGCGACCTCCTCTACCATGACGATTTGAACTCGATAGGTTAGGGTGCGACCAGACAACGGGTGATTGAAATCCACCAGCACTTCGTTATCACTGATCTCTGCAATTACGCCTGGCAATTCATTTTTGCTCGCATCCGCAAATGACACAACCATACCCTCTTCTAAATCCATCGCGAATTGAGAGCGCGGCATACGCTGAATATTATTTTCATTACGCGCACCAAATGCTTGCTCTGGTGACATATCAAAACGGCCTTCTTGCCCAGCACTCATGCCAACCAGCACTTCTTCAAAAGCGGGCAGCAAGTTACCATCGCCAAAAACAAAACACGCAGGTTCATGGGAAAAATTGGAATCGACTATTTGACCGTCTTCTAAAGACAACTCAAAGTGCAACGTCACCTGACTATTAGTGGTAATTAAATTCATTCTTTTGGGCCTTTTTGTGGCTTCGCCAGCACACTTTCTAACAACATCAAAATAACACCAATGGTGATCGCACTATCCGCCACGTTAAAGGCGGGGAAATACCAAGACTGATGCCAATGAAACTCTAGAAAATCGACAACGTGACCATAGACTAACCGGTCGTATAAATTGCCAACAGCACCACCTAAGATCAAACTTAAGGACAACGCTTCCCAACGATTTGTCGCCGCTACTTTTGCTAATCGCCAACTAATGCCGACAACAACCGCTAAGGCGATAAAAGAAAAGAACCATCGCTGCCAACCACCTGCATTTGCCAAGAAGCTAAAGGCTGCACCTGTGTTATAGCGTAGCGTTAAATCAAAGAAAGGAAGCACAGGAACAGTCTGACCATAAGCAATGCTCGCTTCGATGCATTGCTTAGTCAGCCAATCCACTGCAAATATAACAAGTGCCAGCGCCCACCAGCGCTGGACTTGTTGCCATACAAAACGAATGGTCATTAAGCGTAAAGGCGTTGTTCACCTTCCCCATCTGGCAAGTTAGAGATACAGCGATCACACAATTCTGGATGTTCTGTACGCTGACCCACTTCTGGGCGATGATGCCAACAGCGAACACATTTCGTGTATTGGCTTAGCTCAACATGAACTTTAAGCCCTTCAAGATCGGTTGCTACTGCATCGTCTCCGGCTTGCGCCAATGGCAATACTTTCACATCAGAGGAAATCAGTACGAAGCGTAACTCATCATCAAGACGACTCAAGGTCGTTTGCAAAGCGTCATCGCAATACAAGGTAATTTCTGCGCTTAGGCTGGCTTTCATCTTTCCTTCGCTACGCGCTGCTTCTAATACTTTATTAGTAGCCACTTTGGCTTCCAGTACATGCTTCCAGAAATCACGACCCATAGGCTCATCGCCGGCCAGTGTCTCTAAACCTTCGTACCATGTTTCTAGGAAGACAGATTCACTTCGCTCGCCCGGCATTGCCTGCCATAACTCATCTGCTGTAAAGCTCAAGATTGGCGAGATCCAGCGAGTGAATGCTTCCATGATATGGTACAAAGCGGTTTGTGCAGAACGACGCGCCAAGCTATTAGGCTGTGTGGTGTACTGACGATCTTTGATGATGTCTAAATAGAAACCACCTAGATCCACAGAACAGAAGTTTTGAATTTTCTGATTCACTGTGTGGAACTGGTATTCGTTGTAAGCCGTATCCAACTCTGTTTGCAACAAAGCAGCACGATCGACAATCCAACGATCCAACGCCAACATATCGCTGCTTGGAACCACATCTGTCGCTGGGTTAAAGCCAGTTAAGTTAGACAACATAAAGCGCGCCGTATTACGAATACGACGGTATGAGTCTGCAACACGCTTCAGAATCTCATCAGACACGGTCATTTCAGTGGTGTAATCGGTTGCCGCTACCCACAAACGAATGATGTCCGCACCCAAGGTATCCATCACTTTTTGCGGCGACAAGACATTACCTAATGATTTCGACATCTTGCGACCATCGCCATCTACCGTGAAACCGTGCGTTAGCACTTGTTTATAAGGTGGCACACCGCGAATCGCGATAGACGTTTTCAATGACGATTGGAACCAACCGCGATGCTGGTCAGAGCCTTCCAAATACAAATCGGCAGGGAAGCTTAACTCTTCGCGTTGATCGATAACGGAATAATGGGTGACACCAGAATCAAACCATACATCTAGCGTATCCGTTACCTTGCTGTATTTTGCCGCATCATCACCCAATAGGGTTTCAGCGTCCATTTCGAACCAAGCATCAATGCCTTCTTGTTCGATACGCTTTGCTACTTCTTCAATCAAACGCGGTGTTTCTGGGTGCAATTCTTGTGTTTCTTTGTTGATAAACAAAGCAATCGGCACGCCCCAGGTACGTTGACGGGAGACACACCAGTCAGGGCTGTTATTCAACATCCCTTCCATGCGATTTTGTCCCCAGCTTGGCACCCATTTAACACCTTCAACCGCATGCTTAGCAGCATCAAGCAAACCTTCTTTGGTCATACTGATGAACCACTGTGGCGTTGCACGGAAGATCAATGGTGTTTTAGTACGCCAGCAATGTGGGTAACTATGGAAGATTTTCGATTCGAACACCAAAGCGTTGTTACGGTTTAGCGCATCCAGCACGGCACCATCGACCTTGTAAACATGCATGCCAGCAAACTCACCAGCCGCGTCTGAATAGACACCATTGTCTTGCACTAAATTAATGGTACCAATGCCATTTTCACGGCCAACGTTGAAATCGTCTACGCCATGATCTGGTGCAGTATGTACACAACCAGTACCGGCTTCTGTGGTTACGTGTTCACCCAAGATGATGGGGATATCACGATCCAAGAATGGGTGATTCAAAACAGTGCCTTTTAACTCTGCACCAACCGTGCGACCAACAATAGCAAAGTCTGTCACACCGTAGCGTGCCATCAAACCTTCGACCATGTCTTCTGCAACGATCAAGCGCTCTTTACCTAAGCCCATATCCACTTCGACGAGAGCGTAGTTAAATTCAGGGTGTACAGAAACTGCTTGGCTCGCTGGAAGCGTCCAAGGCGTGGTTGTCCAAATAACAACAGACACCTTGCCTTCGCCCGCCACATCAGAGAATTTCGCCAACAACGCCGCTTCATCTTGAGGGGCGTAACGCACATCCAATGACAAGGACGTTTTGTCTTGATATTCCACTTCGGCCTCAGCCAAGGCGGAACCACCGACCACACTCCAGTAAACTGGCTTGAAGCCTTTTACTAGGTGACCGTTTTCAGCAATCTTACCCAAAGCACGAACAATGTTCGCTTCGGTTTGGAAGTTCATCGTCAGGTAAGGATTTTCCCAATCCCCCATAACGCCCAAACGGATAAAGTCTTTTTTCTGTGCTTCGATTTGCGTGTAAGCGTATTCGCGGCATTTTGCGCGAAACTCTTTGTACGACACTTTCGTGCCCGCTTTACCAATCATCTGTTCGACTTTGTGCTCAATTGGCAAACCATGACAATCCCAACCAGGAATGTACGGTGCATCAAAACCACTAACGGTTTTAGACTTAACAATAATATCTTTGAGGATTTTGTTAACCGCGTGACCAATGTGAATACTGCCATTTGCGTACGGAGGGCCATCATGAAGAATAAAAGTTTTACGGCCTTTACTGACTTCGCGTACTTTGTTGTATAGATCCATATCCTGCCATTGCTTCAGCATTGCAGGTTCACGTTTTGCCAAGTCTCCACGCATTGGGAAATCTGTCTTTGGCAAATTAAGCGTCGGTTTATAATCACTCATGGTTTATCGATTTATCCTCAAAGATCATCAGTTCACTGATTAGGCAAAGAAGTGTATTGCTTCTTCTTTATCACATTGAATTTGTTTTTCCAGCGCATCTAAGCTGGCCATTTTTCGCTCTGCTCTAATAAAACAGCAGAAAGTAACCTGAACATATTTATCGTACAGATCACCATTAAAATTAAAAAGGTGTACTTCTAAAATTGGCGTCTTGCCTTGCACTGTAGGTCTCACGCCGACATTAGCCACTCCGTTATGCATTATGCCATCAACGGCAAGCTGTACCGCATACACACCAGACAATGCTGGCTGAGTCCCTTTTAAATGAACGTTCGCAGTCGGGAAGCCCAAGGTACGACCTAACTTTTGGCCACCTATGACTCGTCCACCCAAAATAACCGGATGTCCCATATTCTCTTGAGCCGAAGCGATATTTCCTGCTTCCAATGCTTGGCGCACTAACGTACTGCTAATACGCTCACCAGCATTGTTCAACACCGAGGGAGTGTTCTCTACATCAAAGCCATGCCCTTCACCAAATTGCTTAAGATAATCAAAATCCCCTTGGCGATCACAGCCAAAACGGAAATCGTCTCCTACCACCAAATGACGAACAGACAACCCTTGAAATAATATTTGCTGACAAAAAGCCTCGGCATCTAGCTGCTGAAGCTTAGGGTTAAACGGCAAACACAACACATAGTCGATGCCCTGCTCTTTCAAGAAAAATATTTTATCGCGCAATCTGCTAATACGCCCAGGGGCAGTAGCGGCAGCGAAAAACTCTCTTGGCTGTGGTTCAAAAATCATAATACCAGCAGGCACTTGATAATGTTCCGCAAGCGCTTTGACTCGATTCAAAATGGCATAATGCCCACGATGAACACCGTCGAAATTCCCTATCGTCAGCACACATTCTTTATGCTTTGAACGGATATTATGAATACCGCGTATTAACTCCATAGTACCTCGTTCAAGATAATTTCACCCAGCGCCGAAAAAATAACCGAGATTATATAGCAGATCACCAACCGAAGGTAGGCCAGAACTCGCACAACCTCAGTAACACAATCAACTAAAACACAAATCTATTAGTGCTTGAAGGCAGATGGCCTTAATCCCATAGCCACTGCGGCAATACCATAAACAACCACACCAACAACAACAACAAGCAGAATCTCTCCTACTCGATATAAATCACTCATCTGAGTCCAAACCAATCCTTGCTGAAGAAAAAAGTAAATCCAAACAGCTAAAGCAGTCGTGGCGCCCAACAGAACACGAATAATCAGCTTCCATTGAGGTGAGAAGTGATGATGCCCTTGTTTCCTCAAACCTCGCCATAATAAAAATGCATTTAACGCGGCTGACAGACTAGTCGCCAACGCTAAACCGACATGCCCCAAAGGCCAAACGAAAATCAGGTTGAGCACCATATTGGCAACCATCGCAATAATCCCGATACGCACAGGTGTCCTTGTATCCTGACGAGCGTAATAGCCTGGAGCAAGCACCTTAATCAACATCATGAAAACCAAACCCAAAGAATACGCTTGTAAGCTTTGTGCCGCTTTCGTGACATCCAATACCGTCAGCTCACCACGATAAAAAATAGTAGCAATCAAGGGCTCAGCCAACATACACAACGCCAATGCCGATGGCACTGCAATTAGCAATAAAACACGCAACGCCCAATCCAACGTATTTGAAAACTCTTTCGAGTCTTTACCCGCGAAACTACGCGATAAAGAGGGCAAAATTACCGTACTAATCGCTATCGCAAAAATACCTAGCGGCAATTCGTACAGACGATCCGACAGGTACAGCCAAGTAATACTCCCGGTTTGCAGAAACGACGCCAACACCGTATCTAACAACAAATTTATTTGCCCAACCGAAACACCAAATAAAGCAGGACCAATTAATATCAAAATACGCTTCACACCTGGATGCCGAAATTGCAGCGACGGCATCGGCAATAATTTAAGGCGCGCCAAAAATGGCATCTGAAATAATAATTGGACCACTCCAGCACAAAACACACCCCATGCTACCGAAGTTTCTGCTTCAAGCGCATTGCGTGCAAAGACCAAGGTGGCTATCAACAAGGTGATATTAAGAAAAATCGGAGTAATGGCCGGGACTGCATATTCGCCATGGGCATTTAAAATACCGCCAGCCAATGCCGTCAAAGAAATAAACAATAAATAGGGAAAAGTAATCGTCAACAACTCAGAAGCCAAGCGTGCCTGATCACCGCCCGTTGTAAAACCTGGCGCGAAGATATACACAACCCATGGGGCGCACACCATAAACAAAACAGTAATCAATAAAAGAATCAACGCTAACGATCCAGATACTGCCGATATTAACGCTCGCACCTCTTCTTTCGTATTGTTAACTCGATAATCGCTTAATACTGGAACAAAGGCCTGAGCAAATGCGCCTTCGGCAAATAATCGACGAAAAAAGTTCGGTATTTTGAAAGCCACGTAAAAGGCATCCGCTCCCGCGCTTGCTCCCAATACATAAGCCAATGAGGCATCTCGGGCTAAACCGAGTATGCGAGATAAAAAGGTACAAACAGCCACCAAGACACCAGATCGTAACAATGAACTACTTTTAGGTGTTTTTTTCGGGGTGATATTATTTTCTGACATAATGATTTTACTAACCATTCCAACAAATTGAGGCAAGAATACCACCGGAATACGCAACAAGGCAGGGAAATAAGCCAGTAGTTTTGGTGATTATTTGTATAATGGGGTTGTGGCAAGCTCAAAAACTGGTAAAATCCGCCGCGAGATTACGAAGTCATACTTGACATTCATTTCACGACGCAGCACAGTGCTGTGCCGTTTCCTAACATAACGAAAGGAGCCAGACTGTGGCAAATTCCGCCGGTTCAAAAAAACGTGCGCGCCAGGCGATCAAACGTCGCGCTCATAATGGTAGCCTGCGCTCTATGGTTCGCACATACTTGAAAAAAGTAGATGCAGCTATCGAAGCAGGTAATCAAGCTGATGCACAAGCAGCTTACGTTCTAGCAACTTCTAAGCTAGACAAAGCAGCTGATAAAGGCCTTTATCACAAAAACAAAGCAGCTCGTCATAAGAGCCGCTTGAGTGCTAAAATCAAAGCCCTAGCTTAATGCCTATAAAAAAACCGGCTTCTGCCGGTTTTTTTATATCTTATTCTTCTCTTTTTAACTTAAAAGAACCAAACACCACACCACTACGGCCAATACCAAAGTCAGCATAACCGCAGCTGACCCCAAATCTTTAGCACGGCCAGACAACTCATGATGCTCATCACTAATTCTATCGACTACCGCCTCAACACTTGAGTTCAACGTTTCAACAATCAACACCATACCAACAGAAAAAATCAGCAGTGCCCGCTCAAGCGCAGAATCACCTAACCAAAGCGCAAAAGGAAGAGCTATAATAAATAAACACACCTCTTGGCGAAAAGCAGCCTCATGCTTCCATTGAGCTCGAAGACCTTGATACGAATAGCGAGATGCGCTCAACACTCGCGCCAAACCAGACTGTCCCGGCTTTGCCATTACACACTCCTAACCAACTATTAAGTAATTAACCAATCAACTATTAGCCACTCAATCAGCAACGATTTAAACAATCACTAGATTATCGCGATGCACTAACTCAGGCTCACCTTCGTAACCTAAAACACCTATTATTTCAGAAGAACAGCGACCAAGTAACTTCAGTGTTTCAGCCACACTATAGTTAACCAAGCCACGAGCAACAACCACACCGTCCTCATCAACACACAACACCATATCGCCACGAGAAAAAGAACCTTCAGCGTCTTTTACGCCTACAGCCAGCAAACTAGTTCCCTCTTTACGAAGTGCCTTAACGGCACCAGCATCAAGTGTCAAGGAGCCTCGACTCTTAAGGTGCCCAGCCAGCCACAACTTACGAGCGGCTTGTCGGCAATGGTCAGGCTCTAACCAAGTGCCAATATTCTCACCCATCGCAGCCCTAATAATGACATTGTTTTCACGCCCAGAAGCAATTAATGTGTCAGCTCCGGAACGGGCAGCCAATCGAGCCGCTCGAATTTTTGTCAGCATTCCACCACTACCTAACGCCCCTGAGCCACCACTCGCCATAGACTCTAGACGCTCGTCAGAAGCTGACACATGAGGCAATAAAACAGCATCGCTATAATCGCGTGGATTTTTGTCAAACAAACCAAGTTGATCCGTCAGAATAATTAACACATCCGCTTCGACTAAATTCGCAACTAACGCGCCCAAAGTGTCATTATCCCCAAAACGAATTTCATCGGTTACAACCGTATCGTTTTCGTTAACAATGGGTACAACGCCAAAATCTAGCAAAGTACGCAACGAAGAGCGTGCATTTAAATACCGCCGACGATTAGACAAATCATCATGTGTCAGTAAAATTTGTGCAGTACATAAATCGTGCTGCTCAAAATGGGATTCGTAAACCCCTACTAACTCCATTTGCCCAACAGCGGCTGCTGCTTGCAGCTCATTCACCTGGGTCGGTCGAGAAGAGAACCCTAAACGCTTCATGCCAGCCGCGATGGAGCCAGATGACACCAAAACCACTTCTTTGCCTTGCGCCCTTAGCTCTGCTATCTGAGCGACCCAAAGACCAATACGAGCTACATCAAGACCTTGACCATCATTGGTCAACAATGCACTGCCAATTTTAACCACTACACGGTGCGCTTTAGCAATTCTCTCTCGAATTTCCATGATACTGCTTTCTATCTCATCAAGCCTAATTAACGAACGTATTCTACGTCCACATCATAATCATCATCGTCAAAGTTTTCGTCATCATCTAACAGCTTACCTGCTTTACGACGATTTTCTCGTAGAGACAAGATACGATTGCGACCTTCTTCGTCGATCAACGTACGCATAGCCTCTTCTTTTTCACGAGCTTCATCATCATTTGCCAGCAATTCACGCTTCTCTTCAAGCGCCGTCATTAGATCAAGACACAACACTTCCGTACCTTCGCCAGAGATAGCCGAAATACGGTATGCTTTACCTTCCCATCCCAATGCGTCGATTACGCTTTGGCAGCGCTCTTCAAGCTCATCATCTGGCACCATATCCGTCTTATTCAGAACTAACCAACGATCACGTTGAGCCAATGCTGGACTAAACTGGTGGAGCTCATTGACAGCAATAACAGCCGCTTCTGCAGGTGTAATTTCATCCCAAGGCGCCAAATCGACAATGTGAAGCAAAATACGATTACGCACTAGGTGCTTCAAGAAACGAATACCAAGACCCGCTCCTTCAGAAGCGCCTTCGATAATTCCCGGAATATCGGCAACAACAAAGCTCTGATGCTTTTTAACTTTTACCACACCCAAGTTTGGTACCAGCGTAGTAAACGGATAATCAGCTACTTTTGGCTTAGCAGACGATACGGAACGGATAAATGTAGACTTACCAGCATTTGGCAGACCTAACAAACCCACGTCAGCCAATACCTTCATTTCTAATTTAAGCGAACGCTCTTCGCCTACCGTTCCCTTTGTCGTCTGACGCGGAGCACGGTTAGTACTAGATTTAAAGCGCGAATTACCCAAACCATGATGGCCACCCAAAGCAACTTTGAGCTTCTGACCGGCTTTTACAAGGTCACCTAAGGTTTCCCCTGTATCTTCATCAATAACAGTGGTCCCAACAGGCACTACAATCTCAAGATCCTGGCCTTTTGAGCCAGTCATATCACTACCTTGGCCACTTTCACCGCTTTCTGCGATGTATTTTTTAGTAAAGCGAAAATCAATCAGGGTATTTAAGGATTCATCAGCAACCAGCAAAACGCTGCCGCCATTTCCTCCATCACCACCATCAGGACCGCCCTTCGCTACGTATTTTTCACGCCAAAAGCTCAAACAACCATTTCCGCCTTTACCCGCTCTTACATAGATACTGGCTTCATCAACGAATTTCACAGATTCACCTCTTAGGTGCATTATCAGAATCAACAGATACTGATTATAGGATTTTTCCAAAAAAAAAGCCCCGCATAGCGGAGCTCTTTTTGAGTTTTTAGTAAAACTAAGCTGTAGCGACAGGTGCTGTAACAACAGACACTGTACGACGCTTCAATTTACCTTTAACTTCAAATTTCACTTGGCCTTCTACAACAGCAAACAAAGTGTGATCTCTACCAATTTTAACGCCTGCACCAGGGTGGAACTGAGTACCACGCTGACGAACAAGAATATTACCTGGGATCACAACTTGACCACCGAAACGTTTGACACCTAATCGTTTCGACTCGGAGTCGCGACCGTTATTAGTACTACCACCCGCTTTTTTATGAGCCATGACTTACTCCTTAAATTAGTTTAGTTAGGGCTTATTTAATGCCAGTTATTTTCACTTCCGTGAACCACTGACGATGACCCATACGTTTCATAGAATGCTTACGACGGCGGAATTTCAAAATTTTCACTTTGTCTCCACGGCCATGAGTAACAACTTCTGCTGTTACTTTAACGCCTTCTACAACAGGAGCGCCAATTTTAACGTCGTCGCCATTGCAAACAAGAAGAACGTCGTCGAATTGAACAACGCCACCTTCTTCAATAGCTAATTTCTCAACTTTAAGGGTTTGGCCTTCTTGTACTCGGTATTGCTTACCGCCAGTTTTAATTACTGCAAACATGTTCTTCTCCAATGAGATTTACCCGGCTACTAAATTGAGTTTTACCTACTTCTAGTGGTTCCCAAATTCTTATCAAAAAATGATAAAAATTCACTTACCATATGATAGGGAGCAAAACGTGGGCAAATCGGACGCGAGATTGTACAAAATCACACCACTCAAAACAAGAGAAAAGGTAGTGTATTGTATATTTTTCATATTTTGGGTTGACCGCGGCGCGGTGCTTACCTAGCATGGGCTGAACTTGCTGTTCAGCTTGAGACTTTTTAGCTTCGGAAATTGCATGCAATCCAAAAAAATCCATGATGTTGTAGCCAATGAATTTGGCCAGGTTAACGACTACATTGTGTCACAGCTTCGCAGTGACATTCCGCTTATTGAGCAAATTGGTTACTACATTATTAGTAATGGTGGTAAACGATTACGCCCTTTATTAGTTCTTCTTGCCGCGCGAGCAAGTGCAGACTTAGATTCTGACAAACTAGAAAAAGCCATCAAAATGGCAACTGTCATTGAATTTATCCATACATCCACACTGCTACACGATGATGTGGTGGATGAGTCTGATATGCGCCGAGGCAAAAAAACAGCTAACGAAGAATGGGGGAACGCCCCTAGCGTATTAGTTGGAGACTTCTTATATACCCGTGCCTTTCAATTGATGGTTAATATCCGCAGCATGGAATGTATGTCCATTTTAGCGGAAACGACCAACATTATCGCAGAGGGTGAGGTACAACAACTGATCAACTGCGGTGATCCTGACACAACGGAAGAGAGTTACTTAAAAGTCATTCAGTACAAAACCGCAAAATTATTTGAAGGGGCCGCGCTTTGCGGTGCCGTCATTGCGGATGCCGCCCCACACTATCAAACCGCCTTACAACAATATGGAATGTATGTTGGTACTGCCTTCCAATTGATCGACGATGTAATGGATTACACCAGCACCGCCGAAGAAATGGGCAAAAGTGTGGGAGATGACCTTTCGGAAGGTAAACCGACTCTGCCGTTAATATTCACCATGAAAAACGGCACTAAGGAAGCGGCAGACCGAGTCAGGCAAGCTATTTTGACTGGTGGACTTGATCATCTTGATAAGATAATTGCGGATGTTCAAGCTTGTGGCGCCATTGAATTCACGCAACAACGAGCACAGCAACAAGCCGACTTAGCCATTAAATCCATTGCGATCTTACCAGAATCAGATTATAAAAACGCATTGATTACAATAGCAAAAACATCGGTCAATCGTAGAGCGTAATCCCCTAGTTACATAGTCAAATAGGAAACAGAGCGCCTCAATTAGCGACGCTCTGTTTCCTATTTAGACTCTTTCCCTAGCAATCCTTTAATCAGTTGTGCTGTTTTTTCGGGGTGCTCTTGCATAAAACAATGACCACCCTCCACCTCAATGACGGTAATATTCGAATTTAAACGTTCGGCGAGTCGATACGCCTCTTTAAAGTAAGGGAACGAATGTTTACCCTGAATAATATATGCCGGCACAGAGATTGAACGAATTGCCTTCCATAAGCCTCTTGGGTAACTCGCAAAAATGTCAGACTCCATCCAAACGGGGCAAGATAGCTGATACAACCCACTACTTTCATCTTGCCTAATAGAATGCTGAATATAATCATCTAAGCATAAAGGGTCCCAACCTTTAAATATGCCTCTTCCAGTAAAGCTGGCCTTCACTTGATCCATAGTTTCCCATTGAGTCCGACGACGTTTGGCTTGTTTCGCTAAAGGAATCTTTCCTTTTAGCCCAAACAAAGATGCACCCCGCAATAGCCACAGAAGACGGGGCGGGAATAAGGCCGGATCAAGCAATATAAGCCGATCAAATACAGTGGGATCTTGCGCACTCATCAAAGTAGTCATACAGCCGCCAAAACTGTGACCGACGCCAATATTTTCAGTTTTTGGCAATGCCACTTCATGAGCCTTTAAACTTATTGAAAAGCGCTCTGCGGTTTCATTCCAACCAACAAAGCGCTCTCCGGTCGATGAGCCACCATGTCCAGCGGCCTCTTGTAAGATTAAATTATAATCCTCTGCAAAGCTTGCTAGGAAACGCTGGTAGGAGCGGACAGCAAAACCATTACCATGCAAAAAATGTAAATTAGGGCGGTCAAACTTAAGCTGATTCGTATACGCCATCGTAAAACCGTCTTCGAAGTCATATCGCTGTGCACTCAACCACTCATTACTCTGTAGCAACGTAGACAAAATCATTTACCGCCTTATACAACACTCCAGTTTCGCTTTATCAAAAAGGGTTATCTATACCCCTTTTCGTCTCTAATTCTAAAATAACACGCCTTTTTATAAGTAGAGAGCACTAAATGGTCACTTTTTACGCAGTCTAAACGCTTTTTTTCCACTCAAACATTCATATTACTTGCTTGAGACGCTATAATTCGTTGGATTTTATACTGCTAACTGGACCACTCAACTCAGCATAGCTAAATCGAGTTATTCGCTGAATGTGGAAATAGGATTATAATGACTACAGCTTCCTCGTTTGAAAAAGACGAACTATTACAATGCGGCAACGGTGATATGTTTGGTGCAGGCAATGCTCAACTTCCAGTTGGGAATATGCTGATGATTGATCGAATTACTCATATTGCAACCGAAGGTGGCAAATACGGTAAAGGCGAAATCATAGCTGAGCTTGATATTCATCCAGACCTTTGGTTCTTCAAATGCCACTTTCCTGGTGATCCAGTAATGCCTGGCTGTTTAGGTTTGGACGCTATGTGGCAACTCGTTGGCTTTTTCCTAGGCTGGAAAGGCAACAAAGGCCGCGGTCGTGCGCTGGGTTCTGGTGATGTAAAATTCACAGGTCAAATCCTCCCAACCGCTAAAAAAGTTACCTTCCATATTCACCTTAAACGCGTCATAGAACGCAAGTTGATTATGGGTATTGCAGACGGAAGCGTATCTGTTGATGGTCGAGAAATTTATACTGCACAAGATTTACGTGTAGGTCTATTCTCTTCAACAGACAACTTCTAAAGATTAAGAGTAAAAGAGGCACATTTATGCGTCGTGTAGTAGTAACAGGTCTTGGTATTGTCAGTTGCTTAGGTAATGACAAAGAAAGCGTTTTGAACTCCTTGCGCGAGGGCCGTTCTGGTATTCGTTTCGCTGAAGATTACAAAGAAAAAGGCTTTCGTAGCCACGTTTGTGGTCGCATCGACTTAGATTCATCCAATATTGATCGTAAGGTTCGCCGTTTCATGGGCGATGCGGCAACATATGCATATGAATCCATGCAACAAGCTATAACGGATTCCGGCTTAACTGAAGAGCAGGTTTCTAATATTCGCACTGGTTTGATTGCTGGTTCTGGCGGTGCATCCGCTCAAAACCTAGTAGAATCCGCTGACACTCTACGTGAGAAAGGCGTGAAACGAGTGGGTCCATACCGCGTAACCCAAACCATGGGAAGTACCGTTTCTGCTTGTTTGGCTACGCCATTCAAAATCAAAGGCGTTAACTACTCAATCACTTCTGCTTGTTCAACCAGTGCGCACTGTATTGGTAATGCTATGGAGCTTATCCAGCTTGGCAAACAAGACGTTGTATTTGCCGGTGGTGGCGAAGAAGAAAGCTGGGCGCAAACATGTATGTTTGATGCCATGGGTGCTTTGTCTTCTAAATACAATGAAACACCAGAAAAAGCGTCTCGTGCTTACGATTCAAACCGTGATGGTTTCGTTATCGCTGGCGGCGGCGGTATTCTAGTGATCGAAGAGCTAGAACACGCTAAAGCTCGTGGTGCAAAAATCTATGCTGAGCTAGTAGGTTACGGTGCAACATCCGATGGCTACGACATGGTTGCTCCTTCTGGTGAAGGCGCGAAGCGTTGTATGCAAATGGCAATGAGCACTATTGACGGTGAGATTGATTACATCAACACTCACGGTACTAGTACACCTGCTGGTGACATGAAAGAACTACAAGCAGTGAATGAGACATTTGGTGATAACATCCCATCTATTAGCTCAACAAAATCACTGTCTGGCCACTCTTTGGGTGCGGCCGGGGTTCATGAAGCAATCTACTGCTTGCTAATGATGGAAAACAAATTCATCACAGCATCTGCTAACATCGATGATCTAGACGAAGCCGCAGGTAACATTCCTGTTGTAACAACTCGTCAAGACAACGTAGATTTGAACCTAATCATGTCTAACAGTTTTGGTTTCGGCGGTACCAACGCCAGCCTAGTATTCAAAAAATACGACGCATAATCTAATCTGACTGATCATTCAGTACAGAATCAAAAAAGCCGCATTTTATAATGCGGCTTTTTTTATGACACTTTACTCAGCACTTAAACAAGACCATGCATGGTTGTATTATTTTCCGTTGGGCAGCTTCGCCATTTCGGCGCGCATCCACTGCTCCATTTCGTTATGCAACTCAGACGTTTTTTTCCCTTCTGATTCAATCACTGGTCCAATAACCAAACGAATCGAGCCCGGAAACTTAAAGAAACTCTTACTTGGCCACGCATATCCAGCGTTATGCACCACAGGCAAGATCGGCGCCTTGGCCGAGGTAGCCAACATGGCTGCGCCCTTATTAAATTCTTTGGTTTCTGTTGGCTTGGTGCGAGTGCCTTCAGGAAAGATCAACACCGAACGCCCGTCTTCTAGACGCTCCTTGCCCTGACTCATAATTTGTTTCAGTGCATTCGTTCGCTTAGAACGATCAATCGCAATAGGTTGCACCATACGCAACCCCCAACCAAAAAAGGGAACGGACAACAATTCTTTTTTAAGCACCGTAGAGACAGGCGCCATTAGAACTTGCAGTACATAGGTCTCCCACTCACTTTGATGATTCGCCACCAGCACCACTGGCCGATTTTTATTAATGTGCTCACGGCCAATGATTTCGATCTTCACACCACACAAAATGCGAAACACAAACAACAAACCCTTGTTATGTTGGTTAAGCACTGGCTGGCGATAGTCTTTCGGCAATAGCACAGTGGCAAATGGCGCAAGTACGCCAAAAAAGACCGTTGACAACATATAATACACAAAGAAAATGGTTGAGCCGATCCACGACCTTAACAAGATTCCTAAACGCACAATCGATACCTCAACTTCTATTCATTTAGATATTTTTGTTGCTGCTTTAACGGGTTGGCATACATGGCGATGACCGTGTCACGCAACTCCGGTGGACAGCTTTCTAGATACGTAGAAAACGCGCTGTCTGTCGACGGCTTGCCTTGCTGAATGGCTAACGCCGCTTCGTTACTCGCTTGGATGGCGTAGCTTGTGATGATCTGACGATCCACTTCCGCGACTAAAGCTTCAGGGGTATCAATGCCTTCTTTAAGCACATCTCCAAACGTCACGACGACTTTGCCCTTTTGCCCAACGATGCCATTTTTGATGCTATCGATGTCTTCAAACTCAGACTTTTCATAATTACCGGTAGTCGATTTTTCATGCAATTCACGTGCTTTATCAAACGCACATGGATCGTATTCATAGGAAATCGACACAGGGACAATTTTTAAATTGGCCATGGCATCAGCAAAACTTACTTTCTCTTTTTTCTGACTCATGTACAACATCTTGATCAGCGCAGGGTCGGTTTGATCCACTCCATCTTTCGCGCGCCCTTCTTTCTGAGCAATCCAGATATTGCATTGGTCTTTCGTAAGAGAGTGCGTAATGTAACCTGATAACTGCCCAAAAGCGGCCATCATTTCACGAATACCATTCACCGAGCGTTTCACAATAAAGCTTTTGTTTAAACGCATCAGATCAGACACAAAAGGGCGACGCAATAAGTTATCACCAATGGCGATACGAACCGTGTTCAAACCCGCCAAATACAAGCCATAATTGACAAACGCAGGGTCCATCGCAATGTCTCTATGGTTAGATAAAAATAAATAACCTACCTCTTTTTCTAGCTTTTCAATACCTCGATATTCTACGTCAGTCGTCGTGGTTTTAATCATACGGTCCATGTAACCCGCAACACGCATCTGAAAGTCATGAACATTTTTAATATTGGCCACTTGACGCCTTAGCGCCAATTTTACCGCAAACGCCAACGGCGCTTGCAGTAATTTCGGCCAACCCGCAAAACGGAAGCCGACAATCGTATTAATAAAATCTGGCGTGTCTACCAGGTTGTGCAACACCTCAACGACTTCATCGTCGTTGTAAGGGCGTATATCATGAAACTGATCCATTTAATTTTCCGCTAGTAAAAACTGTCTCGTTTTTATTATAAAGTTTTAATGTCGAAGCCTAACGCTTCTAATTCCGCACGTTTCGAGGTGGATGTCACCACCGCCACGTTTTCGTTTTCTTTGTTTAGGTAGCTTTTCGTTACCGCTTTTAATTGCTCAATGGTCACTGCCAAAATACGCGCTCGGAACGCTTCGCGATAAGCTAAAGAACGACCATGCAATTGAACATAGAAATCACTCTGCGCTTCGCCTGCTGGCGAGCCAGGTTTATCCATTGAACCAATAACGCCTAATATAGCTTCTTCCAACGCATCGCCTGTATGGTTTTCCGTTAGCATCCACTCAATGGAAGCATCGAAGTCAGCCAAGGTTTCTGTTAAACGAGGGTCACGGTATGAATAGAAACGGAAGGCACCATTAGTACCATCGAAGCTGGCACCACCGCCGTAAGCACCACCCTGTTCACGAATCACACGATGTAGGAAACCATTACGTAAGAAGCCGCCCAATACCGTTAATGCGGCCACATCTGGGTGTTCGCCAGAGACCGTTTTATATGCCTTACTACAGAAGCTTACTTGCGTCGCGGTTAACCACGCCGTATTGACCTTGCTATCCACTGCTGGCAACACAAATGCGCTTGATGACATACCGTGCGGTAAGTCTGCAAACACCGGTTGTACAGCATCTAAAATGCTGGCTTCGTGCTGAGGTTCAGCCACCAGCAACATCTGCTTAGGCGCCGCCAGTAATTTAGCGTGCAAGCGAGAGAATACAGCAAATAAGTCTTTTACCGCCGCATCATCTGCCTTCATTGCATCGTCTAAAGCAATCGCCTTGCGAATACCTGTCATGCCGCCCCACTGCTCTTGTTGAGCGGACAATCCTGATATACCACTCGACGCAGCGGTCATAGCAAGAGAATGCCCCTGACCTGTAACCGATTGCTCACGACGCGAACGACGCTGTGCCACCAACTCTTTTACACGACTGATTTCGTCAAAGCGAACATTCAGCATAGTGTCTTTTAGTAATTCACTCATTGCCACAACATTCGGCACCAAGGCTTTAGACGACAACACGAAATACGCACTCACATTTTGACGATCTTGAATGCTAGCGCGAATCGAGCTCGACGCCCCCAAACCACCACACACTTGAGCTTGGCGCTCTTGGATCGCAAGATAATCTTGCTCACCCACACCTAGCTCTGTGAATAACGAGGAAAATAATGGCAAATAACTTGTTTCTTCTTCGTCCAGTTCCGGCAAATCAATCACTAGCTGCTGGTAGACTAAACCGTTCGTGCCCTGTGGATAAAACGTCACAGGTAACTCGCCTGTTTTCTGATGATGTTCATATTCAGGCAAACGCGCAGGCACATCTTCAAGGCCAACTTTTGGCAAGATGCTCATGTCATCCACTTGTGATTGACGCACTTTCAATGCTTCGCTACGGGCAATGATTTCTGCTTTTTCTTCGTCAGACAAGGCCGCTTTGATTTTGCTTAAACGGTCTTTTTCTGACTGATTACGGCGCATTTCTAGGGCATCATCAGGGCTCAATGTAATTGTCACGCGATGCGCATTAGACAACAACAAGGTTTGAATCAAATTCGGAATGTAGTCTTTATCCTGCACTTTCTCGCGCATGCTTTCGATCACAGGGTCCAGATCCAATTGCGCAATCACATCACCAGAATGAACCGCGGTTGATAAGCCGGCTAGAATAAGCTGTAACCCGTATGGGTAACTACCGCCACCGACTTCACGCTGACTTAATTCTAGCTGATGCAGCATGGCATCGACCATGTCTTGTGGAATACCATTGTTGGCGATGTCTTCAAGGGTCGATAGGATCAATGCTTCCACTTGAGCGGTGTTTTCACGCTTCACGCCTTCTAGACCACACATGAAACTCATTTCTTTATTGCTGTCTTCAAGGCCACACAAAGGCGATGGAGCACGACCTAGCTCGCTACTTTCAAGCACCCTGCGTAATGGTGATGCACTGTTGTCCAACAGCACACTCGATAGCAATTCTGCTTCGAACTGCTGCGCAAGATCGATACTCTCACCCAACAACCAACCAACGACCACATGGCTGCCGTCTTCTTTGACTTCATCAGCGGCGTAACCTTCTTCCACACGAACCGGAGAGAAGTAACGTTTGACATTTGGTACGCTGACTTGTGTGGCCAAGCGTTCAAAACGGCTCAGAACTTTATCTTCGAATTCCGCTTGCAGTGTTTCTGCAGGGATATCCCCAAAGGTCATAAAGACCGCATTGGATGGATGGTAATGGGTGCGGTAAAAAGCCAATAGATCATCATAAGAAAGATCAGGGATGTCCGTTGGCTCACCACCAGAATTAAAGTGGTAAGTATTGTCTGGGAATAGGTATTTGGTCAGTGTCTGCCACAATACAGAGGTGGTCGAACTCATCGCCCCCTTCATTTCATTGAAGACCACACCTTTGTAGGTTAGCTCAGACTCTGGATTGGTTGGTTCAGCGAACTCAAGACGATGGCCTTCTTGAGAGAAATCCAGCTCATCCAAACGCGAGAAAAACACCGCATCCAAATACACACCAAGCAGGTTATGAAAATCTTTTTTGTTCTTGCTGGCAAACGGATATGCCGTCCAGTCTGATGATGTAAAAGCGTTCATGAAAGTATTCAAAGAACGACGGATCATCATAAAGAAGGGATCGCGAACAGGAAAACGTTCAGAGCCGCACAATACAGTGTGCTCTAGAATATGTGCCACACCACAAGAATCGGTTGGAACCGTTTTCAATCCGACCAAGAAAACGTTTTCGTCATTCTCTGATGCGATATGAAAATGTTTAGCGCCTGTAACTGTGTGCTCGAACTCTTGAACAGTAACGTTTAGAGCGTCGATGAACTCGCTGCGAAGAAAAGTAAACGCAGGATGATGTGCGGTGCTATTAGTCATTCTCTACCTCTAGTGAATTAGAATACGGTGATTGGAATGTTTTGGGGCAGCCTAATGGAACTCAAGACCGCAAAGTGCCGGAATTATAACAAATTTGTGAGTTTTACTGCACGAATAAACCGTGATGCTTTCGTGGTGGTTATGTGAAACTTTAGCGTTTTTGGATTTTTTCCCAGTTTTCAAGGCGTGCTTTTTCGCTTTTTTTGAAAAGCACATACACGGCACCCAAACCACCATGATAACGCTGCGCACTGTGGAAGGCCATGACACTGTCTAAATCACGCAACCACTTATTAATGTAACTTTTGATCATCGCTTGGTTGTCTGGGTTTGGCGTGCGATCGCCCTTACCATGAACAATAATCGCCACACGAATGTCATTCCGCATGCAATCTTCAACAAACTGATAAACCAGTTCGCGCGCTTGAGCGACGGTTCTCTGGTGCAGATCCAAACGAGACTCGATGCCGTATTTCCCCTGACGCAGACGCTTAAACACGCCGTCTTGCACACCAGAACGCTTATACTCTAACACATCGTTTGGTTCGACTTTTTCAACGTAGTCGTGCGACAAGTGATTGCTGTCGGCTTCTTTCGCCATAATAGCCGCACGTTTACGCGCTTGAAAATCCACCGGCGCACCTTTCTTACCAAGATACACTTCGCTTTTTTCTAAAGGCTGAATGCCTGCAACTTCTTGAGCAAACAAAGATGCTTCATCGTCATCGTTCACTGTTCCAACCTCTTCCCTTGTGCTGTGCCTTTGAAGCACCTAGCTATGCGTCAAAAAGCAACAAGTATACCGATAAATCCCCGCTAGATATCGCCTCGATTCAAACAAAATTTGCTGAGATCAATGGCAGTGTATTGACAGAGGTAGAGTGTTTACTCTACCCTGCTAGGTAGAATAAACACTCTACTCTTTAGGAAAGCTACTTTGAAACAACAAATCGCAGCCAGCCTTGAGCTTGCCTTTAGCCAATATGGCTTTGCTGAGCCAAATGTGGATAAACTGAAAACAGCCTGCAACGTCAGTTTGCGCACTCTGTATAAACACTACCCGTCGAAAGAAGCCATGGTCGTCGCCGCGCTAGCGTATCGCCACCAGCGCTACCTTACTTACCTTGATAGTGCGCTATCATCCAATGCTGAACAGGCACTATTCGATATATTTCAACGCCTTGAGGTATGGATGGCAGAAAACGCCCCTCATGGCTGTTTGTCGATGAATGCCGTTGCCGCTTTTCCCGACAACGCGCTGATTAATAAAGCCGTCAAGGAACACAAAGAGGAAGTTCGTCAGTTCTTAGCTGAAAAAAGCCAAAGATTAGACTTAATCAATCCTTTGTTCTTGTTACATGAAGGTATTTCCAGTGCGTGGCCTATTTTAGGCGCAAAAGCGGTCGTTGCTGCTCAAACCACACTGTCCATACTTATGAATACGACTCAAACATCTCACTAAAAGGCCAACCACTATGACATCCACTATTCCAAGCTCTATTCCAGACACAATGAGTGGCATCGTCCTGACCGGACATGGCGACACAGACAAATTACACTACCGCGATGATTTACCTATCCCCATTCTGAGCAACCAAGACGTGTTGATTCGCGTTGCTGCAGCAGGCGTCAATAATACGGATCTTAATACTCGATTAGCGTGGTATTCAAAAAAAGAAGCCGATAGTACTGACGCCAGCTGGTCAGGTCAGGCTTTGTCGTTTCCTCTTATTCAAGGGGCAGATGTCTGCGGCATCATAGTGGCCGTTGGCAGCAAGGTTAATCCAAAACGTATTGGAGAGCGTGTTCTTATCGAGCCCTGTCTGCAAGAAGCCAACGGTGAAACACTCAATCCGCCAGGCTATTTCGGCTCAGAGTGTAATGGTGGTTTTGCGCAATATACCAAGGTGGCAGACAGGCACGCTTACGCTATTCAAAGTGACTTATCAGATTCTGAACTGGCATCCTTTCCGTGCTCCTATTCAACTGCAGAAAATATGCTCAGCCGAGCTAATGTCTGCGCTCAAGATCGCGTCTTAATTTCCGGCGCATCGGGTGGTGTGGGCTCTGCGGCGGTGCAATTAGCAAAAGCGCGTGGCGCTCATGTGATTGCCATTACCAGCGCTAGTAAACGCCAAGCCTTGACCGATATAGGCGCAGACCAAGTTGTTACTCGTGAAGATGATCTAGTGTCTGTATTGGGGGAAAATAGCGTCGATGTGGTGATTGATCTTGTTGCCGGTGAGCAATGGCCGACCTTCTTACAAGTGCTAAGCCCAGGTGGTCGCTATGCCGTTTCTGGTGCTATTGGCGGGGCATTCGTTGAGCTGGATGTGAGAACCTTGTATTTAAAAGATTTGAGTTTATTTGGCTGCACCGTCTTAGCGCCGAACGTATTTCAAAACTTGATTCACTACCTTGAGCAAGGAAAAATAAAACCACTGGTGGCGAAAACTTACTCACTAAAAGAGATCGTTCAGGCACAAGAAGCGTTTCAGAAAAAAAACCATTTAGGGAAAATAGTACTGACGGTTGCCACGCGTTAATGCGTACTTATAATCTTTAATTATGCGCCCTATAAAAACAAAAAAGCCCCTATAAAAGGGGCTTTGACGCTAACACAATGCTTTTAGATACAAACAATATTTTCTGCTTGTGGACCTTTTTGGCCTTGTGTCACGGTAAATTCTACACGTTGGCCTTCAGCCAATGTTTTGAATCCATCACTAACAATTGCGCTGAAATGAGCGAAAACGTCAGGACCAGATTCTTGTTCGATGAAACCGAAACCTTTAGTTTCGTTAAACCATTTTACTGTACCAGTTGTTGTAGACATAATAGATATCCTAGAAATTAATAAAAGTGTGCCCAAAATAAGGCGATTAAGCATGAAGAAAACTGATATTTAACTGAGGATAACGCGATGAATTATTACTAATAACAACGTGGTACGTACAATAAACAGGTCTTTCTTTCAAACTAGTATTAACAAGTGGACTAAAAAGCCCACTAATTAAAAAATTTAGATACAAACAATATTTTCTGCTTGTGGGCCTTTTTGGCCTTGTGTAACAGTAAATTCTACACGTTGACCTTCAGCCAATGTTTTGAATCCATCACTAACAATTGCGCTGAAATGAGCGAAAACGTCAGGACCAGATTCTTGTTCGATGAAACCGAAACCTTTAGTTTCGTTAAACCATTTTACTGTACCAGTTGTTGTAGACATAATAGATATCCTAGATATTAATAAAGTTAAGTTGTGCCTATAAAATTAGGCGATTGAGTATCAAGAAAACAAATATTTAACTGAGGATAACGCGAAGAATTATTACTAATAACAACGAGGTACGTACAAATAAACAGGGCTTTCTATTGACCCACTGAAATTACAATAACATCAAGCGAGACTATATAGCAAGTTTTATCTAAAACCTTCGCCAGAGTAAATAGCTAACAACTCAAAATAAGCGTTAAAACCTACCCTAGAATACACTTAATACCGAAATAATTAATTCTCATACATAACATGCAATTTATTACCGTCTAAATCCCGACAATAGGCACCAAAATAATTAGGGCGATAGCGATAACCTGGCGCGCCCTCATCGGTTCCACCACACGCTAATGCGGTACGATAAAATGCCTCGACTTCGTCATTATTCGACGCCTGAAACGTCACTTGCACACCATTACCGATTGTCGCCTGCTGTTTATTGAATGGCGTCAGCACCCAAAAGCAACTCGCACCGCCAACCACACCGTAACCTACTTCTCCATCAACCGTCATCGTTCTGACCATGTTAAGTGTTCTTAACACCGCATCGTAAAAGGCACTCGCCTTAGTGAGATCGTTCGTTCCGAGCGTGACACCTAAAAGCATGACTTAATCCTAAGTTTGAAAATGGCGATATGATACAAAAAAGTCCCTATAAAGGGACTTTCGAGTTAACTCTAGACTTTATGCATTCAGATATTTAGAAAGGAATATCGTCATCGAAGTCGTCAAAGTTTGGCGCTTGCTGAGGCTTTGGTTCAGGTGCTGGAGCACGCTGAGGAGCAGGAGCGGCTTGCTGTGGCGCACGTTGCTGCGGAGCAGCTTGTTGCGCAGGTGCTTGTTGTGGTGCATTACCCCAACTACCAAAAGATTGTGGCTGAGCCTGCGGCGCAGCTTGTTGGGGCGCTTGCTGAGCAGGTGCTTGGTTATAGCCACCTTGCTGTGGCTGATTAAAACCTTGCTGTGGTGCTTGCTGAGCGGGTGCTTGGTTGTAACCACCTTGCTGAGGCGCTTGGTTGTTACTATAACCACCTTGCGAACCTGAATCATAACCGCCTTGCTGGCCGCCATTGCTGTTATCACCACGGCCATCAAGTAACTGCATTTCGTTTGCTACGATTTCTGTTGTGTAACGTTTGATGCCGTCTTTTTCCCACTCACGCGTACGTAAAGAACCTTCTACGTAAACTTTTGAGCCTTTTTTGATAAAGTCACCCGCAATCTGACCTAAGCGGAAATTACCGCGGTCCATGAAGGCAACCCGGTGCCATTCAGTACGTTCTTGCATTTGTCCAGTTTGCTTATCGCGCCAGCTTTCTGATGTCGCGATATTTACATTTGCAACCGCTGCACCCGATGGCATAAAACGCACTTCGGCATCATTGCCAGCGTTACCAATTAAGATAACCTTGTTAATTCCACGTGCCATGACGCTCTCCAACTAAATAATTCATTATCATCTTTAAAGGTTTACTTGCGGCGCAAGGCGCTGCAATGTCTCTTTATCGAGTATTTTTTTGTCTACTTTAAGATAAGCTGTGCGCTCATCTATGAAAATCTGCATATCTTCCACGCCTTCCACATGGGAAAGCTGGTCTGCAAACAGTTTTATAGCCGCATCATCGCCTTCTGGTAGGCTAAATGCCATGCTGCTCAGTTGTTGTATTGTAGGCTGGTATAAGCAAACTATCGACCACAACAGCAATACTAATCCGACGACAAGAAATAAACTGTTGCTGGAAGAGTACTGTAATAGCCAACCACCACCAACGCCTCCGATAAAGGAACCTAAAAACTGATGGGTAGAAAAAACCCCCATAGCAGTTCCACGATAACCAACTGGGGCTAACTTACTAATTAAAGAAGGTAATGTTGCTTCTAGGGTATTAAAACCGACGAAATAAGCCCATAAAAGAAGTCCAAAAGCCCATAAATAGGGAGCCCATTGCAACAACAAAGTACTAAAGCCCAACAATACAACAACACCGAACACCACTTCTTTCATTTTACCTTTAGCTTCGGCAATTATTACCAATGGTACCATACCAACAAAAGCAAAACCCATGATCGCCAGATACAACCAGCTATGGTGAGCCAAAGGAAGGCCAAATCGAGTGATTAGTAAGTGAGGCACAGTGACAAATAATGCCGTGAGACTTGAATGCAGTAACAAGACGCTAATATTTAAAAAGCGCAACTTACTATCTTTAAGTACTTTTCCTAAGGCTATAGCACTGGGCGTCGTATCTCGACGGAAAGTATGCTGAACCACGTTTGGCACCATGAAGAGTACTAACGCGATACCTAGGAAAGAAAAACCGAAGGATAAGTAAAACAGCCCTGACAAACCAATAAGATCGAATATCCAGGGGCCCAATACCAACGACAGCATGAAAGAGGCACCGATACTGATACCAACGGTGGCCATTGCCTTAGTTCGGTTTTGCTCCCGAGTGACATCACTCAGCAATGCCATTAATGTACTGGCAATGGCGCCAGCGCCCTGCACGGCTCGACCGATAATGAGAACACTAATATCGGTCGCGTTGGCGCAAATCAAACTCCCCAAAGCAAACAATAATAAGCCAATAACAATCACACGCTTACGACCGATACGATCCGACCACATTCCCATCGGGATTTGTAGACAAGCTTGAGTGAAACCGTAGATACCAATTGCGGTACCAATTAAGGCAGCATCCGACCCTGTTAAGCCATCGGCGGCTACACTAATAACCGGCATAATAAGGAAAAGACCTAGCATTCTAAATAAATACACTGATGCTAGTGCGAGAACAGAACGACGTTCGAGTACATCCATAAGGAGATTACAACCACTCAACTTAGGGTTTAAAAAAGAAAGATGCCTATTTTACCTAAAATATCGTTGAAGCTCTATTTCAAGTACTGTAAAAATAGACAGTTATTCCACCAACAATAACGATGTTAATTTCTGTAGCTAAAAAACTATTTGGAGACTCATGGATACCATCACCATACGCGGAGCTCGCACCCACAATCTTAAGAATGTGGACTTAGACATCCCCAGAGACAAACTAGTGGTGATCACAGGACTGTCAGGTTCGGGTAAATCTTCTCTCGCCTTCGATACACTATATGCAGAAGGCCAACGACGCTATGTAGAATCCCTTTCGACATATGCTCGTCAATTTTTATCCATGATGGAAAAGCCAGATATAGATCATATCGAAGGACTTTCCCCAGCCATATCTATTGAACAGAAATCTACATCACATAACCCGCGCTCAACAGTCGGAACTATCACAGAGATTTATGATTACCTCCGCCTCTTATTTGCACGAGCAGGTCAACCACGCTGTCCTGATCATGGCGAACCTCTTGAAGCGCAGACCATATCACAAATGGTTGACAAGATAATCTCCCTACCTGAGGAAACTAAAATGATGTTGCTCGCACCGATCGTAAAGGATCGTAAAGGTGAGCACCTTCATATTCTTAGTGACTTGTTATCTAAGGGATTTATTCGCGCACGCATTGATGGAATCGTTGTCGATTTAGACGATGCTCCAGCTTTAGAAAAGAATAAGAAACATACTATCGAAGTTGTCATTGATCGATTTAAAGTTCGTAGCGACCTTAAATTACGTCTAGCTGAGTCCTTTGAAACCTGTCTGGCTCTGTCAGACGGCATCGCTAAAGTTCTCAATATGGACGACGACAAGGACATTCACATTTTCTCAAGTAAATTTGCTTGCCCGGTTTGTGGCTACAGCTTAACGGAGCTTGAGCCTCGTTTATTCTCATTTAATAACCCGAATGGAGCATGCCAGACCTGTGACGGCTTAGGCACTCATCAACTATTTGATCCAGATCGCATCATTCAAGACGGCACATTAACCCTTGCTGAAGGCGCCATTCGCGGCTGGGGACGACGCAGTATTTTTTACTACCAGCAATTGACAGCATTAGCAAAGCACTATGGCTTTGATGTAGAAGCTAAATTTAAAGACATTCCAATAGAATTTCAAAATAAAATTCTAAAAGGCTCAGGCAAAGATAAAATAGATTTTGTTTACATCAATGAACGCGGTGACAAAATGATTCGATCTCATGCCTTTGAGGGTGTATTACCGAACCTTCAGCGTCGTTATCATGAGACAGAGTCTGACAGTGTTAGAGAAGACTTGTCCCAATACATTAGTACTCAGTCGTGCCCAGACTGTCATGGCTCACGACTTAATCGCTCAGCAAGAAACGTATTTATTAATGAACAGACCTTGCCTGAAATAGTGACTTACCCAATTGCCGAATGCCTTCATTATTTTGAAGCACTGGAACTTCCTGGCGCACGCGGTGAAATCGCGTCAAAAATTCTCAAAGAAATTTGCGATCGATTGACCTTCTTAGTTAATGTGGGATTGGATTACTTAACCCTAGACCGAAAAGCCGACTCCTTATCAGGAGGCGAAGCCCAACGTATTCGCCTAGCGAGTCAAATTGGCGCTGGATTAGTTGGGGTTATGTATATACTTGATGAGCCTTCTATCGGGCTTCACCAACGAGATAATGAGCGTTTGATTGAAACGCTTACTCGCTTACGAGACCTTGGTAATACCGTCATTGTCGTGGAACATGATGAAGATGCGATTCGTGTCGCTGATTTTGTCGTCGACATTGGCCCTGGTGCCGGCATTCATGGTGGCGAAGTGATTGTTAGTGGCACACCACAAGATGTGATGGATTGCGAGAACTCAGTAACCGGTCAATTCTTGACCGGCAAACGTAAAATTGAAATACCTTCCACCAGAAACAAAGCAAAAAATGGACAATCACTAAACTTGATTGGTGCAACAGGAAACAACCTAAACAACGTGGATCTAAAAATTCCCGTCGGTATCATGACCTGTGTCACCGGCGTGTCTGGCTCAGGTAAATCAACTCTGATAAACGGCACCCTATATCCATTGGCATCAACCGCATTAAATGGTGCAACCACCCTGAAAGCGGCGCCCCATGATCGTATTGAAGGGTTAGATCTGTTCGATAAATGCGTAGATATAAACCAAAGCCCCATTGGTAGAACACCACGTTCTAATCCAGCAACTTACACAGGCATCTTCACGCCGATGCGAGAGTTGTTTGCAGCCACTCAAGAAGCGCGTTCCCGCGGCTATAAGCCAGGGCGTTTTAGCTTTAACGTGAAAGGTGGTCGTTGTGAAGCCTGCCAAGGCGACGGAGTGATAAAGGTTGAAATGCATTTCTTACCGGATGTCTATGTTCCTTGTGACATCTGTAAGGGGAAACGTTATAACCGTGAAACGCTCGAAATTCATTATAAAAACAAAAATATTCATCAATGTTTAGATATGACCATTGAAGATGCCAGAGACTTTTTCGATGCCGTTCCCTCTATTGCACGTAAACTGCAAACCTTGATTGATGTTGGCCTAGGCTATATAAAGCTAGGACAAGCCGCGACAACGCTATCTGGTGGTGAAGCACAACGTGTGAAGCTAGCAAAAGAACTGTCTAAGCGCGATACAGGTCAGACCTTATATATCCTTGATGAACCAACCACCGGATTGCATTTTGCCGATATAGAGCAGCTTCTGAAGGTATTACATCGCTTACGAGATCACGGCAATACCGTTGTCGTCATTGAACATAATCTAGATGTGATAAAAACGGCTGACTGGGTTGTAGATCTTGGACCAGAAGGCGGCAGCGGCGGTGGCTATATCATTGCAGAAGGGACACCAGAAGAGGTAGCAGAATCAACCCGCTCTCATACCGGTCGCTTCTTAAAAGGAATGCTAGCCGAGAAAAATAAACAATGAAGCATTAACCCCATAATTCATTGAACAAAAAAGCGGCTATGCCGCTTTTTTACACAAATTTCAGACACAAAAAAAGCCGAGCTATAAGCTCGGCTTTTTTGTTACAAACTGATATTACTCAGCTGCTTCCGCAACTGGTCGATCGACCAATTCAACGTAAGCCATAGGTGCATTGTCACCTGAACGGAATCCACATTTTAAAATGCGAATGTAACCGCCAGGACGAGCTTGGTAACGAGGACCAAGTTCTGTGAACAATTTACCTACTGCATCTTTGCTACGAGTACGAGCAAAGGCAAGGCGACGATTCGCAACGGAATCTTCTTTCGCCAGGGTAATCAAAGGCTCTGCAACACGGCGAAGTTCTTTGGCTTTCGGCAACGTAGTTTTAATAACTTCGTGCTCGAACAAAGAAGCAGCCATATTTTTAAACATCGCTTTACGATGAGAGCTAGTACGGTTTAAGTGACGACCACTCTTACGATGACGCATTTTATATTCCTTACCAAACTACGGTGGTCAGGGAACAATGACCTAGCGAGCTAGTACCTTGCTATCGTCTTTCAAACTAGCCGGTGGCCAGTTCTCTAAACGCATTCCCAAAGACAAACCACGCTGTGCTAAAACATCTTTGATTTCAGTTAACGACTTTTTACCTAGGTTAGGCGTCTTAAGAAGCTCAACCTCAGTACGTTGAATCAAATCACCGATGTAATAAATGTTCTCTGCTTTCAAACAATTAGCACTGCGAACGGTTAACTCAAGATCATCAACCGGGCGTAGCAAAATTGGATCAATCTCATCCTCTTCTTCCACAACAGGCGCTTCGCTTTCGCTTTCAAGGGCGACAAAGACAGCGATTTGCTGTTGTAAAATAGTCGCTGCGCGACGGATAGCTTCTTCAGGGTCAATCGTACCATTTGACTCGATATCTAAAACTAGCTTATCAAGATCAGTACGTTGCTCAACTCGAGCATTATCAACACTGTAGGCTACACGACGAACAGGGCTGAACGAGGCATCCAGTTGCAAGCGACCAATAGGACGAGTCTCATCGTCGCTAGCAACACGAGCGTCAGCAGGCTCATAACCGCGACCACGAGCCACTTTGATCTGCATAGAAAGTTCAGCAGTATCGTCCAAGTGGGCAAGTACATGGTCTGGGTTAGCGATCTCTGCATCAGCAACTAACTGAATATCACCAGCTGTTACGATACCAGGACCTTTTTTACTTAAAGTAAGAGTTGCTTCATCTTGCCCGTGTAGAGCGATCGCAACTCCTTTCAGGTTAAGAAGAATTTCAATGACATCTTCTTTAACCCCTTCAATTGCGCTGTATTCATGCAATACACCGTCGATTTCAACTTCAACAATTGCACAACCAGGCATTGAAGACAATAGAATACGACGCAACGCATTACCTAAAGTATGACCAAAACCACGTTCTAGTGGTTGTAATGTAACTTTAGCTCGCGTTTTGCCTAATTCTTGAACTTCAATGTTGCGTGGGGTTAACAATTCGCTCACTGAACGCTGCATAGATCCACCTATTTCTTAATCCTAATCACCAACTTACTTAGAGTAAAGTTCGACAATTAGGTTCTCATTAATTTCAGCTGATAAATCGGCACGTTCTGGAACAGCTTTATAAGTTGCTTCCAGTTTAGTTGTATCAACTTCGATCCAATGGATCGATGTGCGATTTTTAGATAGCTCTAGTGCGCTTTGAATACGCAATTGCTTCTTAGCTTTTTCACGGATAGACACAACATCACCAGCTTGAACTTGGTAAGATGGAATGTTAACCGTAGCGCCATTTACTAGAATGCCTTTATGGCCTACTAGTTGACGAGCTTCCGCACGTGTAGAACCAAAACCTGCGCGGTAAACAACGTTATCTAAACGTGATTCCAAAAGTTGCAAAAGGTTCTCACCAGTCGCGCCTTTTAGACGAGCAGCAGATTTGTAGTAATTACTAAATTGTTTCTCAAGAACACCGTACATACGGCGAACTTTTTGTTTCTCACGTAATTGTAAGCCGTAATCAGAAAGACGACTGCGACGTGCACCGTGCACACCAGGAACCGTATCTGCTTTACATTTTGACTCAAGAGCGCGTGAACCGCTCTTCAATTGCAAGTCGGTGCCTTCACGACGAGACAATTTACAAGTTGGACCTATATAACGAGCCATGTATCTGTCTCCTCAGTTAAACGCGACGTTTCTTAGGTGGACGACAACCGTTGTGCGGGATTGGCGTCACATCTGTGATGTTATTAATACGCAAGCCCAATGCATTCAATGCACGAACTGCGGACTCACGACCAGGACCAGGGCCCTTAATCATTACGTCGACGTTTTTAAGGCCAAATTCTTGTGCGACAGTACCGGCACGTTCCGCTGCTACTTGAGCTGCGAATGGTGTACTTTTACGAGATCCGCGAAAACCAGAACCACCTGCAGTAGCCCAAGACAAAGCGTTGCCTTGGCGATCGGTGATAGTCACGATAGTGTTGTTAAATGATGCATGTACATGAGCAACACCATCAACAACCGTCTTTTTGACTTTTTTCTTGGTATTGCGCGTAGCTGGCTTAGCCATATTGCACTTTCCTATTTAATGCTCAGCTCTTGCTGTCTTAGCAGCTAGAGCGAAACGCGTTTATATTACTTACGAATAGGCTTACGAGGGCCTTTCCGTGTACGAGCGTTCGTTTTGGTACGTTGACCACGAACAGGTAGGCTGCGGCGATGACGAATACCACGATTACAGCCAAGATCCATCAGACGTTTAATAGACATGCTGACTTCACGGCGTAGATCACCCTCTACAGTATACTTAGCAACTTCACCACGAAGTTCATCAAGAATATCATCACTTAATGAACCGATTTTCGTAGTTTCTGCAACACCTGACGCGGCGCAAATTGCGCGCGAACGAGTGCGACCAATTCCGAAGATGTAAGTCAGAGAAATGACCGCATGTTTATTGTCAGGAATATTGACACCGGCTATACGAGCCATTCAATTTACTCCGTTGTTATGGATGATTAATCATCACTTTGCTTTCATGAGGGCGGCTGATTATGCCTATCTTTAGGCCATAAATCAACCACCCTTCCCTATCATTGAGCTAACTCGCAATTAACCTTGACGCTGTTTGTGACGAGGCTCAGAGCAAATCACTCGAACTGCACCGTTACGACGAACGATTTTACAGTTACGACAGATTTTTTTTACAGATGCACGTACTTTCATGTTCAACTCCAACCTATGCTATCGCATTAGGCCATTTTGACCATAACCAGTCAGATTAGACTTCTTCATTAACGACTCGTATTGATGACTCATCAAATGACTTTGAACTTGGGACATAAAGTCCATGACAACAACAACGATGATTAACAACGAAGTACCGCCAAAGTAGAATGGAACATTCCACGCAACAACAAAGAACTGAGGCATCAGAGACACTAGAGTGATGTATAAAGCACCAAACAATGTCAAACGGGTCATTACACCATCAATATATCGAGCTGTATGATCGCCTGGACGAATACCCGGTAAAAAAGCACCGGATTTTTTTAAATTATCTGCCACATCTTTAGGGTTGAACACTAGCGCTGTATAAAAGAAGCAAAAGAAAACGATTGCTATCGAAAACAACAACACATAGAGAGGTTGCCCAGGAGCGAGAGCCAAAGAAATATTTTGCAACCATTCCATTCCTTTGCCTTGACCAAACCATTGACCGATCGAAGCAGGGAACAAAAGGATACTTGAAGCAAATATAGGTGGGATAACACCCGCCATATTCACTTTAAGTGGCAAATGACTCTTTTGTGCAGCAAACACTTTATTGCCTTGCTGACGTTTAGCATAATTAACCGTAATACGACGCTGACCACGTTCGATGAAAACAACGAGCGCGATAGTTGCCACGGCAATAATACCAATCAACAATAAGGCAAGAATATTAATATCGCCTTGACGAGCCGACTCAAATGAACGGCCTAGAGCAGAAGGTAAGCCAGCAACAATACCGGAGAAAATGATAATAGAAATACCATTACCAATCCCTTTCTCTGTCACTTGTTCGCCAAGCCACATCAAGAAAACCGTTCCAGCAACTAGAGTAACTACAGCAACGCCATAAAACTCAATACCATTACTAAACGAAATACCCTGACTGGCCAAACCGACTGCCATGGAGGCAGACTGAACAAGTGCCAAAAGAACAGTACCGTAGCGAGTGTACTGAGTTATCTTGCGACGACCCGCTTCACCCTCTTTCTTCAACTGCTCTAGTTGCGGACTCACAACCGTTAATAACTGCATAATAATAGAGGCAGAAATATAGGGCAGAATACCAAGCGCAAAAATACTCATACGCTCGAGCGCGCCCCCTGAGAATACGTTAAATAAACTCAGAATTGTGCCTTCATTTTGGTTAAACAGGGCAGACAATCTATCAGGGTTAATACCCGGGACAGGAATGTGTGCACCAATTCGGTATACAATAATTGCTATGAAAACGAAACGAATACGCGACCAAAGTTCGCTTAATCCGTTTTGCATTCCAGCTGGTAGTGAGCCACGCTTTGCCATCTATTCCTCGACTTTTCCGCCAGCAGCTTCAATAGCGGCACGAGCACCTTTAGTCACTTTAAGACCACGAACAGTAATTGCTTTGTCGATAGAACCTGACAAAATTACACGAGCTGTCTTAATTTGATGACCAAGAATGTCGGCGCTTTTAAGAGCTGCCAAATCTACAACTTCAGCATTTACAGCAGTAAGTTCGTTTAAACGAACTTCAGCAACATACTTTGCTTGACGTGAAGTAAAACCAAATTTTGGCAGACGACGCTGCAAAGGCATTTGACCACCTTCAAAACCAGGTTTTACTGAGCCACCAGAACGAGATTTAAGACCTTTATGGCCTCGTCCGCCGGTTTTGCCCAAGCCGCTACCAATACCGCGACCAACACGTTTAGGAGCATGTTTGCTACCCTCAGCAGGACTAAGTGTATTTAAGAACATGTTATTCCCCTACCACTTTTACCATGTAATAAACTTTATTAACCATACCACGTACTGATGGAGTATCTTCCAACTCACGTGTTTGGCCAACTTTACGCAAACCCAAGCCTTTAACAGTTTCACGGTGCTTTGGAAGACGACCGATCGGGCTGCGGGTTAGTTGAACTGTGATGGTATTATTCGCCATAACACATTACCCCAAAATTTGATCGACTGACTTACCGCGTTTAGCCGCGATTTGCTCAGGTGCTTTCATATCTTGCAAACCTTTAATCGTAGCGCGAACTACGTTTACTGGGTTTGTAGATCCGTAACATTTTGCCAAAACGTTGTGAACGCCTGCAATTTCTAGAACTGCACGCATTGCACCGCCGGCGATGATACCAGTACCTTGAGAAGCAGGTTGCATGTAGACTTTAGAAGCCCCATGCACTGCTTTAATAGGATACTGTAACGTATCACCATCAAGTCTTACTGAAACCATGTTGCGACGAGCTTGTTCCATCGCTTTTTGGATAGCTTGAGGGACTTCACGCGCTTTACCGCGACCGAAGCCAACCTTACCTTTTCCATCACCTACGACTGTCAAAGCTGTGAAAGAGAAGATACGACCACCCTTTACAACTTTAGCAACGCGGTTTACTTGAACTAGCTTCTCTTGGAGGTCGCTAGTTTGTTGATCGTTAACTGCCATTTGCTACCCCTTTAGAACTCTAGACCGGCTTCACGAGCTGCGTCAGCAAGAGCTTGAACGCGGCCATGGTATTTGAAGCCAGAACGGTCAAAAGCGACCGAAGTGACACCTGCTTCTTTAGCGCGTGTAGCAATCAAAGTACCGACTTGTTTAGCCGCTTCTTTGTTGCCAGTCGCTGTAGCACGTAGATTTTCTTCTAGAGTAGAAGCGCTTGCTAGCACTTTGCTACCACATGAAGAAATCACTTGAGCATACATATGACGTGGTGTGCGATGTACAGTAAGACGATTCGCACCTAGTTCACGAATATGTAGGCGTGCACGGCGTGCACGACGAATTCGAGATTGTTTCTTAGTGTTCATGAATGCTTACCTACTTCTTCTTAGCTTCTTTACGACGAACATTTTCGTCAGCATAGCGAACACCCTTGCCTTTATAAGGCTCTGGTGGACGGAAACCGCGAACTTCTGCAGCGACCTGGCCAACGGCTTGTTTATCAACACCCCTGATCACAATCTCTGTCTGTGAAGTACATTCAGCTGTAATGCCTTCAGGTAGTTCATAGTCTACTGGGTGAGAAAAACCCAAAGACAGGTTAAGTACTTTACCTTTTAGGGCAGCACGATAACCAACACCTTGAAGAAGCAATTTTTTCTCAAAACCTTGGCTTACACCAACAACCATGTTGTTGACCAAAGCGCGAGTTGTACCAGCTAAGGCACGGCTTTGTTTTGCACCATCGCGGGCAGCGAAGGTGATAACATTTTCTTCTTTAGACACTTGTACGCTTGTGTGAACATTAAACTCTAATGAACCTTTGCCGCCTTTAACAACAACAGTTTGGCCATTTAGGGTTAGATCTACACCACTAGGAAGCGTCACGGGACTATTAGCAACTCGAGACATACTAACTCCTAGAATACTGTGCAGATTACTTCACCGCCGATACCAGCAGCGCGAGCTGCACGGTCTGTCATAACACCTTTAGAGGTAGATATGATTGCAACACCAAGGCCTGCTTCTACTTTAGGTAGTGCAGTGTGACCTTTGTATTGACGCAAACTTGGGCGTGATGCGCGTTTAATTTGTTCGATAACCGGCTTACCTTCGTAGTATTTCAACTCGATAGTAAGGGTCGGTTTAATCGCTTCGTCTACAGAAAAGTTACCTACGTAACCTTCTTCTTGTAGAACTGCAGCGACAGATGTCTTCATTTTTGATGAAGGCATGCTCACAGAGGTCTTTGCAGCCATCTGTGCATTACGAATACGTGTAAACATATCCGCAAGGGTATCTTGCATACTCATTAAAGAGCTCCTAATTAAAAACCATTGTGCAGCAAATAGAGCTCGCGCATAGTACACAGCAGCGGACAAGATGTCCAGCTTTTAGACACCCCACCCACTGTCATGTATTATGATCGTGCTCTACTTGCTTACCAACTAGCTTTCTTCAAGCCTGGTACATCACCGCGCATAGCAGCTTCTCGAAGTTTGATTCTTGATAAACCAAACTTACGATAAACACCATGTGGGCGACCCGTTATTTGACAACGGTTACGCTGGCGAGAAGAAGACGAATCGCGTGGAAGCGCTTGAAGTTTCAAGCTAGCTTCCCACTTTTCATCGTCCGATGCATTAACGTCGCTAATGATCGCTTTTAGAGCAGCACGCTTTTCAGCATACTTAGCTACTAATTTGGTGCGTTTTGCTTCGCGTTGAATCATTGAGATCTTTGCCATGATTCCTACCTCTTATTTCTTGAATGGGAAACTAAAGGCGGCTAGCAAAGCACGACCTTCTTCGTCGGTACGAGCAGTCGTCGTAATGGTAATATCCATACCACGTACACGGTCCACTTTATCGTAATCGATTTCAGGGAAGATGATCTGCTCTTTAACGCCCATGCTGTAGTTACCACGACCATCAAAAGACTTAGGATTAAGTCCACGAAAGTCACGAATACGTGGAATAGCTACATCAACCAAACGGTCGAAGAAATCCCACATACGCTCACCACGTAGAGTAACTTTACAACCGATCGGGTAACCGTCACGGATTTTAAAGCCTGCTACTGATTTACGAGCCTTAGTTACTACAACTTTTTGGCCGCTAAGTGCTTCAAGATCGTTTACCGCATTTTCAAGAAGTTTCTTGTCTGCGATAGCTTCACCAACACCCATATTCAATGTGATTTTAGTGATTTTCGGCACTTCCATCACATTCTTGTATGCAAACTCTTCAGTAAGAGCAGATACAACATTATCTTTATAAACTTGCTTAAGTCTCGCCATGGCTATAATTCTCGCTCTTAGGCGTCGATCGCTTCACTGTTTGATTTAAAAATACGTACTTTCGTACCATCTTCATTCAATTTAAAGCCGACGCGATCCGCTTTGTCTGTAGCATTATTATAAATAGCTACGTTAGAAACCTGGATAGGTGCTTCTTTTTCAACGATTCCGCCAGTCGAACCCTTCATAGGGTTTGGCTTTTCGTGCTTCTTCATCATATTGATACCAGAAACAAGAACTCGGCTTTCGTCTACTACTTTAACAACTTTACCGCGTTTGCCTTTATCTTTACCTGCAATCACGATTACTTCGTCGTCACGTTTGATCTTACGCATAAATGTCCCCTTCCCTCTTACAGCACTTCAGGTGCAAGAGAAACAATTTTCATGAACTGCTCAGTTCGCAACTCACGTGTTACAGGGCCAAAGATACGAGTACCAAGTGGCTGTCCTGCAGCATTCAATAGAACCGCTGAGTTTACATCAAAACGGATTACAGAACCATCAGGACGACGAACACCTTTCTTAGTCCTAACGACAACTGCGTTCAGAACTTGCCCTTTCTTAACACGACCACGAGGGATCGCTTCTTTCACTGTGACTTTAATAATGTCACCGATAGCAGCATAACGACGATGTGAGCCACCCAGTACTTTTATACACTGAACACGCTTTGCGCCGCTGTTATCTGCAACATCAAGCATCGATTCTGTTTGAATCATTTCTGCTCTCCAATCAAATTAGATAACAAGTCTCACGAAGGAAAATTGCAGCTTAAATAGCTGCAGTTTTCTCAACAACTTGAACCAGGTTCCAAGTCTTAGACTTAGAGTAAGGACGTGTTTCAACGACCTTAACAGTATCACCGATCTGGCACTCATTGTTTTCATCGTGAGCGTGTAATTTACTTGAACGACGCACATACTTACCGTACAACGGATGTTTTTCCGTACGTTCAACGAGTACTGTAATGGTTTTATCCATTTTGTCGCTGACTACTTTACCAGTAGCTATACGCGGTTTTGTCTCTGCCATCTTAGTTTCCTGCCTTATCATTTAGCACGGTTTTAACACGTGCAATATTGCGGCGGACTTGAGGAAGCAAATGAGTTTGCGTCAGCTGACCAGTGGCCTTCTGCATGCGCAATGTGAATTGCTCACGTAGAAGCTCAATCAAGGTCGTTTGTAGCTCTGCTACAGACTTTTCTTGCAGTTCTTTTGCTATCATCTACATCACCGTACGCGTTACGAAAGTTGTGGACAAAGGAAGTTTAGCAGCAGCCAAAGCAAACGCTTCGCGTGCAAGCTGTTCTGAAACACCCTCAACTTCATAAAGCATCTTGCCAGGTTGAATCTGTGCAACCCAGTATTCTACATTACCCTTACCTTTACCCTGACGAACCTCAAGAGGTTTCTGAGTAATCGGCTTATCAGGGAACACACGAATCCAGATTTTACCACCACGTTTGATGTGACGAGTCATTGCACGACGCGCCGCTTCAATTTGACGAGCGGTAAGACGACCACGTTCTGTGGACTTCAATCCGAATTCACCAAAGCTAACTTGGTTTCCGCGAAGAGCAAGACCGCGGTTACGGCCCTTCATCATCTTGCGGAACTTAGTACGTTTCGGTTGTAACATGACTTACCCCCTACTTAGACTTCTTCTTTTGTGCGCCTTTATCAGCACGCACTTGCTCAATACCGCCCAAGATTTCGCCTTTGAAGATCCACACTTTAACACCAATGATGCCGTAAGTTGTGTTTGCTTCATAAGGAGCGTAGTCAATGTCAGCGCGTAGAGTGTGAAGAGGCACACGGCCTTCTCGATACCACTCAGCACGTGCGATTTCAGCACCGCCTAGACGACCACTAACCTGAACCTTGATACCTTTCGCGCCTGCACGCATAGCGTTTTGTACTGCACGCTTCATCGCACGACGAAACATAACACGACGCTCTAATTGGCTAGCGATGTTTGCTGCAACCAATTTCGCATCCAATTCAGGCTTACGAATTTCTTCGATGTTGATGTGAACAGGAACGCCCATCATCTCAGAAACAGCATTACGCAGTTTCTCAACATCTTCACCTTTCTTACCAATTACAATGCCTGGACGGGCAGTGTAGATAGTAATACGGGCAGTTTGAGCAGGACGCTGAATCTCGATACGAGATACAGAAGCCTGGACCAATTTTTTCTCCAAGAACTTACGAACCTGAAGATCGTTTAGTAATAGCTTAGAATAGTTTTGATTGTTCGCATACCAAGTAGAAGTATGGTCTTTAACAATCCCTAAGCGTATTCCAGTTGGATGAACCTTCTGACCCATTGGGTTTCTCCTAATTAGTCAGCGACTTTAACTGTAATATGGCAACCGCGTTTAAGAATACGGTCAGCACGGCCTTTAGCACGTGGCTTAATACGTTTCAGAGTCATTGCCTCGTCAACATACGCCGTAGAAACACGCAAGTCATCAATATCAGCACCTTCGTTATGCTCAGCGTTAGCTACAGCAGACTCTAGTACTTTTTTGACAATTACTGCCGCCTTCTTAGGACTGAACGCTAAGATGTTCAGTGCTTCGCTAACAGATTTGCCACGGATTTGATCTATAACCAAACGGGCCTTCTGCGCTGAAAGGCGAGCACCTTTTAATGAAGCTTTTACTTCACTCATATTAATACCCCTTGTTACCGTTTGGCTTTCTTGTCCGCAGCATGACCACGATATGTACGGGTCGGAGCGAACTCACCCAATTTATGACCGACCATGTCTTCAGTTACTAGAACTGGAACATGCTGGCGACCATTATGGACAGCGATAGTCAACCCTACAAAATCAGGGAAGATGGTAGAACGGCGTGACCAAGTCTTAATTGGACGGCGTTCATTTTTCTCTACCGCAGCCTCTACCTTTTTCAACAAATGAAGGTCGATGAAAGGACCTTTTTTTAGTGAACGTGGCACAGTCGTTTCCTCTTATTACTTAGTACGACGACGTACAATAAGTTTATCAGTACGCTTGTTGCTGCGTGTTTTGTACCCTTTAGTAGGTACACCCCATGGCGTAACTGGGTGACGACCACCTTTGCTACGACCTTCACCACCACCATGTGGGTGATCAACTGGGTTCATTGCCGAACCGCGAACGGTTGGACGAACACCACGCCAACGCGTAGCACCAGCTTTACCAAGAACTCGCAAGCTATGCTCAGAGTTTGATACTTCACCTAAAGTAGCGCGACATTCAGTCAATACTTTACGCATTTCGCCAGAACGAAGACGAAGCGTTACGTAACGACCTTCACGAGCAACTAGCTGAGCAGAAGTTCCGGCTGAACGCGCAATTTGCGCACCTTTACCAGGCTTAAGCTCGATACAGTGAACCGTACTACCAACTGGAATATTTTGCAGAGGCAAAGTATTACCAGATTTGATAGGCGCATCTGCACCACTAGAAAGAACAGTACCAGCTACCATACCTTTAGAAGCGATAATGTAACGACGCTCACCATCAGCATATCTAACCAATGCTATATTTGCAGAACGGTTTGGATCATATTCCAAACGCTCAACTACCGATGTGATTCCGTCTTTGTTACGACGAAAATCAACCATACGATAATGCTGCTTATGACCACCACCTACGTGACGCGTAGTGATGCGTCCGTTATTGTTACGTCCACCCGATTTGCTTTTTTTCTCTAGCAAAGGTGCATATGGTGCGCCTTTGTGCAAATCGTTGTTGGTAACTTTAACAACGTGACGACGGCCTGCAGACGTTGGCTTACTTTTTACAACAGCCATTGACCTATCTCCCCTTATTCAGCGACCATGAAGTCAATTTCTTGGCCATCAGCCAAACGTACATACGCTTTTTTCACGTCACTACGTTTACCTAGACCACGAACTGTACGCTTTGTTTTACCTTTTTGGTTCAACGTGCGAACAGACTCAACATTGACTTCAAAAAGCGCTTCGATAGCTTTTTTGATTTCAGGTTTCGTTGCATCACCAGTAACACGAAAAACATACTGACCGTTTCCTTCGGATACGATAGTTGCTTTTTCGGAAATATGTGGACCCAACAGAACTTTATAAATGCGTTCGCCGATCATGCTAGTGCCTCCTCAACTTGTTTCAGAGCACCAACTGTCACCAACACTTTGTCGTAAGCAATCAAGCTAACAGGGTCGATAGACGCTGCATCACGCACATCTACGCTTGAAATGTTGCGAGCTGCTAAAAACAGATTATCATCCAATTCATGGGAAATAATCAGAGCATTCTCAATATTCAATTCTGTCATTTTGGCTTTGAAAAGCTTAGTTTTTGGAGATTCCAATTTAAGCTCTTCAACAACAACAAGGCGGTCTTGACGTACTAACTCAGACCAGATGGTGCGCATTGCTGCACGGTACATCTTCTTGTTTACTTTCTGAGAGTGATCTTGTGGTTTTGCAGCGAAAGTAACACCACCGGAGCGCCATAATGGACTACGGATTGTACCTGCACGTGCACGACCAGAACCTTTTTGTTTCCAAGGTTTACGGCCACCACCAGCTACTTCAGAGCGTGTTTTCTGAGCTCGTGAACCTTGACGACCGCCAGCCAAGTAAGATGTAACTACTTGGTGCACTAGCGCTTCGTTGTATTCACGAGCAAAGGCTACTTCAGAAACTTCGATAGTTCCTTCCGTGCCTGTAAGATTCAAGTTCATTGTCTACCCCTCTTAGCGAGCTTTAACAGCTGATTGAAGAATAACATCACCGTTAACAGCGCCAGGAACCGCACCCTTCACTAGGATAAGGTTACGTTCTGTATCAACACGTACTACTTCTAATGACTGAGTAGTAACTTGTGCTGCGCCCATGTGTCCTGCCATCTTTTTGCCTTTCCAAACACGACCAGGTGTTTGACATTGGCCAATAGAACCAGCAGAACGGTGAGACAATGAGTTACCATGCGTCGCGTCTTGCATGCTGAAATTATGACGCTTAATGGCACCTTGAAAACCTTTACCTTTAGATTGACCAGTTACATCAACCATAGAGATAGATTCGAAATCAGCAACAGTTAGCTCATCACCAACATTGATTTCTTTTTCGTCACCTGCCAGGCGGAACTCCCACAAACCACGACCTGCTTCAACTGTAGCTTTTGCAAAATGACCTGCAGCAGCTTTAGTGACGCGGCTCGAACGGCGAGTACCAACAGTTACTTGCACGGCTTGATAGCCGTCAGTTTCTGTAGTTTTCACCTGAGTAACGCGGTTCGGTTCAACCTCGATGACGGTTACTGGCACGGATGAACCATCTTCTGTGAAGATGCGTGTCATTCCGGCTTTGCGTCCGACTAATTGAATAGTCATTTTGTACCTCATTTGCCAGTTGTGTACGGGGCTATCACCCGCTATGGCTGGTCATTCCAGACCATTCCACTAATGTGCATAAGCCGACTGATAACCAGTCGGTTCTCGCACCCCAAACTTTAAGCTATTAACCTAAAGAAATTTGTACTTCCACGCCTGCCGCAAGATCCAACTTCATTAGAGCATCAACTGTTTTTTCTGTTGGCTCAACGATGTCAAGAACACGTTTATGTGTACGGATTTCATACTGATCACGCGCATCTTTGTTTACGTGTGGAGAAATCAATACTGTATAACGCTCTTTGCGAGTAGGAAGTGGAATCGGTCCACGTACTTGCGCACCTGTGCGTTTCGCTGTATCCACAATTTCTTGTGTTGAAGCATCAATCAGACGGTGATCAAATGCTTTCAAACGAATACGGATTTTTTGGCTTTGCATTTCCAACTCCAAATACATTGTTTTGATAACCTAACTGTACATTTATTAGGCTAACATCCTTTTTTTAAGGACGGCGAATATTAGCCATTCGAAAACTGGTTGTCAAGTAACCAATTTCTGAAAGGATACATTTACCAACAAATAAAAAAGGCCACTCGAAATTCGAGCGGCCCTTTTCTAGCTCTAAATAATTAATTGTAAAATTAATTATTTGATTACTTTAGCTACAACACCCGCACCAACTGTACGACCACCTTCACGAATCGCGAAACGTAGACCGTCGTCCATCGCGATTGGGTGAATTAGAGTAACAGTCATTTGAATGTTATCACCAGGCATAACCATTTCTACGCCTTCTGGAAGCTCACAAGCACCAGTTACGTCAGTTGTACGGAAGTAGAACTGAGGACGGTAGCCTTTGAAGAATGGAGTGTGACGACCACCTTCATCTTTACCAAGAACATATACTTCTGCAGTGAACTCAGTATGCGGAGTGATAGAACCAGGCTTAGCCAAAACTTGACCACGCTGAACATCATCACGCTTAGTACCACGTAGAAGAACACCACAGTTCTCGCCAGCACGACCTTCGTCTAGAAGCTTACGGAACATTTCAACACCAGTACAAGTTGTTTTCTGAGTATCACGGATACCCACGATTTCAACTTCTTCACCGATTCGAACAATACCGCGCTCAACACGACCAGTAACTACTGTACCGCGACCTTGGATAGAGAACACATCTTCGATAGGCATGATGAATGCACCGTCGATTGCACGCTCTGGCTCAGGGATATAAGTGTCAAGAGTTTCAACAAGTTTCTTAACAGCAGTAGTGCCCATTTCGTTGTCGTCTTCGCCGTTCAATGCCATCAAAGCAGAACCAGCAATGATTGGAGTATCATCACCTGGGAAGTCGTATTCAGTAAGAAGGTCGCGTAATTCCATTTCAACCAACTCAATCATTTCTGCGTATTCTTCAGAATCCGCGCCACCACAGTCTTCAGCCAACAAATCAGCTTTGTTTAGGAAGACAACGATGTAAGGAACACCTACTTGACGAGAAAGAAGGATGTGCTCACGAGTCTGAGGCATAGGACCATCAGTCGCGCCACATACTAGAATCGCACCATCCATTTGAGCAGCACCAGTGATCATGTTTTTAACATAATCGGCGTGTCCAGGACAATCTACGTGCGCATAGTGACGGATTGTAGAATCATACTCTACGTGAGACGTAGAGATAGTGATACCACGTTCACGTTCTTCTGGTGCATTATCGATACCGTCAAAAGCAACAGCGGTTCCGCCGAAAACTTCTGCACATACACGAGTTAATGCTGCTGTTAAAGTTGTTTTACCGTGGTCAACGTGACCGATAGTACCAACGTTAACGTGTGGTTTATTACGTTCGAATTTACTCTTTGCCATGATACATACACCTTAAGAATTAGTAAGTATGATGATTAATCTTCATTTTTGATGATCGCGTCTGCCACACTAGCTGGTGCTTCAGCGTATTTCTCAAATTCCATCGCATAACTTGCACGCCCTTGCGACAAGCTACGCACGTCGGTTGCATACCCAAACATCTCGCCCAAAGGCACTTCTGCTCGAATAATTTTACCAGACGGGGAATCGTCCATCCCCTGTACAAGACCACGACGACGATTCAGGTCACCCATCACATCGCCCATGTATTCTTCAGGGGTAACAACTTCCACTTTCATTACAGGCTCAAGAACGCAAGGATCAGCATCAACTGCTCCTTTCTTTAAGCCTTGAGAAGCTGCAATTTTAAAGGCCATTTCATTGGAGTCAACATCATGGAATGAACCATCAAACAATACGACCTTGATACCCAGTAAAGGGAAACCAGCGATCACACCATTCTTCATTTGCTCCGAAACACCCTTTTCTATTGCAGGGATGTATTCTTTTGGAATAGCACCACCAACAATCTCGTTAACAAACTCAAGTCCTTCCTTATCGGTTGGAATTAACTTCATTACGACGTGACCATATTGACCACGACCACCAGATTGACGAACAAATTTGTGATCAATTATCACTTCTTTGCGAATTTTTTCTCGGTACGAAACTTGAGGCTTACCAATGTTAGCCTCGACCTTGAATTCACGACGCATACGGTCAATTAGAATTTCAAGATGCAATTCGCCCATACCAGAAATAATCGTCTGCCCGGTCTCTTCATGCGTTTCGACACGGAAAGACGGATCTTCTTGCGCAAGTTTACCCAGCGCAACACCCATCTTCTCTTGATCGGCTTGAGATCTAGGCTCAACCGCAACCGAGATTACAGGCTCTGGAAATTCCATGCGTTCAAGCACAACAACATCTTTCATATCACAAAGCGTATCACCTGTAGTGACATCTTTCATACCAATAGCGGCAGCGATGTCTCCAGCAAGCACTTCTTTGATCTCTTCACGATTATTGGCATGCATTTGAACCATTCGGCCGACACGCTCACGCTTCTGCTTAACAGAATTGTAAACCGCATCGCCTGTTTTTAATACACCAGAGTACACTCGAATAAAGGTCAGCGTGCCAACAAATGGATCTGTTGCAATTTTAAACGCTAACGCAGAAAAAGGAGCGCTGTCATCCGCTTCACGAGTGACAAGCGTTTCACCATCTTCAAGCGTGCCTTCTATTGCCTTAACTTCGACAGGAGAAGGCATATACTCAACAATGGCATCCAGAACAGCCTGAACACCTTTGTTTTTAAACGCAGAACCACATGTAACCAATACAATTTCATTAGCCAATGTGCGTGCACGCAAACCTGCTTTGATATCTTCAACAGACAATTCACCTTCTTCAAGATATTTGTCTGTTAATTCTTCATTAGCTTCTGCGGCCTCTTCAACCAACTTCTCACGCCATTCATTCGCCTCATCAAGAAGCTCACTAGGTATATCCTCTAAAGAGAATGTCATACCGTGATCTTCCTCATTCCAGCGAATTGCCTTCATAAGAACCAAATCAACAACACCCTGAAAGTGTTCCTCAGAGCCTATATTGATCTGTATTGGAACAGCATTTGCACCCAAACGATCTTTAAGCTGACGCACAACAGAGAAAAAATCCGCACCAGTACGGTCCATCTTATTGACGAACACCATACGAGGCACTTCATATTTATTTGCTTGACGCCAAACCGTTTCTGTTTGAGGCTGAACACCAGAAGAACCACAGAGCACAACCACCGCACCATCAAGAACACGCAAAGAACGCTCCACTTCAATCGTGAAATCTACGTGCCCCGGTGTATCGATAATGTTAATACGATGCTGATCAAACTGTTTGCTCATACCACCCCAGAAGCAAGTTGTTGCCGCTGAAGTAATAGTGATACCACGTTCTTGCTCTTGTTCCATCCAATCCATTGTTGCGGCACCATCATGCACCTCACCAATTTTATGAGACAAACCAGTATAGAAAAGAACGCGTTCAGTTGTCGTCGTTTTACCTGCATCAACATGCGCACAAATACCAATATTTCGGTAGCGGTTGATAGGTGTTTTACGTGCCACTGTCTTTGTTGCTCCGGTCTATTAGAAACGGTAGTGAGAGAATGCTTTGTTAGCTTCAGCCATACGGTGAACGTCTTCACGTTTCTTAACAGCAGAACCTTTATTCTCAGATGCGTCTAGAATTTCACCTGCTAGACGAAGCGCCATGGATTTTTCACCACGCTTACGAGACGCCTCTACCAACCAACGCATAGACAAAGCTACACGACGAGCTGGGCGTACTTCTACAGGGACTTGGTAAGTCGCACCACCAACACGGCGAGATTTAACCTCAACCATTGGCTGGATAGATTCTAGAGCTTTTTCGAAAAGACCCATTGGCTCTTCAGTTTTAGCGCGAGCTGCTACTGTATTCAGTGCATTATAAACAATGCTTTCTGCAACAGATTTTTTGCCACTAACCATTACGTGGTTAATGAACTTAGCAAGGAGCTGGCTTCCGTGTTTAGGATCCGGAAGGATCTCACGCTTTGCGACGACGCGTCTTCTAGGCATGTCTATATCCTCTTCAGGTTCGCCCGAGACAATACAATTATTGCTCGGCCTTACTGTATTAAAATTTCATATCCAAACGATCTATTAAGCAGTGTTAACTTACTTCTTAGGGCGTTTAGTACCGTATTTAGAACGGCCTTGCTTACGATTTTGTACGCCTGAAGTATCCAAGCTACCACGTACTGTGTGGTAACGAACACCCGGTAGATCTTTTACACGACCGCCGCGAATCAGCACTACGCTGTGTTCTTGCAGGTTGTGACCTTCACCACCGATGTATGAAGTTACTTCAAAGCCGTTCGTCAAGCGAACACGACATACTTTACGCAAAGCCGAGTTAGGCTTTTTAGGGGTAGTAGTATATACGCGTGTGCAGACGCCGCGGCGTTGCGGACAAGCTTGTAACGCAGGAACGTCACTCTTTGCCACTTTACGTTTACGTGGTTTACGAACCAACTGGTTAACGGTTGCCATTAAACAAGCTCCACAGATCCAATTCTCATGGCGGAAATCGCCAAAATTAAGGAGGCGCAAGTGTAATTTGCGCCTATAAAACAGTCAATAGGGAGGCGACTAAAAAATCACCTCCCTAGACATTTAACAACGAATATCTAGTCTTTTAGTGCTGCACTCAATGCTTCTTCTACTTCTGAAGCACTAATTGTTGCACTACCTTCATTCGCTGCTGCTAATGCAAGCTCTTTTTTACGCTTGCGTTCGCTGTGATAAGCCAAGCCTGTTCCGGCTGGAATCAGACGACCTACTACAACGTTTTCTTTCAAGCCACGTAAGTGATCTTTCTTACCAGTTACTGCACCTTCCGTTAAGACTCGAGTTGTCTCTTGGAAAGATGCTGCTGATATAAAGGACTCAGTAGCCAATGATGCTTTGGTGATACCTAGAAGCACGCGTTCAAACTTAGCAGTAAATTTACCTTCTGCTTCTGCTTTTTCGTTTGCATCTAGAAGTTTCGTTAACTCAACTTGGTCACCTTGGATAAGATCTGTATCACCAGACTCACCAACATCTACTTTACGCAACATCTGACGAACGATAACTTCAATGTGCTTATCGTTAATCACAACGCCTTGTAAGCGGTAAACTTCTTGCACTTCATTAGTGATGTAATCAGCAAGCGCTTCTACACCTTTAAGACGCAAGATATCATGAGGGCTCATAGGACCATCGGAGATAATCTCACCTTTAGCCACTTCTTCACCATCGAAGATGTTGATTTGACGCCATTTAGGAATCAATGTCTCGATTGGATCACTACCATCTTGTGGCGTAACGACCAAACGGATCTTACCTTTTGTTTCTTTACCGAAGCTAACCACACCCGTAGTTTCAGCCATAACAGCTGGATCTTTCGGACGACGCGCTTCAAATAGATCTGCCACTCGAGGTAGACCACCGGTGATATCTTTGTTACCGATAGATTCTTGCGGAATACGTGCAAGAACTTCACCAGATTTTACCGTTGCCCCATGATCAAGGCTTAGCAATGCTTTTTCAGGCAGCATGTACTGAACAGGAGAATCAGTCCCTGGAATCAATACTGGATTACCTTCAGCATCAACAACCGCGATCATTGGACGTAAATCTTTACCTGCTGTCGGACGGTCACGAATTTCCATAATTTCGATGGTAGTCAAACCCGTCATTTCGTCTGATTGACGACGAATAGTAACGTTTTCTTCCATACCACTAAATTCAAGACGACCTTCCATCTCAGATACGATTGGGTGTGTATGCGGATCCCAGTTAGCAACGATTTGACCCGCTGTAACTTGATCACCTTCACGCACGCTCAATACCGCACCGTAAGGAAGTTTATAACGCTCTTTCTCACGACCCGCTTCATCAGCAATCGCCAATTCAGAAGAACGAGAAGCAACAACCAAATGACCTGTATGACGTTCGATACTCTTCATTTTATTGAAGCGAACTGTACCAGCACTCTTAACTTGCACACTGTCTACTGCAGAAGCACGAGACGCCGCACCACCGATGTGGAATGTACGCATCGTTAACTGTGTTCCTGGCTCACCGATAGATTGTGCTGCCACAACACCGATCGCTTCACCAATGTTAACTTGATGCCCACGCGCCAAATCACGGCCGTAACATTTAGCACATACACCATGACGAGTATCACAGGTAATAACAGAGCGGATTAACATCTCATCCACACTAGCCGCTTCGATGTCACGAACATTATGCTCATCAATCAAAGTACCAGCAGAAAGAACAAGGTTACCCTTAACGTCCATTACGTCTTGAGCCACAACTCGACCCAATACACGATGACCTAACGGCACAACAACATCACCACCTTCAATCATAGCCACAACGGAAATACCATTAGTGGAACCACAATCTACTTCAGTGATAACTAAATCTTGTGCAACGTCTACAAGACGACGCGTCAAATAACCGGAGTTAGCTGTTTTCAGTGCCGTATCGGCAAGACCCTTACGAGCACCGTGAGTGGAGGTAAAGTACTGAAGTACTGATAGACCTTCACGGAAGTTCGCAGTGATCGGTGTTTCGATGATGGAACCATCTGGTTTCGCCATCAAACCACGCATACCACCCAACTGACGCATCTGAGCAACACTACCCCGGGCACCGGAGTCAGCCATCATGTAAACCGAGTTAAATGATTGCTGCTCAACCGTTTCACCCGCTTTATTGACAGTGGTCTCTTTTGCCAAGTTTTTCATCATTGCTTCAGTTACGGTTTCGTTGGTACGAGACCATAAATCGATTACTTTGTTGTACTTCTCGCCTTGTGTTACAAGACCATCCGCATACTGGTATTCGATCTCTTTAACTTCTGCTTCTGCTTTCGCGATAATTGCGGCTTTCTCTGGTGGAATAACAAAATCATCCACACCAACAGAAGAACCTGAAATCGTTGCATAAGCAAAACCTGTGTACATCAATTGGTCAGCAAAGATACAACTCTCTTTCAAGCCCACTTTACGGTAACACTCATTGATCAGGTTCGAGATTGCCTTCTTCTTCATGCTCTGGTTAATAACAGAGAATGGTAGGCCATCAGGTACAATATCAAACAGCAAAGCACGACCAACAGTCGTATCTGCTATGAAAGTAGAAGGTACTTTTTCACCATCAAGCGTTGTATCCACTTGGCTAACGCGTACTTTCACTTTTGCATGCAATTCAACTTGCTTGCTACCATACGCACGGTGTACTTCTTTGATGTCAGAAAATGCCATGCCTTCACCCTTGGCATTGATTTTCTCACGAGTCATGTAGTACAGACCCAATACAACGTCCTGAGAAGGTACGATGATAGGTTCGCCGTTCGCTGGAGATAGGATGTTGTTCGTAGACATCATTAAGGCACGAGCTTCAAGCTGCGCTTCAATTGTCAACGGAACGTGAACCGCCATTTGGTCACCATCGAAATCGGCGTTATAAGCCGCACACACTAGTGGGTGCAACTGAATCGCTTTACCTTCGATCAACATAGGCTCAAACGCTTGGATACCCAAGCGGTGAAGTGTTGGCGCACGGTTCAACATCACTGGATGTTCGCGGATAACCTCTTCAAGGATATCCCACACTTCAGGTGTTTCACGCTCAACCATTTTCTTCGCTGCTTTGATCGTCGTCGCCATGCCACGAAGTTCAAGCTTAGAGAAAATGAATGGCTTGAATAGCTCAAGTGCCATTTTCTTAGGTAGACCACACTGATGTAGACGCAGTGATGGACCTACTGTGATTACCGAACGACCAGAATAGTCAACACGCTTACCTAGCAAGTTCTGACGGAAACGGCCCTGTTTACCTTTGATCATGTCTGCCAAAGATTTAAGAGGACGTTTGTTAGAACCGGTAATCGCACGACCACGACGACCATTATCAAGCAATGCATCAACAGACTCTTGCAGCATACGTTTTTCGTTACGTACGATGATGTCTGGAGCAGAAAGCTCTAATAGGCGTTTTAGACGGTTGTTACGGTTAATCACACGACGGTAAAGGTCGTTCAAATCAGACGTCGCAAAACGGCCACCCTCAAGAGGTACCAATGGACGTAAATCTGGCGGAAGAACTGGTAATACTTCTAGCACCATCCATTCTGGGTTGTTACCAGAATGATAGAAAGCTTCAACTAGCTTAAGACGCTTAGATAGCTTCTTAATACGAGTTTCAGAATTCGTGCTGTTTAGCTCTTCGCGCATGCGATTGATTTCTTCAGGCATTTCTAAATCGCGAAGTAGCATCTGAACCGCTTCTGCACCCATGCGGGCATCGAATTCGTCGCCGAATTCTTCTAGCGCTTCAAAATACTGCTCGTCATTCAGTAATTGGCCTTTATCAAGCGTTGTCATACCTGGATCAATCACAATGAAAGATTCAAAATACAAAACACGCTCAATATCACGTAACGTCATATCTAGGATAAGGCCAATACGAGATGGTAGAGACTTCAAGAACCAAATATGTGCAACAGGCGATGCAAGTTCAATATGCCCCATGCGCTCACGACGCACTTTAGAAAGAGCAACTTCAACGCCACATTTCTCACAAATAACACCGCGGTGTTTCAAACGTTTGTATTTACCACACAAACATTCGTAGTCCTTAATAGGACCAAAGATTTTTGCACAGAAAAGACCGTCACGCTCTGGTTTGAACGTACGATAGTTAATAGTCTCAGGCTTTTTAACTTCGCCATAAGACCATGAACGAATCATATCTGGTGACGCCAAGCCGATACGGATCGCATCAAACTCGTCAGATTGTCCCTGTGATTTTAGAAGACCCAATAAGTCTTTCATGGTTTATTCGCCCCACTCATAAGGCCGGGGAGTCTTGCTCCCCAGCAGGTCAAATGTGATTCGTACTTAATCAGCTACCAACTCAATATCGATACCAAGAGAACGAATCTCTTTCACCAATACGTTGAAGGACTCAGGCATACCAGGTTCCATTCTGTGATCACCATCGACGATGTTTTTATACATCTTCGTACGGCCATTCACGTCATCAGACTTAACTGTTAGCATTTCTTGAAGCGTGTAAGCAGCACCGTATGCTTCTAGTGCCCATACTTCCATCTCCCCGAAACGCTGACCACCAAACTGAGCTTTACCGCCCAATGGCTGCTGAGTTACCAAGCTGTAAGAACCAGTAGAACGTGCGTGCATTTTGTCATCAACCAAATGGTTCAACTTAAGCATGTACATATAACCAACCGTCACAGGACGCTCGAAAGCATCACCTGTACGACCGTTAAACAACTTAATTTGTCCACTTTCATTGATGCCAGCTAGACGCAACATACGTTTGATTTCAGACTCTTTTGCACCATCAAAGGCACCAGACGCCATTGGAACACCACCTTTCAGGTTTTGTGCCAATGTTAAGATTTCTTCGTCTGTAAAGCCGTCAAGATCTTCCGTACGAGCGCAACGCAAATCGCCTTCATAACCATTGTAGATTTCACCAAGGAAACTACGTAGTTCAGCAACTGCTTCTGCTTTCTCACGCTCTACTGCTAGCATTTCGTTGATCTTACGACCCAAGCCTTTAGAAGCAGCACCTAAGTGAGTCTCCAAGACCTGACCAACGTTCATACGCGATGGAACACCAAGCGGGTTCAACACGATATCAACTGGATCACCATTCTCATCGTATGGCATGTCTTCAACTGGCATAATCTTAGAGATTACACCCTTGTTACCATGACGACCGGCCATTTTATCACCAGGCTGGATACGACGCTTGATAGCAACATAAACCTTAACGATTTTAAGAACGCCAGGCGCTAAATCATCGCCTGTTTGCAATTTGCGTTTCTTATCTTCAAATTTAGCATCTAGCTCTTTACGACGCTCAACCAATGCCGCTTGCGCTTTTTCAAGCTGCTCACTGGCTTCTTCATTCGCGACGCGAATCTTAAACCATTCTGGATGATCAAGATTAGCTAAGAACTCTTCAGTAATGACCGCATTGCGAGCTAGTCCAGGACCACCTTCTGCTTGCTGACCAACTAAGGTTTCCGCTAGACGTTCGAACGTCGCTTTTTCAACGATACGAAACTCTTCATTCAAGTCTTTACGAACCTGATCAAGTTGCGATTTTTCAATCGATTTAGCGCGCTCATCTTTTTCAATACCATCACGAGTAAAGACCTGAACATCGATAACAGTACCGTATGTTCCCGTCTTAACACGCTGAGACGTGTCTTTCACGTCGGACGCTTTCTCACCAAAGATAGCTCGCAAAAGCTTCTCTTCAGGCGTTAGCTGTGTTTCACCCTTAGGCGTCACTTTACCAACTAGAATATCGCCAGGCTCTACTTCAGCACCGATGTATACGATACCGGACTGGTCTAACTTAGAAAGCGCACCTTCACCCACGTTCGGGATATCAGATGTGATTTCTTCAGGCCCAAGCTTAGTATCACGAGCAACACACGTTAGCTCTTGAATATGGATCGATGTAAAGCGATCTTCTTCAACAACGCGCTCAGATACAAGGATGGAATCCTCGAAGTTAAAACCATTCCAAGGCATGAAAGCAATACGCATGTTTTGACCAAGAGCCAATTCACCCATATCAACAGAAGGACCATCCGCCATAATATCGCCAGATGCTACTTTCTCGCCTTTCATAACCAAAGTACGCTGGTTAATACAGGTATTTTGGTTAGAACGTACATATTTGGTTAAGCTATAAATGTCGACACCCGCTTCACCGGCAATCGTTTCTTCGGAATTAACACGAACAACGATTCGGCTAGCATCAACAGACTCAATCACACCACCGCGAGAAGCGACGATACAAACACCAGAGTCTTTCGCGACATTTTTCTCCATACCAGTACCAACAACAGGCTTATCGGCCTTAAGCGTTGGTACAGCTTGACGTTGCATGTTCGAACCCATCAAAGCTCGGTTAGCATCATCGTGCTCTAGGAACGGAATCAAAGATGCCGCTACAGACACGACCTGACGTGGAGAAACGTCCATCAAATCTACTTTTTCTTTTGGAATCAAAGTGGTTTCGTGCATATGACGCACCTGAACCAACTCGTCAACCAAACGCCCATCTTCATCTACATTTGCAGATGCTTGGGCAATAACATATTTCGCTTCATCAATCGCAGAAACGTAAACTGTTTCATCAGTCTGCTTGCCATCTACAATCTTACGGTAAGGCGTTTCCAAGAAGCCGTAGCTGTTGGTACGCGCGTAAGTAGACAACGAGTTAATCAAACCGATGTTTGGTCCTTCCGGCGTTTCGATCGGACAAACACGGCCGTAGTGAGTGGCGTGTACGTCACGTACCTCAAAGCCCGCGCGTTCACGAGTAAGACCACCAGGCCCTAATGCAGAAACACGACGCTTGTGAGTCACTTCCGAAAGTGGATTGTTCTGATCCATAAACTGAGACAGTTGGCTAGAACCAAAGAACTCTTTGATTGCTGCAGCCACAGGCTTAGCATTCAAAAGATCTTGCGGCATTAGGCCATCCGCTTCTGCCATAGACAGACGCTCTTTAACAGCACGTTCAACACGAACCAAACCAACACGAAATTGGTTTTCAGCCATTTCACCAACAGAACGAACGCGACGGTTACCCAAGTGATCGATGTCATCAACCATGCCATTGCCGTTACGGATATCTAGCAAAGTTTTAAGAACAGCAACGATATCGTCGTTATTCAAAATTCCAGGACCAGTATCTTCATCACGACCGAGACGGCGGTTGAATTTCATTCGACCAACACCAGAAAGATCATAACGATCTTCATTGAAGAATAAGCCTTGGAATAACCCTTCAGCAGATTCTTTGGTTGGTGGCTCACCAGGACGCATCATGCGGTAGATTTCTACCAATGCTTCTAGTTGGTTATGTGTTGGATCGATGCGAAGCGTGTCAGAAATGAATGGACCATTGTCCAAATCATTTGTGTATAAAGTATCAATTTCTGCGATGCCTGCTGAAACCAATGCTTCTAGCAACTCAACAGAAAGCTCAGTATTCGCTTCCGCAATTAGTTCACCGGTAGCCGGATGAACTAGATTTTTCGCCGTCACTTTGCCAAGCATATACTCTAGCGGTACAGACAAGCGCTCAAGACCCGCCTTCTCCATAACACGAATGTGCTTAGCCGTGATTCGACGACTTTCTTCTACGATAATCTCTCCATTGGCATCAGCAATATCAAATAAAGCCGTTTCACCACGAAGACGATTAGCAACTAATTCCATTTCAAAACCATCACGGGTTAAGAAGAAACGCGTTGTTTCGAAGAAAGTATCAAGTATTTGTTCTGTTCCCAAACCCAAAGCGCGCAGTATGATAGTAACTGGCAACTTACGACGACGGTCAATTCGAACGAACACGCAATCTTTTGGATCAAACTCGAAGTCCAACCAAGAACCGCGATAAGGGATTACGCGAGCAGAATGAAGCAATTTGCCTGATGAGTGAGTTTTACCACGATCGTGGTCAAAAAACACACCAGGAGAACGGTGTAATTGAGAAACGATAACTCGTTCCGTACCGTTAATTACAAATGTACCATTATCTGTCATGAGTGGAATTTCACCCATGTAGACTTCTTGCTCACGAATGTCTTTGATAGCCTTGTTAGAGGACTCTTTATCATAAATGATGAGTCGAACTCGAACACGTAGAGGCGCAGCGTAAGTAACACCACGCAACTGGCACTCTTTAACATCAAATACTGGTTTGCCTAAACGGTAATCGACGTATTCAAGCGCCGCGCTGCCAGAAAAGCTAACCATTGGAAAGACAGATTTAAAGGCCCCATGCAGACCTAATTCCCCACGCTCTGCAAGGCTTTTGCCTTCTTGCAGAAAATTACGGTAGGACTCAAGCTGTATTGCCAGCAAGTATGGCACATCCAAAACGGGCGGCAGTTTACCGAAATCCTTACGGATACGTTTTTTCTCAGTATATGAGTAAGCCATCAGCATTCCCCAGCTTGTGCACATTGACGCAAAAGGCCCAAATCAGGCCTTACCATATATGGGAGCATTATCTCCCACTTGAAAATTCTTTTATGTTTTATTTGAGTTTTTAGAAACCCAAAAAGGCCGGTGACATAATGTCACCAGCCATTTCGACTATAGGTCGAAATCTGGAAATACAAGTATCATTACTTGATTTCGACAGATGCACCAGCTTCTTCAAGAGCCGCTTTAAGTGCGTCAGCATCTTCTTTAGAAATGCCTTCTTTAACAGCTGCAGGTGCGCTATCAACGATGCCTTTAGCTTCTTTCAAGCCAAGACCAGTTGCTGCACGAACTGCTTTGATTACGTTAACTTTCTTATCGCCAGCAGCAGTAAGAACAACGTCAAATTCAGTTTGAGCTTCAGCAGCAGGACCAGCTTCAGCAGCAGGACCAGCAGCAGCAACAGCTGCAGTTACACCGAATTTTTCTTCCATTGCAGAAATTAGTTCAACAACGTCCATTACAGACATTTCTGCTACTGCATTGATGATATCTTCTTTAGTTAGAGCCATGACTCAGATTCCTAGCATTCTTTAAAATCACCCGTAGGCGATAATATAAATTTTTTATCAAGAAGGGATACGGAAAACCGTATTACGCTGCTTCTTGCTCTTTTTGATCGCGAACCGCTGCGAGAGTACGTACAAACTTGCTTGTTGCGCCCTGCATAACACTCATCAGTTTCGCAATAGCTTCGTCGTATGTAGGCAGTGTTGCCAATCGATCAATGTCGCCTGCTGGGATCAACTCACCGTTGAACGCCAACGCCTTTACTTCAAACTTGTCATTCGCTTTAGCGAACGTTTTCAACAAACGAGCGGCCGCACCTGGGTGCTCGTTAGAGAAAGCGATCAACGTAGGACCAACAAAGCTTTCAGCTAGACATTCGAAGTCAGTGCCTTCAACTGCACGGCGAGCCAAAGTGTTACGTACTACTCGTACATAAACACCTGCTTCACGCGCTTCTTTACGTAGTGCTGTCATATTGCCCACGGTAACACCGCGAGAATCAGCAACTACTGCAGACAATGCAGTTTTAGCAGCTTCGCTAACTTCGGCGACAATGGCTTTTTTGTCTTCTAGACCTAATGCCATTGGTTTTCTCCTGGATTAGCAGGGAGATAAACTCCCCTATTTTTTTACCAACTCTCCGATTGCTCGAAGTACTTGCTGGTGAGTTAGATCCAGTAAATCTGAATCGGGCCACACCATCTGCGCAGGACAAACATTTTTCAACGTTGTTATTAAACCGTTAGGTTCCTGCGGTCTTTGACGGCCTGCACAACAAACAAATGAAGGCAGACCCCAAAGCGCATGATCTAAATGCTTACTTCGTAGAAGTAAGAGCACCTAAATCAATTCGTATGCCAGGTCCCATTGTAGAGGACAAGACTACTTTTTTCATAAAGACACCTTTAGAAGACGCAGGCTTAGCACGACGTAAATCAGCTAAAAGCGCTTCTAAGTTGCCTCGGATCGATTCAGCAGAGAAGTCGATAGAACCGACGCTTGCGTGAATGATACCATTTTTATCTGTACGGTAACGAGCCTGACCTGATTTTGCATTTTTAACTGCAGTTGCAACGTCTGGTGTTACTGTGCCAACTTTAGGGTTAGGCATTAGACCACGTGGGCCTAAGATCTGACCTAGTTGACCTACGATGCGCATTGCGTCTGGAGAAGCAATTACAACATCAAAATCTAGGTTGCCAGCTTTAACTTGTTCAGCCAAATCTTCAAAACCTACAATGTCCGCGCCAGCTGCTTTTGCTGCTTCAGCATTAGCGCCCTGTGTAAACACAGCAACACGAACATCTTTACCTGTACCATTAGGCATTACTGTAGAACCACGAACAACCTGATCAGATTTACGTGGATCAACGCCTAGGTTTACAGAAACATCAATAGATTCTTTGAACTTAACAGTAGAAAGCTCAGACAATAAAGAAACCGCCTCTTCAACAGAGTACAGTTTTGTTGCTTCTACTTTTTCTGCGATCAAACGAGCGCGTTTAGTTAGCTTAGCCATTAGATCACACCTTCAACGTCTAGACCCATAGCGCGAGCGCTACCAGCGATTGTACGAACCGCTGCATCCATATCTGCTGCAGTCAAATCAGCCTGCTTAGCAACAACGATCTCTTCAAGTTGAGCACGAGTAACCGTACCTACTTTTTGAGTGTTTGGACGTGGAGAACCACTCTTAAGGCCTGCTGCTTTCTTAAGAAGAACAGAAGCTGGAGTAGATTTCGTTTCGAATGTGAAGCTACGATCACTGTATACAGTAATGATAACTGGCGTAGGAAGACCTGGCTCAACACCTTGTGTTTTGGCATTAAACGCTTTACAGAATTCCATGATATTCACACCATGTTGACCAAGTGCTGGACCAACTGGTGGACTTGGGTTCGCTTGACCCGCTTTAACTTGAAGCTTGATATAAGCTTGGACTTTCTTAGCCATTGTATAACTCCAGATGGGTCACTGCCCGAAGGCTACCCGTTCAACAAAATCAGGCTTTTTCAACCTGACTAAACTCCAAATCAACCGGTGTAGAGCGCCCAAAAATAAGCACTGCCACCTTGATTCGGCTTTTATCGTAATCCACTTCTTCAACGACACCGTTAAAGTCAGCAAATGGACCTTCGCTAACACGAACCACTTCCCCAACTTCAAACAAAGTCTTAGGACGAGGCTTGTCAACGCCATCATTTACGCGCTGCAAAATAGCATTTGCTTCGCGCTCTGTGATTGGAGAAGGCTTGTCCGCTGTACCGCCAATAAAGCCTAATACACGCGACGTGCCTTTAACCAAGTGCCAAGAGTCATCATTCATATCCATTTGAACTAATACATAGCCAGGATAGAATTTTCTTTCACTCTTGCGCTTTTTACCATCTCGAATTTCAACGATTTCTTCCGTTGGAACCAAGATGTCACCAAAATTATCTTCTTGCCCCATGAACTGCACACGTTCATTTAACGAGCGCATCACGTGCTTTTCGTACCCTGAGTACGCTTGTACTACATACCATCGTTTCGTCACGAGCAACTCCTAACTTATTACCGAAGAAACGATCCAACCAAGGAGCGAATCCACCCCCCACAGTACGAGAGACATAAAAACAACAACCGCTAACACTATCAAAGTGGTCTGTATTGTTTCCTGTCTTGTCGGCCATACAACTCTACGAATTTCGGTTTTCGCTTCTTTAGCTAAAGTAAAGAAGGATTTTCCTTTCGCAGTTTGCAATGCAACAAAACCAGAAACACCAGCCAAAACAAGGATAGCGATCAAACGATACAATAGTGACTCAGCAGAAAAATAGTTATTACCAATAACGCCAACCGCAATTAGTAGAACAACAATCGCCCACTTAAATACGTCTCCGCGAGACGATTGAGCTTCAGTACTCGATCTCATACTTTCAGGTAATCCCTAACTAAGAAATAGGATACGAAAAATGGCAGGCCAAGAGGGACTCGAACCCCCAACAGCCGGTTTTGGAAACCGGTGCTCTACCAATTGAACTATTGGCCTACAATCGCATGGGCGGAGGATGGTACCCGTAATTGCCAAAATAAGCAAGGGTATTCGCCCAAAAAACAGACAATAAAAAAGGCGGATCAACCACCTATCTTTGCATTGGAAAATGCTGGAGCTCATGAGCAGATTTGAACTGCCGACCTCACCCTTACCAAGGGTGTGCTCTACCAACTGAGCTACATGAGCATTGGAGCGGGTAGCGGGAATCGAACCCGCCTCTTCAGCTTGGAAGGCTGAGGTAATAGCCACTATACCATACCCGCAATTGGTGGAGGGAGGTGGATTCGAACCACCGAAACTTTCGTGGCAGATTTACAATCTGCTCCCTTTGGCCACTCGGGAACCCCTCCACGTACTCATCGCTACTTACGTAACACCCCAAAAGGTGGGAGACATTATATGAATCACATTTTGAATTGCAAGCACTAACAAGGTTTTTTTTCTAACTTTATCATCATCTTGGTCAAATCGAACTGAGCCAAGAATGCATCCCAATCATCTTCGTTAATCGATTGCTTTATATCAATTTGATATAAAGGCACTGTTCGCATATGAGCATATACATTCACTGAGTAACCTGACGCTTTCTCTATTCTTTCTCGTGCTTGTTGAGCTCTATCTTTTGATGAATATAACCCTAAAGAAATACGATTCTTCATTTCTTCACGAGTGATAATAAAACTGTCTATAGATTTAGCCGTCAAATCTTTAACAATCTCACTCGCTCGTTTTTTAGTTTCAGGGGCGTCGATATATAACCAAAACTTTGGTCTTTTACCCACTGTATTTTTATCAGAGTACTTCCACCCTAGTTCCTTTAGGACTTTGGTTATTTGCGCATCTTCAACGCTCTTCTCCACCTCGATCTGCGGGCAAAAACCACTTGAAACATTACTATTTACAACCGTCCCGGTAATCGCTTGATTTAGAGCCGCTTCCATTTTTTCAGTCTGTGATTTTTCCACCACCTCATTTTGACTAGGAGGTTCGGACAATAATCTTATGCTCTCACTTACTGGAGGTGCATAAACCGACTGTTTAGGTATAACCGCTTTATCCTGCACAAAACTATTCCAGCTCAGAAAAGCAGCATTAGCCAATACCACGAGATAGAAAAGCCATTTCACAAACGACCCCTTAGATATTCGTCACCCACCAACTTTGCCCCTTTCGCAACCAAATATAATTCTTGCTTAGCATCAATTCTTAGTGCGCTTAATAGCAATTGAGCGTCGCCCCCCGTAACCACCCAGGTAAAGTGCTTATAGCCCTTATACAATCTCTCAAGAAAACCAAGCGCCATTTCATTACAACCTTCTGATACTGCCCTAGCTGTGGAGTTAGGCAATCCAACACATTCTAACTTTTCGGCGTTTTCATAACGTATTCGTGCCGTATTCGACAACAATGACTTCTCCATCATAGCCAGACCAGGCGTAATATACCCCCCTAAATGCTGACCAACCGAATTTACCATATCCACTTTAATCGCCGTTCCAGCATCGACTATCACCACATCCCCACCGAACAAATGGTAACTGGCAATGACCGTCAACCATCGATCTACGCCTAACCGATGCGGCTCATGATACGCGCTGCGAACCCCACAAATCTCTGCTTCGCTTTTTAGCTCAACAACTTCACTAAGAGGATAACCTCGCCTTAGATTCAATAAAGAAGCCTGATTTTCCTCTTCTGAACGTACGCTCGCAAAATAGATAGCATCTGGCAGAAAATCATTTTTTGATATCATCTCATCATCACGAACCTGCCATAGAACCAAATCGCCCTCGAATGCCGTATATTTGATGCTGGTATTACCGACATCGACAATCAATACCCTATCTACGACGGACACTGACTTCTCCTCCATGCAAAACCACTAACTGACCATCTTCCTCTATCAATAAGGCACCACTTTCGTCAATTCCTCGAGCAATACCTGTGCGCTGCTGTGAAATAGAACTGACCGTTACCGACTGATTGAATAACACATCGTGCGCTTGCCATAATGTCTGGTAATGCTTCATCCCATGCCCCAACTCAAATTGCTTGCAAACCGCTACTAGCTCATTTGTTAAATCTGCAATAATTTGATTACGACTTGGGGGGCCACCTAATCTTGAGGCAAGGTCTGTCCAAGGCTGATCAACTGTGGCCATCACCTCTTGATCCATCTCAACATTCAAGCCAATACCTATGATCACATGACAAACATCTTGATCAGCAACCATTTCCAGTAAGATACCACATACTTTTTGGCCATCTATTTGGACATCATTTGGCCACTTCAAACCTGGATTTGGAATATTAAGTTTTTTTAGTGTCCTTGCCACTGCAACACCGACAGCCAAACTTAAACCCTCAACGACACTAGTGCCGCTTTCAAAGCGCCAAGCGAATGACATGGTCACATTTTTAGCGACACCTGATTCCCACTGCCGACCACGACGCCCCTTACCTTTAGTCTGTCGCTCCGCGGTCACCAGAACAGGCAAGCTTCCACCATTCGCAATGTGTTGCTTTGCATTACTATTCGTAGAGTCCGTTTCAAACAAAACCTCTAGCGCCACCTCTTTATCAATTCCAGATTCTAGTAACGCGGACTCTGTCAATAATTCCAAAGGCGCAGGCAGTCGGTAACCTCGTCCTTTTACTGAATTTACATTCACACCGATACTTTCTAACTTTTTCAGTTTTTTCCAGACAGCCGCACGTGTTACACCCAGCGCTTCACCCAACTCTTCGCCTGAGTGAAACTTACTATCACTCAAAAGAGATAAAATCTTTTGCATTCACTTATACTCCAGTCATTTTCATTTACTTGTATGAAACGAAGCAAACTCTTGGTCTTCACCAACCTGTAACCAATTTTCTAGCGGATAATCACAACCTTTATCCACCGCGTGGAGCGCATAAGCATGGCGAGATTTACCTGAACGATTAGCATAACTAAGATGTGGAAACTCACCATTCAAGACAACCAGCGAGCCTTTAGGGACAGGCAGTGCAACAAGCTCATCCAGCGCCCATTGATGCTCATTCAACAACACCATTTTTGTTTCAATAGCCCCAGCCGATGTACGCTCAAAACGCTTCAATAAACCTTGTTTATGCCCGCCAGGGAGACCCCATAAACATCCATTTTCAAGGGTCGCATCTTCGATCGCAAACCATAAGCCAATCACACTCATAGGTTGAGTGTAGAGAAAGGTACTATCTTGGTGGCAATTTACTTCACCTCCAATACTTGGCTGCTTAAAAATATACATAGATTGAGCGGCTTGCGGCTCAGTCATCCCTAATTGTTCTAGTAAATTTTTCCAAACGAAGGACAATGAGAAATTGCTAAATACCACATCCTTAGTATGTAGAGCATGCCCTACTTTATTAATTGACAACGGTAATGACTGCTTCAATTCTCCTTTAGAGTCGAAAGCCTCTTCTTCGAAAAAGAAGGTTATTTTATTTGCCGAATCCATAAAGTATTGATCGGTATGCCTTACTTGCTCATTGGTCGTAAAAACAGAACGCACGGATTTGGGATCGAAGTCATCCATTAACTGTCGCATCCTTTCCCTTAACGCACTACATGTCTCATCGGGTACAGCTGACTCAATAATAAGAAAACCTTTTTCATGATATTCCTTCACCTGAGCGGCAGTTAACGTTAATACGTCTAAACCCAGAGAATCATCCACTCTCATTGTATATTCCTCCCACCACTCAATTAAGATAAGCCGTTGCTTGTATAAAATTGGAAGCCTGTTTCATCAACACATCAAACGTTGGATTCCATGAAATGCGTGCTGCATGAGCACTTCTTGACATCAAAGCATCAGATTTTTCACCGAACCAGTTATTCGGATCCGTTCGACAAGCGTCGTAAAGAGATCGATCAGATAAATACCAATCACAAATACGATACTCGCCCTTCTCTCCATAATACGGATTTCTAGGATCACCATGAATCGACATATGAGACAAGCCTAAAATTTGGCGCTTTGGCCAGTTGGTATTGTATATTCTAATTCGATCAGTTTGAGCATTACTCTTTGTTTTGCTATATAGCACCATCTGACTTTTTGGACTTATCATCGCCTTGCTAAAAACACCTTCACTCACTGAAGCATCCACCGTTTGATCATCTTCAGACAACGCCATAAAAACAGGAATATTCTTTGGATTATCAAACAACTGTGCCCTCACTTCTTTCGCTAAACGATAGGCCGAAGCAATAGCAGGTACAGGAATAGAGGCGTATTTAGCAAAGTCGTCCGCAGGATAATTATCCAACCAATCTTTAAAATAAGAGAGGAAAGGAGACAGCCAATCGATATTGCTATGGATTTTAAATAATGGAGAGAACAATAAAACACCAGACACAGTGTCTGAATGCTGCCAAGCGTACTCTGCCGCCAATGCGCCACCAGTAGAAAAACCTCCAACGTAAAAGACATCTACTTTTTTCTGAAACTCATTTGCTGCGTCTTGAAATGTCTTTCGCCAATCATTCTCATCAACAAGAAGAAGATCTGATGCTTTAGTTCCATGACCAGGCAAGAGGATTACTCGCACTTGATAACATGACTTTTGCAACGCCCTAGCCGGATCCCTCATTGAAAAAGGCGAATCCGATAAGCCATGAGAAAGTAAAATACCTATTTTAGGTCTGTTAGCACAGCGCTCGGGGTCAGGTAATAGCTCAAAGGGCATTACATCTGCTAATTCTCTCTTTGAATCTTCAGGCTTGACCCATTGCTTGTGTGTTTGTAGAAATACCTTAGCCCGCCACTCATAGGAGGAAAAACTCTCTCCTGATTTTGATAAAAAGATATCCTTAGCATCAGCGGCCCATAAAGGAGACATCCCAATACACAAACACCAAAGAATAATTTGTTGCCGCATGATAAACCCTCACCAAGAGCGATTGAATATAACAATCCTAGCAAAGTAGCGAGAATAACTCTCTATGCTATTATTCTTTCTACTCCAGTAAATACGACATTTTTCATGCCCCTCTCACAATTTTCTACCGAACGAGTGCCATCACTTTGGTTTTTGCTCGTGAAAAAGTTCTACCAAGAACACTACCCTAGCGGAAAACCCAATAAAGCAGATCCAATTTGGGTATTGAAAAAGCACGGAAAAATCCTTAGCGCTGTACGCCTCAAACAATTCTCAGAATATCAGCTACTCACCGCAATGGTTACCGAGCCAAACCAACGTGGCAAAGGACTAGGGAAACACTTATTGCACTCTATCCATAACGCACTGACTGAAAAACCATGTTATTGCTTTGCTTTTTCACACCTTACTGGCTTCTATCAGAGCTGTGGTTTTAGGTGTATATCTGTTGAACAACTTCCACAGGAATTAGCACAACGCTTTAACGCCTATACAGCACAAGGTCGTAAACTCACCCCAATGCTTTATCATTCAGCCCGACAAACCACGAGATAAAAAAAAGCGTCAGCCTTTACGCTGACGCTCTTACAATGAACTACATAGCCATTTTTTGTTACTTCAAATGACCTGCATTATGAAGCGCCCTATCTTTCCCAAGAGGTGGATTCCATTGGTACTGCCATGTTTCAGATAATGGCAACCCATTTGCTTCTAAATAGACTCGCATGTTAATTGGGTTCGCGGTCGCATCCGGTGGTACTAGATCGAACATTACACGATAGCCGTCAATAGATTTTAAAGGTCGAGCTGACTCAATTTCAACCTTACCTTTAGATGTGGTAATTACCGCTTTCAACTTAGTATTTTTACCTAACATAGCTAAAGAACCGCCAGCAAAATCAATGACAAAACGCTTACTGTAATAGTGGCGTTTTTTACCAATAACACCACCAATACCGGTAAAAGTATTCACAACACGAGCCTGCTGCGAATGCTCTGGAGAGTGACTCCCCCAATACATATTATAGCTGTACAGCAATTCCTGACCCGGTTCAATCGGCTTCGCAGGATTCCAAAACGCGACTATATTATCGAAAGTCTCATCCAATGTTGGAATCTCAACTAACTGCACAGAACCTTTACCCCAATTACCTATCGGCTCAATCCATAAACTTGGGCGCTTCTCATAGAAGACGCCATCATCTTGATAATGATCAAAATTACGATCTCGCTGTAACAGTCCAAAACCTTTAGGATTATCATCACTATAAGCATTAAATCTTAGATTCTTAGGGTTAGCCAGTGGGCGCCAAATCCATTCACCGTTGCCGGTATGCATAGCCAATCCATCTGAATCATGAATTTCTGGGCGCCAATCATACCCAGTTCTTCGATCATTCTCGCCAACCATATACATACTTGTCATTGGTGCGACACCCAAACGCTCAATCGCTTTCCTAGGATAAATAGCAGCATCTACTTTCATCTTGAAAGGTTCACCTGGTTTCATATCAAATCGATAAGCACCAGACACGCTAGGAGAATCCATCAATGCATAAACAGTTACAACATCAGATCCAGGCTTTGGCTTTTCTAACCAAAAATTTGTAAAGGTAGGAAACTCTTCAGGTTGAGGAAGCGCCGTATCCACAGCCAGGCCCCTAGCAGAAAGACCATACTGCATCTCACTACCAACTGCACGAAAATAACTAGCGCCCAAGAAAGCAACAACATCTCGCTGCCAATCGGTCGCAAACTGCATTCTGAAACCGGCAAAACCAAGGTCCTTAGGAAGCTTTTTCCCATTCACTTTAGATTTACCATAATCGAACATAGAAGATGAATAAGGCACAGGTATTGATTTTCCATTTTCCAATTCATTAATATGAATAGGAGTATCGAAGCCTAGACCAAGATGAAATAACTCAGTGCGAAATTCAGAATTATCTTTACGCCATAAAGCCTTATCTTTCTTGAAATGAATTTGTTGATAATCATCCCAATCTAAGCTTTTTAAGCTTTTAGGTAGCTCCCCTTTATGACTTTGATAAGGCTGGGCTGCCAATTGACGCGCGTGTCCTTTTAGCCAAGCATAACTAAAAGCTTCACCTACTTTAGGTTCGGCCGGAGGCTGTGCTGCACAGGCCGTAAAACTAAACAGAACGCCAACAGCCAATAACGAGCGACTTGCCAATTTCTGTAAGCGGCCAGCTGTTAATGCCTTGTATAATTTATATACAAGATTCGGTTTGAGCACATTAGAGTCCTTCATAGACTCTGAATTAGAATAGGGAAACATATACTGACTCAATTAATTTAACATTAACGTCTATAATAACGAATTCATTATCATTCGTGTGTTCAGGTATGGTAAATATTCAATCTATTATAAGAAGAAACCTTTACGCTTCAAAAAATTAGCACTATTCATCAAGATATGATGATGCTTTAGGAATATTATAAAAAAACAATCAAATATCACAACTATTATCAAGTAAGCAACTTTGCTCGTAGCCCTTAATAAAAAGGCTCAGAGCCATTACGTATTAATCGCCCCTCACTCGCTACCGATCTAATAACTGATTAAATATCAAGAGATGTGGTTGGCTAGATTTTGTACCACTGTTTAAAAGGTCTGACCCTGCTCATCTGTTATAGGTATTTGATGTTAGAGGTTCTTGTTTTGCATTTGTGCTGACGCGTCGAGGTACGAGACAGGCGCAAGCAAATGGAAGAACAAGAAACGACCTTTGATGCTAAGCATGACTCATCAGATCGTTTGATGTTGGCTAGCTTGTCGGTTACGACGAGGGGCTTGTTTTGCATTTGTGCTGACGCGTCGAGCTTGCGAGACAGGCGCAAGCAAATGGAAGAACAAGAAACAACTCTTACCACAAGACCAAGAGGCGACTTTTCGTAGGAGGGTTAGACCCCTTCTGTGTTTTTTCCGACTTATTTCAGACAAAAAAAAGCCCTGACAGCGTTAGCTATCAGGGCTTTCTTAATTATAAGCTTGACGACGACCTACTCTCACATGCGTTCCTTCATAAGAGCCCCACACGGGTGTG
>NZ_SJSB01000015.1 GCF_004352835.1 Marinomonas flavescens | reverse complement strand
CTTTACCGCCATTTGAGGCAAGGAAGAAAACGCTACCGGAAAGGCCAGAGAACAAAAGCTGAAGTGATCAAGAATAAGGTATCCATTGATGATCGGCCTGTAATTGTTGATACCAAAAAGCGCTTTGGAGACTGGGAGATAGACACTGTTTTAGGTAAGCACGGCTCAGGCTCAATTGTCACCTTGCTAGAAAGAAAGACACGTTTTTACCTTATAAAGAAAGTGGATTCGAAATCAGCCAAAGATGTGACTCAAGCAACCATAGAGCTATTGTTGCATTTTAAAGATCATGTTCACACGATCACAGCAGATAATGGTCGAGAGTTCGCGTATCACGCTGAGATAGCCGAAGCATTAGAAACGACAGTGTATTTTGCTCATCCATACAGTTCTTGGGAACGTGGAGCAAACGAAAATAGCAACGGACTCCTAAGGCAATATGTGCCCAAAGGTACTGATTTAAGACGTGTTACAGAAGAGAGAATACACTTCGCAATGAGACGAATAAATAATCGTCCAAGGAAGTGTTTAGGGTTCAAGCAACCAGCCGTAGTGTTTAAAGAAATGTGCTTAGTTGCTTGAAGTGAAAAGTGTCGCACTTCGGACTTGAATTCAGGCATAAGGAAGAATAAGAATAAATGCGCTTAATAAAATCATATTGAAAATATTCACTTAGTCGTTAATTCGTAATTTACACATGCAGATCAACGTGCTTTCACTATGAAAAGTGTAGAGAATTATCATAAATTAAGAGAATAAGTACGAGATGGTATTAGATGGGAAGGCCAGCGCTAAGGCTGACCTGTTGGTGCTTGTATTTTGTGGGTTACAACAATGTTAGAGCAGGGCATTGGCTTGTTCAAAAATAATGGGCTTTCCAGCGGCGGTAATAGACGCAATAGTCATTTTGGCAGACAAGAATTTATTACGATCTGAGTCTAAGATAGTTTGGTGAAATACAAATTTAAAGCGTGAAATCCTTTCTACAAAGGTTTCAATAAAAAAATCATCGCCGCTTTTCAGCGAGCGCTTATATTCTAGCTCTGCTTTCATTAGTACTAGATGTATTCCACTTTCCGTTATTTCTGCGAAATCCAGACCTCTAGATTTTATAAAAGAGTGACGAGCGTGTTCTAAATAGTTTTGATAAACAGAATTATTGACGATCCCTTGCATGTCACATTCGTAATCTCTAACGCTAAAAAAACTAGTATGAAACGGAGTGGTGCTGTTGGGCATAACATGTCCTTAATATTTTAACGGTCTGATGTGCGATTTTTACCTGACTGTTTTGCATGTTGTAGATTATCACGGGCTCTTTCTAGTAAATCATTAGGGCCTTCTTGCCCTAAGATTGTTGCTATTCCAAGAGAAACGGTTACTTGAGGCATGTGGATTTTACTTTGTTTATAACGAATCTTTTGTTCGGATACCTTTTGGCGAAGTAGTTCTGCAAAGCTGTGTGTGAAATCTAACGGGGCTTCATTGAGAAGAATGGCAAAGGTGCCGCCTTCAAATCTTGCCATAATGGCTTTTTCTAACTTAAATGATTTTATTAATTGGGCAATATAGCGAATCAGCCCGGTTCCAGCGCGCTTCCCAAATTGATCGTTAATTAGTCCTAGATCATCAATATCCAATAAGATAATACTCACGTCATCTTCTGCGTCAGGTAGCCATTTATAAAGATAGCGTTCCAAGCCTTTTTTGTTATGTAGTTGAGTGAGCTCGTCAATTTCTATGTGTTTCTTAAGGTCTTCAAATTCAACTTTTAATTGAGCCAGCTCTTCTTGAACTTGAGACAGGGATTGATTGAATTGATTAGCTTTCTGGCTAGCCGATAGTGCACCTTGTTCAAGATAGTGGATTACTTTCTCAAGATGCTCACTTTTATCGGCACGTTTTAGTATTTTTTGACTTTTAGTCAAAACAGCCGACAGTTCGTCAAGCCCATTACTCATGTTTTTTGAAGAAGACTCAACATGAGTAACGATGGATTGCAGTTTATTTTTCTGAGTGTGTCCTTCTTGGAATTCATCAGGCAGCAAAAACTCATGAAATAACTCACGCGATAAATAGCCGGGTAGATTACCCAGTTTTCGCAAGGTACCATCCATAATTTGATTTAGTTTTTGGTTTCTATTAGAGACGTATTCGTACCATATGCCATAGTTATATGGAGTCGGCGCTATGTCTAACTTAAGCATCATAGGAACTGCTTTTTGCATTAATTCTGTGGCTTTCGTAGGATTTTCGTTCTGCATCAGGACCTCTATACAGAGAAAAACTTACCAAGAAATCCATTCCATAGGGTAAGAACATGAGCACGATAATGGTCAAATAATCGTGTTTCTATTTATAATTTTATTAACTATATCGTTCTAAAGAAAAATCACCAATTAGAGTCTATAATGATATCGGATAAAATTTAGAATACGTTAATTATTTCTATGCGAATTATGGTTGTCCACCTGAAAACTTACTTTTTATCCCTTCTTTCTCTAGAAGTTCTTTTAGCTTCAGCCTGCTATCGCCTTGTATTTCAATTTGGCCATCTTTTACTGCGCCTCCAGTACCGCACTGAGCTTTTAGCTTTTTACCGAGTATCTTTAGTTCATCTGATGACATTGCAAGGCCAGAAATAATAGTCACACCTTTGCCTTTACGGCCTTTGGTTTCCAGCGTGATTTTGACGTTGCCATCGCCGATCACTTCTGTGTTTTTGCATGTACAATGGTCAACGGGCTCTTCACAATGGGGGCATACACGACCTTGATCGGTTGAATACACTAGGTTTCTTTTTTTCATTTGTGTTCCGCTCTATGTATTTGATACAGGTAGCATTTTATCAGTTATAAAATAGGAGATCACATAAGAATTCAACATAAATGTCGTAATATAACCTAAACTAAATGAGTTGATGCCATAGTGTACTAAGTTATGAAAAGTGTAATAAAGAAGTCATTGATAATTAGACGGGCGACTGAAGCTGACATTGATGAGATTCTCTTGTTTGAGGCTCGTAATCAGTTATGGTTTGCTCAATTTTTGCCTCAAAAAGCGTTAGAGAAGCTGGATAGGAATTACTTCAAAAAACAGTTTTCTGGTTCGAGTCAAACATGGCATTACCTTATTTACTCAAGAAATAAGCAGTTGATTGGTCGCTTTTGCGCTCAACTTTTGGATGCTGGCGAGAAGACGATTGAAATAAGTTATCGCCTTGAGCAAAAATATACCAAACAAGGCATTGCTCAATATGTGTTGAAAAGACTGCTGTTAATATTCTCATGTTATGAGGTGAGTACAGTCTATGCCTATGTCGGAGAAGCGAATGAATCATCCATTCGTTTGCTTCTTTCTTGTGGCTTTGTTCATTCCACGACTGAGGTGCAATCGATCAAATTGTCCACCGGAATACAAGATGGATTAAGCTTCAAATGGGAAAGTAGTCCGTATCAAGTGCTTAATTAATCTTAAACTGCTCCAATTTCGCTAGCACGGATAATAATTTATGATCGAGCTGGGCATTGAATGTCATTGTGCGATGTGTGTCAGGATGGAAAAAAGTTAGCGAGGATGCATGTAACATAAGGCGCTGTTCGTCTGGCCAAGCTGCTCGGATAACTTTATTTACATGACGACAGCCATAACAGCTATCACCCACTAAAGGGTGAAATTGATGTTTAAAATGACGCCTAATTTGGTGCTTTCGGCCTTGCTTTGGCGTCACTTTAACCCAGCTTAAACGCATAGAATCATAGCGGCTTACTGGGAAAGGAAGCTCATAATGTTGCAAACAAGAAAACTCTGTTTGAGCCTCTTTCTCAGTCCCTTCTATTTTAAAACGAGATTTGCCTTTTTGCTCATTGAGTTTTGCTAATGGATAATCAACAACGCCATTGTCAGGACACAACCCTCTTACCAAACAGTGATAGGTTTTAGCCGTGGCTGCATTAGCAAATTGTTCAGATAAATACCTAGCAGTCTTAGGCGAAAAGGCCATCACCAGAACGCCAGATGTACCACGATCTAAGCGATGAACAGGGAAAACCCATTGTCCTGTTTGGTCTCTTAATCGCTGCACGACGGCATCTTCTTCCGCTTTATCAAGCTCGGTTCGGTGAACCAATAAACCTGCCGGCTTATTGATGACGACCAAATACTCATCTTGAAATAAAATCTCTAGATTCATATGGTTTTTTCAGAAAAACGTTTTATTTTCGCCATTCCAATATCCACTAAAGATTGCATTGCTTCAGCGCTAGCCCAGGCAACATGAGGCGTGAGTAAGAAGTTTGGTAGCTTCGTCAGCTTCTGTAGAGGGTGATCTATTGGCATAGGCTCTTGTGTAGCAACATCGAAGCCAGCCGCCGCGATTTTTTTATTAGTGAGTGCATCCGTTAATGCTATTTCATCCACTAAGCCGCCACGGCCTGTATTTATTAAGACGCAGTTCGATTTCATTATCTCAAATTCGTCATAAGATATAATGTTTTTAGTTTTATCGGTTAGTGGGCAATGCAAAGTAACAACATCGGCGATTTTTAATGCTTGCTCAAAGTCGGTATAACCGGGGCGCACGAGTGGCGCATTTTTATGTTCTATAAAGATAACTTTCATAGAAAAGGCATCGGCAATTTTCGCTACTTTTTGCCCTAGGTTGCCATTACCCATGATAGCTAAAGTGGTATTGGCTAGGTCTTGAATGGGGTGGTCTAAAAAGCAAAAGAACTCCGCCTCTGCCCAGCGCCCCTTTTTAACATCTTCAAGATAGGAAGTAAGATTACGACGCAAGGCTAAAAGAAGTGAAAAAGTATGCTCTGGAACACTGATGCCAGAATAGCCATCAACATTTTGCACAGCGACATGATTTTCTTCGCAAGCCACCTTATCTACATTATTGGTCCCCGTTGCCATCACTTGCACCAGCTTTAATGTAGAGCTGGATTCAATAGCCGCTCTGTTAACCTCGACTTTATTGGTCAAAACGAAGTCTGCCGCTTCGATTCTCTCAATCACCTCATTTGGATGGGTGTTATCAAATTCTGTTATATGGGTAACACAATCAGGGTAGATAATATTGATTGATTTAGGAAAAGATCCACGGTCTAGGAATACTGCTTTCATTGTTTTTTCTCTTTATCTAACAATTGAATAAGGTAGGGTAGGACATTCTTTAGCACTACTTTTTGGCCTTCTGCCGTAGGGTGTAGTCCATCTTGTTGCATTAATGTTTTATTTAACGCGACATTCTTGAGCATAAAGGGCATGTAATTTACATCATATTGATCTGCAAGCGTTTTATAAAGCCCAAAGAACATATCTGTATAGCGTTTTCCATAGTTTTGAGGAATACGATTACCAATCAACAGGACGGTGGAATTAGCGAGTTGAGCTTGCTCAATCATTTTACCTAAATTTAACGTGGTTTGGTCCAATGGGTAACCTCGTAATGCATCATTGGCACCAAGCTCAATAACTACCCATTTTGGGGAGTATTGTTTAAGCAATGCTGGGAAGCGTGATAGTCCACCTTGGGATGTTTCACCACTGACACTGGCGTTTTCGATGACAACATTGGGATAAGAATGTGCAAGTGGCTTTTTTAACAAACTTACCCAGCCTTCTTGTTGTCGTAAATTATGAGCAGCACTCAAACTGTCACCCATAATGAGCAGCGTAGAAGCAGCATGTGCTGCATTAATATTAAGTGTTAACATCACAACGATTGAGCTGAGCAGAAGCCGTATTTTGAATGGCATAAGAAACCTTAAGTGAGACTACTTTTCTATGGATAATATTACCGCACTTCAAACACACAACTTAACGCATACGGTAACGTCGAAAACTGGCGATTTAACCATATTGAAAGGAATCGACTTAGAAATCAAGGAGGGTGAGTCTGTTGCCATCGTTGGCTCTTCAGGTTCTGGTAAGTCTACACTGCTTGGTTTACTTGCGGGGTTAGACCGAAATACGTCAGGCGATATTACGCTTTATAACCATTCCTTGACGTCATTAAGTGAAGAAAAACGTGCGTTACTGCGTGGTGAGTACGTTGGGTTTATTTTTCAGTCTTTTCATCTTTTACCAAGTTTAGAAGCCATTGAAAATGTAATGTTGCCTGCAGAGTTAAAAGGCGACAAACAGGCTCGTCAAAAAGCAGAGCGACTGCTAGAGCAGGTTGGCTTATCTCATCGTTTAACGCATTACCCTCGACAACTTTCTGGTGGTGAGCAACAAAGAGTGGCCATTGCGCGCGCTTTTGCCTCTGAACCTAAAATACTGTTTGCTGATGAACCCACGGGGAATCTTGATGAAGAAAACGGAAAAACGATTATCAATTTATTGTTTGACCTAAATCGGTCTCAAGGCACCACACTTATCATGGTAACCCATGATAATAAACTCGCCAGTATGTGTGATCGCCAACTTATTATGTCCGCGGGACAGCTCAAGGAAGGTTCTCTATGAATTTTGCCCTGCGCTTTATTTTCAGAGAAATGAGAAGCAGCGAGGTCATTACGTTAATCGTAGCGCTCATTATTTCTGTTGGTACCGTAACGTCAATTAGTTTGTTTGTAGATAGACTGCAATTGTCTTTCGAACAAGAGTCCGCCAATTTATTAGCCGCTGATCGCTTAGTCCGTTCAGATGAACCGATACTGACAGCGTGGCGACAACAAGCTACTGATTTAGGCTTGGAGCAAGCTTCTCGTGCTTCGTTTGCGACCATGATTTTTGCTAATAACAAATTACAGCTTTCTCAAATTAGCGCGGTGAGCGATACCTATCCTTTGAAAGGTTCATTTTTGGTAGACACTCAAATATTTGCCAAAGGGTTTGCTTCTAGTCAGTCACCTCAGCAAGGTCAAATATGGCTATCATCTCGATTAGCCAGTTTGTTAAACGTTAACATTGGCCAAGAAGTTGAGGTAGGTGATAAAAAACTTACTGTATCGAAATATCTTGTCCTTGACCCTGGTTCTAGTACTTCTGCGTTTGCGATATCGCCTCGCGCAGTTATGAATGTGGCCGATGTGGCGGCAACGAATGTGATCATTCCTGGTAGTCGAGTTCGCTATTCTTTGATGCTAGCCGGCAACAGGGACAAACTTAATCAGTATGAAACTTGGATTCAACCGCAACTAAAAGACGGCCAACGTTGGCAAACACCGAAACAAAAAGGTCAACGTATCGGCCAGACAATTGATAAAGCAGAGTCATTTCTACTATTAGCCGGAACCTTGGCGGTTGTGTTATCGGGTGTCGCCATGGCGTTGGCTTCATCACGATTTGTGAAGCGTCACCTAATGCAGGTAGCCGTGTTAAAAACCCTCGGGGCAACACCGCGAGTACTGGCTAAATTGTTTTTGTTACAACTGCTGTTTCTTTTTGTGATTGGGGCTTTGGGGGGAATAGTCGGTGGTTGGTTAATACAGGAAGGCATTTCCTCACTGCTTTCCAGTTTGATGACAACCACTTTGCCAGAGCCTTCAGTGAGTAAACTTTGGCTGGGAATTGCCACCGGTTTTATTTCTTTAATTGCTTTTTGTTTACCACTTATTATTAGACTTATTCAGATATCGCCGCTTTCTGTTTTACAACCTGCGGCTCGTGTGGAAAAAAATGCATTAGCAATTTACGTTGTTGGTTTTATTGGGTTATACGGACTAATGTGCCTTTATACCCAAGGTTTTATGTTGCCTAGCATCATGACACTGGCAATCGGCGGTGTTGGATTGGTCGTCTCCATTCTTGGTTGGGTCATGTTCAAGCTAGGGCGATTAGCCACTTCTGGCGCCACTAGTGGTTGGCAAATTGGTTTGGCGTCTCTTTACCGCCGATTAACGCCCAATTTATTTCAGTTATTGGTGTTTACGCTGATCATTATGTTAGGACTTATCTTGGTGGGCATAAAAACCAGTCTGGTATCTGATTGGCAAGCTCAACTCCCTAAAGATGCACCTAACCACTATTTGTTTAATGTTCAAGCCAATCAAGTGGAAGGTATTAATGACATCTCCCAACAATTAGGTCTTACGTCTTCTAGTTGGTTTCCTATGGTGAGAGGCCGCATTACTAAGGTGAATAATGACCGTATCGAAAAGCTTTATCCTGAAGGAAAATCTGAGCCAGAACTTTTTGAACGAGAAATGAACCTCACTTGGGCTGACCAAGTAGGAGAGGGAAATAAAGTCGTCGCGGGAGATTTTCATGCAAACGGCATTTCTTTAGAGCAAGAAAGGGCAAAAGAAGCTGGCATCACAATAGGAGATAAGCTGACGCTTAATATTGGCGGTATTAGTTATACCTTACCAGTAACCTCGATCCGAACGGTCGATTGGGGGAGTATGCGTCCTAACTTCTATGTCATTGTGCCCAAGCAATTACTGTCGCATTACCCAGCAAACTTTGTCAGCAGTTTTTTCATTAAAGCGGGTCAAGAGCAGGCGTTTTATAAAGCCATGTCTGGTTATCCGACGGTATCTATTTTGAACGTTGGTGATTTAGTCAAACAGATTCAAACTATCATTGGGCAGCTTTCCCAAGCTATTCAATTGGTTTTGCTTTGCATTCTAGCGGCTGGGGCTTTGGTTCTGATTGCTAGTATTGGTTCTACGCTTGAAGAGCGCCGCGAAGAAGGCGCGTTACTAAGAGTGCTTGGTGCAAGAGCATCACTGGTAAGACAAGCCTTAATAGTAGAATTTGGCTTTCTAGGGTTGTTCTCAGGCATCATTGCTGCGATAGGTGCTGAAGCTTCTTTATATGGTGTGCAAACGTTTGTATTTAAGACGGAAGCGAGCTGGCACCCTTTGCTTTGGGCGCTAGGTCCTATTATTGGGGTGCTGCTGATAACAAGCATAGGTGTATTCGCCAGTCGAACTGTGTTAAAAGTGCCGCCAATGCTTCTATTGCGGGATTTTTAACGGCAATTTAACCAGACAGCTCACACAAATAACTTATACAAAACAACTTACACAAGACAATTTGGTTTATTAATGTTTGTAGAAAAAAATGGCTATATCATTAGTCGTCATACCAAAGAGGTGAATGGGCAGCTTGAAATGAGCCTGTTTGTCAAAACACCGGAAGGCACTGTTCAGGTGTTGCCTGACCGACAGTTCAGTACTTTTTTCAGTGATGCGCCGCAACATTATTTTCCGAATAATTTATCGGGCGTGCGCATTACTGAGCCAAGTTTTCGGGCCTTTAATGACCAGTATGTCACTGCTATTCAGAGTAAGAGTTTGGTGCTCCACCAGCAAATGGTCGCCTTAGCCAAAAAAGGGGGTTATGGCGTCTATGAAGAAGATATAAAAGCCCATAATCGTTACTTGATGGAACGTAATGTTCGAGGAAGTATTCGTTTTATTGGTATTCCAGACAGCAGTGGTCAACGCTATACCCAGGCTAAAGTCATTCCCGGCGATTGGCAGCCAGATTGGAAGGTTTGGTCATTAGACATTGAAACGTCGGTTACCAATAATTGCTTGTTGTCTATTGGCATAACATCTAAGAATAAGGCGACTTCTAGTAATCAAAGAATTGCCTTTGTTGTGACGGATCAATTGGTGAATTCCGATATTATTAGAGCCTATCCTAATGAAAAAGAATTGCTTCTCGACTTCATTCGTTTCGTAAAAAAATATTCTCCAAATATATTTATTGGTTGGAACTTAATTGGCTTCGATCTTAACTTCATTAACCAGCGTTGTGAGCGTTTAGGTATTAAACCGTCTTTTGGTGTGAATGGTGAAACATGGCGCATTCATTCTTCTGATAATCAAGGCAAGTATTTTGCCACTATTCCTGGGCGTGTTGCGTTGGATGGTATCACTCTGCTGAAAGTGGGTGGTTATCATTTTGAGTCTTATAGCTTAAACAATGTGAGTAAAGAGATTCTACAGGACCAAAAACTGCTTCATGGTGATGGTCGTTGGCAGGAAATAGAGCGATTGCATCAAGAAGACCTGCAAGGTTTTGTCGATTACAATTTACAAGATTGTGATCTGGTTATGAAAATTTTTGAAAAGTTAAAGCTCATTGAATTACAACAAACTCGGGTAGATTTAACCGGCATTCCTTTTGAACAAACCGGTGGTTCTGTTGCCGCGTTTGAGAACTTATATTTACCACGGTTGCATAAGGCCGGCTGGGTTGCGCCTGCTTGGCGAGACGATGTCTTTGTGTCGAGTCCCGGTGGTTTTGTGATGTCATCGATACCCGGTTTGTACAAAAACGTACTCGTTTTCGATTTTAAAAGTCTATACCCAAGCATCATAAGAACCTTTTACATAGACCCATTGGCTCGAATTACCGCAGGGCAAAACAAGAATTCAACGTTGTTAACTCAAGAAGAAGATTTAGTACCTGGCTATTTAGGTGCAAGCTTTAACCGTAAAGAAGCCATTTTGCCGGAGCTGGTTACTGAGCTTGCTCAAGCAAGAGAAAAAGCGAAGCGGGAGGGCAACGATATACTGAGTTATGCCATTAAGATTATTATGAATTCGTTCTACGGCGTACTTGGGTCGAATGTTTGTCGTTTCTATCACGCAGAGTTAGCAAGTTCGATCACAATGCGTGGGCATGAGTTACTTGGGCGCACTCAACAATGGATGGAAGAGCGGGGCGCTAAAGTTATTTATGGTGACACAGACTCTCTTTTTGTCACATTACATGATCAAAAGACGGATCCCAAAATATTAGGTCAGCGCTTGTGTGAGGATATGAACGCGTTTCTAACTGAGTGGTGTCAAGAATACGCGCACTTGGACTCTTATTTGGAACTTGAATTTGAACGTGTTTATGACCGCTTCTTTATGCCGACGATACGTGGTCAAGAAGAGGGCAGTAAAAAGCGTTATGCCGGGCTTTCTAATGGTGAACTTGTTTTTAAAGGTCTAGAGGCCGCCAGAACGGATTGGACGAAATTAGCTCGTGAATTTCAGCGGGAACTGTTCAAGAAAATATTCAACGATGAAAACCCCATCGATTATATAAAAGACATTGTCGAGAAACTCAAAGCCGGAGAGTTCGATGAACAGTTGGTGTATAGCAAGCAACTAAGCCGACCATTAGCGTCCTATAAAAAGAATATTCCGCCCCATGTTAGAGCCGCGGCTATGATCGACGCAAAAAGAGCGGAGCTAGGTCAGCCACTAGAATATGACAAAGGTCGTAAGCGGGTGAGCTATATTTATCAGCACCGAGGTGTCGTGCCATTTGAGAGTTCAGCAGATTTAGTGGATTTGGATTATGAGCATTACATTAGTAAGCAGATAGAGCCGATTGCGGACAGCATATTGACGTATTACAAGTCCAGTATGGAAGCCATTCTGAGTAAGCAAATATCGCTTATCTAGTGACTATTCCTCCAATAAGGGTCATACCACTTCGCGGCAGTTTTTAAAGGCTTGTCGCGAAGTGAGGCTACTATTGCTATTAAATAGAAAAAAGGCGTTTGGTGTTGTTCGTCGTCTGTATTATCAATTCATTGATAGGAATGTCTTTAAGTTTCGCCACTTCCTCTGCTACCCAAGGAAGGTATTTTGGGTGATTCTTTTTAGGTCTTGGTCGAATCGTTCTTGGTAGAAGATAAGGCGCATCAGTTTCAAGCAGTAAACGATCAAGCGGAATATGAGGCACGGCTTGTTGCAATGATAATCCCCGTCGCTCATCGCATACCCAGCCCGTTACGCCAATATAAAGTCCCAGCTCTAAATAATTTTCTAGCTGCTCGATACTGCCAGTAAAACAATGAATCACACCTTGAATGTGCTCTTTACCTGCTGCTCGTAGCATACTGAGCATGTCTTCATGGGCATCCCGTTCATGAAGGTAAAGAGGCAAATTGTGGTCTAGTGAAATCTGTATTTGTTCTTCAAAGGCATAACGTTGTTCAGTGGGTGTTGAGTAGTTACGATTAAAGTCTAATCCTGTTTCACCAATGGCAATAGGGCGATTTACCTTAATCAATTCATTGAGCGTACTGACACTTTGTGAATTCCAAGTATTAGCATGATGAGGATGGCAACCAGAAGTAAACCACAATGAAGGTTGATCTAAACAAAGAGTCTGTAAGAACTGGCTTTCTTTCAAATCAGAGGAAATGCAGACCATGCCTTCAACGCCAGCGAGTTTACTTTGCGAAATGGTTTCTTCTAAATTGTTAAGAAAAAAGTCATGTTGAATGTTTACGCCGATATCTATCATTATATTTGGTAAATCTCTTTTGCGGCTTTTAAGCTTTCAATATAAAGCTTGCGTAGCGAATTACTCGATAAATTAATGTCTGCTAACGCTTCTAGGTCTATTTCATCCCAGCGTCCCGCTTCATAATCCTTAGCCAGTAAGAGAATCTCTCCTAGATCCCCTTGATGGTCGGTTAATGCTAAGACGAGGCTTTCGTCTAATGGTAAGTCTTTAAGAATGTCTTCAATGGATGACCCAAAAAAGTTGGGTAAGTATGAAAAAAGACCAACTAAAAAAGCACCGTCAACATTGGAGTAGGCATTTTTTGCAATGCTGTCACAAAAGCACGCTCTGTTGACGGCCATTGAGAATAAACAATTGGGTTGCCCATCAACGCTGCTAAGCATCGCTAACGTCACCCATTTAATAAGGTCTTTGATACCAATAATTTCAATGGCTCTTTGTACATTATGCACATTGAATTGACGATGATACATAACGCTCTTTGTTAGCTTTAATACACGATAGGCGAGAGTGGCATCCCGTTCGATACAAGCGGATATATCGCGTATGGATGATCGTCCATTTTGGAGGTGTGACAGTAAATCGATTAAAATAAGTCGATAGCCTGGAATGTTACTCCCTTTAACAGGAATACTCTCCGCCAGGAAGTCGCCGCTAAACCAGCGAACATGAGTGTTATCGTCTAGTTTTTGAAACGCCTCGCGGCTTTGAATGTGACTAACCCAAATTTCTTTATGGATTAACCCTTGATGCCTATCCACATTCAATACGCTATTCAATTCGTATTTTTCGAGGCTTAGTTCTATGTACGTGAAAAGATCAAAGAAAGGCGTCCCGAAAAATCTTAATGAAAAGTTTGTTAACCCGAGCTCATAACCATCTAATTGTAAGCCAGACAATATTTCGTTGTCTCTGTCTGGTACTAAAGTTGTTGTGTCGAAAAAAAGCACAAAGCGTAAAGAAGAAGTCGGCGCTGGTAAATTCGCTACATCATGAATAGCAACTTGAATAAATATAGGCTGATGTTTGATCGCATCGACAACGCTTAGGTCTGTGAATAGTAAACTTAAAAAAGAATGCTTTTCTTCCTCTTCCATACTGTTGATATGAAACAAGTTATTCGCTTTTATCGAGGTCTTGTTATCTACCACGGCCTGGCGACTAAAAAGAAAATCTTTACTGATCATTAAATTGTCTCTGTAAGCGCAGTTAATAATAAAAAAATACTGTAACGTAAAGCTGAATACAATATCATGGTTACAATCAAATAGAATCCATATAAGCAAACCATCTGGAGTAGTATATGGCCGGAATGTTAGATGCCGTAGATCAGAGAACAAAACTAGTAGGTGAAAACCGATTAGAGCTGCTTATGTTTCGTCTAAGCGGAATGCAGACCTTTGCTATCAATGTTTTTAAAGTTCAAGAAGTCGTTAAACTTCCTCGACTGAATTTAATGCCTCATCGTCATCCATCTGTTGCAGGTGTGACTCATTTTCGAGGCCGTACTATTCCCGTTATTGATCTATCAGAGTCCATTGGCATGAGACCAATGGATCGCACTCAGCCATGTAACTTAATTGTTACAGAATATAATAATACCGTGCAAGGTTTTATGGTTGGAGAAGTGGATAGAATCATAAATATGAATTGGACTGAAGTGCTTCCGCCACCTGATGGTGCAGGAAGACAGCATTATTTAACCGCGATTACTCGTGTTAATGAGCGCTTAGTTGAAATCATTGATGTAGAAAAAGTGTTGGCAGTAATCTCTCCATATGACACTTCTATTAGCGCTGATGTGATTGATAAAAGTTTAATGAATTTAGCAAACGACTTAGAGGTACTGGTTGTTGATGATTCATCTGTGGGCTTGTCTCAATGTCAGTCAACTCTCGATCATCTTGGTATTAAGGTCCACGTTGCGACTGATGGCAAAAAAGGCTTAGAAAAATTAAAAGCTTGGGCGGACAGCGGAGAAAACGTCCCAGACAAGTTGTTAATGATGATTACTGATGCTGAAATGCCGGAGATGGATGGCTATCGATTGACTCGTGAAGTACGTGAGGATCCACGGCTTAAAGACTTGTATATTGTGCTTCATACTTCGTTAAGCGGAAGTTTCAATAAAGCCATGGTACAAAAAGTGGGCTGCGATGATTTCTTGTCAAAATTTCAGCCAGACAAATTAGCGACAGTGATTCAGGATCGCATTCGTAGTGTCATGGAAAAATAGTTTTTCTGCTGGTGGTCTAAAAACAGGCTGAGTGCCTGTTTTTTTTGTTTCTAGATTCGATATTAGGGTTGGGTGATCATTAAGTGGAAATACAATTTCTTGTTTTGTTGTTTATTATTGGTGGCGTGGCAGGTTCTTTATACGCAACCACAAAGATACCAGCGCCTCTGTTTGTGATTCCGGTGACTCTTTTGTTTTTTCCAGCCGTTGGTTTTACACAAACAGGCGCCCTGTTGCCGATCATTGCCACTGCCATTACGTCTTTTATCCCGCTATTGTTAATGCAATGGGTCGGGGACATGAAGGCTCAACAAGTAGACTCTCAGGCTTTGATTGCTCTATCGCCAGGGGCATCAATGGGTGGCGTTATAGGCGCTCAAATTGTTTCTTTTATGACGCCTTTGTTGTTTAAATTCTCACTGAGCTTTGTTGTACTTACCTTGATGATATCGGTATTTTTGAATAGTAAGCAACTAGATAAGAGTGCAATAAAAAAGCCGTTAATGAATCTTAATAATCATTATTTGCGTATCCCTATTGGATTGTTTATTGGCATTGTTAGCGTTGTGGCTGGTGGAACGGGGAAAAGCTTAGGTTCTGCCATGCTGACTGGCACACCGGTAAATGAAAGGCACAGAGATTCGACGGCGGTAGGGCTGGCATTGTTTGTTTCTATTGCCGCTATGGTTGGCTTTTCATTTCCTGCTAAGCCATTTGATTACAGTTATCATGACGGGTTTATTGGCGCCATTCAGTTGTTGTCATGCCTTATCTTGGCAGTAAGTCAGTTGTTTTTTTATCTCTTATGTAGAAATAAAGGGAATAGCCTCGATAAAATGGTCTTAACCATAGGTCTTCTACTTTTTATTGTGATTGCTGTGTCAAGAGTTTGGTTTATGCCGCTTTAACTTTATCGGAAGTTGTTACTAGGTAGCTTTGATTCAGGCTAGATAAATAATCAATGACGATTTATGTCACTGAAAATGATACACAAATACGATTTCTCTTACTATTTTTAGCGATATAATAATCGTTCAAAAGGATTAAAAGGTTTGTTATGAATAAGTCACCAAAATACGGTGTATTAATGATAAATTTGGGTACCCCTGATGCCCCCAAAACACCAGAAGTGCGGAGATTTCTTCGTGAGTTTTTATCCGATAAGCGAGTAGTCGATCTTAATCCTCTTATCTGGAAGCCTATTCTCAATCTCATTATATTGACGATCCGACCGCCCAAAGTGGCCAAAGTATATCAGCAGGTATGGATGGACGAAGGTTCACCCTTGTTGGTTTTGGGTAATCGATTAAAAGATCGGATTAAGTCTTCATTAGCATCGCAAAGTGGGGGCGCTGTTCCTGTTGAAATGGCGATGACTTATGGTAACCCGAGCATGGAAGTTGCGGCCAATAAACTGCGTGCGGCTGGAGTGGATAAAATAGTGGTTATTCCTATGTATCCTCAATTTTCAGCGACAACCACTGCCGCGGGATACGACAGGTTAATGGCCTCTTTGAAACAATGTCCGCATTGGCCTGCGTTGCAGTTGATACAAGATTATGCAGATCATCCTTTGTACATTAAAGCACTTGCTAACTCGGTACATTCTCAATGGAAGAAACAAGGTGAGAGACGTCATTTAGTACTTTCTTATCATGGTATTCCCAAACGTTATGTTACAAATGGGGACCCTTATTCTAAGCGTTGCGAAGCGACCAGTGAATTAGTAGCAGAAGAACTTGGTTTAGGCGATAGTGAATGGACGCATGTTTATCAATCTAGGTTTGGCCGTGAAGAATGGCTAAAGCCTTACGCTGATGCCACGTTAAAAGCGATGCCAGAAATGGGTATTAATAAAATCAATGTTATTAGTCCTGCCTTCTCGATTGATTGTATTGAAACGCTTGAAGAGGTCACCCTAGAGCTCGGTGATGAATTTAAGCACAATGGCGGCCTAGCTTTTGATTATATTCCAGCTCTAAATGACAGTGATGATCAGGTCGCCTTGTATTTAAGCCTAATTGAACAAAATACAAAACAATGGGAACAATAAAGTAATGACTAAAAGACACACCAAATTCCCCATTATCGCGTTTGATGCTGACGATACTTTGTGGCGTAATGAGGACATTTTTATGTCCGCCCAAAGTGAATTTATTGATTTACTGTCGCCATACCATGATGAAGAATTCATACGTTCTCACCTTGGCAATGTGCAGATCAGAAACTTAACGCATTTCGGTTACGGTATTAAAGGATTTACGTTATCCATGATCGAAACTGCAATAGAGCTGACAGAAGGCCGAGTGACAGGCACTGAAGTACATAGCATAATTGAGTTGGCTAGGAGAATGCTTGATGCACCAATAGCCTTGATTCCTGGTGTTAAAGAGGTTCTGAAAAAGCTTCAACGTGATCATAAATTAATGATCATTACGAAAGGTGATTTATTAGACCAAGAAAGTAAAGTGGCTCGTTCTGGTTTAGCCGATTTTTTTGATGTTATCGAAGTGGTGAGTGATAAAACAACGGCCACTTATGAAAAAATACTTGAGCAGCAAAATATAGCAATTACTGACTTTTTGATGATTGGAAACTCTCTTAAATCTGATGTATTGCCTTTGCTTGATATCGGAGCAACGGCCATCCATGTTCCATACCATACGACATGGGCGCATGAAGAGGTCACTGATGCCGAACTGTTAGAGTATTCAAGGTTGGTTACGCTGGAGCGTATTTCGCTATTACCTGATTGGTTGTCAAACAATAAGTAAGGGGTCTACCTATGCGTTTATTACCATTATTATTATCTATTTTGTTACTGACTGCGCCGTTTGCTCAAGCGCAAGATAAAGCGTCAGACAGTCAGTTTGATAATGCTAAAGTGAAAGCAACAGAAATTTGGGATAAAACCAAAGATAAAACACTAGAAATTGCTCATAAAACCTCTGAGAAAGCGTCTGAATACGGCAGTATTGCTGCTGATAAGACGAAAGAAACAAGCGTCACTGTTTGGGGAAAAATGAAAGAATTAGGGTCTGCTGCCGCTGATGAGACTAAAAAAGGTGTGAAAAAAATACGTGAAGCCGCAGGTCAATAGACAAAAGAGACTGATGATAGTGACCAAGTTAAATAGGCAAGAATTCCTATGAGTCTCAAAGATGATAAAGCCGGCATCCCTTCAAGTTATTGGGAGCAAGAGTTTATATCACAAGATGATTCACAATTGGTTACGCCGAGTGTGCGATATCGCTGCCCAAAATGTGAAAGCCTACTTATTCAGAAAGAAGGTAAGAACGGCTTATTTTGGGGGTGCGAAGCTTACCCAGTCTGTGACTACACGGCCAATGATGAAAATGGCAAGCCTGTACGAGCTAAGCGTTTTTTATGCCCTGCTTGCCAATCACCGCTAAGACGGAAAACCTTCAAGGAAAATGCATTTTGGGGTTGCAGTCGTTATCCTGAATGCAAGATTACTGTTGAAGATGACAATGGCGTACCTTCTAGTAGTAAAAAATACCCTTGTCGTGAATGTGGGCATTATTTAGTTCGTAAAAAAAGTAAGAATGGTTACTTTTGGGGTTGTATCGAATACCCAAAATGCAATAACACGCTAAACGATGAAAAAGGATTGCCCGTTCTAAGGCGTAAACGTTGATTTAAGAAGGGCGATTATTCTCAATGTCTATCAATGCCTCTTTTAAATCACTATGTTCGAAGTGAAATCCTTGCTGAATTAATCGCTTAGGGATGATTTTTGCCCCGTTAGTAAGCAATGAAGCCATTTCGCCAAAGATTGCACGCAACACAAAGACAGGGATTGTAAAAAAAGCAGGCCGTTTAAGGGATCTCGCATAGTGCTGAGCAAACACTTTTTGTTTAACACAATGAGGCGAAGTAAGGTTATAAACGCCTTCATAGCGCTCATCGGATAGCGACTCTGTTATGGCTTTTAAAACATCCGCTAAATGAACCCAAGAAAACCATTGTTCGCCGCTGCCTATTTTTCCACCTAATCCCATTTTATAAGATGGTCTCATTTTATTTAAAGCCCCTCCATTTGCACCCAGTACGACACCTAAGCGGAATATGACGGTTCTACAGCCTATGTCAGCAAATTCAGTGGCTGCGGATTCCCATGCGGCACATAATTCATGAGAAAAATCATTCTCAGAATCGCTATATTCATCAAAAACAGCATTGGTATGACTGCCATAATAACCAATAGCCGACATGGAAATCATCGATTTAGGTGGTCTTTTCAATGTGTGCTTAATTTTTTGCGTTAATGTTGTGCGGCTTGCTATAAGAGCCTCTTTTCGCTTCTCGGACCATGGTTTATCAGCAATGCCTTCACCGGCTAAATTGATAAACACATCAATGTCTTCATCAAGTTTCGTGAGAGAATCTAGAGTATATTGAGCGACAGTTTGGTCTAATCGATTGTCTACTTGTCTCACTACAGCCGTAATACGATGGCCTTTGCTTTGCAAAAGTGGGACAAGGGAGGTTCCAATAAAACCTGTCGCTCCAGAAATTAGAATATTCATCTCAGCCTCATTGATTTTAAGAATTACTCTTACTAATACGCTAAGAATATGAATTGGGATCAATAACTTCTGATTTCTAAATTAAAAATTGCATTTTCGACACAATATTTAAAAGCTGGGTAAGCTTTTTCTTTTAACGACTTCTTTTTCTAAGGTAGGATGGCTAAAATGGAGAGCTGAAACATTAGGTATCAAAATGCTACACAATGAATACGATCACATCATACTTCTTGCGCATGGCAGTCCAGATCCATTATGGAAACAGCCTTTTGAAGCCTTGTATGAAAAAACGATAGAAGAATATGGTAAAGAACATTCCAGTTTGGCCTATATGGAACTGACTACTCCAACTTTGGAAGAGGTTGTTGGGCAATTAGATAAGAGCATTAGAAAAGTGGCCGTTTTGCCCTTGTTTTTTGCGGTTGGCCGACACTTGAGACAAGATGTACCCGCTCAAATTAAAGCGTTACAACACGAGCATTTACAAATTGATCTTTTAGCGCCAATAGGTGAAGACACACTCGTTAAACAAGCAATGCATCATGCTATTGCTCGCCATTTGGGAAAAGAAGAATAATGTCATTTTTTAATGCTGATCTTTGGAGCACGATGAATGCTGTTTAAACACTTACCTGATGAGATATTTCAGGCGCTTTCAGGTTCTAATAGAGCATTGATCGAAGCCGTTTTATACGATCTTGCCGATGTTTTTTACGATCACGCAGAAGATCCAATTAAAGATAAATCGACCATCATAGAATCGATTGAAGATACTCTGCATAAGCTTGAAACCTTAGCTTGGCATGATGATCAAAAAGAAGCATTCGATTCTCCAAAAACGATTCATGATTACGCATTAAGAATTTATCATCGGCTGGTTAACACGGGTTGGTTAGTTGAAGAACAAGAGCTTTATCGGATTAGTGTCTTAATGACGCCGCAAATATCCATGCTATTACGCTCTCTTGTTGAAATTAGCCGACACGGTAAGCGTAATTACGGCGCTACCGTTTTGAGTATTTTGAGTAACTTAGAGTCGGTTGCAAAGCACCCAAAAGAGCGGGGTGTTACTTTAAGCCAATCAGCGGAAGCTTCTCGTGATTTCTCTGCGCATTTAAATCAGATTCTACTGGGTATTCGAAGCCTGCAACGTGAGCTGTTTGCGAGTCGTGACCCTAAAGCGATTGTCGCGGGTTTTTTTGACTTGTTTGTAGAAGGTATTTTGATAGCCGACTATAAGACCATTAAAACCAGTAACAACCCATTTCGATTTCGACGTCAAATATTAGAGCACGCTCAAGAGTTTCTCGCTAACCCAGAACTGCTTCAAGATGTTTCTCAATGCTATGCTGATCAACAACTTATTAGCATAGCGAAGGCTAAAATTCTTGTAGAGAAAGATTGTCGCGATATTATTCTTACGTTTAGTAACATTGAACAGCGTCTCGATAGAATCGATGAATACCGTTATAGACTTGAAAAGCGTGCTGCAGATACCGCTAGATACATGGACAGTTCTCGTCCAGGTATGGCAAATAAAATTGCGGGGGTGATATCCGATGTGGCGAAATATGAGCACTTACCGATACTGAAAAATGTCGTCAGTGCCAAGTTTGTTGGTATGGAGTCGGCCGCGCAACCTATGCGACGACGCGATCCGCCACCACCAAGAGTCATGACTCCAGCCGAAGTCTCTGCTAGTGCTATTCAATTGCGGGATAAACAACGCCGTTTTCATGAGACGCGGCAAGTTACGGTTGCCAAGCTGCAATCTTATTTAGAGCGACAAATGGAAGACCAAACCAATAAACATATTTTAGACTTTTCAATCCAGTCTGTTGAGGATTTTGTTTGTTTTGATCATTTAAGGTATGTCGGCTCTTTAGGGGTTACTGCTAAGAAAATCGAGAAAGCGTTTGAAATACGTTTTACTGAGCAGTTTTTAGATGTGCATAATTTTGTTGAATGTAGAGAATTTAATGTGGTCCGTAGGAGCGAAGCGTAATGCTTAGAGAATTAAAAAAAGTCGTCGAAGAGTCAGGGAAAGACGCTCAAGAGTTTCAGCAAACGGCTAACTTCGTTCTTGCTAACCAATTTGCCAGTGCTTTCAAGCATGGTCAGCGCAAACATTATTTATTATTAGAATCTTATCAAGATTATTTTGCCAAAATTTTTGATGCACTTGGTATGAAACTTTATATAAATGAAAATGAACGTTTGGCTGGTGTTCTTCCTGTTCAGCGAGAAGCATTTGTACGTTTAAAAACAGACGAAACCTTATTTCTTCTTGTACTTCGTCAAATATACGAAGAAAAAATTGAAAATTTTGAAGTAGATAACGGCTTTGTTGCCACCAATACACACACGATTCTAGATCGCTATGTGCAGCTTGTGAAACGTGAAATTCCTAATGAAACACGTTTTAAAGACATTCTGGCATTGCTGAGTCGCCATGGCGTTATTATTCGCGGTAAGTCTTACGAAGAAGACAGTAAGAATTTCATTATTAATATAACGCCTGTTGTTCGGCTCATTGTGACTGAGGCTTATTTAAGACAGTTAGAATCTTTTAATGGTGCGGATCCAGACGAAGACGATATTGATGAAGAAGAACAAAACCCACAAGTAGAAAACCAGGAATAAAAGGCCAAAACATGAAAAAGCTCAATAGAATTGTATTGGTTAACTGGTACCTGCTGGGTGCAGAAGAGATCAATATCCGTGGAAATACAGCGATTATTGGACCAACAGGGTCGGGTAAATCGTCTATTTTGGATGCCATTCAAACCGTATTGACGGGTGCTAGTAAACGTCACTTGAACTACAACGCCAGTGCTAACGATGGTAAAGCGAGTGGTCGTAGTATTAGATCCTATATTCTTGGGATGATAGATGCAGGACAAGCTACCAGTGGTAAATCATTTGGCACTCAGCCAAGACAAGACGCCACCAGTTATTTAGGATTGGTATTCGAAGACAGCATTACGGGAAAAGAGTCCTCCGTAGGTTTGAGTTTAAGTGCATCGCTAGCATCACCAGAAGAAGATATTTTAGGTCGCTTTGTGCTACCTAACTATGGCATACGACGTGAAGATTTTATCGATGCGATGGAAGGGAAAAGCTATAAAGCGAAACCATGGATTGAAGTTCGCGAAACCATGAAAAAAATCTGCTTTGATCCGTATATCAAATCAGGCAGTGCGTCTGCGACACAATACATCAATCGTTATCTAGAAGAATTAAGCCCTAGTTCCGATCATTTAATCACCTTAGATAGCTTTTTAAAGAATTTTAAAAATGCGCTTAAATTTGTTCCGATAGCATCGCCGACACGTTTTGTTCAAGATTTCGTATTGGCTGAAGCGCCTTTGCAGGTGGGAGCCTATCAAAAGTCGTTGCATGAATATCGCCAACTTGAAAGTAAAACACTCGAAGTTGCTAAGCGCATAGATGATCTAAAACTCATCCAACAAGACTGTGAGAAGAAGCTGCAACAAGAGCAATCTGCTGTGAATTATCACTGGATAGCAACGGAAGCACGATTTGACGAGCTGGGCACCAAGCAGGATGACATTCAAGATCAGTATGAGTTACAAAAAGAACGTGAAGAAGAAATAGAAGAGCAGCTTACGACACAAAGTAGCCTTCTTAAACAGTTACAAGGTCAGCTTATTCGATTGGAACAGCAGTACGAGCATTCCGATGTTGGCTTGAAACTGCAGCAATTAGAGCAAAATAAAAAGTTTTTAGCACTGCAAAGCCAACAAGACCAAAAGGCTATTGATCAAGCTCGTCAAATTGCATTGCTGTTATCGTCTCTGAAGAGCTTTGAAAGTTTCCTCTCAGAAGAAACCAATAAAATAGTGGCCAATGTTGACCAATTTACAGGCCTTATTAGTGCGGATGGTAAAATTGAAGGCAGTCTTAAACCACTTACTCAATTATTGAGCTCGCTCAATGAGACATTAGACAGCGAAAAATCATTAGTATTTAAGCAACGCTCAGAACTGAATCGTACTATTTTGAACTTAAGGGACGAGTGTAAACAGTTAGAGTCAGACGTCTCTTCCTTAAAGGGCGGAGTCAGTCCTTTGTCGCAAAATACGAGACGCCTTATTGCTTTGTTGGCGGACGCTAATATTACTGCTACGCCATTAAGCCACTTGGCAGAAGTCACTGATCGAAAATGGCAAGATGCGATTGAAGGTTATTTAGGCGCGCAACGTGAAGCATTAATTGTTGAGCCTGAAGAGGCGGAAGAAGCAATACGTATTTTTCGTGCTCACCGTCGTCAGCTTATGGGGTGTCGCGTTGTTGATACCTCACAAACGCGATTATGGCTAAGTCGAGGCAATCACAAATCAGCACTCAAGTTTATTCGTTGTAATAATGATCATGCACAAGCGTATTTAAACCGTCGTTTGGGCGGCATTATGCCCGTTGAAACGGAACGCGAGTTGCTACGTGAAGACAGCGCAATGACGGCTGATGGTATGTTAAAACTATCGGGGACTATTTCTACCATTCGTTTTACGCCTCATATGATGGTCGGTATCAATACTGAAGGCATGCGCGAATCTCGAGAGCAGCAACTAGCCACGTTAAGTGGTGAATTAATGAACCACCTAAATGTCGATCAGCGCTTAGAGCAAGTGGATAATTTGCTAGGCCGGGTCATGGCTAATAACCAATTTGATGCCGAGACTTTAAATACCGCAAGTCACACCATTACTCGTATTGCTCAAGAGTTAAGTCATGTTGATGCAGAAATAAACCAGTTGCAACAGCATGATGACAAAGACCTTCAAGAGAAAATTGAAGCGCTAAAAGAACGTGTAGTCGCTGTTGAGCTGGATCAGAAAAAATTGGATCGTGAGCGTCAACAAATTGCAGAGCAGTACGGTGCGTTAAATACGCAAAAGAACCAGTTAAGTTCGGCCTTATCCGCTCTTGACGAAGAGCGTAATAGACTGACATCTAATGCACTTTATAATGCAGAGTTTGCTAGTGAACGCTATTCATTATTAGAAAATAGCATGGTGAATGGAGCCGCTATCTATAAAGAAGCTATTAGCCGTGCAGAAAAAGCCGAAGATAAAGTACGTAGCTTCGACCAAAAGGTTCGTAAAGAGGTCGCCGATCATTACGCTAAGTACCATCAGGCTAATTTAGATAATGACGTTCAGTTGGATTATTTAGAATCGAAGTTTGAAGAATTTCAGCATTATGTGTCATACCAAATAGATGTTTTGAGTGAAACTGAGTTAGCCAAATATGCGAAACGTGCTGAGCTTGCTCGTCGTGAAGCAGAAGAAACGTTCCGCTCAGATTATGTTTCTAAGCTAAAAGATTCTTTAGATCAAGTGGCTCATATTATTCGCGAGTTGAATCATAGTCTTAAGCGTCGTCCATTTAATCATGAGACCTATCAATTCCGTTATTACCCAAATGGTGACATGAAAGACATTTTAGACTTGGTTGAGCGTTTCAGTGCGCAGGACCAAGCGAATGTAGGTGGATTATTCGATCCTGAAGCCACTGGTGATCCAGATCATATTCGCGCGATTACCGCTATCCAGGAATTAATTACGGATGAAGAAAAGCAGCAAGACCTTGCTGATTATCGTAAATTCTATAATTTCGAAGTTGATATTTTAGACGAAGAAGGCAATAAGAAAACAACGTTAAGCCAACGCATTCAAACAGGTTCTGGTGGCGAGCATCAGATTCCATTTTACCTTGCTATCGCGGCAGCGTTATCAACTACTTATCGCTTACGTGAAACCATAGATGGTGAAATTGAAGGTGGTTTCTCATTGGCCATGTTTGATGAAGCCTTCAATAAAATTGATATGGTGAAAACCTCTACTTGTATGGGCTTTATGAAAGACATAGGCCTTCAAGTAATTGCGGCGGCACCTGATGACAAACGAGCGGTAATGGCCGCTAATATGGACACCGTTATTAGTGTTTGGCGTGAAGGTGGCGCCGTGTCTATTGATGTGGCATACCCTAAAGAAAAAGGGCAAACATTGTTAAACGGTAATTCTGAACCTGAATTTAGCCAAGCATAAAGAGATAAATATGAAAATTCAAAATGAGATAGAAGAAGTGATTAGAGCGTCGTTTGATTGCTCATTCCTATCTCTTGAAAATGAAAGTTATATGCACAATGTGCCTGAGGGCAGTGAATCCCATTTTAAATTGGTATTGGCGAGTGATGCTTTTTTGGGTAAAAGGCCGGTGCAGCGACACCAGCTTGTATATGGCGCACTAAAAGAGCAGATGATGAAGATACATGCTTTGGCGCTACACCTTTATACGATAGAGGAATGGGCTGAACGCACTAACACCGCTCCTTTGTCACCTAAGTGTCATGGAGGCGAGAACTAATAATGTATTTTTATAGCAACTCGATCGCAATATGAGCCTTTCAATTAAGGTAAACAGCGACACTGGTGTGGTTTGCATTTCAATTCTTGGCAGTTTTGATTTTTCATTATTTCATGAGTTTCGCGAAGCGTATGCGGAATTTATTGGAAAGAAAGATCGTTTTACAATTGATCTTAGTGGCGTTGAATATTTGGACAGTGCTGCATTAGGGATGTTACTGAGTATGAAAAGTGCATTGGGTGAAAATAGCGTTATTGAACTAAAAGGTGCGAATGATTTCATCAAAAACATTTTGATGATTTCGCGCTTTGATAAACGCTTCGAGATACGATAAGAGCTGATTTATGAAGCTTTTATGCGTGGACAGCGAACCTATTTATCAAGAGATTATCTCTTTATGCGCTGAAAATGATGGCATGCAAGTGAAATTAGCGGCGTCCTTTGACGATGCTATTTTTCTATATGAGCAATGGAGACCAGACATTGTTACATTAGAAGTGGTTCTTCAAGGTGGCAGTGGTCCAGAGCTTGCAAAAAGACTAAAAGCCTTAGAACCTGAGCGCTTTGTTCCTATTGTGTTTTTGACTTCGCATATTTCTGACTTTGTTATGAATCAGTGTTTCAAGGCGGGTGCGGATGACTTTATCCCTAAGCCTTTCAATGAAATGCTTTTTCGGACTCGTATTAGTACGCACAAAAGGCAAATTCAGCTCATTCAAGAAATGTACCGAAAGAATCGTGAATTGACCTACTATCAAACGATGATAGAGCAGGAACATAAGATGGCTCATCAAGTCCTTGATCATATTATGACGAGGAGTGAGCATCAAAGTCAGAATCTAGCCATGACGCGGTTGTCTGCGACTAATTTTAACGGAGATTTGGCCTTAGCGAGTACGCGTTCAGATGGCTCAAGGATGATTTTCGTTGGCGACTTTACCGGCCATGGTTTATCCGCCTCTATTGGCGCTCTTCCGGTTACTCAGGCGTTTTTCGATGCCATTGACAGTAATATGGCATTGGCGGATTTTGCAGTTCAGATTAATAAAATGCTGCTCACAATTTTACCTGATTACATGTTTTGTGCCGCTTATATTGTTTTGATAGAAGCAACGGGGAAATTGCAATATTGGGGAGGAGGAATGCCGAATGCATATATTCGTCGTGCCGATAAATCAATTGTTCATATAACCTCTACACACATGTCTCTGGGTATTCTAAGTGCTGCCGAATTTGAGTCTACCGTAAGTACACATTATATATATGATCGAGATACATTGGTAATCGCTTCAGATGGGATTTTAGAGCTTAAAAATACGGAGCAGGTCATGTTAGGAGCAAGTGCATTAGAATCACTTATTGTCTCTTGTTATGATGATCATGACTTGCTTCGGGCTCATCATGAAATGGAGGCTCATCTGTCCCGTTTTCAGGGTGAATCAGAGCAATTGGATGACATTACTTTAGTGGCTGTTAGAAATACTATTTAAGCAGAGCTGTCTCTAGGTGAAGAAATTTAAAAAAGGCGTCTCAAAAATGAGCCGCCTTTTTTAATTGAACGCTGTTTGGACTTTTCTGTATATTATTCGTCTTAGCGTTTTTTCTTGTTCTTGTTTTTATTGGTATTCTGCTTGTTACCAGCATGCTTTGATTTTGCTGGAGCGCGTTTTTCCGGCTCAGTTCGTAGCACAAGAAAAAGATCAGTTATCACGTCAGGAATTTGATCAATGCAAGATTTAGTGAGCTTTTCACTTTGGCGTATCTGAACCACTTCTTCATCATCAAAAAGATCAGACGCTACCATGATAGGCAGTAATAGCTCTGCAATCACTTCTTCTTTTTCAGAATCAAACCAGTGCTTTTCTGTCATGAAAACACCTTCCATGAAGCCCGTTGTCCATTCTTGTAATTCGCTGAGTTCTTCTGCAGAAGAGCCCATTTCGATCTCACAAGGAATAACAAATTCGTCTTCAGACTCAAGCTCTTTTTGGATCTCTAGTGACAGTCGGCTTAACAATTGAAGAATGTGTTTTTCTTCTTTTTCGCTTTCAAATTTTGGCGTGTCTTCAAAAATAACGGGGAGCCATTGCTCTTCGGAGATGGTAATAGGACAAATCGCTAATGCTGTTAAAAAGCCGTGAGCCATAACGAAGTTTTGACATTCTTCATGAACCCGATCTGACTCCAAAAAAGCTTCTAATGTGTCTAACTCAAGATCATCAAGAGGTTGGTTTGCCATTGTTTAATTCCTAATACTAAATAAGTCTGCGATTCTAGCGAAAAGACCGCTAAAAATCGATGCACAATCAACATGGTTAAGAGATAATTCTACCATGACTCAAAAGAAATCTATTTTATCAAAGCTAGGCTATCTCGAATATCTTCCTTTACAGGAAGAAGCCATAGATGCTCTATGCTCAGGCGACGATGTATTGTTGGCTGCCCCAACGGGTGGGGGCAAGTCCCTTGTTTATCAATGTGCTGGCATTATTAGAGAGGGTATTGGTGTTATCGTTAGCCCTTTGATTGCTCTGATGTCTCAACAAGTTGAAGACCTGAGGAAGAAAGGAATTAATGCCTACTTTCTAAATTCCAATTTAAACCCTAATGAACACGAAAATCTCCTTTGGGCTCTTCGCAATAATCATATAGATTTACTTTTTCTGTCTCCTGAAAAATTGGTTCAACCTTCTGTTATTAGTTTTCTACATGGAATGTCTATTTCATTGTTTGCTATTGATGAAGCTCATTGTATTACTCAATGGGGAGGCTCATTTAGGCCAGAATACAGTCAATTAGGTCAACTAAGAGAAGCCTTTCCAAAGGTTCCAATCATAGCGCTAACAGGCACTGTCGATGAGTTGACGATAAAGACGATTCAATCATCCTTGCAGATGAACGATGCGTTGGTGTTGAAGGGAAGTTTTGATCGGAAAAATATCGAAATTCAGATCGCACAAAAAAGAAAAGCCAAACTACAGATATTGTTTTTTTTGCATAATGAAATGGCTGGCCAAAGTGGGATCATTTATTGTCGCTCACGAAAAAAAACAGAGGAGTTATCCTCTTGGTTAAACACCTTGGGATTACCGAGTCTTGCTTATCATGCGGCCATGAGTGACAGTGATAGACAGACAAATCATAAGCGGTTTTTAACTGAGTCCGGTTTGATTATGGTAGCGACTACCGCTTATGGAATGGGCATAGATATTGCTCACATTCGTTTTGTTATCCATGTTGACTTACCAGACAGCCCCGAGTCCTATTTTCAAGAAATAGGCCGCGCAGGGCGAGACAATCAGCCCGCTAAAGCGCTGCTTTTATATGGCCTTCAAGACATGTTAAAAGCTCAGCAACTTAACGCTTTTCAAAATCAGTCAGGCGATGAAAGAAAACCCAAGTTAAATGCCTTTTTCAAAGTCATTGAAAGTCGTGGCTGTCGTCGTCAGAATTTACTTGCTCACTTTGGGGAAGCCTCAGAAGCCTGTGGAAATTGCGATCGCTGTCTCGCGCCAACATCTGAGCAAAATGTCACGATAGCAAGTCAAAAGTTACTTTCCTTGGTTTACCATACAAAAGGCATTCAGCCATTTTCAGTGCTCATTCAAGTTTTATTGGGCAAGAGAACAAAAAGTGTATTAGCCATGCAAGGCGAGCGACTTGCTTTGTTTGGTAAAGGAAAGGAGCTTAACGAGGCTCAGTGGAAATCTGTCATTCGCCATTTAATTGCCTTTGATTACATTGAACTTAATCAAGCGGTGATATTTTGTATTCATTTAAAAGAAAAGTCTCGTGGCATACTAAAGTCTCAAACACAGGTTTTACTTGCTCAAGAAAGGTATTACCCCACACTTGATAATGAAAGCGCCATCAAGGAGACCGCGACTTGGCACCAACTTATGAGCTGGAAATTGACTCAAAAAAACAGCGTGTTGAGCGATGGACAATTAAGGAAAGTGTATCAACATAAGCCTACCACTATTGCGTCATTAAGCCGTCTAACAGGATTGTCGAAAGAAATTATCGCACCATTTAGCGAATCGCTTATCTCCCTGTTAAGTCGTGTTGAGGACGTGCAGGAGAAAGATTGTGTCGGCTAACAAATCGTATTCTCTTCAGTCCCATGATTTAGCGTCATCCATTCAACAGGTTCAATCTCAAGTGTCTCATTGTATGAAAAAAGCGACGCTTTTTTTTGGGAAGCACTTTGATCATCCTACTTCGAACTTTAAGCAGAAAGGGAAGGCGGCAGGCACTGCTCATTTACATAAAAATGAATTGAGGTTTAATTATTTTATGTATCAGCAAGATGAGAGCTTGTTTATCGAGACAGTAGTCCCTCATGAAGTTGCCCATATTATTGTGTATCAAATTTACGGTAATAAGGTGAGGCCCCATGGTAAAGAATGGCAGGCCGTTATGAAGAAAATTTATCACCTTGAACCTAATAGAACACACAACTTTGACATCCCTCTGCCTAAGCAATCGTACACCTATCAATGTCAATGTCAGCAGCACGTATTCACCATACGAAGGCACAATAACGCACAAAAGGGCACTCAATATATCTGTAAACTTTGTCGTTCATCGCTTTCTTTTTTAGCGCAGCATTCTTAATAAGCGAATCGTTAAGAGAGAGTGCTCATTTTTTGATGCGGGTTCGCGGTCAGTATAGTAAGATAGCCGCATTTCGTTTACAGCGTGTGTATCATGGATCTAACTAACAAATCTAAAGAAAAACTGGAGCTTAATAAACTCCACAAACGGTTACGACGACTCACTGGCCAAGCAATTGCCGACTTCAATATGATTGAAGAGGGTGATAAAGTGATGGTGTGTTTATCAGGAGGGAAGGATTCTTATACAATGCTTGAAATCCTTCGTAACCTGCAAGCTAGCGCTCCAATTAGTTTTGAAATTGTAGCGGTTAATTTAGATCAGAAACAACCCGGATTTCCTGAACATATATTGCCTGCGTATTTAGAAGAGCAGGGTGTCGATTTTCATATTTTAGAACGTGATACTTACAGTATTGTTAAAGAAATCGTTCCAGAAGGGAAAACCACGTGTGGCTTATGTTCACGTTTAAGAAGGGGCTCTCTTTATGGTTTCGCAGAAGAAATTGGAGCTACCAAAATAGCACTTGGTCACCATAGAGATGACATATTAGAAACGCTTTTTTTAAACATGTTTTTTGGTGGTAAGTTGAAGTCTATGCCACCTAAGCTATTAAGCGATGATGGCAAACATGTCGTTATTCGCCCTCTAGCTTACTGCAAAGAGAAAGATATTGAGGCGTTTTCCATCGCTAAATCGTATCCGATTATTCCTTGTAACTTATGTGGTTCCCAAAAGAATCTTCAAAGACAAGTAGTAAAGGATATGCTTCAGCAGTGGGATAGAGATTATCCAGGTAGGACGGATATTATGTTTACTGCTATGCAGAATGTCGTTCCTTCGCATCTTGCTGATAACGAATTATTTAATTTTAAAGATTTAAAGCAATCTGAAGATGCTTTTAACAAGTTAAACATTGTATCAATATAGGATTAGTGCAAATGAATCTAACAAATAAAGCCTTACTGCTTACCGCAGGTATTTTGAGTTCATCCATGGTTTTTGCTTCTACTGCGGGTGTAAGTTTGACTAATGATTTAGTGAAAGCGGACGTTGCTATTGATGCCGGCCCTTTTTCTATTAGTGGTGGTGGTACTCATGATGCTGATAATGAAACTTCTTCAGCTTATGTTGGTATCAATATTCAAGATTCAGACACGAGTGGCCCTTTGCAAATTGGGTTGGGTGTTCGCATCTATGCTCTTGATAACAATATGCAAGGGAAAAATGATGAGATTGCCGTTGCTACGGCATTGGGTGGCTGGTACCGCTACACATTCCCTATGGCAAACCGTTTAAGTTTTTACGCTTCTGGTTACTATGCGCCAACTGTGTTGTCTGTATCACGATTGGATCACATGTACACATATGATGTCCGTGGCGAATACATGACCACACAAAATACCCGAGCTTATATCGGTTACGGCAGTACTGTGTCGGTTTATACAAATGGCGAGCGTCGCGAAACAAGTGATGGCCTAAGTATCGGTGCTTCTGTTGCTTTCTAAGTGAGTAGTTTGATATAAAAAAGGTGGCCATCTTGGCCACCTTTTTTATTAACTAAATTTTATCTTGTATAAGGGCTAATTAACCTTTATTCACCGGAAAAAGCGCATAAGCTAAAAATAGATAGATCGTTATCCTGTAGTTTCTGGCTGCCACCAAGGTCGGGTAAATCAATAATAGCGGCAACTTCTTTAATATTCGCACCCTGGCTGGTCAGTAGCGCAACCGCTGCAAGCAATGTTCCACCGGTAGCAATTAAGTCATCAAACAATAACACCTGATCACCTGCTTTTACCGAATTTTCTTGAATCTCAAGCTCAGCAGAACCGTACTCCAAGTCATAGGATTGTGAAATGGTCTTGCCAGGCAATTTGCCTTTCTTACGGATCAAGATCAATGGTTTTTGTAATTCATAAGCCAAGACAGCCGCGATTAAAAAGCCACGCGCATCAATGCAGGCAATATGAGTAATATCGCTGCCAATATAACGGTGCACGTAGGCATCAACTACCATCCGCATACCTTTAGGATCACTAAAAATTGGGGTGATGTCGCGAAAGCTGATACCGGCTTTAGGCCAGTCTTCAACGGTACGAATTAATGACTTGACGTAAAAATCATCGTAAAGCATAGGATAAAAGAGCCTTTTTCTATTTGTTCAAATCGGCGAGTCTAGCACAATCGTCCGCTATCCCCACTAACTTTTGCATTTCAGCAAGATCAGTAATGGTTATCTCTTTACCATCCACTTCAATCAGCTTGTTCTTTTGAAAGCGGGTTATCACACGGCTAACGGTTTCAACGGCAAGGCCCAAATAATTGCCAACTTCTCCACGGGACATTGCTAAACGAAAAGAAATAGCAGAATAACCGCGTTTTTTGAAACGACTAGAAAGGTTCAAAAGGAATGAAGCGACTTTTTCATCTGCATTCTTTTTACCTAGTAAAACCATCATTTGTTGGTCTTCACTGATTTTTCGGCTCATTATTCTAAAAAGCTGATGCCTTAAAGAGGGGATTTGTGCGGTTAAGTTTTCTAGGTGGCTAAATGGAATTTCACATACTGTGGTTGTTTCTAATGCTTTGGCGGTAATAGGGTAAGTATCGTTATCAATGCCACTCAAGCCAACAAGCTCACTCGGACAATAAAAGCCTGTGATTTGCTCTTCACCTGAAGAGGTAATATTGAATGTTTTGAGCGTGCCTGTTCGAACGGCAAAGACAGAGTCAAAGGTTTGACCTTGATGAAAGAGAATTTCCCCTTTCTTTAATGGACGCTTCCTTTCAATAATTTGATCCAATCTGTTTATATCTTCATCAGCTAATGCGATGGGTAAGCATAATGCACTTAAGCTGCAATTCTGGCATTGAGATGTTAGCTTACTGGTGAACCTTGATTGGGCGTGTACGATTGACATAAAGATCTCCCTGACTTCGATTTATTAGATTACCCTAGAGTACTTTACTGCGCTGCCTAGATACTTATCAAATACCATGCAAACACAGCGAATTAGCAAGCGTCCACGCTCTGTTACTCTAATGATAGTATGTTCTTCAATCTGTTCAATTTCAACAATACCATCTTCTTCTAACGCTCTTAATTGCTTTATTTCATCATGAAAATAGTCGTTGAAGTGGATAGCGTGTTTTTGTTCAATGGTTCTACTATCGAGTTCAAATTGGCTAATTAATGCCATAATGGTGTGATGACGAATTAGATCATCTTCATTGCTAATATACCCTTTCACAATGGCCAATTGACCATTTTCGATGCTGTTTTGATAAAGCGATAAATCCGTATGATTTTGGATGTATACACCTTTCAGATGACTAATCGCGGACACGCCAAAGGCGATGAGATCGGTTTCAGCGTGGGTAGTATACCCTTGGAAATTTCTTTGCAATTCACCTTTTTCTTGCGCTATTTTTAAGCTGTCTGTTGGTTTTGCAAAATGATCCATTCCAATATATTCATAGCCAGCTTGGGTTAATAATTCTATAGACAGTTTCAATAAATTCAATTTACCTTCAGGTGAAGGGAGGTCGCTGTCTAATATTCGACGCTGAGCTCTGAAGCGTTCAGGTAAATGTGCATAGTTGAAAACTGAAATACGATCAGGGTTCAGTTCGATGACTTTTTCTAGTGTACTCTTAAAACCGTAAATAGTTTGTTTAGGAAGTCCATATATAAGGTCAAAGTTAACGGATAAGATTCCTAGGTCTCGAGCGTCATTGAGTAAATCTCGAACCATTTCTACAGGCTGTACTCGGTGTATTGCTTTTTGTACTTCATTGTCGAAGTCTTGCACCCCAATACTGATGCGATTAATGCCATTTTCGACTAGTAGTTTCATTTTGGAATGGCTGATTTCTCTTGGGTCTATTTCAATGCTGTAATCTTGGCTGCCATCTTGAACTAAGTTGAAATGATGGTTTATAGCAGAAAATAAGTGTTTCAACTGTTCGTCGGACAAAAAGGTAGGAGTGCCTCCACCAAAGTGAAGTTGAGTCACTGGACGATTTTTATCAAGCATTAGGCTTCTTAAACGCATTTCTTCTTCAAGTAACTCAACGTACTCGGCGCCTTTATCGTATTGTTTTGTGACGACCTTATTGCAAGCACAGTAGTAACAAAGATGCGCACAAAACGGAATATGAAAATACAAGCTAATAGGAGCATGGCTTGGTGATAGCATTTTATCAATCAAGGCTATTTTACTAATGTTAGCATCAAACTGTGGGGCGGTTGGATAAGAGGTATAACGAGGCCCAGATAAATTGTATTTGGTAATGAGAGGTTGATCCCAAATCATGATTTCTTCCTATTAAAATTTCTAATACGAAGTTTACTCTGAGACTTACAGCCGCCTCATGATATAGGTCAACGTTCTTGAGGGCGCAAGGAGTACTTCACCGTTATATTAATCATTTCGGCACTGTAGACTATTTAGTGTATTTACTTCTAAGGTCTTGATGATTCTGCTTAAATACCATTCTTTAATTAACCGTTAATGCTAAGTTGTTTTATGTCGAGCTCCCTTGTTTCAAAAATACCTATTTATCTTGCGCATGGTGCAGGAGCGGGCCATCAGTCGAGTGGTTTTTTAAAGGTTTTCAGTGAAATGACCCTTGATAAGCATGGTAGATCTGTCGTCCCTGTTACCTTCAAATATATGGCAGAACAGGAATCTAGTGGTAAAAAACGTCCACCGCCTCGCTTCAAAACGTTAGTACCTGAATTCATTGAAACCATAAAATTAGAAGAATCCGTTATTGTGGCCGGTAAATCCATGGGGGGAAGAGTCGCGACTCAGCTTTCTCATCAAGAAAATGTTCGTGCCATAATTTGTTTTGGGTTTCCTTTTTACCCATCAGGAAAACCTGAAAAGCATAGGTTGTCCTTTTTGGAAGACGTTGCGGCTCCCTGTTTGATCATACAAGGCACGAGAGACTCACTGGGAAAGCCAGATTGGGTAAACAATCAAACTCTAAATGAGCACATTGAAGTGCATTGGATTGAGGGTGCGGATCATGATTTTAAAACTTTAAAAAAACAAAATTTAAAGACGGAAGATGTGATTGAAAATATTTCAAATGTAGTGGAAGACTGGCTTCAGCGTCATGGGTTAGCGAGTTAATTCTGATTGATTTATAATGATTATAATTATTCATTCAAAGGTGTTTTAGCCATGAGTCACCAACTAGAGTTAGATACAGCTGGGCTGTTGTGCCCAGAGCCTGTCATGATGCTGCATGTGGAAATACGAAAAATGGCATCTAAAGAGGTGCTTAAGGTTATTGCAACAGATCCATCAACGACAAGAGATATTCCTAAATTTTGCAATTTTTTAGGCCATTCTTTAGTCGATCAGACTCAAGAAAATGGCTTTTTCTATTACTGGATTCAAAAAAAATAAAGTAAAAAAAGCCCCATCTTTCAACATAGAAAGATAGGGCTTTCGTTTTCAGTCAATAGAGAGCGCCTCACGGCGCAAAAAACTACGCTACCTGTAATTTACTTGCTGAGTGTGCTTCGCCAAGTAGAGCGATTTTATAAATATTAGCAAAGTTTGTTAGCGTAACATCAATATCTAATTTTAATTGACGTGCAATATCACTAGAAGAAATAATCCCTCTAATAGAATGGTTGCTTTCATCAATAACCAAAAGGTGCTGATGCTCATTATTTTTTTGGCTAAATAGTAAAGATTCAATGTCTGAGTTTTTCAAAGAGTTATAAGACAATGCCAATAGGTTTTCTTTTGGACGCATTAAATCATCAACAATAAGCTCTGAACGAGTGTAACCATTAGCCACTTGCTTAACAAAAGCTCTTTCTGAAAGGTCTTCTAAGCTAATAACACCTTCGAAAGCGCCGTTTGTATTAATAACAATCTTCATTCGAACGTGTTCTTTTCTCATCAATCGAACCAATTCATCGGCACGAGTATTAGATTCAATGACGCGAGGTGCTGCCGTTTTGAAATCGGTAAACACGCTAAGTGCAGGAGAATACAAGTTTGTATTTTCAATAGTCACAGGTTGCGTCAAAGTGTTAACGTCTTTAGTAGAAACATAAGTAAGTGTTTTCATGATAAATCTCCAAAAATTTTAAAATAAAGTGTTTTGTAGGTTATATCAAAAAAGACGGTGGGGCCCTTGGTTGGATTAGCTTAGAGGGTAAGGCCCGAGTAGGGTGGTTGTATATAGCAAGTAAGTTGCTGCTATTTTTTGTTGGTGTCGTTAAAAACCAATAGGATGAGGAATAGCTGTCATTTATTGGGTCAACATCTAATTCTTGAGTCGCTTCTTCGCTGCATAATTGAGCCGTTGTCGGCATCCAGCGCTGCTTACTTATCTCTTGTGCACTGGTTCGCTCAGTCAACGTCAATAAAGACGATGCGATAACGACCATAATGATAAGTAGTTGGGAATTCATATAAAGCCTTAACTCATGATTTATATCATTAAATATATTCTACTGTGTAAATAAATCCAGTGTTTTTTAAGCATTGCCTCGTTTTTACACCATCAAATACTTTTTTATCCATTATAAGGTACAAGAAGAAGGAACAACTCAAATCTATTTATCTATTAAGTGATTTAATGCGTATTTAACCATCAAGCCTTTAAGTAAGTTAGCCAATATCTATTTAGAACGGTGCTGATAAAGTAACCATATTCGTTTAACCGCGAGTCGTTATGAAAGCGACGATGTATTTAATACGCTACGTCACTCCCATAACCGGTTGTGTATTTATGCTGCTGCTGGAACCATAACGGTCGCTTCACCAGTAACAACGGCTTTGCCTTCGCATTCGCACACTGTTTTCAATGTTACTCGTCGGCGGCGTTCGTTAATTTCAGTCACTGTGATCCTAGTCACCACTTCTTGACCAATAAAAACAGGCGCACGAAACTTTAGGCTTTGCTCTAGATAGATACAACCAGGCCCAGGTAGTTGAGTGCCTATAGCGGCAGAAATAAAGCCAGCTGAAAGCATGCCGTGGGCTATTTGCTTACCAAAAGACGTTGTCGCTGCGTATTCAGCATCTAGGTGAACAGGGTTAGAGTCGCCAGTTACGGCGGCAAACGTATGTACATCATCCTCGGTTACAATTTTTCGATATTCAATAGTTTGGTCGATTGATAGTTGTTCTAATGTGAAGCCAGAAGTCATTGCTAATCCTTATCTTACAAATTTTCGCTATGTTACACTCTTGTCGCATCATTCTTAAGAGGTATTGCATGGTTAAGTTAGTGATTTTTGATTGGGATGGCACTCTTTTCGATTCCATAGCAGGAATTTGTAATAGCATGTTGGAAGCGGGAGCTCGTGTTAAAGCGCCTCAAAGAGATTATGATGACATTAAAAACATTATAGGTTTGTCACTTGATACAGCGATTAGCTCGGTTTGGCCGGAGCTTGATAGTGCACACCGAGCGCAACTCGCCGACCATTATAAAGATATTTATGTGAAGAATGATCAAACACCACCTAATGCCTATGATGGCGTGTTTGAGTTGCTCAACACATTACAAGAGTCAGGCCTTAAACTGGCTGTTGCCACCGGAAAGACTCGCCGTGGTTTGAATCGAGTCATGGCGCTGACGCAAACAAACCGCTTTTTCGTTACTTCGCGTTGTGCTGATGAGGCTGTTTCTAAGCCCAACCCATTAATGCTTGAGCAAATTCTAGAAGAACTTAATATCTCTGCAGACGATGCCATTATGATTGGTGATACCGAATATGATCTTAATATGGCCACTAATGCGGGAATGAGAAGTGTAGGGGTAACTTATGGAGCGCACCACCAAGACAGATTAAAAGCCTGCAATCCTTTTGCAATCATCAATGATATTAAACAATTAACCGCTGTTTTAGGACTAAAAAAGCCATGAGTTGGACAGAAGATCAAGATAGAAATAACGAGTCTGGTGTTGAACAAGAGGCATCTCATCAGATAGAAAAGCCTAGTCAAAATACTGATAATGAGACTGACTCTAAGCTTTGGTTGTTACTGGAAAAAACACTAAGCGAGAGCGTTATTGAAAAACGACGAGCGCGTCGCTGGAGAATCTTTTTTCGCTTCACTACGCTCTTTATTATTTTGGCAGTCATTGGGGTGGGTATTGGGCGGTCTCAGTTAGACACAAGCAGTTTAGATAAAAATATCGTTGCTATTATTCCAATGCGTGGTGTTATTGGGGCCGGTGCCGAGATTCAAGCGTCAGAGTACGTTAGTCTATTAGATGACGCCTATAAAAATGCCAACTTAAAAGGGGTCGTTATTGAAATGAATAGCCCTGGTGGCAGCCCTGTTCATGCAGGAATCATTTATGATGCTATTCGTCAAAAAGAAAAGCTATATCCAACCGTTCCAGTCATTGTTGTGGTGGAAGATATGGCAGCATCAGGTGGTTATTACATAGCCTCAGCGGCGAATGAAATTTATGCTGATAAAGCCAGTTTAGTGGGCTCTATTGGTGTTATTTCATCCGGCTGGGATGCAAGTAGTTTAATGAAAAAAATTGGTGTTGAGCGTCGTACTTTTACCGCAGGTCGAAATAAAGATTTTCTTGATCCTTTTGTGCCTATGAGTAAAGAGGGTAAGCAAAAATGGCAGGCCGTATTGGATGAAACCCATCAGCAATTTATTCATGCTGTAGAAGTGGGTCGTGGCGATAGATTGAAAATTACGGATGACGTGTTTTCTGGGATGATATTCACTGGTGTACAGGCTCAAAAAATTGGTTTAATTGATGGATTATCAAGTGCTCATGACCTTTTGAAAAAGCGCTTTCCTGATGCGACCCATGTTATTTATGCTCCGCAACAGGATCCTTGGGAAACAGTGGCTAAGAAATTTGGTGTTGAATTTGCCACTAAAATATTAAGCACAGTGTCTCTTCAATAGCGTCCTTAAAATCAGTAGCGAATAAGTCACTTCTAAAGCCTCTGTAAATCAGGGGCTTTATTATATTGGCTATGTCTTGTATTAAGCAGAATAAATGCTGAGTTAAATAAATACAAAAGATAAAAATGATAATATAATGACTTAATTGATCATTAACTCTATTAAGGCTTCAAGATGGCTCGTAAAGCAAACATTGCAAGAGAAGAAATACATCAGGCTTGTTGGGACTTATTGGAACAAAATCATTTTCCTAACATTCCAAGAATTGCGGATTATTTTCTTAAGAAAGATGGTCGGCACGCATCAAATACCACATTATTGAATGCGATCAGTGAATGGGAAGAGCTCTACAAAGAGTATCAGCAGCATCAATTGAAAGAGCTTAACGATGCTTTGCTGCCTGCGTTTAATCATTTTTCCCGCGAGATCACTCAAACCCTCGGCACTCTATTAGATGAAAAGCAGGTAGACCTTGAAAATCAGCAAGCCTTAAAAGAAAGCGCCACTCACCAAGGGTATCTTTCATTAAGTGCAGCCTTATGCGAAGCTCAAGAATCGTTAACACTAATAAGTGCAGAAAAACAGCAATTAGAAAACAATCATAAAATGCTCACAGAGAAGTATCAGGTGACAGTACAGCACAATGAAGACATGGCTGCCCATAATAAAGTCATCGACAGTCAGCTCAAGCAAACACAAAAAGAGCGTGACGAACTGCAATTAAACTTATCACAAAAAGCCGTTGATCTCGCCAAACTAGATAATAAAGTAGCCAGCCTTGAAGAGCAAAATGCGGCACTTAACGCACAACTTAAAGAGGTAAAAGATCAGCAAAAATCCTCTCAAGAAAGCCATTTAGATAAGCTTCATCAACAGATGGAAGAATTAGCGCAATCCGTTGCTCGTATCCAGATCAAGGATAGAGGCGAGAACTAATAAAGGCTATAATGTTCTTTTGTTTTACCCCATACATGGCCGAATTCTAATGAGCAGTAGACAATCCGCAGTTCGCGACTTAAACACCATTAAAGATTTTATTCGCTGGACCTACAGCCGCTTCCAAAAGGCGGATCTTTTTTATGGTCATGGTACCGACAACTCTTGGGACGAAGCCGTTCATTTGGTCATGGGGTCATTGAGCTTGCCCTTAGATTTTGACCGAACTATGTTAGATTGCGCGCTAACATACAATGAAAAAAAACGTATCCTAAAATTCATTGACCAACGCATTAATAAGCGTGAACCTTTGCCTTATTTATTGGGTGAAGCATGGTTTATGGGGCTTCCGTTTAAAGTAACAAAAGACACCTTGATCCCAAGATCACCGATCATGTCTCTTCTTGAGAGTGAGTTCGCGCCTTGGTTGAATCAATATCCAGCTACTATTCTAGATATGTGCACAGGCAGTGGTTGCCTTGGCATTACAGCGGCATTGGTATTTGATGATGCCAGTGTGGATCTTAGCGATATCAGTGAAGCCGCACTTGCCGTTGCCAATGAAAACATCACACGCCACCTAGTTGAAGATCGCGTACAAACCATTCATTCAGATATGTTCTCAGCCCTAGCTGGCAAACAATACAATCTGATCATCTGTAATCCTCCTTATGTTGATCAGGATGACTTTCAACAAGCTCCTGCAGAATTTCATAATGAACCGGAACTGGCGTTAACGTCTGGTGAAGATGGTCTCGACTTTACCCATAAGTTTTTGGCTCAGGTCGCGCATTATCTGCATGATGACGGTATATTAGTATACGAAGTAGGTAATACCGAGGTCGCTTTGCAAGCGGCTTACCCAGATACTCCTTTTATGTGGGTCGAATTAGAGCAGGGTGGAAACGGCGTTTTCATCCTGACCAAAGAACAACTAAACCAACTATTACACGAGCAAAAGTAGCATTATGTCTGGTAATACATTTGGAACACTTTTTAAAGTCACCACATTTGGTGAAAGTCACGGTCTAGCGTTGGGTGCTATTGTCGATGGTTGCCCACCCGGTATAGAAATCTGTGAAGCCGATCTACAGCGCGATCTTGATCTGCGTAAGCCTGGAACTTCGAAGCACACAACTCAGCGTCGTGAAGCCGATGAAGTAAAAATCATGTCCGGTGTTTTCGAAGGCAAGACGACAGGCACTCCGATTGGCTTGATCATTGAAAACACCGATCAACGCTCACGTGATTACGGTAACATCGAAGATACATTTCGTCCTGCTCATGCAGATTACACCTATGATCAAAAATATGGCTTCCGCGATTATCGTGGCGGTGGTCGTTCTTCAGCTCGTGAAACAGCCATGCGTGTGGCTGCCGGCGCGATTGCTAAAAAATATCTAAAACAGCAATTTGGCATCGAAATCCAAGGCTTTTTATCACAACTTGGTCCGATCAAGCTAGAAGTGAAAGATTTAAGCCAAGTCTACGACAACAGTTTTTTTAGCCCGGATCCAGATGCCATCCCTGAGCTCGAAGAATACATGACTGCATTACGTCGTGAAGGGGATTCTATTGGCGCGAAGATTTCCGTCATTGCGAAAAACGTCATGCCTGGTTTAGGCGCCCCTGTCTTCGATCGATTGGATGCAGATATCGCTAAAGCCATCATGAGCATCAATGCGGTAAAAGGCGTTGAGATCGGCGATGGCTTTGATGTTATTGAACAAAAAGGCAGTCAACACCGTGACGAAATGACGCCAGAAGGCTTCTTAAGTAATCATGCTGGCGGCGTATTAGGTGGGATTTCATCGGGACAAGATATCATTGTTCATATGGCATTGAAGCCAACGTCGAGCATTACTATTCCGGGTAAAAGCATTAACCGAGCGGGTGAGGCTATCGAGGTGGTAACCAAAGGAAGGCACGACCCTTGCGTTGGCATTCGAGCCACTCCGATTGCTGAAGCTATGGTCGCTTTGACGATTATGGATCATTTACTGCGACATCGAGCACAAAATACCGACGTCGTCTGCCCAACACCGATCATCAAGTCTCAAGCCTAGAGCCTAGAGCCTATTGAGCTACCCAAAGCCGCAATCATTGATTGCGGCTTTTGTTTTTTTAAGGAGCTTATCATATGACCAATATCGTTATTAGAATTCGCGTCGCATCGAAAAATCCTGTCAAAATTACTGCTGCCCATCAGGCTTTTAGTCAGGTGTTTCCTACTCACACGATACACTGTGAGGGGATGGAAACGGATTCTGGTGTTGCGGATCAACCAATGACAGAAAGTGAAACACGTCTTGGGGCACAAAATCGAATCCGCTATTGCTACGCTCATGACAGCAATCAAGAAGAAGATTATTTTGTCTCGATGGAAGGAGGTGTTGATGATTTTGAGGAGGGCGCTGCAACATTTGCCTACGTTGCTATTGCAGGTCGCGATGGAAAAATACACACTGGCCGGTCTGCGAACCTACCGTTACCAACTACCGTTTACTTGCGTTTAAAAAATGGTGAAGAGCTTGGCGATGTGATGGATGACTTGTTTCAAGTAGATAATATAAAACAAAAAGGTGGAGCGATTGGTTTGCTCACCAACCATAGAGCTACCCGAGAAAGCGTATATACACAGGCGATCATTTTAATACTTTCGCCAATATTACACCCAGAATTATATTTACAAGGATAAAATAGATAAATGAATTACGAATGGATTATCTTTGATGCTGATGAGACCTTATTCCACTTTGATAATTTCTCAGGTTTAAGCCATATGCTGTCAAAATACGACGTTACTTTTAGTGCAGATGATTTTGACGAGTACCAAAGTATCAATAAACCACTATGGGTGGCATACCAAGATGGCAAGGTAACGGCGAAAGAACTGCAAACTCGGCGTTTTCAACAATGGGCAGATCGGCTACAAATTCCTGCACATCAGCTTAATCATCAGTTTTTAGAATCCATGGCAGATATTTGCAAACCATTGCCAGGCGCTGAAGCGCTAATGACGCATTTGGTTGACCATCAGATTAAAGCGGCGATTATTACCAATGGATTTACACAACTACAAAAAGTACGTTTAGAGCGAACAAAATTTGATCGATATTTTCCTCATGTGATTATTTCTGAAGAAGTTGGCATTGCTAAGCCTCATGTAGGGATCTTTAATCATGCACTTGAGAAAATGGGCAATCCAGATCGTAAAAAAGTCTTAATGGTTGGCGATACACTTGAATCAGATATTCTCGGCGGGATTAACGCACAACTTGATACCTGCTGGTTGAATCATCATAACAAAACCCATCCAGAACACATTGTACCAACATACCAAATTAGCTCACTGCATCAGCTGACTGAAAAATTAAAGCAGGCGGCAAACAATCGTTAGTCGATAAAATGGCTAGGGCAAACGCGACAATAAACCATTATTTGGAAAGAATGGTTTAGAAAGAAAATGTTTGAGAAAAACTCGGCGCCATTTTATGCCGTGCAGATACATAGCGCTGAATGGCGTAAGGAAATATCAGCAAGAAAACTACAGAGCAACAACAAGAGTAAATGACCTCTACTATTTCCGGTAAATGTTATTATCGGAAATAGCGTATATTAGTACTTCTGCCTGTTTTATGGCTCAATTCCATGCTGTTTAAACTTTGAATACCTATAAGGCACATACACAAACTCTAGATTCGCATACAGATAAATCATTTCTGTTTTGAGTATGTTCTTCTGTTTTTAGTTTAGATGCGCGGCGTGTTGCTGCTTCTGCCATTCCTTTGGTGACATGCCTGTTTTCTTTCTGAATACTCTTGCCAGTACTGAGCCATCTTCGTATCCCACTTTATTGGCAATGAAACCCACAGGTTTATCTTGTGACAATAATTGCTGCGCCATAGAAATACGTAAATCAGTGAGAAAATCATTCGGTGTTTGACCAATTGTGGCTCGAAACAAATCAGCGAATTTTGATCGTGACATGGCAGCATGTTCTGCCATGAGCGCCAATGTCCAATCCGATTCTGGTGCTTCTTGTAACTTGATCAATGTGCTTGCTAGCTGTGGATGACTCAGTCCCGCCAGCATACCTTGTATAATCCATCCTTCTTCGGTTAATTTTCTGAACAACTGAATCAATAAAATATCGCATAGTTTACTGACAATGCTTTTCTGACCAAGACCTACAGAACCGACTTCTTTAAAAAGCCAAGTGACGGTATCTGTTAAAGCGTCCCCGTTTAGCTCATGGAAAATAATACTCGGCAATCCAGACACTACTTTTTGCTGTTCTAGCGCGGTAAATTGGATCTCAGCACATATTAACTCTGCTGTTTGCTGATCTTCTGTGATGATTCTATGAGTTGTAGAATAAGGCAAAAAGATAATCGATGGCTGTTCAAACACCATTTTATGGCCAGCGTCATGCAAAACGGTCAATGTTCCAGAGCGAAGATAATGCAAGTGCCCTCCATTCTTTGCATTTTTGACCCCAAATGTTTTACCTCCACAAAAATCACCATTGAAAATGATCTCAGAATGGATAGAAAAACTCTCTAACACGCTATCTAGTTTGTTCAAAGTCATCTACTTAATTCACTTACTTGGACGATTTGTATCAATTTTAAGACGTTTCGACGCTTATTCTACGGGCAATAAAAATACACTAGAGTGACTCAATTGAACTAAATAAAAGGACAACACCATGCAAGTCTCAACTATTATTAAACACATCGCTGCAGCAACCGTACTTTTTTCTAGCGCAGCTGCTTTTGCCGCAGATATTGATTCAAATGCTGACGCTAACGATCTTGCGATTCAAGGCTATGATACCGTTGCCTACTTTACAATGGGTAAGCCGGTATTAGGCAGTAATGAATTCACTTCAAATTACAAAAATGCCACCTTTCATTTTGTTTCTGAACAAAACAGAAATTTGTTTAATAAAGATAAAGTTAAATATGCACCACAGTTCGGTAATTTCTGTGCAATGGGCACCGCGATGGGTCTAAAATTTGATGTAGACCCGACAGCATGGAAAATAGTGGAAGGTAAGTTGTATTTAAATTTGAATAAAGATGTACAAAAAGCCTGGTTAAGAGACGTTCCTGGTAATATACAAACAGCGGAGCAAAACTGGCCTGAACTAAAAGGCTTAACTGTTGCTGAAGCCAGAGCGCTGAATGGTTAAAGCAGCAATTCATTAAATTAAATAATCATAGCCTATGCGGAAACTCATAGGCTTTTTCACAAGGCTAACTTAATAAAGTTAGCCGCTAAATCTGCTATCGTCTCGTAGATAACTGAAGCTATTATCTCCCTCCTCATTTTGTTTAATTATTTTTTATCCATTTGGTCAAATTTTGTAATTACCCCTACTGCGATTGATAGAAAGGCCATACAATCTTTTCTTTTCACTTCTTATGATCATCCAATTCGTTCTTAAATAAAGAATTGAGATGAAAAAAAGCATTATTCTCTTAAAGGTAATCCAAAATTCTATTAGTACCGTATAGACACTTTAAGGCATTCACTAGAGCTCGTTGAGGGGCTAAACAATGACAGTAGCAGTAGATAATTCTTCAAAAAACGACTTACTTATTTATCGTTTCTTACTTATACAAATCCCCGTTTTATTGATTAGTGGCTTAGTTGGAGCTAGTTTATTTAGCTTTACCTTAATCAGCGCGACGATTCTTTTTGTACTCACTCAGTGCCTTTATAGCTTTTTCAAAGGCAAGCAAATGTTTTCTATCTGCGCTGCTATTTTGACCATGCTGTCATCTTCAGCCTTGATACAAAGTCAGTTTGGTATGATTGAAATGCACTTTCATATCTTTGCCGCTATGGTGGTTTTTTTGGTGTATCAAAGCTGGAAGCCGATTGTAGCCGCCTTGCTGACCACAGCAATTTATCATATCAGTTTTATGTTTGTTCAAATGAGTGGTTATTCAATTGGTGATATGCCGGTGATGATTTTTGCTGGGCCTCATACTATTTGGGTAATGATAGTTCATTGTCTTTTTGCTACTTCGGAGGCTGTTCTTTTAATTTATATGGCCTTACAGATGAAAAAAGAATCTACTTCAAACATTAATATAGCCAAAGCTATCTCGGCTATTTCCGATAATAATGATCTTTCAATTCGTTTGCATAACCCTACATCAAATGCCGAAACGACGTTTAACCTCTTGTTAGATAAGCTCGTAAATTTGTTTACAGACTATCAACATATCGCGAACGAGTTAGTTTCTAGTAGCAATCAAATTCAGAGCATCAGCAAAGAAGTAACAGAGTACGCAGCAACCACTAATGAGCGCGCTCAACGCGTAGCAATATCAGCAGAAGATATTTCACAGACAATGCGCTCAATTTCACAAAGCAGCACACAATCTGCGGACCTTATCGGTGAACTAGAGCAAGGTATATTGAAAGACAGTAATCAAACGTTTGAAATAATGAAAGACATGGAACTATTATCAGAAAATACATCCATAATTTCTGGCTCACTGCACTCATTAACAACGGATGTTGACTCCATTACTAAGCTGCTTGATTCTATTCGTAGCATTTCAGATCAAACAAATCTATTAGCCTTGAATGCAGCAATAGAGGCTGCAAGAGCAGGAGAAACCGGTAGAGGTTTTGCTGTAGTTGCAGACGAAGTAAGAACACTTGCTAAGAGATCCAGTAATTCAACGGATGATATAGAGAAGGTATTGGCGAATTTAAATGCCAGTGTTGCCAACACGGTACAATCAATGGAGTCAGGAAGAGAAAGAACATCGATCAGTGTTGAACACGCAGATACTATATCTAAAGCTTTATTAGAAAGGGCTAAATCCGTTGGTAGCGCGGTTATCTCTAGCAAAAATATAGCTCAAGAGTCTGTAGAGCAAGAAAAATTAATCTCTGAAATGAACCATCAAGTTGGCGAAAATGCCCAATCTATTAAGTCATTGTCCGAATTAATGGAACAATTACAACAAAGCAGTACTAAAATAAATCTAGTGACTAAAAATTATGAAACCAAAGCAAACTTATTCAAAACCACATAGTCGTATCTAAAATCTACTCAGGCAGCACCCTATTCTATTAGTGACTGCCTGTTTTTTCTTATTTTAACTTGATATTGTCAAACTCACATAGAGCAAAAATAATCATTGGAACTCATTTCCTGTCTATATTTAAACTATTTAGAACTGCTCTAATTCAAAATAGCGTTGTTTTTAGCAAGCATTCTACTGATTAGTACAAGAATAATAGCTAGGAATGACAAAGAGGCGGCAACACTGGGAATCCAAGCGTAGCTAAAGCCAAGCGTAATCACCAAACCACCTAATACCGCACCTAATGCATTTCCCAAGTTGAACGCACCTATATTAATAGAGGATGCCAACCCTGGCGCTTGATCTGCTATTTTCATGACTTTCATCTGTAATGCTGGTCCGCTACCAAAAATAGCTACGCCCCAGAAAAAGACCATAATGCCAGCTGTGAGCGTGGTTGTTGCGACTAAGCTAAATAAACACGCTGCAATAATTTGGGCTGTCAAAATGGTAAATAATGCTAAATCTGGCGACTTATCTGATAACTTACCACCGATATAATTACCGCAGGTAAAACCAATACCAGCCAAGGCGAGCATCGTAGCCACTGTATTTTCGGATGCATTCGCTAATGTATGTAGAATTGGAGCAATATAGGTATATAGAGTGAACATAGAGCCTGCGCACAATACCGTTGTTGCAAAAGCCCGTAATGCAGCAGGTTGAATAATCGCTTTCAACTCCTTACGTACATCGGTCTTTTCAGTTGCTGGCATTGCAGGAAGATTTCGTGCTAGCCCAAACATGGCAATCAAACCTAAGACGGCAGTCACCGCAAACGCCATTCGCCAATCAATGTTTTGACCTAACCACGTAGTAATAGGTACGCCCACAATATTTGCAATGGTTAAACCTAGAAACATAGATGCCAAGGCAGAACCTTGCTTATTAGGTGGGGCTAAATTCATAGCGACCATAGCGCCGATGCCAAAGAAAGCACCATGTGCAAGACTTGTAATAATCCGAGCAAACATCAAGACTTCATAACTAGTCGCCAAAGCCGCAAATATATTGCCTATAACGAAGACACTCATTAGACCAATAAGGGCATTTTTACGACTGAACCGACTGAGATATAAGGTAATAATAGGCGCACCAAACATAACGCCAAAAGCATAAGCACTGATCAATAACCCTGCTGTTGGAATGGATACATGAACACCCTCTGCAATCACGGGCAGTAATCCCATTGGCATAAATTCTGTTGTGCCTATGCCGAATGCGCCTAACGCGATGGCAAAGATACCCCACTTATAAGATTGCATATATTTTATTTCCTACTGCTTCATTGAAAGACAGACAATAAAAAAGGAAACTACAGAATTACATAGTTTCCTTATCGCCAAATCGAGTTTTTACGATGCCTATAATACCAGCAAAAACTTAATTATCTCAGTATCCATAAAGCGGATTTGAAAAATCATTATTTCTTCATTAGTATTTTACTCGGCGCTTTACCACAACAATGTGGAACATGATTCAGATTGTCTTGAATATTAAGTTCCACATTTTTAGCCAAATTCAAGCGCCAGCGGTAAAACAGCCCTCCTTTTAACACCATTCCACCACGTCTAATGCTATCAAGTATCATCACAAGTGATACATGTAGGACATCATAATGAATGACAATTCGTTGTTTTTTCAACTCAACCTGTAGAAATTCAATACCATGAAAATTGTGCCATTGTTGAAAAAAGTCAGTAGCACTCAATCTAGATATTTGTGAAAGATGAATAGTCACTTTAGCAAGGGAGGCTGATTCATTACGGAACATGAGGCCTCCCTTATTTCTTTTTGCTGGGTGCCCAAAACCACCAAGCGATTAAAACAATGAGTAACACCCCTAGAATATTAATAAGAAAAGACATAATTTCCTCCTATTTATTTTGAGCATCAGAAGATGAAAGATTGGCTTTAAACCGACGTAAGCGGTTAGCATTCGCGACCACGGTAATGGAAGATAAAGACATGGCTGCGCCAGCTATGATTGGGCTAAGCAACCATCCAGTAAAGGGGAACAGTACCCCAGCCGCCAACGGAATTCCTAGGCTGTTATACGCAAACGCTCCCCATAAATTTTGTTTTATGTTTCGTAATGTCGCTTGGCTTACTTCGATGACCTGAGCAACGCTGGCTAAATCACTGCGAATTAAGGTGATGTCTGCACTTTCCATTGCCACGTCAGTGCCAGCACCCATGGCAAAACCCACGTCTGCTTGTGCCAATGCCGGCGCATCGTTAATACCATCGCCTATCATGCCAACAACCTCGCCTTTGGCTTGGAGTTTACGTACCCACTCAAGTTTGTCGTTAGGCATTAATTCTCCATGGAAATCATCAATAGCCAGCTTGTTCGCTACCAAGGCTGCGCTATTATGATTGTCTCCTGATAACATGATGACTTTAAGACCCGCTTGTTGAAGTGTCTTAATCGCACTTGCTGAGCCAGATTTTATAGGATCTTCAATACAGAAGACCGCCAATACTTGATCGCGATCTGCAAGATAGACTTGCGTACTCGCGGCGTATTGTTCATCGATGCTGTCCAGTTGAGAAAAATCAATATTCTGCTCTTTTATTAGCGCTTGGTTACCTAAGAAATAGATCTGGCCTTGGATAGTCGCTTTTAAGCCACGGCCAACAATAGACTCAAATTGCGACGTCTCATAACTGTCTTGGCTGGTTAATTCAGCATGATTCATCAAGGCATTGGCCAATGGGTGATTCGCCCCTTTCTCTAAAGAAGACACTAATTTAGCAAGGTGTTCTTCATCGGCGCCAGCCGCCAGTATTTGATGCACTACTTTAGGTTTGCCTTCTGTAATAGTGCCGGTTTTATCCAACACTATAGTGGTTAGCTCGCTGGCTCGTTGCAATGACTCGCCATTACGAATCAAACCTCCATACTCGGCAGCCTTGCCGACCCCGATCATAGTTGAAATGGGGGTTGCTAAGCCAAGCGCACAAGGGCATGCAATAATTAAGACAGAAACAGCCGCAACCAACATATGGACAATGACAGGAGATGGGCCAAAGTTAAACCAAGCTAATGCCGCCAACGTTGCCAACATCATGACACTAGGAACGAAAACAGAAGACACTTGGTCTGCTAGACGACTAATCGGTGGTTTTGAATTTTGCGCTGTGCCAACCATATCAATAATCTGCGCCAACAAGGTATCTGACCCTATGCCGGTTGCTTTATAGGTTAATGAACCTTTGCCATTAATGGTCCCTGCTGAAACTTTATCACCGGGACGCTTCTCGATTGGCAGCGGTTCGCCTGTCAACATAGCCTCGTCGACACTCGACTCCCCTTCGCTAACCACGCCATCAACAGGAAATTTTTCACCTGAGCGAACTCGTATAATATCGTTAATTTGGATCTGCTCAACCGCAAGAGAGATTTCTTTACCTTCTCTCATTACTATGGCTATTTTAGGGCGCAGGTCTAATAAGCGACGTAATGCTGCACTGGTTTTCCCTCTTGCTCGCACTTCTAGCGCTTGGCCTAAATTAATCAGACCAAGAATCATTACACTGGCTTCAAAGTACAAATGACGTGCGTTTTCAGGGAACACACTAGGGGCAATAATAATCGCCATGGAATACAACCAAGCACTGATCGTTCCTATGGTGATCAGGGTATCCATGTTCGACTGGCGGGATTTAAACGCTCGCCATGCACTGCGGTAATAGTTTTTTCCGGCTACGACCATCACCAATAAAGTTACCAGGCCAATCAGCCCCCAACTTAATCGCTGATATCCGGTGTCGACCATCATATTGCCGCCCAATAAACCATACAGCATTAGAGGAATACCCATAACCAAACCGAGTACGGCATAGTTTCGTTTATCATGGAATTCTTGCTGTTCGTTTTTTTGACGATCTTCTTCTGCTTGATCAACGTCTTCGATCAATGACGCACCATAGCCGGAAGATTCGACTGCTTTAATCAAGGCATCGGCATCCGTCAAAGAAGACACTTGAGCCGTACGGCTCGCAAAATTCACTTCCGCTTTTTGCACCCCAGAGACATTATCCAACGCTTTTTGAATTGTGTTTACACAACCAGCACAAGTAATACCAGTTAACGAAAATTGGTATTTTTGAGCGTGCTCATTATTGATTTCACTAATGTTCGATTGGTTTGCTTTTGTACTCTTGTCTGGGGTGATTTCTGAGTTTACTAGCGTTTGCTCTTGTGGCTGAAGCTGTTCAACATAATCGCCAAAATACTCATAACCCGCCTCAATTATGGCATCACCAATCGCTTGCTGAGAAAGCGAAGAGATAACATCAAGGTGATTCTCTTTTGGTGTGCCGACAACTTGTGCGCCTTTGTCTAAGCGTTGAATGCTACTGCGTATCTTGCCAACACACTTCTGACATGACATGCCTTCGACCGCCAGTTGATAGGAATTGGGTAAATGGGCTTGTTCTGTCGAATCTACACGGGCTTCTGGACCCTCAAAATGGCCTAATGTCTGGTAACCTGCGTCACGAATACACGCTTCCACTTGCTCTTCTGGAAGCATGGTTTGCACTTCAAGGCGATTCTCTTTTGGTGTTCCCACAACCTGTGCGTTGACATCTTTTTGTTGAATTTTTTGTCTCACTTTCGAGACACAACCTTGGCAGGACATACCACCAACGGCTAGGTCCAAGGTTAAAATATGGGGCTCATTGGTGTGGGCTAATTTTTCATTAATGTCTGACATATTGTCTCCTTAGTGATCACTACCATGATCTTTTTTGTCTTCCCAATCTTCGATTAAACAGCAAATAGAATGGCCGTCTGGTGTACCATTCGGCATACTTTCCCAGTTTGATAAAGCCGCTTCCATGGTCGCTAAATGCGCTTGTAGTTGTGCTATCTTGGCTTTGGTTTCAGGGACTTTCTTTTGCAACAAATCTCGTACCATAGGACAAGGAGAATCTCCGCTATCAGCCTGATCTAGGATCTCTTCAATTTGTTTCAAACTGAAACCTAACGTGCGTGATTGCTGTATAAACTGCATCCGCGTGAACGCGGTATTATCATAAATCTGATAACCGTTATTCGGGTCTCGTTGCGCTTGAATCAACCCTAAACGTGTATAGTGACGAACAGTTTCACTTGTCACATTGGCTTTTTTGGCGAGATCAATAACACGCATAAGCACTCCTTCATTAAACCTGATAGTAACTATTGTAAAACCTATTGGTAACACATAGGTCAAGCCTTCGCATTAAATCGAATGCACCTCATTAGTTAATACACATTTGAATAGAGATAAGAGGGATAGGCAAAAAAAAACCGACTCATAAAGTCGGTTTCGTAAGTAGCATTAATGTCTAATGCAATTTTAATTTTGGTTTAACGACTTTACCAATCTTCTGTGCCGCCATGATGATGGTTGCTTTAAACCATCCATGAATAGCAATAAGGTGCAATCGGTAGAGAGAGACATAAACAAAACGAGCAATGCGGCCTTCTACAAACATGGAGCCGCCCATTAAATTACCCATTAAGCTGCCAACCGTACTGTAGTTGCTCAGATTGACCAAAGAACCATAGTCTTTATAAATATATTCTTTAAGTGATTCACCTTTAAAAGATGCCTGGATATTCGCATAAACTAAAGATGCCATTTGATGCGCAGATTGCGCACGCGGTGGAACAAATGAGCCATCAGGTTGCTCACAAGCACAACAATCACCGATAACATATACATCATCAAAATTTAACGATTGAAGCGTACCTTTAACAATAATTTGATTGCTACGATTAGTGTCGAAGCCATCGATATTCTTGATAAAGTCTGGTGCTTTTACGCCTGCGGCCCATATCATAAGATCTGCGGCAATAAGCTTATCCTCAGCGGTTTGAAATCCATCCACATCTGCGCGAACCACTCGTGTATTTTCACTAAGCTGAACGCCTAAGCGGATGAGCTCTTTTGACGCAAGATTGGCTATACGATCAGGCAGTGCTTGAAGAATTCGGTTACTCGCTTCCACAAGTTCAATATGCACGCGTTTACCAGACATTTCAGGCATACCATATGCTTTCATTAAATCTGCTACGTGGAATAACTCAGCGGATAATTCAACCCCTGTAGCACCACCACCTACGATGGCAATTTTAAGCTTAGTATCTGGACCTTCTTGATAAACTCGTAAAAATTGATTAAGTAACGCTTGTTGGAAACGCTCCGCTTGTTTATGTGAATCTAAGAAATAACAATGCTCTGCGACACCTGGCGTACCAAAATCATTACTGACGCTACCAACAGCCATGATAAGTATATCGTAGGAAAGACTCCTTTCAGGCAATATGAGCTGGCCTTTATCATCACTTAATGAATCAAGTGTAATATTCTTTGTGTCTGGATCGACTCCAGTGACTGTACCGAGCTGAAACTGATAATGGTGTTTTGCCGCATGAGCTCGGTAGTTAACACCATCGTTATTAATATCAATAGACCCTGTTGCCACTTCATGAAGAAGAGGCTTCCAGATATGTGTACGGCTGCGATCAACTAAAATAATTTCTGCTTTACGCTTTTTACCTAATCCATGACCTAAGCGGGTAACCAATTCCAAGCCACCTGCACCACCGCCAACAACAATAATTCTCTTCATTTAAAAACGCCCCTATAACTGAATAATCAGGAAAGCACTCACAAAGCGCTTTCCTGATTATTCATTGAAACCATAGAATTTATTTTGCTCGCTGTGCCAACACTTTATCAAGTGTATTCGCAAACGCCTTCCTATCTTGCTGGTTAAAAGTTGAAGGGCCATCTGTTTGAACACCGGAAGAACGCATTTGCTCCATAAAATCCCGCATGGCCAAACGTTGTTTGATATTCTCACGCGTATATAATTCCCCTCTAGGGTTAACAGCCAACGCGCCTTTCTCAATAACCTCTGCGGCTAAAGGAATATCTGCGGTTATTACCAGATCAGGTGTTGCTACGTGTTCCACGATATAGTTATCAGCCACATCAAAACCAGAACTCACAACTCTTCTTTCAATCCATTTGGAGGGAGGTATAGCAATTGCTTGATTAGCAACAAGAATACAGGGTATTTCAACTCGCTCAGCGGCACGAAATAAAATGGTTTTGATGACGTTCGGACAGGCATCAGCATCAACCCACAGTCGCATAAATATCCCCTTAGTATAAAAATCTATTATTGATCAGTCGGGGTATTAAATCCAGCAGCGAATGAAAACATATGGGCCGCAAATAGCGACCCATATGTCATAGTCAGGAAGTTTGGATATGAACCTATTGAGTACAGGCTGATAGAAAGCATTACATATTAGGGTAATTAGGACCTCCGGCCCCTTCTGGCGTGACCCAGGTAATATTTTGAGCCGGATCTTTAATATCACAAGTTTTACAGTGGATACAGTTTTGAGAATTGATCTGAAAACTCGAACCCTCTTTACTTTCAACTACTTCATAGACACCAGCCGGACAATAACGCTGAGCAGGCTCAGCAAACTTTGGCAAATTCTGTTGAATAGGTATCGACTTATCGGCCAGTACTAAATGGCATAGTTGGTCTTCTTCATGGTTAGTATTAGATAAAAATACTGACGATAATTTATCAAAACTTAACTTTCCATCAGGTTTCGGATAATTTGGCGCAGTATGCTTTTCAGCAAGTTCCAAGCTGGCGTAATCAGGCGTCAGATCTTTAAAGGTAAAAGGCAAGCGTCCAGAAAACATATTTTGATCTAACCAGTTATACGCCCCACCCCAAAATGTTCCAAGAGAATGCATTACAGGAACGAAGTTACGAGCCTGCTCAAGTTCTTTGCCTAACCAAGAGTTTCTAACTATTTCATCATAATGAGCAAGATCGGTCGATGTAGACTCTTTCTGCAAGGCGTCGCATATAACATCGGCGGCTAGCAGCCCACTTTTCATTGCGGTATGAGTGCCTTTGATTTTTGCAGGGTTTAACGTACCAGCATCACAACCTACCATTAGGCCGCCAGGAAAACTCATTTTTGGCAAAGAAGCCCAACCACCTTTAGCAATGGCTCTAGCACCATAAGAGACGCGTTTAGCGCCTTTTAGATGACCTGCTATCAGAGGGTGATGTTTATAGCGCTGGAACTCGTCATAAGGACTAAAATAAGGGTTCTTATAATTTAGATCAGCAATAAGACCGACGACCACTTGATTGTTTTCTAAGTGATAAAGAAAACCACCGCCACCCGCTTCTTTACCAAGCGGCCAGCCTGCGGTATGAATAACGGTACCCGGTTTACTTTGTGCTTCAGGCACATCCCAAAGCTCTTTAATACCAAGTCCATAATGCTGAGGAGCCTTACCTTTATCAAGGTCAAAATGAGCAATAAGTTCTTTACCCAAATGACCACGACACCCTTCAGAAAATACGGTGTATTTGGCTTTTAACAACATGCCCGGCATATAACCATCTTTATGCGAGCCATCTGCTGCAACGCCCATGTCACCGGTAATAATACCTTCTACATCGCCGCTTTCGTTATAAGCAATGTGTGCTGCAGAAAACCCTGGGAAAACTTCAACACCCAAGGATTCAGCTTGCTCGGCTAACCATCGAGATAAATTACCAAGGCTAATGACATAATTGCCTTCGTTATGGAGTGTTTTTGGAATCATCCAATTACTTAGTTTATGTTTGGCTGATTCAGAACCTAACCAATATAATTCATCAACGTTTACTTCGGTGAGTAACGGCGCACCCATCGCCTTCCAATCGGGAAATAATTCAGCTAGCGCTTTGGGGTCAACCACGGCACCGGATAAAATATGCGCGCCAATTTCTGAGCCTTTTTCAACCAAGCAGACACTAAGTTCTTGTTTATTCTCTTGAGCTTTTTGCATCAAACGACAAGCAGTTGAAAGCCCCGCTGGGCCTCCACCTACGATTACTACATCAAACTCCATAACTTCTCTGTCTGTCATAACATCTCCTACAGCAGGCTTAGCATTTTTATTATTCTACGGTATTGTGGTGTGAGAACTATCTTGAAAAACTGTTTTCATTCAGCTCGTCGATAGATCCTTGTCCATTAATGACTGTATAAGCCTGATATTTAGCACGTTCTAAAATATGATCGCAATAGAAGTCTGCTGATTGTTTCCAAGATTGCTTCTGCTGTTCACTGAATGCGGCATTTTTCTCACTCAACATTTGTGCTCTAGTTTGCAACCAGCCGCCAATCACATTGCCCATCATCATCATATAGGAATACGCAGAGCCTGTTCCCAGATTGGAATCTTTGTTCATAGCCTCTAAACATTGGTGAGTTGCTTGTTCTGCCAGTTCAATCGTGGCTAACACTTTTTTCGCATTAACGCTGGCCGCGCCCATGGCCAATTCTTCAAGCTCAATTTTCATTTCTGAAAATAAAGCGCCCATGGCCGCTCCTTTATCTGAAAACAACTTACGGCCTATTAGGTCAATTGCTTGAATACCGTTTGTACCTTCATAAATAGGTAAAATTCTAGCATCACGAGCGTGCTGCGCTACACCTGTTTCTTCAATAAAACCTACTCCGCCATGCACCTGAATAGCTAAAGATGTAATTTCCTGAGCTTGCTCAGTAATCCAGCCTTTCACAATCGGAGTCAACAGTGCGCTGCGTGTTTTAGCAATCGTCTTATGGTCGCCATCGGCTAAATGCGATACATCATTTTCTACCGCAGCAAAGTAAATTAGTGAGCGCATGGCATCGATCTGAGACTTCATGGTCATCAACATCCGTAACACATCAGGATGCTCAATAATGGCTGCTTTCCCAGAGCGATCTGGTTTCATACCTTGCTTACGTTCTTTGGCATACTCTAATGCTTGTTGATAAGCGCGTTCTGCAATGGCTAAGCCTTGCAAACCAACACCCTGACGAGCATTGTTCATCATGGTGAACATGGCCTTAATGCCTTCGTTTTGCGCACCAACTAGATACCCAATCGCACCATCATTATCGCCAAAACTCATGACACACGTAGGCGATGCATGTATCCCCATTTTATGTTCTACAGACACAACCTGAACATCATTACGGTCTGCTGGATTGCCTTCAGAGTCTAATAAAAACTTAGGAACAATGAATAGCGATATCCCTTTTACACCCTTAGGGGCATCAGGAAGACGAGCTAAGACCAAATGAATGATGTTGTCACTCATTTGATGATCACCCCAAGTGATGAAGATTTTTTGACCTTTAATACGATAAACATCGCCATCGGGAGACGCTTTACATGCAATGGCGGCCAAATCAGTGCCTGCAGAAGGCTCTGTTAGGTTCATTGTGCCAGTCCACTCACCGCTTAACATTTTCGGTAAGTAGGTATCTTTCAGGGTCTCGCTCGCGTGAGAGCTGATTGCTTCGATAGCACCTTGGCTCAATAAAGGACATAGCGAAAAAGCAAGATTAGCGGCTTGAACACCTTCGTTTACTGCGGTCGCAATACTAGAAGGTAAGCCTTGACCACCATATTCAACTGCACCAGAAAGAGAACCCCATCCCCCTTCACAGTAGCTACGATAAATGGCTTTGAAGCCCGTTGCTTCAAACACATCACCGTTTTCAACTCGGGAGCCTTCTTGGTCTCCAGACCAGTTTAGCGGAGCAATAACCTGTTCGGTTAGCTTACCCGCTTCTGTTAAAATCGCTTCAAGCAAGTCGTCATCAAGACCGCCTTCAATGTAAGGGTCCAAGCGATCGAAGCGAGCCACCTGTTGTAGCGTAAAAAGAATGTCGTTTAGGGGATATAGATAATCGCTCATTTTTTATTCTCCGGTAATTTGTCCGAGCTGATGCATCTTTATATCATGGTAAAAGTAAGCAAATCACTCAATAACATTTCAATCCGTTATTCATGACAAAAAAAACCAATATGAAATAAAATTGCTCACAACATACCGTTTTATATACTTTTCATAGAATGGTAGAACTTCAGAAATTCATCACTTTTTCGATATTCACCCGGCGTCATTCCAGTCCATTTTTTGAATGAGCGAAAAAAAGCACTGGGTTCATCAAATCCCATTAATGCCGCGATGTCATTAATACTCAGCTGTGGGGCATTCATGTAGGTAATGGCCGCCTCTTTACGACATTCGTCTTTAATTTGCTGGTAGGACGTTTTTTCATCATTAAGTCGACGCCTTAGAGTAGAAACACTCATATTGAGCGCGCTCGCCACTTCATCAGCACTCGGCATCTCTCTTGAAAAGTCTTTACCTAACATCGCCATTACTTGAGATTTTAAACTGTTATCATTTTCAACCATCACTAACAATTGGTACGGTGCTGTTTTCAGGAAGCCCCGTAAACTGTCTTCTGTTTGAACAATGGGCATATCGAGGTAACTAGCGGGGAAAACAAGGGCATTTGCATGTTGATTAAATTTAACCTCCGATTGAAACAAGGTTTTATAGTATTCAACGTCATTAGGTCGTTCGCTGGTAAAATACGCCGCTTTTAAATTTAATCGTCGGCCAATTAACCAACATATAAAATGATGCCACATAGAAAGTGTGGTGCGTAATTGCTCTTTGGATTCTGGAACAACCAAATCGTTAATGTTTGACTCTGCTGATTCGATCGGGGCGAAAGTGACCATTGCAAAGCGCCCTTTTTTGATCAACACAGGTTTGATTGTCGGACCACGGCAAATATCGTAAAAATCACTGCACCGGTACATTGCATGCGCCAAAGTACGCGCATGAATGATACATAGACACATCATACGAAAAGTTCCATTAGGCACTTTACCACCACTTAACATGCCAAATGACTCATCTTGCACAAGCCACATAATACGTTGGTATAACATGCCATACTGGTAAGCAGGAAAATGAGTATTTTGTTCAATATCTGAGCGTGAAATTTCCAAGCTTTCTAATAATGCATTGCTGTCTAAGCCTTGATCCTCGACGGCCTTCAACAAATAACGCACACTTGACATAGGAACAGACGCTTTCACATTCATGTTACAACTCATCCCGTATAGATAATTCTTATTGTAATGGATAATTTGGGTATAAAAAAAGGCTGCAAAAGCAGCCTTTTTTATATTTTACAGATATTTGCTTAATTCTCTTCAGAGAAAGCAGACAACAATTCATCAACAGACAAATCTTCAGTTTCCTGATTTATCCCAGATGTTAATGTCGGCTTAATAAATTCGGGTTCTTTCTCTTCTTTAGGTTTCACGAACACAAAACGACGTGGACGTGCAACTGCCTGTGCCGCTTCTTTTGCAGGAAGCAGCCCAAGTCTATCAAGCTTCTTAGTCGCTTGCTCTTTGCGTTCCTTGGATTTCTTTACTTTAAAACGGCGAGTCGATGATGATTTACGAGCTTTATTTTGCTCTTTCATCATTTCCTTTGAACCTGTTTTTCCAAGTTTACCGCGCATGCTGCGTGATTTTTTAGTACGAGCCATAATTACCTCTCTTTATCGCGCAGCATTGTAACAGTCAATTCAAGCGAGGTCATCAATTAGACGATTAGCAATCCGCTTTAAACGTACTGTGCCCTATCTGTCTTTGCTTGCCAATCTGTCCTAGCAAGGTTTTCACTTTATCAGAGTCATTATTTTTTAATGCCATTTCTAAAGAAGAGAAGACGTTAATGGTATCGTCAATCACACTTTGGTATTTAGCCGTTTCTTTTGCAAGCTCATCACCTGCCAATTTTTTCTCAGTAAATAGATAAGGCGTTTGTGTGCGAGCATCTTTGAACAAAGCAATGACTTGCTCTACGTTCTTAGTCGCTTCTGCGCTGTCTCCCGCTTTCAGATTGGATGCCATACCTTTTAATTGTGTTTTAATGTTTTCCATATCGTGATGTAAAGGGCTAACCTCACAAACACCGTGCGCAAACACATTAGTCGATAACGCTAAGGTAGCGAGTGCGCCAATAAAAAGACGTTTGTACATTAAAAATTTCCTCTAGCCGGGGGGCAATTATAAAATTTAGCATTACTATTTATTATGTATGATATCAAGAATCTACCTTTTTCATTGCCTAAATACAAATAGAAAAGCGAGACTCAGTAGGATCCAACAAGATTAATTGTTAAAGAGTAAATCTTGCGATTTGCTGCTCTAATCGTTGTGCTAATTCCGCTAAGGATTCAGCGCCTTTTGCACTCTCATGGGACTCTATTGCTAACTTATTAGCGATTTCTTTGATTGATAAACTATTATTTGAAATATCACTGGTAACAATATTTTGCTCTTCTGCAGCACTCGCGATTTGCAACGACATATCACTAATACGTTGCACCGAATTTTGAATTGCTACCAGACTTTCTGCCGCCGAAATCGCGTCTTTAACCGAGTTATTTGCAGTTGTTTGGCCCGACACCATGATCCCCACTGCTTTTTTAGCCGTATTATTCAAGCCATCGATCATTTCCTTGATTTCTTCGGTGGAATTTTGTGTTCTTTGCGAGAGTACCCGTACTTCATCAGCAACCACAGCAAAACCACGACCTTGCTCTCCTGCTCGCGCCGCTTCTATGGCAGCGTTTAATGCTAACAAATTGGTTTGTGCAGAAATGTTCTGAATAGTCACCAAAATCCCGCTAATGCTCTGAACTTGCTGATCAAGATTACCAATAATATTCGAGGCATCATTCACTTGTATGGCTAATTCACTAATTGACTCTTTACTTTTTACGACTTGATTAGCGCCTAGCTTACTATTCTGAAAGGCTTCTTTAGAAGCATTTGCTGTGCTTTCAGCGTTTGAGGCAATTTCATGTGTCGCAGTAGACATTTGACCTACTGCTGTCGCTACAGCGGTAATTTCATCTAATTGAATGCTGAGATCCAAAGATGATTGAGAGGTTAATCGATGAGAATCCTGTGCTAAATTATTAAGATTAAATGATAACACTTTGATTTCACTAATAATGCCCGCCAAAGTTTGTAGAAAACCATTAAAATTGCGCGCCAAATGACCAATTTCATCGTTACTATTTTCTGGAATACGAGTGGTTAAATCGCCTTGTCCATTATTCATTTGCGCCAACGCTTGGCTGACTTGATCAATACCACTCAACAATTTTCGACTAACCAGCCCCATAACAATGCTGACTAGTAAAGCGGCTATAACCATGGCAATAATCAGAGAGATTAATAGGTTGTTCAAAGGCGCCATTGCGGTCGCTTTGTCTAGTTGGAAAAAGATAATCCAATTCGTATTTGGAACAGCAACACCTGCCACTAACACAACACCCTCTGCAGAGGGAACTTCGACCAGCTTTCCATTTCCTTTATCGACAACACTCACGCCATAACCCAAAGACGTTTTCATATTTTTGAGCGTAAGTTTTTCATTAGGATGAGCAATAATTGTTCCTTCGCTTGTGGCTAAAAACACACGGCTTTTGTCCATCAATTTAACATTGAGAATACTTTTAACTAGACTCGTTAAATTGATATCCGCACCAATCACACCTTTTATTTCGGCACCATCTTCAACCTTCTTGGCTGCCGAAATAACCAATTTTCCTGTACTAGCATCAACATAAGGTTCTGTATATTCAACCTTGTCTGACCCAAGTGCTTTTGTATACCAAGGGCGAGTTCGTGGGTCGTAGTCTGCCGGTAAAGAAGCATGATGGCTTAATACCATTTTCCCATCTGTCGTTCCAATGTAAGCCAAGTCGAAATTACCAGATTTTTCAGCTTGTAAAAGTGCGCCAACCGTCACATCATGGCTAATAAAGTGATCACTTAGACCATTAATGGTCGATGTTTTGCCATGAATCCACTCTGAGATAGTTCGAGATTGTCCTTCTGCAATCGATGACACCTGATTATTTAGGCCATCTACTAGAGTATTCTTTAGTTGAAAGTAACCAAAAGAGCCGACAATTAACGCAACAATGATGGCGGAAGCGAATACCACCAGTGAGAACTTACGCTGTAACGTCATAACACAATCTCCGAAGTAATTTGGACAATAAGTAGAGCCACCGACCTTTTGCTTAAAAATAGCAATACGGCCCACCCCTTTATGATTTGATTTAATACAGTAAACGATAGGTTTTATAGGTTATGTACAGTGTAAAAGTTCGATTACTAGCTACCCTTTTAACGTTAATAATCAGCTCACCATCATGGTCTGAGTCTGAATGCAGCGATTACGATGCGAAAACCGCGGCAAACAAAGTGACTGAGAAGTTCATGGCTGGTAAGGTTTTTCATCAAGCTGAAGTGTTAAAAGTCCATAGACCTAGCAAACAAAAAGAGATCGCCAGCTACATAAAAGCAGGCGATCTCTATTACACTGTTTTTTCATTAGTTAACGGTAAGTGCACAGTCAAAATAATGAAGCGAACTAACGGTAAATACTAAACTTTGTTTGACGACTTATCTTGATGTGATTTTTTTTCCGTTGGTTTAGCATCACTTTCATTTTCGTCGTCATCCTCTTCTTCTTCGTCCTCATCACCTAGTTTAGAAATTTCTTCTAAACGCTCAATCACTTTGGCAGAGATAGTTCCTTCTGGGTACTCACCATGTTCATCTGCAACGCCAGGTTCCATTCCCGTTAGCAAATGTAACGCTTCATCCGCGGAAGAAATGGCATAGACATGGAATTGTCCGGCCTTTACCGCATCTACAATTTCGTCACTGAGCATTAGGTTATTCGCGTTTGATTTAGGGATAATTACCCCCTGTGTACCACTCAAGCCACGTGCATTACAGACATTAAAGAAGCCTTCAATTTTTTCATTTACCCCACCAATTGCTTGAATTTCACCGTATTGGTTTAACGAGCCAGTAATAGCAAGATCTTGACGCAAAGGTATTTGGATCAGCGCAGAAAGCAGGCAACATAGTTCAGCGGTTGACGCACTGTCACCATCTACATAACCGTAACTTTGCTCCATCGCGATTGAAGCAGAAATATCTAAGGGATAGCGTTGTGCATATTTATTACCGAGATAACCCGATAAAATAAGCACACCTTTCGAGTGAATATTTTGACCTAGATTAGACTCGCGCTCGATATCAATGATGCCTTTTCCGCCCGGATGCACTGTAGTGGAAATACGTGCCGGCGCACCGAAGCTACTATCACCAATTTGCATTACGGTCAGGCCATTAATTTTCCCCACCGCATGACCGTGACTTTCTAGCAACACAGTACCTTCAATGATTTCTTCAATGATCTTTTCACTGACACGTCCAGTTCTGTGTTTTTTAGCTTTCAAAGCGCGAGCAATATGATCTTCAGTAATATTTTCTTCATGGGCCATTTCTCGAACAAAGTCAGCTTCGCCTAATAATTCGAAAACATCACCAATCTTAGCCGCCATTTCGTTCTGGTGTTCCGCTAAGCGACTACTGTATTCGATTAAAGCGGCCACGCCATTGCGCGTCACATTCGCATATTCTTCTTTGTCGATTCGATCTTTCATCAAACGAGCAAAAGCCAATTCGGACTCTTTTGTGCGCTTTAGAGTGTCATCGAAATCAACAAGAACACGGAACATTTCTTGAAAATCTGGATCAGCATCTTGCAGTAGATAATAAATGTCTCTTGAACCAATTAAGACAACTTTCACTTGCAAAGGAAGATCTTGAGGGGCCAAGGTCGTCGTATTCATTAAGCCCATATCTGCGTATGGATGCTCAATTTTTAACGATTTACTCTTCAAGGCACGCTTCAAGGCTTCCCACAAATAGTGATCTGTTAATAGTTTTTCAGCATCAAGAATTAAGTAACCACCGTTCGCCGCGTGCAAACTGCCAGAACGAATTAAGCGATAGCTTGGAATCAGCATACCTTGATCGCTACTGTATTCCACTTGTCCGAATAAATTACGATACGTTGGGTGAGATTCATAAACGACTGGCATACCGCCGTCTGGTTCATGAGTCACAGCTACGTTTGGTAAATAGAGTTCTTCATACAATTGACGACGACCGGCTTCATCTCGATTTTCCGAAACCTTATCATCCGCCACTTGATCCATAATGGTTTTATCTAAGTCTTCTCGCATCGCTTTCAAATAAGCCGTGACGGCATCATGCGCTGCGTGCTCTTCAAACATGGGAGCCATTAAAGGATCTAATGCTTCATTGACCGTATCAAGATTAAGTTGACGCAATTGCTCGTAAGTCGCCCGTTTCCAAAGTGGTAAACTTAATAGCTCTTCGTTCAGTAAGCTTTCCAGTTTAGATACGGACTCTTGAAAAGCATCACGATCTTCATCACTTAAACCAGCAAAGTCATTCTCTTCGATTGCTTTGCCGTCTTTCATTGGCGCAAAGCTAACAGAAGACGCATCACGAAACATAGCAACGCCAATTTTTACCGCAACACGTTCGACTTTATTAATCGCCGACTCATATTGCTCATTAAAAGCTCGGTCAATAGCCCCTTTTTGTTGCTGATAAGAAGGGTTTTCAAACGCAGCAGGAAACGTCACCATTAAGCCATCAATAAGCGCGCGTATTTGCTTTTCAAAAGCGGCCGCATTACCAGGAGCAAACTCAATGGCTTTAGGTCGGTGTGTTTCAGTGAAATTATTAATATACGCCCATTCATTAGGTGGCGTACGACGTTTGGCTTCACTTTTAAGATAACTTAATACATACGATGAACGACCCGTTCCAGAATCACCCATGGCAAATATGTTATAGCCTGGACGCTGCATAGCAACGCCAAACTGAATCGCTTCTACCGCTCGTTCTTGCCCTAAAATGCCACTTAATGCATCAATATCTTTGAGGGTTTCGAATGGAAGATGATCTGCCGGTACTTTTGCCGACAAGGCTTGATATGGAAGTGGGGTAACCATACTTGACATCAATGAGCTTCCTTTAATAAAACAAGCTGCCTTTTTGGTCAGGCTTGCGAAAGAAGAATGTCTTCTTTTCCGTTATATTTTAAATTTATAATCTCAGACTAACACCCTTATTTACCAATCACCTATACGCAAAAGGTAAACTAAAGAGGTTTCTAGACAATTCAATTCACTTTGATTAAAAAACAATCAAACCAGCTAGGTTGATTCAGTGATTCGTTGTTCAGCATTCGCTTTTGTAAAAACACGATGGAAATTTTCCGCCGTAGCTTCTAATAAAGCCTCATACCGAATACCTTTTATGTCAGCGACAAACTGAGCAACATCGGCCACGTATTGCGGTTCATTTTTTTTACCACGATGTGGCACTGGCGCTAAATATGGAGAATCGGTTTCAACAATCAAAGAGGACAATGGCAGCTTTTTAACCGTCTCTTTTAACACTTGCGCTGTTTTGAAGGTGACTATTCCAGAAATTGAAATCAAATAGTTTTCATCCAGCGCCTCTTTCGCCATAGCATAATCTTCTGTAAAGCAATGCAATACGCCAGCAGTGTTTGGATTACCATACTGACGAATCAACGACAAAGTATCTTCTTTGGCATCACGCGTATGAATAATAACCGGTAAACCTAATTTGCCAGCCGCCGCTAAATGATGAGAAAAGCTTATTTTTTGCCTCTCATGCACTTCGGCATCTTTTTCATAAAAGTAATCAAGACCCGTTTCACCAATGGCAATAATTTTCTCATGTTGAGCAAGCGACATTAGGGCATCAGGAGACGTAATAAGTCCTTTTTCATGCAATGGATGTACACCACAACTGGCAAAGATGCCTTCGCGCTGGGTAAAGCCAAGAATAGTATCCATGTCTTCCAGATTTACCGCGATACTGAGCATTTGCTTCACACCCTTCTGAGCCGCCGCATCAATCGCGCCATTAATATCTCCGTTATAGGGTGTTAAATCCAGTTTGTCTAAATGGCAGTGAGTGTCAATTAACATAAAAATGTCACCATTGATTTAATTCGTATGTAAGTTGTATGGTCGGATTAAGGTTGGTTTTTAAAAGATCCGATTTCATTTTTTGCAGACTTTGATAACGCTGCATAATTTGCTGAATGCCCATGCGGCGCATGATGACCGGATACACCTCAAATAAAGCAGAAGGTAATTCCGCCCCAGCAGAATGATTAATACACTGGTGCAAAATAGCAGCCAAACCATTGCAATAATCTTCAATATTGGTGTTACTAACGCCCTTTAATACAACGTCTGTTCCTTGTTCACCAAGCAACATTGTTTTAAGAGCGCTTGGTAATCCTGTATAGATGGCGGTTTTTTGCTGCTTTTCAATATCAATAAGACGAAATGGTTGAGTGGTTAACCAAAACAACGTGCTCAATTCATCCCCATCTGGCTGCCCACTTAACCAGTTTTTCACCTCATCAATGTTTGGCGTCGGTACATTGACCAATAAACATCGACTACGAATAGTGGGTAATAAACTGCTCGACTGGGAGCTTGTGAGTACGAAGTAAGTTTGGTCCGCTGGCTCTTCTAATGCTTTTAATACCGCGTTGGCGGCGTTAATATTCATTGCCTGAGCGTGAGTGATGAGCACTACTTTATTGTTACCAACTTGCGGTTTTTGGCTAATTTTCTGCGTTAATTGGCGAATATGGTCGACTTTTATCGTCCCTTCCTCACCATCTAAAATACGGAAATCTGGGTGTGTGTTCGCCGCCATTAACTGGCATGAATGACAGTAACCGCAAGCGGCCGCCTGATCCAACTCTTCACACATTAAATCTTTGACCATAGCGCGAGCCAGCACTTCTTGACCAACGCCATCAGCGCCTGTCACTAATAAAGCATGTGACAGTTTCTTTTGCTTTTTTAAAGCCTGTACTTGATGTAATGAAGCGGTAAGCCAAGGAGCGATGTCTGTCATCTAAATACTCTCTTCCCAGGTAGACTTAAGGGCATCTAGTGTCGATATAATTTGCTCACTGACACTGCTAAGGGACTGGCTAGCATCAATTATTTTTATCCGTTCTGGTTCAGATGAAGCCTGCTCTAAAAAGCCTGCTCGCACTTTTTCATGGAAAACAATAGATTCTTTATCTAGGCGGTCTGCATTTTTTCGTTGAGCAACCCGCTCTAAACCTATTGATACAGGAACATCTAATAATAGCGTGGCATCAGGCCTGTCATCCCCAACAACCCATTTAGTAAGTGTATTAAGTATCTCTAAATCGCCACCACGAGCTTTACCTTGATAAACAAAAGACGAATCAATAAAGCGATCACTAATGACCCAAATATTATTCTTCAATGCAGGGCGAATTTTTTGAGACATATGCTGCGCTCTTGCGGCGAACATCAGCAGGAGCTCCGTCATATCATCAACGGTTTCATCACGCGACGCCAATATTAGTGCGCGAATATCTTCAGCCAATGCCGTGCCACCTGGCTCACGAGTAACAATAAAATCGATACCTTTTGACTCTAACCAGGCTTTAATGCATTCAATAGCGGTTGACTTACCACTTCCTTCACCGCCCTCTAAAGAGATAAATTTACCAGTCATTTTGAATTCTCCTTAGAAGTAGACTCTGGACTCGATTTATAATCTGCTCGCCTATGATATTTTTGATACTTAGCCACCGCTTTATTATGCTCTTGTAATGTTCTGGAAAAAGCATGAGTGCCATCGCCTTTGGCAACAAAGTATAGCGATGTCGTTTTACCTGGGTTCAAGGCCGCGATAATGGCCTCTTTCCCAACATTGGCAATCGGCGTTGGCGGTAGCCCAAAGTGTAAATACGTATTATATGGAGACTTGGAACGAAGGTCTTTTCTAGTCAAGTTACCATTAAAATTTTCTCCTAAACCGTAAATGACGGTAGGATCTGTTTGTAAGCGCATTCCCTTTTGTAAACGATTTACGAAAACACGTGAAATCAATGGTCGCTCAGAAGGCTCCCCTGTTTCTTTTTCTATGATAGAGGCCATGATGAGTGCTTCGTATGGGGTTTTATAAGGCAACCCCTTTTCTCTTTTATCCCATAAAGAGGTCAATGTCTGGGTTAGCAAACGATGAGATTGTTGCAAAATACTGAAGTCTGTATCGCCTTTATGATATTGGTAAGTGTTCGCAAAAAATTGCCCTTCTGGATTACTGACGTCCAAAGAGAATTTCTTAGAAATTTGTTCATTAGACAAACCTTCCAACGACATTGTTATATTATTTTTTGCTGACATCGTTTCTAAATAATAACGAAGCGTTTTGCCTTCTAATAAGGTTACTGAATAAACAATGGATTTTCCTGAGTCAAAAAGAGCCATTAAGTCTAATAAATTCATTCCAGATGTTATCGCGTATTCTCCTACTTTAGGAATCCACTCTGGATGCAATTTGGTTACAATTCGTACTAATATGGGATCTAAAACCCAACCTTTATTGCTCAGTTCTTCGCCAATTTGATAGGATGTATCCCCAGCATGAATAGAAAAACGCTGTTCTTTTGCCAGTTCTATAGGCGCAGTAATGGCGTAGTAAATGGCAGCAGCTACAATAGCTCCTAAAGAAACGAATAAAACAAAAAATCTGATAAACCATTTAATAAACGTCATGCACATCCTTAGTTTGCATCAGCTGCTGTAATTGTTGAGTGTGAACGCCAATCGGCATGGATGACCCTAATAGAGATATCACCGGAACAATACCCATCAAACTATTTGTAATAAAAATTTCATCGGCTTGTTTAAGTGTGTGTAAAGGGAAGTTTCCTATTTCAGCATGATAGCGTGTTTGATCACTCAATATATGGTGACGAAAAACACCTTGAACCCCTGCTTGACTCAACGACGGCGTATACAAGACCCCTGCTTTAAACCAAAAAATATTACTTTGAATACATTCAATCACATAACCATGACCATCTAGCATCACATCTTCAAAATGCTGATCGTCTAACTTTTGCTTGGCCAATACGTTTTCAAGACGATTTAAGTGTTTCATCCCTGCTAAAAAGGGGTTTTCACTGACAGGAACATCAGATACACCAAGAGCGACTCCACGATTTTTTTGCACCTGGTAATCTGGTGCATCGGCAAGACCTATCAAAATGGTATATTGGCATTCTTTAGGAGGTAAATACCCTCGACCACCCTCACCTCTTGTGACAATGATTTTCACCACGGATTCTTTGTTAACAAGAGGCAGAATAGAATCGTGTAGAAAAAAACGTAGCTGAGCCAATTGCGCGACTGAATACGGCATAGCCAGTTTTTTTAAACCGCGACTAAGGCGTTCAATGTGTTCATCTAGATATTCAAATCCAGCGGAAGATACTTTAATCGTCTCAAAAAGACCATCACCGTAGGCTAAACCTCGGTCAGATGGAGAAATTAAGTCTTGTTGATAATTAATAAACCATTGCATGGAGACGAATAAACTCAGAATAAAAACGGTGGGCTATGATAGCGTAAAAGTCACAAGCCTCCCAGAGAGCTTTGGGCTTAAAACAAGACAATCTGATACATAGATAGCGGAGGTATAAAACAGCTTTAGCGTTAAAGACTAATGTATAAAAATAATCTGAAAATATGAGTGTTTTAGTTACAACATTAACGCAAAGAGGGGTATAAAAATTAAAAAAACAAGATAGGTGAGATTATAAAAACCTCAAATAGAAATAGCCTTGGAATCACGATGAAACCACTGCTTTAATGACGTCTTAGTCTGAAAGAAATCAGATAAGAAAAGTCTTAACAAAATTGGCGTCCCGTAGGGGGTTCGAACCCCTGTTACCGCCGTGAAAGGGCGGTGTCCTAGGCCTCTAGACGAACGGGACACAACTAGCTTTTATAGTGCTATAACTCACGATTCATATAATATTATTCTAATAAATTAGAATGGCGTCCCGTAGGGGGTTCGAACCCCTGTTACCGCCGTGAAAGGGCGGTGTCCTAGGCCTCTAGACGAACGGGACACAATTAGCTTTTTTAGTGCTATAACTATTTACTATGACACTTTGTCAGTCACATCGTCTATTAAGAAGATGGAGCGGGAAACGAGGCTCGAACTCGCGACCCCAACCTTGGCAAGGTTGTGCTCTACCACTGAGCTATTCCCGCATTATGTACA
>NZ_SJSB01000014.1 GCF_004352835.1 Marinomonas flavescens | reverse complement strand
CACGGTAAATCGTAGTTCTATGACAATTCAGGGTGAGTGCAATATTTGCCACTGATATTTCTTGCCCTAAAAGAGCGGAAATCTGGTATCTTTTGCCTTCGGTCAACTGCTGATAATTCATATTGGTACTGCTTTATCTGTGGTAAGAAGAAGTGTATCAACTTCAGCAGTTGGCTTCTTCTACACCTGATTTGCAGTGTCGCACTTATTATCTGAATTTAGGACTAAATGATTGCTAGTTAAATTTATGAAAATTAACGTATATATACGTTCATGCTCTTGATCAAAGATAGGAGGAAAATAAGAATTTTAAAACTCAGGATAAAGTTTCTAATGATAGGTATATTATTAACGTCTAATCTAGGGTTAGTGTAGTTTTTTATTTAACATAAAAAACCCACTATAAAATATAATGGGTTTTTATAAGTATTACTGCGGACTAAATAAGATGCTCTTTTTTTAAACTAGGCTTCTTCTGGGAGCCTATGTTTAGTGGATTGAAGGTGATCTTGTGAGGCTGATCGCGCTCTATCACTATCTCCAGCCATAATTGCTTCATAGATGTGTCTGTGTTCATCCAAGCAAACATCACCATTTTTAGAAGAATGTATTATAAACGTTTTAAACATCGTCGATAAAATATTTCCAAAAGGTAAATAGAAGTCATTATTGGTTGAATTGAAAATGAGCTGATGAAAGCTCAGGTCAACTTTTGTCCACGTTTCTTGATCAAAATTCTGTGTCACTTTGACCATTTTTTGAAAGATTTCCGAAAGCTCAATTCTTTGCTCTGCTGTGGCATGGACAGCAGCGAGTGCACAAGCTTCAGGTTCGACCGCTCTTCTTAAGCCTAGAAATTGTGAGCAAAACTCTTCGGGATCACTTAGGCCATCCATCCATTCAATTAATTGAGGATCTAGAAAATTCCAGCGATCTCTTGTTACTATTTTAGTACCAATTTTTGGTCTAGATTCAAGCAAGCCCTTGGAGGTAAGGAGTTTCATCGCTTCTCGAAGGGCTGTTCGGCTAACACCAAACTGCTCGCATAATGTCATTTCATTAGGAGCAATAGAGCCTTGCGGTAATTCCCCTGACAGAATGCGGCGCGCAATACTTCTAGCTACCTGAATGTGTAAACTTCTTGTGGAAGTTGAGATAAGTGCAAAATTATTGGCCATGGTGTCCTTAGTATCACAAGCAGATTGCTAATTTGAATTAGTCATTTTAAGTTTATTGGTACAATATTAGCATACCTTTTTATAAGGATGAATTAATTGTCCAACCATAATACATATGGAAGGTTATATCTAAGCATCAATCTAAAGAGTTCTGCGTTGGATTTTGAATCGAAAAACATTATTGGTGAGATACTCAACTAATAATGCCAGCCACTTAAGACAATAATCTATCTTCTGTGTCACCAACCCTCACCCTCATTTTTTAATTTTAAGCTATGTAAAAAGCGGGGATTGTTTTTTCTTATCTTGTGGCGAGGTAGCTGAAGATAGACGAAGTATCCCTCTATTTTGTTAAGAGTGCTTCTCCCTTCTAATATCTTTGACTGAACTATCAATTACGCTTATTTAATGTGCCTTTATGACTTAAAAATAACTATATGTAGTGTTACGAGTACTGATTGTATTTCAGATACTCGTTGGGAACGATTTTTATTTCCTTCCCGTTTATGCGTTAGATACAGGTCCCTGGACTTAATCAGAAGCCTCTATGTTGTAGTGAGCCGTGGCATTTTATCGTTAATTATTGGGGTATGGCTCAAATAATTGCGTAACGGTTAACAGTTGTATATTATTAAACGATAATTAAGCATATAATAATACAAATAAATTCAATTCAATAGGAGATACTCATGTCAAAACCAATCATTGGATTCATCGGGCTTGGCCTTATGGGCCGTAATATGGTCGAAAACTTACAAAATAAAGGTTTTGAGCCCATTGTAATGGATCTTAATAAAGAAGCCGTTGCTGCTGTTGTTCAGCGCGGTGCTATTGAGGCAACATCAGCGGCTGAGTTGGCTGCAGCCTGTGACATCATAATGCTTTGTCTGACAACATCCGCTGTTGTTGAGAAAGTGGTTTACGCTGATGATGGTATTTTAGCAGGTATTAAAGAAGGCGCTGTACTGATTGATTTTGGTACTTCTATTCCGGCTTCTACCCGTAAAATTGGTGCTGATCTTGCCAAGAAAGGCGCAGGAATGGTTGATGCTCCATTGGGTCGTACTCCAGCTCACGCTAAAGACGGCTTGCTGAACATTATGGCAGCAGGGGATCAGGCGACTTTTGACAAGGTAAAACCTATTCTTGATATGCAAGGAGAGAACATTTTTTATCTAGGTGCTCTTGGGGCTGGTCACACGACTAAGTTGATCAATAACTTCATGGGTATGACGACGGTTACTGCAATGTCTCAGGCGTTTGCTGTAGCAGATCAAGCTGGTGTTGATCGTCAGCAACTTTTTGACATTATGTCGACTGGCCCATCTAACTCTCCTTTTATGGGGTTCTGCAAAAAATATGCAGTGGATGGTGTGAGTGATTTAGGTTTCTCAATTGCGAATGCTAATAAAGATCTGGGCTATTTTCTTGAAATGGTTAAAGATTTGGGGACGCGCGCGCAAATTGCTGAAGGAACGTCTGCAAACCTACACGCAGCTGTAGACGCCGGTATGGGTAATGGTAATGTTCCAGAAATATTTGATTACTTTTTAACGCTAGAAAAGTAATTCACTAATACATTATTCTGAAAAATTAAAAAAGCCAACTCATTGAAGTGACCCCATAAAGTTGGACTCATTTCTAAGCGGTTACCAAGGCCTGTTTTCGATATTCAATCGGACTCAGGCCTTTTAGTTTCTGCTTAATTCGTTTGTTATTGTAATAATCGATGTATTCTTTGATTTTTTCAATAAGATCATCGGCATTTTTAAACACTTCATCATGGAACATTTCTGTCTTCAGTATACCGAAGAAGCTCTCAGCAACCGCATTATCTAGACAATTTCCTTTTCGTGACATACTTTGTGTTAACCCTTGTTCTCTAAGCTGCTTTTGATACTGCTTATTCTGATATTGCCAACCTTGATCTGAGTGAACAATGGGCTTTTCATGCTGGCTTAACTTATCTATCGCGCTCTTCAACATATCTGTGACTAAAGAGAGCTTCACCGACTGACGTACTTCGTAGCTCACTACTTCTCGGTTAAAAAGATCAATAATAGGAGACAGGTAAACCTTTTTATCCCCCACTTTAAATTCAGTGACGTCCGTTACCCATTTTTGGTTAGGCACATTTGCCATAAACTCTCTATTAACGAGGTTTGGCGCTATTCTTCCAACATGCCCTCTATAAGACCTATATCGCTTCGGTCTGACTTTTGATTTGAGTCCTAGCTCATTCATGAGACGCTGGACTCGCTTATCGTTAATGAGAGTACCTGCTGAACGTAACGCTAGCGTGATTCTGCGGTATCCATATCGACCTTTATGTTCATGGTAAAGGGCTTGTATTTGCGCCTTCAGTCCTGCATTAGGTTCATCAACTACCAGTCTTTTACGATGATAGTAATAAACACTTTTAGGTAACCCTATCGCCTTAAGTAAACAGGATAAATTAAACTCTGCCTTGAGCTCATTGACTACTAGAGTCTTTTCTTTGCTTTTTTCTTTTTTGCTTGAGCCAAGGCATCTAACTTTTTTAAAACGGCATTCTCCGCACGTAAATACTCTAACTCTTCCCTCAGCTCTTTTTCTGTCATTTGTTCTGAGGGTGTTGGCGTCGTCGAAGTGTTGTTCATGTTAGGCATGCCTTTTTTTCGTGAAGTGAGTCGTAGAGTACCTTCACGAGAATAAAGGGATCGCCATTGAAATAAAATACCTGGAGAAGATAAATCAAAGTACGCACAGCAGTAAGCAAGAGACCATTGATTTACTTGCATAGATTTTATTGCGTTTAGTTTGAACTGAGGTGAATAAGGGTGGCCATAATGACGAAAGCTCTCAACACCATGTATTTGAAAAACTAATGACCAGTAGCGAATCTGCCCTGATGACACTCCGAATTTACGACCTAGCTCCCTCGAGCTTTCATATTGAGCAAGTTTAGCTAATGTTAACTTAAACGTTCTGTTGTATTTGGACATAAAAAGACCCCCAGTAATTGGATAGTCCAACTATTGGGGGTCACTTCACATTGAGTTGGCTTTTGTGTTTCTGGAAGTTGTAAACCTAGCTGTTTTTCACCAATCCCAAGTAGTTCTCTATCCCTTTGATCTGATCTTCTGCGTGGTGGTTGACGTACAGTACGGTGGTTTCTTGGCCTTCACAGATTTTTTCTATCAACGCCAAAACTAGCTGACGGTTCATGTCGTCTAAGCCAAGGCAAGGTTCGTCTAGAATGAGCAGTGGCGGGTGCTTGACCATGGCGCGGGCGATGAGTAGTAATCGTTGGTCGCCGTAGGAGAGTTTGTTAAAAGGCTGGTTGGCGCGGTCTTTCATGCCAAGTAATTCGAGCCATTGATCGGCGATTGCTTTTTGCTTGTCGGATGATTTTGAGTACATGCCGATGCTGTCGAAAAAGCCAGAAATAATCACGTTACGGCAACTGGTGCTGACGCGATATTCCCATTGTAATGCGGTAGAAACATAGCCGATGAACTGCTTGATCTGCCAGATGCTTTCACCGTTGCCGCGTTGGAACCCGAAGACGAAAATGTCATTGGTGTAGCATTGAGGATGATCGCCCGTGATCAAGGACAAAACACAGGTTTTACCGCTGCCGTTAGGGCCGCTAAGCTGCCAGTGTTGGCCTTGTTCAATTGTCCAATCGAGCTTGTCGACTATCACGGTATCGCCGTATTTAATCGTTGCTTGTTTGAGCTTGACCAGAGGTTGGCTTGGGTCTAATTCGGGTAATTTGTTCGTTGGGTCGGCTTCTGGCACGCTGAGGTCGGTGGTTTTTATATGCAGCAGTTGGTATAACTCATGAAAGGCTTGCTCGTTATTTTTATCGACTGTGAGTGCGAGTTTGCCTGACTCGATCGCTGCCTTTTCAGAACGGTTTTTAGGCGTTTTTTTTGATTCTAGCGCGCTTTTATCCATGTAGGCTACATGGGTAATAAAGTCTGGCATTTCATCAAAACGGTTGAGCACTAGAACCATAGGAACCGTGTCAACAATGCTGATCAGGTGTTCTTGTAACATGGTCAATGTGGCGGCGTCTAAGCCATCAAACGGTTCATCTAAAATCAACAAGTTGGGTTTGCTGGATAGAGCGCGAATCAACATAACTTTGCGTGTTTCGCCGGTGGATAACTTGCGAAAGGCACGATTAAGCAGGGGCGTTAAGCCAAATTTTTCAACGAGTTCTTGTGCCAGTTTAGGGTCCTGACAGTTATCGAAAATCATTTCATGCACTGGTGTGCCAAGTGAAATAACGTCCATGATGTCGGCGTCGTCTTTCTTCAGTTCTTTGGCGATCAGCTCAGCTTGGGCTTCAAAAGAGACTAAGCCGACGTGACTCGGTAAGCCAGACACTTCACCACTCTCAATATCTCCAACACCAGCCAAAACAGCCGCTAAAGCCGATTTTCCAGAACCATTGGTGCCGGTGATGACCCAGTGTTGATTTTTTTCTATCGTCCAATCAATCTCGCTCAGAGCGAAGCGATCATCGAAGTTAACCGTTACCTTTTCTAAACGAATTGCGTTGTCCATAGAATGACGTCTCAAGTGTGGTGGTAATAATGTGACAAACAAAAAAGCTGAGACATTTTATAAAAATGTACTCAGCTTTTTGAGGCTTAATTTTTCGTACTAATCAAATAGTAGAAATTAAACGATTTTTTTCATGTCAGCCATGTGACCACGAAGTACAGTGCCGATTGCTTCCACTGGGTGAGAGCGAAGTGCTGCGTTTACTTCGATTAGGCGAGCGTTGTCTACGCCGTTGTCGTCTGTAGAAAGACCTTTACCGATTACGTCAGTTTTAATGTCTTTCATGAAATCCGCTAGCAATGGTAGGCAAGCGTGGTTGTATAGGTAACAACCGTATTCTGCCGTATCAGAGATAGTCGCGTTCATTTCGTAAAGTTTCTTACGAGCGATTGTGTTCGCGATTAGTGGAGTTTCGTGTAGTGACTCGTAGTAAGCAGACTCAGCAACGATACCAGCGGCAGTCATTGTTTCGAATGCCAATTCAACACCAGCTTTAACCATAGCCACCATCAAGATGCCATTGTCGAAGAATTCTTGTTCAGAAATTTCAACGTCGCCAGCAGGTGTTTTTTCGAAGTTAGTTTCTGCTGTTTCTGCACGCCAGCCTAGAAGGTTTTTGTCATCGTTCGCCCAATCTTCCATCATAGTTTGAGAGAAGTGACCACTGATGATGTCATCTTGGTGCTTGTTGTACAAAGGGCGCATGATAACTTTAAGTTCTTCAGAAAGGTCAAACGCTTTGATCTTAGCTGGGTTAGAAAGACGATCTAGCATGTTAGTCACGCCGCCGTATTTCAATGCTTCTGTTACTGTTTCCCAACCGTATTGAATTAGACGAGATGCGTAACCAGCGTCGATGCCTTCTTCAATCATTTTGTCGAAACAAAGGATAGAACCTGTTTGCAACATACCACAAAGGATAGTTTGCTCACCCATAAGGTCAGATTTTACTTCCGCGATGAAAGAAGACATTAGAACGCCAGCTTTATGACCGCCAGTACCAACCGCGTAAGCTTTTGCTAGCGCAAGACCTTCGCCTTTAGGATCGTTGTCTTCGTGAACAGCGATAAGCGTTGGAACACCAAAACCACGAACATATTCAGCGCGAACTTCAGAACCTGGGCACTTAGGTGCAACCATGATTACGGTAAGGTCTTCGCGGATCTGCATGCCTTCTTCTACGATGTTGAAGCCGTGAGAGTAAGATAAGCAAGCGCCTTGTTTCATAAGAGGCATAACCGTTTTCACAACTGGAGTGTGTTGCTTATCAGGCGTTAGGTTAAGAACCACGTCTGCAGTCGGGATAAGTTCTTCATAAGTGCCTACAACAAAACCGTTTTCAGTCGCATTTTTCCAAGACTGACGTTTTTCAGCAATCGCTGCTGCACGCAATGTGTAAGACACATCTAGACCGCTGTCGCGTAAGTTCAAACCTTGGTTAAGACCTTGAGCACCACAACCAATAACAACAATTTTTTTGCCTTTAAGTGCGTCGACGCCATCGTCGAACTCGCTCATAGACATAAAACGACATTTTGCTAATTGAGCCAATTGCTCGCGTAGCGGTAAAGTGTTGAAGTAGTTAGCCATGGTAAACACATCCTAATTATTATGATTAAAGTATCGACGATTAATACACGTCAATATGACTGTTTAAAGTCAAAAATGGGTTGCCTGTTTTGCTTGTGAGGTTCGCAAAACAATGTCAATAAAGCCACTCTATAGAAAAGCTAGCTTTTCGTAAATTGATATATTTGCAATATAACGTCCCATTTATTGCAAACATCAGATAAAATGACATTTATGAATATACGATCCTTAAAACACTTTCTTGCGTTAGCAGACACGCTCCACTTTGGCCGCGCTAGCGACGAGTGTCATATCAGCATTTCTGCGTTATCGCGCAACATTCGACAGCTAGAAAATGAAGTCGGTGTAAACCTGTTTAATCGTGACAATAGAACGGTCACGTTAACCATGGAGGGTAAAAAGTTTCTGAAATATGCCCGCGATACCAGTAACCAATGGAATATGATTCGTCATGAATTGACCGAAACACCAGACCAACTACGTGGGGAAATTAGCCTATATGGCTCGGTGACGGCCAGTTACAGTTTTCTGTTCGAGTTGTTGAGTCGGTTCCGTCTTGCTCACCCCGGTATTGAAATCAAACTCAGAACCGGCGATCCAGAGCACGCAATTGCTCATATATTGGATGGCTCGGAAGATATCACCATCGCCGCTAGGCCAAGTAAGTTGCCTCGTGGCGTGGCGTTTAAGCCCATTGCTATTTCGCCGTTACTCTTTATTGCCCCAATAGAGCAGCTCGTACCCAATGTGCCAACAACATCGCCACAAGACCCAAAAGAGTGGGCGAACATTCCGATGATATTGTCTGAAAGTGGCGTCTCCCGTCATCGGGTGGATGATTGGTTTGCACAGCATGCTATTTCGCCACGCATTTATGCACAAGTAACAGGGAATGAGGCCATCGTTAGTATGGTGAGCTTAGGCTTTGGTATTGGCGTGGTACCCAAAATCGTACTAGACAATAGTCCATTGGCAGATCGTATTCAGGTACTCGATGTGCAACCAGAATTAGAACCTTATGACATTGGCTTGATTACCCTGAAAAAGAATCTGAAAAACCCCATGGTCGAAGCCTTTTGGAACCTAATAGAAAGTAAATAGTTTTCATGGATGTGGTGGTTTCATCTTGGTTAAACGCTGCTAAAGGCTCTGTTTTCACTTGTAGTAAACGCCCGTTCCTTTTAGTCTGTTGGCCACGTTATTTTCAGACAAGGAGTTTAGAATGCAGCACGATTCTCTTTCCGTTCAAGTGACCCGCGGCGGTATTGTTGAAAGCGAACACAGTATTAAGGCGGTTATTGTGTCGAGTACTGGCGACTTGGTGGAATCTTGGGGCGACGTGGCGTCGCTGGTTTACCCTCGTAGCGCGATAAAAGCCATGCAAGCGTTGGCGTTTATTGAAATGAATGGCGCGGAACTGTTTGATTTTAGCGCTGAAGAAATCGCTATTTGCTGTGCGTCGCATAGTGGTGAGCCAAAACATGTGGCGACAGTGCAAAGCATGCTAGATAAGTTAGCCTTGTCTGAACACGATTTTGAATGTGGTTGTCATTGGCCGATGCGCGCTGAGACAAGTTACGAGCTGGCGGGCGAAGGCAAAACACCGAACCAATTACACAATAACTGCTCAGGAAAGCATGCTGGTATGCTTGGCTTGGCTAAGCTCCTTGATACTTCACATCATGGTTACATAGAGATCGATCACCCAGTACAACAAAAAATTTCCGCGACCATGGCTGAGATGTGTGAGTACGATTATACCAATACACCTTGGTCGCCAGATGGTTGTTCTGCGCCGACATGGGCCATGCCTCTGACGAACCTTGCGCTGGCTTTTGCTAAATTTTCGAGCCCTGACGAATTATCCCCTTCGCGACAAAAAGCCTGTAAAACTTTATACGATGCCGTCGTCAAACACCCTTTTATGGTGGCAGGTACCGAGCGTTACTGCACCGATATGATGACGACGTTACAACAGCGTGTGTTTTTGAAACTGGGTGCAGAAGGCGTGTATGTTGCTGCGATTCCTGAGTTGAAACTTGGCATTGCGTTAAAATGTGACGATGGTGCCATTCGAGCGGCAGAATCCGCCATGACCGCCTTATTAGATCATGTGGGTATTACGTCTTTTGTGCCTGACGCTGAGATGAGCCATTATCGTTCAGTAACGTTAAAAAACTGGCAAAAACGCATTACAGGTTCGATCAGCTGCGATTTGTAAGTAATACTCAGTGAAATTTACGGTCTTTAATAGTCTTATTTACTAGGAAATATTGTGATGCGGCGTTGTCTTTATTTTGTTTTACAGGCGTTTTTTTTGACGGGATGCGCCTCTTCTAATGGTGACGTTATAGATCGTTCGCTTGACTCATTTCGTGGTGAATCTGCCTGTTATAACAGAGCAACTGAGCCTTATACCGCGGTTGTCGATTCACACTTACATTATCGGCCGTTTGATGGAAAGGCGATTCCGTTTCAGACAATGAATGACTATTTGTTACGAACCAGCGTGCGTTTTGTCAATGTGTATGGGATTGGACAGATGCTGCCTGCCAATTCTACTTGTTCAGATTATTCTAAGTGTCCTGGTGTTCCTGTTTCGCCAACCATTCGGAATGACTTTGTTAATGCTGCAAACATGGTCGAATTCAAAACGAATAAGCTGCATCTGACCTTGTCGATGACCTTTACGGATTTGTCTAATCCTGGTCCAACGATCGAGATAATGAAGCTTTATGACAAAGAATACCCCGGCTTATTTCACTGGATGGGCGAAGTGAACCTTATTAAACAAGCACAATTGCACAATCAGCATAAGGCCGCGACATTTGAAAATATTGAGCATTGGTCAGACTTTATGGCGGAGTTGAGGAAACGCCATTTCCCCCTCACGATCCATGCTGACATAGGAAATGACTCGTCGCCGACCTTGTATTTACCATTGATGGAGAAGGTATTGGCGTTGTATCCAGATAACAAGATTGTTTGGGCGCATTTAGGATTGTCTCAGGAAGAAATTAAGATGAAGGCATCTGACCACATTGCGATTTTGACGCGTTTGCTCGATAAATATCCGAATCTGATGATGGATATCTCATGGCGAATTTTGGATGATTACTACTTTAGTAAACCTAATAATCAAGCTAAATATGTGGCGTTTTTAAATAAATATTCGACACGTATTTTGCCAGGATCTGATTTTGTCGCTTTTCGAGACAATACTTTCGAGGTCTATCAAAGTGAGCTAAACGCCACTGGGCGTATAAATCAGTATCTTAATGATGAAGCTTTTCGAAATATTGCTTTGGGTGAAAATTATTTTAAATTATTAGGGCTTGATTATCAGGCTCCACAGATTTGTACACATTAATTAGGCCGTTTTTCTTCTTGTTGTTGAAGTCTAGGGTTTAGCGCACATTTCTGCGTCACAAGGGATGCTTAAAGCCGGAGAATAAACGCGATGTTAGCCACTATGTAAAATATGGAATGAGACTGTTTTGTTGAGCTTGGTAAAAAAAGAATGGTTTTTGGTGGGAATGCTCGTCGCTATAGGTTTGGCGGTGCTGTTCCCCATGGCAGGCGCCAGTCATGGGCCATTACATCTTGATCAAGTTACGCAGTGGGGGATTGCGTTTGTCTTCTTGTTACATGGCGTGAGCCTTTCTCCGAGAGACGTTCGTAAAGGCCTGAGTAGTTGGCGGCTACATCTATTTATTCAGTCGGCGACTTTTGTTATTTATCCGCTTATTTGGGTGTTGCTAGGTCATTGGTTTGAGCAACTCTTGCCGCAAGCATTGGCGTTTGGTTTTTGTTTCTTATTGATTTTACCCAGCACGATTTCTTCTTCTGTTGCTATGACGGCGATTGCTGGCGGTAATGTGCCCGGTGCTATTTTTAATGCCTCGTTATCGAGTGTGTTAGGGATTTTTCTGACCCCGCTGTTTGTGCAGCTTTTTATGAGTGTCACCGGTGAGCATATTGATATTGGCCGTACGGTTGGTCATATTGCCGTTTTATTGCTATTACCAATGGTTGTAGGGCAGTTAATACGGCCATTCATTGGTGAATGGTTGGCCCAATATAAAACGATTACGAGTAAATTAGATAAACTCGTCATTTTACTGATTGTTTATAATGCGTTTTGTGATTCTGTGGTACGTGGTATTTGGCATGATTTTGACTTAGTGACCTTGTTCACTGTGATTGTTTTATGCCTGTTAATTTTATTGTTTATGATCGGCTTATTGATAGTGCTGGCAAAGTTTCTGGGCTTTGAGCTGGCGGATCAATCGGCAGGGTTATTCTGTGGCACAAAGAAAACGCTCGCGGCAGGTATACCAATGGCGAAAGCCATCTTTGGTGCCAGTCCTATGCTAGGTATGTTGTTATTGCCCATTATGATTTATCATCCTCTTCAGATATTTATTTGCGCTGTATTGGCAAATAAATTGGCCGCGAAAAATAAAAATACCCTCTAATAAAAATCGGCTCGATTAGAAAAATAGTCGATTAAACGTTACTGCTCTACATTGACTGAAACATTCATATTTTAGACTTCTGTTTTTGTGTAAAAAGCAGACAATATATTCTTTAAATATCTCTTACTATTTTGCAGGTCAAAATGAACTTGGATTCTCCTATGGTTGATCAAGTATCGACTAAAACTCAATATTTTCGCGTGATTATGCTGGGTGTTGCCGCGTTTATTGTTAACACCACAGAGTTTGTCCCTGTTGGTTTGTTGTCGTCTATTGCTAAAGACTTTCAGATTTCACCGGCACACGCAGGCTGGATGCTGACGGTTTATGCTTGGATAGTGGCTTTAATGTCTCTGCCGCTGATGTTGATTACTGGCAAAGTGAATCGTAAAACCTTGTTGCTTTGTAGTTTTATACTCTTTGTAGTTAGTCATATTTTATCGGTTGTGGCTTGGAGTTTTGACGTTCTAGTAATGAGTCGTATCGGAATTGCCCTTGCTCATGCTGTGTTCTGGTCGATTACGGCCTCGATTGCTATTCGTGTTGCGCCATGGGGTAAGAAAAACTTTGCGTTAAGTGTATTGGCGACAGGCACAGGTTTGGCCATGGTGCTCGGTGTGCCGATCGGTCGTTTAATCGGAGAATCTTTAGGGTGGCGAACAACGTTTGCCGTGATTGGCGTTATCTCTTTAGTGATTACCATTGTGTTATCGCGTTTGTTGCCAAGTTTACCAAGCTTGTTTTCGGGCACGCTTAGTAAAGTGTCAGAATTGATAAAAAATCCTATTTTGATCTTCTTGTATTTATTTATCTTTTTGATTTTTACCGCGCATTACACCGCTTATAGCTATATTGAGCCTTTCTTAAAAGAAGTTGGACATAGCAGTGCTGGGTTTACGACGCTCATTTTATTGTTATTTGGTGGTGCTGGTATTTTAGGCAGTATTTTATTTAGCTATTTTGGAGAGCGGGCGAATTCTCAATTATTGGTAGGCAGTACTTTAGTGGTCGCTTTATCAACCGGTGGTTTGTATTTTGCTGCCCATGATGAGTTCTCTATGGTGTTGTTGGCTATCTTTTGGGGAGCTGCTCTTATGATGGTGACATTGTCTGCACAAGTACGTGTCTTCAACGTGGATACCAATGCCTCAGACATTATTATGTCTTTATTCTCAGGCATTATTAATTTAGGCATTGGGGCTGGTGCGCTGATAGGTAATCAAGTTATTCAACGCGTTGATATTCAAAGTGTCGGCGGTGCGGGAACGGTATTTGGGATCGTTGCTTTGGCGGTCATTGTCTATACTTTACGCCGCGTGGTTACTCGTCCTTATACCGAGTTGCCGCGCTCTTAATAATGATGGTTTGCTGCTCAGCATTCAACGCAATTACTCAAAGAATCACTAACCAAGGAAAGCCGTAATAAAATAATGTATTACGGCTTTTTTTGTGATTTACCTCCCGTCTTGAAACAACTTATTCCGCAGGCAAACCTAATAAAAACACCAATAAACAGATTATTGAAATGACGCTATAGAAGGCTATTTTTTGCGTACGTCTTGTCACATCTTGAGTTTGGTAGGCGACAATAGCGGCGGTTGCAGACTGCAAAGTATAGAACAATGCAAAAGCGCGTGAAGCATAAGCAATAATCGCGTTGACGTCGGTTGCCCATGTGAGAAAAATTGTCACAATAAGAACCAGTAAGTAAGCATAGCGGATAGGAATTTTTTGTTGAGCGATGTCTTCTACCAAACCACCTGCACCCGAGGTGTCCGCAACAGACGCAGAAAATTGACTACCAATAGCAGCAATTGATATTAATATTGGAAGGAGTATTGCGACAGGCGCAACCATGCTTGTTATGGCAGTCACATCCGCGCCCATGCCTTGACGGAATAATACCGTCATTAGGCTTAAGAAAATAATGTAAATCCCTGCAGAAATCCATTGGGCGAGACGCATGGTGCTAATGCGTAATTCAGCTGGATGTTCACTTTGTAGGTAACGAGATGTTTCAAAGCCTTGTACGACAATCAGTAAGCCTAAAAGTACGCGTAAGTCATGCAAATCTATCGTCGAATCTAACTCGGGTAAGTGCCAACTTCCTGAGGAAATTAACTTAATGTTATACACGGCTAAAGCAAATAAAAGACCCGCAATCATGCCAAGATTAAGGCTCACTGCGTAGCTTTCAATTTTTTCTAATTGGCTTAATCCACGCCACATTCCAACTCCTCCGATGAAGAGCAGAATAATCGTGGTAATCACGTTGGACCAGAGTTCGCTTTCATAGCCAAATGCTTTTAGTAAGAAGGCTGATAATAGCTGTAAATAATAGGTAACCGAGATGAAATAGGCGCCTGCTAAGACAATACGAGAAACGAAAGAAACCGTTTGTGCTGGTCCTCTTTGGTGTTCGATAGGTTCAAAGTGGCGAATATTAAAGCGAATAGCACTGCCAACAGAATAAGACAGCAGTAACAAAATCCCCATGCAGAATACCGCAAAATAACCGACTGAATCAGCAAGTAATGGTGCGACGACGAGGAAGCCGCTGCCCATAATAGAGGCCAGTGGAGTGACTGTCGCTCTCCAACCTTCGATGCGTGCGAGTCTGGGTGAAAAAGCTAAATAAAGAAAAACGCATAATGCGATAGTAACAATTGAAAAATTCAACATCCGTGGTAATTCCTGTCCACTATTATCGTAACAAAACAAAGAGTTATAACGATTAAAAGTACAATTAAAAGGGCTTGTTAGTGTGTTTTTGATTCGCGCTGTATCTTACGCCAATACGTTAACGCTATGTAGACTTAATGCATCGCAGAGTTAAGCTTAAATCTGCGTATTGTTTATAGAAAAAGGAGTCACTCTTTATCACAGAGTAAGAAATAGAGAGTAGGGCAGGAAATAGAGTGTTTTTTGTTCAGTGTGTAAACTGTTTGCAGATAGGGAGGAATCCCTTCGAATTTACTGATTAAGTCATCTAGATCTAGCATGCTGTTGAGGGTCTTTTTATCACCCTTGGGAGTTAGAAAATGAGCAAAACAGTCGCAAAAATCATAGTTGATACGCTCAGTGAAGCGGGCGCAAAACGTTGTTATGGCATTGTTGGCGATACCATAAACCACCTGACGAATGAGATCCGAGGCTCAGAAATAGACTGGGTGCATGTTCGACATGAGGAGGTCGGGGCTTTCGCGGCAGGTGGTGAGTCTTATATGACCGGCCAGCTTTCTTTATGTGCAGGAACGTGTGGTCCAGGCAGCTTACACTTTATTAATGGTATTTTTGAAAGTCATCGAAACGGCGCACCGGTGGTGATGATTGCGTCTAATGTTGATCGTCGTGAAGAAGGGCTAAACTTCCCTCAAGAAGTCGATCAAAAATCACTGTATGAACAGTGCTCTGTTTTTTGTGAACGAATCTCTCATCCAGATCAGGCGCGTCGGATTACCGTACAAGCTGCTCAGTCTGCACTTTCAAAAAACGGCGTGGCGGTCATTATTGTGAATGGCGATATGTTCCAAGAAACCGTGCATGATGATGCGCCTTGGCGCGTTCATTTAGCGCAGCCTACAGTGCGCCCCAATGATTCCGAAATAGCCGAATTGGCTACCATGGTGAATGCTGCGAAACGAGTGACTTTATATGCAGGCATTGGCGCTAAAGGGGCTAGAGATGAATTGGTTGAATTATCTAATGTACTGAAAGCGCCTATTGTACATAGCTCTCGCTCAAAGGAATTTATTGAACCGAATAATCCCAATCAAGTCGGTATGACAGGGGTGCTGGGGAATCGAGCAGGTATGGAAGCGGTAGCAGACTGTGACTTGCTACTTTGCCTTGGGAGCGACTTTGCGTACACCCAATTTTATCCAGAAAAAGCGAAGATAGTACAAGTAGATAGTGACGCGAGTCATTTAGGTAAGCGTAGTCCAATTGATTTAGGCTTAGTCGGAGACGTTAGAGATACGGTCAATGCGTTGTTACCCAAATTATCGCTTAAATCTGATCAAGCGCATCTGACAAAGGCGCTTGATCAGTGGAAAAAAGACAAAGAAGACTATGTGTCAGAAGCGAAATCGGGGAATGCATTATTGCATCCTCAAACAGTGGCCCATACGTTGGATAAACTTGCCGATGATGATGCCGCGTTTACAGCCGATGGTGGCTCGCCAATGGTGTGGTTATTACGCCATTTAACGGCAACAGGTAAGCGCAGTTTTTTAACGAGTTTGTTACACGGCACCATGGCGAATGCCTATCCACAAGCGTTAGGTATCGCTAAAGCCTACCCAAACCGACAAGTGATTGCTATGTGTGGCGACGGTGGCATGAGCATGTTGATGGGGGATTTACTGACGTTAGTGCAAGAGAATATCCCTGTAAAACTGCTTATTTTTAATAATGAGTCTCTTGGTTTTGTAGAAATGGAACAAAGGGTAGAAGGTTTGTTAGACTCTTTTACCGATTTGAAGAATCCAGACTTTGCGAACGTTGCACGTTCACTTGGTTTAGAAGGCTGGCGGGTCGACAGCGTAGACCAGCTTGAAGATGCCATGAAGCAATGGTTAGCGACAGACAAACCTGCTATTTTGGATGTTAAAGTGAGTCGTATGGAGTTGGTTATGCCACCAAAAATAGAGGCAAATCAAGTGGCTTCTACGGCGATGTTCGGTTTAAAAGCGGTTCTTAATGGTCGTACTGATGAAGTTGTGTCTTTACTGAGGGATAACTTTTTGCGTTAATATTTTTACGTTAATAAACATTATGCGGTGATACTAAGGTCTGGTCTTTAGCGTCACTGCATAAAATAAAGGGAAAAGGTTTAATGCTTCAAAAGGATAAGGACATATTAGAGTTCGACTTAGATCAAGATCACATTATTATCCAAAGGCGCTACGAAGCCCTTGGTGCTTTAAATGATTTTCTGATTGCTGTGTGGTTTTTGGTAGGCAGTTTCTTTTTTCTCAAAGAAGCCTTGGTGGTTGATGGTACTTGGTTATTTATTTTGGGCAGCGGACAATTGTTGATAAAACCGATTATTAAATTAATAAGCTTAATACATGTTAAGCATGTATATAAAGCCACGCTTAAGCAACAAGCCTCCTAAACTCTCCGCTTCTTTAGAAGCAAGAGAGTCTATTGTTTTGTGATTCAATCTTTATTTAGTGTCTCGATAAGACTGCATCTGAGTTTTCAAATCTGGATCTGAGGCCTCCAAAAAGGCTTTTACTTTTGCGATATAGTTGCTGTTTTCATCCGCCGGAATGCCAATTTCATGGGCATCGGCCACGGCAACCATCGCATCTTGGTCGTGCTTTCTGTATAGATCGACCATTTTCTCTGCGCTGTCTTGGGAAACCCCTAGTGCTTCAAACGCAGACCGCCCCATTCGTAAGCTACTGTCGTGAACTTCACGAACAATATCGCGACAACCGTAGGACCACAAATCATAAACATGGTGACGATCTTGTGCCCGCGATATGACGTGCAAGTGAGGAAAGTGCTCCATAACGTATTTTACTAACTTGGATATTTGTTCTGGATCGTCAATGGCAACGACGAGTAATTTCGCGTCTTCTATTCCCGCCGCGAGCAATAATTCAGGTCGAGTGACATCGCCAAAATAGTTGTTTACGCCAAAACGCTGCAGTGTTCTTAGTTGCTTTGTACTGTAGTCAATAACGGTGGTTTCGTACCCTGCAAGGCTTAGCATTCGGTCAATTAGACTGCCCATACGGCCAGAACCCGCAATGATGATTTTTTTATCATTAGGCATGCCAACACCTTGAGGTTGGTCATCTTTGTCTTTCAAATAACGTGGGGCTAAATAGCGATCATAAAGGATAAAGAGGATTGGGGTGAGTAGCATAGATAGTGCAACAACAAGCAAGAGTTGATCTGCTAGCGCTTTAGGAATAACGCCATTAGCGACTGTAAATGACAGTAGAACAAAGCCGAATTCCCCCGCTTGAGCCAATCCTAATGCAAACAGCCATTTGTCTGCCCCACGTATATTAAACGAGACTCCCAAGAGTAATAACGCGAGCATTTTTAATACAATAACGCCGAGCGTCATGGCTATTATTGTCGTGAAATGACTGGCTAATAGACTGAAGTTAATGCCCGCACCCACAGTCATGAAGAACAAGCCCAGTAACAACCCTTTAAAGGGAGCAATGTCACTTTCTAGCTCATGTCGGTAGGGTGAATTTGCTAATACAACGCCAGCTAAGAAGGTGCCAAGTGCAGGAGATAGCCCCACAACAGACATTAATAATGTGGTGCCAATAACAAACATTAATGCAGTAGCAGTAAAGAGTTCACGCAGTTGAGCAGATGCAATAAAACGGAAAACAGGACTGGATAAATAGCTGCCGCCCAAGACGACGGTGATAATCGCACCAATAGTCACCAGCGTTACTTGCCATGTAGAAAGACCTTCTAGTAGATTCCAACTGCCACCGTGGGTCGATGCTTGGCTAACGGTATGATTCAGCGCGTTGAGCAACTCTGGCGTGGCTAATAAAGGGATAAACGCTAACATCGGAATAACAATGATGTCTTGAGCGAGCAGGACAGAAAAAGAGGATTGGCCACCATCTGAGCGTAGCAGGCCTTTTTCACCAAGGGTTTGTAGGACAATAGCAGTAGAAGAAAGCGCAAGAACTAGACCGACGGCTAGGCTAATTCGCCATGACTGATTTAACAACATGGAGGTGCCCATAATAAGGAGTGCTGTCAGCACTACTTGGCCGCCGCCTAGGCCAAGAAGGCGGGTTTTCATAGCCCATAGTTTTTTAGGGTTTAGCTCTAGTCCGACTAAAAACAGCATCAAAACCACGCCTAGTTCGCCAAAATTTTGCACCGAAGCGAGATCGACATTTAACACAGAAAGAATAGGGCTGATGATAATGCCCGCTAATAAATAACCGAGCACAGAGCCTAGTCCCAGCCTAGCAGCAATGGGCACAGAAACAATTCCAGCAACAAGGAAAATAAATGTCAGTAGTAAGGCATCAATCATGTAGGGCTGTTCCTAAAGAACTTTAATATGAAGGGTAATAATAAAAGGTTTATACACTTTTATCTTGTCTGTGTTAGCTGTTTTTGTATTTTTATAGATAAATAGTGCGGACTGGGAGTGGGTCCGTGAAGGGATGAAAGCGTCTTATTAGATTTTGTAATAGCTTGTGAATCAAAACACCGCTTAAGTGCGATGTTTTGATTCCATTAACCGCGTCTTATTGCTTAGGCGGCATCACTTTCAATATAGCTTTCGGTATCCTCAAAAGAGTCCGAGTTTTCGTCTTCGTCGTAAAGAGCATCTTCATCTGGTTCAATCACAAGGTCTTCTAATGGCAGCGTAGTATTGCCGTTCGCTTGCGTCTTTTTAGACTTTGTTTTGCTTTTTGGTGTGACTTTTCGTTTTGCTCCTAAGGCTTCTAAAAGCGTTTCTTTGTTTTCTGCTAGATACATAGACAACGCTTCTTTTTGAGCATGATCCCCTGCTAACTCACTGCTATCAAGCACTTCATAGAGAGCATCGGCTGTGTCGAGTAGCTTGTCATAGGCATCGGCTTCTGTTTTGGAAGTAAATGTCATTTTTTCAATTCCATCACGTTCTACAACGTATTTAATAACTACAGGCATGATCCACCTTCCTGAAAAATAATACTGTACGAATATACAGTATTATTTTTCACTCTGTCTAGTGCTTTTAGTTGGTGATTAATAAAATGATTGATAAAGTGGCGCTCTTAATGAAGGAACCTTATTGTTATGTCATTCGAATTTTCTCAGCTTAATTTTTCAGATTTGGATTTCTCGGTGGTGAGAAATCATCTCGAAATATTTTTGACAATCCTCTGGATTTTACTGTCTTACATTATTAGACGTTACACCAAACGTGCTATTCGTCTGCATGCGACTTTAGAGCATGACAAAAAGCGTCAGCGGATTAATTCAATAGACAATATTTTTAATCTTCTTTTAGTGGTTGGCTTTATTCTTATTTGGTCTTCTGAGCTGCAAAATATTGCTATTTCTATTGCTGCGTTCATGGTGGCTTTGGTCTTAGCAACAAAAGAATTTATCTCTTGTATTGTGGGGGCATTTTATCGTGCGAGCACTAGGCCTTATCAGGTTGGAGACTGGATACGAGTAGCCAATTGTGAAGGAGAAGTAACGGACAGTGATTGGCTTTCTACGACGCTTTTTGACGTGGATTTAAAAGGTGGGAGTTATGGCTATACCGGTCGAACGACTGTTATTCCGAATAGTATTTTATTGACACATACGGTTCAGAATTTGAATTATATGCGTCGTTATGTCACTCATAACTTTTCAATTTCCAGACTAACTGATGACGTGAATTTGTTTGAAATTAAAGGCCAAATACTGGATAAAATACGTGAATACAGCGAGCATTTTCATGAAGTGGCAATTCGTTATAACAGCCTCATTGAAAAACGTTTAGACATTAAAATATCTGGCCCAGAACCAAGAGTTCGAATTACCACTTCGCCTGAAGGTTACAACGTTTTTACGGTGTCACTGTTTTGTCCTACAGAAGAAGCGATGGTGATTGAGCAAAAAGTGACGGAAGACTTTATGAATTTTTGGTACGAAAAACGGGCGCAGCAGTGATTAGACTGCATTCTTTTAGGAGAAATACATGAAAATTCGTCGAGCAATAGCGGTCACTGTTTTATTGATATCAACGCTGACTCTTGCAGGTTGTGATGGTTTAAGCGTAAGCGAGACCGAATTAAATCAAGCGGTTGCGAAACAATTAGAGCAACCTAAGTCCAATCATATTCAATTGACACTTGAAAGTGGTAACACGTTAGATATGAACCTATTGGTGAAATCTGCCCATATTGATTTAACGGATCGAGACGGTGGTTTGGCGCTGGTGGATATGAAGACTGAATTACAGGGGACGTTGAGCGCTTTTGGGCAGTCTTTTTCGTTTAGTACTAAGGTGAATCCATCGTTTGAGTCAGGTGTCCGATTAGAAGAAAATCGAGTGTATTTAGTGGCGCCAAAAATCACTAAAATTGCCGTAGAAGGTTCAAGCTTTAACGATAAAATACTGCGCTCGACATTGGGGTCTTTACATGATGACTTTGAGAAAAAGTTAGCGCAATATTTTGATACGCACCCCGTTTATGTGCTAAACCATTCAACAAGAGAAAAGGCAACGGCTTCTATGATTAAGGGAATATCAATCAAAGAAGACGCAATAGAGTTCGCCATTTTCTAGGGACACTCTATAATGTCGCGCAAAATGTGCGATTGCACTGATCAATTAAATAACTGAGCTACATTGCTGAGCTAAATTAACAGAGGAAATACCATGTCCATTGCTGACAACCAAGTCGTTCAATTTAACTACACACTTCGTCACGGCGAAGAATTGATCGAAACTTCCGCGGGCAAAGACCCTATTTCTTATTTACACGGCCATGGCAATGTTATTCCTGGACTTGAAAAAGCCATGGAAGGAAAAGAAGTAGGTGCAGAATTTGAAGTGACTGTACCAAGCGCAGACGCTTATGGTGACCGTCATGAAGATCGAACACAAGAAGTGCCAGTGAAGCATCTCCAAGGTGGTAAACGCTGGAAACCTGGCATGATCGCGATGATTCAAACAGAGCAAGGCATGCGTCAGGTGACAATTATCAAATCTGGTCTAAAGCGTGCGATAGTAGATCTAAACCATCCTCTATCCGGTAAAGATTTAACGTTTAATATTGAAATTGTAGAGGCTCGTGAAGCAACAGATGATGAAATTGCTCATGGTCATGCGCACGGTGTCGGTGGTCATCACCACTAAGTAATATTATTGCTTAATAAGCCTCTGTTGCCTTTGGTAGCAGGGGCTTTTTTTGTTTTTAGAGGACAGCAATCGTGTTGTCTTTCACATAGCGGCACTGGCGGCGTTTTTCAAGGTAACTGTCATAAGCATGCTCCGATTTTAAATAACGCTGGTTTTTATTTTAATGGGAATCGTTATCAATAACTTGACAGGTAAGTTATCACGTTTCATTATTGATAATAGTTATCATTTCAATAGGCGGACAACAGCATGAGCCATTATCTCGTTCCATTTTCAGTGATTGAGCAAACCATTCAAGGCGGTCAGTGCGCAGATTCGCCAGAAGTGCTTTACCATTACCTTAAGATCAGTGAAGAATATGCCGATAGACTAAATATTACTGATGCTGTTACATTGCATCAGAGAGTATTTAATGTCTTATTAGATACTGTGTGTGACACCCACATCGCGCCGCATTGGCGACAAGTCTGCTTAGACATGGTGTATCGACCTTTGGCGAATTTAAAACGGCTGATTGTGACTTATCAAGACGCTAAAGCTTATTTCAGAATGGAGCATGATTTACGAACCCTCAGCCACTATTTTTTATGCTCATTAGAATCATAAGGAAATCGTTAGATTATGAAAATGCGAATTGAAAAAGACAGCATGGGTGAACTAAATGTCCCTGAAAGTGCGCTTTATGGCGCACAAACTCAACGAGCAATTAATAACTTTCCTGTTAGTGGCGAGCCTCTTCCTGAAGCGTTTATACGCGCTCTTATTCTGATCAAAGCGGCTGCGGCACGAGCTAATGAAACTCTAAAATGCATTACTTCTGAGCAGTCTCAGGCGATTCAAAGCGCGTGTGAAGTATTGTTGAGTGACACAAACCTAATGACGCATTTCCCTGTGGATGTGTATCAAACAGGCTCTGGTACTAGTACTAATATGAATGCGAATGAGGTGATAGCAACGATGGCAAGTCGTCACTGTGATACGCCGATTAGCCCTAATGATCATGTGAATTTTGGTCAAAGCAGTAACGATGTGATACCGAGTGCCATTCATGTGAGTGCGAGCATTGAGCTAACGGGGCATTTAATCCCAGCGCTTTCACATCTAAAAGCCGTAATTGAAGAAAAAGGCGACACATTAAAAGATTATACCAAAACAGGTCGAACGCATTTAATGGATGCTATGCCGGTTCGTTTTGATCAAACGTTTCATGCTTGGGCTGCTCAACTCGGCGATAATCTAGATAATTTGCAGTACATAGAGACGAAAATTACTCGCCTTGCACAAGGTGGAACGGCGGTTGGTACCGGTATTAATGCACACCCTGAGTTTGCCGCATTGTTTGCCAAAGAGCTTTCTTATTTAACTAAAGTAACCTTTACACCCGGTGAGAATTTCTTTGCTTTGATAGGTTCCCAAGACACAGCTGTCGCGCTGTCGGGCCAGCTGAAAGCGGTAGCCGTCACGTATATGAAAATCGCCAATGACCTTCGTTGGATGAATTCGGGCCCATTGGCTGGTTTAGGTGAAATTACTCTGCAAGCCTTACAACCTGGTTCATCTATTATGCCGGGTAAAGTGAATCCTGTTATTCCTGAAGCCGCGGCTATGGTGGCGGCACAGGTTATTGGTAATGACGCTGCGATTACCATTGGTGGGCAAGCTGGGAATTTTGAGCTCAATGTTATGTTACCAATGATCGCGAAAAATTTGCTTAGCAGCATTAAGTTGTTAGCGAATAGCGGTCAATTGTTAGCGGATAGTGCCATTGCGACATTGACGATCAACGAAGACAAGCTGAATGAAGCCTTGCATCGCAACCCGATTTTAGTCACCGCATTGAACCCTATTATTGGTTATGCCAAGGCCGCTGAAATTGCCAAAAAAGCGTATAAAGAAGGGCGTCCTGTTGTTGATGTAGCGGAAGAAAATACTGATTTGAGCCGAGAAGAATTATTGGCTTTATTAGATCCCGCAAAATTAACCCATGGTGGATTATAGTTTCACGATTCGTTTTGTCTCTCTTGCTAAAAAGCATAAATAGACCAGCGCAAATGCGCTGGTTTTTTTTGCAAAGTTTACATCGGGTCAAGGTGGGGATGGGTCTTCATTCGTGTATTTCTTGTGATGTTAAAAAGGTGATCCGATCCTAATACTTGCCTATTAAACAAGATAATGATTATCTTAGGACTCTTTCGTACAGCATGATATCGAGCAAGTGCTTCGTTCGTTGAATGCAAGAAATAGTACTTAATTTGGAGGCACCGATGAATTCGAAGTTTTTTCTTCGACCAGCGACCATGAGCGACGCCGATTGCTTATTGGAATGGCGTAATGACATAGTTACGCGCCAAGCGTCTCTCTCACCAGAAAGAGTGGAAGTAGCGAGTCACTTGAAATGGTTAAAATCGACTATTCATAATGAGCATCGTAAGTTGTGTATTGCTGAGTTGAATCATCGAGCGGTCGGAACAATACGTGCAGATAAAGACAAAGACGGTTGGATTTTATCTTGGACTGTCGCACCTAAATCTCGGGGTAAAGGCATCGCACAAAAAATGTTAAATGCCTTTATTCAAGGCTTCGATGGCGTGTTATTAGCACAAATAAAAGCGACTAATATTGCGTCGCAAAAAGTCGCTGAACGAGCTGGATTTACATTAATAGAGAAATCGGAAGGCGACGATCTATACCACTACCATCGAGTATGTAAAGCTTAATTATCAAAACGAATTCGAACCTTCGGTTCATCTGTTTTTTTCTCGGTTGGATTGCGCAGAGGATCTACTAATTTTTCCAAGCCATTAATTTTGATTTCCAATGCCAGTTGTAGCCACTGTCCTAGATTGCCACTCGGCCAACCTTCTTTGGCAAACCATAGTAAATAGGCTTCGGGTAAGTCGATCAAAATACGGCCATTGTACTTTCCGAATGGCATCGTTTGGCGGGCAACTTGGACAAGATCTTGTTGGGAAAACATAGCTGGCTCGTTTATCAAAATTGTTTAGCGTATTTAATCATAGGCACGCCTTACTGGCTATGCAGCCATCGCCGTGGCGTCTTTTGTTCTATCTGATACCAGCCAGTTGCCCACTGCGTTCCACCTTGTGTGGACTTAACTTATTTGAATAACACTATTTTCAATTTATAGAAGCACAACTGACATAAATTGATTTTTAATATATCTACTCATCCAAGCGTTAAGGAATAGCAATGAAATTGATCACAAAGAATCTACTTCTGGGGGGCATTTTAGCTCTATTTACCTCTTCGGCTTTTTGTAACACTTCGCCTTTAGCAACAAATACACATGTGCCATTTGATATACACATTACCTTTAGCTCCAGAGATGTATTGAGTTTAGCGACACCAGAACAAATCAAAAACAATCCTTCTTTCTTTAATGCATTACGTCATTTTGAGTCTCCTGTTATGCATGCGACTCAAAACATACACCATGAGAAAAGTCCGCTTTCATTAGAAAAAGCCTTTTCCGGTACGAAACAAACAACGACGTTAATTTCCCAATATACGACGCCTAATAAGGTGCATTTAAATGTGAAGCTAAACGCATCTTCACATACCGCATCTTTTCAGGGAGATTCTATTTTGATGGTGGATTTCACCTTTAACATTAGTGATGGAAAAGGGGATGCCATTAAGATTAAGGGCACGGATGTAATGGGGTTAAATATCCATGATTATGTCATTACTGTTAATAAAAATAATCTTAGATCCATGACGCTGGCCTCTTAATTTGGGGAGATTATAGATAGGCTTATTGAGGCTAAAAAGGCGGATTTTGTTTGAGTCGATGAATCAAATAATCACAGATTTTCTGTAACTTTGGCGAAGGTTGACGTACTTTTGGATAGACTAACCAAACACCGCTATAAGGGTATTGGTACTGTGGTAGCAGGGCAATGAGGTGTCCAGAAGCAAGGTCATCGGCAACATAATAATCGGGTAGCTGTGCGATACCGAGTCCTTTTCTAACGGCGTCTAGTAAGGCTGGGCCTGAGTTGCTGCGCCAATTACTGACGATTTTTACTTCTTTGCGTTGACCGTCTTGTTGAAATAACCAATGGTTTTTTGAACCGATAAGGCATTGATGTTTACTCAACTCGGCCAAAGTGTGAGGAATGCCGTGCTGATCCACGTAGCTTCTAGAAGCGCACAAATATTCCGCACGATCGCAGAGCCGTCGTGATAAATGGCTAGAGTCCTTTAGTGCCCCCATTCGGATGGCTAAATCATAGCCTTCTTCGATCAGGTCTACTTCTCGATTAGTAAGATGAAAATCCAATTCTATCTTGGGATGATCAATCAAAAAATCGTTCATTAAGGGCGCAATAAAGCGCTCCCCAAACGTTGTAGCGCAGGTCATTTTAAATGGGCCAATGGGCGCTTGATTTAGCGTAGAGATAACTTCTTCAGCACTGCTTAAGGCTTCTGGTAAACCTCGACAGTGTTGGTAGTAAAGTTCGCCTGCTTCACTTAAACGGATGCGCCTTGTAGTTCGAAACAATAAGGTGGTGCCCAGCTCGCTTTCTAGTTGAGTAATAAGGCGGCTGATGTGTGAAGCGGATACTTTAAGTTGTATGGCGGCGGCGGAAAAACTACCTTGTCGTACGACTTCAATAAAGGCCTCCATGGCTTCCCAGTTTTTCATTACGCGCTCGCTTTTTTCGTTAATTAGTCGGCTGGTATTTTAACGTGAATCTTTGAAAGAAAAAATGATTGATGCTGTGTGGCAATAATCATTTTCTAAAATAGCTATTATCGTCTTAATCATTTAGGGATAAAGTAGCTGCACTTAAATTATCTTATCCTTTTCGTTAAAACATATTTTGGAGAACGCAATGAAATGTAAAGCAGCAGTTGCTTGGGGCCCAGGCCAACCACTTAAAATTGAAGAAGTAGATGTTCAAGACCCACAAGCGGGTGAAGTGTTAGTACGTATGGTCGCAACGGGCGTTTGTCACACGGATGCGTTTACCTTATCGGGCGACGATCCAGAGGGCGTATTTCCTGCAATTCTAGGCCATGAAGGTGCTGGTGTTGTTGAAGCCGTCGGTGAAGGTGTCACGACGCTTAAAGCAGGTGATCACGTCATTCCTCTTTATACGGCTGAGTGTGGTGAATGTAAGTTCTGTAAATCAGGCAAAACTAATTTATGCAGTGCGGTTCGTGAAACGCAAGGTAAAGGCCTAATGCCAGATGGCACCAGTCGTTTTAGTATTAATGGTGAACCTATTTTTCATTATATGGGGACGTCAACGTTTTCTGAATACAGTGTAGTACCGGAAATTGCCCTGGCAAAAATTCAGGTTGATGCGCCACTGGAAAAAGTCTGTTTGCTAGGTTGTGGTATTACCACTGGTATCGGCGCGGTATTGAATACAGCGAAAGTAGAAAAAGGTGACACGGTAGCGGTATTTGGTTTGGGTGGCATTGGGTTGTCTGTTATTCAAGGCGCACGTATGGCGGGCGCAGGTCGTATCATCGCGATCGACATTAACGAATCTAAATTTGAAATGGCTAAGCAATTTGGTGCGACCGATTGCGTTAACCCGAAAAAATTCGATGCACCGATTCAGCAAGTCGTTGTGGACATGACTGACGGAGGCGTAGATTACTCTTTTGAGTGTATCGGTAATGTTGATCTTATGCGCTCAGCGCTTGAGTGTTGCCATAAAGGTTGGGGCGAATCCATCATCATTGGCGTAGCGGGTGCAGGTCAAGAGATCTCAACGCGTCCATTCCAGTTGGTAACAGGTCGAGTCTGGAAAGGCTCTGCTTTTGGTGGTGTAAAAGGTCGCAGTCAATTGCCTGGTTACGTAGAAGATTACATGAATGGCAAGATCGAAATTGATCCATTCGTGACGCATACTATGCCGCTTGAAGACATCAACAAAGCATTCGATTTGATGCATAAAGGCGAAAGTATTCGTACTGTTATCCTTTTTGATAAATAAATTTTTTCATACGGTCGCACGGTGTTTTCCGTGCAACCTGAAAGGAATGTAAAGATGGAATTGCTATCTAGTACAAAAGCTTTTGGTGGCTGGTTGAAACGTTACCGCCACGAAAGCTTGTCGGTTCGTGGTGAAATGACTTTTGCTATTTATTTACCACCACAAGCGGAAACACAAAAAGTACCAGTGTTGTATTGGTTGTCTGGCTTAACCTGTACCGATGAAAACTTTATGCAGAAAGCCGGTGCTCTTCGTAAAGCGTCAGAACTTGGCTTGGCGATTGTGTGCCCAGATACTAGCCCACGCGGTACGGATTATCCTGAAGAGCATGCTAGTTATGACTTTGGTTCTGGCGCAGGTTTTTATCTGAACGCCACGGTGGAACCGTATTCTAATACGTATCATATGTACGATTATGTGGTTCAAGAATTACCGCATTTGGTTGAAGCCCACTTTCCAGTGACGGATCAGCGTTCTATTTCTGGTCATTCTATGGGCGGACATGGTGCTTTGGTTTGTGCACTTAAAAATCCGGGCAAATACCAGTCTGTTTCTGCTTTTGCGCCGATCGTAAACCCAACACAATGCCCTTGGGGTGAGAAAGCCTTTACCGGTTATCTGGGTGAAGATCGCAAAGCATGGGAAGAGTGGGATGCTACTTATCTAATCGAGAAAGCGGAAGAGCGTTTGCCACTGTTTATCGATCAAGGTGAAGCGGATAATTTCTTAGTGGAACAGCTCAAACCTGAGGCGATTGAAGCCGCATGTGAAAGTGTTGGACACCCGATTACCTTGCGCCGCCAGCCAGGTTACGACCATAGCTACTTCTTCATCGCTAGCTTCATTGATGAGCACCTAGAACATCATTCCAGAGCATTAAGCTAACGGATAAACTGTTCAGAATAAGTAATAGAAAGGCGGGCTTAGGCTCGCCTTTTTTTGTTTAAAAATCGCACCGTCCCCGCCCATTATTGTCAATAATCTGTCGCCAAGGGAAAATTGTTTTATAAGAAATCTAAAAATATGCCGTAACTCATGCAATATTTTGGTTAATGAAAAAGCAATTACTAATTGCCACCTTGATTATTTTGGTGGCTCAGTCTGCACTTACAAAGTTAGAAATCGATAGAATAAATGTAATTATTTCGACTATGAATGCTAATATATTGAATAATAGTTATTTTTTAGAGAGCAAAAAAACGATGTGGTTTTAATCTCCGCTTTCTTGATCATTAGCGCTATACGGCCTCAATAGACACACCCAACACCCAACACCCAACACCCAACACCCAACACCCAACACCAAAGGCAGAGTAAGGCTTAATATCAACCATAATGCTATTGGTAAGGGTGATTGGTTTTGTTTCGAAAAAAGATTATATATGCAGCAAAAAGTAAGCCTAATAAATGTAGAAAACCAACGCATAATCGGCACTATTTTAGACCTTGACCTCTCGATATTTAATGTAAAAGTGACTAGCTTTCCTTGTCGTTAAAAAAACAGAATTATAACTATTAATATAGACCCGAATTCGATTCCCCCTCAGTAAATTTCAATTATAGGCAGAGAAAATGAGCGCAAAGTTAAAACTAATACTATCAATAGGTGGCTTATTCATAATAGCCATTTCTATTGTAACAACTAGCAATTATATGGCTTTTAAAAGTGAGTCGACTGGCAATGGAACCAGTATATTACAGAATGAATCGTTACTTATTTCAGACGCGCTTGATCAACATATGGAGCGATATTTTGACGCACTATCGATAGCCGCCCTTAGCGTTCCTGTCAGTGCAAATGGGGATGTGAATGATGAAAAATTAGCCCCTATACTTGCGTCTCTAATAAGCGAACTGGGTGCTGAAGAAGCCTATTTAGGCCTTAAAGATGGCAGTTCGCACGATAAAAATGGTATTGAAGTAGGCTTTAATGCAAAGGCACTTAAGCGAGAATGGTATGAACGTATCTTTTCAGGAGAGAAAAAAGTCGTTACTACGCCATTTCAAAGCGCATCCGGTAAGACACTTACGGCCGTTGCTGTACCAGTAATCCGAGATGGCGACCTTATTGGTAGTTTGAATATTAATATTTCAGTGGGGAGTGTTGCCAAATTTGCTAACAGCCTAACCAGTACGAATAATGTGATAATAACGCGGGCTGACGGATTCATTATCTCATCTACAGAACACAACGTAGGTGAAAATATTTACAAAGCAATACCTTCGCTAAGTGGTTACGAAGCAAAACCTGCTGGCCTATACAGTGTCTTGCTTAATGGACAGAAAAGCTTAGTCCAAAAAACGATAACGCGTGAGTTAAAGTGGATCGTATGGTCTAGCTCCTCTAATGCTGCTCTTAATTCTGCCTCTAATAGCAATCTAGTGCGCAGCATTCTGGTATCCACTGTTCTTATATTAATTTCCTTGTTTGTAGTCTACTTGATTATCAATAAATTAATGTACAAGCCTATCGGTGGCGAGCCAACCGAGATTGAAAGCTTAGTTCGTGACGTATCAGAAGGTGATCTCACTTTAAATAGAGCACCTACTCCTGATGACACAGGCATTTTCGCAGCAACCCTAAAGATGATTGTAAGCTTACAAAACATCGTTCATTCGATTACCGCTACAAATTTAAAACTTAAAGCTGCCTCCGATGAAACAGCGGCAGCCGCGCTGCAAACTAATAGAAGCTCACAATCTCAAATGGATCACTTGGTATCAACATCCACAGCCATGAACGAAATGACCGCAACGGCTGAAGAGGTTGCTCGCAATACGCTCATGGCTTCTGATGCGGCTGATAAAGCGAATATCTATGCACTCAATGGAGAAAAAGCGGTCAATGAAATGAACGACGACATCACTTCATTGGTTTCAGAAATCCAAAATGTAACGACAGCCACTCGACAGCTAGAATCTGAAACACAGGAAATTGGCTCTATCCTTGCGGTGATTGATGCCATTTCAGAGCAGACTAACTTGCTGGCATTAAACGCCGCCATTGAAGCAGCGAGAGCTGGTGAGCACGGGAGAGGTTTTGCCGTGGTGGCCGACGAAGTGCGTAATCTTGCTAATCGCACCAAAGCCAGCACACAAGAAATACAAACTGTGATTACCCGTCTCCAAAGCGAAGCGAAAAGATCGGTTGAGCTTATGGAGGCTAATGTTAATAGTGCGGTATCAACCTCAGCGAAGGCACTGACTGCAAATGAAGCACTTAAGAGTATAAGTGAAGCGATTTCCGATATATTGGATATGAACAATCAAATAGCAACGGCGGCCGAACAACAGACACAGGTCGCTTCAGAAATTAACAATAGCATCATTGATATCAATGAAATGGCTAAGCAAACACAGCAAAGCTCAGAAAGTAGTAAAGCTCTGTCATCCGAACTGCTTAGACTTTCAACAGAGCTAGACTCGTCAATCGATCAATTCAAAATATAATCTACTAAGGTGGATTAACATCGCTTATAGACCTCACGGCAAACCTGCTGTGAGGTCTATAACTTTACCTTATACAAATTACGTTCAATTCCATTTTTTTTAATTAGCCGCTTTGCTCTCAACGAGACGAAAGCGAATATGATCGTAGCCATAATTAAATGTGATGGCATACGCTAAGAAGAAAACAACTAGACCACTTGCGAAGATGAGTGCAGGCCAAGCAGACAGATTTAGCATCCACATAATGAGCGGTACGGTGGCGAGTAATAAACCTAATTCAAAGCCTAAACTATGAAATACTCTCGTCAGTAAGGTTCTTTTGATACGTTGATGGCCAAATATCGAATCGAATCCTAAGTTATACAAAAAATTCCATGTCATGGCCGTTAATGACATGGCGATACCTAGGCCTGTCATGGTCACCATTTCCGTTCCCATCAGTAATGCCGACGTCGGCACGACAACTAACAATGCCAGTCCTTCAAATAATAAGCTGTGAAAAACGCGTTCTTTTACCGACATCAGTGACATAACCAGAGAGCTCCAAGTGCAAGTGTTCTAAAAACGCAATAATGACCTGAAATCAGGATAGATCAAAGTTAATTACTATCGGTTTTAGTGATGGTAAAATGTTTTTTTCTAACAGAGTTTTTGATATGTATAGCTTGGAGCAATTAAGAATTTTTTCAGAGGTTGCCGCCACTGGTTCGTTTTCGGCTTGCGCCAGAAAACTCTCTAAAGCTCAGTCTGCCATTAGCCAATCTATTGCCGCATTAGAGATAGATTTGGATACCTTGTTATTTGATCGAAGCGCCAGAACACCGGTATTAACACCAGCAGGTGACAAGCTTCTTGGCTACGCCCAAGCGGTTTTAAAACAGAGTCAGGAGCTTAATAAAGCGGCGACCGCGTTATCTAAAGCGGAAGAGTCTCATCTCATTATTGCCATTGATGATGCTTTAATGTTGCCCAAGTTAAAAAGTATTTTGGTGGACCTTAGTCATCATTTTGTTGCCTCAGAGGTCGAAATACACAGTATTGCCAGTCCAGATATGATGGATCACCTCAGTCAAGGCAAGGCGGACATCGGTCTACAGTTTGCTAATATCGGTCTAGAAAGTGCGTTTGATGTTTGTAACTTAGGAGATTTGCCTTTTTACGCGGTTGCTCACCCTAATCATCCGTTAGCGGCGTTATCCCAGATTGATATACGCGATATTATGTCTCATAAGCAATTGTTAATTCGAGGTGTAAATGGGCGTCATCTCACGCATTTTTTGCCAATTTCAGTACAAAAAATGTACTGCAATAATTTTGATACTCTACGACAACTTACTAGGCTTGGTTTAGCGTGGAGTTATTTGCCTTGCCACATGGTTGAAGAAGATATTACGGGTGGTAAGCTAATGAAACTGCCTTTTAATTTTGACTATAAACCATGGCAAGCACCTGTAGAATGGGTGCGTCCTAGTCAGCAAACGGTGGGCCCCGCCTTGAGCTGGTTTGAGCAAGAATTGAAACACTTATTCAATTAATACAGGGTATTTTGTAAAGGTTGGAATAGACGCTCAAATGTCGTTAGGCACACCACTGGTATTGCTTTACTCTGATTATTGTCTATTAGGGTCATATAGTGAAAATAGCAGGGGGATGCAGTAGAACGTTGTCTAAGCTCGAATAGAAAAACCATAGGTAGATATTTGCTATCAATGGGTAACAACATTGTTTTGCATTATTAGCATTGAGATAACAGCGGATGTTAGCTGATATGAAGATAAGGAGTCGACATGAAAGAACCAAAACAACCGCCAAATGAGGCAGAACGATTGCATGCTTTAAGAGCGCTTAAAATCCTTGATACTTCTTATGAAGAAAGGTTTGACCGCATTACTCGTATGGCTAAGCAGATGTTTAAAGTGCCCATTACCTTGGTAAGTTTGATTGATGAAGATCGGCAGTGGTTTAAGTCTTGCCAAGGTTTAGAAGTAACAGAAACTCCTCGAGCATTGTCTTTTTGCGGTCATGCAATCAATCAGGATGAGGTCTTTATCGTACCTGATACCCTGAAGGATGAGCGGTTTGCTGATAATCCATTGGTAACTGGAGACCCTAAAGTTCGTTTTTATGCGGGCTATCCTCTTAAGTTACGCCCCGGAATTAATTTAGGGACCTTGTGTATTATTGATTCAAAACCCAGAGAGCTTAGTGCTGAAGATAAGCAGCTGCTAGAGGACTTTGGTGCAATGATTGAGCAAGAGATTAAATCGATGCAGTGGGCGACCTTTGATGACCTAACGATGGTTTCTTGCCGCCGTGGTTTTATGTCGTTGGCGGATTATGCCAAGAAAGTATGCCATCGTGACAAAATGTCTATGGTGTTTATTTTGCTCGACTTAGATAAGTTTAAAGTGATTAATGACCTTTATGGTCATCATGAAGGTGATGTTGCACTCATTCAGTTTGCAGAAGTTATGCGTGAAACGTTTCGAGAAAGTGACATTATCGGCCGTCTAGGTGGGGATGAGTTTGTCATCATGTTATCAGATATAGCTATCGACAAAGTTAATGCGCTGTTGAGTCGCTTTGACGATGCGATTGCAGACATGAATGTTCGTATTAATAAGCCCTACAAAATTGAATTTAGCGTTGGCGTAGCTTCTTTTCCTTATGATACGAAGAAGTCATTAGATGACATGGTAGCTGCCGCAGATTTGGCTATGTACGAACAGAAAAAACGTAAGAAATCCGAAGCAGAAAAGCCTGAATAAACCTCATTCGATAATACAGTAAAATAAAAAGTGAGCCTAGGCTCACTTTTTATTTGCTTTCGTTTTAGGAGGCAATGCCAATACTTAATCGAACGACGCCCAAATAATAGCAATGACCGTTAATGGGCAAACGAAACGCACGTACCATGGCCAAATTTTCCCGAACCTTGTATTACGAAACTCAGCAAAGCCGCTTTCTAACTCTTTGAATTTCGCATTTCGGTTCCATACCCAACCCCCAAATAAACAGAACATTAGGGCTGCAAAGGGCTGTAAATATTGCGTGGCGAGTGTAACAACTAATCCAAACATGGCGCCAAAGTGATAAACAATAACAGCGCTAAAGAGGGCAATGATAATACCAAGTACCCAGCTAGTGGGTGTGCGTTTGGTATTGAACCGTTCTGACACTAAAGCCACGGGGCATTCTAACATCGATATGGAAGAGGTAAGCGCAGCGATGGTCAGTAGAAGGAAGAAGATCACCGAGAACAACTGACCAAGTAAACCAAGGCTATTAAACATCAATGGCAGCACGGTAAAGACTAAGGTATCAGAGCTAAGTAGTGAACCGTCGTCGGCGTAAATTTGTACACCGTTGTGCATGGCAACAAACATGGCAGGGAGTACAACCAAACCCGCAACGAAAGCAACAGAGGTATCTATCAAGGTAACGCTTAGTGCCATTTTGGGAAGGTTTTCTTTCTTGCTTAAGTAAGATCCATAAATCAGCATCGAACAACCGCCAATGGTAAGCGAGAAAAAGCCTTGTCCCATGGCCGCGAGAATCAGTTTGCGATCCCAGATTTTGTCAAAGTCAGGAATGAGGTAGTGCTTTAAGCCTTCCATCGCTCCTTGTTGCATCATGATGTAAATGAACAAAATAATGAAAAGAGCAAAAAGGGCAGGCATGAGGCGTGTTGACCATTTCTCTATACCGCGTTTTACGCCACCTTGGACGATTAAGATGGTGAGCACATAGAAGAGGAGGGTGCCAAATAAGTTACGCTCAATACTAAAGCCTTTTAACCAGCTTGCTTGATCGGTTAAACCAACTAAACCTGCAATAGCGGCAAGTAGAAAACAAATAATCCAACCACCGACAATGCTATAAAACGCCAAAACAACACTGGGAACACTCAGACCGAGCCAACCAACCAAAGCCCCAATACGTTGTGCAATAGGGTTCTTGTTTAGCGATCGCATGCTATCGACAGGGTTGGCTTGACCATAACGGCCAATGGCCATTTCGACCACTAACATTGGAAAGGCAACTACGAAAATTAATACCAAATAGACCAGTAAGAAGGCTCCACCACCATTACTGGCCGCTTGTGTTGGAAAGCCCCAAATATTTCCTAAACCAACGGCCGCACCGGCCGCCGACAAAATAAACCCAATGCGGGAGCCAAAGGTTTCCCTAGTACTTTCGTTTTTCACGATATCTTCCATTACAATTACTTTAGATAGACAAAATTTTCCAGTAACCTAAGTGAAAAGAATCAAAATAACAAGTATTTAGGTCATAACTGGTACAGAGTGTTGATTAGGCACAAATGCTTTCACAGTGAGTGCAGGTGCTTGTTGCTATCTATTATGTTTTTCAAAAGAGGATCTAGCATGCAGTACTCGATTTTAATCACAGGTTGTTCAAGTGGTATTGGTCTTGAAGCCGCTAAAATGTTGCAAGAGCGTGATTTTTTGGTGGTGGCTAGTTGCCGACGTGAAGAGGATGTGGAAGCGCTAAAATTAGCAGGACTGCGTCATGTTGTGCAGCTGGATCTTGCTGATTCTGCCTCGATTGAAAAAGGCTTACAAGAAGCGTTAGTCATTACAGGTGGTCATTTATATGCGTTATTTAATAATGGTGCCTATGGGCAACCTGGCGCGGTTGAAGACTTGTCAGTAGAGGTATTAAAAACTCAGTTTAATACTAATTTCTTTGGTACTCATGAGTTGACCTGCAAAGTGCTAAAGCTAATGTTAGCGCAAGGTTATGGTCGTATCGTAAATAATAGCTCTGTCCTTGGCTTAGTTGCTATGCCATTTCGAGGGGCTTACAACGCCAGCAAGTTTGCCTTAGAAGGTTTAACCGATACTTTACGTCTAGAGCTTGCGGATACTCCGATTCATATTTGCTTAATTGAACCAGGTCCGATTGAAAGCCGTTTTAAAGCCAATGCCTTGGCCGCCTTAAGAGATAATGTAGATATTTCTCAAAGCCGACATCAACAAGGCTATGAAGAAGCGATTGGGCGTTTGTCTAAAGAAGGGCCGACTTCGTCACAGACATTACCAGCCAGTGCGGTAGTCGCCAAACTGATTCATGCATTAGAGTCTCGTCGTCCTAAGCCTAGATATTACGTGACAACACCGACTTATATTGCAGGTATTTTAAAACGAATTTTACCAACGCGATTGCTTGATTTGGTGATGAGTAAGCAGAGTAATTGACGGCTTACTCATCTGGTTTCTTTTCAATCTCATTTTTATGTGTTTGTTCTATCAGCCAAGAGTCGATACTGGCTAAGTAGGCTTCTCTGGCTGGTAAGTGTGATAGGTATAAGTCATGAAAACCTTTGGGAATAATCGCGATATCGAGGTTGGTAAAGGTTTTAGTGGCGGCGTCTTGCATGCTGTTTATATTAAGAACACCGTCACCCATTTGCATGTCTGCGACGTTTTTTGTATTGATGGTACTGATCTCAGAATGGCATAAGAGGGTGGGAGTCTCTATGTGTTTATTAGTCAGGCTACGCTGCGCCAAAGTAATTTGTTTGAGCCAGTGAAATGATAATGGGAAGCCAGCCGCCGGTTTCCAATCTAAACGATAATCCCATTCACCATTAAATGTCGTATGTAATGATTGAGAGTAGAGCGTCGCTTCTTTTGCTTGAAATGACACAAAAGGCAGTAATGAAACAAGCGTGTAGATAGGGCAATTAAGACGCTTCAGTACCTTTGGTGAAAATGGTAAAGCTAAAAAAGGGCTGTTTAAAATAAGGCCAGTTATTGCAGGAAAGGACGTTTTGTAATGGCTTTCTCGTTCAGATAATAAAGGATGTTTAGCGAGATAAGTCGCCGCTACCAGTCCACCAGTGGAGTGCGCGAGCATGATCACTTGGTCTACACCATCTTCTTTCATGGTTGCTAAGGCAATGTCGAGGTCCTGTCCGTATTGGTCTATCGAGTCACACCAGTTAGGCAGTAAATTCGGACGAATAGAGCGCCCATAGCCTTGTAAATCCACTGCGTAGAAGCGATAACCTTGAGCAATAAAGTGATCGGCTAAGCCAGTTTGAAAAAAATAGTCGGTGTAACCATGAATATACAAAATGCCCTGTTTGGCTTTTTGTTCACCAAGATGGTCAATTAGGGTGGTGTCGACTGGGCCTTTGGGGTCGGAGAAAGAAAAGGTCCGAGAGCGATAACTCGCTCCCAATAGGTCTTCACGTTCGTTTGTTTGTTTCCAGTGTTGTCCTATTGGTGCGTTCATATTGTTCTTCTTTTGGTTGTTATATTGTTTATGTCGTCTTTTTAGCCAAATAGATTGTCGCCTAGTTGGTCGATCGTCAATTTGCTTTTACGCAGAGTAATTTCCATACATTCGTCGCGATTAGGGATAAGATCTGAGCGAATAAATCTATGAACTTTTTGCTCGTCACCTTCTCCTTTGGTGATGGTTGCAGCAACGCGGTACTGACCACCTTCTTTCATTGGAGCTGGTATGATTTCAAACCCTTTGTACTCAACCGCTTCTTCTGCTTCGACTGGCGCGCTTTCGCCACCAGAAAATAGACCTTTCAGTCCGGATAAAATGCCCATTTATGTTCTCCTATCTTGTGATCTATTTTTTTATGAATTGATGCTATTTTTCGGGGATTTTGGTTATTAGTCAAATGTTCTAATGGGTTTTTTCTGTATTTCACCGCTTTAAAATCATTTGGGTATCTACGTAAGATACACCATTAGTTAAGGTATAATAGCGTAACGATTTTTTTAGAGTGAATTGGCAATGACAGCACAAGTGAATAATCCATTACATGGCATAAAATTAGAGAAAATAGTCACGGATCTAGTTGAGCATTTTGGTTGGGATGAACTGTCAATACGGATCAATATTAATTGTTTTAAGAGTGATCCTTCTGTGAAGTCAAGTTTGAAATTTTTGCGTAAGACGCCATGGGCTAGAGAGAAAGTTGAGGCGCTTTATCTTGAGGTATTTTCTTAATTTAACATTGCTGCCAATATCTATGATGCTAAATACAGACGCAGTTGCGTCCTTCGCTTTTAGCATCATAGAGCTTTTTATCCGCCGTACGTAGAAAATCACCGAGTGACTGTCCTGGTAAAAAACGTGAAACCCCAATGCTAATGGTGATGTTGATGCGTAAGTTATGGCTGTGGAAAAGGTATTGTTCAATAGAGTGCCGAATATTTTCTGCTTTAGGTTTGATTTCTATGTCGGTATGGTTTTTAAACAGAAGAACAAATTCTTCACCTCCCAATCGAAATATATTATTGGCGTCAACATACGTCTGTAAGCATTCGGCCATTTCTACTAACACATGATCTCCTATCTCATGGCCAAATTGGTCGTTTACTTTCTTAAAAAAATCAATATCGATCAATAACATATGGGCTCTATCAGAGCTTTTATCTAGATCACAAAAATGAGCCTCTAAGGCATGGCGATTCTGTACGCCAGTTAAGGCATCGCTCAGTGCGATTTTTTTGAGTTGTTCGTAGTTTCTTGACTGTTGTTGCTCATACAAATGGCATAAGAAGCAGATGAAGCTATGTGCTAGAGAGTAGTTAAGTATGGCCCGATAGGCCATAAATTGGTCAGTTACCATATGCGTATTGATAATAAAAATGCTTGGAATAAGAATAATGGAGGAGAGAAATGCTCCTCGGCGAGTGCCAAACATTATGTAGTAAACCATAGGCAGCGATAGTGCCCATAATATAGAGAATGCTCTGAAGTCTGCGGTATAGGCGGTAATGTAAATTGAGACGGTTACGACGAGTGCAAGAGCGTAGTGTAGGAGTACTTTGTCTTTGTTGTTTATCGTGGCCCAAAAACAATAAAAGCTAAAAATGGAAACAATGACATCCATACAACCAAGAGTCGGATTATTAAAATAAATAATATTAATTGGGCCAAAAAATGCCATTAATATACCGACGAGAATGCTTAAGCCTTTTTGAAGGGAGAGACGTAACTGGACTTGTGTTTTAGTTAGATGCATGAGAGAAGTTCTTTTCCATGATAGATACAATCAAAAGCGTGTTGTTATGACAGTGTAAACTCGCCTTTATCTCCTATCTAGTTGAGTAATAGATCGTCCTTGATCGGGTAAAACTTTGTTGCTGCGTTCACTAACGAGTTGGCAGTTAACATAGGAACCCCATAAACCTCGATTTGCGTATGGTATTTATGATTAAGCTTTTGTGCCAGTAAGTCAAAGTCTCCATCGCCAGAAGCTAATACTAAAACGTCACTGTCTGGTCCGTATTCCATAGCGTCTAATGTAATGCCGACATCCCAATCTCCTTTGCTTGAACCATCTGCACGCTGGATATAAGGTTTTAATTTTACTTCAAAGCCAATCGCTCTAAGAATATTTTGAAATTGTCGTTGTTTTTCATCGCCCCTGTCTACGGCATAGGCAATGGCTTTTACGACGTTCCTGTCTTGAGTTATTTGCTTCCAAAAAACGTTGTAATCGAATCGACGGCCGTAAGCTTGGCGAGTTGTGTAATAAATATTTTGAACATCTACTAATATGGTTACGTTGGTCATTTATCACTCGATTGGTTAAAAGTGCTTTTACGATAAAGTAGTTTAAACAAGCGAACAAGAAAATACAGGGTTTATCCCAATGTAGGTCATGTTTTGAGCTATCTATTGGTCTTATCGAGCTGAAAGGCTCATATCGGAGTTTTCATAGAGTGATTCATTTCGAACAAACTGCATTAGCGTCTTAAGTTTGATCGGTTGCTTAGGTGCCATTGAAAAAGAAAGCGTATTAGCTTTAGTGAGGAATGTTGTCACTTGAGTGCTGATATGATGGTTTTGTATTGAATGATAAGGCGCTAAACCAAGATAGGCGGACAAGGTTTTGAAATAAGGTAATGCTTCATGACTAGATTTCGCAGAAAACTCAGGCCACTGCCGCTTGATAAGACCTTCGTCTCGAAACCGTAACGCTATTTTATGGAAGGCAATACTGTCGCCATACAAAATAGGTATGGCATCAAGTTGCCCTAACGCCATTGAAGCCAGTAAATCTGAGCGAAACTCCTGCAAAGAAACATCTTGGTTCAATATATCTATATTACTGTTGAAAAAAAGATGCCCAACTTGATCAACCTGAAGCGTTAATGTGGAGTCAATATTTCCCTCTTTAGGCGCTGATAGGAAATGCCCTTGTCCAGTGAGTTGTTGTATTCCCATGAGCGTCATTAGTCGTCGAGTGTCACGAGCAATAAATGAGGTCTTGTTATCATCAAATTGGAAATCTACGTTGAGTTTGGGGTAAATAACAGGAAGGTAATTGAATTTAATATGCGTAAGTCTTAGCCAAGGATAACGTTTATTGCCTATCGAAACGGAGTGCATAACCGGCGTAAGTGTCAGCGGATTAAAGCTTATGCTTTTATAATGAATAAGAGGAGCAAGGCCAGATTCGTGTATTTGTTTGTCGATCACTTGAGTGGCATAGCGGGTACCAAAATATTTTGCAGCAGAAAACAATAGAATCAATAAAATGAGCAGAGCCAATAAGCTAACAGCGCCCCTGCGTATTTTGTTTCGTTGTGTTTTGGTACTTGGCTGAAAAGTGCTTTGCATGTAGCCCTCTTTGTCTAGGTGCTAAGTGTGTTGAAGCGATGCTAGTTAGGGCCGCTCTATTGATGAACTTAATCGATAGCGTAGACCTCTATTAGAGTGGGATCTTATAAGAAATCACGTAAGATAGACAAAACTTCTAACATCTTACCTTTAACAGGAGCGCTTTATCTCTTCATTGATACCTTCACAGCAGGATTTGTGGTTTTTGCCTCTAGGTGGAACGGGCGAAATTGGCATGAACATGAACCTATATGGTCATGACGGCCAATGGTTAATGGTGGATTGTGGCGTTTCTTTTAATGAGCCATTAAAGCCGGACGACATTCATACTGCCGAAGTAGTATCAGCTGATCCTTCTTTTATTGCTGAACAAAAAGAGCGCCTTGCGGGTATCGTGATTACCCATGCCCATGAAGACCACGTAGGTGCTTTGCCTTTTTTATGGCGACGTTTTAAATGCCCTGTTTATACCACGGCTTTTACTGCAGAAGTATTACGCCGTAAGTTAGCGCAAGTCGGATTGGTTGATGAAGTTCCGGTGATTGTGGTGAAAGAAAATGAAACGCAAAAAATTGGTGTTTTCAATGTGTCTTGGTTGGCGTTGACACATTCGGTGCCAGAACCCTTTGCAATGACAATCGATACCCCAGCGGGGCGTATTTTTCACACCGGTGATTGGAAAATTGATAAACGCCCCATTATCGGTGAAGGCTTTTCGCCCGCTCGTTTTCAAGCGCTCGCGAAAGAAAATATTCTCGCCATGGTGTGTGATTCTACCAATGCATTACGAGACGGGCACTCAGCGTCAGAAAGTGACTGTTATGAAGGCTTGTTAGCCGCCATAGCACCAGAAAAAGGCCGTGTCGTGGTGGGCTGCTTTAGCAGTAATGTAGCAAGGCTGGTGGCATTAGGGCGAGTGGCTAAAGCAACTGGTCGTTATTTAGCGCTCATTGGTCGCTCGCTTACGAATATGGTGGGTGCCGCGAAAGCGACGGGTTATTGGCCTGACGATCTGCCCTTGATTGAATCTGCTCATTTAGGCTATTTGCCAAGAGAAGAGGTTTTGGCGGTGGTGACGGGGAGCCAAGGAGAGCCTAGAGCGACACTCAATAGATTAGCAGCGGACAATTGTTTTGATCTGAGCCTTGATGCCAATGATTTGGTGATTTTCAGTGCGATGATGATCCCCGGGAATGAAACCGCGATTATGCGTTTGGTTGAGCAATTTAAAGGTCGAAAGATTCGAACGTTACAGCAACAGGATACAGACTTGACGATCCACGTTAGTGGACACCCTTGTCGAGATGAGTTGAGCCAATTGTATACGTGGGTTCAACCTGAGCTAGCCGTGCCTTGTCATGGTGAGCCTGAACATTTGGCCGCCAATGCCCAAGTGGCAAAGTTAAGCCATGTTCCGCGCCAATTAGTAGGACGAAATGGTGATCTATACCAATTCGCCCCACAGGTTAGTATTCGTCGACAACAAGTAAAAACAGAGCGTATTGCTTTATCTCGGTAAGTTTATGGCATTGTTCTACTGTAGAAATAATCACTAATCTGCTTTATAAATAAGCGCTAATCGACAATGGGAGCAAACACGGTTTTCGCTTGTTTTCCGGGTATTTCTTTGGCCAGCCTTGGTACCAAGTAGCCAGGCAGTTCGGCAGCAACTTTCCCCATTAGTCGTTGTGCTTGTTCAACACTAATATCAAAATGTGCAGCGCCTTCGACCGGGTCTAACGTGAACATATAATAAGGCAACAAACCTGCTTTAAATACTGCTTCGCTAAGATCCACTTGCGCTTTGACGCTGTCATTAATGCCTTTTAAGAGTACGCCCTGATTTAATAAAGTAACGCCTGCGTGCTTTAATTGTTGAGCTGCGTGTATGACATCTTCATCCACTTCGTTAGCGTGGTTAATATGCCACACCATAATAATGTCTAAACGGCTATTTTTTATCCAAGCCAACATCTCGTCACACACTCTCTGCGGAATGACGACAGGCAAGCGTGAATGAATTCGTAAACGTTTAATCTGTGGCAGTGCTTCAAGTTTATGGATTTTGTCAGCCAGTAGAGCATCCTTCATCATGAGAGGATCGCCACCACTGAGAATGACCTCGTTAACTTCTGGATGTGCTTTCAGGTAGTCAATAACAGATTGCCATTCTGCTTGCGCGAGTTGGTTCTCGCCATAAGGAAAGTGACGTCTAAAACAATAGCGGCAGTTAACAGCACAAGTGCCTGTGGTAATAACCAATAAGCGACGCTTGTATTTATGAACGATGGCTTTTTGAGGGCTGTGATCTGCTTCTTCTAATGGATCTGTTGTATAGCCAGGAACAAGCCGCATTTCAGCCGCACTGGGCAGTATTTGCAATAGGAGTGGATCGAGTGGATTACCCCGTTCGATGCGCGACAAGTAGGGACGTGGGACCAATAATTTAAAGGTATTTTGCGCCTCGTTACCATCTTTAACCATGTTAGTGGGTAGAGCGAGATGTTGTATTAGTTCGGGTAAGCTCGTTAACGCCTTAGAAAGGTGTTGCGACCAAGTTAAAGTACTTTCTGTTTGAATCTCTATCACGTCAAATATCTGCAAAGTCGAATGGATTTGGGTTATCATTGGCGCCAAATTATTTCTGGCCGAATAGGCCTTGGGCTCTTTGAGATCTTTGCAAACGTTCTTTTACTATTATAAAAAGATGTTTGCTGAGATCGTCAGGCTGACATGATACGTCAGTTAGAGCCTTTTCTCTAAAAAAGACACGGTGAGGATGTATGGCTAATATTTCTACCAGCGAAATGCGCAATGGTACCAAGTTAATGGTTGACGGTGATCCATGTACTATATTGGATAATGAACATGTTAAACCGGGTAAAGGCCAAGCGTTTAACCGCTTGAAGCTACGTAACCTGCGTTCAGGGCGTGTTTGGGAACGTACCTTTAAATCTGGCGAGACGTTAGAATCGGCAGACGTAATGGAAACCGATATGGAGTATTTATACACCGACGGTGAGTTTTGGCACTTTATGGTAACCGACGGTTCATTCGAGCAATACGCGGCGGATGAAAATGCAGTCGGCGATACGAGTAAATGGCTTAAAGAGCAAGAGAAGTACATAGTAACTTTGTACAATGGCGCACCGCTTGTGGTTACGCCGCCAAACTTCATTGAGCTGGAAGTAAAAGATACAGATCCAGGTGTTAAAGGAGATACCGCAAACGGCGGTTCTAAGCCTGCATTTTTGACGACTGGCGCCATGGTACGTGTGCCACTATTTATCAACATTGGTGAAGTATTGCGCGTCGATACTCGAACCGGTGAATACGTATCACGTGCTACTGGAAAGTAACACGTAAGACGTAAAACTATCCTTATAAAGCCCTCGGTGTTTGCGCACTGAGGGCTTTTTTGATTTTAGTGAGCAAATTAAAAGGAGTGATTTTTAAAATTATGTATATTTGTCATTTTTTGAATTTTGTAAGTTTCTATTATCTTTAATTTCATGATCGTTTCTAGCTATTAAAATTAGTAAAAATTGCAATGAATTATTTTTTAAACGTGAAAATTCTCAAAAAACAAGATTTATAAATCCTTGTTTTCAATGAATAAAATCATAAATAAGTTTTGTTTAAATTACCCCTTGAGTTTTTTACAAGCTTTTCGCGTGTTTTTTTGATGTTTTCGAGTCATATATTTCCTTTCTACGACTAAATAAATCACATTTTTTTAATGCTATATATTTGCTGTGATCTTCCTCTATTTTAGTGCATAAAAAGTGAACTTCTCTGTTTATAGTAAAGACCGTCTAAAAACAAATGGTCAAATCTAAACAAGAGGACAGCTCAAATGAGAAAAACAATCCTAGCACTCGCTATTCCAGCAGCGACTATCATGATGGCGTCAGCACACGCAGCAAATGTTTACAATGCAAACGGTTCTTCTCTTGACGTATATGGCAAGGTGGAAGCGGATATGACACACGCTGGCTCTACAGGCGATTCTGATGCCAAGGGTGATTTAACGACCAGTGCCCGCCTTGGTATTAAAGGTGAAACCCGTGTTAACGATAACGTCAGCGTGTTTGCTAAAGGAGAATGGCAAGTCGCAGGCCAAAATAGTGATGGCAGTAAGTTTACTACTCGTAAAGCTTATCTAGGCGCCGATTTTGGTAAAGACGGTAAAGTGTCTTTTGGTCAACAAAATACACCTCTTTATACCAGCCTTACGCAAGCCATTGATATTTTTGACCAATGGGGGATGGAAGCTCAGACCGGTATTTACGGAGAAAGTCGTCAAGCTAGCCAAGCCATTTACTCTAATACATTTGGCAACTTAGATGTTCAAGCCGGCTACCAATTCCGCAATAATGATGGAAAAGACATTGGAGCAATTTCAAAGAATACTGAGCAAGACAATGCTTACTCTTTAGCGGGCGTATATCACATTGGTACTGGTTTGAATCTACGTGCCGCTTATGCGCGCCAGAACTTTGGTAATGGTATCACTAATACCTATGCATTCAATCCAGCAACAGGTGGTAATACTGTTACTAGCGTATCTACAGGAAATTCTGACGGTAAAATTGATACTTATGGTTTAGGTGCTGACTATACCCTGAATGATCTTTACCTTGCTTTTGTTTACCTAGGGTCTAAAACCGATAATGGAGCAGCAGTAAACAGTAATACATCAATGAATTCCTATGATTTAGTAGGCGCTTACAATATTAATCAATACCGTCTATACACAGGCTATGGTTTGCAGAAAACGAATGCTGACGGATCCTCTTCTCAAAATAGTGTAAAATCTTACAAACTTGGTCTTGAATACAACATTACACCTAACGCCTTAACTTGGGTTGAATATCGCCATAATAATGCTGATGGCACTTACGATGGTGCAGCTGGCTATGCTAAAAACGAAGTGGCTTTAAGTGGCGAATACGATTTCTAAGATTGCTGACTTAAGCAAATTTTAAATTTCTTATTGATGGTGTTACAAATAAAAAAGGCGAGATAATTTTATCTCGCCTTTTTTTCGTTATTGTCCAGACCCGAAATAGGTTCACACCTAGGAGACTGTTCTTTCCTGAAATATTGAACTTAAAACCCCCTCACTACTGCTAACCACGCCATCAAATAGCTGGATGTATTCTGATACATGCCATCCATGAGTGTTTTTTTCAAGCCGTCACATTATCTAAGCGAACAGTTTTTGTGGGCTGCAGGCTATTAAGAAAAGGCCTTTAAAGGGCATTGTTAATTATTATGCTCATTTGTATTGAAATCGTAAGAAAATGTCATAAAATATGCTTATGATTAATAAGTATACAGATGTTTACCCTCTGCATCTGATTTTTCTAAAGAGGGCATTTTCTTGGAGATCACTATGAGACGATATTTAGTAGCAATGAGTGTCGCTTTCTGCGCATTATTAACCAGTCTTAATGCACTGGCTAGTAATCCAGGGCAAAGTGCGGCGAGCTGCTTGGATGCTTCTACCAATTCAAAAAGTTCGCACAATCTTATCTTTAAAAATCGGTGTGGTTATCAAATCTTTGTGGTTTGGTGTGGAGATCTGAAGTACAGCAAAAAAGAATGTGGTGATGGCCCTAAAAACACCTATTACACACAGTCTGCCAATATCAAAGGATATGGTGAAAAAGGAGTAACGTTAGAAAGAGGTGGCTCCTATGAATACGCGTCTTGTAAAGGGAAAATTGGTTTTGGCTCAAAAGGAATAGTGCACTCTGCAAATGATAATGGTCGCTACCGTTGTACTCGCTAATGTCAGATTTATAGTGTCCGTATCGGGCCCTAAAAAGGCATTAGTTCAAACAAACTAAAAAGCTCGATTTTGCCTGAATTTAGGCGTGTCGAGCTTTTTTATGTCTTGTGTTTCTTGTTATTTTTTTGAATACAGTGCGGTGACAAAACCATCTGTTAATTTGAGTGTTGCGATGACTTGGCCAATGTCATCTGGGTCTCTTGTGATAGTGAAGCCTAGGTGTTTACAGAAAGTAATCATGCGTTTATTTTCGGCCAGTACAATACCTTTCATAACACGAATGCCTTTATCAGCAGCGGCTAAAAAAAGCTGTTTCATTAGATAAGAAGCTAACCCTTGTCCTTGAAAAGTATCGTCTAATACGACGGCAAATTCGCAGCTTTGATCATCAAAATTATCAATGTACCGAGATGTGCCTATTAAGTGTTCTTTGCCATCAATCTCTTGTACCGCCATGAACGCCATTTCGCGATCGTAATCAATATGTGACATGGTCGAGAGCATGCGAGGGGTCAGTTCTTCAATGTTTGAAATAAAGCGTAAATAACGCGTTTCTTTTGACATACCACGGACAAAGTCCGCAATCATTGAAGAGTCTTCAGGACGCACTGGGCGAACGGTAATGCTACTGCCATCTCGAAGCGTCAGAGTGCTTACCCATTGACGAGGATAAGGTTGGATCGCTAAATGTTCGTAGCGTCGTACATTTGGGCAAGGAGCAAGAGTTGCAGATACTTCACCGGTCAAACAGTCGTATTTGTCGATGTAGAGTTTACTTAGTTGCAGCGTTTGGCATTCGGGTAACTCACAGGCCAAGCTTGAGATATTCAATAGTAAGGCTTCTATTTGTGGGTAATTCCCACGTGGTAATAATTGAGAAATAAGATCCCGTGCCAGTAACGTATTCAGCGGTGGTAAGCCGACAACTTCACTTTTTTGCGCAGAGCCCTGATCTGAGCCGCCTAATGCCAAACCAATCGCAGTACCAAAGACAGGATCGCGAAAGATACGCACATGCAATGCGGCGTTAATGACGCTTTGAGATCGGTGGAAGTTCGCTAGGCTTAGATGAAATAAAGCCAGAATAGGAGCGAAATCGACAGCATTAAGTTGCTTCTTGTCTTGTCGTAAAAAGGCTTGAAGCTGCATTCTTGCCTGTTCTACATTCACTTGTTCGCTGGCGGCGTTACTGTCAGGCGACTGTTTTGCAAGTCGCTGATTTCTTTGGAATTGTTCTAAGAATTGAAACCCTTCAATGGCGGTTTCTGGGGTGCGAAAAGTAGGGATGCCTGCTTCATTAATACGCGTTCGCATCGTGACAATATCACCACCGCCAAGCAAACACACCATGATGAGCTTTTTCTGTTTGCGGTGTAGCTCAATAACTTGTTCATAAAACGACGATAGGTCAATTAACGCCGTAGGGCTTAACATGAGTAACACTGCGCCACAGGACTTATTGCTTAGTGCCGTTTGTGCAAGGTCCACGAACACATCGCTGGCGCAACTTGCCCACACGGTACTGACAGGACCAATGTGTCCACGGTGATCGACAATTTCTTCCAGTTGTTTACGTAAAGTTTCTTCAGGCTCCAGCAGCGACAAATTAAGCTCTGCGGCACGTTGTGCGGCTAATTCTCCTGGCCCAGCGCCATTGCCAATGATCATCAAGGCGCCTTCTTTAATGCGTCGGGCATTGGTCATTACAGAAGCGGCACCGATTAAATCGTTTAAGCGACGACCACGCACAGCACCAGTTCGGCTTAACGCCGCATCAAGGACTCGAGGATCAGCACCAAGGTTGTGTTCAGTGACTACTGCGACAGGTTTACTGCGACTGGCAGCGCGCAAGCTGCTAAGGAATCGGGTAGGTTGCCCAACGCTTTGTAAATACATCAAGATGGCTTGGCTTTCAAAATCATTGGATAGAAAGTCGAGTATTTGCGATGGCATCACATCCACTGGCGATCCCATAGCAATGACTTGTGAAAAGCCGATACCTTGCCAGCTTGCCCAATCGACGAGTGCGCTGGCGACTGTGCCAGATTGAGACATTAATGCCAGTCTACCTGGGAGTGGGTGAGTGAGCCCAAGCCAAGCTGAAAACCTTTGTTTGGGTCGACAAATACCAAAACTGTTGGGACCAATAAGGCGAACATTATGTTGTCTTAAGTGTTGCTGAATATCGTTTGACGCCTCGCCGCTCCAAGACAGCATCAGCAAAGAATGAATACCCGCTTGTCCACAGGCTGCGATGATTTCACCCATGGGCTGTGTTGTTTTACCTGCAAGAATCGCTAAATCATAGCTTTTATCGAGTTCACTGAGTGTTGATAATTGCGTGATCGAAGTGGTGCTGTCTTTCCATTTTGGGGTGACGCCGACTAAAGTGAGGTGATCTTTGAGCTTGCTTAATGAATGCAATAGCGCCATAAGAATGGAGTCATCTGGGTCTTGACCGGTAAGGACGACCACAGAAGAAGGGGCTAAAAGGGGTTGCAAAGCATGTTGAGACACAGAGAATCTCCTTTAAAAGACACGCCCAATTTGGGCAAGTAGATCACACCAGTAGACCATAGTAGGATAGCGTATTTTACATTGAGTATGTTTTGATTTAGCTCAGCGTAAAGTCAATATGTTTAGGCTATAAGTTAATACGTTAAGCTAAAAATAATAACGGACGGAATCAAGATGACAACAGCGTACATTACTCACTATCATTGTGACAAACACAATATGGGCGAGGATCATCCAGAATCACCAAAGCGTTTAGGTGTGATTCATGATCGTTTGATTGCTGGTCAATTGCTCGATTATCTTCGTCATATAGAGGCTGTTCCAGCGACCCTAGAGCAGTTATCCGCTGCTCATGATGCAGATTATGTAAGGTCAATTTTCGCTAAAAATCCAGCACAAGGACATGTCGAAATTGAACCAGAAACGTTACTAATGCCTCACACCTTAGAAGCGGCAACTCATGCCGCTGGTGCCGTAATTCAAGGGGTTGATTTGGTGATGAATGGCAAAATGGACAACGCCTTTTGTGCCGTCAGGCCGCCGGGTCACCATGCTGAAATTGATCGAGCAATGGGCTTTTGCTTTTTCAATAATATTGCCGTGGGTGCTAAGCATGCGTTACAACATTATGGCTTGAAGCGTGTCGCTATTGTCGATTTTGATGTACATCACGGTAATGGAACAGAAGACATTTTTAAATCAGATACCTCCGTGCTTTACGCGTCTAGTTATCAGCATCCCTTTTATCCTTATGCCGATCCTGGTGCCTCTCATGACAATATTCTTCATATGCCGCTTGATGCTGGTACGGGCAGTGATGTTTTTCGTTCTGTCATAAGCGATACGCTTTTACCTCGATTAGAATTGTTTCAACCTCAGATAATTATGATTTCGGCTGGATTTGACGCGCATAAGTCTGACCCTATGGGGCAGCTTCGTTTAGAAGACAGTGATTTTCAGTGGATAACAGAACAACTTATTGATGTCGCGGATAGGCACTGCCAAGGGCGCATTGTGTCAGTGTTAGAAGGGGGCTATCACTTGGATGCGTTAGGGCGATGTGCGTTCAGCCATATTCGAAGTTTGATGAAAATGTAATACCGTTACGAGATTTTACCTTTTATTACGTCATTTTGGATAAGAAATACCATTAAATAACAAAAAAGTAGAAGCTATCTCCCCGCGCATCAGAAGGGCTATGTTAAAATAGGAATGAAACGTTTTTAATGACGCTTCCATTATTTAAAAACTGTTTTTATGGGCTAGGATTACCCATCGAAATCAGTTTTTCCTATTGAGTAGGGCAAACTATGAGCCAGGTGTTTTTGGACCTCAGAGTTTGCTGAACTGGTATATTTTTGATGCGTTATTCTAAATTTAAAAAGCACATGCTAACGCTTTCTCTTGTTAGTTTTATCAGCATGCTTATCTTGCTGCTGGTTATTGTTTGGCATCTTTATAGTTCAATACTCAAAGAACGAAAAATTCTAATTCACTCCCAAGTGGATACCGTCATGAGTCTAATGCAAGAAATGTATCAAGACTCCCTCGACGGTACGCTCACCAAAGAAGAAGCCCAGCATCAGTTTTTAGCGTATGTAGAGAAGCTTAAGTATTCAGGTCATGGTTATTTTTGGGTGCTTAACACCGAAGGGGTGATGATAATGCACCCCTATAACAAGAGTGGTATAGGTAAGTCCTTAATCAATGTTAAAGACAAAGATGGTAAGTTCTATGTACGGTCAATTATATCGACTATCCAACAGAACGAGAACGGCTTTGTGTCTTATTATTGGCCAAACCCTAATTACGAGGTGTTAGCCCAAAAACTCAGTTATGTTGCGTTGTTCAAACCATGGGGATGGATTGTGGGCACTGGGCTGTATGTGAGTGATTTGAATCGTGAGATTTTGAGTCAAATATATATTGGCTTGCTCGTCATCATCGGTTTGTTTTCATTAAGTGTTTTTGTCAGTTTACGTCTATCCCGACGGTATATGACAGACCTAAGAAATGTGGCTATTTTCGATCGATTGACGCGTCTTTATCGACGCAGTTATTTGGATGAAATGGGCCCTCGGATGCTAAAAGAAAAACATACAAAACCGCTCTCTGTCATATTTTTTGATATCGATTTATTCAAAAAAGTAAACGACCAATACGGCCATGATTATGGCGATATTGTATTGTCCGCAATCAGCAGCATTATCCAAAAAGAGCTGCTGCCCCACAAAGACGTGTTTCGTTATGGGGGAGAAGAAATAATAGCCTTGCTGTATGCCTCTGAAGAAGAGAGTCGAGTGTTTGCAGAGAAAGTAAGGCGTGCTACTGCTGAGCATGTTTTTCATTACTCCGACACAGAGCACTTTAATATTACGATAAGTTCAGGCGTTGCTGTACAGAACGCGCAAGACTCCTTTTCTGACCTCATCAGAAGAGCCGACCGGTGTATGTATTTTGCTAAAGCAAGAGGGCGAGATAAGGTCGTGACTGAATCCGAAGTACGCGAAATAGCAGAAGCCTAAAAGCGCTATTTTTAGTATTTCCCCCGCTATGAAGAAGTGATTTTGTTATGATGTGTTTTATTTAACAGAGCCTTTTTATGTACGATGCATCCTTGTGGCAACCCAGTGCGGATATGGCGACCTTGCAAAAGCGCGCCCAGTTATTTTCCACTATTCGCGATTTTTTTAGCGCCAGAAATGTGATGGAGGTGGATACCCCCTGTTTGTCATTAGCCAGCATCACAGATCCTCATATCGAAGTCTTGACCAGTCATACTCATTCACTTGGTAAAGCGCTGACTTATTACCTGCAAACCTCTCCAGAATACGCGATGAAACGCTTGCTGTGCGCGGGCTCTGGCTCGATTTATCAATTAGGTAAGGTGTTTCGAGCGGAAGAAATTGGCCGTCGCCACAGTATCGAATTTACTATGCTGGAATGGTATCGAGTGGGTTTTGATCATTGGCAATTAATGGACGAAGTCGAGCAGCTGTTGGCGAGTGTCTTACAGCTTGATAATTTGCAATGTGAGCGCTTGAGTTACCAAGAAGCTTTTCTTCGTCATCTCGAATTAGACCCGTTCACCTCGTCGCTTAGCCAGTTGCAAGAATGTGCTCATAAACACACGGAATACGGACGCCAAGAAGAAGACAGAGATACGTTACTAGAGCTGATTTTTTCTACTGTGGTTGAGCCCGCGATTGGTCAACAGTCTCCTTGTTTTATCCACGACTACCCGACGACACAAGCCGCCTTGGCAAAGATTTATCAAGATGAAAAAGGCCAGTCTGTCGCAGCGCGATTTGAATTGTATTGGCAAGGTATGGAGTTAGCCAATGGCTACCATGAGCTAACCGATGCACAAGAACAGCAACAACGTTTTGATGAAGATAAGCACGCTAGGCAAGATCTTGGCTTGGTAGATCGTCAGTTCGATGAACGCCTGATCAGTGCTCTTCATGCGGGTTTACCAGAGTGTGCTGGCGTTGCCCTAGGCATTGATCGGTTGCTGATGTTGCTGTGTGAACAGAAGCATATAGACGCCGTGATTTCTTTTGCCCACCAAAGAGCTTAATTGCTCTTTCTGAGTCGGACTTTTATCCACTGAACCGCTTTAATGTGTTTTATTCAGTACAAATCCTGTAGATAATTCACGTTAATATCCACATAGCATTCTGAACGCCTTGTCTGTGGATAAATATACTAGGTCTTTTTGCGTCGCTCCATTTAACTAATGATTATACAGTTAGCGTATGATTAGATATTTAGGTGCTGCAACTGTCACTTGCCTGTATTAAGAAAAACACAACTATACACTCACGCTTTTTGGATTTTCATTTGAACGGAAAAATCAATATTAATATTCTTTTGCCAATTTTAAATATCATTCGTAAAAGATTGATTTTGTTTTTCTTTTTTATTTTTTTGCTTGCTCTGTTAGCAATTTGGAAAGGAGGAGATGCACTTCGTGCTCAGCAAGTTAAAAATTTGCGTATGAGCACACATGAACAATTAGATCAGTTAGCGAATGTGCTTGAAGGTGCCATTGCTAAGTATCAAAACATGCCAACTTTATTAGCGTCTAATGATCGGGTGAAAAAAGCCTTACGCAATAGCACTCCAGAAGATATAAAACAGTTAGATCGTGAATTAGAACAAATTAACCGAATTACAGAAGCATCAGACAGCTACATTATTAATGCCGATGGTTTAACCATAGCGGCGTCAAATTACCAAAAGAACACCAGTTTCGTGGGTAATAACTTTTCTTTTAGACCTTATTTTCAGGATGCGATGCAGGGCAAAGCGGGTCGTTATTATGCTTTAGGGACGACGTCTAAACGTCGAGGTTACTATTTTTCATACCCTGTCTACGATGGCAAAAAAATTATTGGCGTAACCGTTGTTAAAGTTGATTTAACGCAGTTCGAAAAACGCTTTAATAATCAAAGTTATGAATTTTTGCTAATTGATCCAGATGGCATCGTATTTAGTAGCTCGCGTTCTGATTGGTTGTATCACCTATTAGGTGAGCTTTCACATCAAGAACTACAACGTATTGCACAAAGTCAGCGTTATAACGGCAAAGAAATACAAAAGCTGGCCATTGTTTATAGTAAGCCATTGGATGAAAAAACGCGCATTGTTGATATATTAGATAATGTCATTAGGCCCAATCATAAAACGTTGCTATATCGCCATACTTACTTACAAGTAACGCGACCGATTCAGTTACTCAACTTTCAAGTTTCTATTTTAGCCCCACTAAAAACCATTAATGAAGAGATCGCCTTATGGCGAGCAATTTTTGCGGGTGGCGTCACCATTACCGTCTTGCTGTTTGGTTTGGCTATGTTGCGTACTCGCATGTTGCGCGAACGTTTCGATGCGAATGAGATGACGCGTCATAATCAAGCGTACATTCGAGAAGTAATCCAAAATACGCAAGCAGGTTTGGTGACCTTGGATGCCGCTCATCGAATAGAATCATTTAACCCTGCGATTGAAAATTTGATGGGGCAGCCATTATCACCTTTAGTTGGAGAGCCGTTAAGCGTGCTTTTCAAACCACTTGATGAAGCCGTAGAAGAGACACAACAAGGGCAAGTGGTTTCTCTTGATACCGATGGGCTTGGCGCTAAGGTGATCACTATGGAAGGGGCGTTATGCTACTCACAGAGCCAGCCTATTGCAGTCGAAATGACCTTGTCTGAAATGCAATTGCCTAATCGTCGCAGCTATTTAGTAACGTTTCACGATATGACAGAACGTAAGCGTTATGAGCAAGAAATTACACAGGCACGTAATGCATTGGAAGAGCGTGTTCGTGAAAGAACATTTGAGTTAGAAAATGCCAATACTTTATTACGCCAAGAAATAGAAGAGCACAAAGGCACGCAACGAGAGCTTATTCAGACGGCTAAACTTGCTGTGTTAGGACAGCTTAGTGCTGGGATTAATCATGAACTTAATCAACCGCTTACCGCTATTAGAGCCTTTGCTGATAATGGTCTAAAATTTTTAGATCGAGAAAATTACCAGCAAGCCTATGCAAACTTACAGCATATTAGTCAGCTTGGTCATCACATGGGAGACATTATTGCTCGCTTTAAAGTGTTTGCTCGTAAGGGCGATGTTCAGCCCGCACCCATTGCCGTTTTTACCGCGATTAAAGGCGCGTTACACATCATGGAAACGCGCTATAAAGAAGTGGGAATTGAACTCTTGTTAACAGACGGCGATGAAGGGCTGATTGTTAATGGTGACATGGTGTTTTTAGAGCAGGTATTAGTCAACTTGTTAGCCAATGCAGCAGACGCTATTTTAGAAAATGATCCAGCCATTAAGCGTGTGATTATTCAGCAAATGGCGAGTGAGAAAGAGGTCTCTATTTATATTAAAGATTCAGGCGATGGCTTGAGTGAAGACGCGATTAAGCATTTGTTTGAGCCTTTTTTCACTTCTAAACCCTCCGGGGCTGGATTGGGGTTAGGTTTATCCATTAGCCAGCGCATCGTTGAGGCAATGGGTGGCCAAATACTCGCTAAAAACCAAGCTGAAGGTGGAGCAGAATTTTGTGTTACGCTACCGCGCTATCAAGCATCTTTGAATCGTAAAGGGGAGTCCTAATGTCAGACAGCAATCAGATTATTTTGATTGATGATGAGCAAGCCGTTCGCATGGCTATTTCTCAAACACTGCAATTAGAAGACTTCGATGTCATTGAATGCGCCAGCGCGAAGGGAGTCGTTGAGCGCTTATCCATTGACTGGTCTGGCGTTATCATTAGCGATATCAACTTGCCGGGAAAAAGCGGCTTAGAGCTGTTTGAAGAAGTAAAAAAAATTGATGCAGAAATTCCTTTTATTTTGATCACCGGCCATGGCGATATCAGCATGGCAGTGAATGCAATTCGAGATGGCGCCTATGACTTTATTGCTAAACCATTTTCCAATGAAGATTTTTTAGAGGTAGTTCGTCGCGCGAGTGAAAAACGACAGTTAACGTTAGAGAATCGTAACTTACGCTTAGAGCTTGCTGCCCAAAATGCGCCCGGCCCTCGAATTATTGGTAACACACCAGGTATACATAGATTGAGGCAAGCCTTATTGCGTGTGGCGGATACTGGCGCAGATATTCTTGTTCAAGGAGAAACTGGTACTGGTAAAGAGTTAGTCGCGCGTTTTGTTCATGAGCATAGCTCACGTCGCAATCATACTTTTGTGGCTATTAACTGTGGTGCTGTACCTGATTCTATTATGGAGTCAGAACTATTTGGCCATGAAAAAGGTGCTTTTACCGATGCGAAGAATCGACGTATTGGTAAATTAGAACATGCGAATGGTGGTACCTTATTTCTGGACGAAATTGAAAGTATGCCGATGTCTATGCAAATTCGTTTATTGCGAGTTTTAGAAGAGCGTCGTGTAGAGCGACTCGGTTCTAATGTGAGCATTGATCTTGATTTACGAATACTGGCCGCCACTAAGGTTGATCTTAAGCAACTTAGTGAGAGCGGTGCTTTTCGAGAAGATCTTTATTATCGGTTGAATGTCGTGCGCGTAGATATTCCGCCATTGCGTGATCGTAAGGATGATATTTCTTTGCTATGGCAGCACTTTTGTTTGGTTGCAACAGCACAATATAAACGTGAATCAGAACTTTTATCTGCGGCTCGCATGCATAGCTTACTGAGCTACGATTGGCCGGGTAATGTTAGAGAATTACGTAATCTTGCCGAACGCTATGTATTAATGGGAGAGGCTGGGTCATTTGAGTTTGATGATATTATCACGAATGAAAATAATCCTGGCGTGATGACGTTACCAGAGCAGATGGAGCGCTTTGAAAAAACGTTATTAGAGCAAGAGTTACTACGCCAAAAAGGGTCAATAAAAGGAACAATGGATGCGTTAGGCCTGCCACGAAAAACACTCTATGACAAAATGCGAAAATATGGATTAGATAAAGATATCTTCAAACAATAAGCGCTAGATCAAACTTTCTTATAGTATTCATAAAGGTTATCTATTGTTCTTGATAGCAACACTTGATACTGTTTAATGCATTAGTAGATGATAGGTTATAGGAAATGGATGTTAGCTTTTTAATAGCGATTGTTTGTCTCTTCTGGAGGTCAAATGACTGCATTAACTAGAATGGCCCTTCGTAAATTAGGCCGATTTGGTTTAGTTGCGCTACTGACTGTTTTATCCGCTTTACTTGCCTATGTGCTTAATTACATCATAGTGGAATCACTCGATTTTGTTTATGTTCTAGAACAAGACATTATCGTTATCACAATTATTACCTTTTTAGTGACGCCTTTACTCTCTTGGTATTTAGTTGGACTTTTCTTTCAAATAGATCGATTAGAAGTGAAAATGGCGAAGTTAGCGTCCATTGATAGCTTAACCAGCGCATACAACCGTGGGTATTTTTATAAAGAAAGTGAGTTAGCACTATCAACATTATCTACTGATCAGAAACAGCTAAAACCGGTTGTTTTGGTATTAGATCTCGATGATCTGAAGATGGTAAACGATCAATTCGGCCATGCTGGTGGCGATAAGGTACTTGTTGAATTCTCTTCAATATTACTCGATGTTATTAATCCGTTAGGTATTGTTGGCCGTTTAGGTGGTGATGAATTTGGTGTCTTTTTTAAGCAAATTAACTCAATTGAGCTGCAGAAAACGATAGACACGATATTGGAACGAGTGCGTTCTAGTATGGTAGAAATTGAGGGACAACATTACTCATTCACCGTCAGTATTGGTGTATCTTTTATTGAACAATATGATACTCATGGGCTTGAAACGGCGTTAAAAACGGCTGATGCTGCCTTGTATAATGTTAAAAGATCAGATCGAAATGGCTATTCAATGCATGATAACCACGCAATAAAAGTGTGTTCGAATGGTTAATATTCATTAGCGTTATAAAACCTATTATTTATCTTCCCCATCCTTACATGAATAATTTCTTGCCCTTATTTGTCGTAATGACAGGTCTTATCTTTTCTTGTCGCCAGCGTTAGTAACATATAGGCTCAAGTGATAAACACATCATATTGAAAAGTGCCCAGCTAATAGTTAGCAAAGGCACCCTTGTATCTGATGCGTTATATTCTACGTGGCTGACTAAAATTCGTTCTGAATACGTTTATAACCGCTGACAAATTCGTTATTAGTACGCGCTACATCTTCAGAAAATTCGCTGGCATCCGCAGACACCTGTGGCATCGAATCGATATCGGTATCAGCACCAATACGTTCAGTAGAGCGAACATAAAAGCCTGCTGGTAAATGGCAACCGTCTACCACAGCGTTGTACCGTACAACACAGCCATCGTCTACTTGGCAGTTGAATAGCACGCTATTAAAACCAATAAACACACCATTTCCTATGGTACAAGGACCATGAATAATTGCACGATGGGCAATAGAAGTGCGTTGTCCAATGACGACTTTTTCACCTGATTTGGAATGAATCACCACGCCATCTTGAATATTAGAATGCGCGCCAATAAGGATAGGATCAATGTGCCCATTTATGTCCATTTCATCAGCACGAATGACTGCATAAGGGCCAATAAAGACATTTTCTTCGACGATGACCAAACCACATAAAATAGCGGTAGGATCAACAAATGCGCTGGGGTGAACCTGTGGTAGATCACCACGTGGATTTCTACGGATCATAATAAATAACCTTTTTTTCAGATGTAAACTGCTTAAATAATGACAGACAATGTGACCGCTTACGCACTTACTGGATGCGACCACGCCACCGCATCATGAGGATGTAAGCTTTCTAAGTGCCGAACATGAACGCTAGGGTTGATAAAAGTGCCATGAAGTTGTGCTTGAATACGACGTGCTGCGTCTTCAACAAACATTAAGTTTTGACCGTTAAGAGCTGCAAAGGCTTGTTCATCGGCTCTTTTTACTGCGGTTTGCAATGGTGTTTGCAATGCTTGCTCTACATTATTAATCAACGCGAGAAGAGATAAATTAGCCGCATCGTGTGTTATTTCGACGGAGACTTTCGCCTCACTACGCTGGCTATGTGGGGTGGCCAATGTGGCATTTTTTCGCAACCATTGCGCCACGCTTTGTCGGGACATTGGAGCATTTTCCGGAAAGCTTTCTAAGAAACCTTGTTCTACTAATTGCCGTGTAAGAGCGGCAGAGCAAGGACACGTTGAGGAGTATTCTACGGTGGCTGTGGTACGGATGTGAAAGCCTTGATTGGTGATGTGAGCGTCAATACAGATGGGATACGATCTCCAACCACCCATTTTTTCGGTGAGCAAAGCAGGCCGTTTGACCAGTAAATTAAAGGCAAGGTGTAATCGAGCGCTGTCTGTATGGCAGTCTTGGTGTGTGTCTATCATACTTTTTAGTGTGGCTTCGATACGATCTGGAGAGAGAGCGTGGTCTTCTGTTAGCTCCCCTAATAAGGTATACAGCCGAGACATATGTATGCCTTTTATATGCGCAGATGGCAGGTTTACCTGTATATTTGCTTTAGCATGAAGTTCTTTTTTATACTGACCTTCAGATATCACGATGGGTAAATCGATTCCTTGCATCCCAACCCATTCTAAAGGGAACTGATGAATAGCAAGGTCACTGATAGAAACGTCCGGTAGTACTTCATCCATTGTATTGAGTCCTTATCTGTTACTTTTGAAGAAATGGGGGCTTTTCAAGAGCGCAATGGAAATTAACCCCATTCAGGGAAAGGGTTCGGCCATGTTTCCCATATCGCAGGGCCTTGTGCCATCTCTTCATCTGTTAACAAGCACGAATCGAGCGAAACGCGCAGTGTCTTTTCGTCCATGTTTATGCCGATCAAGACCAATTTTTGTCGAGCATCACCGACGTTTTCGTCCCACTTTTCTTCAATTAACGATAGGGATTCGATATCAGTCGGCCAGTCTGCTTTAGGGATAGATGCCCACCAATGTCCAGCTGGTCCGTGCCTTGCAGCAGCCCCCGCTTGTGACCAAGTTCCTGCTTCTGCAGGTGCGCAGCCTAGCCAAAAGTACCCTTTGGAACGGATCACGCCAGGCCAATCCTGGTTTACTAGTTGGTAAAAACGATTAGGATGAAATGGTCTGCGAGCAGAATACACAAAGCTGCTAATACCATATTCTTCTGTCTCAGGTGTGTGTGAACCACGAATTTCTTGTAACCATGCGGGCGCTAATGAAGCTTCTTCGAAATCAAACAAGCCAGTATTCAGTAATCGATCAAGAGGGACTTGACCAAATTTAGCCATTTCTATTTTTGCTCTAGGGTTCAAGCTGCGAAGAATGGCGATTAATTGATTACGATCTTCTTCACTGACGAGGTCAATTTTGTTGATCACCATCACATCGCAGAATTCAATTTGTTCAATCAATAAGTCAACGACAGTCCTATCGTCTTCTTCTCCTAACGATTCACCTCTTTCTTGTAAGTCATCTTGGCTGCTGTAATCACGCAAAAAGTTAAGAGCATCAACCACAGTGACCATGGTATCGAGCTGGGCGACTTCGTTGAGGCAGCGTCCGTCTTCACCTTCAAAGGTGAAGGTTTCAGCGACAGGTAAAGGCTCAGATATCCCTGTTGACTCAATCACGAGTTGATCAAACTTGCCTTCTTTAGCAAGGCGTTCTACTTCAAGTAAAAGATCTTCTCGTAACGTACAGCAAATACAGCCATTGCTCATTTCAACCAGCTTTTCATCGGTTCTTGATAGTTCAGCACTGCCTTCTCTAACAAGAGCGGCATCAATATTTGCCTCGCTCATATCATTCACGATTACAGCAACACGTCGGCCTTCACGATTATTAAGAATATGATTTAACAACGTGGTTTTACCTGCACCCAGAAAGCCGGAAAGGACAGTGACAGGAAGTTTTTTTGTGGATAGGAGGGTAGAAGAGTGTTCGTTCATATGGAGCCCAATAATGTGACTGGAGTGTCATTAATACGGAAGACGAAAGTTATATTATTAATATGTTATAACATAACGTTAAGTTTTCAAAATATTAAATATCATTCACTCTAAAATTTGGGGGCTACAAGTATTAGGAAGTTACTGGCAGAAGTTGATCAAAAACGCCCTTGCTAGATACTTCAGCACAAGGGCGTTTTTATATGAGTGATCATGATGTTGTTAAGCGTTTAAGCCACTAAGAGAATAGGGATTAATCTTGTTCTAATCGCCTAATACTAACCCTTCACGTCTTGGGTCTGCGCCGCCGGTTAATTGACCATTACGAATCTCGATCCCTTGAATGCCTGAATTCATATCACTCACGGAGACTTTGAATCCCATTTTTTCTAAAGGTTGTTTCAACTGAACCGCAGAAGTGCCTTTTTCTAATTCAAACTTACCAAAGCGGTTGACACTGTTTGGTAATGAAATAGCTTGTTGAATGTTCATTCCCCAATCGAGAGTCGCGATCAGTGTTTTTGCAACATAACCAATAATGCGAGATCCACCAGGTGAACCAACAACCAAATAAGGTTTACCTTCTTTCATGACAATAGTAGGCGACATGGAAGATCGAGGACGTTTACCCGGCTCTACACGATTGGCAATGGGACGACCATCTTGATAAGACTTAAAGGAAAAGTCAGTGAGTTCGTTGTTGAGTAAAAAGCCGTGTGTCATTAGCGTTGAGCCAAAACCATGTTCAATGGTCGTTGTCACAGAAATGGCATTGCCTTCTTTATCAATGATGGAAATATGACTAGTACAAGGAAACTCAATGGATTGGTCATCGGCTTCAGCAATGGGATGACGCCATGCAGGGTTGCCGGGTTCAGCTGTTTTCAGTGCTTTACCTGGTGTAATAAGTTTGGCGCGTGCTTTCAAATAGTCCGCATCTAACAGGCCTTGTGGCATAGGAACAAAATCCGTATCGGCCATATAACGTCCACGATCAGCAAATGCTAGACGTGATGCATCGCCAATGATTTGCCATGCTTCTGGTGATTTCGGCCCCATTTTGGTCAGATCGAAATGGCTTGTTATGCCTAATATTTGCCCTACCGTTAGTGCGCCAGAGCTTGGTGGCCCCATACCACAAACGTCATAACCTTTGTAAGGAAGGCACACAGGAGTGCGTTCTTTTACTTTATAGCTAGTGATATCTTTGTCGGACAGGACACCTGGATTGTCGGTGGCGCCATGTACTTTAGAGACGATATCTTTACCAATTTGTCCGGTGTAGAAAGAGTCGGCGCCATAGGTAGATAGCATCAACAAGGTTTCCGCGTAAGGGATATTTTTAAGGCGTTGCCCCGCTTGTCTGGTGGTGCCATCAGGATTAAAAAAGTACGCTTTAGTTTGCGGATAACGAGCCAAGCTTTTTTTGCTATCAGCGAGCTCTCCAGCCAAACGTGGCGACACAATAAAGCCGTCTTGCGCTAATGTGGTCGCTGGTGCTAATAAGTCTTTCCAAGGCATTTCCCCGTAACGATCATGGAGCTCGCCCAACAGTTTTACGGTGCCAGGTGTGCCAACAGAGCGTCCGCCGACGACGGCGTCATAAAATTTAAGAGGCTTACCGTTACTGTCTTGAAATAGCTCAGGCGTGGCTTCTAATGGGGCTGTTTCTCGTGCATCAAAAGTTGTGAGCTTATGTTTTTTCGCATCGTAATATACGGCGAAGGCACCGCCACCTAAACCAGAAGATTGAGGTTCAACCAAGCCTAACGCCATTTGTACTGCAACGTAAGCATCGGCCGCAGAACCACCGGCTTTGAGAATGTCATAGCCTATTTTGGAAGCGACAGGGTTAGCGGTTGATATCATGAAGTGTTGGGCATGGGCGAGCTTTTTGGTTTGTAGAGCACTTGCCGCCTCTGGAGCAACGGAGTCCGCAGCTTGCCCCGTTGCCAAAGTCAGGGAGCTGGCTAAGCAAAGTGGTGCAATAATAAAAAGTGGTCGCCAATGTGTTCGTTTGATCATGTTTAAAATCCTTTTTGCTCGTTTTCTTTCATGGAAACAAAAATAAAGGACTTAGAGAAGCCCCTATTCGACATTTACACTTTTATAGACAGTTGTATGTTAAAGGTACGAGGGAAGGTACTGCCGTGCTCAACTATGCTGAACACAGGCAGTCGTCAATAAAGGGTAAAGTTTGGGAGTAAGTAACCTATTTTCTAAGATCGATTTTACTCCCGTTCAGTAAGTTGTTATCTATGATGATCTCGTTGCTAATCACTATTTTTAGGAGACACTATGTACATTGCAATGAACCGTTTTCGTATTGCGTTAGGTCGTGAAGAAGAGTTTACCGATATTTGGCGCAACCGTGATACACACTTAAAAGATGTGCCTGGTTTCAAAGAGTTTCACTTACTCAAAGGCGCGACTGATGAAGAGTGCTCGCTGTTTGCCTCTCATACTATTTGGGAAAGCGAGCAGGCGTTCCGTGACTGGACCCAATCTGAGGCATTCAAAAAAGCCCACGCCAACGCAGGCTCATCAAAAGGGGTCTACCTTGGGCCACCAAAGTTCGAAGGCTTTAGCGTCGTTGTTTAGTCTCTATTTGGATAGCCGTCAGGCGCAAAAATGCCAGCACGATCGCTGGCATTTTTGTGTATTTGATCGCCAAGTTGAATCTATCAACAGATAGCATCTTCTTATAGGGAGAGATTATTCTGGGTAGGAAATATGATTATCCAGTAGGTTTTGGATATCATCTAGAACAATATTTGCTGCAATTGGACCTGAACTGTCAGTCCAAACTTGGCTACTAACAGGAATGACATGGCCTTTTTTTATCGCATTTATTTGTGTGAAAACAGTCGTTTTTTCCACTGCTTTTAAAGTTTTCTTGCTGCCTACATTAGGCGTTGCTAGGAACAACCAATTACTATCAATTTTTGCTAGTTTTTTAAGATCTAATGGGCCGCTATACAAGCTACCTTTTTTTACCAAATTATCATCATTTGCCTTAAACCCAGTGCTTTCTAAAACGCTATTAGCGAAGGTGTTAGAAGACATAATAAGCGCGCCTTGTGGCGTCCAGTGAATAACAGAAGTGCTAAGTTGCGTATTCGGCACTTTCACTTCAACGATGTTTTTAATGTCGGCCTCACGATCATGAATATTATCAATGACGGCTTTGGCTTCTTGTGATTTGTTAAAGACTTTACCGAATAGTCGAGTGTCGTCCTCCCAGGATGATGAGGCATGGGCATTTAATTTTGGCACAATGGTTGGTGCAATTTTTGACAGCAACTTATATTCATCAGCCGATAGGCTAGTCGGCGCTAAAATGATATCAGGATGCGCTGCTGCCACGGCTTTGAGGTTTATGTTATGAGTTGTCCCTACAATATTGATGCCTTTTGTTTGATCGCCAAAATAGGTGGGCGTCATATCGCTGTTGGGTGCCGCAATAGCACCAACAGGTTCAACCTCTAATGCGTAGCTGATGTCCAAAGCTCCTTCATACAAGGTAACAACACGTTTTATATTGTTATTTACTTTTACATCACCGTATTTCGTACTGACAATATGGTCTGCTGCAAGTGCGCTCATCGCACAGGTTAATCCCGCTGTGATTAGTGCGGTATGGCAAAATGATCGGGCTGAAAACATCAAAGGCTCCTTTTTAGGGTGGTTAGTTAGAGTGTACTCTTGACCTAATAATCGTAGTTGCTATCAATTTGTAAAGAAGAGGACAATTACCACCACTCTGAATCAGGGGCGAATGCTAGAAGGGGTATTTTTAGATAAAAGCATGATAGTTAATAATGTGAAATTTATTGACCTAGTCAGAAATAAAGAAGCATGAATCTACTTTATCATAGCCAAAAAAAAGCGCCCCGAAGGACGCCAAAATCGAATAATGCTGTTCTGTTCTGTTCTGAAACTCATGTATGGTTTAGTGAACAATCTCTGGGCCCATAATGCTGTATGGCAGCATAGTAGAAAGAGCAGGGATGTAAGTCACCAATACTAAGAACACCATCAAAACAAGTACAAATGGCATTGCGGCTTTAACAACACGAGCCAAACTCATACCTGTGATACCGGATGTCACGAATAGGTTCAAACCAATTGGTGGGGTAATCATACCGATTTCCATGTTAACCACCATGATGATACCGAGGTGGATAGGATCGACACCTAGTTTCATCGCGATTGGGAAAACTACAGGTGCCACAATGACTAACAGACCTGATGGCTCCATAAACTGACCACCAATCAACAGCAAGATATTGACTGCGATTAAGAAAGTAAACCAGTTAAAGCCAGCTCCCAACATCCATTCAGTGATCATCTGAGGGATACGTTCAGACGATAGTGTGTGGGCAAACAACAAAGCGTTAGCGATGATAAACATCAGCATGATGGTGGTTTTAGTCCCTTCCAACATGACTTTACGAGACTCATCACCAAATAAGGCAGGGAAGAAACCACGTAACATAAGAGAAAGGTTACGGCTCCAAATAGGCAAGCCTGCGATTAAGCATGTGCCAATGGATTGTTCTAATTTCGACGAACGTTTATAAACATAGAACACGGCCAAAGCCACCGACATAACCGCTCCCCAAAGAGCGCGGTCACCGCCTGTTATTGTTTCGCTACCAGCGAGAGCAAAGAACGACATGATTTCCCAAACAAGGAAAAAAGACACGCCGTACACTGTGCCATTAAAGCCAACACGAGCATGAGAAGCGTCGCTGTCTTTCGTCCAAGTTTCGCCTTTTAGAGGCCCCATATCACGGTAGATAAACAGAGCGACAAAAATGGAATAAATGGCGGCCACAACCGCGGCTTCCGTTGGTGTAAATACACCACCGTAAATTCCTCCCATGATGATGACGACAAGGAACAAGCCCCAGCCCGCTTCTTTACCGCCACGCACGAGATTACCAAAGCCTTTCCACTCTTCGGCAGGTAGGTTCTTAATGCGTGCGACAACATAGATTGCCAACATCAGCATGCTGCCGGCTAATAGCCCAGGAATGACACCCGCCAAGAACATACGACCAACAGACACATCTGTTGCCGCGGAATAAACCACCATCACGATAGAAGGCGGAATCAAAATGCCCAAGGTACCTGCGTTCGCGATGATGCCGGAAGCAAACTCTTTTGAGTAACCGACCTGCTGCATACCAACGATCGCGATACTACCAATAGCGACTACCGTTGCTGGTGATGAACCAGACAAGGCTGCGAACATCATACAAGCCAACACAGAAGCCATGGCTAAACCACCGCGAAAGTGTCCGACACTGGCAATGGCGAAGTTGATCAAGCGCTTTGCAACACCGCCTGTCGACATGTAGGACGAGGCGAGAATGAAAAAAGGGATGGCCAACAAAGTATAATGTTGACCCGCCCCAAACAGGGAAATAGCAACCGATGACAAAGAGTCATGGGAGAAAAATGTAATAAATAGAATGGACGATAAGCCCAGCGAAATACCAACAGGAATACCGATAAACAGCATCGCTAGTACTAAAACAAATAAAATAATCGCTTCCACAGTAAGCTCCTAACTCGGCTAGTCTTTTAAGGCGTCTTTGTGTTCTTTGACCAGTTCTTGTGCTTCATGACCACTGATCAACATGTCACGTTTACCACGTGCGATATCGATAAAGGCCTGCAAAGAGCGGAGAGAGAGCATGGCTAAACTAATAGGTAAAATGACCAACACTAACCAGCGTTGAACGCGTGGGCGTAAATCAAACATATCTTGCATAAAAACAGGGTAACGAAGTTCTTCAGTGCCAATGCCAATTTTGAACATTTTCGCCCAATATTCGATAGCACCACCGCGAGCGTCCACTCCTAATAAAGCTAACCAAGTGGAATCAAGAAGAATAAGGCCGTACATAATGGCCGCGAAAGCACCGAACAAAGATAGCGCTTTCGATATCGGTTTAGGCACGGCATTAAGAACGATGTCGACCCCAAGATGAATCCCCGTTTTGATGCCATAGCTCATACCAAGAAGGATTAACCAAGAGAAAGCGATGGTATTAAATTCTAATGCCGCGTCCCAGCCAGTATTAAAACCGTAGCGTGCAATAACTTGACCAAATGAGACCACCATAATCGATGAAATAACGAGGATAAGTAGGTTTTCTTCTGCTCGTTCCATCACCGCTGGAAAGCATTTTTCCAATGCCCAAAGCACGAGGATGAAAATCAGTAAATATATATGTGGCCAATATGCCATTGGGTGTCTCCTGAACAAATATAAAGCGCAGCGCTAACGAGTAAAGTGGGAGAGGCTTATTCTTTGCGAAAAGGTTATAAAGAAAGCGAGTCACTTAATTTAGTAAGAACTGGCCTAGTTAGGCCAGCTCTTACTGAGTCTTGAGCGATTAATTACGCGCCAGCAGCTGCGTTGATGATGTTTTCACCGATATCGCCTTGGAATTTCTTCCATACAGGTTTCATCGTATCAACCCAAATTTGACGCTGTTCTGGGGTCAACGTATTGATCTTGCCACCTGCTTTTAGGATATTGGCGCGGTTAGCCGCTTCTTTTGCTTTAACCGATTCGTTAGCTTCTTGAGTGACTTCATCAGCAATGGCTAGGAATTGCGCGCGATCTGCTGGTGAAAGACTGTCTAAAAAGTCCTGTGACGTCATGAACAAGTACGCTAACAACTGGTGGTTTGTTTCTGTGATGCTGTCTTGTACTTCGTAGAATTTTTTCGTGTAAATGTTAGACCAAGTATTTTCTTGGCCGTCTACGACACCTGTTTGCAATGCGCCATATACTTCAGAAAATGCCATCGCTTGTGGTGATGCACCCATTGCTTTAATCATGGCTTTTGCAACATCTGAGGTTTGTACGCGGAATTTCAAACCTTCTGCATCGCTAGGTAGAATCAATTTTTTATTGGCAGAGAAGTATTTCATGCCAGACATCCAATAACCCAAGCCAACGAACCCAGCGTTGTCTTTCATTGCCATCAACAAGTCTTTACCTTCAGGTGTTTTGGTAAAGCGAATGGCTTGGTCCATGTCTTTAAAGATAAACGGTAGATCAAAAACACCATATTTAGGTGTGTAAGAACCAAATTTAGCTAAAGAAGGAGCAAGTAATTGAACATCGCCTAATAGTAGGGCTTCAAGCTCTTTGGAGTCACCGAATAGAGTTGAGTTAGGGTAAACAACGACACACAATTTGCCGTTCATTTCTTTGTTTATGCGATCTGCGAAGTTATTAGCTGCGACAACTTTAGGGTGAGTTGTACCACCAGTCACGTGGCTAAATTTAACAACGCGTTCACCTGGATCACAAGCGGAAGCGGCAAAAGCGGTTCCGGCAGAAAAAGTAAGGGCGAGAGTGGTCAGGACTAAATTGAGTTTTTTCATTGTTCTTGGACTCCAAAACTAAATAATTATTATTGTTGCTCGACTAGTCTTTGTTAGTCGGATAACAAGGTTAATAAGTAACATTGCTGCATTACTTATTACACATTTTGTGCCAATTCTTTAATATTAGACTTAACGTTATGATTTATAAGTAATATATTGTATTTTTGGTTGGTTGTAGAAAAGAATGAGAGGGTTTTTTGGGTGGTATTTCACCCATTTTGGATGTTCTGGTGGGTGAGCTTTCGCTCATTTTTAAGGGTGAAGCTTTAATGCATTAATCTATCAAGCCTTTAATGACAGACTTTAAGTGCTTATCAACTTGTTTCTTGGTGTTTAAATGAAAGGCTGAGAAGTCTATTCGGTTGGCTGGTTGACTAATAACAGCGTGTAGCAGAGGGTAATCTGGATGCGTTGTGGTTAGTTGATGATGGCTGATTTTGCTGACCACCAGCCGCGTAAGTTGTGCGCGTATGGTGAGATAAGGTCGGTGGTGATAGACAAACAGGCTAAGGTCTTTGTTGTCTTTTTCAGTCAAGTCTTGCGGGCATGCCGCGATATTATGGTGAGTCTCATTTAGGCATGAGGTTGTGAGTTTAAGGGCTAGCTCAGCATCGATATCGGCGTAATCTCGGGGCAAATTGATCGCAAGGTTGGCCAAATACCCCCGATGCCAGCGAGACGCTTGTTGTCGCGCTTCGTCTGTCAGCGGTTTTACCATCATCAATGAGTAACTGCCACTGGCTTGATCTTTAGTGGTACCAAGGCGTACTGGGACAAACCCATTCTTGAGCCAAAACGCCACCACTTCTAGGGTGGCTGCAAAACTGGTGCAAAGAAAGTCACAGCGTTCACTTGCGATGGTGCTTTTAGCGCGTATTTCTAAGTGGTTCAGCAGTTCACTGGCCAGTCCTTTGTTTTGCTCATTGGCTTGCGTCGCGATACGGCTGATGCGCCAATAGCGATATTGCCCTGCGTCTTCTATGCCTTCATGAGCCAATAAAGATTGTGGTATCAAATGACCACGAGGTCGGCGCGTGCCTTGCAGCACAGCAACACTGAGCTCATCTGGGAGGGGGCCTTCTTCCGTGACAATTGCCACGCTATGAAGACGGTTGTCTTGCATCGATATATACGTTGAAACCGAAGGATCATCAAGTACCCAACGTAAGTTATCTGGAGAGGTTTGGTAGTGCGCGCTGACCAAGAGTTGAAACGTTTGCGACAAGAGAGTCGCCTGCGTTAGCCATTCGGCTCCCTTGATGGCACGGTATTCAGCATAAAATGGATCGTTATTAAGCGCCGAGCATGGGGTTTCTGTGTTGGGTTCTGGCGCTAAAAAGAAACAATCATTGATCCAGTTTTCCAGTGGGTCATTTTCCCCCCACCGAATAGGACGACGTAAGGTAAGCCGCTCCAGTGGTCGTCGCTGATGATCGGATTGACTTTCTAAGTAGGTACAAAAGCGGATGCCAAAGCCTTTCCCTGCGCCTTCGTAGCCATAATCTGTGGTGCTAAAAAGGCAATGATCGGCTTTTTCATTGAGCGCTATGAGCATAGGAAGCGGAATACTTGAGGCTTCATCGACCAGCAGAACATCCCAATGAGCGTCCATCGAGAGTAAGGCGTCAGGGGCAATGAAAGGGAACTCGAAGTCTGATTCTGCAACAAGGCTTTCATAGCGTTTTTTTAGGGTCGTAATGGCGGTTTGATTGGCGGCGGTTAAAGCGACCTTTTTACCGGCTTGCTGCAGCTTAGCAAGGCTATCACCGAGTAGTGTTGATTTGCCTCGACCGCGAGGAGCAATCAGTACATAGGACTTGGCTTTTAGATCTAGTAAACAAGCTTGTGCCGCTGTTTGCTCTTGAGTTAATGGGGCATTTTCATTAAGACATTCCAAGACAGGCAAAGGTGTTTGGTGAGGCGAGTGGCGTTTGCTTGAAATGGCCGTAAAAGGCGATGTGCTATTTTCCAGGCGCGCCAATAAAAAGCGTTTAAAGCTTGAGTCGATTTGTTTGCTTTCATAAGGCCAAGGCAAGTAACGAGGTAAATCTTGATCGACGATAGACAGCCAGTCGCCCTCAGGTAAGGCGATGGCAAACACGCCATTGCCACGTACGGTACCCGCTAAAATAGCAAGCGCGCTTGCCGACACACCATGGGTTAAATCCACCAAAATCGCATCATGGCTGCTGCCAAGTTCTTGGCGCGCTTGTTTAAAAGTGCAGGTTTGAAACGATGTATTTTGTGACGAGGCAAGTTGCTGATAGGGCGTAATGTCATGAGCACAAATAAGCGGTTCTGTGAGCGGCTCGCAGAGCCGTAGAAAATCTGACAACACCTCAGGAACAGATCCTTTTAATAGAAAACAGTGGCGGTGGTTGTCAGATGAATGCATAAAATCTCCTCATGGTCAGCGTATGATACTGTGACCATGAGGCAGAGCCAATAAACAAAAAAGCACTTATCGGAATAAGTGCTTTTGGCCATTAAGTGCTTTGGCTATTTTGTGCTATAGCCACTTATGGTGACGGGTGAAACCTGAGCCTAAGCATCAAGGCCGTCAGTTAGGCGATAACGAACAAATCCATAAAGCGGTTTACCGGTGTTTGTTCTAGTGTCGCTTGGTCTTTACAAAGGCTGAAGATAGTTTGGCATTGGCGGCTAGGGAAGCGAGTTGCCAAGTTGTTTTTAAACTTCTGCTCCAATAAAGGAATGCCTTCTTCACGACGACGGCGATGGCCAACTGGGTATTCCACGACCACTTCTTCCGTGCTACTGCCGTCTTTGAAGAAGACTTGAATCGCATTGGCAATGGAACGCTTGTCGGCTTCTAAATATTCTGCCGTGAAACGTTTGTCTTCAACGATTTCCATTTTTTCACGCAGCTCATCAATGATCGGGTGCGTGGCATGGAAGTCATCTTCGTAATGCTCAGCGATTAAGTTACCAAAGGCTAATGGCACAGCGGCCATGTATTGCAAGCAATGGTCTCGGTCGGCCGCATTGGCTAATGGGCCAGATTTTGAAATGATGCGAATCGCTGACTCATGAGTACGAATGACGATTTTATCGATTTCAGCCAAACGGTCTTTGACTTGAGGGTGCAAAGTGACCGCGGCTTCTGCTGCGGTTTGAGCGTGGAACTCAGCAGGGAAAGAAATCTTAAATAAAATATTCTCCATTACATAAGTGCCGTAATCTTGAGAGAAAGAGAACTGACGCTCGGCTTCTGGTTTTAGCGCTTGGTCTTTGTTTGTTTTCGAGAAAGACACATCATAAAAGCCCCATTGTGGCGCGGTTAGCACACTTGGAATGCCCATTTCGCCACGCATCGACATGTCTGCTAAGCGTACAGCACGAGAGGTAGCGTCGCCGGCTGCCCAAGATTTACGAGAACCTGCATTCGGCGCATGGCGGTAGGTGCGTAGCGCTGAGCCATCGACCCAAGCTTGTGAAATGGCGGCCATGATTTGCTCACGATCGCCGCCCATCATTTTGGTGACAACGGCTACCGAAGCGACTCTTACTAACAGTACGTGGCATAAACCCACACGGTTAAAGGAGTTTTCAAGCGCGATAACGCCTTGGATCTCATGGGCCATGACCATGGCTTCTAGTACTTCTCGCATGGTTAGCGGCGCTTCACCATTCGATAGACGAACTTGAGACAAGTGATCGGCTACAGCCAAAATGCCGCCTAGGTTGTCCGAAGGGTGTCCCCATTCTGCCGCCAACCAAGTGTCGTTGTAGTCAAGCCAGCGAATAATACAGCCAATGTCCCAAGCCGCTTTGACTGGGTCGAGAGACAAAGAAGTACCAGGAACTCGTGCGCCATTCGGTACTATTGTGCCTTGCACAACAGGGCCCAAATGTTTTGTACATTCTGGGAAGCGTAGGGCGAGTAAGCCACAGCCAAGGGTGTCCATTAGGCAGTTACGAGCGGTATCGATCGCTTCTTGGCTACTGACTTTATAATCGATCACGTAGTCAGCAATATCTTGGATGACTTGGTCGTAATCTGGGCGGTTGTTTACATCTACGTTGGCGCTCATGTGCTTTCCTTTAAACTTTAAGAAGATATTAACGTTATTAAAAAGTAATCAATAACGTGATCAATAGAGTGATAAATACGCTGCTGAAATCGGTTTATGGACGCTTGTCTATCTCCACCCACTCGGCGTGATCTGGGCCGATATAATCTGCGCTAGGGCGAATAATCCGGTTGTTGGCTCTTTGTTCCATAATGTGAGCGGCCCATCCTGTGATGCGCGAGCAGACAAAAATAGGCGTAAACAACTTGGTTGGGATGTCCATAAAACGGTAGGCACTCGCATGGAAAAAATCGGCGTTACAGAAGAGTTTTTTCTCGCGCCACATAACCGCTTCGCAACGTTCTGACACTGCGTATAAGTGGTCGTCGCCGGTTTCTTCGCTGAGTTTTTTAGACCATTTTTTGATGATGTCATTGCGCGGATCGCGTTCGCTGTAAATCGCATGACCAAAGCCCATGACTTTTTCTTTATTGGCGAGTTTTTCCATCAGCGCCGCTTCCGCTTCATCAGGCGATTGCCAAGGCTCAATCATCTCCATCGCCGCTTCGTTTGCACCACCATGCAGTGGTCCGCGTAAGCTGCCAATGGCGCCGGTGACACAAGAGTACATGTCCGACAAGGTAGAAGCGCAGACACGAGCGGTAAAGGTCGACGCATTGAATTCATGTTCAGCGTACAGAATCAGCGACACATTCATGACTTTAGTGTGCAATGCGCTAGGTTCTTTATCGTGAAGCATGGTCAGGAAATGGCCAGCCAGTGATGGCACATGACGGTTTTGTGTGTCGATGCGCACACCATCATGGGTAAAGCGATACCAATAGACCACGATGGCTGGCAAGGTAGCAACCAGACGATCCGCGGCGGACAATTGGCCGGAAAAAGGCTGCTGCTCGGACGTTAGCTCTGGTTCAAGATTGCCTAAGAAGGAACAACCTGTGCGCATCACATCCATTGGGTGTGCGTCTTTAGGGATCAATTCTAAAGCCGCTTTGAGTGGCTCAGGAAGGCTGCGCAATTGCATTAATTTCTGTTCGTAGTCTTGCAGTTGAACTCGGTTAGGCAAGGCCCCGTAGAGTAACAAATACGCCACTTCTTCAAAGCTTGCGTGGTCGGCTAGAACATCAATGTCGTAACCGCGATAGGTCAACCCTGCGGCCGCTTTACCAACCGTACAAAGGGCGGTTTCACCGGCACTTTGTCCACGTAAACCGGCACCAGAAAGTACTTTAGCCATGTCGTCTCTCCTTTATTATTGTTCGCTGAGAAATCATTTATTCACTGTGCTTTATGTCTTTTTATACGATCTTTTTATGCAATCTATTTTATGCAATTTTCTTCATGGTTTTTATAAGGTGAAACGCACCTTATTTTTGCGTTTTCTGTTCTGAGAAAAGCGCGTCTAGCTTGTCTTCGTAATCGTGGTAGTTAAGAAAATCGTAGAGCTCGTTGCGGGTCTGCATAGTGTCTACCGTGGCACGTTGATGACCGTCGTTTAACAAATGCTGGTAGACATTAAGCGCCGCTTTGTTCATTGCTCTAAACGCACTCAGTGGATAAAGCACGAGGTCAACCCCTGCGCTGGCTAACTCTTCTTTACTGAACAATGGCGTCGCACCAAATTCAGTGATATTCGCCAACACTGGCACATTCACTGCCGCCACAAACTCTTTGTATTGGTCCAATGTGATCATGGCTTCAGGGAAGATCATATCCGCACCGGCTTCAACACAAGCAATGGCTCGCTCAATAGCGGATTCCATGCCTTCTACTGCCAAGGCATCGGTACGCGCCATGATGACAAAGTCGTCGTTACGGCGAGCATCAACACAAGCTTTCACGCGGTCGACCATTTCATTCTGGCTGACGATGGCTTTATTCGGGCGGTGGCCACAGCGTTTTTGTTGCACTTGGTCTTCAATGTGAACCGCTGCGGCACCGGCTTGTTCCATTTGTTGAACGCTTCTGGCGATATTAAATGCGCCACCAAAGCCAGTGTCGATATCGACTAAGAGCGGCAGGTTAGACGCCGAGGTAATGCGACGCACGTCTTCCAGCACATCGTGCAAATCGGTCATGCCTAAATCTGGTAATCCATACGAGGCATTGGCGACACCGCCACCGGATAAGTAAATAGCATGGTGTCCGGTTTGCTCGGCCATCATGGCGCAATAGGCGTTGATAGTGCCAACGACTTGCAATGGAGATTGTGTTTGAACCGCTTTTCTAAAACGGGCACCGGCAGATAGATTAGTCATGATCTGGCTCTCTTTTTGTTATTCGAATAAACGGGGGTCGACTTATTGAGAAGCGAGAGAACTGAGTTCCATCGCTTGCTTTAATAAATGACTGGCCCGACTGATATGGCGACGCATCAGCAGCTCGGCGAGGTCGCCTTCGTGATTAGCAATGGCGTCTAAGATCGCGCGATGTTCACGTAATGCTTGGCGCGGGTCACTGCGTTGATCAGCAGTATGGCGGCGATACATTCGAATCACCGCGTATAATTCTTCGGTCAGCAGACGGACCAGTTTGGCGTTGCCACTGGCATGAATGATGCGTAAATGAAAGTCATCATTGCCACCTTGCTGGACATAATGCTCGTCTTGATTGTCATCTAAGTAGGCTTGGTGTTTATCGAGCAGCGCATACAAACGATTCACTTCGTTACGCGGCATCGACGTCGCTGCTAGTCTGGCTGCCATACCTTCTAATGCTTCACGCATGCTAAAAGTGTCTAGCATGTCTTGCGTATTTAACTGGATAACGCGCGCGCCGACATTAGCAGTGCGAGTAACCAAGCCAAGCCCTTCTAATTTAACGATGGCCTCTCTAAGAGGGCCTCGAGAAACGCCGTATTGTTTAGCGAGTTCTGGTTCAGAAATTTTACTGCCTTGCGGAATGTCGCCTTGCACGATGGCATTGCTAAGTTGCTGCGCAATGTCTTCAGACAGCGTGGCAGATTTGATGGAAACAAGGTTATTCATAAAAAGCGCTACTCATAAGGAAACAAAACATCACATTGTCGACAATATGCTTATTTATAATCTTGTTTGGCCCCTTTTTCAAGCTAGATTGTCGACAATTTCTGTGTTTTTAGATTATCCTTTAGTCTCATATAAGACGCTTAAGGTTTCACTAAATGTACTCAAGGTTTTGTTTATAATCGTTTTTTACGCTTTATTGGGTAGAAATATTTGGCAAAATGCAAAAAGCTGCTAGAGTCAGGAAAATATTTCAAACTGTGATTTGAGCTAATGTGTCGACAATTTCCCTTGTTCCATGGAATAAGTCGACAATCACTCTTTAGTGAGCAAATACACGAATAGATGAGGACAAAGATGAAAAAGATTAAAAATGAAGCAGGGCTGAGTAAAAAAGCCATACAAGTCGGTGAAAATTATGCACTTAAACGAGGCTACGAAGGTTTTTCATCGACTATGTCTGCCAATGAAAAAACCGAGGCCATCTATCGCCTGTTAGTGTTGGATAAGTTGATTGTGGCATTACCGGCCGATAAAGAAGATTTGCCAAGTATGAAGCATAAATTAGCATTGTGGATTCAAAAACACCTTCCTAAAGATGATCCACTGCTTAAATAACCGATAATAGAGCAAAGCCTTTTGTCACCTTGCTGTCTCGATATAATGCGACGTTTCTAGTCTAAAGGAAGCTGGGTGACGTTCTTGACTTCGCGCATGGTGAAATGGCTTTGTGCTTCTTGGATATGAGGCAGCTGCAATAGCTTGCTGCGTAAGAAGGTTTCATAACTACCAATGTTTTTTGCCACTACACGTAAGCTGTAATCCATGGCGCCTGAAATCGTCCAACATTCCACTACTTCTGAAAAATCGACAATAGCCTGCTCAAATTCATCCAGCATTTTTCGACCATGTGAAGACAGCTTAATATTAACTAAAACAACGATATCCAATCCGACTTTATGACGGTTTACAATTGCCTGTGTGGACTGAATAAACCCTTCTTGTTGCAGTCGGTTAATGCGCCGCCAGCAAGGTGATTGAGATAAACCAACGCGTTCTGCGACCTCGGTCGCGGTTAAGCTGGCATTCATTTGCAATAATTTTAGAATCTTTCGGTCAGTTGGATCAATTTCACCCATAAATGGTCTCGTCTTATTTTTTAGAAAAATGTCTTAGTATTACCAATTTATTGGCATGTTATTCCAGTCTAGGTAGGCGGCTTTTTGGTCTACTTCTGCTTCATCAAGAACGAATAATAACCTTTTCGCTACAAACTCTGGGGTAAATAGTTTTTCTTTGGGAACCGATCTCTGAAAAGGCTTAGACAAGGGTGTGTCGGTGGTGCCTGGATGAAAGGCAACAAGCTTCACATTTGGTGCGCGCCTAGCGTATTCAATCGAACTGGTTTGTATCAGCATATTTAAGGCCGCTTTAGAAGCGCGATAGCTATACCATCCCCCCGTTTTATTGTCTGAAATACTACCGATCCGAGCGCTAAATACTGCCATTTTCACGGATTGTTCGCTTATCAGAAGAGGAAGTAAGTGACTGATCCAGAGCATGGGGACAACAGTATTGCAGTGATATAAGTGAATAAGCTGCTCGGTATTAATATCTTCAAGTTTTTTTTCTGGCATGATCGGCTGATTATTAAGCCCATTAGTATGAAGTATACCGTTACAGATAAGCACTTGAGTGATGCTGCCAGCATAAGGTTTTAGCGTCTTACAAATATTATGTATTGAACTATCACTGTAATCGCACAGTAGTGGGGTTACTTTGTTTGTGGAAAAATTAAGCGGACACTGGCTGACGGTAAAAATGCGTCGACACTCTGGATTATCAGCTAAAAGAGTGACGGCCGCTTGGGCAATGGAACTGCTCGCACCAATGATAAGGGCGTTAAAAGACATTGCATGATCCTCAAAAGTTTACATTTTCAGGTATAGCTTGGTGTCTACTTTGCACCTTATGTGTCTTATTTACAGCGATCACAGGCGCGCTTGCCTGATATTACCGCTGCAATAGAGTGACGATAACGAGCAAAAAACCGGTACCCCACGTTAGCAATCGGCTTGATAAAAGGCCAGCGTAGTACCTGAATCCATTTATGTTTTCCTACCAGTTTCCATGCTGAACAGGTTACCTCTAAGCCAAAAATCAAGGTGCCATCTTCCCATTGTCCATGCAAAATTTTATCAGCACGAATAGGGTCGATGTGAGGGAAACGAGTATTAAATGACTCGTCATAAATGTTTTCTAGTTGTAAGAGATTATCTTGATCGTATTCCTTTAACGCTATCATCTCTCTAAGACAGAGGGGGCAATTACCATCATAAAAAACTGTCAACATTCCAATCGCTCCGAAACGTTAATGCTTTCTCCACTAATATTGAGGAAAAATCACTAATATGTGTAAAACACATACTACGGTGATGAGAGCAAAGCGGATCTTAGAATGACCGGAATTGTTAGAAAATAATAATTTGAGGCAGCGAATTTCTAGCCAAAAGGTTGAGATAAAGCCGAGCAGTAACACCACGATAGCAAGAGTGGGTACGCCCATTAAAATAGTGCCCCAAGCCAAGATCGTGATGAGATGAGTAAACATCATGATGCGACGGCTATAAGGTCCTTGAGAATTTTCTAAAACCTGTCCAAATATAACACCATTAAAGAAGCTTAAAATGATGGCGCCATAGCTAGCAAAGAGTTGAACACCTGTGTATCCCATCATTCTGGTGTCTGTCATGGCGAGAATTGTCCACACTAAAAATGGCAGCACTCCAAAAAGGCCAAAAAGAAAAATGGGAGTAGACGATGAACGCATGGTAAATCCTAGTGATGTTTCAAATGTGTAATTAATACGAATTATCTTACATAATGAAGACAAAATCACCTGATGATGATCCTATTTGATGCTTTTTAAGTGTAAATAAGAGAACTTTTATGATTTCTCTGCTCTGCGTTTATATAGATAGGGAATTCTATTGTTGTAGACGATAAGAAATGCGAGTTATTTTCCCGAGTAATCGCCATTGAGCGAAATTCGGCCACAGAGTACAATGTGTCATTATGATAATATTTGATATTCGCTTCCTGTATATGAAGCGTCTTTTCTACTAACGAATTTGCTTAAGGTGTGTTTAGAAATGCCAGCTAAAACAATGGATGAACTCGTTTCCCTGTGTAAACGTCGCGGATTTATTTTCCAAGGCAGTGAAATCTACGGTGGTATGCAAGGTGCTTACGATTACGGTCCGTTAGGTATTGAATTAAAAAACAACCTAAAAGCGGCTTGGTGGCGTTCGATGGTTTATGAACGTGATGATGTAGAAGGCTTAGATGCCGCTATCATCCAAAATAAAAACGTCTACAAATACTCAGGACATGAAGATACCTTCACCGATCCAATGGTAGATTGCCACGAATGTAAATCACGCATGCGTGCTGATCACATGAAAGACATTAAAGTCTGTGACAATTGTGGTTCTACTAATGTCACTGAGCCTCGTGATTTCAATTTGATGTTTAAAACGAACGTTGGCCCGATGGTTAACGAAGAGTCTTACACTTACCTTCGCCCAGAAACGGCACAAGGTATTTTTACAAACTTCAAAAACGTAGTGGACTCTACTTCTCGTACGCTGCCATTTGGTATTGCACAGATTGGTAAATCATTCCGTAACGAAATTACGCCACGTAACTTTATCTTCCGTGTTCGTGAATTTGAACAAATGGAATTGGAATTTTTCTGTAAGCCAGGTGAAGACGAAAAATGGCATGAGTTTTGGGTCAAAACACGTAAACAGTGGTGGTTGGACCAAGGCCTTACAGAAGAAAACATTGAATTCGAATACGTAACGGGTGATGACCTAGCGCATTATTCAAAATCAACAGTGGATATTTTATACAAGTTTCCACATGGTTTTGAAGAACTAGAAGGTGTCGCTAACCGTACCGATTACGATCTAGGCTCTCATACAAAAGCACAAGAAGAGTTTGATCTGTATGCGAAAGTGAAAAAGAACGAGCATTCGACAACGAAACTGGCGATTCGAGATCTAGAAGCCGGTAAATGGGAAGTGCCTTTCTGTATCGAACCTTCTGCTGGTCTAGAGCGCGGTTTATTAGCCGTGATGACAGAAGCTTATACTGAAGAAGAGCTTCCAAATGGCACGACTCGTACGGTTCTTAAATTTAAGCCACATCTAGCGCCGATTAAAGTCGCTATCATGCCTCTTAAAAAGAATAAGCCAGAAATCGTAGCGCTTGCGAAAGAATTGAAAAACAAGCTTCAGAAATTGGGCTTGGGTCGCATTCTTTATGAAAACACCGGTAACGTTGGTAAAGGCTACCGTCGTCATGACGAAGTCGGTACGCCTATCTGTGTCACAGTCGATTTCGATTCAATCGAAAAAGAAGGCGCACCAGTGACCGTTCGTGATCGTGATACGATGGAACAAATTGTAGTAAACGCAGCGGATCTTCCAGCTTACGTGATCAACTACTTCATCAATCAAAACTAATTTGCTGATGTGTTATGCGCCTAGATAACATCTAGTCGCATAAAAGTAGTTTCTAACAAGCCACGATAGCACACGTTATCGTGGCTTTTTCAGGTCTACTTCACGATACCGATGCGGCTGTGGATAAAAAGTGGAGAAGCACTTAAAAATAAACTGTGAGTCGATGATGAGCATTGAGTAAACAAGCCAAATTAGCAGGCGCCATTTTTTAAAAATTCTGCAATAGCCCTCTCTTAAATAGCTCTCGTAAGTGAGAATAACATGAGTTTTGTAGGCTAATAATCCCCTTTAAACCTGAATTCAAGTCCGAAGTGCGACACTTTTCATTTCAAGCAACCAAGCATAATTCCTTGAAAATCATAGCTGGTTGCTTGAACCCTAGACACTTTCTTGGGCGATTGTTTATTCGTCCC
>NZ_SJSB01000013.1 GCF_004352835.1 Marinomonas flavescens | reverse complement strand
ATCATAGAGACGTTGAACCACCTGATCCCATCCCGAACTCAGAAGTGAAAAGCGTCATCGCCGATGGTAGTGTGGGGGATCCCATGTGAGAGTAGGTCGTCGTCAAGCTTATAATTAAGAAAGCCCCATCCTGCTACGCAGGGTGGGGTTTTTTCGTTCCAGTGCATAATAACCTCACACCCATGTGGGGCTCTTATGAAGGAACGCATGTGAGAGTAGGTCGTCGTCAAGCTTATAATTAAAAAAGCCCTGATAGCTAACGCTGTCAGGGCTTTTTTTTGTCTGAAATAAGTCGGAAAAACACAGGGCTCGATCTAGTCCTCCCCTTGCCAAGGGGGAGCTGGAGGGGGTGTTTTTTGGGTCTTTTCGTTCTGAAAGCAGTGCTTGTGTAGAGTATCGGACGTTTCTTTTTCTTCCATTTGCTTGCGCCTGTCTCGTACCTCGACGCGTCAGCTCAAATGTAAAACAAGAACCTCTAACATCAAATACCTATAACAGATGAACAGGGTCAGACCCCTTAAACGTTCGCGCAGAATCTAACCAACCTCATTACTTGCTGTTTAAGGGCTCTGACCCTCGTCGTAACCGCTGAGCTCGTTAGCACCAAAAGTCGTTTCTTATCTTCCATTTACTTGCGCCTGTCTCGCAAATTCGGCGCGTCAGCGCAAATGTAAAACAAGAACCTATTATCTACTGCACAGGATTCTGGCCCTTGTCGTCTAATCCTGCAGATTATGGCACGGTTATTTTGGAAGAGTGGCTCGTTTTGTTCTTTCACCTGGGTAAATACTATATTAGTAGTAATCAGATGAAAATTTTTTGTCGAAATAATGCGCAACGTGAAAAGTGCAAGCGCGCATGCGTACTATTAAACTGTTAAATTCTTAGGAGTGCTCTCATAGAACGTACAATCTATTAGTTGCTGCAAAGCGAGGTGCTGGAACGCTGGAATAGGCTGCTCAGTCTGGCCGATGGTACGCTTTCAGTCTATGTGATTGCTTTAGTAGAAGTCACGGGAGAAACCTATCGAGAACGCTTAACAGACTTAAGCTGGTTCATGACAGAACTCAACGAGCCGATTGCCCGATGAGCTAATCTAGAAGATGCATGCTCTAGTCATTTCTGGGAAGGGCGTTTCAAGTCTCAGGCTTTGCTCGATGAGGCCGCACTTATAGCTTGTCGATTTAAATCCCGTAAGATCAGGCATCAGCGATACTCCTGAATACTCAGATATTACTAGCATTAAGAAGCGAGTAGTCGCCGTTAAAGGAAAGTATCAAGCCAAAACGCTGTATCCTTTTGTAGGGAGCCCTTTTGTCAGTAACCCGCGAAAAGATACGCCAAATGGTGACAGAAGATAAAAAACGCTCTGTTGATGCGTCGTTACTTCCTATCTTGCAGAGACTTAATATCTCATCTGAAAATTGGCTGTATATTGCTACTGAATTTGAGGTTTGAGCGGGAAGTATCGTCGGGCAAGAGTTATCGATTGATCATTACTGTGAATTGCACGCCCGGCAGTGCAATAGGAAAAGTATTCACGACTCGTCTGTATCCAATATTCGTTTAATCACCGAATATCAATATTGTTGTTGAGGGGCTTTTACGGCTAAAAAAGATCAAATACTCTTTTTATTGCACATAGTAAATAATTTGATATCGATTGATTTCTATTATCTTGTGTATTTTTATTTATGAGTAAAAATATTTTCGATAGATCCCAATACATTGTTTTTTTACTGGCTTTTTAAAATGCCTGTCTTGATATGAGGTTCTTTGATTGGCTGTCGGAAAGATGAGTTTATGTAGTATGGTGAGGTTTGAAGGTTAAAAATGAATTATCACACGAGCGTGATTTACTCACATTATTTCTAGTTTAGAGCTAATGAGTTAACAGAGATAGGGGGAATTTAACTAACAATAGAGTGGTTTACGAGATGAAATTCAGTCTTTCGTTTATGTATTAAGCAGGGTAGCGAAAGCTTGTACGCACCCTGCTTAATTAGTCTATTATTTAGCAGGTATCGCATCAACTAGTCGGCAAATAGCGACCATACCTGGATCTTCAAGACCGATCGATTTTTCCGCATAAACACGAGCACGGCCAATCTTGTTTGGTTTGTTAATAAACTCAGCTAATGCTTCTTTTGCTGCATTTGAAGCAGCTTTTTGCATTTCTTCAGGGTCATTAATTCCAGTTGTTGCTTTAATGACTGCATCTAATGAATCAAGTAGGGTTTTATCGCCAAGGCTTGCACCACCACGAGAAATCATAGCATCTTGAGCTAATTGTAATAGTTCAGGTACTTCAGACCATTCTGCAGCCTCACGTCCTTTTGTTGCTTTCCCTGCTGCCATTAGAGCGGTAGCCATAAGTGTTCCAAAGCTCGAGCCAGAAACGGCTGTCATTGCTTTTGCAGCTGAAAATAATGCTTGGCCAAGGTCTTCTGGCATGTCATCAATAATACTTTTCATATTATTGAAGCCATTGATCATTGTAACACCTAGATCGCCATCACCAAGGCGACCATCAAGCTCATTCAGTTCAGCACCAATAGGATCAACTACTTGTTGAATTTCAGAAATAGTGTTTTGGATAGATTTTGTTGTAAAGGACATTCTAGTTCTCCCAGAAAGGACAGACAGCGTCTGCAGTCAAAAGTGTTTCCAGCTCATCATCAAGCTGCATTAATGTAATTGATGCACCAGCCATTTCCATTGAAGTGGCATAGTTACCTACACGTATGTGTTCAAGCTTTACACCAACGTCTTCTAACTGTGCTTTCGCACGACGTAAAATAAGATACAGCTCTTCAATGGGAGTGCCACCTAAGCCATTCACAAGAATCGCCATACGGTCGCCAGCCTGAGCTGGTCTGTCTGCTAATAAATGCGATAGCATTTTATCAACTGTTTCATCAACTGTACCAATTTTGCTACGGCCGACACCAGGTTCACCGTGAATACCCATACCGATTTCTATTTCATCTTCGGCAATAACAAATGTAGGTTTTCCAGCTTGTGGTACTGTGCATGAAGACAAAGCAACGCCAATAGATCTGCAATTATCAGAAGCTTTCTGAGCGACATCAGCTACTTGCGACAAAGTATAGCCTTTAGCAGCAGCGGCTCCCGCTATTTTTGACACATAAACGAATCCTGCAACACCACGACGCTTTTTCGCTTCTTCTTTACTCGCACTGGCAACATCATCAGCAACAATGACTTTAATCGCTTCAATATCATCCATTTCGGCCATTTCACAAGCCATATCGAAGTTCATTCTATCGCCGCCATAGTTAGCCACGATACATAAAACGCCCTTACCTTTATCAGCGAATTTGATAGACTCTAGCATTGGGTTCATGTCAGGGGATGCAAACACATCACCTACAGCGCATGCATCTAGAAAGCCTTCTCCAATATAACCAGCAAAAACTGGAATATGACCAAATCCACCTCCAGATACAACACCAACTTTGTCTTGAGCTGGTGTTACTCTATGAAGCATACGGCCTGTAGCCCCACCGATAGCATAAATATCGGGGTATGTTAGGGCCATTCCTTCAAGCACTTCATCTACATATTTATCTGGATTATTTATTAGTTTTTTCACTATGTATTGCCCTCTTTTACTCTATTCAGAAAATAGTTTTCGCATCACAGAAAATGATCAAATCATGAACTGAAACATATGGACACGCTAAGTCTAATTTTCCTATAGATGTCTAAAATCTATGTTGTAATACTATATTTTTACTAAATATTTCTATGTTTCTTACCGAGTAAGTTAGTCGATATTGGACAACATAAAACTCATCATTTCCGAGCATTTAATTAAATATCATATGTATATTGAAGCAATAGAATATACCGTTGATCAATATAGCGACCTTACGCCAATTTGTACTAAGTAGCGTAAAGCGTATGCAAGTCAACTGAATGGCAAACAGTGAGCTAATAGAATTCTGTTGTTGCTAACTCTTTATGGTTAGCATTTAAGATTAAATGGAGTGCTTAGCACTATGTTTTTATTATCTTTAAGAAGTGCTTATCTTGGGGAAGATGCGAACAAGTCTACCTCATTTGACAATTCACCTTTAATCTACGGGCCTGATATGTCACATCAACTCACTTTTGCCGACAGCGAATTCAACAACAAACGTCGTAAAACACGTAAAGAGATTTTTTTGACTCGAATGGACGTACTTATTCCGTGGAATCAGCTTGAAGCGGTGATAGAACACTTCTATCCAAAAGCTGGAAAGGAAGAAGACCGTACCCGCTGTCTACGATGTTTCGCATTAACTGTATGTAGCATTGGTACAACATGAGCAACCCTGCTATGGATGCCACCACTATTGAAGCGGCGGGCCCAACGAAGAATAAGGCGAAAGCATGAGACCCCGAGATGCATCAGACACAAAAAGGTAAGGAGTGGTTCTTTGGGTTAAAAACTCATATTAGCGTAGACGCGAGAATTGGCCTGACACACAGCTTAAGCACAACGGCCGCCAACGTACATTACATCACAGAGGCAGAAAATCTGATTCATGTGAGGAAAGCTTTCTCTCGGCGGATTCAGGTTATCGAGGCGCGCAAAAAACGAGAGGAACTGAAAGATATCGAGGCGGATTGGTTGATTGCTGCTACTTATAAAAAAGAAAGCGCCAAGCAAGGTGCGTCTTCTCAAAAAACACTCGAGAATAAATAAGCAACCTATCCGAACGGAATACATAAAAGCCAGTATTCGATCAAAAGTAGAGCCTCCGTTTCGGATTATAAAGCGCCAGTTTGGCTTTAGAAAAGTCATCTATCGCGGCTTAGGAAAAACGATAACAAACTGGTGATGCTGTTTGCCTTAGCCAATTTGTTTAGAACTGACCTGATGATACGAGCCGTAAGGGGTTACCCCGCCCCCCCACCTGAACAAGGCTGAATAAGCTTGTTTAGGGGCTAAAAGTACTGAAATGGGTGATATTTTTTGCTCTTTAACGGTATTAGAAACTCTGATCAAGGTGCGACTTCTTGATCGCAGTTTCCTTAACTAAGAATAAATTCACTACCAAAGAATTTCATGCCATTCAGGCGTGAAATTCTTTTTAGCAGCATCAACTTCATATCTTTAGAAAGAAGGCATTTAGAGGAGTCTTTAAAAAATTACAAAAGACCTAAAGCTTTATGTTTAGTACGTTAACTCATTTTGCCAATTAACCTCTTCAATTAATACTTTTGCAGGAACACCTGCAGCAACTGAGTTATTTTCAATATTTTTCGTAAGAGTTGAGTTTATACCTACTATGCAATCATTTTCGATATGGACACCTTTTAATATTGTGACGTTGTCCGCAAGCCAGACGTGATCACCAATAGTGATATTTTTAGCAGGATTAATTCGAAGCCCGTTTTTGAGTATGTCATGACCATCACTGGTCATAACTTTAACGTTACGAGAAAACATACAATTTGATCCAATACTGAGGTGAATGTTTTTCTCTCGCGCAGATAGATAACTATTCTCACCTATCACACACGCTTCTCCAATAATTTCAATGCAAACGTTTCTTAAATTAGCATTTTTAGCGATTCTCAAAACATTATTTTTACCTTTAATGTTGATACTACAACCTCTAACTCTCGCCTTTCGGTCTATGCTTATGTTGTGATGACCTTCTATTCTAAGGCGATTTCTAATAAATAAAAGAGAAAGTATTTATGATGGTTTACCCTTTAAATACGATACGTTGGGACCTAATCTAGTTATATTTCTTATTATTTTTTTCACTTCAAGCTTAATAGTTGTAGGGACTCTTGATAATCCTTTACAATACTTGGCTTAAATATGCAACTTGCCATTTGGTGCTGCTATATTGAGTCGGTATAGTTACCGACAGCTATACACCATGAAGCAGAATGTTTAATCAATTTCTTTGCAGCCACAGAATTAAGAGCATGGTCAGTAATATAGGCTCATTAATATCGATACATTTCTTCCATAACAAGTAATGACCGGCATAGCACTCCAGCTCTCCTTTTGAGGGCATGCTTCCACTAGTCAGAATAATTATAATTCCGAAAAAGCTCATGAGGTGGTTCATCACGACCATCAGCAGCATCAAAAAAATAAAATTCCAAGCCTTGTTCATCCAATGCTTTTTCTATAGAAATTCTTCTATCAGTACTTCTTTTTAAACTAATGACAAAAAAATTCATGTTTAATTGGTCGTCCTTATCTTTAATTTTTTTCACGGGTATAAGGCTGTTTAGGGGGATTCCGTAGCGTGTGCTTAATTTACCTTACAATTATACTATGCTTTAATTGAATTCTTATAAAACTTTGATTTACAAACAAGATTTCTATATTAGGAAACAACATGAAGCACCCATGGCTTAAAAGTATGAAAAACCTTTGGTTCCAACGAGGAGCATACGTTACAAAAAAAACACGTGAATATTTAACATCAGATTTCGATCCCAAAACGGTCAAAAAAATCGCAGTGATTCGTCATGCAGCTCTTGGTGACCAAGTTATTTCACGACCTTTTCTTGTAGAAGCCAGACGTTTTTTTCCAAATGCAAAAATAACCCTAGTAGGTATATCTAACTACCAATATGCCTTACCAAAGGATTTGGTAGATTATGTACACATCATGCCAGGCAAAGAATTAAAAGAATCTAGTAATTTCAAAAATAAATTTGCCAACATCAAAGATTTAGGTGAACAAGATATTATTTTTGACCTTGCTAGCACAAATCGATCTTGCTGGATGACATTTCTCACTAAAGCAAAAATAAAAGTCGGCTTCCCATATAAGTCATTTCTACGTGGGACTTTATATAATTTGTGTGTTTATCGATCAGACTTTCAAGCCGAAGTAGAAACGATGTTAGATATGCTAAGGATTTTAGGGCACAATCCACCTCGTCGCTTAGACTTTGCTTATCCAGACAATAAGCTATTATGCGAAAAAGAAGAGCCTTTCATTCTCTATTTCAACGGAGCGTCTCAAGTAATAAAAGTATTATCGAAAGAAAAAATGCGAGACTTACTTGAGCAAAGTATTACGCAGCTACCTAATATAAAACATATTTATTTAGAAGGTAAAAATGATTTTGAAAAAGGTGATTATTTAAAAGACCTATCTCAGACGTCCGCTAACTTCACCATTCAGCCTTGCCTACCCTTAGATGAACTCGTTTCTTTAGTTGCAAGGTCATCATTGCTTGTTGCTCCAGATACCGGAGTACGTAATATAGGTATATCGACTCATACACCGACAGTGGGGATTTTCTTCTCTACTGTACCTTTTCGTTATACTCCCCGTTATGAAGACCATCATATTGTTATGCGCCCTGATGCAAAAACACCTTCAACGGAAGATATTGTCTTAGCTATCAAAACGGCACTATAGATCCAATGAACGTCATATTCCGATTTAAAACTAACAGGATATGGCGCATCTCCTTACTTTATTAGGAGGGTTCTGAACATCTGCGGCTAACGCAAGACGCACCGTTTCCTCAGCGCCAATATTCAACTCAGTTAAACGATCACATGAAATATAAAATGCCATACCCCCATTTGGTAGTTCAAAGCCACATACATGCCAACCCTATCCAAGACAGGCATGTATAAAACCAGGTAAAAACAGTTGCTTAATACTTTTTCGGTTTAGTCTTGAAAATCGCCATTGTCTTTAAGGAGAGCCTTTCGGTACTTTAAAGTGCGATACTAGACCAGCCTTTATGAGACTTTGGTTACTAGGAGTTGCTCAACTCGAATGCCGTCTAGATCTAATACCTCAAACTTGAAGCCTTGGTAGACGAATGCATCGGTTCGTTTGGGAACACGCTTTAACTGGTGAATTACAAATCCTGCGATCGTTTCGTATTGATTGCGGTCTGGGAAAGTTTCGATCTCTAGACTGCGCATGACGTCGCTAACAGGTGTGAGTCCTTCAATGAGCCAAGAGTTGCTGTCACGTTTGACTATTTGCTCTTCAGCTTGTGGAGTGATTAGGTCGCTCATGAAGCTGCTGAGTAAGTCTTTCACTGTTACTAAGCCTACGACTGTGCCGTATTCGTTTACGATCACCGCGAAGGGTTGAGGGGCGACTTTAAAGGCATTCAATGCTTCGGAAAGAGTTAATGTTTCCGGTAAGTAGAAAATGTCTTTATCAATTGATGTGGGCGATATGCTTGCAGGTTCGCCTTTAAGCACCATCCGCAGTATTTCTTTCGATTCAATCACGCCTAAAATTTTATCTAAGTTGCCGTCGCAGACTAAAAAGTCATTATGCGGGTGTTCGATGATTTTTTGACTGATGTCTCGGCTGCTTTCTTGCGCGTCAAAATAAATAATTTGCTCACGAGGCGTCATAGCGCTGCCAATAGTCAGGCTATCTAATTCGAATACGTTACCAATGAGTTGATATTCTTGCTTTTGTAAGCTGCCGTCTTCTGCTCCAGCGTCCATCATGGCGACGATGTCCTCTGTTGTGACTAACTCTTCGCGTTTCGTTGGAAGATTTAGAAGGCGGAGCATGGCATTGGTCAAGCCATTAAATAAAAACACCAGAGGAGTCAGGGTGAGCGTGATCCAGCGCATCGGCGTGACCAGTTTAATAGCAACGGTTTCTGGCATGATGATGGCTAAGCGCTTAGGTAGTAAGTCAGCAAACAAGATAAATAAGGAAGTTAAGCACAAGAAGGACAGCGTGAAACTGATCTGCTCTAATAAGTGCCCTTGATACACTAGACTGATCAACTGCTTCATGTATGGAGTGAGTGCTTGCTCACCGATAATGCCGCCCATTATTGATATGCCATTCAGTGCAATTTGTATCATCGCAAAAAAAGCACCGGGGTTTTGCTGTAATGACAACACCGCATCTGCTTTATTATTGCCGTCTTCTGCCATCATTCGCAGCTTAATTTTTCTAGCGGCTGCCACGCCAATTTCTGCCATAGCAAATAAGGCGCTGATCATAATCAACAGGCCAATTCCCAACAAATCGCTCATAACCACCTCATGTATGAAGAACATCTGAAGCCGTGTTTTGGCACAGTGGAACAGCGCTGTGAGAATATCCATTGACGACATTTTCTAAATAGAAAACACGCGCATTATAGAAGTAAATTCACGCTGAGCAAGTACTAAAAAGATATTTAAGACAGGCATAGAGAAAACCCTATAAACAGAGGCTTTCTAGGTTTTTAGATTTGTTTTCTAGCTCTTTTTCTAGCTCTTTTTCTAGCTCTTTTTCTAGCTCTTTTTCTAGCTCTTTTTCTAGCTCTTTTTTTAGCGTAAGTTTTGCTTTCTCACGGCAGAGGGTTAGCTGTTTAGGCGAGTGTGTTTAGCGAGCTCGCTTCGTTGAGAATCCATTGTTTGAGTGCTTTGATTGCGGTTTCATTTCTTCTGGATGTTTTGTATGAAAAGAAGAAGTGGTCATTGGTGTGGATGCGATGACTTGGCAGCCGCACTAAGGCGGAATGAATGTCTTTGTCGCTAAACATGTAGTCATTTACTAAAGCGATACCGAGGGAGTATTTGGCGGCTTCATAAGCTAATAGTAAATGACTGAATTTATGAAACTTAATGTTGTTAGGGAGTGGAATGCCACGCTCTAAAAACCAGCTTCGCCAATCTTCGGTGTATTCGTTATAAATACCGTTAGAGGTAATGAGGGGGAAGTTTTCTAATAATTCTGGCTCGTCCTTAAGTCGTTTGCTAAGTTCATCTGATGTGACGTTGAGAGTGTTTTTTATCTGTTCATAAAAAGCATGGCTGCACACAGGAAATAACGTTTCTTTATATAACAGCTGATATTCAAAGCCTCTTTTTTCAGTATCTGTGGTGATGAAGCAGTCGGCCGTTTTGTCGGACAGCTCAGGTGAGCCGTGTGTCATGGTAATGGTGATGTCTAAGTTAGGGTGTTTGTGCTGTAGATCTGACAAGCGCGGCATTAGCCAGCAAACAGCAAAAGAGCTGTAGACGGCGATTCGTATCTTGGTGTCTTCTTCACCTCGTATCTGGTTGCTGGCGCGGGCGATGTGAGACAGCGAGCTGCTGACAACATCGAGATAATTTTTGCCTTCTTGTGTCAGCGCCAAATAGCGACCTTGTCGCTGAAACAAACTTTCGCCAAGGTAATCTTCAAGTACTCTAATTTGATGGGATATCGCACTTTGGCTGACGTTCAGTTCTGTCGCCGCGCGCGAGAAGCTGTTGAGTCGGGCAACCGCTTCAAAAACAGGCAAAGCTTTTAATGGAGGAAGCATTTTTCATTATCCAAAAAACTAATAGTTAGTTAGGATATATCATTTTATTGATGTGAGTATCAAGACTACACTGCCGCCATCAGTAATTTTGTTTATACGGTGAGTGGTTATGTCAGGACGTACTATTGGAAGTGCTATTCTCATTTTGGTATTAGGGAATTTATTTGCGACCTTTTGTGATGTATTTATCAAGCTTGCAGGAAGCAATGTGCCGATATTTCAATTTACTTTCATGCGACTGCTGATGATTTGTATCGTGCTGGTTCCGCTGGCCGTAAAACACGCTTCATCTGATTATTTTGCCGGTTTTAAGTTGCATTTTATCAGAGGGAATTTGTGGGTTTTAGCGAGTATCTTATTGATAATTTCGTTGTCTGAATTGCCACTAGCGACGGCGAATGCTGTCTTTTACATTGCGCCAATCTTAATCATTTTATTTGCTGGGCTGTTTTTTAAAGAGAAAATTACCTTAAGTATTGTGTGTGCTGCGCTGTCTGGCTTTATGGGCGTGCTGATTATATTGCGGCCAACGGAAATTAGCTGGGGAATGATTAGTGCTGTTTTGTTTGCGGTGGTATTAGCGACGAACAGTTTGCTGATTCGTAAGTTGCCAAAAGAGCAAAATTTGTTCTTTGGTTTATTTGTTATGCATTTGTGCGCTTTGCCACTTTCAGTTGGCTTGATGTTGTGGGAGGCGGAGCCGTTAAACTTCGATGGTGTTAGTTATGCGATTGGTTCGGCACTGTGTTCTCTTCTATACAGCTTGGCGTGTCTGAAAGGCTATCGTTATGTGGCGTCAAGCCAGGTGAGCAGCGCTGAATATTCAGGCTTAGTGTTTGCTGCGATACTCGGCTGGCTGGTGTTTGGTGAGTCTATTGATGCGTTTCTAGTGATTGGCGCTTTGTTTATTATTATTCCATTGGTTTTCTTGAGCCATAGAGACATGCGAAAACGGAAGGCAGAAGAGCGTTTGTCTGTGGTTCGTGCTCAGTTAGATGCGGGCTGAGTCCGGATGAGCGTTTGGATCATTTGCTCTGTCATGGCTTGAATGTCATTTCTATCTAAGTAAATACCATCAATCAATAATCGACTTAATCCGTGCAAGCTAGCCCAGCTGGCTTGCCCGACTCGTAAAGCGGAATTGTTGTCGGGTAATACCTTATCTTCTTGAAGCTGCTCCACCCAGTCTAACCAGCGTTTAAAGGTCTGCTTCGATGCGTCTTTTAACGCGCTTGTTGGTGTTCCTGTTTTCCAGATTAAACGTCCATACATAAGGTCATATACTTCACGTTGGGTGTCGGCAAATTCAATGTACTGGTACACGTACTGATGAAAGCGTTTTTCGGACTCTTCATGGCTGGACAGTAGTGTCTGTAGTCTGGCTTCTTGGGCTTTAAAACCTGCCGCTGCAATGGCGCATAATAGTTCATTTTTATCTTTAAAATGGTGATAGGGCGCGGTTCTTGATACGCCAACTTTGTCCGCTAATTTGCGCATTGATAACCCCTCGACGCCTTCTTCTTGAAGGATCTCGGAAGCGGCTTTAATGAGAGAGCTGATGAGGTCGCCGTGATGATAGGTTTTCTTCTGATTTGTCATGCTGAGATTAAAGCGTCTAATCTTGACAGTGTCAAAATAAAAATCTATCTTGACGTTGTCTAGATTTGGTTTTACACCATTTCCAAATGAACAATAACAATATAAAAGCTGGGCAGCCTATATGAGTCATTCACAGTATCCGCATCTCTTTACCCCTTTAGATCTGGGGTTCACACAGTTAAAAAATCGCATCATCATGGGGTCAATGCACCTTGGGTTGGAGGAAATGAAAGGCGGTTTTGATCGCATGGCGGCGTTTTACGCTGAGCGGGCAAAAGGCGGAGTCGCACTGATTGTGACTGGGGGGATTGGGCCTAATTCAGAAGGGGCTGTTCATGCTAGTGCCGCCTTGATGGCATCAGAACAAGATGCAGAAAACCATCGGGTGATTACTCAAGCCGTGCATGATGAAGGCGGTAAAATCTGCATGCAGATCTTGCACACAGGTCGCTATGCCTACAATCCTAAACTGGTTGCGCCTTCTGCACTGCAAGCGCCAATTAATCCATTTCCACCGCATGCGTTGAGCGACGAAGAGATTCACAAGCAGATTGACGATTTTGTAAATGCGGCCGTACTTGCTCAAAAAGCGGGTTATGACGGCGTTGAAGTAATGGGTTCTGAGGGGTATTTACTTAATCAGTTTATTGTCTCAAGAACCAACCATAGAGACGATGATTGGGGTGGCGAGTACGAGCACAGGATTCGTCTTCCAGTGGAAATTGTACGTCGAATTCGCCAAGCCGTTGGTGATGAGTTTATTGTCATTTACCGATTGTCGATGCTCGATTTAGTTGATCAAGGCAGCAACCTTGAGGAGATTATTCAACTTGGTTTGGCGATTGAACAGGCTGGTGCTTCGATTATTAATACGGGCATTGGTTGGCATGAAGCAAGAATCCCGACCATTGCCACTAAGGTGCCTAGAGCGGCGTTTACTTGGGTGACTGCTAAGTTAAAAGCGTCGCTCAACGTGCCTCTTATTACCTCAAATCGAATCAATATGCCGGATGTAGCAGAGGAAGTCTTAGCCCGTGGCGATGCGGATCTAATTTCTATGGCGCGACCTTTTCTTGCAGACCCTGAATTCGTTGAAAAAGCAGAGCAACATCGAGCGGATGAGATCAACACCTGTATCGGTTGTAATCAAGCGTGTCTTGATCATGTGTTCGCGAATAAGTTGACGTCTTGTTTGGTGAACCCAAGAGCCTGTCATGAGACCGAATTAGTGATCACACCAACAGAGGTAAAAAAACACATCGCCGTGGTTGGCGCCGGCCCAGCAGGGTTAGCGTTTGCGACGACGGCCGCGAAGCGCGGGCACAAGGTAACCTTGTTTGATGCGGCCAATGAGATTGGTGGGCAGTTTAACATTGCCAAGCGTATTCCTGGGAAAGGCGAGTTCTATGAAACCTTGCGTTATTACCAGCGCCAGTTAGAGCTCACAGGGGTAAATGTTCATTTAAACACCCGAGTGGATAGCGCCGTACTCAGTCAGTATGACGTTGATGAGGTGGTCTTGGCGACGGGCATTTTGCCACGAGATCTAGAGATTGAAGGGATAGATCATCCTAAAGTATTGAGCTATTTGGATGTGATGAAGGGGCAACCTGTTGGTAAGCGTGTGGCGGTGATTGGCGCTGGTGGTATCGGCTTTGATATTAGTGAGTATTTGATCCACGAAGAGGCCAAACCACAATTAACCATTCCGGCGTTCATGAAACAATGGGGTGTTGACATGACATTCAGCGCGCGCGGTGGCGTCGAGGGTGTAAAACCTCAATTCTCGCCCGCGGTCCGAGACGTGTTTTTGCTGCAACGCAAAAAATCCAAAGTAGGCGCCAAGCTAGGCAAAACCACCGGCTGGATTCATCGCGCAGAGTTATTGAAAAAAGGCGTCACCATGATCCCTAGTTGTGAGTATCAAAAAATCGATGACGAAGGATTGCATTTGTTAGTGGCGGGTGAGGCGCAGTGTTTGGCGGTTGATAATGTGGTGATTTGTGCGGGTCAATTGCCCAATCAAGCTTTAGCGAATGAGTTGAATCGACCGATTCACCTTGTCGGTGGCGCGGACGTTGCCTCTGAGTTAGATGCTAAACGTGCGATCAAACAAGGCACCTTGTTGGCGTGTTCTTTATAATCATAACGCGGATCTGAAAGCGTCTGATAATGAAGGCATGAAATCAACATCAATCGCCGCGGTTAAGCAACGTATTTAAGGGCTTTAGGCGGCTGTTGATTTTTTCCCTATCCAAGTCGATGAGGCTTTGCTGTTTTAACCCATGTTCGATCATGTGTTTTTGATGACGGACAAAGGTCCAGTGAGACGCCTCATTAGCTTGTTCTGCGATACAAACTAATCCTTCTAATTGGCGTAAACTCACCGCTAAGCAGTTTTGAGAATATTGGCGTATTTGGTCATACGCGGTATTCGCCAGCCCTTCAAAGGAGGTCACCTTATAGTTTAAGCGTTGGTTTCCTTGATTATCAAAAACGATACCTTTCGGGAAGGTTTCTTGTGTCAGATCGCAAATCATCGCGGTGAGTTTATCGACACAGGCAATGGCGGAATAAGGGTCATTGATGCCAGGAGAGAGTGCTCTTAGGGCGATTTCGACCAATTGATCGACGGCAAATTCGGGGTCTTGTATAGGGGTTCGTTTAGAGCCGAGCGTGAAGCAGTTGTGTAGGTTTGTTTCGTCGGTCGTTGAGAGTGTTTTGACATTGCATAGCATGGTGGTTTTACGGCTTACCACAAAATCCCCAGGAGCAACGATCACCTCAATGTGGCCATCTAATTTGCTCATCCATTCGGTTAATTGGTCATAATTTATCGCTTGTATGTATCCACAATATGGGCTTTTTAATGACACAGGTAGCGTGCCTGCTGTCGGTTCGTTGATGTCTTGTGATTCGCAACTTTCCTTTGCTTTTTGTTGATCAAAAATTTTACGGATGCTGCTCTGCAACTCGGAGTAAACATTGTCGATAATGTGATCCGATTGAAGGCTCTGTGCTACGTGATGAATAAAATAGATGAGTAAAAGAATACCGAACAGCGTCATGAGTGCGGCGCCAGCGATGGTTAAGCCGGGTAAAAAAGATTGATTGGCGAAGTGGTCCGTCATTCGCGTCAAAATCAGACAATAAACAAATAATGAGATAAATACGCCCAACACGATTTGAGTACTGACGTCTTCCATGAAGTTTCGGATGAGTCTTGGGCCGAACTGAGATGAGGCGTTAGTAAGGGCTACAATGGTAATGGAGAAGGTAATGCTGACCACTGTCATTACGCTACCAGCGATGGTAGTGAGTAGGGTGCGAATAATGTCCGCATCTGAGTGGTATAGAAAGTGCAGCCAGCCAATGCGATAAAAGCCGCTGTATAAATCAATGCACAGAAACAGAGTGCAGGCGCATAGCGTGCACACTAAAATCAAACAAGGGGTAAACCAAAAACTGGTTTTGATAGTGTCATAGATTTTCAGCAGCTGAGTATTTTTAATAATCGACAACAGCAAAGAATACACCCTTAATAGTATTTTAGATGTGAGCCAATTTTTCTGTCACTGTATGTTTAGTGTGACTACTTATCGTTAGGCTCGCCGGTTTTTAATAGCTTCAACAAGTCTTCTCTTTCTAGGCTGCCTTTGAGCGCTAAATCCAACTGATACTGGTATTTACTGTTCCAGTCACGAGTGCCTGAGGTTAACTTTGTTAGGTCTTCCATCGCTGCTTTCATGACTTTGAGGTAGGCTTGAATATTGTTTTCTTGGTCTATTAAAATATTTTTTAGCGCCGTAGAACTGCTATGCCTTAGGTATAGTTTTAATGTGTTGTTCTCTGTTTGTATTTCTTTGATGGTTTTGTCTTGAGCTGCAATAGCCTCTTTCATAGCGGTGAGTTGTTTGGCTTGTCCATCATCCTCGTTAGTTACAATTGGTTTGATTTCTTTTGGCATGATGAAGTAAGTGCCACCAATTGAGGCAGCGACACTGATGATAAAACACAACAAAAAAGCGATAACTATTTTCCAGTTTTTTTTGGATGGAGAAGGCGCTACTACTGATTCAGGTGTCGCCTTTGACGTATCATTTTTAGTTGCCATATGTTTCCCGCTTCTTGCCTTTGTATTTGGATACTATATATCACTTTATTAGCACCTTGCACTGAGATTTAAGTGGCGTCAACTTTCGTCATGGTCTACTCGTTTTATGCAAGATCATTTCGTCAGTTATTGAAATGTTGACAATTCAAGTCATTGTTCGCCTCAATGGTTTAGTTTTTGCCTTACTCCACGTAAAATGACCGCATACAAAATAGAGAGAGCTAATAACCTACTAAAATACTCAGGTAAATACTTGATCAAAACAGTAGGTTTTGTGTATTATTTGTTCTGAATAAATACTCTTAATTGGATAGCTTATGCGCCTGACAACAAAAGGTCGTTATGCCGTAACCGCCATGCTTGATTTGGCGTTACATTCAGATCACGGCCCTGTGTCGTTATCCGATATCTCTAATCGACAAGCAATCTCTTTATCTTACTTAGAGCAACTTTTTGCAAAATTGCGCAAACAGTCATTAGTGACTAGCGTGCGCGGTCCTGGTGGGGGATATCGTTTAAGTCGATCCCGCGATGAGATCTTTGTAGCGCAGATTGTAGATGCGGTTAATGAATCTGTGGACGCTACTGGTTGCAAAGGGAAAAGCGATTGCCAAGGTGGCAATACTTGCCTTACACATCATTTATGGTGTGATTTAAGCGACCAAATACATGATTTCTTAAATCAAATTAGTTTAGAACAATTAGTGCGACGAAATGACGTTCGACAGGTTGCTGAACGGCAGAATTCAGAGGGCCGCCAGATGGCGCGTTCGAATGAAGACAAAATCAGCGCAGCTATTGTTGGCTAGATCGACGTACAAAATTGGTGTGTTTATACCGGCACACCTGTTCCGATAAAAAGTGAGTTTTAATATGACTGAGCAGATAGATAAAGCGCTGGCGCGAGAATATGAAGCCGGGTTTGTGTCTGATGTGGAATCAGAAACGTTTTTGCCAGGACTGGATGAAGATGTCATTCGCCGTATTTCAGGCATGAAGAACGAACCTGAATGGATGCTTGAGTGGCGCCTGAGTGCATTTCGTGAATGGTTAGAAATGGAAGAGCCTGAGTGGGCTCATGTGGATTATCCTAAAATCGACTTCCAAGCTATCTCCTACTATTCCGCACCAAAAAGTATGAAGGACAAACCACAGTCATTGGACGAGGTTGACCCTGAATTACTGCGTACCTACGAGAAATTGGGCATCCCTCTTATTGAGCAGCAAATGCTAGCAGGTATTGCTGTCGATGCGGTCTTTGACTCAGTGTCAGTGGTAACCACCTTTCGCGATAAGCTAGAAGAAGCAGGCGTTATTTTCTGCCCGATTTCAGAAGCCATTAAAAAACACCCAGACCTAGTGAAAAAATATATTGGTAGTGTGGTGCCGAAAAAAGACAACTACTACGCCGCATTAAACTGCGCGGTCTTTACTGATGGTTCTTTTGTCTACATCCCTAAAGGCACTCGCTGCCCAATGGAGTTGTCGACGTATTTCCGCATCAATGAACAAAACACTGGCCAATTTGAGCGCACCTTGATTATCGCCGACGAAGGCAGTCATGTGAGCTATTTGGAAGGTTGTACCGCACCACAGCGTGATGAAAATCAATTGCACGCCGCGGTCGTTGAGTTGGTTGCGTTAGACGACGCTGAAATCAAATACTCGACTGTACAGAACTGGTACCCAGGTGATGAAGACGGTAAAGGCGGTATTTTTAACTTTGTAACCAAGCGAGGCATTTGCCATACCAATGCAAAAATCTCTTGGACACAAGTCGAAACAGGCTCTTCTGTTACTTGGAAATACCCAAGCTGTATCTTGAAAGGCGATAACAGTGTAGGCGAGTTCTACTCCGTTGCCTTGACCCGAGGACGCCAGCAGGCGGATACCGGTACCAAGATGATTCACCTTGGTAAAAACACTCGCTCGACGATTATCTCTAAAGGGATTTCAGCGGGCAAAAGTAACAACAGCTACCGTGGCCTTGTTCGAATGAACCCAGGTGCCAAAGGGGCGCGTAACTTTACCCAATGTGACTCCTTGTTGATCGGTGATCTCTGTGGTGCTCATACTTTCCCTTACATTGAAAGCCGTAATCCATCAGCCATCATTGAGCATGAAGCGACGACCTCGAAAGTCAGCGATGAGCAGATGTTCTTATGTCGCCAGCGTGGCTTAGACCCAGAAAAAGCGGTCTCCATGATAGTGAATGGCTTCTGTAAGGAAGTATTCAAAGAATTACCAATGGAATTTGCCGTTGAAGCGGGCAAGTTACTAGAAATAAGCCTCGAAGGCTCTGTAGGTTAAGGAATTATTGAAGATGTCGAACACGAACAGTTTGTTGACGATCAAAGACTTGTACGCCAGCGTTGAAGATAAGCAAATTATCAAAGGGCTTAATCTAGACATTAAACCAGGCGAAGTACATGCGATCATGGGCCCAAATGGTGCCGGTAAAAGTACCATGGGTTATGTGTTATCAGGTCGTGAAGGTTATACGGTTGATAGTGGCAGCGTAACACTTGGCGGCCAAGATTTATTAGACATGGAAACGGAAGATCGCGCTCGCGCGGGCCTTTTCTTAGCGTTCCAGTATCCGGTAGAAATTCCAGGTGTTAGTAACCTTGAGTTCCTTAAAGCGTCTGTTGATGCGCAGCGTGAAGCGCGTGGTGAAGAAGCCATTACTTCTGCTGAGTTCTTGAAAGAAGCGAAAATCGCTTGTAAGCAAGTTGATTTGCCTGTGTCTTTCTTGAAACGAGGGGTCAATGAAGGCTTCTCTGGTGGCGAGAAAAAACGTAACGAATTAATGCAGATGTTACTGCTTAAACCAAAACTGTGCATCCTAGATGAAACAGATTCTGGTTTGGATATTGATGCTTTACAAGTGGTTGCTGAGGGCGTTAATAGCCAGCGTTCCGCTGATCGCAGCTTTATTGTTGTGACGCATTACCAGCGCCTTTTGGATTACATTAAGCCGGATTTTGTACACGTATTGTCTGGTGGCAAAATTGTTAAAAGTGGCGACGCTTCCTTGGCACTTGAGTTAGAAGCTCAAGGTTACGCTTGGTTGCAGAATGCACCCGCCGAAGACGAACTAGAGGGGTAATGCATGAGTGAATGGTTAGAAAGCGCCATTACTCGAGCGCAAAATCTTAATGATTGGCTTGCCCCTAAACGTGCACATGCTATTGAATTATTAACGCAAACGAAATGGCCAACACGTAAGACAGAAGCGTGGCGTTATACGCCGCTGCGTCCTGTTGAACGAACTAAAGCAGGTGTTGTGTCTGGTGATGCTAATTTGTCTCCAGAGAGTATCACTGGTCTAGAAGCGATTGAATTGGTGTTTGTAAATGGCCGATTTGATGCAACTCAATCAGCTAAAGAGTTACCAACAGGCTTGCTTGTTTCTTTAGGTCAAGATGTGGATTCGGCTCAACAAACGGTTGCTCTGAATGCATTCTCGACTATTAAGCCTGAACGTCATTTGTTTGGTTTGGTGAACGATGCGCTAGCCGAAGACGTGATACTAGTGTCGGTTGCGGAAGGTGTTGAAATTACTCAACCTATTCGCATTAGCTCTTTATTGAGCCAAGGTGCTGAGTCTCATACTCGCGTTCAAGTGACGCTTGCTAAGGGCGCTCGTTTGACTGTGATAGAAGACATTCAAGCACAAGGCGATACTTTAAGTACGGCGTTTGTTGAATACGACATTGCAGCTGATGCGCACTTGGATCATTACCGTTTTGCGCTGCAAACCGGCACCAATGTGTCCATTGGTGGTAGTCACTTTAATTTGCACGATAAATCAAAAATGCACAGCAGCATTGTTGGTTTTGGTAGCGACTTATCTCGTTTAGACACGGATATTATCCATGCGGGTGAGTTTGCAGACGCAAAATTGAACGCGATTTACCTGCTTGATGGCAAAGAGCTGTTTGACCTTCATGCGACGGTTGAGCACGCTATGCCAAACGGCACCACAGAAGAAAACGTGCGTTGTATCGTTGCCGATCGTGCGCGAGCTGTGTTTAACGGTCGAATCCATATCCACCGTGATGCGCAGAAAACCTTAGCGTCGTTAAATAACCGTAACTTGTTGATGTCAGACAAGGCGGAAATTAACACTAAGCCTGAGCTAGAAATCTACGCAGATGATGTGCGTTGTGCCCATGGTGCGACTGTGGCTGAGATTGACAAGCAAGCGCTGTATTACTTGCAAACGCGTGGTGTAAGTCGTTCAAAAGCACAAGTGATGCTCAACTTTGGTTTTATTAACGAGTTGATTGATTTAATGCCAAATGCGGCGTTAGCGGAATGGGTTCGTCCTATTATTCGTGAACGTTTTGCGCAAATGGAAGTGAAGTAAGCGAGAAACGAATGAGTCTTGATGTAGCAGCTATCCGTGAACAGTTTCCGATTTTAAAACGTGAAATTGATGGTAACCCTCTTGTTTATCTCGACAATGCGGCCACGACCCAGAAGCCGCAATGTGTGATTGATGCTTTGGTTAATTACTATACGACCTGTAATTCCAATGTGCATCGTGGGGCCCATCGTCTTGCGGATGAAGCGACGCGTCATTTCGAAGCGGCTCGTGATATTGTCAAAGACTTCATTAATGCGCCGAAACGCGAAGAAGTTATTTGGACATCTGGCACCACAGAAGGCATTAATATTGTGGCCAATGGCTTGGGGCAGTTATTATCTCCAGGCGATGAAGTTATCGCCACCGGCATGGACCACCATGCCAATTTGGTGACCTGGCAGCAAGCGTGTAAGGCGTCCGGCGCCACATTAAAAACAGTGCCTGTGTTGGATTCTGGTGAGTTAGATCAGGACGCTTATGATGCTCTGCTTAATGAGCGCACTAAGTTCGTTGCTTTCCCGCATGTCTCTAATGCGCTGGGTACCGTGAATCCAATCAAAGAAATGACCGCGAAAGCGAAACAGTTTGATGCTTGGGTGCTGGTGGACGGCGCTCAAGGCGCGGCTCACGGTCGTGTTGATGTGCAAGACATTGGCTGTGATTTTTATGCCTTTTCTGGGCATAAGGTTTATGGCCCGATGGGTGTTGGTGCGCTGTGGGGTAAAGAATCGGTATTGGCTAATTGGCCCGTGTGGCGCACCGGTGGTGAAATGATTTCTACGGTGACCTTGCAAGATGCTACTTGGAATGTCTTGCCTTACCGTTTTGAAGCTGGCACACCAAACGTGGGTGATGCGATTGCGATGGGTGAGGCGATTCGCTGGTTTAGCGCTCTTGATCAAGACGCGGTAGCAGCTCATGAAAAAGCCTTGCTTGATCATGCCACCAAGCTGGCAGAAGAATTTGAAGGCTTGACCATTATTGGTCAGGCGAAAGAGAAAATCGGCGTGTTGAGCTTTGTGCTAGATCATGGGCACCCAGCGGACATCGGTTTTCTGCTGGACCGACAAGGGATCGCTGTCAGAACGGGCGATCACTGCGCTCAGCCGTTAATGGCACGCTTTAATGTGCCGGGCACAGCGCGAGCGTCTTTCTCGGTTTATAATACTTTAGAAGAAGTTGATGCCTTATTTGTTGCGCTGAAAAAAGTGCGCACCATGTTGGCTTAGGAGAATTTGATGACAGCAACAACATTTGATCCTGTCTCTAGCGTGTCGTTAACCGCTTCCGCACAGAAATACTTTGCTTCTAAATTGGCAAAACAACCGAATAAATTGATTCGCCTAAGCACTAAAGAAAGCGGCTGTACTGGCTTTTCTTATGTGTTGGACATTGTTGATGGCGCCTCAGAGCAAGACACAGTGCTATCATTTGGCGATGTGACCTTTGCGGTGGATTTTGCCTCTGCACAAATGCTTAAAGGAACCGAAATTGACCTGGTTCGCGAAGGCGTTAACGAAGTGGTTAAGTTTAATAATCCTAACGTTGTAGCGGAATGTGGCTGTGGCGAAAGCTTTAGTGTGAGTTGATTAATGCAAAAAATGGTAGTAACACAGCGCGCTTGTCCAGCGCGAAGAGTGCCAAGTGGTGAGCCAACCAGTATTCCAGAGGGTCAGTTTATTACGATCAATCAAAGCTTGGGCGGTAATTATACCGTTACGTGGCAAGGCAATATGCTGCGCATTGACGGCACCGATGCTCAAGCGATTGGCCAGCAACCAGAAGTGCTTGATTTTGAAAATCTAGGCTCTGATGAGATTAACGAAGAGCAGGTTTGGCAAGCACTGAATACCATCTACGACCCAGAGATTCCGATCAGTTTGGTGTCGCTTGGTTTGGTTTATAAAGTGGCGTTAAATCAGGCAACGAAAACGGTGCAAATTGATATGACCTTGACCGCACCGGGTTGTGGCATGGGGCCAGTATTGGTTGGTGATGTAAAATATCGTGTCGCCAAGGTGCCTAATGTCGAATCAGTTGCCGTAGAATTGGTGTTTGATCCACCTTGGTCTCGCGAAATGATGAGCGAAGAAGCGCAATTAGAAGCGGGTCTTTTCTTCTAACGCCTTTGGCCATTTAATGACATTGAATACAATAAAAAACGGCCTTGGCACTTGCTAAGTGCCGTTTTGTTTTTATGGGCGTTTTCTCAATAAAACGCCATTTATTATTTTATAGCGCTTAAGTAAAAGAGGGGAGTCATGTCCTTACCGAGCATAGAAGAGATTGTAGACGATCTGTTGTTTTTCGACGATTGGGAAGATAAATACAAGTACATCATTGATTTAGGTAAGTCGTTACCTGTATTTGATGAGGCTTGGCGTACGCCAGAGCGTTTGGTTAAAGGTTGTCAAAGTAGTGTTTGGATTCAGCCAGGCAGCGAGCAAGACAGTGCCAAAGGTGAAGTGCTGACATTTGCGGTAGACAGTGATGCGATTATTGTTCGAGGTTTACTGGGGTTGGTGCTCGCAGCACTGAATCATAAAACACCGGAAGAAATTTTAGCGTTTGACGTGACCGGTTATTTTGAATCTTTGGACCTTGAACGCCATTTAAGTCCAACGCGAGGCAATGGCTTACGGTCTATCGTTGGTCGCATTCAAAATATTGCTAAATCTGCGGCTTAATCGTTCTAAGTTGTGTTGTTTTCTCGGAGAAAGTTATGAATACCCCCGTTTATTTAGATTATTCTGCAACCACGCCCGTTGACCCTAGAGTGGCTGAAAAAATGATGGCTTGCCTAACGCCGGATGGCAATTTTGGTAATCCAGCCTCGCGTTCACACTTATTCGGCTGGCGTGCAGAAGAAGCGGTGGAAGAGGCGAGAATGCAAGTCGCTGCTTTGATTAATGCAGAGTCGCGCGAAATTGTCTGGACCTCAGGCGCAACAGAAGCCAATAACTTGGCGCTTAAAGGGGTGGCTCACGCTTATCGTCAAAAAGGCCGTCATATCATCACCTCGATGATAGAGCACAAAGCCGTATTGGACCCTTGTAAGCAGCTTGAGAAAGAAGGTTTTGAGGTGACGTATCTGAAGCCAGACAGCCATGGTGTTATCTCAGTGGCTCAGGTTCAAGAGGCGCTTCGTGAAGACACTATTTTGGTTTCTTTGATGCACGGCAATAATGAACTGGGTGTGTTAACTGACATCGGGGCAATCGGCGAGCTGACACGGGCGAATGGCGTATTTCTGCATGTAGATGCTGCTCAAACCACGGGCAAAGTAGCGATTGACGTGAATGCTATGAAAGTTGATTTGATGTCACTGACTGCCCATAAAACCTATGGCCCAAAAGGCATCGGTGCCTTGTTTGTTCGTCGTACACCAAAAGTGAAGCTGGAAGCACAGATTCATGGTGGCGGTCATGAGCGTGGCATGCGCTCCGGTACCTTGGCGACACATCAGATCGTTGGTATGGGAGAAGCCTTTCGTTTGGCAGGCGAAGAGATGACGCAGGACTGCGCTCGTATTGAAGCCTTGCGTGATCGCTTATGGAATGACTTAAATTCCTTGTCTGGTGTGCATTTAAACGGCGATGCAAAGGCACGAGTTGCTGGCGTTCTGAATGTAGGTTTTACGGATGTAGATGGCGAGATTTTATTAATGTCATTAACGGACATTGCCGTGTCGTCTGGTTCTGCTTGTACTTCTGCAAGCTTGGAGCCTTCTTATGTGTTGCGCGCCATTGGTTTGCCTGATGCCTTAGCTCACAGCTCATTGCGTTTATCAGTTGGGCGTTTTACCACTGAGGAAGATGTAGACTTTGCGGCAACCACGATAAAAAATGCGGTTAGCAAGCTGAGATAAAGCGGAATAAGTCGAAAAGCGTCTTTTAAACACGATATAGCAAAAGAAAACGCGATTCGGCATACAATTTTAATCAAGAGGTGCGTATAATCCACGCGCTGAACTTTTATGTCTTGGGTCATGTAAAACATCACCCTTTTAAATTTAATTTGGAGTTATATCATGGCGTTGGAACGTACTCTTTCTATCATCAAACCAGATGCTGTTGCAAAAAATGTAATTGGCGAAATCTACACTCGTTTTGAGCGTGCTGGTCTTAAAATTGTTGAAGCTAAAATGGTTCAACTAGACGACGAATTGGCTGGCGGTTTTTACGCTGAGCACAAAGAGCGTCCTTTCTACAAAGACTTGGTTGGCTTCATGACGTCTGGTCCTGTTGTTGTTTCTGTTCTTGAAGGTGAAGGCGCTGTTCTTCGTCACCGTGAACTAATGGGTGCTACTAACCCTAAAGAAGCCGCTGCTGGTACTTTGCGTGCAGATTACGCAACATCTATCGATGCTAACGCTGTACACGGTTCTGATTCTGTTGAATCTGCAACTCGTGAAATTGCTTACTTTTTCGGTAAGTAATTGACAGCTAGGACCTTTATGTCCGAACTGATTTGTAAAAGCGGGCGCTAGTCCGCTTTTTTACAGAGGCTTCTGAAAAGACTTTTCTTTTCAGAGGCTTTTTTCGTTTACACTTAATGCTACACACAGCAAGCGATTTTTATTATGACTGACATCAAAAAAATAAACTTATTGGGTTTATCTCCTGAAAAACTGATTGAGTACTTTGAATCCATCGGTGAGAAAAAATTCCGCGCCACGCAAGTGATTAAATGGATTCATCAAAAGGGCGCTGAAAGTTTCGAAGAAATGACGGATGTCAGTAAGGTGTTGCGCGCGAAACTGGAAAAAACATGCGAAATTCGTGCGCCTGAAGTGGTTTCTCAAAATATATCATCAGATGGAACGCGAAAGTGGATCATTCGAACGGAAGGTGGCAAGAATGATTGTGTCGAGACTGTCTTAATTCCTGACGGTGATCGCGCGACCTTGTGTGTGTCTTCTCAGGTTGGTTGTTCTTTGGATTGTAGTTTTTGCTCTACTGGTAAACAGGGTTTTAACCGTAACTTAACGCCGGCTGAGATTATTGGGCAGGTATGGATTGCGATAAAATCCTTTGGACCTATGGACCCTAACGGTCCGCGTCGTGTGACCAATGTTGTTATGATGGGCATGGGCGAGCCGCTGATGAACTTCGAGCCAGTTGTTGATGCGATGATTTTAATGATGCACGATCATGCATACGGTTTATCTAAGCGTCGCGTTACCCTAAGTACGTCTGGTGTAGTGCCGAAAATTTATGAATTAGTGAAGCGTACTGATGTTTCATTGGCGATTTCTTTGCATGCGCCAAATGATGAGCTACGCAGTCAGCTTGTGCCAATCAACAAAAAATACCCAATTGCAGAATTGATTGAAGCATGTCAGTTTTATTTGGCGAACTTGCCTGACAAGCGTCATATCACCATTGAGTACACATTGATGTCTGGTGTGAACGACAATGAACAGCAGGCTCATGAACTTGCTAAATTGCTTCAGGTGTTAGAATGTAAAATCAATTTGATTCCATTCAATCCTTTTCCTAATTCAGGCTATGAAAAGCCATCTAACAACCGTACTCGCCGTTTTCAGAAAATTTTGGCGGATGCCGGCTATACTGTCACTGTGCGTACTACCCGTGGTGATGATATTGATGCCGCATGTGGACAGTTAGTAGGGGATTTTCAGGATAAAACTCGTCGCAGTCAAAAATACATTGAATTACATGAAGTAAAAAGCGAATAAATTAGTACGGATATTTATTTACTCAAAGACAAGGATGTCTTTATGAAAAAATACAGCGTTATAGCGATATTTATCGCCTCATTGCTAATGTCTGCTTGTGCTTACCAGCCTGTCAGCCAGAACACTCGACATTACTCAAATCAAAAAAGATTATCTCTCGCACAAACTCATCTTCTACTTGGCCAGTTAAACTTAACAAAGTCTCAGCTAGATCAGATTGAAGATAAAGATCGCAATCGAGAGTATTGGCGATTGCTTAGCTTGTACTGGTTGAGTGTTGAAAATGAGGATGAAGCGCTAGAGATCCACCTTCAAGCTTTAAAGCGATACCCTAAAGATGATTTTCTACTGAACAATTTAGGGGTTCTTTTAGGGCAAAGAAAACAGTGGGTTGAGGCGTGTGACGTTTTTCAGAAGGCTTCGATGGAGGGTCTCTCAGCAAGGCAATCAGTATGGATTAATCTATCTCGATGTAGGATGCGTCAAGATGACGTAAAAAACGCTTCAAAGGATCTAAATCGAGCAAAAGAAATTGCTGATTTACCTCTTATTGGTTTGATGACAGAGCTTAATCTTGTTTTAATACAGGGTAACCTTAGTAGGGCTCGCCTCATTTTAAATAATATCCAGGCTGAAACTAAAAATACGCAAAATATGTCGTATTTTGATGAATATAACTGTCTGTCGCGGCAGGTTATCGCACGCGAGACTGACCTTACAATATATTCATCCGCGAGCACTTCAATATGTCTGGATAGCTCAAGGTATTGACATGACAACTGAATTTCAAACGGATGTTTCTTTCAACGACAGTGATCCAGAAAAAATTGATATTGGCAAAACGTTACAAGCCGCTCGAATTAAGCGAAACCTAGATGAAAGGCAGGTCGCTAGTGAATTAAAAATACCAATTGATCAAGTTATGGCGCTTGAAGACAATCGTTTTAATTACTTTAGGTCTGCTACATTTGCTAGGGGTTACCTGAAGGGGTATTGCCGTCTGCTTGAAATAAATGCAAACGACGTGTTGAAAAAATTCGATGCATTAGCCGCAACATTGAGTACGGAATCAAACATCAAACCTGTTGATAAAGTGGTCAATAAACAAGCAGGCTTTGGCGATCCGTTCGTGATTCTTATTTCTGTGGTAATTATTGCCGTACTGATATTTTTAGCATTCTGGTGGCCAACGTTTTCAAGTAATAACTCTGCGGTTATCGATAAGCAATCATCAGCGAATCAAGCGAAATCAAATGATGCAGTGTCGACAGATCAAACACCGATTCTGAGCACTGCTCCTGCTCAGCCTAGTGATTCAACTAATACTGTTGTTGCAAATCAGGCCGCCGCTACAATCACTCCAGCCGATGCAATCACGCCAGCTGATGATAAGCCAACGAAAGAAGATGGGGTGACCACAGGGCTTTCAGCTGAGACAATCGCCATTTTAGAAAAAGCGGGTGTTAACCCTAAAAAAGTTGAAGAAGCGACAAAAGAAATCCCTGAAGATAGCGCAACGATCACACCCAAAACACCTCTTTATAGCAATGACATCGATGTAACGTTCGATGCGGACTGTTGGACTGAAGTTCGCGACGGCAGCGGTAAAATTCTGTATTCAGGGGTGAAAACAGCGGGTAGTAAACTAGAATTAACTGGCACGGCACCTTACCGTGTTGTTCTTGGTTATGCTCGCGGTGTCTCCTCGTTTAAATTTAAAGGTGAAGTCTACGACTTTTCTTCATATACCCATAAAGATCTGGCTCGCTTCGAGCTCAAGTAGAGAGAATTATGCATTTTGAATCGCCAATAAAACGTCGTCAATCACGTCAAATTATGGTGGGGAATGTGCCTGTTGGTGGCGGCGCTCCCATTAGTGTGCAAAGCATGACGAATACTGAAACGTGTGATGTGGACGCTACTATCGCCCAAATAAGAGCCATTGCTGATGCTGGTGGTGATATTGTTCGAGTCTCGATTCCTTCCATGGATGCTGCTGAAGCATTTAAGGAAATTCGCAAACAAGTTTCTGTACCACTCGTTGCTGATATCCATTTTGATTATAAAATTGCGCTTAAAGTGGCAGAGTACGGGGTAGATTGCTTACGAATTAACCCGGGTAATATCGGTAATAAAGACCGAGTTCGAGCGGTAGTTGATTGCGCGAGAGATAAAAATATTCCAATTCGAATCGGCGTGAATGCCGGCTCGTTAGAAAAAGATCTACAGAAAAAATACGGTGAACCAACATCAGACGCTTTGGTTGAATCCGCGTTTCGTCAGATTCAGTACTTTGATGAATTGGACTTTCATGAATATAAGTTAAGCCTTAAGGCCTCTGATATTTTTATGACGGTTGAAGCGTATCGAAAAATTGCCAATCAAATTGATAACCCTTTGCATCTAGGTATTACTGAAGCAGGTGGTTTGCGCTCTGGCACTGTTAAGTCTTCTATTGGTCTCGGCCTTTTGTTGATGGATGGTATTGGTGATACATTGCGTGTTTCACTTGCTGCTGATCCTGTGCAGGAAATAAAAGTAGGTTGGGATATGTTACGCAGTCTTAAGTTGCGTAATCGAGGCATTAACTTTATTGCTTGCCCAAGCTGCTCTCGTCAAAATTTTGATGTGATCAAAATCATGAATCAATTAGAAGAGCGATTAGAAGATATCGTTGTTCCAATGGATGTTGCTGTGATTGGTTGTGTGGTAAATGGGCCGGGTGAAGCGAAAGAAGCGGACATTGGTCTTGCGGGTGGTTCGCCAAATAACCTAGTGTATTTGGATGGCAAACCACACAGCAAATTTAAAAATGAAACATTGGTTGACGGTCTTGAAAAAATGATCCGTCAGAAAGCCGAAATTAAAGAACGTGAGATGGCGAACATCATCGCTAAAATTTAAGGAATTGTAGTGGCTCGTAAAATTCAAGCTATCCGAGGAATGAATGACATTCTTCCAGGCCAGTCTTCTATTTGGCAATATTTAGAAAGTACAGTGGCTGATGTTGTGAAGTCTTATGGCTATCAACAGATTCGCTTTCCGATTGTTGAAAACACTGATCTATTTAAACGTGGTGTGGGTGAAACGACAGACATCGTTGAAAAAGAAATGTACACCTTTGAAGATCGCAATGGCGAATCATTAACCTTGCGTCCAGAAGGGACCGCAAGTTGTGTGCGTGCCGCGGATCAAGCCGGTTTATTGTTTAACCAAGTGCAGCGTTTGTGGTACACAGGTCCAATGTTTCGCTATGAGCGTCCACAAAAAGGGCGCTACCGTCAGTTTCACCAAATTGGTGTTGAAGCTTTTGGTATGGCGAGTGCCGATGTAGACGCTGAGCTGATTGTTTTAACCGCGCGTTTGTGGAAAAAACTGGGCTTATTAGAGCATGTTGAGTTACAGCTGAATACGATTGGTTTGGCGTCTGAACGCGAAACGTATAAAGCCGCCTTAGTAGATTATTTAACAGGGTTTAAAGACCAATTAGACGAAGACAGTCAGCGCCGTTTAGGTACTAACCCACTGCGTATTTTGGATTCTAAAGACGAAGCGACACAAGCGGTGCTAGATAATGCACCAAGCCTAGAAGAGTTTATTGGCGAAGAGTCGCAAGCCCACTTTGATCGTTTACAGGCTATCTTGACGGCCAATGACGTGCCATTTGTGATCAATCACCGTCTTGTGCGTGGTCTTGATTATTATGGTAAAACCGTTTTTGAATGGGTGACCTCTCATCTTGGTTCTCAAGCTACGATTTGTGCGGGTGGACGTTATGATGGTTTGGTTGAGCAATTAGGTGGTAAGTCCACGCCAGGTGTTGGCTTTGCGATGGGGATCGAGCGTCTTGTATTACTGTTAGAAACGCTTGAACTTATTCCTGAGGAAGCGAAAGCCTCTACCGATGTATTTGTTGTAAGCTTGGGCGATGAAGCTGAACTGGCTTCTACTGTACTGGCTGAAAAACTACGATCTGAAACGAAAGGTGTTACTATTTTACGCCACTGTGGTGGTGGTAATTTCAAAAGTCAGATGAAAAAAGCAAATAACTCTGGCGCTCGCTTGACGTTGATTCTTGGTCAAGAGGAAGTGGATGGCGGTGTTTGTCAGGTGAAAGATATGCAAACGGGTGATCAAGAATCTTGCGAGATTTCTGAAATCGCTAACTGTGTTAGTGCTAAATTACAATTGAATTAAGTGTTGCGCCACTAAAGGCATCTTGAGTGAGGAATAATAAGTGTCTGAATTAAAGACTGAAGAAGAACAAATCGAAGCGTTTAAAGAGTGGTGGAAAAAAAACGGCACTATTCTGGTGATTATTATTGCCATTTCTGTAGGTGGTTATTTTGGTTGGCAAGCATGGCAAAGAAGCCAAGCCAATCATCTTAGTCAAGCGTCTGCCCTTTATCAAAATATGATTGAAGCGGCGGCGGATTTATCAAAAGAAAATAATCAAAAAACCGTTTCTTTTATCGCTAAACAGCTGACAGATGATTACGACGATACTGGATATGCGATGTTTGGTAAGTTGTTTTTAGCTCGTCTTGATGCGCAGAAAGGCAATTACGATACTGCGATAACGGATCTTGATGAGGCGATTAAGCAAACCAAAGATCAGTCATTTATTGCCATTGCAAATTTGCGCATCACAAAGTTATTAATTCAAAAACAAGACTACAAAGCTGCTCTAGCTCGATTAGATAAAGTAAAGTCAGCTGAGTTTCTTGCACAACGTCAAGAGCTTGCTGGAGACATTTATCTTCAACAAGGTAAGCGCGATGAAGCGCGAGTAGCCTATCAAAAGGCCAGTGAAGCGTTGGGCGCTAACGTTAAGCATCCTTTGCTAGATATTAAACTTAAGGACTTGGTTAAAGGTTGATTATGAATAAGTCGCTTCTTACCGGTGTTTTGCTAGCTGTTTTAATGCTCCAAGGGTGCTCTAGTTCTCGTCCCGCACTACCTGATCCATCTCCTATCAAAAGTGAAGTGGATTTAGGGAAGGCATGGCGTACGGGAGTTGATGGTAATTTTGGTGAGACGAGTGAACGTTATAACTTGGTGGCACAAGATGGTTCTTTATTCTTTGTTACTCGAGTTGGTTCGGTTTATCAGTTATCGCAAAAAAATGGTGATGAAGTTATTCATATCGAAACCAAATATAAACCTAGTGCGGGGGTTACTCGTAGTGGTGATAATGTTTATTTTGGCACCTATGACGGACAACTTGTCGCTGTTTCATTAAAGAAAAAGGCAGTGGAATGGACTCAGGCGCTTAGCTCTGAAGTGCTATCTGAACCTGCTTATTTTGATGGAAAGTTAGCCGTGCAAACTGCTGACGGATGGTTGAATGTTTTAGACGCAAAAGACGGTCATATATTGTGGCGAGCAAAAGAGGATTTGCCAGCATTAACTGTGCGTGGTACAAGTGCGCCTATTATTATTGATGGTAAAGTTCTGGCTGGTTTTGCGGATGGCAAAGTTAATGCTTATAATTTGCAAACCGGAAAACAGATTTGGTCATATGCCGTTGGTAAGCCAGAAGGCCGCTATGAGATTGAGCGACTAAGTGATGTCGATGGTCGACTCGTAGTAAAAGATGGTGTGGTTTATGCTGCTGCTTATAATGGCACGGTGGTCGCATTGTCCTTACAAAAAGGCAACCCTATTTGGCAGCGCAGTATCCCAAGTGATGTGGGTGTTGCAATAAGGAATGATTTACTTGTTATTGTTGATTTGAATAGCAATGTTATTGCTTTAAATGCCAAAAATGGCTCAGAAGTATGGGAAAACAAAACACTAGTGAATCGTGATTTGATTACCCCCGAGTTTTTTAGAGATTATGTTGCGGTGATGGATCGTGGTGGTTATGTCCATCTACTTGACCTAAAAACGGGTATAGTAGAAGGCCGTGATATCGCGAACGATGATGTTGCTCCAGGGAGTCGTATGGTAGCGGATGGTAAAAAGCTATTTATATTGACACCGGACTCAGATGTTACCGCATTGAGCTATTGAAATCGAAACGATTTCTCTTTTAGCGATTTTAAAGAGGCTGCCATTCCCGAAAGGGGTGGTGGCCGCTTTGTATTTTTATAGGTAAAAAAATGATCCCAGTTATTGCATTGGTAGGTAGACCCAATGTTGGAAAGTCGACCCTTTTTAATCGTCTTACACGAACACGAGATGCCTTGGTTGCTGATTATCCAGGTTTGACTCGCGACCGTAAATACGGCGATGGTAAAGCAGGCGAACATGAATTTATTGTTATTGATACTGGTGGTATTAGTGGCGATGAAGAAGGCATTGATGAAAAAATGGCGCGCCAGTCTCTTTTAGCAATAGAAGAAGCGGATGCTGTGCTGTTTTTAGTGGATGGTCGACATGGCCTTAACCCTGCCGATGAAATGATTGCGAATCATTTACGTCGTGCGAATAAGCCTATTTATCTTGTTGTAAACAAGACAGATGGTATCAATGAAGATATTGCTTTATCTGATTTTTATTCATTGGGACTTGGAGAGTTACTGCCTATAGCAGCGGCTCATGGTAAAGGTGTACATATCTTAATTGATAAGGTTATGTTGCCTTTCGCGGAACAAGTCGCAGAGGCAAAAAGCCAGATTCAGCTAGGTTCGCGTGGTATTCGTATTGGGGTTGTTGGACGTCCCAATGTGGGCAAGTCGACTCTTGTTAACCGTATGCTTGGTGAAGATCGAGTCGTGGTTTATGACATGCCTGGTACAACGCGTGATAGTGTTTATATTCCTTACATTCGTAATGAAAAAGAATACACCCTGATTGATACTGCCGGTGTACGACGTCGTAAACATGTAAAAGAAGTCGTCGAAAAATTCTCTATTGTTAAAACACTGCAAGCGATTCAAGACGCCAATGTTGTGATTGTTGTGATTGACTCCCATGAGGATTTAGTTGAGCAAGATCTTCATATGATAGGCTATGTGTTAGATGCCGGTCGTGGTGTCGTCATTGCTGTGAATAAATGGGACGGTTTGGCGAAAGATGAGCGAGAGCACATCAAGAGCGAAATCGAGCGTCGTTTGGGTTTTGTGCCTTATGCTAAAGTTCATTACATTTCAGCGTTGCATGGAACGGATGTTGGTAATCTATACGATACGATAGAAGCAACGTACGAATCTTGCTATGCGAAATGGTCAACGAATCGCTTAACCCGAATTCTTGAAGATGCCGTTAATGAGCATCAGCCGCCGATGGTTAATAGTCGTCGCATTAAACTTCGTTATGCTCACCAAGGTGGTTCAAATCCACCAAGAATAGTGGTGCATGGTAACCAAACAGATTCGATTCCTGGTAGTTATAAAAAGTATCTAGAGAACAAGTTCCGTACGATATTAAATATCACGGGAACACCGATTTCGTTTGAATTTAAGTCCTCTGATAACCCATATGCTCCTAAGAAATAGGCGCAAATAGTTAACAGGGTTAACAAAAAACCTCATCACTCGAGTGGTGGGGTTTTTTTGTCTTGAAAATTCACTATTGTGGAATAAATAGAGTGATTTACTCAGTTGATAATTCTACTTTTGTCTTATATGACAATTGAGATATTGCTTGCGAATAAACCTTAGCGTAATTTTCATAAAGCATATAAAAATAAAAAGGAGAGTTTTGTGGCTAGCCATATTGAATATGAAATCTGTCCATTTGCGGAAAACTATAAGTTAGGCGTTATTCGACTGAATCAACCCTCAGCCTTAAATGCACTCAGTCTTGATATGGTTGAGGCAATGCTTAGTCAGCTTGAAGTCTGGCGAATGGATCAGTCTGTTGTGGCTATTTGGCTGGAGGGAGCGGGAGATAAAGCATTTTGTGCTGGCGGCAATGTCATTGATGTCTATAACAGCTTAGAAGCCCCTATCAATACTGACTTTGCGCAACGTTACTTTGAGGAAGAGTACGCTCTAGACTATGCCTTGCACCGTTTTCCTAAGCCTGTTATTTGCTGGGGGGATGGTTATGTTATGGGGGGTGGTATGGGATTAATGATGGCATCACGCTATCGAATAGTCACGCCATCGAGCAAGCTTGCCATGCCAGAAATTAGTATTGGTCTCTATCCTGATGTGGGCGCAAGCTATTTCTTAAATCAGTTAGAAGATACGGCCATTGCGCGTTTTATTGCGCTGACTGGGTATCAGGTTACGGCGACAGACGCTTGTGAGATTGGGTTGGCGACTCACTATGTTATGGCACAAGATAGAAATAATATTATTGATTTTTTTGCGCGAGCCCATATGCCTGAATTAGACCCTAAAAAGGTTGGGTCTATTATTGAACAAGCCCTGTTTACGTTCTCTCAATCTGATGAATTGCCACTTTTGAAACCAGAGCTTACAGCATTGCAATCAACGGTATCTGCATTAATGTCAGGCAGTATTGATAATATTTATGCCGCGATGTTGTCTTATCTGCCTGAGTGCTCAGCAATGGATAAAGCAAAGAATACCTTCTTAGCAGGAAGTCCTTTGTCTGCACATTTAATTTTGGAGCAGCTGGATTGGGCGAAAGGCAAAACGCTTGAATCTGTTTTTATGCATGAATTACAGTTATCGGTGCAGTGCTGTTTACAGGGTGATTTTAGAGAAGGGGTTCGTGCTTTACTTGTGGATAAAGACAGGTTGCCAAAATGGCAGTACGCGCGTATTTCTGACGTTCCTAAAGATCGAATCACCACTTTTTTTAATACGACAACAAGCTCTGTGTCGTAGAATAGTTAAGTTTTTTCTTGACTCATTTTTGCTTGGAAATCATGTAACGCCAGTGTTAATGCGTCAATTGCGACCTGATTATCAATTTTGTTATCTTCAAGGAGTGCAATTAGATCAATTGCTAGCTTGATGTGCTCTGGAGCGTTTTCTAAAGACATAATTTTTCCGTATAAAAAGTGTCGTATTTAGGGTGTAAAAGTAGAAGCCTAGATCAATGTTATTTGTTAGGTTTAAGCTAACGTATCTGCTAGAACCTATTGTCGAGGATATAATGATTGGCGACAAGTTCTAATATTCGCCTAGGGTAGAAAGAAAATGATGCTTAATGAGGTCGGTGTGATTACAAACGAATTTTGGTTAGATCGTTGGAAAACGGGTCGAATAGGTTTTCATAAAGAAGGAATTAATCCTCGCCTTATTGATTATTGGCCAGACTTACCGAAAGGTAGTCATGTGTTAGTTCCTTTGTGTGGCAAATCAAACGATATGATTTGGTTAGCTGAACAAGGTTACCAAGTTACCGGTGTTGAATTATCTTCATTGGCTGTGATTCAGTTTCTTGGTGATAATGATCTTGTTTATAGCACTCATGAGGAAGGTGATCTCAAAATCCATACCGTTGAAGGTTTGTCGTTAAGGATTGTTGAGGGGGATTTCTTTATGTTTTCAAAGAAAGGGTTTGATGCTTGCTATGATCGTGCCGCTATGGTGGCTATGCCATCAGAAAAACGTGAAGAGTATGTGTCTCATACGCTTTCTCTGCTCTCGCCATCGGCTTTTGTATTGTTAGTTTCATTGCGTTATGACGGCGACAAACAAGGTCCACCATTTTCAGTGGCACATGAAGATATTACCGGCTTGTGGGGACCTCGTATTCAAAAAATTGCTTCGGAAGATCTCGTACAAACGAATGCGTATTATAAAGACATGGATTATGTTTTTTTCGAGGAAAGTATTTGGCATATTCCTTCTGTTTAAAGTGACAGCAAAGAGGCTTTACATATTGGCTCTGTATACCTGAGTGATTTTCTGGGATAATGCCGAAAAATTCACCCGATAACCAATGTATCTTCGTAACGCACATTTCGAGATGTCACCGTGGTTACGTCGATACCAAGAGCTGCCAATGACCAAACGACATAAAACCGCCATTAACCTTTTCTCATACCCAGATTATTGGGCTGAGTGTTATGGTGTTTCTCCTTTTTTACCGACTACTCGTGAAGAGATGGATCTACTTGGCTGGGATAGCTGTGATGTTATCATTGTCACAGGAGATGCCTATGTGGATCATCCAAGTTTTGGTATGGCGGTCTTAGGGCGTTTACTGGAAGCAAAAGGTTATCGCGTTGGTATTATTGACCAGCCAGATTGGCGTAATACTGATGATTTCATGCGCTTAGGTCGACCTAATTTATATTTTGGGGTGACAGCAGGGAACATGGATTCCTTGATTAACCGTTACACCGCGGATCTTAAGGTCCGAAACGACGATGCCTACACGCCTTATGGTGTGGGTGGAAAACGTCCAGACCGCGCTGTTATTGTGTATTCTCAGCGTTGTAAAGAAGCTTTCCATGATGTGCCTGTGATGATCGGTGGTATTGAAGCGAGCTTGCGTCGTATTGCTCAATATGACTACTGGAGCGATGAAGTTAGGCGTTCGGTTCTTATAGATTCTACCGCTGATATATTGCTTTATGGCAACGCCGAACGTGCCATGTTAGAAGTCACTCATCAGGTGGCAATGGGTAAAAGTATAAAAGAGCTAACTGGCATTCGTGGAACGACTATTGTTCGTGATACGCCGCCTGGCGGCTATACAGAAATTGATTCTACGCGGGTTGATTGGCCGGGTAAGGTCGATCAAATCTACAGTCCTTACGAATACATTCCAGAAGGCAAATGCCAGACAAAAGAGGGTCAAGAAGACCCTGATGTGATGCCGATCCGAGTGATTCCTGCGCCGTTACGTCGTGGTGAAAAGCTTGATCCAGAAAAAACCTATGTACGCTTACCTTCTTTTGAAAAGGTGTCCAAAGACCCTGTTCTATATGCTCACACATCACGTATTTTGCACCTTGAATCTAATCCGCATAATGCGCGCGCTTTGATTCAAAAGCATGGTAAAAAAGAAATTTGGGTTAACCCACCGCCAATTCCATTGGAAACACCAGAAATGGATGGCGTCTTTGATTTACCTTATGCGCGAGTACCACACCCAAAATATAAAAAAGCACGAATTCCAGCTTATGACATGATTAAAACCTCGATCAATATTATGCGAGGTTGTTTTGGTGGTTGTACATTTTGTTCGATTACCGAACATGAAGGTCGAGTTATCCAGAGTCGCTCCCATGAATCTATCCTAAACGAGATAGAAGATATTAAAGCGAAAGTACCGGGCTTTACTGGGCATATTTCCGATTTAGGTGGCCCAACATCGAATATGTACACGCTAAACTGCAACGACGATGAGGTTCAAGCTTCTTGCCGTAAGCTCTCTTGTGTATACCCAACGATTTGTTCTAACTTGAACACGGATCACAGTCCTACGACGCAGCTATACCGTAAAACACGAGCAGTAGAAGGTATTCATACCGTTTCTATTGCTTCTGGTCTACGTTATGACTTGGCGGTAGAAGACCCTGAGTATGTCCGTGAGTTGGTCACCCATCATGTTGGTGGCTTGCTAAAAATTGCTCCTGAGCATTCTGAGAAAGACACTCTTTCTAAGATGATGAAGCCGGGGATGGGAAGCTACGAACGTTTCAAGCGAATGTTTGATAAGTACTCTAAAGAAGCGGGTAAAAAGCAGCATTTGATTCCTTACTTCATTGCCGCTCACCCAGGTAGTTCAGACGAAGATATGATGAATTTGGCGCTTTGGTTAAAAACCAATGACTTCAAACCTGATCAGGTTCAGACTTTCTATCCGTCACCAATGTCTTTAGCAACGGCTATGTATCATTCAGGTAAGAACCCGCTAAAACCAGTCACTTATAAAAGTGAAGATGTTTATACGCCGAAAGACTATAAACAGCGCACGGTTCAAAAAGGTTTCTTGCGTTACCATGATCAAAATAATTGGCAAGATTTACGAAATACGTTAACAAAAATGGGGCGAACGGATCTTATTGGAGAGGGTGAGAACAAGCTAGTGCCATCAGAAGATAAAGATAAGCAGATGCATCGTCGCCCAACAAAACCGAAACCAGGCCAGCAAACAGGCGCTTCGCATACGTCAAACCGTCCAACGTTGGAAAAGAATGTTGCTTTGGATAAAGCTCGACGTAAATCTAGTAAGCCTTCGAAAAAAAGTGGTAGTGCGCCATCCCGAGCAGGGTCATCACCCACAAATACCACTCCAGCGAAACGTGGTAAATCGAAAGTGAAATCTCGCTAACGAATCTATAAAGCAGTGTTTATAAACCCGTAATAACTAGGTTATTACGGGTTTTTTATTGGGCTCGGGTTTAGTGTGTAAGTGCACTGAAGTGGCACGATAAAGGGCGAATGCTTTTTGATGAAGCAAATAGAGTGATAAATAGTGCGTTTTATGGATAATACGGCCATCAATTTTGGTATGTGTTATGCATACGTTTTGTTTAAACGTTAAGTTATGATCTAGCTTACGTTAAGCGCTTTCATAAGAAGCGAACGATAGATATTCCGTAGTTAATCAAAAGTTAATGCGGCACCGAGGACTTATCATGAACGTAACACACCGTTGGCTTTCTATTATTGAAGGTTGCTTGCTGGTTGCTTTGGGCATCCATATTCTTAATTCTTCAGGGTTACTTATTAGTGGCACTGCTGGAATTGGCATGATTTTAAGGCAATTTACAGATCTCTCTTTTGGGCAATTATTCTTTTTGCTCAATACTCCTTTCTATATTCTTGCTTGGCGTACGTTAGGTCGAGATTTCACCATTAACACATTTATTAGTATTAGCTTATTGTCGATTTTTTCAGAATTAATGAGACATTATGTGTCGATTAATATGAACCCTATTTTATCTGGTACTTTGGGCGGCTTGCTGGTGGGTTTTGGCTTAATTATTCTTTTTCGACACAATGCGTCTTTAGGAGGGCTAAATATCTTATCGGTTTATCTAGAGCGTCATTACGGTATCCATGCAAGCAAGACAACCCTGGTGGCGGATTTGTTGGTTTTTTTAGTGGCGATATTTACTTTAAATGCAGAGAGTATTGGTTATTCATTATTAGCCTTCGCTTTCTTGAGTTCCGTTGTTGGCCGATACCACCGACCTCCAAAATGGGCGCAAGCCAAAGAAATTAAAGTGGCTTAATGTTCTTTAGTTATAAAAGCCAATAAGCGTACAGATGTGCTTATTGGCTTAGCCTAAATTCAGAAGTAACTAAAATTTTAATGGTTATGCTGGTGAGAGTGCTTGTTACTTAACTTGGCAGTAAGTTGCTTCGTAATTGAAACAACAATTAACAGAGCAAGTAACACACCGGTAGACAAAGAAACCCAGCTTGGTAAAAGAGTAAGATCAGGGCCTATTTGTGGCACTACAGAGATATGAAATTTGGTAACTAAGAAATCAACTAAGAAACCAAAAAATAACGCTCCGCCTAGTACTCCCGTTAAATAGCCAATTAATGCTTTTTTCCCTAACTCTTTTGCAACCACACCTAAGGTGGCTATGTTGGTAGCAGGGCCTGCCATCATGAAAACAAGTACTGCGCCTGGAGCAACGCCAGCCAGCAGCAAGCCGGCGGCAATTGGAGTAGAGGCAGTAGCACAAATGTACATAGGGATAGAAATAACCACCATAACAAGCATTGCTAGCAAGCCATTTCCCCAAGAGGCAAGAAAGCCATCAGGAATATAGGTTTGCACTAGCGCAGCAAAGGCCAAACCAACTAATAGCCATAAAGCGGTGTCCTCGACTAATTCTGTCCCAGCGTATACTAATCCAGAGCGAATTTTACTCACTACCGATGTTGTCTTTGTTGGTGCTTGGCTGCTTCCACAACAAGATGTTTCTGACGCTTTAGTTGATGAGCCACAGCATGAAGTCGCTTCTGGCGCTTTAGCCGCTGAGCCACAGCAAGAAGTTGCTTCTGGCTCTTTAGTCGCTGAGCCACAGCAAGAAGATGTTTCAGGGGCATAAGATGCCGTTGTTTTTATCTCCTTTTCATCTTTACCAACAAGCAGGCCCGCAAAAATAGCGCTGCCTATCGCTGCAATCGGTCGGACAATGGCCATAAAAGGGCCTAGCAGTACATATGAGACAGTAATGGAATCTATGCCGGTTTCTGGTGTGGACACCAAGAACGAGGTGGTTGCTGCTTTTGATGCGCCAGCTCGACGCAGACCAACTGCGGCGGGAATAACGCCACAAGAGCACAAAGGTAGCGGAGCGCCAAAAATAGCGGCTTTTACTACCGACTTAAGGCCGTGACCTCCGAGTTGCTTATTCATCCAGCCCATCGGAACAAAGACTTTAAGCATGCCTGCTAAAATAAAACCCAGTAGTAACCAAGGGGCGGACTCTAAAAACAAGGTAGAAAAATGCCGTAAAAAATCCATTAGAATCGCTCCTTGTTAAGATGATGGTGTTGCTCTGGGTGGATGTTATTAACATCAGATGCCAATGCTTCAAGAATAGTACAGTCCGCGGCACTTTCCGAGCCTCCGCAGCAAGCATTAGATAACCGTTTTAACGATTTCTGGAAGTGATTAAGCTCTGCCATTTTAGTTTCTACTTCTGCTAATTTTGCATCAACAACGACTTTGACGTCTGCACAAGCGCTGTTCGCTTTATCAACTTCAATAGAAAGCAGCTCATGGATATCCGCTAAACTAAAGCCAACGGTTTTAGCGCGTAGGATAAAAGACAATATTTGTTTGTCTTCTTCAGAATACATTCTATAGCCAGAGTCAGAGCGACTTGATGGTGTTAGCAGTCCATGTTTTTCATAGAATCTTAACGTATCATTTTTTACATCGAAGGCTTTAGCGAGTTCCCCAATACGATACATTTTGTGTCCCTCTGTTTTGAATAAGATTTAACGCCAGTATAAACCTTGGATGTTGGTCTAAGGTCAAGATATAACGCTAGTATTGTTTTAATTTGTATATTGAGCCAATAGTAGGATAGAAAGTTGTAGTTAAAGCGAGGTAGACTCTAGAAAGGTGTTTAGAAATTGTTCATTGATGAGCGAGTTACTAGCGAAATAGATTATCTGAATAGATAAAAGGAAGGCATAGCTGAGTATGAAAAAAATACCCACCGTTTTGATTGTCGATGATGTACCAGAGAATCTACGAGTCTTAAATGATGTCATTGCTGCATTAAATTGCACTGTGGTTGTTGCGAACTCCGGAGAGCGCGCATTAGCCTTGCTAGATAGAACCGAACCTTGTTTGGTGCTTTTAGACGTCATGATGGGGGGGATAGATGGTTTTGAAACATGTCAAAAAATCAGAGCGAATCCTAAATTTAAAGACCTTCCTGTTGTTTTTGTCACCGCATTAGTCGATGACATTAGTCGAGGTTTTGAAGTGGGTGGTAATGATTACATTAGTAAGCCTATTCGAGTGGAAGAAGTTCGTTCGCGTGTTGCCCATCAATTGGAACGCTTCAACTTGATGAATGAGCTAAAAGACCTAAACCTTGAGTTAGAAGAAAAAGTTCGAGAGCGTACTGCAGATCTTAACCTTGTGAATCGTAACCTGCGCAAAGAGGTGAACGAGCGGCGCTATATGCAAGACCGCTTAAACTATCTTGCTCAGCATGATTTTGTTACTCAACTTTATAATCGTGATGCGTTAGACGAACACATTACTCATATAATCTCTGGCGTTCAAAGCAAATCTAATGCGCACACTCCTTATTTTATTCTGATCGATATTAATGAATTCCGTCTGATCAATGATGCTTGTGGCTGTATTGCAGGGGATGAGTTACTTCATCAGTTCGCGTCATTAATTAATGAGCTTTGCTCGCCGCAGCGAGATTTTTGTACGCGATTAAGCGGCGATAAGTTTGCTATTGCTGTCGGACGCGGTGGTGTAGAAGCGGTAGAGTCTTTATTTCGAATTATGACTCAACGTATTGAAGACTTTTCGTTTGTATGGGATGGGCGTCAATTTCGCACTTCTGTAACAACGGTCGCTATTCCTATTACGTTAGAAATGGTCTCTTTTGAACAAGTGATTATGCTGGCAGATGAAGTAAGTTATTCCAGCAAAAAATCAGGTGTTCATTCACGAATTGTTAAAAATGCAAGCGATCTTGGTTATGAGGAGCGAAGAGGTAATTTGAACTGGGGACTGCGCATTGTCGATGGTCTTGCAAAGAATTTATTCGAGGTGCATTTCCAGCAAGTACTTCCTTTAACTAAGGCTGAGGACATAGGAAAGAAAATTGAAATTTTAGTTCGCTTAAAAGATGAAAAAAGTGGCGAGCTTATTTACCCTAATGATTTTATTCGAGCTGCAGAGCGCTTTGGTATTATCTCAAAAATAGATCGCTGGGTAATTAGTCACACCATGCGGCAGTTTTCAGAAAGGCCTCATCTATGGGAAGAGGTTAGCCAAGTAGCACTTAACGTCTCTGCGCTATCTGTTCGTGAAACTGACTTTGCCCACTTTATTATCGAACAGTTAGATATTTACCAGTTAGATGGTCGTAAGTTTTGCTTTGAAATCACTGAAACAGAAGCATTAAATAATTTTGTCGATACGCGACGTTTTATGTCTTTATTGCATGAGCGTGGGTGCAGTATTGCTTTGGATGATTTTGGTACGGGCTTTTCTTCGTTCGCCTATTTGATGGATTTACCTTTTGATCTGATCAAAATTGACGGTATTTTTGTAAAAGATATGCATCTAAACGCCATCCATTATGGCATGGTTGATTCGATCGTAAAGCTGGCCAAAATGCTGGATAAACCCGTGGTGGCAGAGTTTGTTGAAAATCAAGAGATTGTCTTGCAGCTACAGGAACTAGGGGTGGAATGGGGGCAGGGCTACCACTTCCATAAACCCGAAAAGCTGTAAGGTTTTCATGCGTCCCTTAGCATAGAGCCTAAGGGGCGACGCACAGGAAGAGGCGCGTTGCGCACGACCTCGCTTGACCCTCTAAGGAATCTGTACATGCTGTCTGGAACATCGACCATTTTTAGTCTATTAATCTTTTTGTTCATCGCCACAGCCACGGTTCTGATTGTCTTCCAATTGATTTTTCTGATTCGTTTTAAACATCTGCAACGACGTTATTCTAAAGCCATTTTGGCCACCAAAGCGGGCGTCTGGGAATGGTTTCCACAAAGTAAAAAGTTTTATATCTCTTCTGAATTTTTTGCCCAGTTTGGCTTTGAGGAAGAAGATACTCCCAATAGTATTCAGGACTGGTTAGCCTACCTTAAAAAAGAAGATCGACTGGCTTTTAATGAATGGACCGTGACCATTTTAACGCAGCAAGAGAATCAAATAACGCCACAGTTTCTGCGTTTTCGTATTGATGATATTCATGGAGAAAGTCAGTGGCTTGAAATGCGTGGCAGTGTGACGCGTTGGGATGGCCGCCGACGTGTGCAATGTATTGTCGGTACTTTGGAGCAGGTCAATCATCTCGTCGACGCAGAAAATGAGCTAATTTCTGCGCGTGAAACCGCCCGTCGCCGTGAGCTGATTCTATCCTCTTTGCTGAATAATATTCCGGACCCTGTGTGGTCTAAAGATCAACAGGGTCGCTACCTAGATTGCAACGATGCCTTTTTGCTGTTTAATAATTTGTCGCGCGATGAAATAAAAGGGAAAACAGACCAAGAACTGAATCTCGATGACAATGGGCAATACTACCAAGATCGGGACAATCAAGCTTTGCAGGATGGAGAAACCTTGCATGAACACTGCTGGGGCACGGCGGCAGATGGCAGTGGTCAGCGATTGTTTGAAGTGTATCGGGTGCCCATCGAAGAGCCGTCATTAAATTTTAAAGGCGTCTTGGGGATCGCCAGAGACATCACCGAGCGCAACGAACTTATTCGTGAATTAAAATTGTTTAAAAGCTTTGCCGATAATTCCGCTCAAGGGTTTGGTATGGCCACGCTCAATGGGGACATGTCTTACCTGAATAAAAAAATGCGTGACCTGCTTTGTATTGGCGATGATGTGCCGGTAAAAAATTTAAATTACCTTGATTTTTATTCGTCTAATAGCCGACAGTTTCTAGCCAATACCGTGATTCCTTATGTTAAAGAGCATGGTGTTTGGGAAGGTGAATTGCAGGCGAAAAGTATGGATGGGCGAATTTTCGAAACCTATGAAACCTATTTCATTTTGCGCAACGACGAGGGGGCTGCAATATCCTTTGGCGATATCATGAGTGATATTAGCGAGCAGAAAAATGTCTCCGCTCAGCTGGAAAATGCGAAGCAGGTGGCCGAACAGGCAAGCCAAGCCAAAAGTAATTTTTTGGCGAATATGAGTCATGAAATTCGCACTCCGCTGAATGCCATTATTGGTTACGCACAATTGATTCGAGAAGACATGTCACTGAATGGTGTTGCTAAAACACGCTTTCAAGCCATTGAAGGTGCAGGCGAACGCTTGTTGGCATTGATTAATGATATTTTAGACATCGCGCGAATCGAATCGGGCCGTATGATATTACACAGTCAAAAAGTCAGTTTACGAAAAGAAATACAACAGGTTATTAAGCTATTGCAGGGGCAGGCGCAAAAGAAAGGGCTACAGCTTATCGCCGACCTCGATATGCCAGCTGAGCTGTGGGTGTGGATTGACCCAGTTAAATTCCATCAAGTGCTGACCAATTTAGTCGGTAACGCGGTGAAGTTTACCACCACAGGATCCGTGACAGTAACCGGGCGGTATCAAGATGATTTACTTGAGTTGGTAGTCTCAGACACAGGGCCGGGCATTGATAATACGCAGATGGACAGTCTATTTACTCCCTTTGTCCAAGGAGAGGCAGGGCAGCGAGAAGGTGGTACTGGGCTTGGCTTGGCTTTGTCACACACCTTGGTGAAATTGATGGGTGGATCATTGTCTATTCAAAGTCTACCTGGGGCAGGGACTCATGTTACCGTGATGATGCCAATTTCAGTGATGGCAGAAGACGTGACCCTTGAGTATCCTATCTATGAAGCGGGTTCTCACAGTCGGTTAAGTCATCCTATTAGCGTGCTGGTGGCGGAAGACGATGACTGGTCTCGGGATATTTTGGTGTCTCTACTAGAGAAGGCGGGTTGTCAAATTATCGAAGCAGAAGATGGTGAGATTGCCATCGAGCGCTTTAAAACATATCGCCCTGATATGGTAATGACTGATATCCGAATGCCAAACAAAAGCGGCCAAGATTTGCTGAAAGCGATTCAAGCGTTGGACCCTGATGGTAAGGTCCCCGTTATTGCCGTAACCGCTTCCACCATGACCCATGAATTAGCCGAGTTGAAAAAAGACGGCTTTTGGCAGGTTATCGCTAAACCTTATAAAGTGGAAGAAGTCTATGAGGCTTTGGTGACTCATATGAATGTGTGCTTTGTGCCTATTTTCGATGATAAAAAAGAGGCGGCGTTAGCGTCTTCTCAGCCAAGAAAAATAGCATCGTCATCGAGTGCGATGACGGGCTTGGATTGGCAGGCAATTTATTGGGCAGCCAAGAGTGGCGATATCAATAAAGCCAGTGAGCAGCTGGATTTGTTCAGTGAAAAGCTATCCTCTGAGCAACGACACGATATCGCGCAAGCCATCGATATTTTTGATTTAGAATTGGTCGAGCAATTAATTGTGAGTTTCTATCCGGATGTGCTGTTGACGGGAGACGATCCATCTCGCTTGTAAGCTGTTTTTTATTCATCTTCAGTGCCGAGTTTTGAGTTTGACATAACTTAAGGCCACGGATAAGGTTCAAACGAGACAATACATAGTAAAACCGCCTACAATAGGCGGTTTTCTACTTTCCCTTTGACCCCAACCGATGATAGGTAACACCATGAGCAGCCTAGCCCATTGCAACTTTCCTTTTACCGCAGTAGCAGGGCAAGAGTCTTTAAAGCTGGCGCTTATTTTATCGGCGATTAATCCGAGAATTGGCGGGGTCTTGATTAGCGGACCGCGCGGTTCAGCAAAATCAACGTTAGCTCGTGGTTTGTCCGGTGTGATGCCTGCGTTGCAAGGTGATGATCTTGCGCCTTTTGCGACATTGCCTCTTGGTGCCAGTGAAGATCGATTACTGGGGGCTTTGGATTTGCAGCAGGTATTGCAAGAGAAAGAGGTTGCCTTCAAACCAGGCTTGTTAAGTCGTGCCCACGGCGGTGTTTTGTACGTTGATGAGGTGAATTTACTCAGCGATCATTTGGTGGATCAACTGCTTGATGTGTCGGCCAGCGGCGTCAATCGTATTGAACGTGATGGTGTCAGCCACGAACATGAAGCGCGCTTTTTATTAGTCGGCACCATGAACCCAGACGAAGGGGAATTACGGCCACAGTTGCAAGATCGTTTTGGTTTGATGGTCACCCTAGACAACCACTACAGCTTGGAAGAACGAGTGCAAATCGTGCGCTTACGTGATGAGTATGACCAAGACCCTAAAGCCTTTTGTGACGCCTTCAAATACAAGCAACGTAACTTAAAAAACAGCATACAGATAGCGCGTAATGGCTTGTCCAAAGTTCGCTGTGCCGACGCACTGCGCATGGACATTGCCAGCCGTTGTCAAGACGCTCAGGTGGACGGTGTACGAGCGGACATTGTTTGGGTAAGAGCGGCGATGACGCATGCGGCATGGCGAGGTGCAACCACAGTGTCTATCGATGATATTCAAGTGGTAGAAACCTTGGTGTTAGCGCATCGTCGACATAACAATCCTCCTCAATCACCAAGCGCTAAGCCTTCCTCTCCACCCCCTTCAACACCGCCATCAAGACGGCCACCGCATTCCTTGCCTGATGATGCACAAGGCGCCGCAAAAGAATCCAATTCGCAAGGTGACTGGGGTAGTATGCAACCAGAACAGCAAGCGACGAGTGAGCGAATCAGTGTACCAATAGCGCACACGGCGGAGGCATTGACGACACCATCGGCTAATTTCAGTGAGGTTACGCCGGGAAAGCAACGAGGTAAGACGCAGGGCGGATATCGTCCTGATGCGTCCGTTATGGGAGAAGGGATTGATTGGTTTAGAAGTATTATTCGTCATCCCCAGAGCTGGCCACCGCGTCAGTTATTGCCTAAAAAACGCCATACAGGTTTGCCTGTGTTGCATCTGGTATTGCTCGATACCTCGGCGTCTACATTAGCGCAAGGAGTGTTTGCGAATGCCAAAGGGGTGATTTTAGACATTGCCCAACGAGCTTACTTAGCGCGCGAACAAATGGCGATCTTAGGCTTTGGCCAAGAGTCGGTGTCAGCGGTATTGCCCAAAGTGCGCGCGCCCAAGGAAATTTTAGCAAGGCTGGATGAGTTAGCGGCGGGTGGTGGCACGCCTTTTCGTCTTGCGATTGAAAAAGTCAGTCAATATTTGATGCAACAACATAAGGCGACAACCGGCTTAGTGAGCCAAACCTATATTTTAACGGATGGCCGCACGCAAGCGGATGTGACGGATTTTTCACCTACCAGCAACAAAGTATTATTAGGTCAGTGTGTCTTGATCGACACCGAAAACACACCGGTTAAACGAGGCCGAGGGGCTGAAATCGCGCAACAGCTTGGCGCAGATTACCTATTATTAAATTCGCTTTTAGAGACCACATCATGAGTCAAGAAACCATCTATTGCCCGGCTATTTTTCTTACTGCACCGGCATCGAACCAAGGTAAAACAACCATTACAGCGGCGTTGGCACGGTATTTCACCAAACAAGGTAAAGTGGTTCGAGTGTTTAAAACAGGGCCTGATTATTTAGACCCGCAAATTCTTGCCCAAGCTTCGAAGCAGCCAGTTGAGCAACTCGATATCTGGATGGCAGGTGATGATTACTGCCAAGACCGTTTGTACCAAGCGGCACAAATAGCCGATCTGATCCTTATTGAAGGGGCGATGGGGATGTTCGATGGTGATCCATCTAGTGCTGACCTTGCCGCGCGTTTTGGTATTCCGATGGCGATCGTGATGGACGTAAAAGGCATGGCACAAACCGCGGCGGCATTAGCCACAGGATTGGCCAATTTTCGCGACGATGTCCGCGTTGTAGGTTTGATTGCTAACCGTTGCGGCAGCGAACGACACGCAGAGTTAATTCGCGATGCTTTGCCTCCTTCATTACCATTATTGGCTGCGCTAAAACGCGATGAAGACGTGACTTTGCCTGAGCGTCATTTGGGCTTGGTGCAAGCCGAAGAAGTCGCGGATGAGCTTGAGCTTCGCTTTGAAGCCGCCGTTGACTGGTTACAGGAGTCAACCGATGCAGGCTTATTAACACTGCCAGAGCCAGTGGCATTTTTACCCGCTGAACAAGATTATGCTGAGGCGCCAGCCAAGCGTCATTTACAAGGTAGAACCATCGCGGTGGCGAGAGATGCCGCTTTTAGTTTTATTTACGATGCCAATTTAAACGCATTAAAAAGCTTGGGCGCGGAGATCGCTTTCTTTTCCCCATTGAATGACGCCACAGTACCCGATGCGGATGCCGTTTGGTTGCCCGGCGGTTACCCAGAGTTGCACACCAAAGCGCTGTCTGAAAACACCAGCATGCATTCATCTCTTCAGGCCTTCTTTGCCAGTGGAAAACCCTTGCTCGCTGAGTGTGGTGGTATGTTGTACAGCCTAGAAGAACTGACGGATTTAGAAGGTCAGTGCTATCCTATGTTAGGCATTTTATCTGGCCAAGGCGCGATGCGCGGTAAGCGTGGTTGCCAAGGGATGCAAACCGCGGTGATACCGCAGGGTGAGATTCGTGGACACGCCCACCATAGGTCACGCAGTGCGAACACGCCAGAACCCGTTGGTCACGGACGTCGCCAGCGACATCCCGCGCCAGGGGAAGCAATCTATCAACAGCAAGGCTTAACCGCCAGCTATCTGCATTTGTTTTTCCCATCGAATTTAGACGCCACAGCGGCACTCTTTTTAGGTGTAACCAGCTTGGCTGAGAGCGCATAATATGTGGCCAGAAAGCGCAGAAAAGCCAGCACCATTACGCACCGGATTGACCACAGGTACCTGTGCGACCGCGTGTTGTGTGGCGGCGGCGCAAGCGCTTTTTGCTCAACGACAAGACCGCACCGTGAATGTCACCTTGCCAAAAGGTAAGCAGGTTGATCTGACGATTGAAGATTATGCGCTGAGCGAATCCAGTGTGCGTACCTCGACCATAAAAGACGCGGGAGATGATCCAGACGCAACTCACGGTGCGACGATTTTTGTTGAACTGACGTTGTGTGCCGAACAAGGGGTGCATTTTTCTGCGGCAGAAGGGGTTGGAACAGTGACTCGAACCGGTTTGCTGTTAGACGTGGGTGAGCCTGCCATCAACCCAGTTCCGCGAAAAATGATGACCGAGCACCTAGCAGGCTTCGCCGAAACGTATCATTACCAGGGCGGCTTTGTCGTGTCTGTCGGCGTGATTAATGGGGCTCAGATTGCAGAAAAAACCATGAACCCTCGTCTTGGTATTCTTGGCGGAATTTCGATTTTAGGTACCACAGGCATTGTGCGACCGTTTTCTTGCGCGGCTTATATTGCTTCTATCCATCAAGGCGTCGATGTGGCACGGGCAAATGGCATCACTCATATTGCGGCCACCACGGGCAATGCGAGCGAAGACGCGATTAAAGCGCATTATCAGCTTGATGACATGGCGTTGATCGAAATGGGAGATTTCGTCGGTGCTGTGCTCAAGCATGTGCGAAAAGTAGAACAGAACGGTGCGACCAAATTGACCAAACTAAGCCTGTGTGGCGGTTTTGGTAAAATCAGCAAGTTAGCGCAACGGCATATGGATCTAAACAGCCGAGTGTCGAGTATCGACTTACCTGCATTGGCTGACTTAGCGGTAAGTTTAGGAGCGAATGCTGAGCTAGAAAACAGTATGACTCAGGCAAACACCAGTGTGGAAGCCCTCAAATTTGCCCAACAAGCGGGACTGCCTCTTGCGGACGCGATTTGCGCGCAGGCATTGGCTTTTGCTCGCACTTATATACCGTCTCATATCGCATTAGAAGTATGGGCGATTGATCGTCGCGGTCATTTTGTCGGCCATGCAGCGGATGCTCCGGCATTAGGAAACGCACAATGAAAATCTTATTATTAGGTGGTACCGCCGATGGCCGTCGGTTAGCAGATACCCTTCATCAAGCAGGCATTCGTGTGGTGTACAGCTTGGCTGGATTGGTGCGAGTACCCAAAGTGGATTGTGAGCTGGTGGTGGGTGGTTTTACTCAATTTGGTGGTTTAGCCGCTTATATACGAGCCAATCAGATCGGCATGGTTTTGGATGTGACGCACCCCTATGCTCAAACAATGAGTCGTAAAGCCGTCTTGGCAGCGCGTGAAGTTGGCATTCCTTGTTGGCGCTTTCATCGCCCAGCTTGGCAACCCAAAGAGGGCGATCGCTGGTGTTATTACCAAGATGATGCCGCACTACTTTCATTACTCCAAACATTTCGCACTCCCTTACTGAGTGCAGGGCAAATGACTGATGCTTTATTGAGAGCGATTCTCAAAAATGATAGTGTAACGTCTGTTATTTGGCGTACTGCTGTCGCGGCGAAATTTTCTTTGCCAGAGAGAGTTCAGTGGATTAAAGCCATTGGACCTTTTGGTTTAAAAGAAGAGCGACACTTGCTGCTTGATCATCAAATCGATGTCATTGTGAGTAAAAACAGCGGAGGCGATGCCACTTACGCAAAGCTAGTCGCGGCTCGAGAATTAGGCATCACAGTGCTGCTTCAGGAACGTCCTGAATTACCTGCAGCGGACAAAGAATTTAACACGACAGAAGCGTGTCTAGAGGCTTGCTTAAAAGCCTGTAGCACCTTTACTCATGATCGAAAAGACAGCCAACAGTGACCAAACCTACAAACGAAGTAACCAGCCATAAGAGCCATTCCATGTTAGAGCCGCCACGCTACGAACAAAACCCTCAAGCGATTGAACAAGACAGCTTTCGTCAAATTCGTGAACTGACCGAGCTTGCTGGACTGACGCTAGATCAACAGCAAGTTGCCATGCGAATCGTTCACAGTTTGGGACTGCCTGATGTGGCACAAAATGTACGATTTAGTGCTAATGCGACACAAGCAGGTCGGGAGGCATTGGCGAGTAACGGCGCTATTTTATGTGACGTGGAAATGGTTAAACAAGGGGTGACTAAACGCATGATTGAGCGTGATCCCTTGTGTTTTTTAAATGATCCTACGGTGGCCATGCTGGCGAAAAGTCGTGGTGAAACACGATCTATGGCGGCGTTAAGTCTCTGGACTGACTCGTTAGCTGGCAGCGTGGTATTGATCGGCAATGCGCCGACGGCGTTGTTTCGTTTGTTGGAAATGATTAAGCAAGGGGCGCCAAAGCCAGCCTTGATTATTGGTATGCCGGTGGGGTTTGTAGGGGCAGCAGAGTCGAAACAAGCGCTTTGGGATGCACATGAAGCGCTAGGTGTTGAATGCATTACCTTGCTGGGTCGTATGGGCGGCAGCGCAGTAACATCCGCCAGCTGCAACGCTTTATTACGCTGTAACTTAGACGAGTATTATTAATGCAGATTCACGTCATTGGGCTGGGGGTTGCGGAGCGCGCCACGCTAGATCGTCAAGCGCAAGTGGTGTTATCCAGTTTGGCAGAGCACGACATCGTGCTGGGTTCGCCTCGACAACACGACACGCTAGTGGATTATCCGCATCAGGCTCAGGTTGAACGGCTGCCAAAACTGTCCCAATTGGCCACTAGCTTTGAGCAATGGCAACAACAAGGCTGCGCGAAAGTGGTCGTGCTGGCTTCAGGAGACCCATTATTTTATGGGATAGGGGCTTGGCTAAAGCGTCATTTTGGTGGCGAAGCTTCTCAGCATGAATTGGTTTTTTACCCGAACGTGTCCAGTATTCAAGTGGCTTGTCATCGTCTAGGGTTATCACTACAAGACGTTGCAGTGGTCAGTTTGCATGGTCGTCCATTGTCGAACTTACGCCGCTTATTACACGCGAATAAAACCTTAGTGCTACTGACGGATCAGCATAGCCAGCCAGCGCAGATTGCCGCAGAGTGCTTAGCGGCAGGGCTTGATCACAGTGATATTATTGTTTGTGAAGCATTAGGTTATCAAAACGAACAAGTGCGCCATTTTTCAGTCGCGGACTTGCTCGCAAAAAAGGTGCCGTCTTTTGACCCTTTGAATGTGATTGTCGTGAAAACGAGCGCTTCAAATACCTCTCATGGAAGCTTTTATCCTACTTCCCCTGGCATCCCTGATCACGCTTTTGTCACGGACAAAGGGGATGGCAAAGGGATGATTACCAAGCGTGAAGTCAGGTTGATTATCCTGTCTTACTTGAATATTCAAGAGGGCGACACCGTGTGGGATATTGGTGCGGGTTGCGGCGGTGTGAGCGTGGAATTAGCGTACTGGCACCCGCGTAGTAAGGTCGTTGCCATTGAACATCACCCTGAGCGTTTAGCGTGTTTAGAGGCCAACCAAGAGCGTTTTGGCGTAACGCAAAATCTATCTATTGTGGCTGGGCGTGCTCCCGCGGCGCTAGCGGATTTGCCCTTGCCTGATAAGGTATTTATTGGCGGTAGCGACGGCACCTTAAATGATCTGCTAACACAAGCATGGTCCTGTTTGCCTCTTGGTGGGCATTTAATGGTGAGCGCGGTGACAGAAGACAGCAAGTATCAAGTCATGCAATTTGCTACACAGCGAACGCAGGGCGAAGACTGCGAAGAGCAAAGTGTGCAATTGGCCGTGGCAAAACAAGACCGCTTAGCCGGACAGCGACTTTATCGCCCTAATTTACCAGTGACATTGTCTTTATTTATCAAGACGTCAATGGCGACTACTACACAAAAGGACACCGAGTAATGACCGCGGTCGAGATGACAACAAACGAACAAGCAAAAGGGCGCTTTATTGGTGTCGGTGTGGGTCCAGGGGACCCTGAATTGATTACGTTAAAAGCGTTGCGTTTAATCCAAAATGCCAGTGTGGTGAGCTATCTCGCCAACGGTGAAGGCAATTCACAAGCCAAAAACATTGCTAGCGAAGCCTTTGCTGGGGTGACTCATCCGCAAAATGAAATCGCCATTGTTATGCCAATGTCGACCGATCGTGAAGAAGCGAATAAGGCTTATGACGCAGGTGCTGAAGCGATTGCGGCTGAACTAGAACGTGGCCGCAACGTGGTGTTCTTGTGTGAGGGGGATCCGCTCTTTTTCGGCTCTTTCGCGTATTTATTAGAGCGCCTAGAAGGTCAATTCTCTTGCCAAGTGGTGCCTGGCGTGTCTTCTATTAACGCTGCTTCATCGGCGTTAAATCATCCGTTAACGGTATTGAAAGAATCGTTTGCCGTGGTAAGTGGTCGTCATTCTGCATTGCAAATCGATACGGCTTTAGAGCAGCATGACAGCGTTGTTATCATGAAAGCAGGCCGAGCACGCCCGCGAATCCTGACCGCATTACGTAAGACGAATCGCCTGCAAGACGCAAAATATCTAGAGTACATAGGCCGTGACAATGAGCGCATAGTGCAAGATGTCTCAACATTAGAAGACAAAGCCGGGCCGTATTTTTCTTTGTTTGTGGTCACTAAGAGTGAGCGAGGCACACGTTGATTCGCATTGTCGCTTTGACTCCTGCGGGTGAACAGCTTGGTAGGCGTTTGTTGCGACATTGGCCTGAGGCGGTGTTGGATTATAAGCCAAAGCCGTTTGCAAAGGTGGTGCAAACCGCCTTTCGGCAAGGCGAGCATCTGGTGTTTATTTGTGCTACTGGCATTGTTATGCGCACCTTGGCACCAGTAATGCAAGACAAACACCAAGACCCGCCGGTATTGGTGTTGGACGAGCTGGGTAAATTTGTGATTCCTCTGCTATCTGGCCACGAAGGTGGTGCGAATGATTGGGGCGCACAGGTGGCAGATGGCCTTGGCGCTCAGCTGGTGATGACCACTGCAAAAATGTATTTGAACCCTGTTTATACTCTTGGCATGGGGTGCGAGCGAGGCTGTCCACTTGAGTATTTGGAAGAGCTCATGTTGGAAGGCTTGTCCCAAAAAGGATTAACGCCGAGTGATATTCATTCCCTTAACAGTATTGATATCAAGGCTGATGAAGAGAACTTAATTGCGCTTGCAGAGAAATATGGCTGGCGATTTCAGACTTTTAGCGCAGCACAATTAACCCCGATGGCGAGTTTATTAAGTACAAGGTCAGACTATATATTTAATACGGTCGGCGTGTATGGTGTGGCAGAGTCCGCCGCATTACTGGCGGCTAAGCTGGCGACTAATTCACCGCCAGAATTGGTGCTAAATAAGATTAAAAATGGTAAAGCAACGGTCTCTATTGCGAGAACCTTCAAAAGATAATATGTTTAATCCATCGGCTTTTAGTAAATGTTTTTTCAGCTTTTTTTAGTCCATAGAATACTCATGAATTCGCTGTTTCAAATACTATTTGCTCATCATCTTAATTCCTAAGAGGCAAGAAAACGGCAACTATGGTGATCTTTTCTCTAGGTAATTGAATTCCCTTCTTTATTCTCCAATACTTTATATAGGCAGAGAATAAAGACATTGTGGAGGTATTTATGTCATTAAAAGCACTCTCTCAAGAAGAAATTGAATGGTCACTTAAAGAGCTTAATAAGTCTACTGACGGACGTTGGGTTGTTAAGGATGGCAAGCTGTCTCGCAGTTATACTTTTCGAAACTTTCAGCAAGCTTTTGGATTTATGACGCAGTGTGCCTTGGTTTCAGAACGAATGGACCATCACCCAGAATGGTCTAATTCCTATAATGAAGTTCATATTCAGTTGACCACTGAGGATGTGGAGGGCTTGTCTGAAAAAGACTTTCTATTGGCTGAGCAAATGGAGGTTCATGCATCGACGATAGATTAAGGTAAATGCGCCTAATCATGTCGTCTTGTTGTTTCTTAGCTACTTTAGGATGTTAGACCGCATCGAGTTTAAACAGTACCGACTTAGGGTTTACAGAGTTGGTACTGTTTGAAATGTCATGATCAAAATCCCATGATTCATACTTCTACAATGAGTTTATAGACCACCTAAGCTATTTATAGAATAGGATGTGGTTACTTTGTTAGTAATTAGGTTGTTGTTTTTTTGTAATGAATGGAGAACAGGTGATGGAAGATACACTAGCACCGATAAAAAGAGACCAGTCTTTAGGGGAAGAAATAGCCAATAGTATTAGTCACGGTATAGGCTTGCTAGCCGCCGTAATAGGTACACCATTTCTGATTGTGAGCGCCGTCGAAAACGCAGACGCTGGATTTGTTGTTGGTGTCAGTATTTTTTCGGCAACAATGATCTTATTGTATCTGGCATCGACACTTTATCATGCAGCACCTGCAGGCTCAGTTAAGAATTTTTTCCGTATCATTGACCATTCCGCCGTGTATTTTTTGATCGCCGGTACTTATACGCCTTTTATGCTTGGGGTTCTGCGTGGCGCTTGGGGTTGGTCTATCTTAGGTACAGTTTGGGGGCTTGCTGCTATTGGCGTATTGCTAAAAGCATTTGGTAAGGCGAAGCATCCTCTTGTTTCAACCGCTCTGTATGTTTTGCTTGGCTGGCTCATTATTATTGCGATCAAACCTTTGGTTGAATTGATGGCGCCACAAGGGTTATTACTGCTAGTACTTGGTGGCGTATTCTATACTTTAGGTGTGTTGTTTTATGCGTTTGACGAGCGTGTACGCTATGGGCATTTAATTTGGCATTTGTTTGTCTTATCGGGAACCGCGTGCCACTTTTTTTCTATTCTTTGGTATGGCGCTTATGCCGCAGTATAAAATGATGGGAGGCAAAGTATGAAAGCAAGTGCAATTGGGTTTAACGCTGAGTATGCAGAAGATGCACCCACGTATGAGGATATTTGCCAATTAACTGACGATATTATTCTAGAGTTTGGTGCGCCTTGGTGTGGTCATTGTCAGGCTGCTCGTTCAGGGATTAAAGCGGAATTAGATGGCCGATCCATTACCCATATCAAAGTGTCTGATGGGAAAGGGAAAAAGCTAGGTCGGAAGTTTGGCGTTAAGCTCTGGCCAACGTTAATCTTGCTACGAAATGGGATAGAGGTGCGTCGTATTGTACGACCATTGCTTAAACAAGAAATAAATGACTTTTTAACAAGATAGAAACGCTGTCTATACTCGAATATCAATAAGTGAGCCGATTGTTTTGTCTGTGCTATCTACTACACGGGCATTAGCTTTTGCGCTAAGTGCACTTTCCTTTGCTTGTATTACCCCATCCTGAATTTGCGAGCCATACTGGCTCATCTGACGACTGTATGATGCAGTATTAGAAGCATTTGCCACTTTCTGAGTCGCTTCATCCAATCCGGTTTGGCTATTTTTAAGCCCCGTTTGACCGTAATTGAATGGTGAATTGGTGATCTGCATTATGTCGCCCTTAGTCCAAGATGAAGCTTAACGCGCAATTCAGCGGTGAATTAAGCTTGCTTGATCTTAACCAATCCATAGGCTGTTGTCAGCAACTGAGCACAAAGATGCTCTATCTAGTTAGTTGGACATGACTTAGGTTGTAGGTGATGTTTCGTCTTAAATGGTTTAATGCTCTTTTTTCTTCTTCGTTTGATTGGAAGTATTGGGACGAACGTTTCTTCAGTAATAATCTGGTAAATAAAGGGATGGCTTCATTTTATTGAATATAGCTAACAATGAAGAGGAAGGAGCGTTGGTAGGTTTACACTCTAATAATGTGTTTTTTGAAGTAATGAAATATTTAGCGCATTCGGCTTGTTTTTATTAAAGAGCCTAGAGTAATATCAAGTTAACTTTGTCATCTTAAACTTGAATTAAAATGATATTTATCATTGCGGAATGGTTTTTATAGCTTCTATAAAAAAGACTGTTTGCATATTCAAGCGTGTTTTGCGCTTGTTTTTAAAGTTTTCATATGTATTTTTTATGCGCCAACAGCGTTGGGAAAATTAGTGTTGTCTGTTAATTTTATAGCGATAATTTAGGTTATAATTAATAGTCAATTTAATACCTTGTGTTTGCTAAAACCTTTTTAGTAATAGTGTCATTCCAATTTATTATAAGAGAGAAATAAATGAAAAAGCTATTTACCGTCGTCTTTATGCTGTTCTATGTAGGGATTGCCTCTGCGTCTGATAATGCCTTGTGGCAGAAATCAACATTAAATGAAATTGTTTCTCGTGGTTCATTACAGATCTGTTTAGATGCTGGTTATATGCCTTTTGAAATGCGTGATAAACAAGGCCGTATTGTTGGCTTTGATGTAGATATCGGCAAATCGATGGCTAATGCCATGGGTGTTAAATTAGATATTCGTAACACCGCTTGGGACGGTATTATTCCAGCATTGTTGACCTCTAAATGTGATGTCATCATGGGTGGCATGACGGTAACAGCAAAGCGTAACCTTAAAGTTAACTTTGCAAACCCTTATATTGTTATTGGTCAATCTATTCTGCTTAATCCAAAGCTAAAAGATAAAGTTAAATCTTATAAAGATCTAAACAACGCTAAGTATACAATCGTAAGTAAGCTGGGCGTTACTGGAGAACTTGCTACCAAAAAATACATGAGTAAAGCTAAGCTGAATTTGTTTGAAACACAATCAGAAGCAGTGCTTGAAGTGGTTAATGGTAAAGCAGATGCGTTTGTGTACGATATGCCATTCAATGCTATTTATGCCTCTCAAAACAAAGGTAAAATAGTTCATCTAAGTAAAGTGTTTACTTACGAGCCTCTTGCTTGGGCAATCCGTAAAGGCGACCCAGACTTTATGAATTTTTTGAATAACTACCTTGCTCAAATCAAAGGCGACGGTACGTATCAAAAAATCTACCACAAGTGGTTTGAATCGAATAGCTGGATCAGCTCAGTTCAATAAGACCAAGTTACTACACCTATATGCAGCATAAGGATGTGTTGCGTATAGCTGTAACGTGTACGAGCCACTCTTTTCCTGTATTATCTCGAGCTTTACGCTCGTGTCTTTGTCCTTCAGTTAATTGATTAACTGGTCTCAACCTTACAAAAACCAAAAAACTATAATGCGGGGAATTTCTTACCGATGAAAGAGCAACACAATTTGCTTTTATGGAAAGCTGTCTTTGTTTTAGTCCTGATAGGTCTAGGATTTGGCATTTACGCTTCCAGCAAAAGTATTGACTACACATGGCGATGGGAAAGAATCCCACAGTATATTATCAGTGTAGAGCCTAAGGATATCCGCTCTCCATTTGACGGCACAGTGCAAAGTGTTGATATTAAAAATCACAGTATGGTTGTTCTGCCAGATCAAGGTGGGAACCCTTTTGTTATTAAAAAATTCGATAAAGCCAATGTTATGTCCGGTGACATTGTTTTTGAAGGGGACCCATTAGCACAAGTTAATGGCTGGCGAGTCGGGCCCATTTTATGGGGACTGATTACCACCTTAAAACTGTCCTTTGTTGCGCTTATCTTTGCGATGATTATCGGTTTATTTACAGGGCTTGCGCGTATTTCTGACAACCCTGCCTTACGATATTTTGCCATTACCTATGTAGAAATAATTCGCGGTACACCGTTACTGGTGCAAATATTTATTTTCTATTTTTTCATAGGCACCATTTTAAATCTTGACCGATTTACCGCAGGTGTTGCTGCGTTGTCTGTCTTTACCGGTGCTTATATTGCTGAAATTATCCGCTCAGGAATTCAGTCTATTCACCCTGGTCAGATGGAAGCGGCTCGTAGTGTGGGAATGAATTACTTTCAGGCAATGGTTTATGTTATTTTGCCACAAGCCTTTAAAAGAACATTGCCACCATTAGCTGGACAGCTGATCAACTTAATTAAAGACTCCTCATTGGTATCGGTTATATCGATTACCGATTTGACCAAATCAGGACGTGAAGTGGTTAGTTCGACCTTTGCTCCATTTGAAGTGTGGTTCACCGTTGCGCTTATGTATTTAGTGCTGACCGGGAGTTTGTCTTGGATTATTCAAAAGTTAGAAAAGAGGTTATCTGCCAGTGACTAAAGTATCGAGTAACAGCATTATCGTCGCTGAAAATATAGAAAAAATTTACCCGAATAATTGCCATGCGCTGAAAAATGTCTCGCTTGAAGTTAAGCGAGGAGAGGTCGTTGTGATTATTGGTCCCAGTGGGTCAGGTAAGTCGACTTTTCTGCGAACACTTAATCAGCTAGAAACCATTTCTGACGGAACGATTCATATTGATGATATTGATCTGACTGCAAAAAGTACCAATATCAATAAGATGCGTGAAGAAGTTGGGATGGTTTTTCAATCTTTTAACTTGTTTCCTCATAAAACAGCGCTTGGTAATGTGATGTTGTCGCCATTAAAAGTGCTGAAAAAGTCAAAAGCTGATGCGGAGAAAGAAGCTCATGAGCTACTAACTAAAGTGGGTTTAGCGAATCGCATGAACAGTTATCCTTCGCACTTATCTGGAGGGCAACAGCAGCGTGTCGCCATTGCCAGAGCGTTGGCGATGAAACCTAAGATCATGTTATTCGATGAACCGACGAGTGCGCTTGACCCTGAAATGGTGGGTGAAGTATTAGATGTAATGAAAAGCCTCGCTAGTGATGGCATGACGATGGTTGTGGTGACTCACGAAATGGGGTTTGCGCGAGAAGTGGCCGACCGTGTCGTATTTATGGAAGATGGTGAGTTAGTTTTTGAAGAGCAACCAGATCGCTTTTTTGATTCTCCAAACCCTAGGCTACAACGATTTCTAGGCCAAGTTTTATAACTCCCCAAACACCCTTACAATCGATTAGTAAGGGTGTTTTATTCATCGTAATCTCTTTTTTCCATTGCCTATTTGGGCAACGCCAGTCATTTAGTAAGTCTGCTGAACCGAGTTAACATTTTTTTCGCATGTCTTATTTTACTATGCATTCTGATGATTTTTAATCGGATGGCTTAACAATAAGCCGCCAAACATAGCCAAACTACAATGCCTCGTTAGTCATTAGCGTACTTATTAGGTGTTAAAAGTGAAGGATTGTTATGTCTACATCAGGTATTTTTAAAACGAATAAATTAGACAATCTAGATTCAGTAAAAGACGTTGGTTTTTTAATTTCTATGGTGAAATCAGCGATCGTATCGTCGATTGACACAGAGTTAGCGCCATTAGAGTTAACCGCCGCTCAATACCGTGTTGTTATGATTTTGTCATACAATGGGCGAAGTACACTGGCGAATCTATGTGAAGAAATGGACTATGACAGAGGTGCTATGAGTCGCCTGCTTTGTCGACTTGAAAGCAAAGGATTATTAGACAAAAAACCTTGCCCTGAAGATAAGCGTTCAATGTATTTGACGTTGAGTGATAAAGGGGCTGCTTTTATTCCTGATATTCTACCCAAGGTGAATGCGGTATTTCATAAAGGGTTCAATGGCTTTGCTGAACAAGAAAAAGAACAATTAAATTCACTTTTGCTGAGATTTTTGAACAATTTGAAAGAAGTTCGTAACAAAGAGTGAGACTGTCGCCGCTCTCTATTTCGTAATCTAGAGGTTTGCTAAAGTAGTTGTCTAGGCAATTACTTATGCAGATTTTACATTATGAACGAGCAAACACTGGTTTCACAGCTAGCTGAACGTTTCCCGCAAAGAGATTTTCATGTAGATAATTTAAGCGTTCTTCATAAAGGACGTTTCGCTAATGCAATCGTGTATCGTTATAAAGACGATCATTTTGATTTCGTTATTAAGGACTTTCAACACAGTCCTTGGTTTGTCCGCAAGACCCTTGCTCGCTTGTTTATTAATCAAGAATACAAAGCGCTAAAACGTCTCAATGGAATGGATGGCGTAAGTGATGAATATCACCGATTGTCTTCTATAGGAATCGCGTACGCTTTTATTGAGGGCGTTCCTTTACGAACGTTAAGCAAGCAAGGTGAAAAAATACCTAAAGCTTTTTTTAATCAACTAGAGCATATGGTGTCTGAAATGCATCGGCGAGGTCTTGTGCACCTAGATTTACGCAATCTAGGGAATGTTATTTTAGGCAAAGACGGTAAACCGTATTTTATTGATTTTCAATCTGCCATGACCTTTGATCGCTTTCCTGTTTGGTTACAACGTTATATGCGTGGCGCGGATCTTTCTGGCGTGTATAAAGGTTGGTCTGCGGTTTGTGAACTGCCTGTTACAGGCTACAAAAAGATATTTTTCACTAACTTTAATCAGTTTAGAAAACGTTGGATCTTTCGTGGCTATCCAATACACAGAGCGAGTTTATGGCTGGTTGGGCTTGCTAGCCAATTACCCGGCGCAGGCTTATTGCGTAGTATTACTGATCGGTTTTAAGTTTTTTGAGGACGAGTCATGTTCCGGCACTCGTTCTGTCTCCAATCTTTGGCTATTTGACTTTCTTTACGCTCTTTCCTTACTGCAGACTATTTACCAAAACACTTCTTCCGTAGAATTAAAAACGCAATAATAAATTGTTATTCAATCAGAGAAGGGTAATCAATGTATGTATACGGATGAAGACTTAAATTATGCGGTGAAGAAAGGCGTGTTTACCGACACGGCGGTGAATGAATTTCGTTCTTTGCTAGCAACAGAAAAACATACGTCGTCTGTAGATGAAGAAAACTTCCGGTTGATAGGTGGTTTTAACGATATTTTTGTTGTTATAGCCTGCATGTTACTTTTATTTTCGTCCATTTGGGTTCTTCGACCCATTAGCGACACGCTTGCCATGTTGGTGTTTGCAATCTTGTCTTGGTGGTTAGCAGAGTTCTTTGTTCTAAAACGTAAAATGGCCTTACCGGCAATCACTTTATTATTGTCCTTTGTTGGTGGCGTGTTCTGGTGTGTGTTTTCTATTACCTCATCAGTGCCGTATTTTTCCCTACAAGCTGCCTCACTTATCGCTGCTGCTGTAGCAACGTTGTCCGCTTACTGTCATTGGCGGCGTTTTAAAGTACCGATCACTGTTGCAGTGGGTATGGGGGCACTTTTTGTATTTTTACTTTCCCTCCTATTGGTTGTTTTTCCTACGGCTAAAGAAAGCTTACTGATTATTCTATTCTTGTGCGGAATTGCGGCATTCTCTTTAGCTATGTATTGGGATGCATCAGACACGCAAAGAATGACTCGTCGTTCAGATGTCGCATTTTGGCTGCATTTATTATCAGCGCCATTGATCATTCATCCTATTTTTTCCAACCTTGGTATTTTAAACGGTAACGACAGCCTGATCAGTATGTTGGTGGTTGTTGTGTTGTACTTATTGATGACCTCCATTTCCATTGCCGTTGATCGTCGAGCGTTTATGGTGTCTTCGTTGATGTATGTTATGTACGCGGTCTCCGCGATTATTGAAAATTATGGTGGTATTGGTTATAGCTTTGCGCTTACGGGTGTGTTGATTGGTGGAGGCTTGCTGTTGTTATCGGCGAAATGGCACTTTATTCGCGCTCAATTATTGAGCGTGTTGCCAATATCAATAAGAAGTTATCTTCCTAAAGTGAAGTGATGTGTGTCGCTTTGTAAGATGCAAAGGAGTTATTTTTGATGAGCCAAATAAGAATCGAAGAGGTTAACTCATTGCTGGGATGCAAATACCCCATTATTCAAGCGCCAATGGCTGGCGCCCAAGACAGTAAGATGGCGATTGCTGTGTCTAAAGCGGGTGGGTTGGGCTCTTTGCCCTGTGCGATGCTTAATATTGATGAAATAATCAATGAAATTGAGGCGGTTAAAGCGGAAACGGATAAGCCTTTCAATCTTAACTTTTTTTGCCATAAGCCTGAAGCGTACGACGAAGCACGGCATAGTGCTTGGCAAGAAACGCTTGAGCCTTATTTTTCTGATATAGGCGAAACGTGCAAAAGCTTACCAAACAGTAAAAATCGCGCTCCTTTTAGCCATGCTATTGCTGACGCTATTGAACCCTTTTCACCGAAAGTTATTAGTTTTCATTTTGGCCTGCCTGAGCCAGATTTGGTGCGGCGAGTTAAGCGTTGGGGGACTAAGATATTGTCTTCCGCGACAACAGTCGAAGAGGCTTTATGGTTAGAATCACAAGGCGTAGATGCGATTATTGCTCAAGGTATTGAAGCTGGTGGACATCGGGGAATGTTCTTATCGGAGGACGTTACGACACAGGTAGGGATGTTCTCTCTTGTGTCAAACATCGTTGCCAAGGTTAAGATACCAGTGATTGCCGCTGGAGGTATCAGTAATCATCGGGAAGTTCAGGCGATATTAGCTCTTGGCGCAACAGCCGTTCAGGTTGGAACCGCTTACTTATTGTGCGACGAAGCGAAAATATCAAAACTACATCGAACAGCGATTGGTCGTGATTCTTCACCGCATACGGCGCTGACAAATGTATTTACCGGACGGCCCGCACGTTCTGTTGTTAATCGTGTCATGCGAGATTTGCATTACATGTCTCCTTTAGCGCCTGCATTCCCCCATGCTTCAATTGAAATAGCGCAGTTAAAAGCGTTTTATGAGCAGCAAGGGGACAGTGGTTTTTCTTCACTTTGGTGTGGCCAAAATTCGTCTGGTTGTAGAGAAAACTCCGCGTTTGAACAAACCAAGTTATTGGCGCTTGGAGAAAATAAATAAAGGTCAATTTACTGTTATTCGTCATTAAATATGATTTTTTATGGTTATAAACCATTTAACAAACATTAAATGTGCATAAAAGAAGCCAATAGGTTTCGAGTGCTTTCCCAAATAGGCAGGGTCACTTACACTTTAATAAAATTGACTATTATCAGGAAGAAACCTAATGATTAAGAAACTGATCGCTATAAGCATATTGCTTACAGGGAGCTTTGCCGCTATGGCTGCAACACCACCAAATGCTTTGGTGGTTGCCCAGTCTCTTGATGATGTAACGAGTTTGGACCCTGCCCAAGGGTTTGAATTGACATCAGTACAAACCTTCACGAATATTTATCAGCGCCTTGTGCAATCTGATCCACAGAACCCAACACAATTGAAGCCGACATTGGCGACCAGTTGGAAATCGACAGCACACAGTTTGACGCTAACATTATTAGACAAGGCTCAGTTTGCTAGTGGTAATCCAATTCGTCCAGAAGACGTTATCTTCTCATTAGGTCGCGTTGTAAAATTGAATTTGGCCCCTTCTTTTATTTTGACTCAGCTAGGGTGGAATAAAGACAATGTGGATAGCCATTTGCAGAAAATTGATGCGAACACAATAAAAATCACTTGGGATGTTAATGTTGGGCCTTCATTTGTATTGAGTTTGTTATCGGCTCCAGCGTCCTCTATTGTTGATGAAAAAGTGGTTGAAGCGCATGAAAAAAATGGTGATTTAGGTCATTCTTGGTTAAACAACCATTCTGCAGGCAGCGGCCCATTTAAAATTTTGAAATACACGCCGCATGAAGCGCTGGTACTTGCAGCTAATAAAACGTCTCCTGCAGGCGCACCTAAAATGCAGATGATCTTAATGAAAAATGTACCTGATGCAGCCACTCGCCAGTTATTGATTGAACAAGGCGATGCGGATATTGCTCGCAACTTGGGTTCAGACCAATTTCAATCTTTAAAAGGTAAACCCGGTGTGAAAACACTGGCGTTGCCTTATGCGTCACTCTATTACTTGATGTTCAACACGCAAGCTAAAAATAACCCTGTTTTAGGCAATCCTAAGTTTTGGGAAGCCGCACGTTGGGCGTTTGATTATAAAGGCATTGCTGTCGATCTAATGCGTGGCCAATTTCAAGTTCAACAATCCTTCCTTCCACAAGGTTTTAAAGGCGCGTTGACGGATCAGCCTTATCGTTATAATCCAGAAAAAGCGAAGCAGATTTTAAAAGACGCAGGAATTAAAAACCCTCACTTTAAATTGATTGTGTCAAACCAACCACCATACTTAGATGTCGCACAGGCACTTCAAGCCAGTTTTGCAAAAGCGGGTATTACGGTTGAATTGATTCCAGGCATTAGTAGCCAAGTGTCTAACGAAGTGAAAGAGCATGACTATGAAGCGACTGTTTCTGCTTGGGGGCCTGACTATTTTGATCCGAACACCAACGCATCAACGTTTGCTTACAATCCTGGAAATGGCTCTAAAACGTTAGCATGGCGCGCAAATTGGCAGATTCCAGCATTAAGTAAAATGACCATTGCAGCACGAGCTGAAACCAATGAGGCAAAACGAACTGAAATGTACCAAGTGCTGCAACGCCGAGTACGTGAAAGCTCTCCTTTTGTGATCGGTTTGCAGAACAAAAAATTAGTTGCCATTCGAGATAACCTAAAAGGTTATGTCCAAGGTATTACGCCAGATATGGTTTACTATCAAAACGTTTCTAAATAATGAATGATCAACATAAATCAGTCGGCGCGATGCGTCGACTTTGGATAGGCCGCAGTCGAAACTTGATAAGCGGCCTTATTTCATTGGCTCTAACGTTATTTGGTTTATTGATTTTTACCTTTGTTTTGTCTCGGGCGGCACCAATCGATCCGGCATTACAATTGGTCGGAGATCACGCAAGTGAAGCAACCTATCAACAGGCACGACATGAACTAGGGCTAGACGAATCGTTACCGATGCAGTTTGCGCACTATTTAGGTCGTCTGAGTCACGGTGATTTAGGTGTTTCTCAGTTAAGTCAGCAACCTGTTGCGAGTGATTTATTACGTACGTTTCCTGCCACCATCGAGCTGGCAACTTGTGCTATGTTTTTTGGTGCTTTTTTCGGTATTTTACTGGCCACACTGGCGGTGTATAAACCGGGTAGTTGGTTAGATCATCTCGCACGCTTTATTTCTTTGTTAGGGTATTCTGTGCCTGTCTTTTGGCTAGGTTTACTTGGCTTGCTGCTGTTCTATGCCACACTTCATTGGTCTGCAGGTCCAGGTCGTCTCGATGATATCTACACCTATACCATGACGCAAAATAGTGGCTTTGTACTGATAGATGCATTTCGCAGTGGCGATATGGCTATTGTAAAAAATGCCATTGCTCATCTATGGTTGCCGGTTTCAGTATTGGCTTTATTGTCGATGGCATCGATCACGCGCTTATTGCGAGCGGTCATGCTAGAAGAAAGTAATAAAGAATACGTTGTGTTAGCTCAAGCCAAAGGCGCCAGCCGTTTACGAATATTGCTTGTCCATGTCTTTCCGAATGTTTTGGGAACACTCATTACAATATTGGCATTGTCTTATACCAGTTTGTTGGAAGGGGCTGTGTTAACGGAAACTGTGTTTGCTTGGCCGGGTCTTGGACGTTACTTAACCAGTGCTTTATTCGCATCGGATACGGCCGCGGTTTTAGGATCAACGCTACTTATCGGCACATGTTTTGTCCTTTTAAATGCCTTAGCGGACACATTGACTAAATGGGTGGACCCAAGAACACGATGATTATTTCAAAGAAGGGCGTTTCTTTTCGATGGTTACGCCCGTTTAATACATTGAATATTGGTTTGATTTTGGTGGTTATTCTTGTGGGGCTGGCGTTATTGGCACCCTTGCTTTCCCCTTTCGATCCTAATATTCAGAATATTCAAGAGCGCTTGCTCGCGCCAGACTCACAGCATTGGTTTGGCACCGATCGCTTTGGTCGAGATCTTTTTTCTCGTGTGCTCTATGGCGCACGACCAACGCTGATTTTAGTCAGTTTGGTTATTCTGCTAACCGTTCCTATCGGTTTGGCGATTGGGATTTTTGCCGGTTATTTTGGTGGTTGGGTTGAGCGTATTTTAATGCGCTTAACCGATATTGTTATGTCCTTACCCAGTTTGGTCATTGCTTTGGCCTTGGTGTCTATTTTAGGTCCGGGTTTAATGAATGGAGCCTTGGCATTGGCTTTTACCAGTTGGCCATCTTTTGCGCGTCAAGCGAGAACAGAGACGCTTGCTATCCGTAATAGTGATTACCTTTCTGCTGCAAAAATGCAGGGCATTACGGGCTTTCGATTGATCTTCGGTCATATTCTTCCGTTGATTCTGCCCAGTGCTATTGTCCGAGCGGCGTTAAATTTAGGCGGTATTATCTTAGCAGCGGCCGGATTAGGGTTCTTAGGAATGGGGATTCAACCTCCAGCAGCTGAATGGGGATCAATGGTGGCCAGTGGTAGTCGCGTAATTTTTGATCAGTGGTGGGTAGCAGCAGTGCCCGGTGTGGCTATTTTATTAGCCAGCCTTGCTTTTAATCTGCTCGGAGATGGGCTGAGAGATAAAATGGACCCTCGTCATGACAAATAAATCTTCATTGGTAGATGTTCGAGGCCTGCAGATTGGGCTTGCCGACGGCACCGAATTGGTTAAAGGCATTGATTTTTCAATGGGCCGCGAGCGTGTTGCTCTAGTAGGAGAGTCTGGTTCTGGTAAGTCACTCACGGCACGCTCTTTAATGGGCTTGCTACCGGATTCTTTGTACGTCGAAGCCGATCATTTTCAGCTACTTGATCACCCTGTGTTAACGTATGGCCAACGGCAATGGAATACACTACGGGGGCATCAAGTTTCCATGGTGCTACAAGACCCTAAATACGCACTAAATCCGACGCAAAATATCGGCCGACAAGTTGCCGAGCCACTGGTATTGCATCAGTCTATGTCGAGTAAGGCAAGGGTAGAAAAAGTCGAGTATATGCTGGATGCAGTAGGGCTTCCTAATCCTGCCAAATTGAGGAAAATGTACCCTCATCAACTGTCAGGCGGTATGGGGCAGCGAGTGATGTTAGCCATGGCACTGATTAATGATCCACAGTTATTAATTGCCGATGAGCCTACCTCAGCCTTAGATCATGCGGTCCGAGATCAAGTGCTCGCTTTAATTCATTCTTTAGTAGAAGAACGTAATATGGGGCTATTGTTGATCAGTCATGATTTACAACAAGTAGCCGATTATTGCGAGCGGGTGATGGTTATGTATCAAGGTAAATTGATCGACCATTTGGCCGCAGAAGCCTTGCCAAATGCGACTCATCCTTACACGCAAACTTTGTGGTCGTGTCGCCCTAATATCGCTAAGCGAGGTCAGCCCTTGCCCACGTTAGACCGAGAGCATTTGGAGACCTTAAATTGAATCAGCTTGAGCTTAAAAAAGTCAGTGTAAGTCATGTTCAGGGCTTACAGAGTAATACCGTGGTGCATGATATAGACTTGACGGTCGAAGCCGGTGAATGCTTTGGCTTAGTGGGTCCTTCTGGTTGTGGTAAATCGTCTCTTTTATGGGTCTTAGCAGGCCTAAATCCACATTGGGAAGGTGAGATTACGCTATTTGGACAACCGTTAGAGTCGGGAAAAATATTTACTGGCGATCGTCGTCGTCGAGTCCAAATGGTGTTTCAAGACCCTTATGCTTCCTTACATCCGAAGCATAGATTGCGCCGCACGCTGGCAGAACCATTAAAGCTACTGGGGCTGAGTGATATTAACGATCGTATTAGCGAAGGCTTTAAACAAGTTGGCCTAACGGAAAATATGATTGATCGTTATCCTCATCAGTTGTCCGGCGGGCAACGCCAACGGGTGGCGATTATCCGAGCCTTATTGCTTGAGCCAAAATTATTACTGCTTGATGAACCAACTTCCGCTTTAGATATGTCGGTTCAGGCTGAAATATTAAATCTATTAAACGAGTTAAAAGCCAATCATGACTTGACCATGATTATGGTGAGTCACGACCCTGATGTCATAGATTATATGTGTGATCATGCGGTCACCATGAAGGCAGGGCGGATTGATCAGGAAAAGCGTTACGTCTAAGGTATCGGGCTTTGTTTAGTATTAGCTAGTCGATGTCATTTGTCTAAAGGAGAGAAGTTATGAAGTTTTTGATCTTCCTTGGGTCGGTAAGAACCAGTACACCGCCACGTCCTGCTCGACTAGGAGAAAGAGTCAGTAAAGCATGTCAGTCTTTTTTTGAGCTATCTTATCCTGACCATGAAATCGAACTCATTGACCCTTTAGAGTATGAATTAGGGGCGGTTTTCAAACCGCATTTTTCCTATTCCAAGCGCGCAGTGCCGCAAGACTTAGATTCGCTGGCGGATAAAATTCGTGCGGCCGATGGCTATATCATGGTCAGTCCTGAATACAATCACAGCATGAGCCCTGCGCTTGCCAATTTATTGAATCATTTCGGCAGTTCATTATTTTCTTACAAGCCCAGTGCAATTGTGACTTATTCTTCTGGCCAATGGGGCGGCATGCGAGCCGCTGTTGGTATGCGTGTATTTTTAAGTGAACTTGGCTGTTTACCTGTTTCTGCTATGGTTCATATTCCTCATGCTCAAGATGTTTTTGAGGAAAATGGACATATAAGCTTAACGCAAGACTCTAACCATTGGGAAAGCTACTTTCATCGAACCTTTAGTCAATTAATTTGGTGGGCTGAGGCGTGTAAAGCACAGACTGAGAAAACAGACCCTCATAGTTTGATAGCGTCTTTTACTCGTACGCCAATTGAACGCGATGCCCCTTAGCGCTGAACAGGGAATAGGTAAAATATGAATCATCTTGTTTTTGTTTTTGGCACTCTAAAAGAAGGTTTTCCTAATTTCGAACGCAACAAAGGTAAGCGCGTCCTAGGTACCTTTAGAACCGTGCATGCTTATCCATTATTATTAGTTGGCAAACGCTATTCACCTTGGCTGGTATTAAAGCAAGGCGAGGGCAGTCCTGTTGTCGGACAAGTATTTAGCCTTGATGATGCTGGCTTAGCTGAAATGGATGAGCTAGAGCGTATAACACAAAGTGACGGTTATCAGCGCCTTGAGATGAATGTTGTTAATCTCGAGAACGGCTTGGAGAAAACGGTCTTTGCATACGGTAAGCCTGTTGAAAGCACTAGCAATGCCGATATTCAAATGACGCTAAACGGTGAGTATTTGCTAGAGCACGCGGCGCTTTATGCTCGCCGCCGCTGATCTCTTCTGTTATTTCTAAAACCTTAACCCTGTTAAGGTTTTTTTATCTCTTTTAGAACTTCTTCAAAACGTAATAGTCGGCCAGTATTGACTAATACCAGCAAAGTACTGAGATTATGCAATACCGCCGCGATTAACGCCCCAGCGACACCCAGTGCGCCAAAGGCTGCCGCTGCCATAATGGCGATAGTCCAGCTTAGTCCAATAATTACATTCATGTGCAACGTACGACGACAGCGACGACTGAGTCGAACACAGGTTCCTAAACGTCTTAAATCGCTGCCGATTAAAACAATATCAGCGGATGCTAATGCGATGTCAGCTCCCCCCGCGCCCATAGCAACGCCCACCACCCCAGCTTTTAAAGCCAAAGAATCGTTAATACCATCACCTACCACTAAGGGTTTAAAGCCGGACTCAATTTCATGACTCACCCAGCGCAATTTATCTTCAGGTAGGGCTTGGGCTACGACGTCGGTAATACCCACTTCTTTTGCGAGTTTATCAGCGACGGATTGTCGATCTCCCGTAAGAAGTAATTGTCGACCTATGCCTAATTCTCTCAAATCCGCGAGAGCTTGAGCGGTTTCTGGGCGGACTTTATCAGCCAATAAAAACCAACTTAAAAATACGCCATTTAAAGACAATCCCGCGATAGGGCCATCGTGCTCGGGTATATTAGGAAACGGGATAGCCAATTGAGTGAATAGTTCAGGTCGACCTAGAGCGGCTTCCCCCTTTGTTGTCTCAGCGACGACTCCCAACCCTTGGTGTTCTTTAACACTTTGTAACGGCTGATAGTTTTCATGAGCAATAAGGCTACTTAAAGCTCGACTCACGGGGTGGCTACTAGAAGCGCCTAAGCTCGCCGCTAATGTTAGTAACTCAGATTCAGGAATCGGAGAATCGGGAATGGGCTGCAATGATTGCAGACTTAAAGAGCCAAAGGTCAGAGTGCCTGTTTTGTCGACTACTAAGGAGCTTAGTTCGGTGAACTCTTCTAAGAAGGCTGAGCTGCGAATCAAAATACCATGACGGGCTGCGACAGCAATCCCAGCAATGGCCGCGGCAGGAGCAGACAACACGAGCGCGCATGGGCATGCGGCGACCAACACAGCGAGCATCGCTTGAGCATCGTAAGTGACAAACCAAGTAATGGCCGCCACCATTAACACTAGCACCATGTATTGGCCAGCATAGCGCTCTAATAGACGAGTAATTGGGGGCTTGGCTTGTTCCGCCTTTTGCATGAGGGCAATAACTTTACCAAGCGTCGATTCTTCACCAGTCCGCGTGACTTGGACGCGTAATAAGCCATCTAGGTTGATGGCGCCACCAAAGACTTCGTCGCCAGTTTTAGCGTCTTGAGGCACGGATTCACCGGTAATAGGGGCGGTGTCTAAGCTCGCCATACCTTCTATAACAAGGCCATCTGCAGGGATGCGATCGCCAGCGCGCACTTCGATCAAATCACCCGTTTGTAGGCGTTGGTTATTTACCTCACTAATGCTGCCATCTTGGTTGATTTTACGAGCATTACTTTGTGTTAGTTGGCCTAATGCTTCAATGGCTTCTTGAGAGCCTATGACACTTCGTTCTTCTAAAATGTGGCCAAAGATCATAATAATGGGCAATAACGCAGCGGTCATTAAATCGCCCGTTGCCCATGCGCCCAACATGGCGAGTGCAATTAATTGATCCGTAATGCCATGTAGACTTGGGTGTTTGAGGCTATGCCAGCCAGAACGTAAGACAGGAAAAGCCACCAGTACAGAAGCTAAGCCAAGCAATAATTGACTGACGCTTTGCTGAGAAGGGAACAGCCAATGCCAGATAAGGCCTAGCGTTAATAAACCGAGGGCGATCATGGCTAGCGTCAGCTGCTTGGCTGCGGCTTTTTGTTCGCTGCGACTTAATGAACCGCTGCCAAAATGAATATGTCCGTGATCATGTCCGTGATCATGTTCGTGATCATGTTCGTGATCATGTTCGTGGTGTGAATGGGACGACTGGGTCATGGTTGTTTGCCTTGTAGAATGAGTTTGCCATCGTCACTTGGATCAATTGTGGTGACGGAGCCTGCTTGTGATAGCAAGGTGTTAACGCGTTGACGATACAGTCGCCATAGCAAACCTGGGTCAGTATTATTTTGCTGTAGTTGGGCGAGGCGACTTATGGTGGCGGTATTCGTTTGTGCTTTTGCTACACGCTCATTGGCATTCGCATTGGCCTGCTGAATAATGCGATCAGCTTCTTGGTTGGCTTTTTGTAATGTGGCGGCCGCTTTGTTATTGGCTTCGGCGACGGTTTGCTTTGCCAACTGGCTAGCAGTCAGCACGGCATTAAAGGCATCAACGGTTTCAACGGGTAAGCTTGGTTGTAAGTCTACTCGGGCTACTTTAATACCAAGGCTGGCGCCAGATTTCGTTAATGCCGCTAAACTTTTATTAATACTTTGAACGAGGTCGGCTCGTAATTTTTCTCGTTTAATCGCCGCTTCGGTGCTTGACCCTACTAACTCAGGTCGTGCTACCAATATGGTGTCTAGGTCGCGAGAGGCCGACACGATTACAGCGCTGCGTTCGACTAATCTATCCAATGCGTAGGTGACGTGTTTACCCTGGAGCACATAAGCGAAAGGGTCTGTCACTCTGTAATACAAGTGAACCCCTAGCTGCACGACACCCGCATCCCCAGTTAATAGGTAGCCGACTCCAGCGGTGGCATCATTGGCCATCCCTGAATTTAGCCCGGCATAGTTGGCTGTCTCAGGGCGAATTAATGCTTTTATAGTGCGGTCAATAACGCGATCCGCAGATGGTAAAAGAATTACTTTTTCAAAGGGTTGTGGCCAAGCCAGTAATAAACCTGAGTTTTGCACTCTATCAATGGCGCCAAAGCGCAGTACAACCGCTCGATAATCGGGTCCAATTTCACGGACATTGGCAACTAACCAAGTAACAGCCGTTACCAATGTGAGTAAGTAGAGTGCGATAAAAGCCAATCGCCCAGCCTGAAACCAGTGACTATTTGGCTTGTTTGTCGACGTATTTTGCTCGACTTTTTTTCCAAATATCATGGTTTTTTCGCCTCTTCATTTTTATCTAACGTCGGCGAGCTAAATATTTTAGGTCCATCAATAAGCGCTTTGAATGGCGCCGCATCGGTTCTGAGAACTAGATGCGTATTTTTATTAATAATGCTGCTTAACGTGTCTAGTGAGCGAAGCATATCGTAGAGTTGAGGGGCTTGTGCGTGGGCCTTGCCGTAAATACTAGCGGCGTCGACTAAAGATTTAGCCTCAATGTTCGCAGCTTTTACTGTCGCATCGGCGGTAATAATGCGTGACTCTTTTTGTGCGGTCGACGTGATCTGTGCCGCTTGTCGTTTACCTTCAGCCGTACGTTGTGTCGCAATCGTTTCTCGTTCAGCTCGCATACGGTCTACCGTGGCCGACAAGGTTACTACCGGTAGAGTTAAGCGTTCGATGCCCACTTGAACCACGCGAACACCATATGTGTCTAACAGCGATTGATTAATCTGCTGGCGTAACCTTTCTTCAAAGTGGCTGATTTGTACTTTGCTTGCATCGGTATTGACTAAACTGGAGAGGTTATAGCTGCTGGCGGTCGCTTCTAAAGCGGAGCCGACAAAAGTTCGTAGTTGGCGCGCCGCCTCATCCGGTTTATTTTGGACCGCACGCATGAAGCGTTGCACATCGTCTTTGTCTGATTTTACCTGCCAAACCACATAAGCTTGAACAATAATACGTAAGCCGTCTTTGGTCCCAACATCTTGTAAACCACTAGACGTCGTGCGTAATCGTAAATCCACGGGAGTGGAAAGCTCGAAAGGCGCTGGCAGATGCCATGCTAAGCCGGGCTTTAATAGCACCCTGACTGGATTGCCAAAGCGAGTAATGACTTCGGCTTCACCCGAGCGAACCTGTACTAAACACGCTGCGGCAATAGCAAAAGCAACCAGCAGCAGGGCGAAGCTAATACGGCGCCATGTACCTTTAGGCGAATTAGACGGCGCAGGGCTGTGGCTATCATCCTGTGTATTCTCATGGTTATGAGAGGCGTGATTGGATTCGTCATGCGCATGATGGGGGTGGTTATGCTGCGTGCTCATTGGCGCTTTCCTAGTGAGTTGTGTTGGTGTTGTTTGAAGAAGGATCTACGGGTGGCACAAAACTTCTAAAATCCAAAGTAGGCGATTTTTCACCATGGATTCGACTATCAATAATAAGGCTATTTGCGTGACTCATACCCTGAATTAGTTGCTGATAATATTGTTCACGCAGGAAGGTTTTACCCGCGATGTTTGAGGCGGCATGATCGGCGTCAAAAATAATACCATCGGCTTTGGCTTTACTTAAATTTTGGTGGGCATTTGCGTCCGCGCCGTCCTCTATTAAACTGGCTTGTTGACGTGCTTTATCGATTTCTGCTGCTGCCTTTCCTTTCTCTCTGGCAATCAAAGCTTGTACTTCAATTTGGGCCGATTGCACTTTATGGTAAGCATTAGCGGCCTTTGCGGGTGGATGTATTGCTTCTATTGCCGTGGCTAATAATTCGACACCGCTATTGAGCTGATCTAGATCTTTTTGGACCGCATTACCAACATCTTTTGATAATTCGTTACGCTGTTCACTTAATAGATCATCAAGCGTTCTACCTGCGAAGTCGTGAACGAGAATACGACTGGCAGTACGGCGAATCAGCGTCGGTAAATTAGCGGTATTGTAGGTGGCATCCAAAGCATCTTGATCCGTTAAGCCAATGCGATAGATAAAGCGGACATCCATATCGACAATTTGAAAGTTCTGTTTGCCATCGTTGCGACTGGCAATAATTTGCGATTTTTCACTGCGATGAGTGGCATCCCATAAACGGTTAGCGGTTTCGGGTGCAGGACCTTCTGCTGGTGTCAGAGGCGCTAGGCTGTTTTCATCGCTGCTTGCTGTTAGTTCGTGTACGACACCATTTTCTACATTGATAACGCGGCCAAAAGGCCATGGTAATGTCGTGTGTAAACCGGGCTTGAAAATGACGACTGGCTTGCCAAACTTCTCATAAATCCCTCGCCCATTAATGGGGATTTCATGAACGCCAGACAATAACCAACCACAAAAAATCATGAGTGTAACAACCGGAAGAAAGGCGCGCTTGATGAAACCAAAGGCCCATACTTGACGTAAATCTACCCCAAAGCGTTGAAACAAGCCGTCTTGCATCAGTTGCATGGGTTTTGGTGGCCAACGCAATAGTTCTGCCATAAAGCTTGTTGCGAAAAGCTTAGGCTCAAGGCTGACTCGTTGCGGTGTGAATGCAGAAAGAATGGCTCGAATGGCCAATTCTAACGCAACAATAGTAGGTAAAAGTCCTGATAAAACCGCAATACGAAGGGGCCAAGTTCGCTCAGAAGACGCATAGCTTAAACAAATTGCTGACACCACAAGAGTGGCAATGGCAACGCGTACTAACATGGCTAAGCTAATGGCTTCAGGCCATTCGTTTTGGTTCGCTGCCAAGTAGCGTTCGAGGACCAGTAAGGCAAATGCCGCTAATAGCGCGAGTCCTGCAAATAAATAGGCCGAATCGGCTACGGCACGGCTTGGCAGGGTTAAATTCCAGCCAGTTGCTACCAACATGAGAGCCAACAAGGTTAAGGCAATAATCCAGATAGCATCAATACTAATTGCTGTGGTTATTGGCTTTAGCCATCGTTCAAAGAATTCTTGAAACAGTGTTTGAAACGCATTGGACTGTTTGGTGTCAGCTTGTTGCTTTATCTCCTTGTGCTCCTCCGTTGTCTCTTCTTGTTGTTGCTCAGTTAATGTCTGTTCTCTCCAGCGAGAAATACGCCATGCTGATTGAAATGAAGCAATAAGGACAATCATCATAGCGGTAATATTAAGTTGCAGTGGGACCCAAATGGATTGCGGGGCAAAAATGGCAACCACTAACCAGATGAAGATAAGCAGAGAGGCTAATAAGGTAAAACCGATATTACAGAACTGCAGTTGGCGTTTATGTGCAGAAGCTAATTGAAACCGAGGGGTGGCTTCTAATTCTGCATGGTTCGTCTCAAGATCAACTCTCATTAATGCTCCAAATAGCGCTTGGATAATGCTGGCATTATAAATACTGGCTTATTCGTTATTGTGGGTGTTTTCCGAGAAAAGTAATTGAAAATATCATCGAAAAATCGTCCGAGATTGTACTACAAACGATTGTTTTTAGGTTGTTTACCGTTATTTTAGAAGGCTCAAAAGCATTGATAAAAACGTAAATACTTATTATATCCTTTTGATTTACAATGAAAATAACTAAGATATGAGCGTTAAAAATAATATTTAGGTATCAATATCTTATGTTCGACAATGACGCTCTTGCTAGAAAAACACTAGATCCTATTTTTATCTTGCTTGCGGGATTATTAATAGGGTTTGTTGTGATAGCCGTATTTGTTAACCGCTCCGGGGTTCCTTATATCGATACAAGGTTGTTATTAATGCTGCGGGACGCTTCAGACTCTACAAAAGAATGGGGGCCTTCTTGGGTAGGAGAAACCATGAGAGACATTACTGCGCTTGGCAGTAACTGGATCGTTGCTTTTTTTAGTGTCATGTTTGCTTGGTATCTTCATTTAACCAATAAAACCCATTTAGCGTTATGGTTTTTAGCAACGGTTGTTTCTGGTGCTGCTTTTGGTTTTATGCTGAAGTTAGGTTTTTCTCGACCTCGTCCCGAGCTAGTGCCTCATGCTACACAGGTGTATACGAGTAGCTTTCCGTCAGGGCACGCTATGTCGTCGGCGTTATTCTTTCTATCATTTGCCTTAGTCGTTAGTTGGCGTAATGCTTACCGTTCAGCTAAGTACTTGATGCTGACCATAGCGCTAGTGATTCCGATTTTTGTTGCTGTTAGTCGAGTATATTTAGGGGTTCATTGGCCAACAGATGTTACCGCAGGTTTGTTTGTTGGCTTCTTTTGGGTTTTGTTTTGCTTTGTTATCGCTCGACCTTATTTAGTTCGCTTGGATAAAAATTAGCGAGTTGGTCGCTTATTTGTCACTCTTATTTCGTGCAATATTCGCCATGAAATTTTTACAATGAAGTATGTAGTAAATGTCTTATCTTGCTAACGCTTTCTACCTAATATATTTAATTTATATATAAATCAATAGCTTATAAGTTGGCATGATGTTGGCAATGTAATACATACATTCAAACGTTATGGAGATTTATCATGGCAACAACTAAAAGTACAACTCAAGCTAAAGCGCATGAAAAAGTGGATCAAGCAGCAGAAAATGCCCATAACGGCGTAGATGGTGTTTCCGATATGGCCGCGAAAAGTGAAGAACGTATTGAAGAGGTTGCCCATCAAATTAGCGAACAAGCTCATAAAATGGCAGATACGGCTAAACAGCAGTCAGAGAAAGTGTCTAACGTGGTTGGCGAGTATGCCAAAGAGCATCCAATAAAAACGGTTGGTATTGCCTTTTTAGCTGGTGCGGTTGCCGCAGGTCTATTATGTAAACGGAAATAGATGGTCGCAAAGATAGCGAATTATTAAAGCAAAATAGCAGGCGAATCTATCATGGAACAGTCGCAATCAACTGAGCAGAAAAAAGAGCATCTTGATTTTTCCGATGTCGTTTTAACGCATAAACAATGGCTAAAAAGCGTATTAGGATTGGGTGCTCTTGAAGCCAAAATGTGGGTGACGTCAAGTGCTCAGTTGCTAGCGCTCGTTGGTGGTGTTGTCTTTTTATTAATAACTTCTTGGCTTTTAATGATAGCAAGTGCTGCGGCACTAGCATGGAGTTATGGTTTTTCGTTGGTTGGCATATTGCTGATTGCGACACTGGTTACTTTATTAAGCGCAGCGGGTTTGTCTTATATTGCTTTTGTTACTTTAAAAAGTATGAATTTCACCCGAACCTTAGATGCATTAATTCCAGATAGTCAGGATGAAAAATCGTCTTAATAGGATGAGCTAGAAGAGCGGAGGCAAGATGTTTGGCCTTAAAAAAATGCGTAAACAGCGCGAGCGATTATATGTAAAAACGGTGTTATTAGAGTCTAGAGCTGAATGTTCAAGAAAGCGTTTTGCTCAAGATGTGCTTGATGTAGCGATAAGTCCTGAAGGGTTGGCGGTGAGCTTTATTTTAGGCTTAACCACTCAGAGTGACCTAGCGAATAAAAACCGCAGCATGCTTTTAAAAGGAATAAGACCTGAATTCATTCGTTTTCTAAAGGAAGGCTTCTTGTTTTTACGAGAGGAAAAAAGCACACCGTCATCAGATGGAAATAGTACAGGCCTATAGTGAAGTTAGTGAAAAGCAATTTTAACTAACCTCTAACGATTGATAAAATTTAGTTAAGAAATATTAAATATTAAATATGAATCTTGGATAGGAGCAGTACTATGAGTTACTTAATAAATAAATTCAGCAGCAACCGATTGGTTAAACGTTTTGTTATTAATGCCGCTGAAAGCGATGAATATGAGTGGAAAGGATGGGACGCTTGGGTTGATGTAAAAGAGTGATTGTCCTTCAACGAACTCATTGTGATGAAATAAGGTACATTAAATAGAGTTGTCGATGATTAAGAGCTTACTCTTTGCTATCGATAACTCTATTGCGTTTCAGGCGTTAAAACAGCGCGAGAATGATGGTGCTGTATGTGTGTGATTTATGTGCGCGCTTAATAAACGCCTTTCCTTTAAAGGTTGTAAATGCTGACTATGGCTCTATTTTCAGACGCTATTACTTTTCTAGTAAAATAATCCATCTAAACCTCGACTTTAGCCCTATAAATCTCTATATTCGCCGCCTTTGTGCTTATCTTTTGTACGACGTTCAAATTATCAAAAGTAAGCGAATTCTTCTCCTTCACTCTCAAGGTATTTTTTTTGATTTCCACAGCTAATATCACCATGCAATTTGGCGCAACGCCATTGTTTGAAAACATCTCTGCAAAATTTGGCAACGGTAACCGTTATGGTTTGATCGGTGCGAATGGCTGCGGTAAATCCACTTTTATGAAAATTTTAAGTGGGGAGCTGACACCTACTTCTGGAAATGTATCCATCACTCCGGGCGAAAAGGTCGGTACTTTAAGCCAGAACCAATTTGCTTTTGAAGAGTATTCAGTTGTTGATGCTGTGATTATGGGTGATACCGCGCTTTGGAAAGTGAAACAAGAGCGTGATGCAATCTACTCTAAGTTAGAAATGAGTGAAGAAGATGGCATGCGTGCTGGTGAACTTGAATCAGAGTTTGCTGAAATGGATGGTTATAGCGCTGAAAGTCGTGCCGGTGACATTCTGTTAGAAGCTGGTATTGATGAATCATATCACTTTGGTTTGATGAGCCAAGTTGCTCCTGGTTGGAAGCTTCGTGTATTGCTTGCACAAGCATTGTTCGCAAACCCAGATATTTTGCTTTTGGATGAGCCAACAAACAACTTGGATATTTACACCATTAATTGGTTGGCTGGTGTATTGAATCAGCGTAAATGCACCATGATTATCATCTCCCATGATCGACATTTCTTGAATTCAGTCTGTACTCACATGGCGGATATCGATTTTGGTGAATTACGAATTTATCCTGGCAACTATGAGTACTTCATGGAAGCCTCTGCATTGATACGTGAACAACTATTGACGGAAAATGCAAAGAAAAGTGCTGAAATGGATGATTTACAAGCCTTTGTAAATCGCTTCTCTGCAAATGCGTCAAAAGCCAAACAAGCCAGTTCACGTGCGAAAAAATTAGACAAAATCGAATTGTCAGAAGTTAAGCAGTCTAGTCGTATGACACCGTCTATTTCTTTGATGCAAGATAAGAAACTTCATCGCCAAGCGTTGATCTTAGAAGATCTTGCTCATGGCTATGAAGACACTATGCTTTTCAGTGAAGGCAACCTGATTCTAGACGCTGGCTCTAAATTGGCTATCATTGGTGAGAACGGTGCTGGCAAAACGACTTTTTTACGTTGTTTGATGCGTGAGTTAGACGCTAAAAAAGGTGACATTAAGTGGGCTGAAAATGCTGTGATAGGTTATTGCCCACAAGACAGTACTGAGGACTTCAATTGTGATTTAACCTTGTTTGATTGGATGTCTAAGTGGCGAACAATAAAGCATGATGATTTAAAAGTGCGAGCGATGTTAGGGCGCTTGTTATTTACCGCAGACGACTTCAATAAAAAAGTAAGAGTGTGCTCAGGTGGTGAGAAAAACCGCCTTCTCTTTGGCAAGTTAATGATGATGGACTTGAATGTTCTAGTAATGGATGAGCCAACCAACCACATGGACATGGAAGCCATCGAAGCGCTAAACAATGCTTTGGTTGATTTTGACGGAACCCTTATTTTTGTCAGTCATGACCGAGCGTTTGTTTCGTCTCTAGCAAATCGAGTAATTGAGATTAAAGATAATCAAGTCGTAGATTTCCAAGGCACTTACGATGAATATTTAGCGAATCAGCAGCACATTCAACGTGTCGCAAATGGCTAAATCGTAACGCAAACGAAAAAGCCCGAGTAACGATATCGTTACTCGGGCTTTTTTATGGCGCTTAGAGCCTCTTAATAAATTATAGAGACGCTAGTGTTTTGTTGAATGTAGCGCTTGGGCGCATGATCTTAGCGACTTCAGCAAGATCCATATGGTAATAACCAGATAAGCCAGCAGGCTTGCCTTGAACGTCAGCAAGTTCTGCAACAATGGCTGCTTCGTTGTCTGCTAGTTGCTTAGCAAGTGGTGCAAATTTCGCCGCCAATGTCGCGTCGTCTGTTTGCGCTGCCAATTCTTGAGACCAGTATAGAGCCAGATAGAAGTGACTACCGCGGTTATCAATTTCACCCGCTTTACGAGAAGGAGATTTGTTGGTGTCTAGAAGTTTGCCTGTTGCTTTGTCTAGCGTTGCTGCCAAGATTTTAGCTTTTTCGTTGTTGTGCTTGATGCCCAACTCTTCAAAAGAGACAGCCACTGCCAAGAACTCACCAAGAGAATCCCAACGAAGGTGGTTTTCTTCCATTAACTGTTGAACATGCTTAGGAGCAGAACCGCCAGCGCCTGTTTCATACATGCCGCCGCCTTGAAGCATTGGCACGATAGACAGCATTTTCGCAGAAGTACCCAATTCTAAGATTGGGAACAAGTCAGTTAGGTAATCGCGCAAAATGTTACCCGTTACTGAAATAGTGTCTTGGCCACGAATGATGCGTTCCATAGAGAAACGGATCGCTTCGTTGTAGTTCATGATGCGAATGTCTAGACCATTTGTGTCATGTTCTTTTAGGTAATTCTCAACTTTCTTACGAAGTTCATTATCGTGTGCACGTTCGTCTTCTAACCAGAAAATCGCTGGTGTGTCAGATTGACGAGCACGAGTAACGCCAAGTTTCACCCAATCGCGGATTGGAGCGTCTTTAGTTTGACAAGCGCGCCAGATATCGCCTTTCTCTACCGCGTGTTGCATTAGGACATTACCTTGTGCATCAACAACGCGCATAGTGCCGGCTTCAGTGATTTCGAAAGTCTTATCGTGAGAACCGTATTCTTCTGCTTTTTGTGCCATCAAACCAACGTTTGGCACTGTGCCCATTGTTACTGGATCGAATGCGCCATTGGTTTTACAGAAGTTGATTGTTTCTTGGTAAATGCGTGCGTAAGTGCTGTCAGGCATAACGGCTTTAGCGTCATGTGCTTTACCATCACGGCCCCACATTTTACCAGAGCCACGGATCATAGCAGGCATAGATGCATCAACAATGACATCACTTGGTACGTGTAGGTTGGTGATACCTTTGTCTGAATCAACCATTGCTAGTTCAGGGCGAGTTTTGTAAACGTCTTGAATCGCTTGTTTGATTTCTTCTTGTTTCGCTTCAGGCAATGTTTGGATTTTATCGTAAACGCTGCCTAAACCGTTATTTGGATTAACGCCGATTTCTTGAAACAATTCGCTGTATTTTTCGAAAACATCTTTGTAGAAAACCGTTACCGCGTGACCAAATACGATAGGGTGAGAGACTTTCATCATGGTTGCTTTAAGGTGCACAGACCACATGATGTTATCTTCTTTTGCTTCTTGTAGCGTTGCTTCGAAGAAGTTGCGAAGTTTAGCGCAGCTGATATTCATGCTATCAACGATTTCACCAGCTAGAAGAGGCAGTGATTTCTTAAGCTCAACAGAACCGTCTTTTTTAACGAATTCAATTTTAACCGTTTGAGCGGAATCCATAGTAACGGACTGCTCAGAAGAGTAAAAATCGCCATCGCGCATGTAATCTGCATGAGATGTAGACGTTTTTTTCCACTTACCCATTGAATGAGGGTTTTTACGGGCAAAGTTCTTAACCGCTGCTGGTGCGCGACGGTCAGAGTTACCTTGACGCAATACTGGGTTTACCGCACTGCCTAGTACTTTTGAGTAACGTGCTAATGCGTCTTTTTCTTCATCAGTCTGAGCATTTTCTGGGTAGTCAGGAATGTCATAACCTTGAGCTTTAAGTTCTTTGATTACTGCATTCAGTTGCGGTAAAGAAGCACTGATATTAGGCAGTTTAACAATGTTTGCTTCAGGATTCGCAGTCAGATCACCAAGAAATTTAAGGCCATCTTCTGCTTGTTGGTCTGCAGGTAGCTTATCAGCAAAGGCAGAAATTACACGACTCGCCAAAGAAATGTCAGTCAATTTCAATTCGATGTCCGCTTCTTTTGCAAAGGCGCCAAAAATAGGCAGCAAAGAAGCCGTCGCCAGTGCTGGCGCTTCATCAGTGAAGGTATAATAAATAGTTTGTTTTGTAGACATGTAATTCCCCTAACATTTAAGGCTATATGGCAAATTAAAAAGAAGGTGACTTTTGGTCTCCATTCTAAAATCTTTATCGATGTACTAATGATTATTTTGGCCAATATACTACCTAAAAATAAATGGTAGAGATATTGGATAAAAATATACTCATAATAGATGTGAGTTATTCTCATTAAGAATGTTTCTCGTTATGCTCATTATTTGATGTTTCATAACGAGAAAAAAAAGACCTAACGGCCTTTTTTATTTTCTTAACGTGTTGCTTCTAAAGCATTTAGTAATGATTTTCTTTTGAAAATCAAATGCCAGCGTTTACCGCCAAGTTGACGCCAAAGCATGGCGGCACGAATGCCCGTTAACAAGGTTGCGCGAACTTGATTAGAAATAGAGGGCTGCTGTAAGAAACGGCTATCGCCATGTACTTGGATTCGAAATGGTAATTTGCTCAAAGTATCTTGATAAATACCCGAAATTGCCGCGATCATATTTTCATGAAGCGGATCTTCGTAATGTGTTTTTTGACGATCTAGCTGGCTTATGCCATTACCCAGTGCTGACAAAATACCATCTGATTTTAATAACTTACTTTCTAAATGAATTAAGCTTAATGCATAGCGTAAGGTATCTGGATTAACACTACTACGCTCTTTGCCGAGGGCTTGGCGAGTGATGCGACGACCTAATGCTAAATTGCTTTTGCAATCCCATTGGCCTCCATAAATATCCTCAGTTGTCTCAGCATTGACTAACAAAATGCTGTTTACCAAGGGTTTTAAGTAATCGTTATCCATCTTGCCTGTTTTCGCTAAGGTAGCAACAAGTTCAGCGGCCTGGAAAATTGCGGATAGGGCAATGGTTTGCTCTTTCTCTTGTTGGCTCACAATAAATAATCTCTCATATTGCTTGGTGTAATTTACTTGTTGAATGCGACATTGATGATGCCGCCACCTAAACATAAGTCATCGACATAAAAAACGACGGATTGACCTGGTGTGATCGCACGTTGTGGTTCTTTAAAAGAAACTTCCACACGGCCATCGGCTAATTCTGTGATAGTACAATCTTGATCAGGCTGACGATAACGGCATTTAGCTTTGCATGTTAATGGCAAGTTAGGCTTTGTACGCGCCACCCAATCAAAGTTATCGGCAATCAAATGCGTTTTAAAGAGTGATTCATGTTGTCCACCTTGCGTTACTTTAAGGACATTTTTTTCTAAGTCTTTTTCAACCACATACCAAGGCTCATCCGGGTAGTTAGATAAACCGCCTATGCCTAGACCTTGGCGCTGGCCTATAGTGTGATACATCAATCCTAGATGGCGACCAATTTTGTCTCCATCTAATGTTTCAATATCGCCAGGTTGCGCTGGTAAGTATTGTTCTAGAAAATCTTTAAAGCGGCGTTCACCAATAAAACAGATACCAGTGCTATCTTTTTTATTGTGGGTGATTAAACCAAACTCTTCAGCAAGACGACGAACTTCAGGTTTTTCTAACTCGCCAACAGGAAAGAGTGTTTTGGCAATTTCATCTTTACCCACGGCATACAAAAAGTAGCTTTGATCCTTGTTGCCATCTAAGCCTTTCAGTAATACTGGCTCGCCATCGCGTTCACCACGTCGAACATAATGACCCGTTGCAATGTAATCGGCTCCTAGTTCTAACGCGTACTCAAGGAAGGCTTTAAACTTGATTTCTTTATTGCATAAAATGTCAGGGTTTGGTGTGCGACCTGCTTTGTATTCTTCTAGGAAGTGCTCAAAAACATTGTCCCAATATTCTGCAGCAAAATTGGCGGTGTGCAGTGTAATGCCTAACGTATCAGAAACCGCTTGAGCGTCTGCGAGATCATCTTTTGCGGTGCAATATTCGGTGCCATCATCTTCATCCCAGTTTTTCATAAACAGGCCTTCAACTTGGTACCCCTGCTGCATCAGAATAAGGGCTGATACGGATGAATCTACGCCGCCAGACATACCGACGATAACTTTTTTATCTTGGTTAGCTTGCGAATCTGTGGGGTTTAGTTGTTCAGTCATGACCTGTAATTACTCTACTGTGAAGAGGCTGAGCCTCAATGAAATGGAATCGCGTCATTGTACTTTATTTTTCCAATGTCGGCACAGCTGACAAGTGCTGATTCGATAGGAAGGATAAGGATATAATGGGGTTGTTTAATGAATCTTCAATGCAGGTTTTTATTAAAGGGCTGCGATGCGGTTTAGACATTACCTCTTCATAAGTCATCCAGTGACAAGAAACAATATCTGGATCAAGTTGTGTATTGGTTGGTGATAGGGCATCGCATAAGACACAAACTCGATGATAGGTATCGGCGCCTTCAAATGGCGTGAAAGCGTAAAAGCCAATTAAACCAATGGGTTTTACCAGCCAACCGGCTTCTTCAGTTGTTTCTCTGATAACCGCATCGAGTATGCTTTCGTTATTTTCGACGTGCCCAGCTGGTTGATTTAGGACGAGAATCCCGTCCTGCCACTCTTTCACCATGAGATATTGGTTGTCCTTTTTGACTAGAGCGGCGACGGTCAGATGTGGCAGCCTTTCTCTTTTTTTGTCGTTCAAAATTATCTACCTCATTTAGTAATTCTGTGGTTGGCTCAGCATATAGCCATTGCCCTGTAGGTAAACTTTCCAATGTATAAGGACCAATGGCATAGCGGATAAGCCGAAGTGTAGGAAAACCTACCGCTGCGGTCATTCGTCGAACTTGGCGGTTTTTCCCTTCTTTGATTTGCAATGCAATCCAGCTAGTAGGAATGGACTCCCGGTGGCGTACAGGAGGGGTTCTTGACCAAATATCAGGTGGGCTCATGCGTTCTGCTTGAGCAGGTTTTGTTAGGCCGTCTTTAAGCTCTACTCCTTGTTTAAGTTGTTGTAGAGCCTCTTCGGTGATGTCACCTTCCACTTGCACCCAATAAGTCTTTGGCCATTTGAATTCAGGCGATGCAATAATATGCTGAATGGCGCCCTGATTGGTTAATAGCATCAAGCCTTCTGAGTCGTAGTCCAGTCTTCCCGCGGCATAAAATTCAGGGATGTTGATGTATTTGGCTAGAGTGACTTTGTCGCCATCAGCGGAGAACTGACTAAGGACTTGAAAAGGTTTGTTGAGTAAAATTAAGTTTGAAGGCATGAATCGATAAGTCTAAATAAATTTTAAAGGCTTGAATCGTATAGAAACAAAAAAACCTCTCACGATTCAATAGGAATCATAAGATAGCAAAATCAGTACGCGATAGCGATATTGCAGTAGCGTTAAGCTAACTGGGCATTTGCATCATCATCTTTAGTCTCACTATTCTCATCGTTTTCTACTGCTGCTTCAGGCGAAATATCTATCGCGTGTAGGCCTCGTTGTCCGGGCTCTACGTTAAACGTGACGGATTGGCCTGCTTTAAGGGTTTTATAACCTTCCACATTAATGGCAGAGTAATGAATAAATAAGTCTTCATCAAAATCTTCGCAAACGATAAAACCATAGCCTTTAGCGTTGTTAAACCACTTTACGGATCCATTATGCATGAGCCACTCCTTATCCACTCAAGGTGTTGTTAATTATCAATAATTTTCAGCTAAACCACTTAGGTATTGACTGTTATTCGAGTTTTATTGCAACGTAGTTGAAACTTTTATTAAATGAGGTTGCTAAATAGGTTCAAAGTATTCTTGATAGTACAATGCTAAAATCTAAGAGATAAACATTGGTTACACATTTGACCCACTTACAATGAGAGTAGAAGCTCTTTTGGTATTTGTAAAATTTAAGTGGCGATATGTGAACTTATTAAGTAGGAATGAACCAAATTTGGTGAATTGTGTGGAAAAGTGTAGCCTCAGAGGCATAGGATGATTGTAAATCAACAAATTAGACTAATATCAGAAGAAGATGAAGCTGGGCATTCAAATATAGCGATTGCCCCAGAAGAAACGGAATTAAAGCCACCTTCAATGTATCAGGTGGTGTTATTTAATGATGATTTTACGCCAATGGATTTTGTCGTATTTGTTCTTCAACGTTTTTTTTCAATGGATGGAGAGAAGGCTAACCAGGTAATGTTAGAAGTGCATCAAAAAGGGAAAGGCGTTTGTGGTATTTACCCTTTTGATATTGCTGAAACTAAAGTAGCAATGGTACAACAGTTCGTAGAGCAAAATGAGCACCCCTTAATGTGTGACTTACAAAAAGTCGACTGATTCAGAGTGAGGGAATAGCAATGTTAGATAAAGAACTTGAACAGACCCTGAATAATGCCTTTAAAGCGGCGCGTGATAAGCGCCATGAATTCATGACAGTAGAACACTTGTTGCTAGCGTTAATTGAAAATAGTGCCGCTTCCGGTGTGTTAACAGCTTGTGGTGTAAGCCTTGAAACATTAAGTAAAGAGCTTGAAGAGTTTGTAGATAGTACAACACCGTTTATCCCTGAAGATGACATGGAACGTGAAGTTCAGCCAACACTTGGTTTCCAGCGAGTGCTTCAGCGAGCTGTTTTTCATGTGCAATCGTCTGGTAAGCGTGAAGTTACAGGCGCCAATGTGCTCGTTGCTATTTTTAGTGAGCAGGAAAGCCAAGCCGTTTATTTGTTAAAACGACATGGTGTAGCACGAATTGATGTCGTTAATTTCGTTGCTCACGGTATTTCAAAGTTGGGTGACGCATCTTCCCAAGGCATGGAGCAAGAAGAAGAGGAGGCAGAAGACAGCGCCGCCGCACCTCTTCAAAAATACGCAACCAATCTTAATGAAGAAGCTAAAGCCGGTAAAATCGATAAGCTTATCGGTCGTGAATACGAAGTTGAGCGAGTCATACAAACCCTTTCTCGTCGTCGCAAAAACAACCCGTTATTAGTGGGTGAGTCAGGTGTTGGTAAAACAGCAATAGCAGAAGGTTTAGCGAAACGTATTGTTGATGGTCTAGTGCCTGATGTGATTGCAGATGGCGTAGTTTACTCTTTAGATTTAGGTGCGTTATTGGCTGGCACCAAATATCGTGGTGATTTTGAAAAGCGGCTCAAGCAATTGCTGGGTGAGTTGAAAAAATTACCCAATGCCATTTTGTTTATTGATGAAATCCATACCATTATTGGTGCGGGTGCTGCGTCTGGTGGGGTTATGGATGCGTCCAATTTACTCAAGCCTGTATTAAGTTCAGGTGGCTTGCGTTGTATTGGTTCCACTACTTTTCAAGAGTTTCGTGGTGTGTTTGAAAAAGATCATGCCTTGGCGCGTCGTTTCCAAAAGATTGATGTAAACGAGCCAAGTGTCGATGATACTTACCAAATTTTAAAAGGCATCATAGGCGCCTTTGAAGAACATCATAAAATAAAATACGAAGATGCTGCTTTGTTAGCGGCATCGGAATTGGCTCAGCGCTATGTGACGGATCGACATATGCCTGATAAAGCCATCGATGTGATTGATGAAGCGGGTGCTTATCAACGATTGCAGCCTGAAGACAAGCGCAAAGAAGTCATTACCGTTGCTGATATTGAAGATATCGTCTCTAAAATTGCCCGAGTTCCTGTTAGAGCGGTTAACTCAGATGATCGTCAGGTGCTTTCTAATATAGAGCGCAACCTTAAAATGGTGGTGTTTGGTCAAGACAAAGCAATCGACGCTTTATCATCAGCGATTAAGTTATCAAGAGCTGGTCTAAAAGCTGAGCAGAAGCCGATAGGTTCTTTTCTGATGGCGGGCCCTACAGGTGTCGGTAAAACAGAAGTTACTAAGCAATTGGCTAAGCAGCTAGGGCTTGAATTAATACGTTTTGATATGTCCGAGTATATGGAGCGTCATGCGGTTTCTCGCTTGATTGGTGCGCCACCGGGTTATGTTGGTTTTGATCAAGGCGGTCTTTTAACAGAAGCTGTAACGAAAAACCCGCATAGCGTTGTCTTATTAGATGAAATTGAAAAAGCCCATCCAGAAGTCTTTAATTTGCTATTGCAGGTAATGGATCATGGGACATTGACAGATAATAATGGTCGCAAAGCGGATTTCCGTAATGTGATTCTTGTTATGACCTCTAATGCGGGTGCTGAAGAGTTAGCAAGACGTTCGATTGGTTTCTCAAGTCAGGATAATTCAACAGATGGTTTGGAAATTATCAACCGTATGTTTACGCCAGAGTTTAGAAACCGTTTAGATGCCGTCATTCAATTTCAACAATTGGATGAACGTATTATCTTTAACGTCGTGGATAAATTCTTGGTTGAGTTGCAGGCTCAGTTAGATCCAAAAGGTGTTTTGTTGGAAGTATCCGATACGGCACGAGGCTGGTTAGCGAGTAAAGGTTATGATCGCCAAATGGGCGCTCGACCAATGGCTCGTGTTATCCAAGAACATCTTAAAAAGCCGTTAGCTGATCAGATCTTGTTTGGCGGTTTAAATGAAGGTGGTCATGTTAAAGTGACGTTGGATGAAAAATCAGATGAGTTGAAATTTGATGTTGTAAAAGAAGCGGTTGTACATTGAAGTAAGTGCTTTACTGTTATAAATCGCTAGATATAAAAAAACCGGACATAGTCCGGTTTTTTTATATTTTTATTCAACTCAATTAAGAGCAAATAAATTAGCGAGAACGGTAAACGATACGGCCTTTAGTTAGGTCGTAAGGTGTTAGTTCTACTTTTACTTTATCGCCAGTCAAAATACGAATATAGTTTTTACGCATTTTTCCAGAAATATGTGCAATTACTACGTGTCCGTTTTCTAATTCGACACGGAACATGGTGTTAGGCAACGTATCAATGATAGTGCCCTCCATTTCTAAGCTCTCTTCTTTTGCCACAATATGTGTCCTATGGTGTTAACTTTAAATTAGTAGACGCCGACCATGCCTATTTGACGGTCTGCAGACAAGGAGAGGAGTGGTCTCTACTTCGGCCGATTAATCGCTAAAAAACTATATTTCGCTGTTTAGCGACGTCTGAATTTGATCGAGGCATATTTTGCCTAAAAACACGACGTAAGGCAAACCCAGAAGGGAAATGCGTTGTGCTTATTTTAAGCAATTCGTCTTTTTTACTCAAATGTCGCTAAATTAAGCAGTGCCAGATTCTTATTTGGCTCGATAATGAGTTTATTGAGCGACTTTACAAATGTGTCTCTTGGCATAAGTTGAGCGCCAAGTGATAACAAGTGTTCGGACTCTACTTGACAATCAATTAGCTCAATATGACATTGGGCAGCTATTTTACTAAAACCACGTAATGCCATTTTTGAAGCATTAGGGTGAAGTGAAAACATGGATTCGCCAAAAAACACTTTTTCCAATGCCACGCCATAGAATCCACCAACTAAACGACCATCTACTCTAGCCTCTATTGAGTGGGCATAACCCAGCTGATGTAATGTTTGATACGCCTGTTTTATATCGTTGGATATCCAGGTTCCTTCATCAGATCTCAGGTTGGCGCAATGCTCAATGACGGTGTGGAAATCTTGATTGATAGTAAATGACCAGTTTTCTTTTTTTTGAGCTTTTTTAAGCGATCGAGATTCGTGAAAATGTGACGGTACTAGCACGCATCTTTCTCTTGGGTGCCACCATAAAATAGGATCGGGGTCGCTATACCAAGGAAAAAAACCTTTGCTATACAAATGAATAAGGCGTTCCGAAGAAAGGTCGCCGCCAACAGCCGAAAGTCCTTCAGGGTCGTCCAATGCTTTACTTGGGGTGGGTGTTTCGTAAATGGACTCAGTTAATAAAATGAGCTCGTTTTCGTTGTTTGCATGATCTTGCATAAGATACTTGAGCCTTGAAAGTGGGAAACACACTATTATAGAACGATTTACATCGTGAATTAAAATGGCAATAAAACGGCTTTAAAAACCATTATCCTCACAAAGATGTCAGTTCTTTCTGTGAAGTGTTTATTATCTGTGTAAAAGCAAGTCTGAATTATTTTGGATAGGGCTTTTTATGATAAGCTATGCGCACTTGTCGCTCATGATTGGGCGTGTATTAATCTCTGGTTTAGTATTCATAGGATGGACGTGTTTTGGCAGAAGAAGTGAGTGAGTCTGGACGATCACCAATATGGGATATGTTTGCCAAACAGGCTGCGTTTATTACTGCATTGCTGTTTTTGTTTTTCTTCGCATTGGCAACCTACACTTACAGTCCTGATGATCCCGGTTGGTTTTATTCTGGGCGGGATGGCTCTATTCATAACTCCATGGGGCCAATCGGTGCGGTTATCGCTGATTTATTCTCTGGTTTTTTTGGTTCCTTATTTTACTCTTTGCCGCCTTTGTTTTTTTGGGTCGCTATTATTTTATGGCGCAATCCGCATAAACTGCTTCCTCTCAACAACACTTTGTTGTGTACCGTTGGCGGTATTTTATACCTTTCATTCGGTTCGACCCTTTGCTACTTGCACACGGTTGGCTCGGCCTCATTGCAATATGGTGCTGGTGGCATACTAGGTCGTGGACTTGGAAATCTACTTTATCGTTTTATTGGTTACGATGGCGCCACTCTTGTTGGTCTTGCGTTAGTTATTTTGGCGTTTACTCTTTTGTCTCAAGTGCACTGGTTAAACTTGATTGATAAGTTAGGCGAAAAAACATTTAACCTTGTTATGCGCATGAGAGACAAATGGCAATCTAAAAAAGAGCGTAAGCGTGAGCGGTTAACATCAGAGATAGACACCGCGATGGAGATACCTGAGGAACAGGAAGAGCCTGCTATAGTTCGTAAACGTAGGAAAAATCGTCAAGATCCTATTGCTGATGTGAAACATGACAAAGAAGAAGTAACTGACAAGGTGAAGGCATCTAAAAAGCCATTTGCTTTATTTGGTCTGCTCTCAAAGAGTAATAAAGCGAACGCGGCTGAAGAAGATAGCGCGATTGAGACTACTCATGCCGATCCAGGTTTCTCAGGTCTTGATGATATTTCAGTTGAAGACATAGAAATGTCTTTCGGCGATACGCTTTATATTGAAGAGGAAGCGCCAAGCCACGAGCAGCCCAAAGCAGCACCTAGCGTTCCTCGTGCAGAACAAAAAACGAATACTTTTATGGATGAGCCGTTAGCGGAAGTGCCTGTTGTTACCGCTGAGGCAGAGCGGCCTGTCGCTAGACCAGAGCCTATTGCGGCGATCCCAAGTCATAAGCCAGCATTTCGCACGTTATCAGAAGCCAAGCAACTAGATTCATTAGGTGGGCCAAACTCAAGTTCGGAAGAAAGCTCACGATCTGAACCGACTTACTTGCTTCCAGATCGCTCGGTATTAACAAAACCTAAGCCAAAGCAGGGTGGTTATACCGAAGAAGAGTTGCTTGCTTTATCTGAATTATTAGAACGACGACTACAAGATTTTGGTGTAAAAGCCGAAGTGGTTGAAGTGAATCCCGGGCCCGTTATTACGCGCTTTGAAATTCAGCCCGCGCCGGGAGTAAAAGTATCGAGAATCACTAATTTGGCGAAAGATTTGGCTCGTTCATTAAGTGTTATGAGTGTTCGAGTGGTTGAGGTTATTGCTGGTAAGTCGACGATAGGCATTGAAATTCCTAATCAGGTACGAGATACCGTGTATTTCTCTGAAGTGATTAACTGTGAAATGTACGATAAAGCCACGTCGCCACTGACGTTATCGCTCGGTCATGATATTTCCGGTGAGCCTGTCGTCGTGGATTTAGCGAAGATGCCACACGTACTTGTAGCGGGTACCACAGGGTCGGGTAAATCAGTTGGTGTTAATGCCATGATTTTGAGCATGCTGCTGAAATCCACACCGGATGAAGTGCGCATGATCATGGTCGATCCTAAAATGCTTGAGCTTTCGATTTATGAAGGCATACCGCATTTATTGACCCCCGTTATTACCGATATGAAAGACGCGGCTAATGGCTTGCGCTGGTCGGTTGATGAAATGGAGCGGCGCTATAAATTAATGTCTAAATTAGGCGTGCGTAATATCGCCGGCTATAACAAAAAAGTACGCGATGCTATTAACGCAGGAAAGCCAATAGAAGACCCGTTGTGGCAACCTGAAATGGCGATGTTCTCTGAGGATGGTGTCGCTCGTACTGTGCCACATTTAGAGCCTTTACCTTACATCGTGATCATCGTAGATGAATTTGCTGACATGATTATGATTGTTGGTAAAAAAGTGGAAGAGTTAATCGCTCGTATTGCGCAAAAAGCTCGAGCGGCAGGAATTCATTTGATTTTGGCCACACAAAGGCCTTCTGTCGATGTTATTACTGGGCTTATTAAGGCGAATATACCGACTCGAATGGCGTTCCAAGTTTCTTCAAAAATAGACTCAAGAACTATTTTGGATCAAGGCGGTGCCGATCAGTTATTGGGTATGGGTGACATGCTCTATTTACCGGCAGGTTTACCAACGCCGATTCGTGTGCATGGTGCGTTCGTTTCCGATGAGGAAGTGCATGCTGTGGTAGAAGAATGGAAGTTGAGAGGGGAGCCTGACTACATTAACGATGTAGTGACGAATCCAGAAGACTTAATGACCAACGATAATGCTGAAGATAAAGATGTGTTATACGATGACGCGGTTCGAATTGTAATAGAAACGCGTAAAGCCTCAATATCCTCTATTCAGCGTCGATTAAAAATAGGCTATAACCGAGCTGCAAACTTGGTTGAAGCGATGGAAGCAGCTGGCTTAGTGGGACCTATGGGGACCAATGGCCAGCGAGACGTATTGATCCCTGAATAATACATGATTGGAACGCGGTTCTAGGAGAATGACTTTGATATATAAAATGATGTTGGTGTTGCTAGTATTGGTAGCAGGTGTTGCCAATGCGGCAGACAATGCCACGAACAGTTCAGCCGATCAATTAACCCACTTGTTAGATCAGAATCGTAATGTCAAAGGCGATTTTCGCCAAGTGACGTATGATGAAAAAGGCAAACAAGTACAAGTGAGTAATGGTGTGTTTTTACTGGCTAAACCCAACCAATTTGTTTGGGACAGTATATCGCCATATGCTCAACGCATTATTTCAGATGGTAAATTCATCTTGGTGTGGGATGTTGATTTACAGCAAGCCACAAAAAAACCTATTAATAACTCATCCAGCGATTCTCCAGCGGCGCTACTTGGCCAGCCAGCGGCGAGTGTATTACCGCATTATATTGTTACCAAATTAGGTGAAGAGAAATTCCGTCTTGAGCCAAAAAATAAAGAAGAAATGTTTAAAACGCTTACTTTGTCGTTTAAAGATAATAAAATTAATGCCATGAGTATTCTTGATGGTCTTGGTCAAACGACTGTGATTGAATTTACAAAAGTGAAAACGCACGGCGGTGTTGCTAAAGAGAATTTTTCTCTTAAAGTGCCGGCTGATGTGGATGTCATAGTAGATGGTCAGTAATGGACGACTTGTTCGCTGATCAGCAAGTAGGAGGCTACCAACCGCTTGCAGCGAGGATGCGTCCAGTTAATTTAGACGAATACAGTGGTCAATCTCATTTAGTGGGAGAGGGGCGTCCGCTTCGCCGTATGGTCGAAACTGGGCATTGTCACTCCTTTATTTTGTGGGGGCCGCCAGGTGTTGGCAAAACGACCTTCGCTCAGTTGCTTTCTCATGCATTAGACGCCCAATTTATTGAAATGTCAGCGGTAATGTCTGGAGTAAAAGAGATTCGTGCAGCGGTCGAACAGGCCCAGCAGTTACGCATGATGAAGGGCGGGCAAACGGTTCTTTTTGTAGACGAAGTACACCGTTTTAATAAATCTCAGCAAGATGCCTTTTTGCCTTACATTGAAGATGGCACCTTTTTGTTTATTGGTGCCACGACTGAGAACCCAGCATTTGAGCTTAATTCGGCATTATTGTCTCGGGCGCGAGTATATCGTTTAAAAACACCGACGCCAGATGATATTAAGCAGGTCTTGCGGCGTGCTTTATCGGATGCGAGTAAGGGGCTTGCAGACACTGGGTTGACGCTCAGTGATAATGATCTTTCCATTTTGTCTCAAGCAGCGGATGGTGATATTCGTCGTGGATTGAATTTTTTAGAAATTTTATCCGATTTGGTTGAACCCGGTGCCACGGTAACGCATGATCATTTAGAAGATGTACTGGGCGGTAGTGTGCGTCGCTATGATCGCGGCGGTGACATTTTTTATGATCAAATTTCAGCATTTCATAAGTCTGTTCGTGGTTCATCGCCTGATGGTGCCTTGTATTGGATGGCGCGAATGCTTGATGGTGGTTGTGACCCCTTATATATTGCGCGTCGCTTACTAGCCATTGCATCAGAAGATATTGGTAATGCAGACCCAAGAGCGCTACAGGTTGGTCTTAATGCCTGGGATGTTTTTGAGCGAGTGGGGCCAGGAGAAGGGAATAGGGCCATAGCCCAAGCCGCTGTTTATATGGCTTGTGCGCCAAAAAGCAATGCTGTGTATATGGCTTTTAATCAAGCCATGGCAGATGTTGCCTCTCAACCAAGTTATGAGGTGCCTGTCCATCTACGTAATGCTCCAACGTCTTTAGCTAAAAGCATGGGACATGGTGATGAGTACCGATACGCACACAATGAAGAAAATGCTTACGCGGCAGGTGAAAACTATCTCCCTGAATTGATTTCTAGTGTTCGGTATTATCGCCCTACAGAGCGTGGCCTAGAAAAGAAAATTGGAGACAAGCTGTCATGGTTGTCTGAATTGGATGCTCAGAGTTTAATAAAACGTTATTTAGATACATAATAAGAGGGTTTATGATGTTCTACTTTATGATTGCCTTGGGTGGTGCCACAGGTGCTTTAGGGCGCTACGGTGCAACACGATGGATAAATAACCATTGGCATCATCACTTTCCGCTAGCAACCATGTTAATTAATATTCTTGGTTGTTTTCTGATGGGTGTGGCTTTTGTTGTCGTGAGTGAAAAAATGCCGAACTGGGAGCAGCATTACAGACCCTTTATTCAGGTCGGTTTATTAGGTGCTTTTACGACATTTTCTACTTTTTCGTTAGAAATCGTTTCACTTATTAATATGCAGGCTTGGCTAAGTGCCGCAGGCTATCTATTATTAAGCTGTACGTTAGGTATTGCTGGTGTTGCTGCAGGAATTGCCTTAGCTCGTTATTTTTAGACTTTTCACAACACGTTTTATTTGTGTTTTTTATATTGATTACTTTTAGAGGAATTTGTTGCACCGATGTTAGATATTAAAGCGCTACGCGCTGACCCAGAAGCCATTGCGGCACAGCTTAAGAAAAAAGGGTACGAACTAGATGTTGCTCGTTTTTCTTCCCTAGAAGAGCGCCGTAAAGCCATTCAAGTGGAAACGGAGCAATTGCAGCAATCGCGAAATGCGGTTTCTAAAGAAATTGGTCAAGCGATGAAGTCTGGCGACAAAGACAAGGCGGCTGAGTTAAAAGCTCAAACATCGACACTAGGTGACGATCTTGAAGCGGCAAAGTCGCAGCTGGCTCAGGTCCAAGAAGAATTTGAAGGTCTATTAGAAGGGATTCCGAATATTCCTCATCCTTCTGTGCCAGATGGCAAAACAGAAGATGATAATATTGAAATTCGTCGCTGGGGTGAGCCAAAAGAATTCGATTTTGAGCCGAAAGACCATGTTGATCTTGGTGAAAATCTTGAACTGTTAGATTTTGAAGCAGCGGTTAAAATCACTGGGTCTCGCTTTGCGGTTATGCATCGTGATTTAGCTCGTCTTCACCGCGCTCTAACTCAGTTTATGATCAATACTCATGTCGATGAGCATGGTTATTCTGAGGTATATGTTCCCTATTTAGTGAATGCGACGTCTTTGAAAGGAACGGGTCAATTACCGAAGTTCGAAGAAGACTTATTCAAAGTACCTGTTGATAAAGAAAGTGGTAATAATGATCTTTATCTTATACCAACAGCAGAAGTTCCTGTTACGAACTTAGTGCGTAATGAAATTCTAAATGACGCTGAGTTACACAAAAAGTTTGTGGCTCATACGCCTTGTTTTCGTAGTGAAGCAGGAAGTTATGGCCGTGATACTCGCGGCATGATTCGTCAGCATCAATTCGAAAAAGTAGAGTTGGTACACGTCTGCCGCCCGGATCGTTCTGAAGCGATACTTGAAGAGCTTGTTGGTCATGCAGAAACGATTCTACAAAAATTAAAGCTTCCTTACCGTACTGTTATTTTGTGTGGTGGAGACTTAGGTTTCTCAGCACATAAGACGTATGACATTGAAGTTTGGTTGCCGGGGCAAGGAAAATACCGTGAAATTTCTTCTTGTTCTAATATGTGTGACTTTCAAGCGCGTCGTATGCAGGCTCGCTGGCGTAATCCAGAAACCGGTCGTCCTGAGTTAGCACATACTTTAAATGGATCAGGTTTAGCTGTAGGTCGTACGCTTGTTGCTGTTTTGGAAAATTACCAAAATGCAGATGGTAGTGTGCGTGTTCCTGATGTTTTGTTGCCTTACATGGGCGGCAAGCGAGTATTAGAAAAAGCATAAGCTTTCTTTATTTTAAAAAAGCCTCAGAAGAGGCTTTTTTTTGTAAAACTAGAGATATTCTATGACAGGTAAAGTGTATTTAGTTGGCGCTGGTCCAGGTGATCCAGAGTTGTTAACGATCAAAGCGCATCGTTTGATTACAACTGCAGACGTGGTGCTTTATGACCGTTTAGTGGGTGCTGATATTATTGCTTTGATTCCTACTACGGCTGAAAAAATGTATGTTGGTAAAGCTAAATCCATGCACAGCTTGCCGCAGAATGAGATTAATGGATTATTAGCTCAAAAAGCCAAAGAGGGCAAAATGGTCGTTCGTCTTAAAGGCGGAGACCCTTTTATTTTCGGGCGTGGCGGTGAAGAGCTTGAAGAGCTTGTGCAAGAAAGTGTTCCTTTTGAAGTTGTACCAGGTATAACGGCGGCCGCTGGTTGCGCTGCGTATGCAGGGATTCCTCTTACGCATCGAGACTACGCACAATCCGTTCGCTTTCTTACCGGTCATCTTAAAGATGGCACTACAGATTTACCGTGGGATGAATTGGTTCACCCGGCTCAAACCCTAGTGATTTACATGGGGCTGACAGGGTTAGAAGAAATAAGCCAATCTCTTATACGTTTTGGTATGAAGCCGTCGATGCCAGTTGCAGTGGTGGAAAAAGGAACTACGCTAGAGCAGAGGGTATTTACTTCTACAATTAGTGACATTTTGGCAGTGATTAAACAGAATGATGTGAAATCGCCAGCATTACTTATTATTGGTGATGTTGTTACCTTGCAAAATAAGCTGGAATGGCACGGTAAGTACTAACGATAATAGTGCTAATAAATATAAGAAAAGGCGCTTCAATAGCGCCTTTTTTTTGTGGTTTTTTTATGAGTCTCTGATAAATAACTGGCTGTTATGTTACTTAGCTTGGCTTATATGCAATTGGCTGGTTTAGGAAGTCCTGCAATTTTTGCCGCTAATTTTGGTGGGCTACCGGGAAACAGCTTCATTAGATAGATGCTCCGTCCTTTTTCTGCTCCTAGTTCTTTGGAGACCGCTTTAACAAGAGGGCGCATAGCTGGGGAAACTTCGAATTTTTGGTAGAAGTCTCTAAGTAAAAAAATAATCTCCCAATGCATTTCTGTCAAAATTAGAGATTCTTGTGCCGCTAGTGTATTTGCAAGTTCTGGTGTCCAGTCTGCTAGATTGAGAAGGTAGCCTTCTTCATCTACACCAATGTGATCCATGCTATTACTCATTGTTTACCAGCTTATGTTTGTGTCTGAGGTTAGTGTCATATGAACCCATTCATCATCACTTAGCGCTGTTCCTAATGTTGGGTTGACGCCATAAGCCAAAGTGTCACTTTTTAAATAAAAGAGTGAAATGTCTTTTTGTTCTATCAGCGCTTTGAGGGTGTCATGCTGAGTTTGGCAGCGAAGAATAGCTTCTTCGATTAAGCATAAAGTGTCGCCTATTTTAAGGCTGTTAATCCAAGTTTGTTCAATGTCGTTTGGATAAGCTAACTGATTTAATTGGTGTAGTTGCATCATTAAAACCGAAAAACATGTTGGTATTGAGAAAAGAGGGCGTACCAGTCTTTTTGATCGAGCGCCTTAGTGCCAGGCCAAATGTCGACCTCTTTCGTTAATTCGTTGTCTCTTTCTATATAGATATTATCAATGTCATAGAATTCTAATCCATCAAGTAATTTATATAAGTGCTTACCATCTTCTTTTGTCGTTTGTTGATGGTTATACAAAAGCGATAAAGCGGCGCCTGAAAAACAGAGGTCAACGGGTTGCTCAAATGTGGCCAGAACCAAGGCTAGGTCTAAGCCTTCTTTACAGGCAAGGCTAGAGTAAGGAGAGCTGCTTAGGTGAATTAACGTGTTGGTCATGGAGGATTACCTAAACTGTATTATTTTAGTTGTTGAGTTCATTAGCTCGACAAATGTTCCTAACCCTTCTAACTGAAAGCCTTCAGATAAGCTGTGTTGAGGCAATTCATAGCGCTGGCTTTCTGTTTCGTTAATAATGCCACGGCGTACTGACGCAGCAATACACAGGTACAGTGGAATCTTGTGCTCATTGGTTAATTCAACCCAAGCTTTTCTGACATCAAACTCGTCTCTTGGTGGCTGAGTGAGTGCATTGCCAATAAGGACCGCATCTTCATAAAAGAACACGCCTTCAAGAGTGTTTTCTTTGTTGAGTAAGGCGGCTTTAAGAAATTTTAAAGCGCTATGGCAGGCTTTTGTTTGGTAGGGTGAGCCAGTGACTAAAAGAGCGTAGTGCATTGGATTCTGTGCCTTGTTGCAATTAAGCAATAAGTTTACCAATAAAAAAGGCCGCATGCAGCGGCCTTTTTTGTTTAGTGATTCTTAATGTTTATTAATCGTCGTTTGCCATGCCCAAAAGAGACAGAACACTCAAGAACATGTTGTATAGAGACACGTAGAGGTTCACGGTTGCGATGATGTAATTTGTTTCGCCGCCGTTAATAATTTGACTCGTTTGTAGCAGAATAATGGCTGCTGAAAACAGAGCAAAACCAGCAGAGATAAAAATCTGCAACGCGGGCATTTGTACGAAGATGCCTGCAATTACTGCAAACAACAACACAAAGAAACCGACAGTAATAAAGCCATTTAAAAAGCTAAAATCTTTTTTAGATATTAAAGCGTAAGCAGAAAGACCTAAGAACGATAAGCCGGTGATGCCTAATGCACTCATTATCATGCTAGCGCCATTTGCCATGCTTAGATAAGCATTTAGAATGGGCCCTAGAGTGATTCCCATGAAGCCAGTTAGGGCAAAAACACAAAGAATACCGACTGAGCTGTTTTTAAATTTATAAGTTAAGTAAAGTAAGCCATAAAAGCCAACCAATGTAATTATGATACCTGGGTGAGGCAGGTTAAAAGCCAAACTCATGCTCGCAGTAAAAGCACTGAACAATAATGTTAGTGATAGCAACGCATAAGTGTTGCGGAGCGTTTTGTTGGCCGATTTTGACGTATGTGTCGCAAAGGCTTCGGTATAACGCATGAGAGTTACTCCTTGAAAGTTTATGTCTATCTTATGACTTAATATGAGGGCGTTAGTTCAAAAACTCAAGGTGTGTTTTGAATAGTTACAAGTTGATACAAAAACACCGAGTTTAGCTCGGTGTTTTTGATGAGTTGCCTTGCTTTTGGCATTGTCGGCTTGTCATGAAACGGTAGTCGCCTTATAAGCTCCTGGATTCTGTTTGGTTTTATGTTTTGCTATTTGTCTTGTTAACTTATCTATCATCGCGTCTATTGCATGAAATAGCCTGTTTTCAGAGGAGGCGGCGGCAAAAAGCTCTTTGCCCGGAAGGTGAACAGTGACTTCGGCTTTTTGGTTTTTATTGTCCTGCAATAGGATTATATTAACAGTGGTGATTTTGTCGGTTAGCTTGGACACTTTATGAAACTTTTCATTGATGTGGTCTTTAATCGCTTGCGTAACATCAATGTGGTGTCCGGTAATATTGATTGTATGCATACAACTTTTCTCCTCAGTAAAGTTGGCTTTAGATGGGGCTTTTTATTTCCCACCATTCGAGCATAGGAGCCACTTTCGCATGTGTCAATGAGGGTTTATGTAACTGTCATGTTGTCGTCACAACTATTTGTTAAGTGAAAATTTGTTATTTTCAGGTTATTGCTTTTGCGGGTTATCGTGCTTATGGCGCAAGCTTTTGTTAGACTGAAGCGCTAAAAGTGTAAAGCGAGGATTATGTTGAACAACGATTTTTTATTGCCTATTTCTTTTTCTATGGCAGCCCAAATTGGCCTAGAAGAGACGGTACTTTTAACCTTTTTAAAGCAGCAGTCTTATGTGATGAATTCTGCTGTTTTAAAAATGGATATTGCTCAACTCAGCGCGCAACTTCCTTTCTGGACTGTGCCTATGGTGATGCGATTATTGGCCAATTTACAAATCAGCCAATTATTAAGTTTTCAGCGTCAGGACCAGTCTTTGGAAATACAGGTTGTGCCTATGTCGGGGAGCGTACAGGCAGAAGCGCAGCCGATGCCTCAAGCAGAATCAGAGGATTCTCTGATGGGTAAGATGAACCGTTTGCAACAAGAAGTGCGAGAAAAAACGACGCAGACAACAAGGGCAGCACCTGCTCAGACGTCGCAGCATTCGCATTTTACTCCAAAGCAATCGCAGTCGACCCCGCCGAAGGCAAATTATGCTCCTAGGCAAGCGGCTCGCCAAAATATTCAGCCTTCGCAACCGCCTGTGGTTAATGACCGTCGAGGCATAACGGATTTTGATTTATATTTAGAGCAAAAAGAACTTGCTCGACAGCCGGGACAATGGCAACCCGAAGAAACCACACTAGAGCAAATTGCTCAAGCGGGTATTACGAGAGAATTTGCATTATCGCTGCAAGCTGAGTTTCTGTTACGAATAAAAGAGCAGCGAAAAAATGTAAGAACGTGGAACAGTGAATTTTTCAAATACGTAAAACGTCAGTGGCAATACAAACAATCGGATCGGTCTTCATATGAAGGAACCTCAGGCAGTTCAAAATTTAATAAAACCTCTCGCGAGCAAGTTAGCGACGCTCTCACAAACATCCACGACACAGACTGGTAATACCCAGCAGGATACTCAGCGCGAAGAGGCACAGCAGCAAACTCGGGTACTAGTGAATATGCTATTCGCCCGGTTTAAGGCGATCTATACTCATAAGTTTGCTTCCGCATACAGTAATCCAGATGAGGTGAAACTGGCTAAGCGTGAATGGGCTGTTGTACTCAAAGGCTATCAAGAGCCTTTATTGGCGTATGCAGTAGAGCGAACCAAAGAAGTTTACGCATGGCCGCCGACTATTTCCGAGTTCTTGAAACTGATTAATACCGCCTATAAAGCCTATGGTTTACTTGATCCCCGTAGTGCGTATTTAGAAGCGTGTGCTTGTCGCTCTGATCCCTTGTCATATCGCTGGTCTCATCCTGCTATTTACTTTGCTGGAACTCAAACGGGCTGGTACAAGCTTAAGTCAGAAGAAGAGCGTGTAACATGGCCGCTTTTTGAAGAAAATTACGTAAAAGTAGTCGATCGTGTGATTTCTGGAGAACGTCTTGTTATTCCCAGAGTTATTATGATCGAGAATAAGGCGTCGGTTGGTGTAGATGATCTGATTAGTCGTATAGCTAAGCAGCTCAAATTATCAGAAGAAGAGATTGCTCCAATACTGTATTACACTCAAAAAACCCAAGGTACAGGGGTTCGCCAACGCTATCGCTTAATAGCAGAAGAAAAGCTGAAGTTAATGGGATATAACGGAACACTTCCAGAATAATTCTTGTTGATTTAGTCATCTTTGCTATGGGTTAAAATAAAACACACTCAATGCTATGAGCTTAGTGCCATTCTAGTTAACATAGAGAGAGTAGTAAGTTAACTGTTTGATAAGGTGGTTTCTTTGTTGAAAATCCTGATTGTCGATGATCACGATATGGTGAGTCAGGGAATTAGCCGTGTTTTACAGGATGTAAAAGGTGTAGAGGTTGTTGGTATTGTTCACAATGGTGAAGATGCGATTATACAAACGCGAATACTGCTTCCTGACATTGTTCTGATGGATGTTCATATGCCTGGTATTGGAGGCTTAGGGGCAACAAAAGAAATTAAACGCCTAATGCCTAGAGTGAAAATCATTGCGTTATCCGCACTGGATGACAGCTTGTATCCCATTAAGTTGTTAGAGGCCGGTGCTTCAGGTTATTTGACGAAAGGGACGAATACATCGGAGTTGCTAGATGCATTGGATGCTGTCCACAAGGGTGACCGCTATGTTTCACAATGCATCGCACAAAAAATGGCATTAACAAAATACACTATCGACAGCAAAGGTTCCCCGCTTGAAGCGTTATCAGACCGTGAATTGCAAGTTGCTCAAATGATTGTTGATTGTAAAAAATCAACGGAAATAGCCATACATCTAAATGTAAGCCCTAAAACAGTCAGTACCTATCGAACTCGCATTTTTTCTAAATTGAGTATTGAGAGTGATGTGGAGCTGATTCGGTTAGCGGTACGTTATAGCGTCCTTGGAATGGGATCGTAATGAGGTTTGTTTGACTCACTTAGAATTTGATCCAAAGCATTTTGTTAGCCACTTAACGACTCGACCCGGCGTCTACCGTATGTATGGCAAGGGCGATTTGTTGTATGTGGGAAAAGCTAAAAACTTAAAGAATCGAGTATCGAGTTATTTTCGAGCCGCAGGTCTGACGACTAAGACAATGGCGCTAGTAAGTCGAATCGACGCAATAGAAATCACCGTAACAAAGAGTGAAACTGAAGCGCTGTTGCTCGAACAGACGCTGATTAAACAGCATCGTCCGCCTTATAATATTCTGCTTCGTGACGACAAGTCCTACCCCTATATTTTGTTATCTGACCATCATCATCCTGCATTGTTATTTCGACGAGGCAATAAAGTAAGTTCAGGGAAACTGTATGGGCCTTTTCCTAGTGGCAGCGCCGTACGCGAAAGCCTAAGTACCATGCAAAAGGTTTTCAAGGTTCGCCAGTGTGAAGATGGCACCTATTCAAACCGTTCCAGACCTTGCCTTCAGTATCAAATAAAACGTTGTTCAGGGCCGTGTGTCGGCTTGATTGGAGATGCTCAATACGATGACGATGTTCGTCATGCTAGGATGTTTTTACAAGGTAAAAGCCAAGAGTTAACAAGCGAAATTTCAGATAAAATGAAAGCCGCCGCTTTAGACATGGAATTTGAGCGTGCGGCAGAATTGCGCGACCAAATGATTCAGCTTAAGCACATCCAAGAGCAGCAGGATGTTTACGGACAAACGGGAGATGCTGACGTTATTGCCGCCATCATTCAGCCCGGTGGTTTGTGTGTTCATGTCATGATGGTTCGCCACGGCAAAGTAGTTGGTAGTAAAAGTTATTATCCCAAAATGCCGATCGAAATATCCGAAGGTGAATTGTTGTCATCGTTTATTGCTCAGTTTTATTTAGGGGGCATCCAAGAGCTTCCTAAAGTATTAATTACCAGCCATGAATTAGACGATGGTGAAGCATTAGTAGAAGGTGTGTTTGAAACGACACAAAAACGCATCGAAGTGTTGCATAATGTACGAGGCCAACGAGCTCGTTGGCTAGACTTAGCAAAACTCAATGCCGAACAAGGGTTGCAAGCGCGCTTATCTGACAAACGAAATCATTTTAGTCGTGTCACCGCGCTACAAAAAGTATTAGGCTTTAAAGAGCCGCCTAGTCATATGGAATGTTTCGACATAAGCCACTCAAGTGGTGAAGCAACCGTAGCGTCCTGTGTTGTTTTTGGACCCGATGGGCCGGATAAAAAACGCTATCGCTCTTTTAACATCGAAGGTGTGGAGCCGGGCGATGATTATGGGGCGATGAAACAAGCTTTAATGCGCCGATATAAGCGCGTTAAAAGTGGCGAACTAGACGCGCCAGACGTATTACTAATAGACGGTGGTAAAGGGCAACTAACACAAGCAGAAGCCGTCTTAAAGGAACTTGGTCTGGTGGATATATTCTTACTCGGTGTCGCAAAAGGCGATACTCGAAAACCAGGTTTAGAAACCTTGTACATAGGCTCTAAAGAAGACGAAGTGGTGTTGCCGCCAGACTCTGCTGCACTTCATTTGATTCAGCATATTCGCGATGAGGCTCATCGATTTGCAATAACAAGCCACCGTCGTCGCCGAGATAAGAAAAGACGGCATTCTGTATTAGAAGATATTCCGGGTATTGGACCAAGTCGACGTAAAGAATTATTGTCTACTTTCGGCGGTTACCAAGAACTATTAGCGGCGAGCCAAACAGACATTAGCAAGGTAAAAGGAATCGGTGTGAAAAAAGCCGAAGAGATTTATCTGTATCTCCATAAGAACTGATTTTCTTGTACATTTTATAGGCTTTAAATAGGAAAACGATGAACATACCAAATATATTAACCTCCCTGCGGATTTTTATGATTCCGATTTTGGTGGCTATTTATTATTTACCGTGGGAAGGGCGCTACTATACCTGTGCGGCCGTGTTTGCTCTGGCAGCTTGGACAGACTGGCTTGATGGCTATTTAGCGAGAAAGCTAAACCAGACAACGCCGTTTGGGGCTTTCTTTGACCCGGTAGCGGATAAGCTGATGGTATCAGTTGCCTTGGTTATGCTGGTGGCAAGTTATGCTGATCCACTGATGACATTAGCCAGCGCTGTTATTGTTGGTCGAGAAATTGTTATTTCAGCATTGCGCGAATGGATGGCCGAAATGGGTAAACGTGCTAGCGTCGCTGTTTCTTATATTGGCAAACTAAAAACTGCCATGCAGATGCTCGCTATTTTTATTCTGCTAGGCAGTCCGCCAGGAACCATGTGGTCTTTTTTTGGCGAGTCAGTACTCGTTATCGCCGCGTTGCTCACTCTTTGGTCTATGTATATTTATTTGAAAGCAGCATGGCCAGAGTTAGTTCCAAAACATTCGGACAAAAAATAATCAAATATAAAAAAAGTGCCTAAGTTAGCTATTTATTTGAATTTTTCCCTTGACGTGAAAGTTCAAATACATAGAATAGGCCACGTCTTTTGAGACGCGGGAATAGCTCAGTGGTAGAGCACAACCTTGCCAAGGTTGGGGTCGCGAGTTCGAGCCTCGTTTCCCGCTCCAGCTTAAAAGACATCTGATATATTGAAGGCCGGATGGCAGAGTGGTCATGCAGCGGACTGCAACTCCGTTAACGCCGGTTCGATTCCGACTCCGGCCTCCATATCAGAAAATGCCCGGGTGGTGAAATTGGTAGACACACAAGACTTAAAATCTTGCGCTGAATAAGCGTACCGGTTCGATTCCGGTCCCGGGCACCATTTATGGTGCCTTTTTTTTCACCTAAATTTTGTTATCCCTCTCAATTCTAAATCCCTATCTCTTGTTAATCCTTCTTGTGTTTCCTTGTTACTCTTCAAAACATCCTACTGATTATTTCTACCTTAAGATTCATACCAACCTAAGTCGTAAATGACTCAGAGAGCGCATACAAGCAATTTTATTGAATTGGCAGCCTCTTATATCTTCGAATACGTCCAACTCCCCGTTGAGTGCTTCTAGCAGCGAACCAAACTTCATTCTCCTTATACTTTTAAAAAAAGGACTGGCTAGGATGGGGGTGTGCTTATTGCGAGCATCGTAGAGGTAGTAATAAATACACAGATGTTAAGGCGTAAATCTTATATCAATCAATTAGCCGCCTAAGTGGCGTTTTTTGTGGTGGAAATTTATGCTATCTATGCTGGTATAAGTCGACAAAACGATTTAATGTAAAATAATGTTAATTAAGTTGATGGAGTAGCGAGATAGGATGAAACATGGAAAAGTTTAAGAGCCTCGAAGAGTTAACTCAAATCGACCACAAGCATCATCTCTTAGGGAGTATCTCTGGCACTATTCCAGACCTTGAGCAGATACATGAATACCTTTCCAAAGAAGTGCTAAACGAAGAAGTGCCTGACGAAATAAAAGGGCAGTTCAATGTGGCTAAGAATATGGCTCTCTACACTTACTTTTTCTATGCATTAGCTCCCGAAGTACACCTTAAAACATACACCATAATCGAACATGCACTCAGACTCAAAGTACAACCTAAAAAACATGTTGGCTTAAGAATACTTCTAAGCAAGGCGGTAGAAGAGGGTTGGATTTGTGATGCGGGTTTTAGACATATCGATAAAAATGAGTCAGGTAATGGGTGGTGTAAAAGCATGGTTGATATTATTCCCAATATGCGAAACTCAAAAGCCCATGGCTCTACTATATTAGTACCTGACTGCTTGCATCATATTTCGGTATGTACGGATTTTTGTAATCAGTTATTTCCTAGTAATTAGATAACAAGGTCGGATAATTGTTCGTTAACTGCGGGTTCACTATTGCCGATGATCTAAGCTTGGTCGGAATAGACAAAAAATTGATAACAGTGAAGAGTCATACGGTTGATCTAACATTTATTCAATACCATAGAAAAAATTATTAAATTTTAAATACTACTTAGGTTGTATTTAATTTTAAAAACGGAGTTGATATGAGTTTTATTAAAGATAATGAAAAAGTTTTCAGTAGATTTATTGAAAAAAATAAAGGATATCATGATCTAAATGATCTAGATAAACATTATATTAAAATCATCGTAGATGCTCTAACAATCTTCATTTCTGACCCTGATAATTTTGATAAATTTTGTCCTTTTAGTATATTAAAGTACGGAGATAATCTTGTAGGTGCGATTAATAATTACGACAAAAATTCCACTGGTTTAACTAGAGAATATATTATTTCTTTTTTATATACATTTATTGTTGAAGTTTTTTTACGATCAGAGAATGTTAGTAATACTTTAATCGATATAAGAAATAACATATCTGATTCATCTGATAAATTTCCAGTCGATTTAAGAAGAATTATTGAGTACGCAGATAAAGATATGCGTATTAGGATTATTTACGACATGATTGGTTCGGATGAATTTTCAAATTTTAAAAATATATCAAATATTTTAAAAAGTAAGGATAAGATTGAGAATCAATGGGAAGAAATGATATCCGAAAAAGAGGCTGAATGGCATAAAGAAATAAAGGAAAAAGAAGGAAGGGTGAACGCCATAAAGGACTCTCTTGATGAATATAAGAATGCCTTCAATTTTGTTGGGTTGAATGAAGGTTTTCATGACTTGTTAGAAGACAAGAAAACAGAAATAGGTCGATTGGTTTGGTGGATTAGAGCGTCTGTTTTTTTTATGATTGCTCCTGTGCTGTATGAACTGGTGTTGATGCTTGAAATGGCAAAAGCGAGATCTGAACCGACAGAAATGGGATTGTTATTTGCGCTTCCTGCAATATCTTTAGTTGTGATAGCGACATACTTCTTTAGGGTTTTATTAGGCAATTACAAAGGTGTTAAATCACAAATATCTCAACTTGAGCTAAGAATGACATTGTGTAGGTTTATACAAAGTTATGCTGAATATTCCTCTGAGCTTAAAGAAAAAAATGGTTCCACCTTAGAAAAATTTGAAGATATCGTTTTTTCAAACATATTTGCCAATGATGACACGGCTATTTCTGCATTCGATGGAATAGAGCAGTTCTCGAAGTTAGTGGACAAAATTAAAAGGTAGTAATGCATAGCACCGCTTTCCAAACGGTTTTTTTGTGTCTGTAATTTGGTTTGGTGTTTGGTGTTTGGTGGTGATGCTTTGGGCGAGTGCCCATGACATAGCTTCGCTTGCGATCCAACGCCAGTTGGTGCGGTTTTCTGATCCGCCTACGTTGCGAGGTTTTGGAAAGGTTCGTCTGCATACTACTTGATGAACCAAGTAAGTGGTCGATTCTTCTGGTGAAAACTCGTAAAACGTTTTAATGTTTATGAATGGGATTATTCGTGGTCATAGTGAGATCTTAGTTTTACTCTGACTCATTTATTTCAATTGATTATAAAATCATTTACAGATTAAAATTATGTTCATACTTGAAAGGGAAAAACTTAAGGCTGGTGATATTCTTTTGACAACACAGAGCCATCCTATAAGTAAAGCGATACGAGTAATTAGTTCAAGCTGTTTTTCACATGCAATACTATATGTTGGTGACGGAAGCTGTATTCATTCCGATAGTGATGGTGTTCACTCAGAAAATATACAGCGGTTACTTTTCAGTAAAATCTCTCATATACCTGAATTCAAGTCCGAAGTGCGACACTTTTCATTTCAAGCAACCAAGCATAATTCCTTGAAAATCATAGCTGGTTGCTTGAACCCTAGACACTTTCTTGGGCGATTGTTTATTCGTCCC
>NZ_SJSB01000012.1 GCF_004352835.1 Marinomonas flavescens | reverse complement strand
AACGACGGGTGTAGGGTTTGGTCATGGGTTGGACTCCGTTATCGGTTATGAGATGAAAACGGAGTCCAGTTTAGAGTGCGAAAAGATGGGATGAAATAACGGCGTAGAATGAACGCTTACGTTACGAAAAAGACCGTGAACCATTATTATTTTCTCTGCTACACAGCATGTTTTCGCCATCATCTAAAAGTAAATTGAGGAACAAGATCTATATATCATATGTTTATGAACATATCATGTTTAACATAAGGACGTAATAATCCAAACAAAATAGAAATGTATCATTACGCTGACACATAGACTCTGATAACCGACAGCTATTTTGAGCACGAGGATAATGTAGACTATATCAAGTTAAAATAAAAAACCTGAATTCAACCATTTACTAAAAACAGGCTTAAAAAGTCATTTAGGGAAGGTTTTTTACTTAAAACTGACAGTTTAATTGACGTGTATTTAGCTGTCTATCGGACATGGGTAGGTCTCGTGACAAAGATGGACGTCGTCCATGTAGCTGTATCAGTTGATCACACTCGTTTCGGAATAGAAGATTCGCACCACTTTTCGCGGTACCTGCAAGGCGACTTCCGCAGCAACGTCCTTGCTGGCGAGGGTCATTTCAATCAATGCTTGCGGCTGATGCGAGAGGTCGACGACAAAGTCGACACTGTCGCTCCAGCGCGACGATAATGATGGGATTCAGTCAACGCGTTTACTTTTTATGCACGGCCTTTGGAGTAATAGTCGGTTGCCGAGCTAGCAACCCGTGTGCTGTAACATTTTTGATATGGATAGCCGACTCATAGCTGGTGCCGTCATTCAGCACGGCCGCCAAAGCTGGTCCAGTATAGAACTCGCCACCATAACCTGGTTGATCGCGAATGGCCTGAGGGACGTATTTCATCATGTAAGATGGGATCAAATCCATCTCCCCCCTTCTCCGGTTAGGTAACTGTGCCTGCGTGCCGAAGCTGGCATCCACATGGTTGACCAATACACTGGTGAACGAACCGAGAGTCAGGTTTGGATTATGTGACTTGTGCGAAACAAAGCCAGGGCGAAACGCGACCGCAAATTCACAGCCCTTCGATGTAACACCATCAACGTCGACTGTACCGTCGTGCATCGAATGGGGCTGTAACATCAAGGTAGCGAATCCATTACGACAAGTGAGGTCGCGACCATAGATCTGATCCACTCCACCCACTTGTGCATCGTTCATCGCCTTTTCACCGGTTTCGACTCGCAGGGCAACGCCACCTTCCGTTGATAGGTTCCGAAAAAGAAGATGCTCACCGGCCTGAACTTGCACAATGCCATAACCAGCCGAGGCGTGTGTTTGATCGATATTCTCGACCAAACCATCTCTTGGCGCATTTGGGCTCAAGCGCAAGTTCTTAGGCACGGTCGGCCAATTAGGTCCGGAGGTTTTCTGCCGGCCCGGCCCCATTGAAAGTGAGGCAAATTTGGTCTGTGAATCTGTAATCGACACATTGGCAATATAGAAATTATTGACCGCGTTGATCTGAAACACCATCACGCCAGGCTTATAAGCAGGCAGCTCAACATGAAAACGACCGCCTACGCCCTGAATGCTGACATTAGACACATGTCCATCCAAGATGAATATTTTGGCCGACTTGTGGTTAACGGGAAGCGCTGGAACGATCGTCGCGGCGTGATCGATCATCAAATGAACATTGGATTTCAGCTGGACATTGCCGAACGTATAGTGACCCGCGGGGATAGAGATAGCACCGCCACCAGAAGCAGAAACCACGTCGATCGCCTGCTGTAATTTTTGGCTGTCCGCTGTGGTATCAGCCCCATTCGCGTTCCAGCCGGAAGCAAAGTTCGCGGGCGTCCGATCCTGCATTAGAGAGGGTTTGTAAAATTCACTCGCCTTAACGTCAATAACTGACCCTGGTGTCTGAGTAGTGTCCGCATAAGACACAGTGCCTGTTAAAATAAAGAGCACCATAAATAAGGAACGGGGTAGTGTTTTTACTAATAGTTGAGGGTGAAGACATTTAGCACCGATAACAGCCTTCCGTTGAATCTGGGTATTCTTTAAAAAACGGTAGTAACGAAAAAGACAGTGAACCATTATTATTTTCTCCGAAACACAGCATGTCTTCGCCATCATCTAAAAGTAAATTAGGGAGCAAGATCTATAAAGGCGTCATCACACAATTAAAATAGAAATGTACCATCATGCTTTTTAAGCTATTGAGACATAGGCTCTAAAAGCAGACAGCTAATTTAAGCACGAGGATAATGTAGACTACATCAAGTTAAAATCAAAAACATGAATTCAACCATTTACTAAAAACAGGCTTAAAAAGTCATTTGGGGAGAGGTTTTTACTTAAAACAGACAGTTGAATTGGCGTGTATTTAACTGTCTATGGGACAAAGGCAAGCCGACTAAATTAATCGTCTGCATCAAACTATAATTCACCAGTATCTAATGCAAAATAGGTGGCTTATCACTTAGTTGATTTGATTGAATCTCTGGGTGGTTAAATTGGACTAAACGCAAAATCGAAGGTTCGATAGTCTCGCGCCAAAAATCAACTTCTTCATCAACCATTTTTTCGAGTTTTTCCCAGCCAGCTTCTGTGCCAAACATGCGTACTGGCGCAAGCACTTCGTTGTAAAAATCATGGTTACTTTCATCAAGACCCAGACCAGTAAGGCGCGCGCCTCGCATGAAGCCGACACACCACTCTTCGACTAAAAGTTGACTCTCTCCATTGTCTATTTCTTGTTCTAGGTAAACAGGATGCAGATCACCATGAATAATGGTGTTCATGGTCTCCATATAGACAATCAGTACTAGGCTAAGAAATTCGTCTTCTTCTTTTAAGGATGGCCATTTAGGCTGATCTTCCTCTGCCCCCCAAATAGCACTCAGCCAAAAATCAGGCGCAAACTCTTGAGCAGAGCAGCCTAGTGCGGTTAAAAAGCCATCTAATTCCGATACACAGAGAATAGAACGCTCGCTTCCAAACGTAGATAAATAGTGATCAAGCTGCTCGTAAAGAGCTTCTTCACTAATGACGTTAGGATCTTCATTGTCAGACATCAAATTGCATTCCACTTTATTACTGGTTTTCTAAGTGTAACCTGTCTTTAACAGATTTGCTGATGAAACCTCTAATTTTGATAAACAGAATACCGCAAGAAAAAAAGCCATTCTATTCAAAGTAAAAAAGTGTGTTCATCAACGATACGCGTTTAAAGATTAGCCTTCAATAATCGCTAGATTGCCATAAGTCTCTAGCCAATGCTTACGATCCCCAGCACGCTTTTTAGCAAGTAACTTATCCAATAATTCATCTGTACCGGATGGGTCTTCCATGGTCAACTGAATCAAACGTCGAGTATCTCGCGCCATGGTTGTTTCTCGTAGTTGCGATGGATTCATTTCACCCAATCCTTTGAATCGTTGAACGTTGGGCGTACCACGTTTCTTTTCCACTGCCATTTTATGCAAAATAATGTCTTTTTCTTCATCATCCAAGGCATAAGACACTTCCTTACCCAAATCAATACGATACAACGGCGGCATAGCAACAAACACATGCCCCGCCATAACCAGACTTGAAAAATGGCGAACAAACAAAGCACACAGCAAAGTGGCAATATGCAATCCATCGGAATCGGCATCAGCTAAGATGCACACTTTGCCATAGCGTAGGCCTGATAAATCGTCTTCACCTGGATCAACACCCAGTGCGACAGAAATATTGTAGATTTCTTGAGAACCAAGTACATGACTAGAATCGACTTCCCAAGCATTAAGGATTTTACCGCGCAACGGTAAAATTGCTTGAAAATCTTTATCACGAGCCTGCTTAGCAGAGCCACCAGCAGAATCCCCTTCCACTAAGAAAAGTTCACTTCGGGTGGAATCTTGACCGGAACAGTCAGCTAATTTACCCGGTAACGCAGGCCCTTGGGTGATTTTTTTACGAACTACCTTCTTGCTTGCTTTCAAGCGTTTCTGGGCGCTATTAATGACCAAGTCCGCAATTTTTTTACCCTCTTCAACGTGCGTATTTAGCCATAAGCTAAACGCATCTTTTGCCGTCGCTGAAATAAAGGGCACAATTTGACGAGATGATAAACGTTCTTTTGTTTGCCCAGAAAACTGAGGTTCTTGAATTTTTGCGGACAAAACATAACTACAGCGATCCCAAATATCCTCCGCCGTTAATTTCACGCCACGAGGTAACAAATTATGGAAATCACAAAATTCACGCATGGCTTCTAATAAGCCGGTACGTAAACCGTTAACATGCGTACCGCCTTGGGCAGTAGGAATCAAGTTTACATAACTTTCTGTGACTAACTCACCACCTTCTGGCAACCATTGAACCGACCAATCAACGCCTTGCGTCTTTTCAGTTAGGCCACCTAAGAAAGGTTCATCTGGAAGCAGTTCGAAACCTGCGTTCGCTTGAGCCAAGTAGTCTTTTAAACCGTCTTGGTAAAACCATTCTTCTCGTACTTCTTCCGTGCCACTTTGATCAATAAAAATGACATGTAAACCCGAACACAATACGGCTTTGGCTTTTAGTAAATGCTTGAGTCGAGAGACAGAATATTTAGGGCTATCAAAATATTTTCCGTCGGCCATGAATTTTACTTTTGTGCCGGTGTTTTTCTTACCAACCGTGCCAATTTCAGCCAATTCAGAGACTTTAAAGCCATCTGCGAAACCAATGTGATATTGCTTGCCATTACGTCTTACAAACACTTCTAACGAAGTTGATAAAGCATTAACAACCGATACACCAACACCGTGTAGGCCACCAGAAAATTGGTAACTATCACCAGAAAATTTACCACCGGCATGAAGCTTTGTAAGGATCAATTCAACCCCAGAAACACCTTCTTCGGGATGAATATCAACAGGCATACCGCGGCCATTATCTTCTACGCTCACGGCGCCATCTTTATAAAGAATCACTTCTATGCGATCAGCATGATCTGCTAACGCTTCATCCACTGAGTTATCAATGACTTCTTGTGCCAAGTGATTAGGTCGAGTGGTGTCCGTATACATTCCTGGACGTTTTTGAACTGGCTCTAGGCCGCTTAAAACTTCTATTGAGCCGGCGTTATATTCTTTAGCAGACATGCGTGTTTATTCTTCCAAATTGAAATTGCGATACCAAAGTAAAACACAGTATCGAACTAAGATGTAAATAAGATAGTGTAGAGTCTATCACTGGATATGAACCCTGTGAAATGATCAAGTTCTAAGCCAGCCAGATTAGGGGATGATTCCAGCGAAACGTAAAATATCATCGCCAAAACGTTCAAAACCAACAAAACGGTGATTCCCTTTTTCTTCATGGGTAAGTCGAATTGTTTTTGGAAACGCCTTTAGCGCCTCTCGGTAGTCTAATACGTCATCGCCTTCTTGGAGCATCAGCCAATACAGGTCTGGTGTCGGGCATTCCACTATCAATGCGGCTAATTCATCCATATGTGCGAGGGTTAATTCATACCGCTCATCAGTATAAGGATTGTGTTGCGGGCCGATATGATCAACCAATAAGCTTGAAGCTTGAACCGCAGGGTTCACCAAAATCGCTTTTATTTGAAATTTCTCGGCCAAATAACTGGCATAAAAGCCACCCAATGAACTCCCTATTAAAGTAATACTAGAGGCTCCTTCTGCTGATAAACGCGACGTTATAATATCTTCTAATAACGCAATTGCTTTAGCTGGTTGCCATGGTAATCGAGGAGATAGAAGCTCCCCACTCAGAGCATGCCTTTTCATCGCATCACTGAGAACTGAGGCTTTATGAGACTGTTCTGAACTATTAAAACCATGGATATACAGTAAGCTATTCAATGCAACGACCTCTAGTTCGAAGGGTTATGTTTTCGTTTATAACATTAGATTAGACCAGCGAAAGTCAGAGATTAATACGCTTTATTTACATAAAAAGTCTAGGCAAACTGGAAAAGTGGCGTCTCGTAAAGTCGATGTCCGTGCTTTAAACAGAGCTCTAATATATCCGACAATTGTTGATTCAATCGAAATTTTTCATCCCTATGGTACATATCATCATTAGGATAAGGGTAGCTGCCACTAAACTGCCGATGTCCATCGGTAATTTCGGCAATTTTCACATCATGATACAAACGAATATTCATCGACAGTTTGCTTTCAAAAAGGAGCTTGTTTTTACCTTCTGGGCCAAACTCTAAAGCCATCTCTGATGTGAAGCGACTTTCTTGACCAAGCACCAAACGTAATCTGCTTTCATGATCGCCGACACTGTGAATCGAAAAATCCCATACGCTTTCCTCTTCGTATCCACGCATCAGCTTAGCCACACGACGATAATTTAGCTCGCCGAGCAGCTGTAAGCTGGATAAATCAGGTACGTACTGTTTTGACATTTTTTGCATTACCTCGACCATTTTTGCGAAAAATATCCTTCTGTCAGTGTACTTTTCAACAATATTGCATTTGATTTCAATCGCATAAGAAAGATATTCATTGCCTTTATGGCACAATCATTTAGATACCTTTATCGTGTCAGTATAGGTTAAATCAAGTAGATCGCGGCTCTAAACTCTTTTTTTTACGGTAGAACGACCTCTGTCATTCCCAACGATGCACTAATTTAGCCTTGTTTAAGGCGAACCATTGCAGACCCATAATAGTGCTGGCGTTTTCTACATCATGATCAAGCAGTGCAACCGCTTCATCCGCACTCATAAGATGAAGCCGTATGTCTTCATTTTCTTCATCCAAACCGTGAGTACGGTTCACATCCACACGACTGGAATCAAATTCGCCTGCATACATACGCAGGTATTCTACTAATCCACCTGGAGAAGGAACAAACTTAAACATATATTCAAGCCGCTTTACCGTGACTCCCGCTTCTTCAAAAGATTCACGACGAGCAACGTCCTCATCGGCCTCCCCTTCTTCTACCATGCCAGCGACCAGCTCTATCAACCAAGGCGATTCACTTTTTGGTAAACTTGGGCGAAACTGCTCAATTAACAATATTTTATCTGCAACAGGATCAAATAATAAAACACAGACCGCATCACCACGCACCATCATTTCTCGTGTCATCGGCTGACTCCATTCGCCGTTAAATTTCTTGTGTCTTAGCGTCAGCTTATGCATTTCAAAAAAGCCTTTATAAACGCATTCATCTTGAATGACATCTACATCTTTCTGGCTATAAATTGGTTTAAAGCTCATTGTTCTTTCTCCTATTTATGAACGATTTAACCTCTCAGGTCACACTCAGCCACCTGGTACTCTGGATAAACGTAAAATCCAGATGACGCTATCAAATCAACAAGGTATGCTAATTTCCTTATTGAGGAGATAAGTTGATGGAAACCGTTCGCTGTGATTGGTGCCTAGGTTCACCAGAGTACATTCAATATCATGATAATGAATGGGGTAAAGCCGTCTATGATGACCAAAAATTATTTGAGTTTATTGTACTAGAAAGCGCCCAAGCAGGTCTAAGTTGGATAACTATTTTACGCAAGCGCGACGGCTATCGATCCGCCTTTCATAACTTCAACCCACAACAAGTCGCTAACATGACGACACAAGATGTGGATCGCCTGGTGCTAGACCCGACCATTGTTCGTCATCGTGCTAAAATCGAAGCCACCATTTCGAATGCCAAGGCGTTTTTAGAAATCATTAAAGAACATGGCTCTTTTAGTCAGTATTATTGGGCATTTAGCGGTAATAAAGTCATCGTAAATCAGGTACTTACAATGCAGGACATTCCTGCTATCACGCCTCTTTCAACACAGATAGCTAAGGACATGAAAAAACGTGGTTTTCGATTTTTCGGTCCCACAACCTGTTACGCCTTCATGCAAGCCACTGGCATGGTCAATGATCATCTAAAAAACTGCATCGCACGTTATTAACAAAACGACATTCCAGAGTCTTGATTTTATTAATGTTTTCCTTTGGCTTGCCGATAATATTTTAAACATTATGCTCGCTGCAAATAATACAAACACCATGTAGCAGACGACATTCACACTTGATTGGTTTGGTATTGATTCCATGTTTAACAACAAAAGTATTCTTATCACTGGCGGTACCGGCTCTTTTGGGCACCAGTACGTCAAAACACTGTTGGCGCTATACAATCCAAAGCGATTAATCATCTACTCGCGTGACGAGTTGAAACAATATGAAATGCAGCAAGTTTTCGATGCGCCTTGCATGCGTTATTTCATTGGGGATGTGCGTGATAAAGACCGTCTGACACAAGCCATGCGTGACGTAGATTATGTTATTCACGCAGCAGCACTCAAACAAGTACCGGCGGCTGAATACAATCCAATGGAATGCATTAAGACCAACATTCATGGTGCAGAAAATGTTATCGCCGCAGCCATTGCCAACGACGTCAATAAAGTCATTGCTCTTTCTACCGACAAAGCAGCCGCACCGATCAACCTCTACGGTGCAACCAAGCTGGCCTCAGATAAACTCTTTGTTGCGGCCAACAATATGGTCGGCCAAGGACGCACTCGCTTTTCAGTCGTTCGCTATGGCAATGTTGTCGGCTCTCGCGGTTCCGTCGTACCCTTTTTCCAAAAATTGGTTAACGAAGGGGCTGAGAGTATCCCTATAACTCATCCAGACATGACTCGATTCTGGATCACTTTGCCAATGGGCGTGGACTTTGTTTTAAACAATTTCACACGCATGCATGGCGGCGAAATTTTTATTCCCAAAATACCATCGGTACGCATTATGGACTTAGCGGCGGCGTATGCGCCCAAGGTACCAACCAAAGAAGTGGGCATTCGGCCTGGTGAAAAGCTGCATGAAGTCATGTGCCCTACTGACGATTCATTCCATACCTTTGAATTTACCGACCATTACGTAATTGCTCCCAGTATTAAGTTTTTCCAAAATGAAATTCGCTTTGATCGCAATAAAACAGGGGAACAAGGTGTATTAGTTACGCCAGGGTTCGAATACCAATCAGGCAGCAATCCTCACTTTTTAACCGTAGACGAGATCCGCACCTTCGATGAGTAATCCAGGTTTTATTCCCTATGGTCGACAATCCATCAGTGATGAAGACATTGCGGCCGTTGTTCATGTTCTAAAATCCGACTACCTTACCCAAGGCCCTGTAGTCAGTGCGTTTGAACAAGCCATTGCTGACAAAGTCTGTGCCCAATACGCTGTAGCGGCGAACAGCGCCACTTCAGCCCTGCATTTGGCTTGTCTCGCTTTAGGAGTAACCTCTGGAGATCGTGTTTGGACATCGCCAAATACCTTTATCGCTTCAGCCAATTGCGCCCGCTACTGTGGTGCAGATGTAGACTTTGTGGACATCGACCCTCAGACCTACAACCTTTGCCCAATACAACTCGCCGAGAAACTTAAACTGGCAAAAATCCAAAACACCTTGCCTAAGGTGGTTATTCCTGTTCATTTCGCGGGCCAATCTTGCGATATGCAAGCGATCCATACGCTCTCAAAGCAATATGGTTTTGCTATTCTCGAAGACGCGTCCCATGCTATTGGCGGAACCTATCAAGGCCAACCTATTGGCGATGGTCGCTTCAGTGATATTTGTGTGTTTAGCTTTCATCCCGTCAAAATAATTACGTCTGGTGAAGGAGGTATGGCCGTTACGAACACCCTTTCTCTTGCTAAACATATGCGAACTCATGCACAGCAAGGTATCACTAAATCATCCGAGGAACTCTCTCAAAATCCCGGCGACTGGTATTACGAGCAACAAACATTGGGCTTTAATTATCGTATGACAGAGCTCCAAGCCGCATTAGGGCTATCTCAACTGTCTCGCCTAGATGAATTTATTGAACGTCGCCATGATCAATTTCAGCATTATCAACAACTACTCAAAGATTACCCTATTACTTTGCCGTATCAGGCGGAAGGAAATTACTCATCTTTGCATTTGTTTCCAATACTGCTGCCCAACATCAGTAAAAATGCCAGGAAAATGGTCTTTGATATTTTACGACAAGCTGGCATCGGCACCCAAGTTCACTATATTCCAGTGCATACTCAACCTTATTATCAAGCTTTAGGTTTTAATGAAGGTGATTTCCCAATCGCCGAAAATTACTACGCCCGAACACTGAGTCTGCCCATTTTTGCAGAGCTCAGTAAAGAACAGCAAGAGCGAATCGCATTACTCTTGAAGCATGCATTAATTACCAGCCAAGTGATGCCGACATGAGTCAAAAAGCGGTTCCTTATCGCGTTGCTATTATTCCTGCTCGTGGCGGCTCTCAGCGTATTCCTCGTAAGAACATTCGCTTACTCAATGGCAAACCATTGATTGCTTATTCTATTGAAGCCGCCCAAGCGAGCCAGCTATTTGAACGTATTATTGTCTCGACGGATGATAAAGAAATTGCAGAAGTTGCACGCTACTATGGTGCTGAAACACCTTTTTTTCGCCCAGATGAGCTATCCGATGGTATTACTGGCACCACACCGGTAATGCAACACGCATTACGATTTTTAATCGAACAAAATCAGACACCAAGCGAAGCTTGTTTGATCTACGCTACCTGCCCACTTTTGCAGGCTAGTGACATTCAAAATGGTTTTCAGGCATTAGAAGACGCCAGTTTTTGTTTTTCTGCCACCACCTTTGATTTTCCTATTCAGCGTGCGTTGTGCTTGAACAGCAACGGTAAACTAGCCGAGCTATTTCCCGAACACATAAATAAACGCTCACAAGATTTAGTGGAAGCGATTCATGATGCTGGGCAATTTTATTGGGCAACAACAAAAGATTGGCTAGAAGATGGTCATATCTTTGGCGAAAAATCCAAACCCATTATGCTACCAAGACATCGAATTCAAGACCTGGATACAGAAGAAGATTGGCTGCGTTTAACTCAACTGATGACACTTTACTCTCAACAGACCAAATAGCGACGACAGAGACAAACTAGCCAACTAAGCCATTAGTAACTACATTGGCCACTCGATCAGCCCCGTTACTATCCACTAGCGACATAGCAACGCGCCTCGACTCTGTTAACCATGATAAATCAGACCATAGCTGTTGCGCCTGATATACCAATTTCTCGACCTGCTGTACACGCTGCGCACTAGACACATTATCCAACCTCACTGACTTACACCAACCCAGAGGGACATGCTGCTCTAAAGAACGCGTTTGATTGCCTGCCACTTGAGCAAAAATCGTTGGAACCCCCATCGATGCAAGCTCAAACAAGGTGCCTCCTGCCGCAGAGATCGCTAATTTGGCTTGGCCCATCAACGGCGTAACCTCTGCTAACCCTTGGCTTATATTGACCTTATGTTCCGCTGAAAACGCTTTCACCGCTTCTGCATTCGCAGCATTTTCACCTAACAAAACGTGTATTTTTTCTAGGGGGAATTCATGACGTTGTAAGCTTTTCAAAATCGGTAACGTCAGTGTTAAAGGGTCTGTTCCACCCAATGTAATAAGAAGCTTTTCTGGCTGATAGAGTGTTTGATCAAAAGTCGAAAATTCAGGCCTCAACAGTGCAAACCTAGGTCCTGTTAATGGCTCAAGTATAAGATTTGAGTATTCTTCATGTAGAGGATTTAAGACCCATCGAGCAGGGAAAACACCACGATCATTCATATCATCTAACACCAACAAGTTAGGCTGGTGTTGATACAACCTCTGAATGTCGCTTGCTTGATATTGATAATGATCTAGTACAACAAGATCGGCCTCAGCAGCCAAAGTAAGGAAGGCTTGCTCATCATCAATTTGCACATCATTCGACTCCGAAAAAGCACGACACGAACGATGAACAACAAATTGGCATTGCCAACCAAGAGCTTGAAATGCGGAAATAAGTGCCTGACAACGCACCCGATGCCCCATGCCAATTTGGACAGAAGCATCCGCACGTATCAGTGCCTTCATTCCATAAGATCCCAAAGTAATGGCTGACCTTTTTGTACATCGGATAAAAGAACTCTACCCAACACGTCAGGCCAATGCTTTGGCGCTAAGCCGAGCGACGGTCGAATAATTTTCAAATGCTGATCAGACAAAACCGTACCGGAAGGCAAGTCTTGCGTAATATAAATAGAACGGCGATATTTTTTAGCCATTTGCTCCGCATCTGACCCACCGTAAACCACGCTACCCAATGCCGCTTTCGCACTACGACATGCCTCAACCAAAGCCTTCATTTCACTAGGCTCCATAGAGAACGCCGCATCAACACCACCCGCATTACGATCAAGAACAAAGTGCTTTTCAATCACCGTTGCACCTAATGCCGTAGCAGCAACAGAAGCACCGATTCCCTGTGTATGATCAGACAAGCCAACCAAACAGCCCGTACGCTGTGCTAAATCCGCCATAGTCGCTAAGTTAGAGTCCTCTATTCTAGCGGGGTAAGTACTGGTGCATTTTAGTAAAGTAAGAGGGTTATTTCCGATGGCACGAATTGCCGTAATAGCCTCTTCTATCTCTTCAAAGCTGGCCATGCCAGTAGACATAATAATCGGTTTGCCCGTTTTGGCGACGGCTTGAATCAAGGGAATGTCTGTCATTTCAAACGAAGCGATTTTGTACAAAGGCACATTAAGTGTTTCTAGGAAATCCACTGCGCTCAGATCAAAAGGAGAGCTAAATGCCACTAAACCTAATGAGTTAGCATAATCAAATAAAGGCTTATGCCACTCCCAAGGTGTCGAAGCCTTAGCGTATAAATCATATAGGTTTGAGCCATGCCACAAGCTATCACTCTCAGAGACCATAAACTCATCACGACGAACATCTAACGTCATAGTATCTGGCGTATAAGTTTGCAACTTAATCGCGTCGACACCAGCTTCTGCAGCGGCTTCGATCATGGACTTTGCTAAATCAAGATTCTGATCATGATTGCCAGACAATTCAGCAATAATAAAAGGAGTGTTTTCAAACATGAGTAGAGTTAACCATTGTAAAAAGTAATAAGATGATCGTTTCCCTGATCAACAAAATCAGAAGCTTGCTGCACGAGACTCGGCATTTCTTCTAGAAACTCGCACCAAACAGAAAATATATTTTGTGCTCGACGTACCGCTTCTGCCTCATCGTCATACTCAAAAATAAATTTAATTATTAAAAAAGCGGAATAAGTAAATGAACCAATCAGTAAGTCTTGTAAATGTTGGTGTACGCTAGCCTTTAAGAACAAAATAGATCGATGATGAGACCACAGCAAATCACACACCGCTTTTCGTGTCGTGACATTTTCATCCCAACCTTGTTGCAATAATTGAGTGACCTTACGAAAATCATCCACTGAAAGGAGCATTTCTGGGGATTGATTTAAAATGCTATCAGGCGGTGTTGTAAAAAAAGCTTCATCCAATAAATCAATAACATGCTTATGATCAATTTTAGGGTCGCAAATCATCACATCGTCCGCTTTCAACGGCTCAACACCTTCAATTTTAGCGCCATCAGACAAATTATAGCTAGTAAAGCCACGACGTTTATTAAGCTGTCGAGTTAACGATTCTAATTGAACTCGTGAGGTTTCCATTATATTCGTGGCATAAATAACACCCCCGAAATTCCCCTCTCGCTCAATTAACGTAGCGTCTTTAAAGGTTTGAAAACCAGACTCTTTCCCATCTTTATAATAACCACTGTGGATAGAGTGATGGCTGCCTTTATCCTTAAAACCATTATCCACCCCCAGATAATAGACATGGTTAAAACCAAATAATTGAGTGTAAGACAAGGCTAAATTTGCAACGACTGGGTTACAAAAATTAAGCTGTACATACTCTTTAGTATCACCTTGAGCGCGAGCTTGATTCAGAATAAGTGAGGTAATGGCCTCGCCTGGCTTCATCCCCATGCCTGAACGCTTAAAGTACTGAAAGTACTCAGGATGCATCACATCAACAGACAATCCCCAAATTTGATCAAGGTATTCTTGATCTAAAAATAAGAACTTATCAACGGTTTGCTTCATACGCTCAATATCCACATGAATATCTGGCGTAATACCTAATTTACTTAACGTATTAATCGTTGAGCCACAGCTAATCAGTAAAACTTGATCTCGAACCTCTTTAACTAGCTCTATACCTTGGTCCAATGAGGGTCCGTTCCCTAAAATAAAAACCGGGATATCAGCTACCCATTTAGGCAAAGCATCACGACCTTTAAATTCAGCTAATCGTGTATTCGGCAAGGAACGTAGCCCTTGAGCAATACCAATTAGAGCATCATCAAAAAAACCCCATCCCATCACTTGGCGAGCATAATGTTTTTGAAAGTAGGAAATAGCTTGATCATTTTCTGGGCTACTGTAAGCCACATGCAAAAACGTTTCAGGGGCCATAAAATAACCATTTTCAGCCAACTGAAGAATGTATTTTTCAGTAAACTCTTCCGGCTCTACACCAAGAAAAAAGTGAATTGTACGGCCATCGCCATTGAAGTTTTCTAATATTGGCTGCCAATCAATGGCAAATAAAGAATAGTAAAAATAGTCTAAATCACACTCATACAAGTATAGGTGCTTTATTTCTCGTTTCGCCAAAAAGGCTTCAAGTTGATAGCCCAGTTCTATACCGAAAAAAATAGCAGAACCAACAAACGAAGATAATCCCTTTTGCTTCTCTAAACCTTGTTTTTGCTGTTCGATAACATCCATCATTTTGTTGCTATAAAATACATGACGGCTTGGATGACTATCGGTTTTATCAAGGGTCAGAAATGTTTTATTAGGCGATTGAAGTGAAGATAGTATTTTACGCTCAGATTGCGCTCTTGGCTCTTGAGAAAAAAGCGGGGAAGACACATCTTCTCGAAACAAATTTAAATCACCACACGCTTCCATGTAGATATGCTTTTTTTTCGGTCGATAGTTTATGAATTCTTCGTAAATATGAGGCATGACATTAGCAAACAACGTCATGTTCTTTAGATAGCGCTCAGTGAGAACCTGATCATGCTTTTTAATACGCTCTAAACCTTGTGAAAAAAGCGCAATGAACTCTTCAGTTTGTTCAATTGAAACCGGTGTATCCTCATTTAGCATGCTTTACGCCTTCATACTGGCTAACACCTTTACGTGTTTTTGTTGACTGGAAAAGTTGCTCTTGCATGGTTGCATGCACAGCTTGAACGAGATCAATGGCTTGTTGATGAAGGGTAATAAAACGTTTGATGTATAAATCGTTTTTCTCATCACCTGATAGCTCAATAGTACGAATTAATGCATCATTTTCCTCACAAAAGCGCAGCACTTCTTCTATCTCTTTGTCAGTAACACTTCTCTCTAGCTTATCTGCCAATGCATGTAGGCAAGCTATATCTAGCATTAAACAGTACCCATCCGAACTTGGTTTTTTTCTTCATAAGCTCGCTGTTTATCCGCATCAGAAATCTGATCCCAGGCCCCTTTAATTTGTAAAATAAGACCAATTACTTCATCAAGAAGAGAGACATTTTTAGTCACGCTCGCTTCATTGATTTGAACAGTCATATAGTCATAGAGAGATTCTAAATTATCAACAAGTTCTGGGTTTACCGAGCGATCTAAAGAATCTCGTAAGCTATTAATAATTTCAACGGCATTGGTTAATGCTGCCGCTTTTCCTTCCCAATCAGACCGTTCGATGCAACCTTTTCCAAGCGCTAATCGCTCTAATGCACCTTGCATTAATAGCTGAATGACTCGATGAGGATCTGCCGACGCCAAATCAGACTTTAAAGAGTCCTTTTTATAAGCATGAATCCCTTTTTTCTCGTACATACACAAACCTCATTTTTACGGCTTAAACGCTTATTTCATTTGACCTAACATAGTATTCAAATAGTTTCCTTGGGCTTTCATATTAGAAAGTTGAGAATCTAGATGAGAAAATTTATCACGTAAAGAGTCTTCATATTTTTTCATACGCCCTTCATAGGCTTGTAATGTTTCTTCCGTATTATCTTTTGACTTCTGAATGGAATCTTTGAGCGCACGGCTCATTCCCTCTCTGCCGGTATAGCTATTCAGTAATCTTTCCAAAGAAGAGGCTAGGCCACCAGATCCAGTAAATAATTTAGGCAACTCATCATAATTAGTACTAACTGCTTTATCGAGTTTCGCTTCATTCAAGCTTAACGTTCCATCACGGCCCATTTTCAGGCCTAGATCAAAGACAGTACTCAGTTTTCCCGTATCAGAATGGCTCAACATAAAGCTACTCGACATAGATGATTGCAAATTACGAACCATGCTATTGCCATTAAGAACAGAACCTTTAGCGGCACTCTTTCCTAAAACGCCAACGAGATCGTTATAAGAAGAGACAAAACTTTTAATCGTCTCTTTGACCGTTTTCTCGTCATAGCTAACTTCCACCTTAGTTGGCTTAGTGGTAAGCGCTAACGCATCAATAGACAAACCTGATACAGCTTTATCAAACGTATTACTGTTATTACTGATTTGGATACCATCGACAGTAATAATTGCATCTCGCGCATTATCATTAGGCGCCATCACCATACCCGCTGACAAACCTTCAGTAGATACGCTATCTAAGGATAAACCACTGCTATTTAGTGGTGCTTTTTCCACGGCATCTTTTTCATCTGCGGTTAACGTATCTGAGATTGGTAATTTAGCGAGAGGGTCTGGAGTATTCGAGATTTTTAAAGAGTTTCCATCCCCTTCTTTCGTTGAAGTAATGGTAAAAAACAAACTTCCTTTGCCATTATCAACCAAGTTTGCTGACACTCCAAAATTATTTTCGGAACTGTTAATTTGTTTTCTTAGTTGAGATAACGTTGTACCAGGAGACACATTAATCGTAAAAGAGTCATCTCCTGCACTCAATTTTAGCTTTCCACCGCGCGCAGTTATTACCTCGTCGCTTGAGCTAAATAATCCTGGTGCGGATAAAATACGACTACCTTTTGCGGTTTGATTCACTGCAATTTCATAGGAGCCATTTGAAGAGTTACGATCCGCAGTGACATCAAGAGATTTTTTATCATCAGGTTGATCGATCAAAGCATTGCGTCCAGAAAAGAGCTTGCTGTCGTTAAGTTTTTCCACAGAAGATTTAAAAGTGTCGATTGCTGATCCAACAGATCCTAAAGCAGATAGCTTAGAATCATAACCATGAATTTTATCTTGATACAGCTTAACTTTGCTATCTCGCTGAGCGCTCACCATTTTTTTTACGAGTGAATCTAAATCAATCCCAGATCCAACACCCAATGAGCCAACCGGCATAACTACTCTCCTGATATTTCAAATCATTACTTAAACCGACAAATCAAACCTTACTGTTTACCAAGGTACCCTTAAAATCACTTAACTGATTCATAATATCATCGATTCGGTCAGACATTTTTAAAAAATCTTCTGTCGGGATTTGGCGGACAACATCTCCGGTTGATTGATCGACAACCTTAACAATATTTTTCTTGCCATCTTCCGTTGTTTCAAACGACAAATGAACATTTAGTTGAGCCATTTTTTTATTCATTTCTTCAACATGGCTAGGTTCAATTTTGACAGACTCTTTTTGACCTTGAGAAGTATTACTATCCATCTTATTGGTATCGGATAAAGTTTGGATAACTTTAGATTCGGTTTGCTGACGAGTACGGAAGTTATCTGATGTTCGTTGTTCTTGCCTAATAGGCACATTATTAAAAGCTTGTTTAGAAATATCACTAGAACTAATTGACATACTTCAAGTCTCCTATAAACATACAAAGCTGAGGCATCACCTCAGCTTCGTATCTATGCCAAAACTATTTCAGTAAAGACAACGCTGTTTGAGGGCGCTGATTCGCTTGCGACAAAATAGACGAACTAGCTTGTTGCAAGATCTGTGCACTTGTTAATGAAGCCGTTTCTTTAGCGAAATCTGCATCTTTTACTCGTGAACGAGCGGCTGATACATTTTCCGTAATGTTGCTCAAGTTATTGATTGTTGAGCCAAAACGGTTTTGGATCGCACCCAATTCAGCACGCTTACTATCAACTGCTGAAATCATGCTATCCAGAACGCCGATCATGCTTTGAGCATTCGCCATTGAGGTAACAGATGCAGTAGATACGCTTACCTGAGAGGTTGCTTGGCTAGACAAACCAGACATTGTAAAACCACTGTTACCAGCGAAATCAATAGAACCTGTTGCGCCGGCTGTTTTCATGTTGAAGCTGATTGTTTGGTTCGCATCCGCTCCTACTTGGAATACACCATCGTAAGTACCATCCAACAAGTTACGACCACCGAAAGTAGTGTCTGACGCTACACGGTTAATCTCTTTAGACAGCTGACCTATCTCTTGCTGCATTGCTGTACGGTCTTTATCTGAGTTAGAACCGTTAGCAGATTGCAAAGACAAAGTACGCATACGCTGTAGCATATTCGTTGTTTCGTCCAATGCACCTTCCGCAGTTTGTGACAAAGAAATACCATCGTTCGCGTTACGAACAGATTGATTCAAGCCATTAACCTGAGAAGTCAAACGATCCGAGATTTGCAAACCTGCAGCATCATCGGCAGCACTGTTAATGCGCTGACCAGAAGACAAACGCTGGTAAGCCGTGTCTAACGTTTTTCCTGAGTTCATCAATTGACGCTGAGCGTTAAGTGATGAGGTATTCGTATTTACGTAAAGAGCCATATATAGCCTCCAAAGGTTTCAGCAATTCCTGCAAAAAAGCAGTACTCGTCCTTCATATCGACGAACATCTGAAAGTCTTTAGCATTTTATGGCAAATATTTACCTTAAGCTGGCAATAAACTGCCAGAAAAAGGGATGAAAATCACCTAAAACATTGAAAAGCATGAACTTTATTTTATTTTTTAATGTTTTATTATTGTGTAATCTCATGAATTTTAGGTATAAAAAAACCAGACGATAAATACCTCATCTGGTTTAAGGCTACCTCTAGGAGAGAGAAGTAGCTAAGTCTCAAAATAACATTCGAAACAAGCAAATAGAGCAACACAAAGCATGCCGCTCTAGTTAAATTTAATTAGTTACCCAACAGTGATAAAGCCGCTTGAGGACGTTTATTCGCTTGAGCAAGAATACTACTGCTTGCTTGCTGAAGAATTTGGGCACTGGTTAGTGATGCTGTTTCTTTTGCAAAGTCTGTATCTTTGACTCGAGAACGAGCCGCTGACACGTTTTCTGTTATATTACTCAAGTTATTAATTGTAGAGCTAAAACGGTTCTGCACCGCACCTAACTCAGCACGCTTAGAATCTACCGCTGCAATCATAGTATCCAACACTGAGATCATACTCTGAGCATTGTTTACACTTGAGACAGATGCGGTTGAAACAGACACTTGAGCTGTTGATGCATTTGCAGACAAACCCGACATAGTAAAACCGTTATTTGTCGAGAAATCGATAGAGTTGGCCTTACCACCAGACTCCATAGTAAAGCTAATTGTTTGATTGGCATCGGCACCCACTTGGAAGACACCTTGATAAGTACCATCCAGTAAATTACGGCCACCAAACGTAGTAGTATCCGCGACACGGTTTATCTCTTTAGATAACTGAGACATCTCTTGTTGAAGCGCTGAACGATCTTTATCTGAGTTAGATCCGTTTGCAGATTGAATAGATAAAGTACGCATACGCTGTAACATGTTGGTTGTTTCGTCCAACGCACCTTCTGCTGTTTGCGCGAGAGAAATACCATCGTTTGCATTTCGTACAGACTGGTTTAAGCCATTAACTTGTGATGTCAAACGATCACTGATTTGTAAACCTGCTGCGTCATCCGCCGCACTATTGATACGGTGACCAGATGATAAACGCTGATAAGCTGTGTCTAATGTTTTACCAGATTGCATCAACTGACGTTGAGCATTCAAAGAAGATACATTTGTGTTTACGTATAAAGCCATTTTTTCTCTCCTAAACAATAAAAATTTGGAAAACAACCATTTGATTTAATTAGTTATTTGGTTGCTTTGCCTCTATGATTAATTTATCGGCACAGCCTCTGACAGCTTTAATTTTTTTTGAAATTATTTTGATTTTTTACAACAACAAGAAAGGCAGCAAAGAAAAATAGAAGAAGAATGAAAAAACGATAAAGAAAAATTCTTTATTAAACAAGGTGATTGATAAACTGTAACCCAAACGCTTGGGCATCGACCTCTTTTTCAACAACAACACTCACACTCGCTTTAGAAACATCAATATCTGTAGATGCAATAAAAGCTTTGTTATTTAGACTGTATACTTGACGTATTAATGCAGGCTGAAAGTCGCCATTAAGCGTCAAAACGAAACCAACCCGCCCATTAGATAAAGCGACGCAGGAACCAACAGGAATCTTGCCAAGACTTTTCAAAAAAACGGCCAGTAAATTTTTATCAAACGCCAAACCTGCCTCCTTTATGAGCTGACGCCTCGCTTTAATAGGGCCCATGGATCCTTTATGCACCTGTTCAGAGGTCATTGCATCATAAGCATCTATAATAGCTGCAACCTTACCATAGGTCGAAATTTCATCACCCTGTTTACCTTTAGGATAACCAGCGCCATCCACTCGTTCATGGTGATCTAACAACATATGATAAATAACTTTAGGAATATCATTCGAACGCCTAATTATTTGCTCACCCAATTGGATATGCTTACGAAATAAATCAAATTCGCCGGATGTCATTTTTGATGTTTTATTAATAAGGGGGGTAGGCAGACGAAAGCGACCTAAATCAAATATCAAAGCACCTAGTGCAATCACTGCTATATAAGAATCAGATAATTTCATAGCTTTGGCAAAATGCAAACCAAGCACAGCCATTCCCATCGAATGCTGCTCTAAATAAGAAGAAGCGTCCTTAATATGCCGAATAGCCATCAAGGCGTGAGGATTTCTTGTATAGGATTCAACAAGGAGAGTACAGAATCTTGTTAATCCTACGATATCAAGCGCATCTCCTTGCTTAAAACGCACAACTTGCTCAAGCAGTAACAAATGCCCTTCTTCAAATAATCTAAGAGCGGTTAATACTTCATCATTAAATGAGACCGGCTCCTTATTTATATCTAATATAGGCTTATTCTTAGCCGCTCCTTTGGCAGAAATAGAGTGCGCAATAGATTGCCTCTCTACATTTTCAGATGACGAATTAGCGGGTGCTTTTTCTATATTTCCAAGCTCAAATTGTTCCATCTTCGCTTTATAAGACAAAATATAGTCTCGAGTATTGTCGTTTAACTCTTGTCTAAAATATTGAAATAAATTTTGCCCACTAATCGACTTTTCTCGCCACTCCTTGGAAGTAAGCCCTTTGTGCAATGCCTTTAAGCTGCGAACAGGCTTGCCAGCGGCAATAGAAAAACACAACAAAAGAAAACGCTCTTGAGCATCGTACAAACGTTCATGCCGAGTATTTAATAGTTGATCATCATTGAAATAAGGATCGAATGGAAGCATTTCACTTTCAAGGACGGTACGCACTTCATCAAGCGCTAGCTGACGTAAGGCGATACCAACAATACGTTCTTTTCTACCGTAATTACGAATAAGTTTTTTAGCACGTGGGTGATCAATAACGACGTCTTTTATCTTGAAGCTTTCGAGTATTTCATCTATATCAAAATACCCTGAGCTAATATTAACGCCAAAACATGATTCTATTTGAAATGATGACATTTCTGATCACCTTGAGAGTTCAGCATTAGATTTTATTAAACAAAGATAAATTACTAACCCGAGTAAAAAGTTTTTGCGAAGAAGTTAACGCCGTTTCTGCCATTGAAAGCTTAGTGGCCGCTGACCCCATATCCAATCCAGCCACTCTATCCTGGGCCATTACATTAGATAATTGATTTGCAGAACTAAATTCGCCTCGTTCAGACAAGGTATTTAATCGCGACCCAACCTCAGAACGCCCTTCACCGATAGATGTTTGAGTATTAACAATACTCACTTGAGCATTATGAAAGGCCGCTTCTTTTTCATCTGCTGTCGTCGATTTGTCACGCAACACAGAAATAGCATCTTTAAGTTGGTTTAATACGTTGTCTCTTTTAGGTGGGTTTAAAGACACACCTATTGTAGCGCCTGGCGCACCCTTAATAACAAATGACATGCCATCGACGATCAACGGCTGCCCTGGATCATAAGAACCTGAAGCAATCACCTTACCTGACGTGTCGATTAACGAATACTTTCCTGGAGGACCAGAATAAAATGGTATTTTAGAATCACCTTCTAAATTCTTTTCTATCGTTGCTTGCGGATCCGTTGTCCCCGTTAAAGGCGTGGTAGTTAGGACGAAATTATTAGCAACACCGTTTGTCGCGCTGTAATTTTTACTCAGAAAATCAGTAAAATCTCCCTCGTCATGCACTTTTGCACTTAAAGAAACATTCCCAGTCAACAAGGTCGCTTTAAAATTATTACGAGCCCAAACATCTTGAAAAAGATGTTTGCCGGTATCGTTTATTGGGATTTTTCTATTCTCTGAAATTTGAGAAAATTTCTGCCCTTCATTCCCCGTCCAATCGTAATGTCCATCAGGCTTTAACGTAAACGCAGGATTTTTAATATCTGTTCCCGCAAAAATATAACTACCATCAGCACTTTTTGAATTCATCAAATCAGCCATTGAATCCACCATTTTTGACACCTGTTCGGTGATGGCATTCAAATCTTCTTGCGTATTGGCCGTATTTTCTGCCTGGATAAACAACGTTCTAGTGTCATCCAACAATCCATTTAAGCTGTCTAAGGCGACTTCCTCATACTCAAGATGACTTTTGGCCATTTTCATATTGCCATCGTATTGCTTAAGCTGACTATTGCTATTCTCATACTGTAAAACCTGCCCAGTACCTACTGGATTATCGCTAGGCTTTACAATACTTGTCTGCTCAGAAATTTTGTTCTGAATATCAAGATAACGATCATTCGCTTTTGAAATCGCTCTACTAGACTGTCCATAAATTAAGTTATTTGTGACTCTCATAAACCTACCTCACAGCCCCTAACAATGTATCGAAGGTTGTTCTTGCTGCTGTAATAACTTGTGCTGCTGCAGAATAAGATTGCTGGTATTTCAATAAGTTCACCGCTTCCTCATCTAAACTCACACCCGATATTTCATCACGTCTTGCAACACTCTGATTCATGACAACTTCGCTAGATTTTTTATTCGTGTCCAGAGTCGCTGTCTTACTACCAACAGAGGTAACTAGGTCAGAAAAAGACTCCGCTAGAGTAGATTTACCACCCACTAAAGAGCGATTTTGCAAATCAGCCAACTGCAAACCATTAAAGTTGTCAGCAGACCCAAGATCTCCCATACTCATACTAAATTCATCACCTGCTTTAGGAGCAGATGCAATAGAGACATCAAAACCTGCTTCTTTTGCTAGGCCAGCCTTCCCTAACAGATCTTTGAAATCTTGCGCACCATTAACCGAAGAAAGCACGTTACCTTGACCATCACGCACTTCGTAAGCATCATCGGATGTAAAATAAATACTATGAGGAGCAATCGGATAGAGTTCACCGTTTCCTGAAAAAGCAGAGCTATTTGGGTCCGTATTTGTAACCGATGTAACACTCAATGTGGCATTCGATAAATTACTTGGGTTCGTTTTAACGCCCACCGGAGCACTCAACGCAATACCATCACCATTTTTAGCTGCAAGTTTTAAACTGCCAGCAGCGCCATCCGTTGGTGAGAAGCGATAAACATCCTGTAACTTATAATCGCTTAAATCCCCCAACCGAACACTCATGCCAAGGCCGTCGAGCTGAAAATAACCATTTTTATCTGGTTGAGCAGTACTGGTATCTAAAATAGCAGACTTACTAGTCAGCTTTCCGTTCAAGTCAAATACCTTTACCATAAAATGGTTATCATCCGTTTTAGATAACTCATAATCCCCTAAAGAGAGATCTGCAGACTCACCGCTTGTGACGCGGACAGCAATGCTACTGGCCTTACCGACATTTTCAGAACCTGCATGAACCTTAATTTCACCAAGCTGAAATAAATCTTTACCAAAACTGCCATTAGCATCCAAACCCAATGAATTTTGTTTATTCATTGCATCAGCAATCGAAATAGCGCTCTGCCCTAAAGTCCGATCACTTTTTTTCGCAAACTCTGACTGATAATCAACCAAGCCACCAATAGATCCACCTAAATGTTCGGTTTTAACGCCGACAGTGTACTTTCCAAAATCAATAAAAAGTTTTTTCTGATTTGGGTCATTCGGATCTGGAATTGTTTTTAGCACAGTCGATGTTTTGTCCATAACAAGCGGCTGACCATTCGCTAAATGAACCGTCATGACACCGTTATCTGCATACTGAACTTTAACATTCACATAACTTGAAATTTTCTTTGCTAAGACTTCTTGCTGATCTCGTAACTCACTCGCTGGTGAGTTTGAGCCGGCTTCTTCCTGAAGGATGTCATCATTCATACTAGCAACTTGAGAAGTCAAATTATTCAACTCACCAAGCGACGTTTCCATCTTCTTATCTGCAATGGTTTTTTGATCACCCACTAATTTTGCCAACGTATGATAATGACTAGTAAGGCTTTTTAGGCTTGAGTGAGCCAGCTCTCTCAATGATGAGGATGTAGGGTCATTGTTGACATCTTGCAATGCTTTAAAGGTTTTATTTAGATAGCTATTTAGAGAGACACTACTCTCACCTAACAAGCCATCAGAAACAGACATCATTGAATGATAAGTATCGTAATAAGAGTGATCTGAAGTGTCCGTTCTCACTTGATCGTTAACAAATTTGTCTACGATACGTGATGTGTCTTTAACGCGAACAGCGCCAGTTGGAGAGCTAACCGTCGTAGTTCTTTGACGACTATAACCTTCAGTATCCACATTGGCTGTGTTTTGACCAGTCGTGTTGATACGAGCATTACTGCTTTGCAACCCTGACAAACCAATTGAATATAAACCTGAGCCCATTGCTCACACCTCTAAATCATGAAAAAGCATTTTACTTAGAAGACTATCGGCAATTAATGCAAATACTTTACCAAGCCGAAGAACCAAAGCAGACAAGAACTATAAAGACTTAAACCATTTGCTAGAAAGAATATGATTAATTTTATCCGAATAGTCTGGATCCGTCGCATAGCCTCCCTTTTGCAGCAAAGAAGCAAACATTGATGGGTCATCTCCTGAATTCAAGGCATCCTTGTAGCGTTCACTAGAATGTAGAAAGTCAGCATAATCGTTAAAACTTTGTGAAAATGAATCATAGGCACGAAAAGCCGCTTTTTCACGCTTAGCAATCCCACCTCGATACTCTAATGTATTAACAACAGCACGATCACCTTGCCAGCGACTATCCGCTTTAATACCAAATAAATTAAAGCTCGCCGAACCATCTTCTTTAGCAATGGGATATTTTCCCCACCCCGTCTCTAATGCCGCTTGAGCCAAAATAGCTTTAGGATTAACGCCTAATTTCTCAGCGGCCTCTTTTGCGTGCGGCCATAATGCTTTTACAAAAGATGCTGGCGAGTCAAAAGCCACAGAAAGAGCGGATGGTTTAGCCACACTCTCAGATGCAGACATATCACCTGCTAAATTATTTTTAGCAGAATTAACCGCCGCTTTTTCAGCCACTTCTTTTTGTACCGCTTGCACAAACTCAGTAGACGCTTTATGCGCTAATGCCTGAACTCTGACCAAATCTTGATGAGAAACTTTCTGCAGTAAATCAGCATCACTAGACTCTTTCGAAGAGTGACTTCCTTTTCCCTGATATTCTCTCATCAGCGCATTAGCAATCCCAAAACTCCCCGATTTCGAGAGAGACTGAGACATCTGAGTATCCATCATGCCTTGATATTGCTTAGTCTGAGAACTGGAGAAAAGCCCACCACCAATAGACTCACTGCTTGTTCTCATGTTTTTAAGCAACATATTGATAAAAATGGCTTCAAATTTTTGAGCCACTTCTTTTAACGCAGCATCAGGATCTTTCTGTGCTTTTGTTTTCAAAGCCGAAAGCGCAGAAAAGTTACCAAAAAAATCTTGAGAAGAAACAGTGTTCATAAAGTCACCTATATCACGACAAAATCAGCATTGATCGCGCCGGCTTCTTTAAGCCCTTCTAAAATAGCCATAACATCACCAGGCGCCGCGCCTACTTGATTTACAGCTCGAACAATATCATTGAGCGAAGTACCTGGATCAAAAACAAACATATGTCCGCTATTTTTATCCACCTGAACACCGTTATTTCTTGGTGACAGAATTGTCTTACCGCCGGTTAAAGTGCCATCTTGCCCAGCGATAGGAGGGGCTGCTGTTATAGTGACCGTAAGGCTGCCATGAGTAATGGCAGCAGGCGAGACTTTTACATGCTGACCAATAACTATCGTACCAGTTCGAGAATTAATCACTACACGAGCCCTTTCTTCGCCTACTTTAACGTCAAGATTCTCTAGAATAGACAAAAAGGTGACTCGCTGACTTGAGTCTCGCGGCGCAGTAACACGAATTGACGTAGCATCTAATGTTTTTGCAACACCTGGACCGAGCAAGCCATTAATCTTATCCGTTACCTGTCTTGCCGTTGTAAAGTCAGGGCGATTTAAATTAAAAGTGAGTGTGTCACCATTATCAAAGCTATTAGGTACCGAGCGCTCAACACTGGCACCATTAGGAATAAGCCCTACTGTTGGTATACTCAATGAATTACGGGAACCATCAACGCCACCGGTCCCTAATCCACCGACAATAAGATTACCTTGGGCAACCGCATACACCTGACCATCAGCACCTTTGAGTGTGGAGAGCAGTAATGTACCGCCTCGCAAGGAAGCAGCATTGCCAATAGAAGAGGCCGTAATGTCAATTTTTTGGCCAGGCTTTGAGAACGGAGGCAAAGTCGCTGTTAACGAAACTGCGGCAACATTTTTAGATGTCGCGGTCACCCCTGCCGGCAAGGTAACGCCAAAACGTGACAACATACTGGCAAAACTTTGGTTGGTAAAAGGGGTGCTATCTCCTGTGCCATTTAATCCAATGATCAAACCATAACCAAATAATTGGTTATCTCGCACACCTTGAACGCTGGAAATGTCTTTCAAACGATCAGCTTGCACCCCAAACGAGACACAAAACATCAAGATTAATGCTACATACTTCATGCTTACCATCCATATTGAAACAAAGAGTTCCAATCGTTATCTGCCTAATTAATTTGGCATTTCTCTAGAGTTTAATAGTCGACTAACCCAACCTTGCTCACTTCCAGAAGCCACTTCTCCTGTTCCAGAGTAAGTAATACGGGCATCAGCAATACGTGCAGACTCAACCGTATTATCCGGCGAAATGTCACGCTTTCTAACCACACCAGAGAAACGTAAATATTCGTTCCCTTGATTTAATTTAAGCCACTTCTCACCACGTACAGCAAGTAGACCATTTGGATATACTTTATATACGGTTACTGTGATTGTGCCTGCCAAACTGTTGTTCTGATTTGCTGAGGCATTGCCTGTGAAGTTTGTTGTTTGTGCTGGCACATCCGTATCCATATTCAACGTCTGTCCTAGCACTTTTGGATTAGGGATAGATGCCGAAGAAGTTTTTGATATGGCGGCGGTATTTGCCTTCGTTGATGTGGTATTTTCATTAAGATTAATCGTTAATACATCACCCACTTTACTCGCGGTTTGATCTCCAAAAAACACATCCCCCATACTGGTCTTATAAATACCACCTGTTGGCGCTTGGGAAGGCTTAATGCCATCAGGATAAACAGGTGCGTAAGCAGGATCATCAGATTGAATATGCTCAGACACTCTTGGCCCAGACATTGGGTTATCAGGATCAGGTACATAGCCTTTACGAGGCGCCTCCTTCTTCGGAGCATCATCGGCAGGCTTATCGGCAGCTTTACCATCATCTGTCACCGCATCTGCAACAGCATTTACCGCCGCTGCGCCAGCTGCGGCGCCCGCGCCAGCCGCCGCCGCATTAGCGACAGCCTGTTTATCGATATCCCAAGACAAACAGCCGCTTAAACAGGTTGTTAATAACACCAAAAGCGCTAACTTAATATTCATACCTATTTACCAATCCTAGAGCTGCTGTATCGCAAAACTCATCATACCATCAGCGGAAGCAATCACTTTAGAGTTCATTTCATAAGCCCGTTGAGTCGTGATCATGTTCACTAATTCTTCAATGGAATTAACATTCGAAGCCTCTAGCATGCCTTGACCAAGTGTACCGAGAGAATCTGTTCCTGGCGCGCCAACTATTGGTGGCCCACTGGCATTTGTCTCTGTGTATAAATTTGCACCGATAGAGTCAAGGCCTGTTGGGTTAACAAATCCTGCAAGACTGATAGCCCCCACTTGCTGCATATCTGTTTGCCCTGCCTTCTTAACAGAAACCACGCCATCTTGCGCAATATCGATCGATGTTACATCCGGGTCAATTTGAATCGCTGGGTTAATCAATAAGCCATTCGAAGTAACAAGATTACCGTCACTGTTTAGCTGCAAGCTGCCATTTCGAGTGTAAGCCATAGTACCGTCCGGCTGAATAACTTGCAGAAAGCCCTTACCTTGAATAGCGACATCTAATTTTCGGTCTGTTACATTAAAATCACCGTCAGAAAAATCTTTCTGCGTTGCTCCGACCTTAACACCTGTACCCAACTGTAAACCTGAAGGTAATTCGGCATTTTGGGCACTAAGAGCACCTGGCGCGCGAACGGTCTTATACATAAGATCTTCAAACACTGCTCGATCTTTTTTGAAGGCCGTTGTTGATACGTTTGCCAAGTTATTGGCTACAACGTTAAGCTGTTTATCCATGGCGCTTAAACCAGTTTTACTTACCCAAAGCGCTGAATTCATAAAAGCCTCTATCGTAATAAATACTAAAAAAATTAATGTTTAAAAAATCATGCCACTTACAAATGGCTATTAACCATTACGCTGTAAAATTCTAGCCGATGCGGCGCTGTCTTCGCGTATTGTGTCCATCATTTTAATGTTCATTTCAAAGCGTCTAGAAAGGTCCATAATGTGGGTCATTTCCTCTACTGCGTTAACATTACTGCCTTCAATATAACCTGATGCTAGTTGAACGTTTTGATTTGCTCCAAGCACTTGCCCTGCCGTCTTAGAATGAATTAAACCGTCTTCTCCTTTGCGAATTGAATCAGTATCTGGATCAACCAACTTAATTTGATCAATAACCGCCACTTCATTAGCCGCACCACCTTGAGGAACAATAGAAATAGAGCCATCAGAAGTAATGGTAATACTTTGTAAAGGAGGTAAAAAAATCGGACCGTTATTTCCGGCTACCGGTAACCCTCTGCCTGTCACTAGTTGACCTGCTGCGTTGATCTGGAGATCTCCTGCACGGGTATAAGCTTCCTGACCTTCGCTATCATAAACGGCAATAAAACCTTTTCCTTTTACCGCAACATCTAAATTTCTACCGGTTTGGATCATATCTCCCTGAGAGTATCGCGTTGCTGGATTCTCCGTCATGGCATAGACACGGCTAGGGTAGTAATCACCGTTCACCTGCATGGAACGAGCTTGCTCAAAATCTGCTCTAAAGCCAGTTGTATTAACGTTCGCTAAATTATTGGCATGTATCGTCTGAGCATTCATTGTTTGAACACCCCCACTCATTGCAAGATATAAAGCTCTATCCATTACCGTTTCCTTCAAAAATAGCTAACTATATATTCCTCTATCAAGAACCGTACCAACTAAGAAAAAATCACTCTAGCAAAGAATTTAAGGCAAAAAAAAGCTGAAACACATTGAGTGTCCCAGCCTTTTTTACAGAAAAGAAACGAAATTAACGCAAATTAATGATTGTCTGCGTAACGGTATTCTCTGTTTCTAATGTTTTACTGTTTGCTTGATAGTTACGTTGTGCCTCGATTAATGCGACTAGCTCTGATGTCAGGTCAACATTAGACTCTTCCAACGCCCCGCCCTGAATACTGCCTAATGTACCACTATTTGGTCGACCCACATTCGCAGCGCCAGAATCTTTACCTGCAACCCAAGCCGTATCACCATCAGGAACTAAACCGTCGGTATTATCGAAAGTGGCCAACGCCAACTGGCCAAGTGTTGCCGTTTGTTGGTTGGTATAAGTGGCAATTAGATTACCATCTTCATCAAAAGACACACCTTGAAGTTCGCCGGCCGCAAAACCATCTTGTTTTAGCTCATCCGTACTACTCAAAGCAAACTGAGTTGAACCAGTCAAATCTACTGGAATAATAGCGTTTCGGTTGGTTGGATCAAAACCTTGAATTTGCAATTGAATAGGCTGAGACGACTCAAATGGTGGAATCCCTTTATAGGTACCAGATAAATTACCTGCTGGATCAAAAGTTACCACAGTTCCTTTATCTAAATAACGCTTATCTTCCCCTGTTGTGGGATCAATATAAGATTCCTTCCCATCAACAGTCGCACGTAGCTCATAAGTATTATCTTCGCCTTGCTGAATAAAGTAATAACCTAACGTATGTGTTTCACCCAACGCATCATAAACATTCTTAGTGTTGCCGTAACTATAAGAAGTAGGATCTTTAGGATCAAATGCTGGGCGCGCAATATTATCAGGTGTACGGACATTAGCCGGATCTAGAGTGCCCGCAATCGCGACACCACCTAACGTACCACCCGCCGCAATAGGCGCTTTTGTTAAGTTAGCGATGTCCGTAACCGTTGGCTCAGTCGCTCCCGAATATAAAAGCGCAAATGGCGGCTCATCAGTACCATCCGCATTATAGTCTTTTGCTTCAGGGCCGTTAAAAGTCGCGTAAGTCGGCTGCATAAAAGCGGCACCAGTATCATCAGTAGATTTACCATCAACTGTTGCATAAACTTCATAGGTGTTTGGCATCTTACTTTTAGCATAATAATAACTAATAAGATGATTGTTACCGTTGCCATCCGCTACCGTTTGAGTTTGGGTATAGTCATAGGTATCAGGGTTTGCTGGATCAAAGTCGGCGCGGATATAAGGAGGTACATCTTCACCCTCAGAATTGAGGTTCACCTTCAAATCAACACTGGAAGTTGCTTTAGGAGGTATACGAGCAGTAGGCACCACCATATCTTCCAAATTCCCGCCAATAATACCATCCACGGCATTATAGCCTTGGACCTTAGATCCTGAATTAGTAACTAGATTCCCCGATGCATCCAGCTTAAATTCACCCGCACGAGTAAATGCTTGGGTACCCGCACCCGCATCAAGAACAAAGAAACCAGAACCATTAACAGCCAAATCTAAATTATTATCGGTATAAGCCAAGTTGCCAGATGAAAACTCTTGTGCCACATTCGCCACACTAACACCAGAACCGATGACGTTACTGCTTCCTGCACCTAGCACATTACTATTGTAGAGATCGTTAAACTCAATCCGAGACTTTTTAAAGCCAGTGGTGTCCGCGTTAGCAATGTTATTACCTGTCACACTTAAATAATCCGCAGACGCTTTAATACCTGATAATGCTGTATTGAATCCCATATTTCGCTCCAGTTACCCTAATATTTCTAATTCATTCGTTAGCTTGACCTTGCCGTGATTTTCCACGTTCAAAACCGTACCGTCTGCACCGTTAATTGTGACACCCTGAATACGACTAGGCAGCTGCGTTGGTAATGCAGACACTTCGCCCTTGTCATTTACCGTAGTAGCGGCAAAGTGATATTCACCAGGCGGCAAAACCTTTCCTGCTTCATCTTTCTTATCCCAATCATAGCTACCATCTTCAAGCTTAGCCGTACGCACCAATTGATTATTAGCATCATAGATTTTCAACGTAGCTGAATGAGAGTCTTTAGGAATCACTGTTTTCAATGCAACATCTTCTTGAGAAGCCGTTACCATTGTCTTATCAGCTTTCATCATTAAAGACTTGCCAACCAAGCTAGAAGCACTCACCGCTTGATTCGAAGTCAAAGACGTCGTCATATTTTTCAGCTCATCAGAAATACCCGATAGCTTCTCAAGGGAGCTAAATTGAGACATTTGAGCAACCATGTCATTCGTATCTTGAGGCGCGGTTGGATCTTGGTTTTTAAGCTGCTGAATGTACAACTTTAGAAATACATTTTTATCAGCTAAACCTTTTGACGGATCTTTTTTAGGATCAGGCACACCGTTCGCACCAACAGCCGCCGGAGAAACCGCTCCATCTTTCTCAGCAGACTTTTTCAAACCTGCTTTGGCACCATCGGTACCATACTGAGATATCAAGCTTTTTAAGCCATTATTATCAGATATATTTGCCATATCTCACCTCTACGACTGACCTAGCGTAAGCATCTTTTGCATCATGCTTTTCGCAGAATTCATAATCTCTACGTTTGTTTGAAATGATCGAGAAGCTGACATCATATCGGCCATTTCTTCGATTGGATTTACATTAGGGTAATAAACATAACCATCTTCATTCGCCATCGGATTGCCAGGCTCATACCGCGGTTTTAACGGCGCATCAGACTCAACAATGCCATCTACTTTCACACCGATTCCTGCCCCCGTCTCATCGACACCCGATCCATTCCAGCCGTTTTTTTGCATCTCACTATTCATCATTTGAGAAAAAACCGGCTTACGAGCTCGGTAAGTCTGATCAGCAGAACTTGCAACGCTGTCCACGTTTGCCATGTTACTTGCAATAGTATTTAAACGAATGGTTTGAGCACTCATTGCAGAACCGGAAATTGTAAAAATATTACTTAAAGACATAACGGTTAATTCCCTGTCAGCGCTTTTTTCAAGCCACTAATTTTTCTGTCTAAAAACATAAAACTTGTATCGAATTGCATTGAGTTCTGAGCATATTCTGCCTGCTCTCGCTGCATATCCACTGTATTGCCGTCCAATGACGGTTGGCTTGGATTACGGAATAACAACCCACTGTCGTCATCAGCAGCACTGCCACCTTGGATATGACGATCATTATCACTTGCCAAACGCAACTTGCTTTTTGCCTCATTAAACATTGAGCCAAACGTGATATCTCTAGCCTTATAATTTGGCGTATCTGCATTAGCAATATTGTTAGCCAGCACAGAAGCGCGAGCACTTCTGAATTCCAGCATTTTGTCATGTCCTGCAAACGCTTGATTAAATGATATGGCCACGCTATCTCCTAACGACAAATACTTTAAACTTAGTTTTATTTAAGCAATATCAATGCCAAATAAAAAAGCCTTTTATTTCAACAACATAGATAAATCACATTTCAAATCGGCAAAAGTCGGCAACAAGCAACTTACCGCCCTATAAATACCAACAAAAAAGCCCGCATATTGAACAAGCAATATGCGGGCCTTCGATAAAAATTTTTTCCTACTGCGGCTTGGCTTTATAAACAATACCAGGATGACACTGAACGATCTCAAACAAAGAAGACAAACCACTCAATGCTTCAGATCCTCCCAAAAATAAATATCCACCAGGATTAAGCGAATCATGCATGCGCCGTAAAATATCCAACTTAAGCTCAGCGTTAAAATAAATAAGAACATTACGACAAAATATAATGTCAAACTTCCCCAATGAAGAAAATGAGTCAATCAAATTCAAATATCTAAAATCCACTCGAGCGCTTATATGCGACTTCACCTTCCACGTAGAGTCATCAACTTTATCGAAATACTTGCGCTGCATATCAGCGCCTAACCCGCGGGCAATCGCTAAACTATCATATTCACCCTGCTTTGCATGTTGAAGAATATTAGTGCAAATGTCCGTTGCAATAATTCTTTCACCTGCTTTAAGCACACCCGGCCTAAGCGCTTTAAACTCATCAATAACCATACTAATTGAATAAGCTTCTTGACCTGTAGAAGACGCTGACGACCATATTTTTAATGGTGTATTGACCATTTCTGGTAATATTTTAGTTTTTAATATCGTAAATGGATGAGAGTCACGAAACCATAACGTTTCATTCGTTGTCATCGCATTAATTACTTCTTCTTTTAACTTAGCACTCCTGGCACTTTCCAAAGCATCAACCAGCTGCTCAATTTGAGTAAAACCCTCTCTCTCCAGGGTTTTACCTAAGCGGCTGGCAACAAGATATTGTTTATTATCACTAAGTGATATACCACAAGCCTTCTGTAGAAAATTTCTAAACCTAAGATAACCATTAGGTGTAATTCCATTTGCACTACTGAGCATTAAAACTCCTAAAAAAGCAGGTTCGAAGCATTATTTGGGAGTAATCCGATAATATCGTATTAATCCTCCTGTACCTGAACCGTTTCAATGGCCAACCGAGCCAATTCGTCAGGTTGAAACTTAGCCAAAAAACCATCCGCGCCAACTTTCTTCACCATGGCCTCATTAAAAACGCCACTTAATGAAGTATGAAGTAAAATAAACAAATCTTGTAAACGACTGTCATTACGAATGGCTGTTGTTAGCGTATAACCATCCATTTCTGGCATTTCGATATCAGAAATCACCATAGCAAACTCTTTGGTTACATCGGCACCATCAGCCACCATACCCTGAAGGTACTCTAATGCTTCACGCCCATCATTCAGCACCGTGGTAGCAAACCCCACTTGCTCCATGCAACGTTTAATTTGCTTACGCGCAACCGATGAATCATCCACAATAAGAATGTGATGCTTCTTAGCATTATGATGTACACCTTCACTGACAATACCATCTGAAATATCCTGACGCATCGGAGCAACTTCAGAAAGAATTTGCTCTACATCAATAATTTCAACCATCTCTTTATCAACCTGACAAACAGCGGTTAAATAATTGTCATTTAAAAGCCCTCTTGGCGGTGGCTGAATATCACTCCAATTCATATTGACAATTCGCTCAACACCGCGCACCAAAAAGCCCTGCACTCGGCGATTGTATTCTGTGATAATCACAAAACACTGAGAGATATTTTCCATTGGCGTTGCCCCCGTCGCCAAGCCAAGATCTAAAATGGGGATGGTACCGCCACGAATATGAGCAACTCCACGCACAACCGGACTACTTCGCGGTATTGTTGTCAGTTTAGGGCACTGCAACACTTCCTTTACTTTAAAAACGTTGATCCCATATATCTGCTTACCATTTAAGCGAAAAAGCAGTAACTCCAGGCGGTTCTCCCCAACTAACTGGGTACGCTGATTAACGCTATCGAGAACACTAGCCATAAATATCTCCTAAAGAGGTATATGTAAATTGAGTATTAAGTCAGACTCAGTAATATTAAAATATAAAGCTCATGATAAAGTGATTTTTGCTATTTTACTAATAACTTAACCATTAGAGAGAGTGTAAACCATGACCTTAATAAGGCTACTAATAGCCTTTGCTTGCCTTCAAGCTTGTTATAGCTACGCCTCTTCAATTACGGAGCAAATTCATAACTACATTGACCGTGTTGAAATTCCGAGACTCTCCGACATTTATCCCGCAGCAGACATTGAAATCTCACTAAATAACCAAGCAGCTTTAAGCTATTTACCAACCTGCCAAAACCCAGCAATCAGCATTGAAAACCAAAGACCTAATGCAACTAAACGTACAACCTACGCAATAAGCTGCACATCACCTGAGTGGAAATCTTTTGTCCCTGTTACGCAGTCCATACTAATTTCTGCGATAAAAGTAGTTTCTCCTATAAATAGAGGACAGACTATCAACCAAAATAACACTGGAATTGGTCAAGTTGATATCACAAGCTTGAGAGGCCAGGTATTCACAAAAAAAAATCCGCCATATGGACTCGTTGCCTCACGCAATCTACGCATCAATACATTCCTCACTGATAACCTCACCAAGCAACCTACTTTAGTAAAAAAAGGAAACCAAATCTTAATCACAGCAAGAACAGGTAACATCATTGTAAAAATGAATGGCAAAGCATTAGAAGATGGCGTCAAAGGACAACAAATACGAGTAAAAAATACCAGTTCTGGTCGAATTATCTACGCCAAAGTTGTAACGGACAGTGAGGTTCTTGTAAACTACTGAATAATACTAGGTGGCAGTATATAAATATCGATTTTTCTACTAAAGTTCTCGTAGAAGAAGCCGTTAATGAAAGTAGGCAAAACATTCGAGGCGGAATAACCCAATGGCAATAAACTTCACAGGGATCTTAAATCAGAGCAACGTAGCTAAAAATAGCCGCGCTCTCAAAGAAGATACCAACACACCAAATGATGCTGTAGGCAATAATCAGTCTAACAGCGGTGGCACTATGGCTGAAGATACCGTTAAGCTAAGTGGAGCCGCCCAAACATTGCAAAATCACGAGTCTAAAATCAATGGTCTATCTGATATTGATCAGAAGAAAGTTGACCAAATTAAACAAGCTATTGCATCAGGCAACTACAAAATTGACTCGCAAAAACTGGCCAATAATATGGCTTCTATAGATTCATTATTCTAGACTGAGATACTCACCATCTTAATTGGTTTGCCCTATGCTCCCCATTGCGTCAGTATTTTCAAGAAGCAAAGAAATACTTTGCCAACTTTCATCCCTTCTTGATAGTGAAAGAATCGCACTTGGTGAATTGAATAGTGAAAACATCATCAATATCGCTTCCCAAAAAAGCACGCTTCTTGATGAAATGAACCTCCTTAATGAGCGAAGAGTTAATTTACTCATTAAATTCAATATTGTTGACCCTAAAAAACCATCCGAAGACGCTTTCAAAGCATGGCTTTTAGAACAAGACAGCTCAATGGATGAAACCCGCCAACTAATGACAGAATGCGAAGCCCTCCTAACTGTCTGTAAAACAAAAAATACTACTAACGCCCATATTCTTAGTACACTTCAAAAACGCAACAAGCATCTTTTTGAGTTATTACAAGGGCACAATGATAAAAGCAAAGTCTATACAGCCAGAGGCGCCACACGCCCGATAAGCAGCAAACACACATTAGGAAGAGCTTAAAATCCTCATATAAATCAATTATTTCAACATTCAAAATTTGAGTTGATCGACGAAATCAGGTATAAACTCTCCTATTAATTGTCCCCTTAGTTCAGCCGGATAGAACAAGGACCTCCTAAGTCTTAGACGTGAGTTCGAATCTCGCAGGGGACACCACTTTTTACAGCGCAAAAAAAAAGAGCCTAATGGCTCTTTTCTAGTGTTACGCAAAAAATCATTCCACTTCTATCACTTCGAAACTGTGAACAATATTTACGCCACCTCGCTCAAGCATCAACGAGGCAGAGCAATACTCTTCTGCAGACAGTTTAACAGCACGTTCGACAATCTTATCTTTCAAGCCTCGCCCTGTTACTACAAAATGAATTCGAATTTCAGTAAACACAGCCGGAACAGCATCAGCACGATCCGCATCAATTTTAGCCACACAAGACACAACGTCTTGACGAGACTTCTTCAGAATATTAACCACATCATAAGAAGCACAACCGCCTAAGCCAGCTAAGAGCAATTCCATAGGTCGTGAGCCAACACGCTGATTACCATCAATTTCAATTTTGAAACCTGATCCCGTTTCAGCAGTGAAATGAACATCCTCTTGCCACGTTACATCTGTTTTCATGATTCAATCCTCTCTAGACTTTTAGTCAAAAAGCTCAGCTAATTTCTCACCAGGGTTCTGCGCTTTCATAAAAGCTTCCCCAACAAGAAAGGCATTTATATTGTTTTGACGCATAAGAGCAACATCATCACGAGAATGTATACCACTTTCGGTCACAATAAGACGATTATCAGGGACACCTTTCATTAACTCGAAGGTATGATCCAAACTTAAATCGAACGTATGTAAATCTCGATTATTAATCCCTAATAGCTCTGTGTCGGTATTTTCTAAAGCAAGGTCTAGCTCTGCTTTATTATGAACTTCTACCAGTACATCCATTCCTAGATCACGCGCTAGAGCATCAAATTTTCTCAGCTGCAGGCCATCTAAACAAGCCGCTATTAGCAGTATGCAATCAGCCCCAATAGCTCGAGCTTCCATAATTTGATATTCATCAACCATGAAATCCTTGCGAATGACAGGTAACTTGCACGCATTACGAGCTTCGACTAAATAGTCTTCATGACCCATAAAAAAATCTTGATCCGTCAATACCGATAAACAAGCGGCACCATGCTGCTCGTAAGATCTGGCTATCTGAGCAGGCGAAAAACTTTCGCGTAAAATACCCTTACTAGGCGACGCTTTTTTGACTTCAGCAATCACTCCAGACTTTCCCAGAGCAATTTTATTTCGTAAAGCTTGAGCAAAACCTCTTGGCGCGTTGTGTACATTCGCCACAGTAACGGCAACTTCTAAATTCGCGTAAGAATTCTTCGTTTTGCGCTCTTCTATTTCTTCAAATTTTCGCGCTACGATTTTTTTTAAAATTGTTGGAATTTCTACTTGCATAACAACGATGTCCTTCGCTTTGCTTACTCAGCGTTTTTATAGTAACGAGTGAAGCTCGCTAATTCAGAAAGCTTCACTTTCGCCAACCCACTGCCAATCATATCTTCTGCCATTTCCACACCCTGTTTTAGAGTGTCTGCAATTCCGCAAACATAAATGGCCGCACCAGCATTCAGAGCAACAATATCACGAGCTGGATTATCAACCCCTTTCCCCTCAAGCGCCTTTTTAACCAGCGCTAGGCTATCGGTCGCATCCTTCGCTTGAATCAACTCAAGTGACTGAAGAGGAATACCAAAATCTTCTGGAGAGACGGTATATTCTGTAATTTCACCGTTCTTCAACTCAGCAACATAGGTCAGTGCACCGATACTAATTTCATCCAAGCCGTCTTTAGAATGCACAACCATAACGTGCTCACTACCTAAGGCTTTAAGAACCTCAGCAATAGGACGAACCCATTCTTTTGAAAACACGCCCATCACTTGGCTTTTTGCATTTGCAGGATTGGTTAACGGACCAAGCAAATTGAAAATAGTCCGTGTTGCCATCTCTTTTCGAGGCCCCACAGCGTACTTCATTGCCGAGTGATGATGAGGCGCAAACATAAAACCTAAGCCAATTTCTTCGACACAACGACAAACTTGCTCAGCGCTTAGATCAAGAAAAATACCAGCTTCTTCCAATACATCTGCACTTCCTGACTTTGACGATACTGAACGACCACCGTGCTTAGCCACTTTACCGCCAGCTGCGGCAACGACAAACGCCGCCGCTGTTGAGACATTAAATAAGTTACCGCCATCGCCTCCTGTACCACAAGTGTCAACCACATGATCTAATGACAATTCTACTTTCATAGACAACTCACGCATTACCTGCGCTGCTGCTGTGATTTCATCTACGGTTTCGCCTTTCATTCTTAGGCCAATTAAAAAACCGCCAATTTGAGCAGGAGTGGCTTTTCCCGTCATTATATCGCTCATCACAAGGCGCATTTGATCACTTGTCAAATCTTGGCGATCAGCTACAGCCGCAATTGCTTGTTGGATATCCACCCTTTTCTCCTATCGCGTCAAAAAATTTGCTAACAAGGCATGTCCCGCCTCAGTTAAAATAGATTCGGGGTGAAATTGCACCCCTTCTATGGGTAAGGACCTATGTCGCATCCCCATAATTTCATCTCGTTTACCATCTTGGCTCTTTGTCCAAGCCGTCACTTCAAAACAATCCGGCAATGTCGCTTCAGCAACAACGAGAGAATGATAACGAGTCGCTCGATGAGGGTTTGGCACCCCTTGAAACACAGACGTCTCATTATGATAAATAAGAGAGGTTTTTCCATGCATGACATTTTTAGCACGAATTACATCCCCACCAAAGACTTGCCCAATACTTTGATGACCTAAGCAAATACCTAGAATAGGAATTCTTCCTGCAAATACGCGAATCGCATCCATTGAAATACCAGCCTCATTGGGTGTGCAAGGGCCGGGAGAAATAACCAAATGAGAAGGCGCAAGTCGCTCAATGTCCTCAATGGTGATTTTATCATTTCGATAGACGCTAACGTCTGCGCCTAATTCGCGAAAATATTGCACCAAGTTATAAGTAAAAGAGTCGTAGTTATCGATCATTAACAGCATATTATGTCTAACTCTTTGATACTCATATAATTATTAATCGATAGTAAATACAACGCATCCTCGTTAACGCCCACCTCACTTAAAGGTACACGAGAAGCAACAGACAAGGGACGATTTTAAAGGATTTAAGTAACGAAGACTAATACCTTTGATTGGTTTTGAACCTATTGCTTATTTATACAAATAAAAACGTAATACCATGTTATGAAAAGTAAAGATTACTTTATTTTTTGATCAAAAACATCGTAAAAACAAAGCCTTGTTTGAAACTGTTACCGTTATACTTCAAACTAACAACTCGCCACTATTCTCTCTATTTTTCGGTTGTAAAGGATATCCTGTGCATAGCCAAGTTGCAGACCTTATTGAAGCGTTAATTCAAGATGAGCACTCTTCTGAGTCCATCAGCAAAGCCATGTCCGAATTGACTCCTGACGATGTCGCTCTTGCATTAGAATCAATCCCTCTCGTACAACGAACAAAAGCTTGGCAAAACATCAAACAAGCCAATCGTCTCGATATTTTGGTTGAAATGCGTGGCGAATCTAGGCGACTTTTATTAAAAGAACTCGATGAGTCTGATATAGAAGCCTTGTTTGCCGATGTAGAGGCAGAAGATCTACTGGAAATAGCCGATTCATTACCAGATAAAATGGTTGATCTCGCTCTTAACCAAATGGATCACAAGCAACGTGAATATTACCAAAAAGGCATTATCTACGATGATGATTTAGTTGGTCGCTGGATGGATCACGAGCTATTAATTACGTCGCAAAGCATTCGCGCATCGGAAGCGTTACGCCTGCTTAAAAAAAACACACCGAGCTACACAGACATGATCTATCTGGTAAATCGTACCGGACGATGGGTTGGTTGTGTAAAATTCGACGCACTGTTTAAAGTTCAAGACCACGATCCCATTTCTAGCCTAATCGATGAGGATTGCCCTTTTATTTTGGCGACGACAGAACTCACGAAAGCAGCGGAACAACTTGAGAGGGCGGAACTATCTGCTCTTCCGGTCGTTGATGAAAATCACATTTTACTAGGCCGTTTTCATGCTGGCCTAGCCCTAGAGAGTCTTCGCTTAGCGAATGAAACTCAACAAATGTCAACAGCAGGTTTAAATGAAGAATCCGACTTATTTGCGCCGGTAAAACGCAGTGCGGCAACTCGAGGAATTTGGCTTGGCATCAACCTTTTAACGGCCTTTCTTGCCTCTTCTTTCATAGGCCTTTTTGAAGCAACATTACAGCAAGTTGTTGCCTTGGCCGTATTGATGCCCATTGTCGCTTCTATGGGAGGGATAGCAGGCAGTCAAACTCTGACTCTTATTGTACGCGGCTTAGCACTCGGACAAATCACCCGTAGCAACCTAAAATCTTTACTTAAAAAAGAGTTAAAAGTGGGGATTTTAAACGGCATTTTATGGGCTATTGTTATCGGAGTTGTCACCCTATGGTGGTTTGACAGCCCAATGCTAGGTGCCGTAATTGCAATGGCGATTATTGTCAATATCATTATGGCGGCCTTCTCTGGCGTCATTATTCCAGTAATATTAGACAAACTAAAAATAGACCCAGCTTTATCTGGCTCTGTTATTTTAACGACAGTCACTGACATTGCAGGCTTTGTTGCCTTTTTGGGATTAGGCACTCTCTTTCTTCTTTAAACGATTTACTCTGATTTTTTTAGCAAAACACTAAAAAAAGGAAAAGATACATAATGACCTGGGAAACGATACAAACATACTTAGGATTAGGTGATTCAAAAATGCACTGGGTAGTACGTGTGTTTTTGACTGTACTACTGACACTCTTTATCAACTTTATCGTAATGAAAGTATTAGAGCGTATTAATCATCAGCTGGGTAAAACAAAAACACCTTGGGACAACATGCTTATTGAAGCCGCCCAAAAGCCCATTGGTATGTTTATTTGGTTAATTGGCATTACGATTGCGGCTGAAATTTCAGGAACAGAACTGGATCCTAAATTCATATCGTTAGTTAATGTTATTCGTGAAGTTGGCGTCATTGTCCTACTTGTTTGGTTCGTCCTTAGATGCATTAAAGAAGCCGAAAGAACACTAACTACATCTGAAAAAATAAAGACTAAGGTAGATTATACGACCGCCAGTGCAATCAGTAAGCTGCTAAGAGTGTCTGTCATTATCACTGCGTTGCTCGTTATTCTTCAAACCTTGGGCTACAGTATTTCCGGAGTTTTAGCGTTTGGCGGTGTAGGTGGCATTGCTGTGGGTTTTGCTGCTAAAGATCTATTGGCCAACTTTTTCGGCGGCTTGGTTGTCTATTTAGACAGACCGTTTGTGGTCGGCGACTGGATTCGTTCTCCAGACAAAAATATCGAAGGAACAGTAGAAAACATCGGCTGGCGTCAGACTCGAATTAGAACCTTCGACAAGCGTCCTTTATATGTCCCAAACTCTACCTTTTCAATAATTTCTGTCGAAAACCCTTCACGGATGAGCCACCGTCGCATCAGTGAGACAATCGGTGTTCGTTATGATGACTTTAGCAAACTTCCCGACATAATTGCCGAAGTGAAAAATATGATTGCAGCCCATGAAGACTTAGATACGGATCAAACTTACATGGTGAATTTCACCCAGTTTGGCCCTTCTTCATTAGACTTTTTTATCTATACTTTCACCAAAACGGTCGACTGGGGAACCTTCCATAACGTCAAGCAAGACGTACTATTCAAAATTATGACTATTATCGAATCGCATGGCGCTGAAGTGGCCTTCCCAACTCATACTGTCCACATGGCACCCGACAGTCAAATTCAATTAAATAGTAGAAAGACATAATTCAACGGCGATAGAAAAAGGGAATTTAACCGTGTCCTTTTAACGTAATAACAAAGTCTATTGTCTCGCCCTAAAATACATTAACGATTTTAAGGCGAGACAAATAATGGCCCACTCATAATGACTAAATCAATAACTCGGCTAAATCATCCATCACAGCATCGGCACCAAGAGACAGTAGATCCACCCCTTGATTGTAACCGTAGGTCACAAGAGCACATTTAAAGCCCGCGTTATTCGCGGCACGAAAATCTGTGATTGAATCACCGATCATCAAGCATTTTTCTGGTTCCGCTTCAATCGCCTCACTGCAGTGCAACAACGGAAGAGCGGACGGCTTCCTCTCTTCAAGAGTATCAGCCCCTAAAAACCAACCAAAGTGTTCGGTAATCTCAAAATGATCTAAAATAGGCTTAATAAAAACACTTGGCTTATTGGTAATCAAAGCAACAGGAACACCTTGGTGCTTAAACGCTTTTAATAACTCTTTTACGTTAGGGTACAGCGTCGTTCTATCAGAGAGGTGTTCAAAGTAATATTTCAAGAAGGTTCGATAGCACTCTTCGTGTTTATTTGGGTCAATATTTGCCCACGCCATTGCCTGTTCAATCAACTTAGCTGAACCAAAACCAACCCAGCTCCGCACCAACACTTCACCCGCTAATGGAGCACCCTGCTCAGCAAGAAAAGCATCCACTGATAACGCGATATCTGGAACGCTATCCACCAAGGTGCCGTCTAAATCGAAACAAACGAGTTCAGGCCAACCATCAAACCATTTTTTAAAATGTCGTGGTGTTTTCATTAGCGCACACTCGCTAATTCTTGGCGCATCATGTCAATCACCGCTTTATAGTCTTTTTTACCAAAGATAGCCGAGCCCGCAACAAAAGTGTCCGCTCCGGCTCTCGCTACATCAGCGATATTTTTCTCACTGACACCGCCATCAACTTCTAAGCGAATATTACGGCCAGTAGAATCAATCAACTCTCTTGCTTCACGTAATTTATCAAGGGTTTTTGAAATAAAAGTTTGCCCACCAAAGCCAGGGTTCACAGACATTAGCAACACCATGTCGATCTTATCTAAGACATATTTCAAATGATGCAGTGTTGTCGCTGGGTTAAAAACCAAACCAGCTCGACATCCACCATCCTTTATCATCTGCAACGATCTATCTATGTGCTCACTCGCTTCAGGGTGAAAAGTAATACTTGTTGCACCCGCATCAATAAACTCGCTTATCATACGATCTACTGGCTTTACCATAAGGTGAACATCAATATCTGCTGTCACACCATGTTTACGTAATGCTTTACAGACCATAGGCCCTATCGTTAGATTAGGGACATAGTGATTATCCATGACATCGAAGTGAATCATGTCGGCTCCCGCTTCCAAGACCTTATCGACTTCTTCCCCTAATCGGGCAAAATCCGCAGAAAGAATCGAAGGGGCGATAATAAAATTATTCATATCTGGCTCCAGCAGTGACAAAATAGAAAATATCGTGGCATTTCGTCCATTTTAACAAGGCACACTTAATAAGTATTGGTAACAATGAAGAAAAATAACGAACCATTTATTAATGCCATTATCTTCGGCTTTGCGCTGGTAATGTCACCGCACGCCATCTCTGCCGATGACGAAGTAGCGCCCACACAAGCCGCGAACACCACGACGAGTGCACCATCCACAACAGAAAACAAAGCTGCCGAAAAACAAAACAACAAACGAGTTATCCCAACACCTCAAAAAACACGTTTACAAGCATTAGAAACAAACTTAAAACAAAACCACCTAGATTATCAAATCAAGATCCTTCAAGCAGAAGGATCCGATTTCCTAACCCTGCATAGGAAAGCATTAACGGGGGATCAACAAGGTTGCGCGATCCTTCTTCACTCTGATAATGAACACCCTAACTGGCCAACAGTCATTTCTCCTTTACGAAATGCGCTTCCAAAATACAGTTGGTGCACTCTGTCGATTGAAATCCCTGATATTACAAAACGCGCTAAAGCGGTAGAAACGCCCTCAGCCAATAGCACAGCACCGACACAAACAGAGCCATTGCTGCCCAATCAAAACGTCGTTTTTGCTCGCATACAAGCCACGATTTCAAGCGCTAAAGCTGAAGGTAATAAACAATTTGTTTTTATCGGTTACGGCACTGGCGCTGCTTACGCAATGCATTTTCTCGCACAGAATAAAACGATGGGAGACGCTCTCATCTTAATTGACATAAAATCTCCACGCACAGTCAGTGACTATTTTTTAGCGCAAGATCTCTCGTTAATAGAACAACCGGTATTAGATACTTATTTTGACCGCTCTGCTGAAGCCCATCGATTTTCTGTGTGGCGTAAACAAGCCGCCAATCAACGTAAAGGCGATACAGGGGAATTTATTCAACTAGATACCACTGGAAGCGGAGCGGAGAGTAAACAACAAAACATTCAACTAGTTCGTGGGTTCTTAAAACAAAATACCACTCAAATTGATCAACTAAAATCTCTCCCTGAATATAAAAAAGGGCTTTTCTATAAAAGCCCTTAATCATAACGCGACGAAAAACACTCTTTTTATTTACGAGATTTTTTGATCATCTCATACGCCGACTGTATTTCTTGAGTACGCTCTTTTGCGTGCTCAATCATTTCATCTGGCAAACCTTTTGCACTAAGTTTATCAGGGTGATGTTGGCTCATTAATTTACGGTACGCTTTCTTAATATCACCATCACTCATATCAGAACTCACGCCAAGCGCATCGTATGCCGCTTTCAACAGGTCCTTTGAATCCGCACTGTTAGGAGATGACTGATACCCTTGTCTAAAATGTGCCTGTTGTTTAATTTGCACATGAAGACTTTCAAACTCGGCAACAGAAACACCCAAGTAAGCACAAACTTGTGAAACTAAAGATTTCTCTTCAACGCTGAAGTGGCCATCGGCATAAGCAGATACCAATAGTATTTCAAGCAAAGTGCGCGTTAAATCTCCGGGCCCCACTACCTCTTTAAACTGACTTAATACAGTAACAAGATCGAAATTAGCCGACTTACCTTCATTAAATAACTGGCGCGCTTGTTGCTGAGCCGCTGGCGAAAGACGCAATCGCTGCATGACCGCTTCAGCTAATTGGATCTCTGCAGCCGATACTTGGCCATCAGACTTGGCTAAACGCCCCATTAATAAAAATAATGTACGGAAAAAAGTTTCCTGTTGTTGACGTACATTTGCGCGTCCACGTAGACCGACAAAAGCACCACCACGCTGCGCATTATCTAGCATAGAGCCGATAAATAAGCCTAGTAGTCCTCCCCAGAACCCCATCAAGATGGTGCCTAAAATTGCACCAATCAACTTCCACATAAAGATATTTCTCCAGAATCGGTAGCCCGTAGTGGCCTGCTTAGATTATCATTTGTCTCACACAAGGACCCAACTAGGGGCAGAGTCCAATTTGGGACAATCATCATTTGGCGACAAGTATACCCTGCATGGTTAAGCATTCACGCATTTACGCTTTAATTTTTCAAAGTCTTTTCATCATACCTTTGGCTCATGCGAATCAATGGGATTGGGTTCCGAGAGAATCTTTACCTGCCGATCAGCAAGCTCAACTTGGACGATACTGCCGTGGGTCTTATATAGATCAGTGGAAAAGCCCTAATTCACAAGATACCAACCTCAAGGCAGATCTAATTTATCGAGACAAAGAAGGTGTCGTTCACCTCAATGGAGCCGCTGAAATTATTCAACCTAACTCTACTTTACAAGCAGATAAGATTGAAGGCGTTCCTGACAAGTATTATAAAACTGATGGCAATGTTGTTCTAAGACAAAAAGGTCAAATGATTCGTGGTTCCAGTGGCTACCTCTCAAGCACTGATGACTCACCTACAGAGTTTGTAGACGCGAAATTTGTCAGCCTAGATACCGGCGCTCGTGGTGCTGCCAAATCGTTACTTCGCAGTAAAAACGGCATTATCTTCATTCATCAAGGGTACTACACGACTTGTGAGCCAACAGAAGAAAGCTGGCAGCTTTATGGTACCGCTATTGAGCTTAATCCTAGCGAAGGTTTTGGTACCGCTGAAAATGTCCAAATCCGGATTCATGATGTGCCTGTTTTTTACTTTCCTTGGCTAAGATTCCCGTTAAATAACGCTCGCCAAACTGGTTTTCTATTCCCTAGCTTTGGCATATCTGGCAGTAAGGGATTAAGTGTTTCCGCGCCTTTCTATTGGAATATTGCTCCTAATTACGATGCAACAATCACCCCCAATTACGTCCAACAAGAAGGGGCAGGCTTTGACCTTGAGCTTAGACATTTAGGTAAATATGGCCAAACAACCTACGAACAATCTACCTTTGATGATAATGCTGAAGGTGAGCAAACGCTGAGAAAACTAAAAACAGATCAGCAACTGAATAAATATTTCTCCACTGGATTGTTATTAGAAGACAATCCAACTGAAGACAAATTTCCTGATACCAATACTACGTCTTTAGGCGAACAAGATAATTATGAAAGGAGCGGATACCTTTCTTTTAATAATGGAAATTTTAGCAGTACAGCAAAAGTTCGGCGCTATCAAACACCAGACCCTTCAAACGACAAACCTTTTGATTGGTTACCTCGTCTTGATGCCTCTTATCGGTATGCGACTGATCTTATAGATTATAGTATAGAAGGCCAATACACTGACTTTTACGATCCTGACGAAAATGATTTTGATGGTCAGCGTACTGTGGCTAACCAGGATATAAAACTCAATTTAAGTAACGCGTGGGGCAGTTTTACTCCAGGTATTTTACTGCAAAATCGTCAGTATTCTATTCATAAATACACCACAAACTCAGATTACGATACAAGCCTTAACCATGTATCTACATACTTTGATTCAAGTGCTACTTTTGAACGCAGCATCTTGAACAATGACAAAACATGGCGTCAAACACTGACTCCAAAATTAAGCTTCCTAAACTCACCTTATGAAGATCAAAGCCTTATTCCTGATTTTGATGCCAGTACACCGGTTCTAAACTATTCGCAGGCATTCAGTCATGAGAGGTTAAGCGGCAATGATCGCGTCGGTGATACACAACAGTTTACCTTAGGGATTGAAAGTCGTTTATATGATGAGAACAACAACGAACGCTGGGCCTTTAAACTGGGACAAATCCAATACCTAAAAGATCGTTTCGTTTCTGTCAGTGGTACCACTAGCAGCAACACCCCAATAGCAGATTCAAGCACAAGCCCATTACTGGCATCCGTAACCTACACAGGTAGCGATCGATTCAGCCTAACGGCTAATGCTAACTATGACATAGGGGATGGTAATTCGACCCTTACTCAAGTTATTGTAAAATTGAAACCAGTTGACGAAGTTAAGATTGATTTAAGTTATCTTTATACCATTGATAACGAAGATTCTGATGACGACGCCAACCAGACAAATATCGGAACTATATTCCCACTTAATCAAAACTGGTCAATGTTTTTACAACACACCTATGACTTTATGGGAAATAGAACCACGAAAGAAGTCGCAGGCTTAGGCTACGAAAACTGCTGTCTAAAAGTCTCTGCAAGCTATCAACGCTGGCTTAATGACGACAGCGTCTTTGAAAACGGCTTCTTCCTACAATTTAGTTTACGCAGCTTAAGCAGTGTTGGTGCTAAAGATAATAGTACTTCTAGCATCGCTGACGATTATTGGAACAAAGGGAAAACTGGATACTAATGATGAAAATCTTTTCTTTAATATTAAGCTTGGCTCTACTTATAGCGCCTTTTCAAAGCCTACAAGCAGCACCTCAAAAACTGGACGGCATTGCTGCTATCGTTGACTCTCAACCTATTTTAGACAGCGATATTCAAGCGCGATTTAATGTTGTGAAAAGTCGAATTCCAGGTGGTCAAATGACACCTAATATTCACCGTCAAATATTAAACCAACTTATTGATGAAACCCTAGAAGCCAATTATGCCCGCAGTGTTGGTATGCAAATTTCTAGCGACACGGTTGATAAAGCAATTCTAGGCGTTGCTCAACGAATGAATCTTGATCTTAATGGACTAAAGCAAGTTCTTGCTAAACAAGGTGTCGATTACAGTCGCTATCGTGATCAGATTGAAAAAGAAATCCTCATTAGCAACATTAAAAAAGAAATTATTAACAAACGAATTTCTATTAGTCAGCAAGAAATTAATGACTACTTAAGTTCTGATACCAGCTTGAGTAAGGACAAAGATGAAGTCCATTTAAGGCATCTTCTGATTCGCTCTAGCAACCCTGATGAAGCTAAAGCCAAAATTGAAGCCATCGCTAAAAAAATCCATAGCGAAGATGACTTTATAAACCAAGCCATTGCCAATTCAGATGGCCAATTCGCTATTGAAGGCGGAGATTTAGGCTGGCGCCCATTAAATCAACTTCCTCCACTATTTGTTAGAGCACTTGATGACAGCAAAACAGGCGCCCTAGTAGGCCCGATACAGAGTAATGCTGGTTTTCACTTACTATGGTTAATTGCTAAACGTTCACCGTCTACAACGATCCAACAGCAAACCAAAGCTCGACATATTTTAGTTCGACCAAACGAAATTCGAGATATGCAACAAACCAAAGCGCTCGCTGAAAATATCTATCAGCAACTAAAGAAAGGCGCAAACTTTGGTGATTTAGCAAGAAAATACAGTGAAGATCAAGGCTCTACTTTACAAGGTGGAGAGCTAGGTTGGACATCACCTGGAACCATGGTTCCAGAATTTGAAAAAGTGATGGATGAAACACCGATAGGCGGCTTCAGCCAACCATTCCAAACGAAATTTGGCTGGCACATCGTTGAAGTAGAAGGTCGTCGCAAAGCAGATATTAGTAAAAAGGTTCAAGATGCTAAAGCCGAGCAAGCCTTAGTGGCACAGAAAAAAGACGTGGTACTAAGTAACTGGTTAGGCGAATTGAAAGCGGATGCTTTTATCGATATAAAGGAATAAGTACGTAGATGATGCAACAAGACGAGAAGAAAGAAATGCCTATTATTGCCATTACCTCCGGTGAACCTGCCGGCATTGGCCCTGATATTATCCTCAGCGCATTGATGACTACATCATTCGATGCTCGTCTTGTTGTTCTCGCAGACCCGACACTACTGAAAGCAAGAGCAAAGTGCTTAAATCTTGAGCCTACTCTGATAACAATCGATTCTCCCGAACAAGTAATAGCACATCAGAAAGGGGCGATTTACATACTTCCCGTTGAATTAAACAAGCCAAGCCAGGCGGGACTTCTTGATGTTACCAATGCGCCCTATGTTCTAAAAACACTAGAAATCGCAGGACAAGGCTGCCTAGAGGGAAGGTTTGACGCCGTCGTCACCCCACCCGTTCATAAAGGCATCTTGTGCGAAACCGGAACACATTTCTCTGGACATACTGAGTTTTTTCAACACCTCTGCCACTCTAAACACGTTGTTATGATGCTCGCCACTGATGCAATGAAGGTCGCATTAGCCACCACACATTTGCCATTAAAGAATGTCTCAGAAGCCATTACCGACGAAACCCTAACGCTGGTCATTCATGCTCTTAATCACGACCTTAAGACAAAATTTGGTATCGAGTCTCCCAGCATTCTCGTCTGCGGCTTAAACCCGCATGCTGGTGAAGATGGACATCTAGGCATGGAAGAAATAGATGTCATCATCCCAACGCTCTCGCGATTAAGAAATGAAGGCCTAAATTTAATTGGTCCATTACCTGCTGACACTCTTTTCACACCTAAATACTTAGATCAAGCTGACTGCGTTTTAGCTATGTATCACGATCAAGGCTTACCTGTGTTAAAATACTCAGGATTTGGTAATGCCGTAAATATTACGTTAGGCTTACCCATTATTCGAACCTCGGTGGATCATGGCACAGCCATTGATTTAGCAGGAACAGGCGCAGCCAATGACGGCAGTTTAAAAGTCGCCATTCAACACGCCATCAATATGGCCAATAACGCGAAAAAACATTCCTAATGAGCAAACCACAATCCCATAAAGCACGTAAACGCTTCGGCCAGAACTTCTTGCACGACCACGGTGTGATCCGTCGTATTGTTGCTTGTATTGGCCCTAGAAAAGGCCAAAAAATTGTTGAAATTGGCCCCGGTAAAGGTGCCTTAACAGAAGGCATTATCAGCGTTACCGAACGCATGGACGTTGTCGAGTTAGACCGCGACCTAATCCCTATACTAAAAGTAAATTTGTTTCGATTTCCTGAATTGACCGTTCATGAAGCAGACGCAATGAAATTCGATTTTGCTTCACTTGCGACAGAACAACGAATTCGTGTCGTTGGTAATTTACCTTATAACATTTCAACACCGCTTATTTTCCATTTACTAAGCCAAGCAAGCGCAATTGAAGACATGCACTTCATGCTACAAAAAGAAGTAGTAGATCGCCTAGCCGCTCGCCCTGGTGACAGTTTATATGGCCGCTTAAGCGTCATGGCACAATATTACTGCGATGTGGAATCACTCTTTATTGTTGGCCCAGAATCCTTTGATCCAGCACCAAAAGTAGACTCTGCCATTGTTCGAATGACACCTCATAAAATCCTTCCGTTTCCTGTCGTAGATATTAAAACACTTGAGGATACGGTCAGAATTGGCTTTCATCAACGTCGAAAAACGTTACGTAATAACTATAAAGGCGTATTGGATAACGAAGATTTTGAGTTGCTAGAAATAGACCCTAGCCTGCGCCCAGAAAGATTAGATGTTGCAGACTTTGTACGCATTGCTAACCTCGTTCATAACAAGGAAGCCTAGATGTTAAAGCACGATGTTGCCATCTCAGTGCAAACAGAATATCTAGCACAGCAATCAACCCCCTCTGAATCCAGGTTTGTATTCGCTTATCACATTACCATCACAAACTGTGGCACCGAGTCAGCAAAGCTTGAATCCAGACATTGGGTAATTACCAATGGCAACGAAAAAGTTCAGGAAATCAAAGGTAGCGGCGTGGTGGGAGAATACCCTCACCTAGCCGCTGGCGAGTCATTTCAATACACCAGCGGAACGGTTATGGATACCGTTGTTGGCTGCATGCATGGCAGCTATCGTTTTATCGCGGATGATGGCACTGAGTTCGATGCGCCAGTTCGTCCATTCACTCTGTCTGTTCCGAATAAGGTACACTGAGGTTTTATTATGGCAACGTATGCCATTGGCGACTTACAAGGCTGTTTGACGCCTCTCTTTGATTTGCTTGAAAAAATCAACTACAAACAAGATCAAGACCAACTATGGTTTGCCGGCGATCTCATTAATCGCGGTCCTGAATCGCTTGAAACATTGCGTTTCATAAAGTCACTTGGTGATAACGCCAAAGTCATTCTTGGCAATCACGATCTCCACTTAATCGCGGTAGCACACGGCCATAGCACGCTAAAACGAAACGATACCCTATTTAATATTCTGACAGCGAGTGATCGAGACGAGTTAATTTCATGGTTAAAACAACAACCACTTTGCCACTATGATGCGTCATTAAATACCATAATGACACATGCAGGCATACCACCTTGTTGGACACTCACGCAGACTCAAAGACTAGCCAAAGAAGTAGAAAATCAACTTAATGGGGATCAAATAGATGACTTCCTCGCCGTTATGTATGGTAATAAACCCAGATTATGGGACGAAAATTTAGTAGGTATGGATAGACTCAGAGCCATTACTAATTATTTAACACGAATGCGCTTTTGTGATGAAAACAGTAAGCTTGATCTTAAAAGTAAAGAAGGTCCCGCGACCGCGCAGAAAGGCTACGCTCCATGGTTTACCTACCCCAACAAACTACCTGAAGATTGCCATATTGTGTTCGGCCATTGGGCGGCGCTAGAAGGCATTACAAATATAGACAGAATACATGCTTTAGACACTGGCTGTGTCTGGGGCGGAAGCTTAACAGCCCTTCGCTTAGAAGATAAACAAAGCTTTAGTACCCCTTGTTCAACAAACCGGAAAACAATATGACCTATACCTGCATTGACGTCTCTGACGCGCTTCCAATCATAGAAAACGATGCTCTCATTGTGGATATCCGCGACGCAACTAGCTATCAAAATAGCCACATTATTAATGCGGTTAGCCTCGACAATGACAATGTACAAACCTTCATCGAAACCAATAATAAATCTCGTCCAATCATTGTTTGCTGTTATCACGGCAATAGCAGTAAAGGGGCAGCTGAATACCTTGCAGCCCAAGGTTTTAGTGAAGTGTACTCACTAAACGGCGGCTATAGCCAATGGAGCGCAATGTTTCCAGAACAATGCGAATTAGGTAATTAATTAAAACATGGCTCAGTATCAGGTATATCTAGTTGGTGGCGCAGTTCGAGATAAATTACTTGGGCTAGACGTTAAAGATCGTGATTGGGTCGTGACTGGCGCAACCCCTGAGGAGCTAGAAAAGCAAGGTTATCAACAAGTTGGCAAACAATTCCCTGTTTTCTTGCACCCAAGAAACAAAGAAGAATACGCGCTGGCACGCAAAGAGAAAAAACAAGGTCAAGGCTACACAGGCTTCATATGTGACTTCTCACCAGATATCACATTAGAAGAGGATTTAGAACGCCGCGACCTCACCATCAACGCCATTGCCCAAGATACAGACGGAAAACTAATCGACCCTTTCCATGGTCAAGAAGACATTAAAAAACGCCTTTTTCGACATGTTTCTAGTGCTTTTATCGAAGACCCATTGCGAGTATTGCGCATCGCACGTTTTGCCGCACGCTTTGCCGACTTTGACTTTAATATTGCCCCAGAAACACTCAGCTTAATGCAGACGATCAGCTTATCAGGAGAGCTTTCTAGCCTAAGTCCTGAGCGCGTATGGAAGGAACTAGAAAAGTCGCTTTCAACCCCTAATGCTTATGTTTTTTTTGATGTTCTTGAAAAAGCAAACGCATTAGATGCCTTGTTTCCAGGTTTTTTTTGGCAACCCAGCCAGCGTATTCGATGCCAACTAGAACAAGCCCATTTAACCGCACCACAACGGTGGTCGTTACTGTGCCAACACACTCAAATAAGCGCACTAGAAAGCCTGCAAAAACAACTAAAATGCCCAAATCAATTCAAAGTGTTAGCAGAGCAAGTTCGCCATTTTAGAGAAAATCAAAAAATCCCAATGCCTGCCGAGCAATGGGAAAGCTGGCTAACCAGTGTCAGCGCCATAAAAAAACCTCAACCATACCAACGCCTGATTGAGGTTTTAAGCCTACTAACGAATACTCACCAAGATCAATGGCTAGATTTGCGCAACAGCATCGCCAAAATAAATGCAGCAAGTTTAATGAAACAAGGGTTTAGTGGCGCTGAGCTTGGCCTAGCACTCAAAGCAACCAGAATAACCACACTAAATGAACAAGCTAACTCTTTTATCGAGCATACCGATCAGTAAGCGCTTACTTTTTTTCTCGCTATTTTAACGCCAACAGCCTTCGCCGCTTTTACCGCACCCGGTTTACGTAACGTCATAACCAACGCATTCATCTGAAAAGTTTTAATCAGCTCATCACTCAAATGCTCAGCTAAGGTTTCAATTAGCTCAAAACGGCGTTCAGCACAAAATGCGATAATGAAATTTGAAATAGCCTCATAATCAAGCGTTTTAGATAAATCATCGGCTTGTGCAGGATCTCGGTTGTCATGCTCCATTTCAAGATCGAACACCAACTCTTGCTCAATGGTTTTTTCCCAATCATATACACCGATAACAGCCTTAACATTCAGACCTTCAATAAAAACGATATCATTCATAACTAGCACTCCTCAATAGGGGGCAATTCAGATAATGGCCATCTAGCTCTTATAGAAAGATTAAGCGGAGAAGACTGCCCATTGACCAAACGTTGCGCACCAGCGTAAGCAATCATGGCCCCATTATCTGTACAAAACTCAGGGCGAGCATAGAAAACACTCGCTTTAACTTTTTTAAGTTGTGATTCCAACTGTTCTCTTAAGCGCTGATTTGCGCTCACACCGCCGGCAATAATTAATTGTTTCAAGCCTTCCGCTTCAAGTGCACGACGACACTTAATAACCAAGGTATCGACCACGGCCACTTCAAATGCCAAAGCTGCATCTGCTTTAAATTGCTCATCACAACGGTCGTCATCTAACGCACTATGAATAGCGGTTAAAAACGCCGTTTTCAAACCACTAAAACTAAAATCCAATCCCGGACGATCGGTCATAGGCCGTGGGAATTTAAGCCCACTATTAGGATTTCCTTGCTTCGCCAACGCTGCGATTTGAGGGCCGCCAGGATAAGGTAGGCCAATCATTTTAGCCGCTTTATCAAAGGCCTCCCCCGCCGCATCATCTAAAGATTGACCAAGTAGACGATACTTACCTATGCCATCGACTCGAACCAATTGTGTGTGCCCACCTGAGACAAGCAGGGCAATAAAAGGCATAGAAGGTTGGCTTTCTTCCAACATTGGCGCTAACAAGTGCCCCTCCATGTGATGCACGCCTAGTGCCGGAATATTCAGTGCAAAAGCCAAAGAACGTCCAATCGTCGCCCCAGCCATCAATGCACCGACCAAACCTGGACCACTGGTATAAGCGATAGCATCCAACTCTTTTTTCGTCATGCCAGCTTCAAGCAATACCTCATCGATCAATGGTAAGGTTTTACGCACATGATCACGAGACGCCAATTCAGGCACCACACCACCGTATTCCGCATGCTGCGCAATTTGAGAGTAAATTTTATGAGCTAATAAACCACTCTCTGTGTCATAAATAGCAATGCCAGTCTCATCACAGGACGTTTCTAAACCCAGTACTTTCATCTACACCATCTCATTAATCTGTTTGTCCATATTGTAACTCATCTAGTCTGAAGGCGGCAGACTGTAAAACAGATTAGACAGGCGCAGTCAAAACATTTACAATATGCGCGTTTTCAATGTTTAAATTAAAAGGCAGGTGATTTTTCTCGTTTGGCACATAGCTTCAAAGCAAGCAATATGGCGGACCAAACACAACTCTTGGTAAAAAATTAACAGTTACAGACGCGACATCAGTCTGCTCAGAGTTAGAAAAATCGATCATCTTGATGGATGGTCTGCTCTGTTCAACAAAAGCGCGCTTTGAAAGCCCATTAAATACGGGTATGATTCACGCCGTTTTTGTGAATACTTAAACTTAAAAAACATTATTAAAGGTAAAAACATGCCAGCAGTAAAAGTAAAAGATAACGAACCATTTGACATCGCTCTACGTCGCTTCAAACGCTCTTGTGAAAAAGCAGGTGTTTTGGCAGAAGTTCGTCGTCGTGAATGCTACGAAAAACCAACAACTCTTCGCAAACGTGCTGCAGCAGCTGCTGTAAAACGTCACGCTAAGAAAGTTTCTCGTGAGCAGAAAAAATTCCAACGTTTGTACTAGGCCTCTATGCCGTTTGGCAATTTGCTTAAAACAAATGTTTACCTAGACGCTTCTTGCATTTAGGTTTATAAAAAAACGGCTAGTTAACAAACTAGCCGTTTTTTTTGCGTATATATTTGCCTACTAGAAAGTAAAGAGGAACTCATGTCAGCATTAAAAAAATTCATATCAGAAACCATTAAAGATGCCATGCGCGCTAAAGATAAACTGCGCGTCACAACCATCCGAACTATTCTTTCTGAGTGTAAAAAAATTGAAATTGACGAACGTATAGAGCTAGACGATGCTCGAGTCCTAGCCGTTCTAGATAAAATGAACAAGCAGCGTAAAGATTCTCACCAACAGTTTTTAGCTGCTGGCCGCGAAGATCTAGCTGAAATAGAGCATAACGAAATTAAAATCATCAGCGAGTTTTTACCAGCTCCACTAACTGACAACGAAGTTGGTGAAATAGTAAAAGCAGCTATCGCAGAAACTGGCGCTAGCTCAATGCAGCAAATGGGCGCAGTAATGGCCATTGTAAAACCGCAAGTGCAAGGCCGCGCAGACATGGCAACCATTAGTAAACAAGTAAAAGCACAACTAGGTTAATTCTATGGCGGGACGCATACCAGATCAGTTTATTGACGAGTTACTCGCTCGAACCGACTTAACCGATGTCGTTGCGTCCCGTATTAGCCTAAAAAAAACAGGGCAAAATTACAGCGCCCTCTGCCCTTTTCATAACGAGAAAAGCCCTTCATTTAGCCTCAATCCAAATAAACAATTTTATTATTGCTTTGGCTGTGGAGCAGGCGGCAACGCCATTTCCTTCGTAATGGAACACGATCACCTAGATTTTGTTGACGCTATTGAAATGCTAGCTAAAGATGCCGGCATGGAAGTACCACGAGATCAAGGCGCCCCAGATCGCTATGAGCAAAATGCCGAACTCCTTAAGCGCCTTTCTGAAAGCTCGCAATTCTACCAAGAGCAGCTAACTCAGAGCACGGAAAAGAAAAAGGCGACAGACTACTTATCAAAAGACAGAGGACTATCAGGGCAAATAGCCAAAATATTTGGCTTAGGTTTTGCCCCTCCTGGATGGGACAACTTACTTAAACGCATCGGAACTCGAGCCGAAAGCCAAGAGCAACTTCTCCACGGCGGCATGCTAATCGAGAAAAAAGACCAACCAGGTCACTATTATGACCGTTTTCGTGATCGCATTATTTTTCCCATTCGAGACTCTCGAGGCCGCGTCATTGCATTCGGTGGACGAGCTTTTGGTGACGAGAAACCGAAATATTTAAATTCCCCAGAAACCCCTGTTTTTCAAAAAAGCCAAGAACTCTATGGGCTTTTTGAGGCGAAACAAAATACCCCCATACTTGATCAAATCATCGTTGTAGAAGGTTACATGGACGTTATCGTCCTTGCTCAGCACGGTATCACCAATGCCGTTGCGACCTTAGGTACGTCTGTTAATAGCCAACATATCCGCAAACTTTTTAAGTTAGTTAGCAAAGTAGTGCTCTGCTTTGATGGCGATAAAGCTGGACGTGCCGCAGCAATACGAGGCCTAGAAGCCGCCTTACCAGTCATGCAGGATGAAAAACAAATTCGCTTTCTTTTTTTACCCGAAGGTGAAGACCCTGACTCACTAGTAAGAAAAGAAGGCAAAGAAGCATTTAACAACCGGCTTACCGATGCGTCCTCACTTTCTCATGTACTTTTTGATCATGCGAGAAATCAAGTGACTCTAGGTGACGAAGAAGGTGAAGCACAATTCACACGCAATGCCATGGGCCTAATCCAGCAAATACCCAAAGAATTAACCTTTCGCTCCGTACTCATTCGCCAACTTAGCGAACAATCTGGTATCGACAGCGAGACTTTAAGCAATACGAGTATAAAAACTAGACCCCACAGCGCAGCGTACTCCAACACCACACCAGTCAGCACAAACAATACAAATGCGTCAGCTCCTGAACCTTATAGCTACGATACCGACACTCCAGATTTAAGCCATTATGATATGGCTCCACCATTCAATGAATATGATGGATATCAACATTCTGAACCCCAAACAGACTATGGCAGCGAAAGAAAATCTACATTTAAGAAACCCTTTAAAAAAGGTAAGTTTCAAAAAGATGAACCTAACCTGCCACCCGCACCACCTAGCCTAAACAGCCTATCTAAGGCCTCCCTGTGTCTTTTATTACACCCACACATTGCTAAAGAAATCGACATCCCAGATCCCATTGTGAATAGAGCAGAAGGCGACTTACAGGTGTTATGCAAGATCTGGCGCTATTTCTACAAACAGCCAAGTAAAAATATTGGACACTTCTTAATTGACTTAAATGACCCCGCAATATCATCGGCCATTTATCGCCTGCTCAACCATAAAGATGCCCCTATTCAGCTCAAATTACCTCACCCGCAACAAGAGGTAATTGATGTTATTACCAAGCTTGAAAAAAATCTTGGTATGGAGTCCTTGAAAAATACAACAAGTGATTCCATAAATACAGAACAAGACAAGCAAGATTGGCGAAATCGAATAGAGCAAATACGACGTAAAAAGTCGTAACTATTACCCAAAATTCGTTCAAAAAAAGACGAATATCTGGATAAAAGCGATTGATTTTGTTATAATCCGCTGCTTGAAAACTCCCAAACGAATTTCTAACGATAGGTTGTCGAATGCCAGACACTCAACAGTCGCGTCTCAAAGAGCTGATCGCTAAAGGTAAAGAACAAGGTTACTTAACCTTTGCAGAAGTAAACGATCACCTTCCTGATGACCTTTCTGACCCAGAGCAAGTAGAAGAAATCATCGCCATGATCAATGACATGGGGATCACAGTTTCGGAAGTTGCTCCAGATAAAGATAGCCTTCTGATGGAAGAAGGCGATTCGACCGATGAAGCCGCCGCTGAAGAAGCTGCGGCAGCATTGGCCGCTGTAGAAGGCGATGTCACTCGCACTACAGATCCTGTCCGAATGTATATGCGCGAAATGGGAACAGTTGAACTACTGACCCGCGCAGGTGAAATCGCCATAGCAAAACGTATCGAAGAAGGTACGCGCGAAGTCATGTCTGCAATTTCTTATTTCCCTGGTGCTGTCGATGTATTACTCGACACCTACGCCAGAGTGAAAGAAGAAGAAGGACGTTTAAGCGATATCTTTAGTGGCTTCATTGATGGGGATGGCGAAGAGCCTGTCTTCGAAGAATTACTCGAAGAAGCGCCTGTCGAAGAAGAAAAAGATAACGCTGATGATGATTCTGACGATGACTCTGACGACGAGGAAGAAGAAGAAACGGATAACGGCCCAGATCCAGAAGAAACGGCGCTTCGTTTTAACGACATCTCTCGTATTTATGAAGAATTAAAAGTATTGCTTGAAACTCGCGACAGACATGATCCTGTTGTAAAAAGCAAGCAAGAAGAACTCAGCATTAGTTTTGCGCCAATCAAACTGGTTCCAAAAATATTCGATGAGTTGGTTAATCGCGTTCGATCTCGCATGGATAAAGTACGCGATCAAGAACGATTAATTATGCAAGTGTGTGTCCGTAAAGCCGGCATGCCTCGAACTGAGTTCTTGAAACGCTTCCCAAGTAATGAAACCAACCCTACTTGGTTACAAGAGCAAATTGACTCAGGTGCAGGATACGCTGCAGGTCTTGTAGAAAACGAAGCTGAATTTATGCGCAGCCAGCGTAAACTTCGTACTGTTTCAAAAGAAACAGGCCTAACGATTGCTCAGCTAAAAGAAATCAATCGCCGTATTTCTATCGGTGAAACTCGCTCTCGCCGTGCCAAGAAAGAAATGGTAGAAGCCAACCTACGCTTGGTTATCTCGATTGCGAAAAAATACACGAACCGTGGTTTACAATTCTTGGACCTTATCCAAGAAGGCAACATTGGCTTAATGAAAGCCGTTGATAAGTTCGAATATCGTCGTGGCTATAAGTTCTCTACTTATGCGACATGGTGGATTCGACAAGCAATCACGCGCTCAATTGCTGACCAAGCACGGACTATTCGTATTCCAGTACACATGATCGAAACCATTAATAAACTGAATCGCATCTCTCGTCAGATGCTTCAGGAAATGGGTCGAGAGGCCACACCAGAAGAGCTTGCTGCTCGCATGGATATGCCGGAAGACAAGATCCGTAAAGTGTTAAAAATTGCGAAAGAACCTATTTCAATGGAAACACCAATCGGTGATGATGAAGATTCTCATCTAGGTGATTTCATTCAAGATGATGGCGCAGAGTCACCAATTGATACAGCAACAATCGAAGGGTTACGTGAATCTACCACCATGGTACTAGCAGGCTTAACCGCTCGCGAAGCCAAGGTATTACGTATGCGCTTCGGTATCGATATGAACACTGACCATACCCTTGAAGAAGTTGGTAAGCAATTTGATGTAACTCGTGAACGAATTCGTCAAATTGAAGCAAAAGCATTACGTAAACTTCGTCACCCTAGCCGTTCAGAGCACCTAAGAAGCTTCTTAGACGAATAATTCATTGTTCTAAATTTTGCTATTAAAAGGCTATTGATCTTATCAATAGCCTTTTTTTATCTTCAATTAATCATAAGAAAAGAAAGCATCTTCTATCAAGCTGTCATAAACTAAAAATACAATCGAGCAAAAGACAGTGAGATTCAGCTTGAATAAACTTTATCGTGATAACAGACACGACAATTTTCTGAACGTTTTTCAGCAAGAAAAACGCTCAACAAAACCTCAACCAAGTGCCTCTAATACAAGCACTCGACATTATTTACGCCTAAATATTTTTTCAAACCCACCAATCAAACACGTACTTTCTAACCAATCAAAACTTCATAACAATTTTTTTGTTCCAAGGAGTAATGCTGTATGGAAAAAATTTACGTTCTAGATACCAATGTACTGCTTCACGACCCTTTAGCAATTTATGCATTTGCAGAGCATAAAGTTGTTATCCCTATGACTGTTCTAGAAGAACTAGACGTCATAAAAGATAGGCGCGATAAGGATGTCAGCAGAGAAGCACGACTCGCTATTAATATCATTGATAAAATGGTGGGTGATGCCTCACCTAAAGAACTACAAAGTGGCGTCCCTATCAAACAAGCGAATCACGCAGGAGACGACGTTTCTGATAAAACCACCGAAGGCTCACTCGCGGTTTTTCCAGATCAGAAAATCACCCACACCGACAACGTTCCCTTTCTTAATGGAAACCATGATCACGCTAATGACAATAGAATAATAAATGTTGCCCTAAGCTTACAAGCAACCAACCCAAGGGCCGCAGTCTGTCTTGTTACCAAAGACATCAACATGAGAATTAAAGCCAAAGGATCAGGTCTAGAGCGTGTTGAAGACTATAGAAAAGACAAAGTGCTTGATGATGTCGACCTAATGAGCAAAGGCTATATTCAATTTCCCAATAGCTTTTGGTCTACCGTTAACAACGTACGAACCGAATCTCATGGACTTCACACAATTCATTTAATTGAAAAATCCAGTATGCCAACCCTTTATCTCAATATGTTTATCATTGACGATGAAGACTTCGTCGGCTTTGTCGTCAACATTGATAAAGACTTCCTCTATATCTTAGACATCAACAAACAAAGCATCATGCACCAAAGCTTTTGGGGGATTAAACCTCGCAACTTAGAGCAAGCCATGGCTTTTTATCTACTACGCCATGACAATTCAGATCTAATGATCATGACTGGCCCCGCCGGATCAGGTAAAACATTACTAGCGCTTGCTTACGGCCTACAAGTCACGATGGAGGAAAAACGCTTTAATAAAATAATTGTGGCCCGCTCAACACCTCCGATGGCGGAAGATATTGGGTTCTTACCAGGTACCGAAGAAGAAAAAATGGCACCATGGCTTGCCGCTTTTGATGATAACCTAGAAATTTTACACGGCGCAGATGAGCATGCCTTTAGCAGCATTGATTACGTCAAACAAAAAGCCAATATCCAGTTTAAATCTCTTAACTTTATGCGCGGACGCTCTTTTAATAATGCACTAATCATTATTGATGAAGCTCAAGGCTTAACCCAGTTTCAATTAAAATCGATTGTTACTAGAGTAGGCAGCAATTCTAAAATCATTGTCCTAGGTAATCTTGCACAAATCGACAACAAATACATCAATCCACTAACATCGGGATTAACCTACCTTGTTGAAAAATGTAAGTCCTTTAAATACGCTAGTGTTATGCACGTTAATGGCATAGAGCGAAGCCGATTGGCAGAGTTTGCCGAAGAAAACCTTTAATCTTGCACTTCATGAAAAATCCTAAGCGATAAAAAAAGGGAAGGCTAATCGCCTTCCCCTTTTCTACACTTTCTACTTACAAAACACTGCCTACTGACTAACCGATTTAGCTAATTCAGTGATTTCTGCCCATTTACCCGCTTTTACTAAATCTGCTGGAACAATCCAAGAACCACCAACACAAAGCACATTTGGTAAAGCAAGGTATTCACGGAAATTATTTGCACCGATACCACCCGTTGGGCAAAATTTAATTTGCGACAAAGGTCCGCCGAATGCTTTCAGCGCTTTCACACCACCATTCACTTCTGCTGGGAAAAACTTGAAGTGGTCATAGCCATACTCCATACCCAAAAGAATATCTGAAATAGTCGCTACAGCAGGCAAGTAAGGAACATCATATTCTTTACCTACTGCTAGTAAATCTGCCGTCATACCTGGGCTGATTATAAATTGCGAACCAGCCTCAACAGCTTGAATATACTGTGCACGTGAGCACACAGTACCAGCTCCAACAATGGCCTCAGGCACTTCTTTTCGCAACGCAGTGATCGCTTCAAGAGCAACAGGAGTACGCAAAGTCACTTCTAAAACCGGAACGCCTCCTGCAACCAAAGCCTTACCAAGCGCAACGGCTTGTTCTACACTGTCTACTACAATAACAGGCACTACTGGTGTCGCTGTCATAACCTCAGCTGAAGTTAATGAAGTCGTCATAATCTATTCCTTCTAAACTTAATAGTCGTGCCAGTTACGGCCATCTTTAATCGGTAATGCCATAGAAGCCGCAGGGCCCCAAGAACCTGAAGCGTATTCTTTTGGACGCTCACTGGTTTGGTTCCACGCTGACATAATGCCATCAACCCACTTCCAAGCGGCTTCCACTTCGTCATAGCGCATAAACAATGTCGCATCATTACGCATTACATCTAAAAGCAAACGCTCATACGCCTCTGGGCTACGTTTATTATGGAAGGCTTCAGTCAAACTTAAGTTCAAATCAACGGGTTGAAGATTCATACCTTCACTCGCGCCAGGCACTTTATTCATGACAGTCAAAGATATTTTTTCTTCTGGCTGAAGACGAATAATAAGCTCGTTGCGTTGCAGCTGACGATTACTTTCATCACTAAAAATACTGTGCGGTACCGTTTTATATTGAATAACAATTTCAGAATAACGCTGACCAAGGCGCTTACCCGTTCTTAGGTAGAAAGGTACGCCAGCCCAACGCCAATTATCAATATCGGCACGTAGAGCAACAAAAGTTTCCGTACGAGATTCTGGGTTACTTCCCTCTTCATCAAAGTAACCAGTTACCTCTTTACCATTAACAACACCTTTAGCGTATTGGCCACGAACTGTTTTCGTGTAAGCATTTGCTCCCTCAATAGGACGCAATGCCTTCAATACTTTAATTTTTTCATCACGAACAGAATCCGCATCCATTCGTCCTGGAGGCTCCATAGCCACAAGGCACAACAGCTGGATAATATGGTTTTGCACCATATCTCGCATCGCACCAGCGTCATCGTAATATCCCCAACGCCCTTCGACACCAACCGTTTCAGACACAGTGATTTGCACGTTATCTATGTGCGCACTATCCCAAAGCGGTTCGAATAAGGTATTGCCAAAACGAATCGCCAACAGGTTCTGTACTGTTTCTTTGCCAAGATAATGGTCAATACGGAACACCTGTTGCTCCGTGAAGTTTTCCATTACTTCGTTGTTGATGGCTCTAGATGAGGCTAGATCACGCCCTAAAGGCTTTTCTAACACAACACGCATACGCTCTTTATTTAAACCATGCGTTGCCAATGAGGAACAAATAGAACCGAATAAACTAGGAGATGTTGCCAAATAGAAAACAACATCACGGTCATCACCACCTACTTTATCGTCATTTAAACGCGAGAAGTCAGATTCTTTCTGCGCATCGACAGACACATAACTTAAACGCGTTTTAAATTGAGACCAGGTCTTATCATCGCCCACGCTTGTAGGAACAAACTCGTCCAGCGCTCCGCGTACTTTATCTTGATAATCTTCTGCACTCATTTCTCGTCGAGAGGCGCCAATAATGCGTGTTGTTGGTGCTAACAATCCATCCATTTCAAGATGGTACAACGCGGGTAACAACTTGCGCATAGCAAGATCACCACCGCCACCGAAGATCACTACATCACAGGCTTTCAAACTTGCCTTCATATTCTTCATTCTCCAACTAGTCTAGGCTTTCGATACAAGATGAGACGCGTAACAAGCGCATCCCATCAGCCCTGGGTATTCAGACAGAACAACAAAGGTCGGAATCGGTGACACAAATTCTTTCATACGACCTTTTTCTTGCATGGCATTACGAAAGCCACTTTTTAGAATTTCATTCACATAACGCGGCACAATCCCGCCGGCAATATACACACCGCCACGAGACTCCACCGATAGCACAAGATCACCAATCACTCGACCTAAGAACACAAAAAACTGCTCTAATGCCGCTTCTGCAATAGGATCATTACCTGCTTTAAGCGCCGCGCCGATTTCTGGCGCTGTTAATCTACGATCGATACTTTGTTTAGCCGCTAACGCCTCGTAGATATTTTCTAACCCCATCCCCGATAAAACGCGCTCTGCCGACACTCGCTTATGACGAGTTCGCAAAAAGCGCAAAATATCATCTTCTTGCTCATTACATGTGGCCAAATCAACATGACCACCTTCACCAGAAAGTACGATATTAGGTCCCACATCCTGCGGCACCACACAAGCAACACCGAGACCGGTTCCAGCCCCTACAACCCAAGATGCTTCTTTTGAATCGACCGTAGACGACTCACCAACAACCACTAAATCGTCCGGCGTAAGCACCTCTAAACAGTGTCCTACAGCATCAAAGTCATTTAATAGTGCCACGGCTTTATGTTCGCCGAAGTAAGATTGCACTTCTGCTCGCGTAAACTGCCAAGAATTATTAGAAAAGCGAATAATAGGTAGGTCCACCGGACCGGCAATCGCAAGCACGATGGCGTCAATATTATCCATATCGACACTACAGCTATTGATGTAATCAGACGCAGCGTCAAAAAAAGTGTTGTAGTCTTTACAGGCAAATACACGAACTTCCTGAGGAATATATTCGTGTATTGGAACAAGAGCAAATCGAGCATTGGTGCCGCCTAAATCGGCGATCAAAGCGTGGGACATAAATGGACCCTATCTGATTTTTTTGAAATTTTATAACAAAATAACACTGAAAAATACCGAAAAGTGGAATTCTGGTGGAATAAAATGTAATAAAATTACATTTTATTTGATTCTATTTAGAAATTTAAAGACTTTTGTTGGCACCAGCCGCTTACGATTATTTTTATAATCATACAATCGTTCATCTGCCAGCTTCAACAGATGCTTATAGCTTGTAGGCGAATCACTGATCACACTAGCACCGCCGTAGCTGATGGTAATAGGTACTAAATTAGACTTATATTTTAGCGGATTAGATTGTAGGTATTCATGAATTGAATCAGCAATCAATAGCGCCTGATCGTAACTCTTTCCTGGCGTCACAAAAACAAATTCATCACCAGCAAAACGAAATGCTAAACCCTGCTTATGCACATATTTTAGCAAACGTTTGGCTATGTATTCCAATACCTCATCACCACAATTGTGGCCTAGCGTATCATTGATTGACTTAAAGGCATCACAGTCGATAAAAACAACGGTCAAATCTCTTTGTTGTTGCTTCGATCGAGAAAATTCACGATCCAACATAAGCTCCAACTGACGACGATTCAACAGCCCTGTCAAAGGGTCTCGCGTGGCCAAATATTCTAGTTTTTCGCGGGCTGTCACATTGCTTAAACAGATAGAGATTTTAATCGCCAACTGATCCAACAAGAAAGTATCTTTCGTCTCGGCATCATAACGAGTAATGTCGGAATCGGCCTGACAAAATAAACCAACCAACTCGCCGTCAATCGTTAATGGAGAAACCGCCATTGACGATATGATATCTCGATAGACAGGAGGAATAATCTCATGACATCCCGCAAGATCGTTATTAACCAATACGGTTTTGTTACTGGACTTAATGATATCAATCATCACATGACGACGAGTAAAAAGCACGCGATCTCTCAAATCCGGCGTTTTCTCTAAAGCTTCAATAAGATGAGATAAAGGGGCTTCATTGATTAAATTCACCCAAACGTAAGGCACGTTAAATTGCTTTTGAACTTCTCGAGTAAGTGTGGAAACAAACTGATCACAACGACCAATAGACAAAATACAACGCTCAATCTCAAAAAACTTAAGCGCAATTCTTTCATTGTGCCTTACATTGTCTATCAGCTCATTAATATCATGCATGTATCAAATGTCCCGACCGCCCTGTGGCGACATATAAAAGTCATAGCCATATTCAAAAAAGCAATTGATCTATATGCATTATAGTACGACGCTTCTAGCTTTTGAGCTATAAATAACATTAAAACAATATCAACCCATTCCAATTATATTCGCCAACCTCAACTTTTCACGAAGATAAAATAAATCGCTAAAGAGTTGTCACTTGAGCAATAAATATTTATTCACTTTTCTCTAACCTATTCACTTAAACGGCCGATAGCGTTAGCAACAGCAGCATGAGAGCGTAACATGAACATTAGAGACGTCGTCCAGACACAGTTAACCCAGAGCAATACGGCTGGCAAACCTGTATCTGGTAATGCTCAATTTGCTTTATTAATGAGCCTATTCAGCCAACCCGGCCCTGCTATCATGGATGCACCTGACACTCGTAGTATTCACGAGCCTCACGCGATTATTCGTCCAATCCAGTTTTCTAGCGGCATTATTGACAATCCATCTGCCAATATCGCTTTGCTCAAGGCATTAAATGAAGAACCCTTAGCGCAAGGTATGCCTTATCAATACAACACAGTAGAAGCACTAGAAAGCCAAATAAATACCCGTATTTAATATCTATCTAACGACCCGTGGTTAAAGCCATATCACAACGATGAAATAACCGACTCCAAGCCTGTGCATGATGCTGAGAAGCAAGCTGATAACGCCCCCAGAGACTTCCCTGCTGCCCCAACGACACTCTAGACAGGTACGAATTCAGTGCGACTGGTAAGGGCTTACCCACTGCTGCTGCTTGTTCAATTAAAGGTAATATTTGATAAGCACTGCCATTTATTCTTGCCATATATGGCTGTATGACCCTAATGTAATGCCGCTCAAACTGTTGTTTAAGGAATACCACTGGAGGCCCACAAACATCGGGCGACAGATTATTTATTGCACTTGATACGGCTTCCAAGAATCGACTCAGTTGCGCCACACTGTAAATCAATTGCCCAGCGTATTCACTGTCGCTTAGTGCTTTAAGATCCCCCTCAAACGCCTTGCCCTTTATTCTGGGTAAAGACGATAACTGCTCACCAACAGCATTAATATCACGCAATGAAGCAAGCAAGGTTTGGTAATGAGATAAGTCATTGTTAAGTGGTATAAAGCCATTAGACAAACTAAAAAAAGCTTGTCCTTCTGCACTATTAAACAGCGCATTAGTAAAAGCCATTGACAGCTCTTTTCGCTTAATCTCAGCAACACTCTTAAGCTTATTTGCCAATTGAGTATTTTCAATAGGACATGACTCAATCGCTCGAATGATATTAATCTCATATAAAAAACGCTGACTGGTAGGCATGACTCGACCTAGTACGCTATTTTTCTTACCGACTAAAAAACCCACGTCACACTGCTGTAATGAGAGAAAATCAAGTATGCTAACGTCAAATTGAGTTAAGGCTTGCTGTCGCTGCTGTAAAGGCGGATACAAATCAGGTGAAACAAAGTCTGGCACGGTAATTTGTATATATTTCGAGCGGGATAGATCATTTACGTAAGCCATTAATAATGACTCTGGCTGATACCGAGAAGTACAGCCATTCAGCATCAGCAAGCAACCCACTGCCAATACGACTTGAGGAAATATACGAATTAATATGAACAAGCTACTAATCCAAAAACGTGAAGAAATTTCTGAAACCCGCGTCGCAAAAATGGTTTTTCCTGGAACCACCAACCACTATGACACACTGTTTGGCGGAATCGCCTTACAATGGATGGACGAAGTTGCTTATATTGCCGCAACCCGTTTTGCGAGGAAACCTGTTGTTACTATTTCTACTGAACAAATAAATTTCACACAACCTATTCCTTCAGGTATTTTAATTGAACTGGTTGCTCGTGTTGTTAATGTCGGTAGGACATCTTTAAAAGTAGAAGTCTCTATATTTCTGGAGGCATTAGACAGCGATAAACGTACCAGAGCAATTACCGGGCATTTCAACTTTGTCGCAATTGACGCAAATAAAAAACCCACTCCAATTTTCCCTGAAGACGAATAAACGAAATCTAGCATCTAAAGATAAGTAAGAAGAAAGCTTATGCTTTCTCCTTACTTATCGCTTATGACGTTACTGAACTTTTTGTTTCGCTATTTCTGTTGCTAGCTCATCAAAGCTCTTTTTTGCTTGTAATTTCTGATAAATAGCCTGGTTATTTTTCATTGAAGTTCGCAAAATATCTGCTGATATATTTTCTGTTTGTTTAGGATCTAAACCAACTAATACCACCAAACCGCCACTTGGCGTTGGTAACTGACGCAATACGCGCGACCCTACAAGCGTTTGTTCTGTCACTTGTTTAGTCACAACACTGTTTACACGGTCAACGCTTTCAGCATCACCAGCTCCCGTCGTTTCAACGTATTGTTTCACCATGTTTTGCAAGTTTAAACTCAACACTTGAGCCAGCTCAACACGCGCTGCGGTTGCCGCCATTTGTTTCATATAATTTGGTCCAGCGGCTGATTTTTCACTATAACCAACAGCAGAGAGTTCAACACCTTCAACTGGCGCACCACAAACCCACTGAGGCGCTGCTTTATTGGAACCATCTGCAAACACACAGTCAGGCACAGGCTCGGCTTTATTAAGTACTTCTTTTGAACTACATGCGACCAATAACAACGCCACTGCTGCAACACCAAGTAACTTAAGCTTCATCATAACTTCACTCTCATATAAATAGTTTAGATTCTTTGTATAGTAGACGAATTCATATTATAAAAACAAAAAAAGGTGCCAGAAGGCACCTTTTTTAAACGTTATTACCAAACTAACTTATTCAGTAAAGTTCGCTTTTTCTTCTTCAGTAACGTCTTTCATAGACAATTTAATACGACCGCGCGCATCAACATCTAGTACTTTAACAATGACGTCTTGGCCTTCAGACAAAAAGTCTGAAACAGCGCGAATACGCTCTTCTGCGATTTGAGAAATATGAACCAAACCATCTTTACCAGGAAGAATGTTCACGAACGCACCGAATTCAGCAAGACGAACCACTTTACCTTTGTAAAGTTTTTCGATTTCTGCTTCTGCAGTGATTTCATGGATCTTCAATAAAGCCGCATCAGACGCCGCTTTATCCGCAGCATAAATACGTACTGTACCATCATCATCTAGATCGATGGAGGCGCCCGTTTGTTCAGTAATGGAACGAATCATCGCACCACCTTTACCGATTACATCACGGATTTTTTCTGGATCAATTTTGATCGTTGCCATAGATGGCGCATTTGGAGAAACTTCAGGACGCGCATAACCAATAACAACAGCCATTTCACGCAAAATGTGTTTACGCGCTTCCATTGCTTGAGTTAATGCGATATCCATGATTTCTTCATTGATACCTTCGATTTTAATGTCCATTTGAAGTGCAGTAATACCTTCTTCGGTACCCGCTACTTTAAAGTCCATATCGCCAAGATGATCTTCATCACCTAAGATATCAGTCAATACTGCAAAGCCGTCGTCTTCTTTAATAAGACCCATTGCAATACCAGCAACCGGTGCTTTAAGAGGAACACCAGCGTCCATCATAGACAAAGACGCACCACAAACAGAAGCCATTGAGCTTGAACCGTTTGATTCAGTGATCTCAGACACGATACGAATTGTGTATGGGAATTCATCTTCAGAAGGCAATACCGCTTGAACACCACGACGTGCTAGACGACCGTGACCGATTTCACGACGACCAACGCCACCCATACGACCACATTCACCTACAGAGTATGGAGGGAAGTTGTAATGCAACATGAAGCTGTCTTTGTTTTCGCCAGCTAGACCATCAGACATTTGGGCATCACGGCTAGTACCTAGAGTACAAGTCGCAATCGCCTGAGTTTCACCACGTGTAAACAAAGCAGAACCGTGAGTTTTGCTCAACAAACCAACTTCAACGTTGATTGGACGAACAGTTTTGTTGTCACGACCATCGATACGAGGCTGACCGTCAATAACACGACGACGAACAGTGCGTTTTTCAAGTTTAGAGAAAGCGCCTGTCACATCAGATTCAGAGAACTCGCCTTCTTCGGTAACCAAGGCAGCGACTGCAGCAGCACGAACTTCACCAAGTTTAGCGTAGCGTGCCATTTTTTCGCTGATGCCATAAGCTTCTTCAATTTGAGCTGCGTAGCCTGATGCTAGCGCCTCAGTCAAAGTGGCGTTAACAGCTTCCGCTTCCCATTCCCAACGAGGTTTAGCACACTCAGCAGCGAATTCAGTGATAGCAGAAATAGCAGATTGCATTTCTTTATGAGCATAAAGAACCGCACCTAACATTTCGTCTTCTGTTAGCTCTTGAGCTTCAGATTCAACCATTAGGACAGCGTCTTTTGTACCCGCAACAACCATGTCTAGCAAAGAACCATCTAGATCAGAGTAGCTTGGGTTAAGGATATAACCAGACTCATCGTTAAAACCAACGCGCGCTGCACCGATAGGACCATTGAATGGAATACCAGAAATTGTCAATGCGGCAGACGTTGCCAACATAGCCGCGATGTCAGCGTCTAAGTTAGTGTTTGTTGACATAACCATACAAACAACCTGAACTTCGTTCATGTAACCTTTTGGAAACAATGGACGAATTGGACGGTCGATCAGACGAGAAGTCAGTGTTTCTTTTTCAGAAGGACGACCTTCACGCTTTAAGAAACCACCTGGAATTTTACCAACTGCATAAGCACGCTCTTGGTAATGAACAGACAATGGGAAAAAGTCTTGACCCGGTTTAGCTGTTTTTGAACCAACAACAGTGGCTAAAACTTGCGCATCACCGATAGTACAAAGAACAGCACCGGTTGCTTGACGAGCAATGCGGCCTGTTTCTAAAGTTACGGTATCGTTACCGAACTGGAAAGTTTTTGTCGTAATACTCACACGTATTCCTTTTCATTAAAAAAATTACTTTCTCCCAAAGATCTTCTTTTAAAGCCAGTACTCATATGCACTCTTGTCGTCTTGTTTTCTCGTAACAAGAAAAATACATATGAAGTACAGGCTGTCCCTTGGGAGACCAATAAAAAAAGGGCCATAATAACTTATGGCCCTTCCTCAGTCTTAGCGACGCAGACCTAGTTTTTTGATCAAACTAGTGTAACGTGCAGCGTCTTTACGCTTAAGGTAATCCAACAATTTACGACGTTGGTTTACCATGCGAATTAGACCGCGACGAGAATGGTGGTCATGGATATGAGTTTTAAAGTGACCTTGAAGACCTTCGATGTTCTTAGTCAACAATGCTACTTGAACTTCAGGAGAACCAGTGTCGCCTTCCGCTACTTGAAACTCTTTAACCAATGCTGCTTTTGATACTGCAGTTAATGCCATAATCTATAACTCCAAATTAATATGCTATAAAAAATAAAGGGAAGCCGAGCATATTTTCAGTCACCCTATAGCCAGCAAGTTTAACACTCTTTTTAGCAGAACTCACTGCTATTTATTCGCGCTCTCGCTGGTATTTAATAGACGCTGTGGGCGAATATTTGTCTCTTTGATTTTACCCAATCCAAGGAAATCTTGACTGTCCTGATCGTAGAGTCTCACCAAGCAGCCTTCCTCTAATGAGATAGGGCTAGAAACAGTACGACCGAACAACATATCCTTCGTATCAAGGGTAGGTAGTTCTATGCGTTCTAAGTACTCAACCGCCGAATCCATTGGCATTAAGTAAGCATCAAGCGCGGCTTCACCCTGCTCTGCAATCGCCTCAAACTCTTCAAGGGTTAACATTCCTTCTGGGGAATATCCCGCCGTTGAGATGCGATGCAAAGACTTCAAGTGCGCGCCGCAACCTAACGCTTCACCAATGTCTTCGCCAATCGTTCTAATATAGGTTCCTTTAGAACACTGAATATCCAAGGTCAGCGAATCTTCCGTTCTTGACACTAAAGTCAGATCAGAAATAGTCACTTTCCTACGTTTGCGTTCGATGACAATGCCTTTGCGAGCATATTCATACAAAGGTTTGCCTTCGTGCTTTAGCGCAGAATACATTGGGGGAATTTGTTCTATGTCACCACGAAAACGATCCAGTACAGACTCAATCGCCTCTTCCGTTAAATCCGGAATGGGTTCCTCGGTCAGCACGTCGCCTTCACGATCTCCCGTTGTGGTTCTTTTGCCAAGCTGGATGCAGGTTAGATAACGCTTATTAGCGTCTAAAAGGAACTGCGAAAATTTCGTCGCCTCTCCCAGACACAAAGGCAACATTCCTGTTGCCAATGGATCTAAAGCGCCTGTATGGCCTGCTTTAGCTGCCCGGTACAAACGACGAACTCGCTGTAACGCCTGATTTGAACTTAAACCGATGGGCTTGTTCAGTAGTACAATACCGTCTACTGAACGCCATTTTGTTTTAGACATACCGACCAATTACTCGCTTTCGTTACCGTTTTTTGCTTCATCATCACGAATTACTTCGTCAATCAGAGCAGACATTCGTGAACCATTGACCACACTCTGGTCATAATGGAAGCGCAAATGTGGCATCACTCGAAGTTTTACTTCTTTTGCCAAACGGCCTCGTAAGAAACCTTTTGCACTGTCTAGCGCTTCTTGATTTTCAGCCAATACTTCTGGCTGATCGTCTTTGCCCAAAACAGTGTAATAAATGTCCGCATAGCCCAAATCTTTGGCTACACGCACTTCGTTGATAGTAACCAACCCTAAACGTGGGTCTTTTACTTCAAACTGGATCAAGGACGCCAGCTCCTTTTGGAGCTGGTCACCAATCCGACTAGTACGACTAAATTCGCCTGCCATGATTTTGCCCTATTAAAGAGTACGCGCAACTTCGACGGTTTCAAAAACCTCGATTTTATCGCCTACCTTAACATCGTTGTAGTTCTTCACACCGATACCACATTCCATGCCTTTGCTGACTTCGTTAACCACATCTTTGAAGCGGCGAAGAGACTCAAGTTCCCCTTCGTAAATAACAACATCATCACGCAATACACGAATTTGCTTGTTACGGTATACCGTACCTTCGACAACCATACAGCCAGCAATCAAGCCGAACTTAGGCGAGCGGAATACATCACGCACTTCCGCAGTACCTTGGATATCTTCACGAAGATCAGGAGACAACATGCCAGACAAAGCTGATTTCACATCATCGATAATATTATAGATAATGCTGTAATAACGAAGATCAATGCTTTCACGTTCAATGAACTGTTTAGCAGATGTATCTGCACGAACGTTGAAACCAAAGATAACCGCATCAGAAGCAAGTGCTAATGTTGCATCTGTTTCAGTAATACCACCAACGCCGCTAGAAACAACGTTTACTTGCACTTCATCTGTATTCAAATCAGTCAATGACTTGATCAAGGCTTCCAAAGAACCACGCACATCGGCTTTAAGCACAACGTTAAGCGTACGAACTTCGTCTTTACCCATTTCAGAGAACAAGTTCTCTAATTTCGCAGAATACTGACGAGCAAAGCGAACTTCGCGGTATTTGCCTTGACGGAAGTTAGCGACTTCACGCGCTTTACGCTCATCCGCAACAACGATGAATTCTTCACCGGCTTCTGGCGTGCCGTCTAGACCCAATATTTCAACAGGAATAGAAGGACCCGCACTTTCAATTGCTTCGCCATTTTCGTCCAACAAGGCACGAACACGTCCCATTTGTAGACCAGCTAAAACAACATCGCCTTTGCGTAAAGTACCGTTCTGAACCAACAAAGTAGCAACAGAACCGCGACCGCGATCAAGACGAGACTCAACCACAACACCTTTACCAGGAGAACTAGGTACGGCTGTTAATTCAAGTACTTCAGCTTGTAATAGAACCGCTTCTAAAAGCGCTTCAATACCTTCACCAGACTTAGCAGATACACCGATAAATTGAACGTCACCGCCCCATTCTTCAGGAACCACTTCTTGCGCAACTAATTCGTTCTTAACACGATCGATGTCAACGCCTTCTTTATCGATCTTAGTCATAGCGACAACCATAGGAACGTTAGCAGCACGAGCATGCTGAATCGCTTCAATAGTTTGTGGCATAACACCATCGTCAGCGGCACAAACTAGGATAACGATATCCGTAGATTTCGCACCACGTGCACGCATGGAAGTAAATGCAGCGTGTCCAGGTGTATCTAGAAAACTGATCATGCCATGTGGTGTTTCAACGTGGTAAGCACCGATATGCTGTGTAATACCACCAGATTCGCCTGCCGCAACACGAGTTGTACGAATGTAATCAAGTAGAGACGTTTTACCGTGATCTACGTGACCCATTACCGTTACAACTGGCGCACGTTTGATCGCTTCACCTTCGTAATCGATCGCTTCAATCATGTCGTTTTCAACGGCATTTTCATCGATGTACTTAACGGTGTGACCCATTTCTTCAACGATCAATGTTGCTGTATCGCGGTCAATAGTTTGATTTATAGTCGCCATGGCGCCCATTTTAAACAAAACCTTGATCACTTCAGCCGCTTTAACTGTCATTTTTTCAGCAAGCTCTGCAACCGTAATACTTTCCGGTAGAGCAACTTCATGGATTTTAGCAACTGTCGGTCGTTGGAAACCGTGCTCTTGTTTAGAAGGTTTTTTCCCCTTACGACCAAGCTTGCCACGACGCGCATAGTCATCGTCGCCATTCACATTCACACGTGAGCGCTTATTGTCTGAGGCGTTACGGCCTCGAGGTTTGTTTTCACCCTCTTGACGAGGTGCTCCTTTTTTACCTTTAGGCGCAACTGGCGATTTTTTATTATCCATCGCTGGTTGAGACGTTTTTTTCGTCACTTTAGGCTGTTTTGGTGCTTCCACGGGTTCTGCCGCTCCTATACCGGAGTTTTTCTGCTCCGTATCGTTTTGCACATCAACATTTGAAGGTGTATTTTTTACAGCCTCCTGACGTGCTTTTTCTTCGGCTTCAGCGTTAGCTTTTGCCGCCTTCTCTGCTTCAAGTTTACGTTCAGCTTCGAGACGAGCTTGTTCTTCGGCCTCTATACGCGCCTGCTCTGCCGCCTGACTTTGCGCTAGAACTTCTTGTTGCTTCTGAAGCTCTTCATCGCCGTCGCTGCGTTTCACATAAGTACGCTTTTTCTTAACTGCAACATTTACTGCTTTACCACCGTCATTACGAGATAAAGTGCTGGTTTTTTTGCGCTGCAATGTAATGCGCTGCGCCCCATCATCTTCGTCACCATGTTGGCGTTTTAAGTAGTTTAACAGTATTTGCTTTTCAACATCAGAGACTTCTTGACTTTCACTCTTTTGAGGAAGGCCAGCGTCTTTCATCTGAGCTAGTAGCTTATCGATTGGCGTTTTCACCAATTCGGATAGTATCTTTACGGTTTGAACTGTCATTAAGTTCCCCCTTATGTACTCAGATTTTATTCAGATTCAGCAAACCAAGGTGCTCGAGCGGTTAAGATCAAAGTCCCTGCTCGTTCTGCTGTCATGTCGTCAATGTCCAATAGTTCATCAACAGATTGCTCAGCAAGATCTTCCATTGTGATCACGCCTTTAGACGCAAGCACAAGAGCAAGATGGTTATCCATACCGTCCATCTCCAACAAGTCAGCTGCTGGCTTAGCACCATCCAACTGTTCTTGCGCTTGAAGCGCTTTGTTTAACAAGGCTTCTTTTGCTCGAGATCGCAGTTCGTTCACTAAATCTTCATCAAATCCGTCGATGTCTAACATTTCTTCCATTGGGACGTACGCAACTTCCTCTAAGGAAGTAAATCCCTCTTCAACCATTTGAATCGCCAAATCGTCGTCAATTTCCAAGCCTTCAACAAACAAGTCGATCAACTTCTGCGATTCTTCCTGCTGTTTCGCCTCAGCATCTTCGCTGGTCATCACATTCAAAGACCAACCAGTCAATGTAGACGCTAGACGAACATTTTGGCCATTTCGACCAATGGCTTGCGCAAGATTGTCACTTTTAACAGCAACATCCATAGAGTGCGCATCTTCATCAATGACAATAGAGTCAACTTCAGCAGGTGACATAGCATTGATGACTAATTGAGCTGGATTATCATCCCAAAGAACAATATCAACTCTTTCTCCATTCATTTCATTTGATACCGCTTGCACTCGAGCGCCACGCATACCAACACAAGCACCAATAGGATCAATACGGCGATCATTGGTTTTTACTGCAATTTTTGCACGTAGACCTGGGTCACGAGCAGCGCCGCGAATTTCAATCATTTCTTCAGAAATTTCTGGCACTTCTAATCGAAACAACTCAATCATGAACGCTGGTGAATTACGCGACAAAATCAATTGAGGGCCGCGACTATCTTCGCGAATCTCAAGTAATAATGCACGAACCCGATCATTCATACGGAAAGTTTCACGCGAAATAAGCTGATCTTTTGGCAACGCCGCTTCCGCATTTTCACCAAGATCAATAATCAAACTTTCACGAGTCACTTTCTTCACTTGACCATGAACAAGCTTGCCTACTTTCTCAGCATAACGAGCGACGACTTTAGCGCGCTCAGCTTCGCGTACTTTTTGCACGATCACTTGTTTTGCTGTTTGCGCAGCAATACGTCCAAACTCTTCGGACTCTACTTCTTCTTCGTAGATTTCACCAATGCCAACTCCAAGATTTTGCTCTTCAGAGTCGTCTATTGTTAATTCTAAAGCCGGTGTTGAATAGTCTTCATCAGCAACAATATTCCATTGACGGTATGTTTTATAATCACCTGTACGTTGATCAATAGAAACACGAATAACGGCGTCTTCTTCAAAACGACGTTTGGCAGCACTAGCTAAAGCAATTTCAACGGCTTCGAAAATAACTTGTTTCGGAACGTCTTTCTCGTTGGAAACTGCTTCTACTACCAAAAGAATCTCTTTGCTCATCCTTTTAGCCTCTCTTCAAGGTTAATTTTTAAAATTGTGGAACAACATTTGCCTTTTCGATCAAGTCGATTGGCAATAGGTATTCTTCTTGGTCAACACGGATAACGATATCGTCATTTTCGATACCCATTAACTGTCCTTTAAATTTACGTCGTCCATCAAAAGGGACACGCAAACGCAGAGAAACAATCGATCCGACATAAGCCTGATATTGAATTAGATCAAACAAGGGACGATCTAAACCAGGTGAAGATACTTCTAAGTTATATTCCCCTGTTATTGGGTCCTCAACGTCTAGGATAGAGCTGACTTGTCGGCTGACTTGAGCACAATCCTCTACATCTATCCCTTTCTCGGCTTCGGTTTCGATAAAAATGCGTAGCACAGAATCTTTACCCTGCGATAAATACTCCATCCCCCAAAATTGAAACCCCAAACCTTCTACGACAGGTCGGATTAGTTCTTCTAAAATCGTATATTTCGCTGACAATCGCTCTCTCCGAAACGGTATATTCTTAATTATGCAGAAACAAAAAACGGGCTCGAGGCCCATTTCCATTTATAACCAGTCACAGTCCAGATAACAAAAAACCCCATATAGGGGTCCTTAACGCTCGACTTAATAGGATCTTAAGAGAGCAACCATCCGTAAATGGTTTGTTATTCCTAAACACAATACTGAATAAAAATTGGTTGCGGAGGCTGGATTCGAACCAACGACCTTCGGGTTATGAGCCCGACGAGCTACCAGACTGCTCCACCCCGCGACAAACTAACGACACTATACAGGAATTATAGCATCAACTCAATATTGGTACCGATGGCCGGACTCGAACCGGCACAGCCTACAGGCCACCACCCCCTCAAGGTGGCGTGTCTACCAATTCCACCACATCGGCATAAACACACTACTTTCTAATTTACTATTTAGTACTTGGTAAATCAGAATTAGTATTTGAGGTTTTTTTCGTATCATCGCCTAATTTAGGCATATCAACTGCATCATGAACTTGAGCTGCTACTGGAGCCAGGTCAAGTGCACCTGAAACGCCCTTTGCTTTTTCACTAGCAAAATAAGCTAAGCCAAAACTTGTTAAGAAAAATACTAACGCAAACACAGCTGTCATACGACCAAAGAAACTACTATTACCTTGGCTACCAAATACGGTTTGAGAAGCGCCGCCACCAAAAGAGGCGCCAGCATCCGCACCTTTACCTTGTTGCAACAATACTAGGGCGATAATGATAACCGCAGCCAATACATGCAAAACTAAAACAAGTGCTTCCATTAATTAACCTGCCGCTTTTACTATTTCTAAAAATTCTTCTGCATCAAGCGATGCACCACCAACCAACGCACCATCTATATCCGGCATAGCAAACAAAGCATGGCTAGTTGATGCTTTTACACTGCCGCCATATAAAATCTGAACACGCTGAGCAATAGACTCTGAGGACTTAGCTATAAAAGACCTAATCCCACAATGCACTTCTTGCGCCTGTTCCGGTGTCGCTGATAATCCTGTTCCAATCGCCCATACTGGTTCATAAGCAATTACGATATTATTAAACGCCTCGATACCAACCAAATCTAAAACTGCCTGAATTTGCTTTTCGCAAATTGACAATGTCTGGCCAGACTCACGCTCTTCCAATGTTTCGCCGATGCAAAGCATTGGAGTAAAATTTTTCTTTAGCAAGGATTGCACTTTTAACGCTACGATACTGTCCGTTTCACCATAAATGGAACGACGTTCGGAGTGCCCAACTAGTACATACTTAACATCGAAATCCTGCAACATAGCCGCAGACACTTCACCAGTAAAAGCACCGCTTTCCTTTTCACTGACATTTTGCGCAGCAAGCTTGATTAAATCGCTATTCCCGCACAAAGTAGAAAATAAATGCAAATAAGGAAATGAAGGGAATACAACCATTTCTGAGTTAGATTGATCTGCCTTAAGTAGACCGTCTACAAGATTTTTAATTGACTCAGCTGAGCCATTCATCTTCCAGTTACCAGCAACTATTTTTTGGCGAATCATAACCTAACCCTTAAATTCGAGGCGCCCATTCTATGGAATGGAGCGCATTGTTTCAAGCATTTATTTTTACCATAGAAAAAAACACAACAGATAAGCAAACTACACTACTGAGAGACGACCGCATTCACTTCCGCCACCAAATAGTCTATTAGCTCATCAACTGTTTCATCATCACGCCCTTCAACCATTACTCGAATCAAAGGCTCAGTGCCAGATGCCCTAAGCAGCACTCGACCTAGACCATTTAAGCGCTCATTCGCAACAGCAACAGCTTTTTGCAAAGATGGAATTTCAGTGGGTACAAAACGCTTTTCTACTCGTATATTTTTCAGTTTTTGAGGAAACTTCACCAACCCCTTCAATAACTGCTCAAGCGTTTTCTCTTCTTCAATCATTGCTCTAAGCACTTGCAGTGCCGCAATAATACCATCGCCTGTTGTCGTGATAGACCGACAAACAATGTGCCCTGATGGTTCCCCACCTAACACCCAGCCATGTTGAACCAGCTTTTCATTAACATAACGATCGCCAACAGCAGCCCGACTAAAGCCTATGCCACTTTCCGAAAAAGCCAATTCAAGACCAAAGTTACTCATCAAGGTGCCAACAACACCACCACTGAAACGGCCAGTTTGCATTAAATGATTAGCGATAACATACAAAATATCATCACCATCGCGAACCACACCGTTATGGTCAACCAAAATCAATCGATCGCCATCACCATCCAGTGCAATACCAATATCTGCTTTCTCAGCCAATACAGTTTCACGCAGAAGCTCAGGCTTAGTTGCGCCACTCACTTCATTAATATTAAGCCCATCAGGACTAATACCAATAGCCACAACATCCGCGCCTAGCTCAGAAAATACGCGTGGTGCAACGTGGTATGTTGCGCCATCCGCACAATCAACCACAATTTTTAAGCCACTAAGCTGAAGGCCAATCGGAAAAGTGCCTTTACAATATTCAATGTATCGCCCAGCCGCATCTTCAATGCGTCTAGCTCGACCAATTAAACTAGACTCAACCACTTCCATTGGCTGTTCTAGAAAGTACTCAATCCGTTCTTCTATCTCATCAGAAATTTTTCCACCTTCAGCAGAAAAAAACTTGATACCATTATCTGTATAAGGATTATGAGAAGCACTGATAACAATCCCAGCACTGGCACGAAAAGTTCGTGTTAAATAAGCAATCGCCGGCGTAGGCATAGGACCAACCAAACGAACATCCGCACCAGCAGCAACAATGCCAGCCTCCAATGCAGATTCAAACATATAGCCAGAAATACGAGTGTCTTTACCGATAAGGATTTTCTTATCATTCTCTTTAAATACTTGACCTGCAGCCCAGCCAAGTTTCAACATAAATTCAGGTGTAATCGGCGCTTTGCCTACTTTACCTCGAATACCATCTGTACCAAAATACTTACGCATTAGCTCTCCCTCTCTATTCTGTACATCAATTCCAACATTTCGACATGAGGCTTCACATCATGAACCCTAAAAATACGAGCGCCTTGCGAGTAAGTTGAAGCATTCGCCCCCATAGACCCATAAAGGCGATTTTCAACAGAGGCACCCAGCACATCCCCTATCATGGTTTTTCGAGATAGCCCTATCAATACTGGGAACCCTTTCCTTGCAAAATCAACGGTATGATTCAATAACGTGAGATTGTGCTCCAAAGACTTTCCAAAACCAACACCTGGATCTAGGATAAGCTTATCTCGATGAATACCAGCAACTTCACACGCAGCAACGCGAGCCATTAAGTACGCAGCAACTTCATCGACCACGGAGTCATACACAAGGTCATTCTGCATAGTTCCTGGACTGCCTTTCATATGCATGAGGCAGACAGGCAAACCCGCTTGAGCAGCAGCGTCAATAGCTCCCTCTCGCTCTAATGCACGAACATCATTAATAAGACCCGCACCTAAACGCGCAGAACAAGTCATCACGCTTGGCGTACTAGTATCAACCGAAACAACAACATCAAAACGTTGCTTTATAGCCTCGACAACAGGAAGCACACGATCCATTTCCTCCTGAACAGAAATGGGAGTTGCACCAGGACGTGTAGACTCGCCACCCACATCAATAAAGCTGGCACCCTCGGAGATCATCTTACCAGTTTGCTGCAATGCTAAATCTAAGGAATTATAAGAACCGCCATCCGAAAAGGAGTCGGGTGTTACATTAAGTATCCCCATCACATGAGGAAGAGACAGGTCGAGAGACCTGCCTCCAAAGTTCATAACAGACATGAATTATCCGAAGAAGATAACGAGTAAGTTAAGACTCACCCGTTGTTTTAGGAGAAACTTCATTTGCTTGGTTTAGTGAAGCATCTAAATCATCACTTTTTTCAGCGTCATCAGCTTCTGCTACCGGCTCTTTTTTATCTAAATCTTTATCTGGTGAATTACCACTAGAGTCAGACCAACCTTCCGGTGGAGACGGTTTTTTACCATCCATTATTTCTTTAATTTGCTTCGCATCAATTGTTTCATAATGCATCAAAGCTTCAGCCATCACTTCCAATTTATCGCGATTATCATTCAATATTTGCGTTGATTTAGAATAACAGCGAGTAATAATATCTTGAACTTCAGCGTCAATTATTTTGCCCGTTTCAGGAGAAAAGTAATTAGCTTTGCTTCCTGTAGGACCTGAAATATAACCACCACTGTTATCATCTTCTTCGTATGCGAATGGACCCAGCTTTTCAGATAAGCCCCATTTCGTAACCATATTTCGCGCAATGCTTGTTGCCCGCTCAATATCGTTCGACGCACCAGTAGAAACACCATCAAAACCATGGATAATTTCTTCCGCAATACGACCGCCATACAAACTACAAACTTGGCTTTCAAGACCTGTCTTACTCACGCTGTATTTGTCTTCTTCTGGCAAATACATAGTCACACCTAAGGCGCGACCACGAGGAATAATGGACACTTTATAGACAGGATCATGCTCAGGCATTAAATAACCAATAATAGTATGGCCTGCTTCATGATAAGCCGTATTTAGCTTCTCTTTCTCATTCATCACCATGGTTTTACGCTCTGCGCCCATGAGAATTTTATCTTTCGCTAATTCCAGCTGCTCCATATTCACCAAACGGCGATTAGAACGGGCTGCAAACAACGCTGCTTCATTGACTAAGTTAGCCAAATCCGCACCAGAGAAACCTGGTGTACCACGTGCAATATTTTTTGGCTCAACATCATCATCACAAGGCACTTTACGCAAATGCACTTTAAGGATTTGTTCACGACCACGAATATCAGGTAAGCCCACTTGCACCTGGCGATCAAAACGACCAGGACGAAGCAACGCAGGATCTAGCACGTCAGGGCGGTTAGTCGCCGCAATAACGATAATACCCTCATTACCTTCAAAACCATCCATTTCAACCAATAGTTGGTTCAATGTTTGTTCGCGCTCATCGTTACCGCCGCCCATACCGGAACCACGATTTCGACCCACCGCATCAATTTCATCTATAAAGATGATGCAAGGAGCATGTTTCTTCGCTTGTTCAAACATGTCACGCACACGAGATGCACCAACACCAACAAACATTTCAACAAAGTCAGAACCAGAAATAGTAAAGAAAGGTACTTTTGCTTCACCCGCAATGGCTTTAGCAAGCAATGTTTTACCCGTACCTGGAGGACCACTCATCAAGATACCACGAGGAATTTTACCACCCAAACGCTGGAACTTGCTTGGCTCTCTCAAGAAATCAACCAATTCTTCGGTGTCTTCTTTTGCTTCATCACAACCGGCAACATCCGCAAAGGTTGTCTTAATTTGGTCTTCTGGCAACAAACGAGCCTTTGACTTACCAAAGGACATCGGGCCGCCTTTTCCACCGCCGCCGCCTTGCATTTGGCGCATAAAGAACATGAAAATAGCCAAAATCAACAAAATAGGAAAACTAGCAATCAGCAATTGAGTCCAAATGCTTCGACTTTCAGGCATTTTACCTTCAACAACAACCTTATTGCTTAACATGTCATCCATGATTTTAGGATCTGACGCCGCTGGGCGAACAGTTTCATAAGTATCACCGCTAGTTCGTGTTCCGCTGATGGTGTAACCATCAACTACCGCTTTTGCAATACGGCCATCATGAACTTCTTTAACAAATTCAGAATAAGCAATTCGTTTTGTATCAGATTTCGTATCAAAATTGTTGAATACGGTTAACAGCACAGCTGCAATAACCAACCACAACAGTATATTTTTTAGCATATCGTTCAAGAGCACACCTCTAAACGGTTATATTTGATGTTTCTAGTATACAGTACCAGAACACGCTTAATTAACCTTTGTATTGTCTTCCTAGTAAATAAACTTCGCGGCTACGAGCTCGCGATGCTTCCGGTTTTCGTGTTACAACGCTCGCAAACTGCGCACGCATAGCCTTGAGATATTCATCAAAACCCTCTCCTTGAAACACTTTCACCAAGAAGTTCCCGCCGGGACGCAACACTTGCCCCGCCATATCCAAAGCCAGTTCAACAAGATACATGGCTTGAGGCTGATCAGACGCACTATTACCACTCATATTGGGGGCCATATCTGAAATTACAAGATCTGCTTTCTCATCTCCCATTTCAGCCAAAATTGCTTCGTAAACCTCTTGCTCAGTAAAATCTCCCTGTATAAAGGTAACACCCGGTAAAGGTGACATTTCTAAAATATCAGACGCCACCACAGTACCGTTATCTCCAACCAGCTTTGCGGCGACTTGAGACCAGCCACCAGGCGCCGCACCTAAATCAACCACTCGGATAGCCGAACGAAATAATTTGTCTTTATCGTTTATCTCTATCAGCTTATAACTTGCTCTAGAGCGATAACCATCTTGTTGGGATTTTTTGACATACGGATCGTCAAAATGTTCCTTCATCCAATTATTGCTACTTTTTGATCTTGCCACGTTTTCATCATACCTAAATCAGTCAATATTCCGCTATAATATCGCTTAACCTCTAAAGCCTCCAATAAAGAGGGTTAACTAATATGAGAAAATTTTACTATGAGTCTGACAAACGCACAAAAAAAGCAATATCGCTTAATTGGTCACGCCCTTAACCCTGTTGTCATGATCGCAGGAAATGGCTTAACGGAATCTGTATTAACCGAGATAGACCGCGCCCTAGAAGATCACGAGCTGATCAAAATACGCATTAGCGTCATGGATCGTGAAGTAAGAACAGCACTGATTGCCGAAATCAGCAAAATCATGAAATGTGAAGTAGTTCAAACGATTGGTAAAGTGGCACTTTTTTACCGAGCGGCTTTAGAAGCAAATCCAAAACTTTCCAACTTGCTTCGTTAAGACAATATAGTGAAATAGCCGAACTGTTTAAAAAATAGGCTATTTCACTAAACTCTTCTTAAAACGAGCCGATATCCTTTTACACCTTAGTAAAGGATACATTCCATGCTATTTATAGAAGCTTTAAATAGAGCTGGCGCTCAACCTACTACAGCAAAACATCCAAGCAAGGTGAAAAACCGTCCTTTTAGTGCGTCTAATGACTCCGTGGATTTAAGCCCTGAAGCTCATGAAGTAAAAGAAATCCACCTAGACAGCCATCAAAAATCCCCCTTAACAGCGTCGTCCAGTATTTTCGCCAACCTTATTGAACACATTCTCAACCACATTTTAAATGAAAAACTTCTCATTCTATCGCCTGAAGAACTTAATATAGAGCACAAAGAATGGCAGATATTTTTACAAGTCCCACCAAGCAAAATCCAAACGGACTGTGCGCAACCAGACACAAGCAGCTATCAAGAACCTGAAATCAAAAAAAAGCCTCCACCTAAGCAATTGAAATTCCATATCCCCGTAAAGCCTACCTATGGAAACACTGTCGATATGACTGTGGTGCTATCTGCACACCAAGGCTCACCAGAAGTCCCTGCTATATTTTTTCTCTTACCAAAAGAAAACACATTGCCATTACTTAGAACGCCCTACACTCCTGAGTTCATTAGCCAACAGGTGACTTACTACCACATCCTATTGGATCAAGATGGCGAGCCAGATCAATTATCAAACTTATACCCCCTTCTCACACCACCACCCTCTGAAGAAGACATAAAAACACCTAACATCTTTGGATTAAGACTATGGAGAGTTCAAGGTGCAACACTTAAACCCGTTGTACTTGGTGATAAAAAAATAGGGCTTTTATACACTGGCCATTACCATCCGCTAGACGGCAACTCTGATGCTTTACAAGATAACGGTAAAAAAGCAAATTACCTCTACACAAAAGCATAGTTTTCTTAAAAACAGAACGGTTAACTCAGAACAAAAAAACCAATAAAAAAGGCCCTTCAAATGAAGAGCCTTTTTAAAATTCCAACATCAGTCTAGATGCTAAAACTTGCGCCACAACCACAAGTCGATGTCGCATTAGGGTTCTGAACGGTAAATCGAGAACCTTCTAGATTTTCTTTATAATCGACTTCTGAGCCAACTAGATATTGAAAGCTCAATGGGTCCACCACTAAGCTCACACCATCACGCTTAACTTCCGTATCGTCTTCTTGATGTTCTTCATCAAACGTAAAACCATACTGAAAGCCAGAACAACCTCCACCCGTCACGTAAACCCGCAACATAAGTCGATCATTTTCTTCTTCTTCAATCAGAGTTTGCAACTTAGCTGCCGCCGCCGAAGTAAACTCGATGGGATTTGCTGATTCAACAACACTCATTTTGATACCACTAAACCTAATTTAAGAATAATCAAATTATCCTCTTATCCTAGTAAAATAGTCAAGTATTGATCAATGCTCTCGCGTTGCACGGAACGACACATCTGGCCACTTCTCTTCGGCCATCATTAAATTCACCCGTGTTGGCGCTAAATACGTAAGGTGGCCACCGCCATCTATCGCCAAATTGTCTCGACATTTATTTTTAAATTCTTCAAATTTCTTTGGATCTTCACAATCAACCCAGCGCGCACTGTTTACGTTTACCGCTTCGTAGATACATTCAACTTTATATTCATCTTTCAAACGATAAGCCACTACTTCATATTGCAGCTGACCTACCGCACCTACGATCAGTTCATTATTTCGCTGTGGCATAAACAACTGAGTAGAACCTTCTTCTGAAAGCTGCTGCAAACCTTTCTGTAAGGCTTTCATTTTCATCGGATCTTTTAATCGAACACGACGAAAAAGTTCTGGGGCAAAGTGCGGAATACCAGTGAATTTAAGATCTTCACCTTCCGTAAAAGTATCACCGATCTGAATCGTACCGTGGTTATGTAAACCAATAATATCGCCAGAAAAGGCTTCTTCAACCCCTTCCCGATCGCCCGCTGTAAAAGATACGGCATCGGTAATTTTAATGTCTTTGCCCAGGCGACAATGACGCATTTTCATACCACGACTATAAGTACCCGAACAGACTCGCATAAACGCAATACGGTCACGATGCTTCGGGTCCATATTGGCTTGGATTTTAAAGATAAACCCTGAGAACTTTTCGTCCAATGCATCAACATTACGTGAATTAGTATCACGACCAATTGGAGATGGCGCCCACTCGACAAAGCCATCTAACATTTCACGAACGCCAAAGTTAGACAAAGCCGTACCAAAAAATACAGGGGTGAGCTCACCATCTAAATAGGCTTGCTGATCGAATTCATGGCTAGCTCCGCGAACTAATTCCACTTCATCAACATAAGCAGCCCACTCATCGCCAAGTAGTTCTTTCGCTTCGTCAGACTGCAAACCCTTGATTTGAATATCATCAGTTAACGTATGACCACGGCCACGAACAAAAACATGAATAGTATCGGTATAGAGGTTATAAACCCCCTTAAAGAAAGTACTCATACCAATTGGCCAAGTAATCGGTGCCGCGGCAATTTTTAGTACCGCTTCAACTTCATCAAGCAAATCAATTGGATCACGAATATCACGGTCCATTTTATTGATAAAGGTTAAAATAGGCGTGTCGCGCAGACGACAAACATCCATCAACTTAATTGTCCGATCCTCAACACCTTTTGCGCCATCAATGATCATCAATACAGAGTCAACGGCGGTTAACGTACGGTAAGTATCTTCCGAAAAGTCTTCGTGTCCAGGCGTGTCTAATAAATTAACAATACGGTCTTTGTAAGGAAACTGCATAACAGATGAGGTAATGGAAATACCACGCTGTTGCTCCATCGCCATCCAGTCAGAGGTGGCATGCTTATCGCCTTTACGACCCTTGACCGAGCCTGCTGTTTGAATAAGCTGACCAAGCAGAAGTAACTTTTCTGTGATCGTTGTTTTACCAGCATCAGGGTGAGAGATGATAGCGAAAGTCCGACGTTCATTGACTTTATTTATAAATTCTTGATTCGACATTATGTGTTTGTTCTTCTATTGCGTACACACGCTTTACTCCGAGAAACGGGCCATGCGTGGTACTGATATTTGAAATTTGCGAAATTATACCGAATCCTTTGCTTGCTGTAATTTTTTTTAAACAATCACGCCAACACAAAGAAGGAGCCTTAAGGCCCCTTCTATAAATAACCAATCAATTTAATCGTTAATTAATGTTGATCTGAGGATTCAGCTACCTCCGAAACGCCTGTTAATTCACCCTTTCTTTTTGAAAAAACACGACGAACCAAAACGAAAAACAATGGTACGAAGAAAATAGCCAGAATAGTAGCCGTTAAGGTACCACCAACAATACCCGAACCAATTGATACTCGACTGTTCGCACCTGCTCCAGAAGAGACAGCCAACGGTAAGGTACCTACAATAAAGGCCATGGACGTCATAATTATGGGACGCAAACGCAAACGAGCACCCTCTTTTGCTGCCTCCCAAACTGTCGCACCACGCATATAAGCCGCCTCAGCAAACTCAACAATCAATATGGCATTTTTGGACGATAACCCTATTGTTGTTAGCAACGCGACCTGAAAGTAAACATCATTTTCCAGTCCTCTAAAGTGCGCAGCAAGCACGGCACCGATTACACCTAAAGGTATAACCAAGATCACAGAGAACGGTACCGTCCAACTTTCATACAGAGCAGCCAAACATAGGAATACAACCAGAATAGAGATGCTATACAAAGCCAGTGATTGACCACTCGATTGCTGCTCTTGGAAGGACAAACCACTCCATGACCCTGACGTTCCCGGCAATTGACTCGCGATTTTTTGAATTTCATCCATTGCTTGTCCAGAACTCACACCTGGCGAACCACTACCTTGAATCTCATAGGAAGCAAGACCATTAAATCGTGACAAACTTTTCGCACCGTACGTCCATTGTGAGGTAGAGAAAGCAGAGAAGGGTGTCATTGTGTTATCAGCACCACGGACATACCAACTATTTAGATCGTCAGGTGAAGAACGGTATTTAGCATCGCCTTCAACATAAACCTTTTTCACTCGACCACGATCAATAAAGTCATTCACATAACTCCCCGCCCAGGCGGAGCTTAATGTTGCACTAATATCAGCAAGTGATAACCCAAGTGCAGAAGCTTTATCTTTATCTACATCAATATACAGTTGTGGCGCTTCAGATTGACCACCTAGACGAACGCCTGATAATAGCTTACTAGCATTCCCGTCTTGCAGTAATTTATCTCGCATTTTCAACAAAGTAGCGCGATCAGTATTGCCCGACGCCTGTAATTGAAAAGTGAAACCGTTGCTTTGTCCAAGGCCTCGAATCGAAGGAGGTAACAAAGAAAAGATTCGCGCATCACGAATTTTACCTAATGCAGCATACGAACGACCAACAATAGCGCTGGCACTATCTGCAGGATTCTGACGCTCAGACCAATCTTTCAAAGCAACAAAAGCAAGACCTGCATTTTGCCCCGTTCCCATGAAGTTGAATCCAGAAATAGTAAAGACGTGTTTCACATCTTTTTTCTCTGTCACCATGAAGTGATGCTCAACATCGCGCATCACTACGTTAGTACGATTCAGTGACGCGCCTTCTGGTAAGGACACCATGACTATTACGTAACCTTGGTCTTCAACTGGTAAAAAGCCCGTCGGCATTTTAGCCATCAAAAAGCCTAGACCAGCAACAAGAATTGCATAAGCAATCATCCAACGAACTGGACGATTAATAAGACGCCCTACGTGGTGTGTGTATGAATTTGTCACTCGGTCAAAGTTGCGGTTAAAGAACCCTGCTAACCCTTTGGTACTAGCGGAGTGCTTAGGCTTCAGCAAACTTGCACATAGAGCAGGTGTTAACGTTAAAGCCACTAGCACAGACAGAGCCATTGACGACACTATCGTAATAGAGAACTGACGATAAATAACCCCTGTCGAACCACTAAAGAAAGCCATTGGAAGAAATACGGCCGCCAATACGATCGCAATACCAATTAGTGCACTGGTAATTTCTTTCATCGACTTAATCGTCGCTTCCTTGGGCGAGAGTCCATCCTCTTCCATCACCCTCTCTACGTTTTCCACGACCACAATGGCATCATCCACCAGCAATCCGATCGAGAGCACCATACCGAACATCGTCAGTACGTTTATCGAATAGCCAAATAGATTTAAAACACCAAATGTCCCCAATAGAACAACAGGAACCGCGATCGCAGGAATAAGAGTTGCGCGCCAATTTTGCAGGAACACAAACATGATGATAACAACAAGAACTATTGCTTCAAATAAGGTCTTAACAACCTCTTCAATAGAGTCCTCGATGAAGGTTGTGGTATCTACTGGATAAGCCAGTTTGTAGCCTGCAGGAAGTGTGTCTTCAAGATCACTCATCACCTTCTTAACACCTTCTGAAGTAGAAAGTGCATTCGCTCCAGGCGACAACATAACAGCAATACCTGAGGCAGGATGGCCGTCTAGACGAGGAATAAAGTTATAAGATTCGCTTCCTATCTCAACTTTAGCAACGTCTTTCAAGCGCACGGTTGCACCTGTTGATTGATGCGTTAGGATGATGTTTTGAAACTCTTTAACCGTCTGCATTTTAGATTGTGCGGTTACCGTAACATTTAGCTCTTGCCCACTGACTGAAGGGCGACTACCAATATTACCACCAGCAATCTGTGTATTTTGAGCTTTAATTGCGTTAATAATATCGCTTGGCATCAACTTATAAGAAGCCAATTTTAAAGGATCCAGCCAAACTCTCATCGCATACTGAGAGCCAAATACTTGAATATCACCAACACCATTTGTTCGAGAAACAGGGTCTTGAACAGTCGATGCTAAATAGTCAGATATGTCGCTTGCAGTGTGCTTGTCTGTTTGGTCATAAATCGCTACAACCATTAAGAAATCAGAGTTCGCCTTCCTGACAGTCACGCCATTATCTTGCACCGATTGAGGCAAACGAGAGATAACTTCCTGAACTTTATTTTGCACTTGCACTTGTGCAATATCAGCATCCGTACCTTGTTTGAAGGTGACGGTAATTTTGGTAGTACCATTAGAATCACTAGAGGAAGAAAAGTATAACAAGCCATCTAGACCTGTTAGCTTTTCCTCAATCACTTGCGTAACACTGTTTTCTACCGCTTGCGCAGACGCTCCGCTGTACTTTGTTGAGATATTAATTGAAGGTGGTGCAACGTTAGGATACTGAGCAACTGGAAGCGTCATGATAGACGCTATCCCTGCCAGCATTATCACAATAGAAATTACCCAAGCAAAAACAGGGCGATTGACGAAAAAACGAGCCAACATAGACAGTTACCCTTAATTTGAAGACGATGTTTCTGAAGTGTTCATTTCTTTCATCGTGTCTGTTTTAGTATCAAACTGAAGCTGTGTGACAGATACCATACTACCCGGACGAATTTTAGAAGAACCTTCAACAATCACCTTGTCACCTTCTTTTAGTCCAGAAGTAACAAGCCATTGATTCCCAATAGCTCGACTTGTTTTCAATTGATGCTCTTCAACTTTGCCTTCTTTATTGACCACATAAGCAATAGGAAGACCTTTAACGTCGCGTAACACTCCTTGCTGTGGCACGAGCAAAGCAGCACTGTCTACGGCCTCATTCACCTCACCGCGAACAAACATGCCCGGCAGCAACTTATTATCTGGATTAGGGAATTCAGCGCGAAGCGTGACACTACCGGTAGATTCATCTACATTCAATTCTCGTGTTTTGAGAATGCCTTGATGGCCATAAGTAGAACCATCTTCTAATATCAACGATACTTTCCCATCGCCCTCTGTGATATTTGGCGTGGTTAGCAAATTACGCTGTTTAAGCTGATCTAGACTGGTTTGAGATAAATCCACATAGACAGGGTCCAAGGAACGTACTGTGGTCAAAGCATTTGCCTGACTTGCCGTAACCAAAGCCCCTACCGTGACTTTAGAAATACCGATACGTCCCGCTATTGGAGAACGTATTTTTGTATAATCCAAGTTGATTTTAGCGCTCTCTACAGAGGCTTCCGCTTTTTTCTTGCCAGCAGCCGCTTCTAAATAGGTAGCGTAAACATTGTCCAGATCCGATTGAGAAACATTGTTTTGCTTACGCAATGCTTTATAACGATCATAGGTCAACTGCGCAGACTTAAGGCTAGCTTTTGCCGAATCTAAACCCGCTTGCGCTTGGTTATAAGTAGATACGTAAGTTGAATCATCTAATTGGTAAAGAGGCTCACCCTCTTTCACATCCTGCCCTTCTTTAAAGAGGCGTTTTTTAATAATCCCGCTCACTTGAGGGCGAATTTCGGCAACAAGACTCGATGCTGCTCTACCAGGTAACTCTGTGGTAAGTACCACTTTTTGAGGTTTAATAACAACAACACCAACAGCCACTTTTGGCGCTGGAGCAGAAGCTGAAGCAGTAGGTGCCTGCTTCTCACAGCCAGCAAGAAGCATGATCAAAATTACGCCTGAGGCATATTTGAATTTAGACAACATCGAGGATTTATCCTTTAAGTACATTGAGAATGATCGTTCATTATCACTATAATCGAACACAAGAAACCGTTATACAAACAAAAGTGCAAATAAATGAGAACTAACTGCATCCAGAAAAATATGGAATATCGCCAGCGCATTATTGATGCACTGAAAAAACACGCTATCGAAAAAGGCTTCCATAAAGCCAGCATGAATGAAATTGCAAAATCTGCTGAGCTCAGTGTTGGCCAGATCTACCGCTATTTTGCACACAAAGATGACATTATTTGTGCCGTGGTTGAACAAACTACATTGCGCCATATCGAGTGCATGTCTAACTTCTTGAATAAAGACAATTGGCTTGCTCGTCATTTCTCGGAAAACGATCGAGAACAGCACGATATATTCATCATCAATATGGAAGTCCAAGCCGAAGCCGCTCGCAATAGCGTCATTGCAGATATATGCCATAAATCACATCAAGAATTACAAGGCAAAGCGGTTGATATCATGCAAGAACGATACCCAAATATGAGCAAAGAAGAAATTATTGCTCGCATCGAAATGCTCGTCACAATAGCTGAAGGGCTTTTCGTAAGATGGGACTATCAAAAACGCCCTTTTTCGAAAGTCACTATTGAACTCTACGACACTATACTAGAGAACATCTTACCTGATTAGAAAAGGATCCACATACAAGATATAACTTTTTAAGATGGCGTAAAAATCGCCCTAATCTGTGTCCATCGGCTGATTAACATCGCAAGAAAAATCAAGCCACAGCCCACAAGCTGAAATAATGACATGGCCTCAGAAAACCAAAGCGCAGCAAAAAAAGCAGTCCAAACAGGCTCAAGATTCATGATTACTGCTGCATGACTCGTAGGCGTTAGACTTTGCCCATAGGTTTGTAATAAAAAACGCAAACTCGTGGCAATCAAAGTGCTTGCTAAAAACCATCCAGCAACACCGATTGATATACTCACTGGCAAGCTTTCAGTAAATAGAGATAAGGCAAGCAAAAAAGCGCCTGCTACCATCAGCTGAATTGCCGTCAGAACCAAAACGTGAATACGCGTAGAGAGTTTAGAAAGTAGATTAAACTGCAAAGCAAATGTTAAGGCTGACCCTAGAAACAATAGCTGCGCGACTTCGTAACTCACACCATTGCCTAATGCCAAAAACCCCAACCCTAATATAGCGACAGGCAGAGCAACCCAAATGCTTTTTGGCGGATGATCTTTGAAAATAAACCGACCAAATACTGGTACTAACACCACACCTAAACTAGTGATAAAGGCGCCTACGCCTAAATTAGACGCCTTATCCAGTCCACTAATCCAGAACGCCATGGCGACCCCCATCACCACACCAACAAGTATCGCCTTTTTGACATCATGCCAAGCTAAACCACTAAAAAAGCGACGCCCTGCCAGAACTAAAACAAAGCCTGCAATTAAAAAGCGCGCGCCCATGAAAAAAAGCGGAGGCAACCCCGCCAATGCTTCTTTAGAAAAAATCCAACCTAATCCAGCTAAGACAGTGACAGATACCAATATTAATTCGGCTTTTAAGTGCGTTCCTTGTTTCAATTTAAGTCCTTTATGGCTAATTGTTAGCGATCAAGATCTATGCTTTGACTTACCTCATCAGCAGTCATTTTCTTTAGAGCAAAAGCATAACGAATAACGATACACCTATACATCCCCCTTCCCTTCAAATAAACAATAAAAAGCCCACTTTGAAAAATACACAAAGTGGGCTGTTAAACCTGTAATGCTCCAGTTATGAGTGTATTACTTTGCCAATTTCGCTCCAACTTTAGGCCAACGGAATAAAATAGACAGCAATGCAAAAACGCCTAATAACCAACTGTATTGCACATACCCCACCAATGACAAAGGAGACACCTTAGCCAATGAAGAAGCCAATAGAATTTGTGCGCCGTATGGTAAAACACCTTGCGTCACACATGAAAATATATCCAATAAACTAGCACTACGGCGAGGGTCTACGTTATAACGAGTGGAAATATCTTTTGCCACCGAACCATTAATCAAAATGGATACCGTATTATTAGCCGTGCATAAGTTAGTTAATGCTACAGAAGCACTAATACTCAACTCACCAGCCCGAGTCGAACCCGGTTTCGCACCAAAAAAGTGACTGATTTTTTCAATGGCAGAAACCAGCCAATCTAATCCACCTTGGGCTTTCATCAAAGCACCTAGACCACCAATGAACAAAGACAGGATTAAGATTTCTTGCATGCTGCTATAGCCGGAGTAAATATCTTTTGACCAGGTTGCAAGCGTATAACCGTCTTGCATCGTCAAGCCAATACCACCCGCTAGAATAATGCCACTAAACAAAACCAGCATGACATTTACGCCGGCCACGGCCAAACCTAATACCGCAACATAAGGCAAAACTCGAATCAAATCATAATCAAGTGGACCGGTAATTTGAGCAGAACTGCTTTGAAAATACAGCCAAAGCAATGTCAAAATAGCGGCCGGCAACGCAATCTTAAAATTCATTTTGAATTTATCGCGCATATCACAGCCCTGAGTACGGGTCGCTGCAATAGTAGTGTCAGAAATAATCGACAAGTTATCACCAAACATAGCACCACCAATCACAGTACCGACAGTGAGTAGCATAGGCAAGTCAGCTGTTCCTGCTACACCAATAGCAATTGGAGCAATGGCTGCAATGGTCCCCATGGACGTTCCCATAGACGTCGCAACAAAGGCTGCAATAACGAAAATACCAGGCAATACCAACGATGGCGGAACAACACTCAAACCAAAGTTCACCGTCGCATCAACACCACCGACGGCTTTCGCAACACTGGCAAAAGCACCCGCCAGCAAATAAATCAAAACCATGGTGGTAATGGTGTTATCTCCAACACCATTAATAAATGTTTCTATGCGTTTATTAAGAACACCTTTACCTAACAAAATAGCGAGCGCAATCGCAGGTAAAATGGCGACGGGCGCCGAAATTTGATAAAAAGCATAATCTACATCATGCGATTGATACCAAAGGCCGCTACCAACGAAAAGCACGAGAAAAAGCACTAGAGGCAAAAGCGCTAGTGGGGTTTTAGAAGTCATAATGTCTGTTGTTTCCAGATTAGATAATGTCCTCACAGCATTGACCGTGAGGTTAAGATTAGAAAGGCGGCGATGATAATGAATATTGTTACAAGAGGCCAATAACCATTTGTACTTTATTTGCTACAAAACATTATAACTGGCAGTAAAGAAGCATAAGATTTTATGATAAATAGTTATTAAAAGCTTGGGCAGCAATAACCTTATCGCTAATACTGGGCATAGATACTTGGTTAAATACTGAGCTGGTAACGCTAAATTAACACCTTAGTAATATCGTACCCATAGACAGGATCCAATTTAGCCTGAATGATACGCGGTGAAAGTCGTGAGGCTATTTTTACTGCGTTGAGTTTCATTCGCCCAAATGCACCACCATGCATATGATATAAGGCGGCATTGTCTTTAGACATCTTTTGGATGTTCGTTGCTCTTGGTTTACGCAACAACTCGTAACGATCTAACGCGTCTAAGACACTATATTTAACAAGCAGTTGGCTTAATGCATAAGCATCTTCAATCGCCATAGCCGCCCCTTGCGCCATAAATGGCAACATAGGGTGACAAGCATCCCCCAACAACACAACTCGCCCTTGATGCCAGGCAGGCAGTTCATCGCGACCATTCAAAGCCCAAAGAAAAGTACTTTTTGCATGGTCAAGTAACTGACTTACTTCAGGGTGCCAGCCAGCAAATGCGGTTTTCAGCTCCTCTACATCGCCCTCTTCACGCCAAGACTCTTGGTGCCAATCTTCTCGCTCTTCTACTGCGACAAAATTCACCAACTCACCGCCACGTAAATAGTAAGTAACAAAATGACGATTCGGACCAACCCAAACACACGCATCCGGTTGAATATGAACATCGTTAAGCTCACTCGCAGGAATAACGCCGCGCCACGCCACCTGTTTCATAAAAGTGGGGGATTCTTTACCTAACATCTGCTCTCGTATAACAGAACGAATGCCATCGGCGCCTATCAATAAGTCTGCACTGTGTTCTGATTTATCCGCCAAGGTCAGCGTCACTTGGTCACCGTTCTCTGCATAACGCTCTACACTGGCATCCAGTAATACTTCAACACCAAGATCTTCACAGGCCAAAATTAACACCTTGTGTAAGTCAGCTCGATGTAAATGCCAATACGGTGCGCTATATCGTGCTTCTGACGTCTTGCCCAATGGACTTTTTAAATAATACTCACCCGTTTTAAAATCTCGCATACAAGCATGTTGTGGCACAAAGGCATAAGGACGTAACTTGTCTTCTAAACCAAACTGTCGCAACACCTTCATGGCATTAGGACTCATTTGTAAACCGGCGCCCACTTCACCAATTTTCTTCGCCTGTTCAAACACAGTAATCTTGAAACCCGCAGTAGCAAGCGCCAATGCAGCACTCAATCCACCAATCCCTGCCCCAACAATGGCGATATGATTCATTTTATTCACTCAGTTTGTCCTATGCTTGTATAAATCGCGCTGCCTATAATAACCAAGATACTAGCGACTTTCAGAGAAAATGCCTTGCGTCTGATCATAGCAAGGCTTAAGAAGTCAAAATAACGATAGCGATAGCGATAGCCACATAGTGATGATGCCATTACTTCTTCGCACAGCACGTCTTGCGGTTAATGCTTTGCGTTTTTTTACACGCATAAGACGTTCTAAACGCCTACAACATAGCATGTACTGGGGATATAAGGTAAGCTCCACATTATATACGCACAGCCTGATTTACTCGCTTCGCACCCCCCTTTTTTAATAAATGAGAACACCTATGAGTTTCAACGCCCTTGGGCTATCTGCCCCCATCCTAAAAGCCATTGAAGAGCAAGGTTATACCACGCCTTCAGCTATTCAAGCTCAAGCCATTCCAGCCATATTGGACGGCCAAGATGTGATGGCCGCAGCCCAAACGGGTACGGGTAAAACGGCCGGTTTTACCTTGCCTTTACTCGAGCGCTTAAGCCAAGGCGAACCAGCAACAGGTAATCAAGTACGTACGCTTATCTTAACGCCTACACGAGAATTGGCCGCTCAAGTAGCTGCCAGCGTTCAGGATTACGGCAAACACCTTCCTCTTAAATCTACCGTTGTTTTTGGTGGCGTTAAAATCAATCCACAAATGATGGCACTGCGCCGCGGAGCAGACATTCTGATCGCGACGCCGGGCCGTCTGATGGACTTATTCAATCAACGAGCAGTGAGATTCGACAAACTAGAAATCTTAGTATTAGACGAAGCTGACCGCATGTTGGACATGGGCTTTATCCATGACATCAAAAAAATCTTGTCCGTGTTACCTAAAAAACGCCAAAACCTGCTTTTCTCAGCGACGTTCTCCCCAGAGATCCGTCAACTTGCTAAAGGTCTGGTAAACAACCCTATTGAGATTTCAGTGACGCCAAGAAACGCGACTGCCGTTTCTGTTGAACAGTGGCTTCACCCAGTCGATAAAAAACGTAAAACTGAATTATTGATTGAGCTAATAAACGAGGGTAAATGGGAACAAGTATTAGTTTTCTCTCGTACCAAACACGGCGCAAACAAAATAACAAAACTGCTTGAAGCCAGCGGCATTCGCGCTAGTGCCATTCACGGTAATAAGAGCCAAGGCGCACGTACTCGCGCTCTATCTGACTTTAAAAATGGCCGTGTAAGAGCCCTAGTTGCAACAGACATTGCCGCTCGTGGTCTTGATATCGAACAGCTTCCTCACGTTGTCAACTTTGACTTACCAGATGTGGCAGAAGATTACGTGCATCGTATAGGTCGTACTGGCCGTGCAGGCGCAACAGGTAAAGCTATTTCTTTGGTTGCAGCAGATGAGCTAGATCAACTTAGAGCCATTGAGCGTCTAACACAAAAACTGATCGAACGTCGTTATGTGGATGATTTCATGCCAACACACATGTTGCCTGACACAACACTGGATAATCGACCAATCAAATCAAACAAGCCGAAAAGATCAAGCCCACCGCGTGGCGATCAGCGTTCAGGCCAAGCAGCAAAACCAAAGCAACATACGGCTGGATCTGCTAAATTTTCTGGCGCTCGTCGTACTAGCAACGCTAACGCACCAAAAGCAGACGTAACACAGGGTCAAGGAATGCGCAGCAAGCCATTAGCGCCTGCTCGTCGCAACCGTAAACCAAGCCCAGCTCAAGACTAACTGCTCTAAATCGTGTCACCATGATAAAAATGGTGGCACGATGTCTGCAAGATTCCCTCATATCTACCGTTTTTACGGGTCTATCAGTGTGTTTACATTAAAACATTGTCTTTAATGTCGCTTTCTCACCACTAGAGATACTGCATTGGTGCGCCCAAAATCTATTTTGCACCATTTTAATGCATAGCGTTAACGCCATTCACTGTCCTGTCGAGATACGTATGCCTGTTTCACAAAAGATTTTTAAAGTCCGCCGCCACTACAATAAATGGGTTGCCGACCAGACTCTCGAAGACTTTGCATTACGCTATACCTCAAAACAAACACATACCATGAGTATTGAGCGTGTCGCTAATACCGCCCTAGGAGCCACCGCCTTTCTGGCATTGGAAGGGTTAGCCGCAGTAATAACACTTAACTACGGTTTTACTAATTCAATCGCGGCTATCTTTGCCGTTTTACTGGTGTTTTTTGTGACGGGTTTTCCGATCGCATACTATTCTGCCAAACACGGTCTAGACATTGATCTACTGACTCGCGGCGCTGGCTTTGGTTATTTAGGCTCCACGATAACCTCTTTGATTTATGCCACCTTTACCTTCATCTTTTTTGCTATTGAAGCGGCGATTCTTGCCTCTGCACTCGAAGTCCTTTTCAATATTCCTTTAGGCATTGGGTATGCCCTTTCTGCGGTGTTTGTCATACCGATTGTGACCCATGGTATTCGTGCAATCAGCCGCTTCCAATGGATCACTCAATATATTTGGCTGGCGCTGCAATTAACCGCCTTGCTCGTGGTGGTACTGAATGAATACGATCACTTCCAAGCTTGGACGGAATATACCGTCCCAGACTTACCCAGCAGTGGTAACTTTAATGTCATGTTATTTGGTGCCGCGGCTTCTATGCTCTTTGCCTTGATGGGACAAATAGGCGAACAAGTCGATTACCTTCGATTTATGCCTGAAAAAACAGAGGAAAATAAAAAACGCTGGTGGTTTTGGCTTATTGTGGCGGGACCGGGCTGGGTTTTTATGGGCGGTATCAAAATGCTACTGGGGTCGTTTCTCGCGTTTCTCGCGTTTTCAAATGGCGCATCCTTTGAGCAGGCAGCAGACCCAACTCATATGTACCAAGGCGTGTTTGAATTTTTAACAAATTCACCCATTCTTGCCCTAATCATGGCCGCCATCATGGTATTTATCTGCCAAATGAAAATAAACCTAACCAATGCTTATGCAGGCTCTATTGCTTGGTCGAACTTTTTTTCACGACTGACCCATAGCCACCCCGGCCGAGTCGTCTGGTTAGTGTTTAATGTCACCATTGCTCTACTCCTAATGGAACTCGGTATTTACCGAGCGCTAGAAGCCGTGTTGGGGGTCTTTGCTATTGCGGCCGTAAGCTGGCTAGGCTGCTTGTCTGCCGACTTATTAATAAACAAACCGCTAAAACTAAGCCCGGATTATGTCGAGTTCAAACGCGCCCATCTTTACGACATTAACCCTGTCGGCACGGGCTCAATGCTGATTGCAACAATTCTAGGTTTAATCAGTTATTTAGGTGTTTTTGGCGAAGAGATGAAAGCCCTCTGCCATTTTGTCAGCCTAGCAACGTGTTTTGTCTGCGTACCGTTAATTGCATGGCTCACCAAAGGAAAATATTACTTAGCAAGGCAATCTCCTGAGCTAGTCCCCCTTATTGAACTCGAAGCCTGTCAACATCCTACCATCACTTATAAAGTGTTAACCTGCGGCATTTGTGAAAATACCTTTGAAGTCGCAGACATGAGCTACTGCCCCGCTTACCAACAACCCATTTGCTCCTTATGCTGCTCGTTGGATGTACGATGCCTAGACAGTTGTAAACCCCACGCTCGTATTAGCCAACAAAGCATCTCGTTTCAAAGGATGTTCTTACCGAAAAAAGCAGTACGTTTGATCAACTCCCGCTTAGGTCGATTCATAACCTTGCTGGCGGTTATTAATGTCATCAACGCCGCTTTAATGGCGCTTATTTATCGGCAAATGGCACCACAAACTATCTCTGAAATAGCCCTGCTAAATCAAACCATGTGGACGCTGTTTTTTACTCTACTCATCGTCTCTGGAGTACTTTCTTGGCTGTTTTTACTCGCCCATGAAAGTCGAGTCGTGGCGCAAAAAGAATCCAACCGCCAAACACGAAAGCTCACCCGTGAAATTGACGCTCACCAAGAAACCGACAAAGCACTGCAATCTGCAAAGGAGTTAGCGGAGCGCTCTAATGCCGCTAAAAGTCGCTATTTAACCGGCATTAGCCACGAATTAAGAACCCCATTACAATCTATTATTGGCTACGCTCAGCTGCTATCCGATAAAGACGAAATGCCACCTCAACACAAACACGGCTTGGATATTATCCAGCGCAGTGGAGAATATTTAGCGGATTTAATTGAAGGGTTATTGGATATTTCAAAAATCGAAGCGGGGCGTTTAGACCTTTATCGCAACACCGTAGATTTGCCTGCTTTAATAGAACAGCTTTGTAATATGTTCTCTATGCAAGCAACCAGCAAAGGCATTCAATTTCAGAGCCACATTCTAGACCCGCTACCACAATCCGTCATGACTGACGAAAAGCGGCTACGACAAATCCTGATCAACGTATTATCTAATGCGATAAAATACACCAAAACAGGCCGTGTCGACTTCTCAATCCGTTACCGAAATCAAGTCGCTGAATTTGTGATTAAAGACTCAGGCCCTGGTATACCGGAGAATCAAATGGCTCGAATCTTTGACCCATTTGAACGCGTTCGTAATGCTGATACGGCTAATTTACCCGGCACAGGATTAGGCCTCACCATCGTAAAATTACTCACCGAAATAATGGGAGGAGATTTACAGGCAAAAAGCGTCGTGGGTGAAGGCAGTGAATTTAAAGTGAGCCTCATGCTTCCTTGGGTCAATAAAGAAACCAAAAGAGAAAGTACGCTACAACGAGTGATTGGGTATCATGGCTTCCAAAGAAAGCTCTTTGTCGTAGACGATGACCCTGTGGTGCGAGGTCTACTGTCAGACATACTAGTCCCTCTTAATTTCATCACCTATGAAGCCTATGATGCTCAGCATTGCTTGTCGCAATTAGCCGATGTGACGCCTGACCTTTTTATACTGGATATTTCCATGCCAGGAATGAACGGCTTAGAACTGGCAAAAACCTTGCGACAACGAGGCATTAAAGCACCGATTATCATGCTATCTGCCGATGCCCAAGAACAGCATCGCCAACCGGATGAAAAAGCCGCCTTTGACGATTATTTAGTAAAACCCGTGAACAATCAGATTCTATTAGAAAAAATTGCGGCCAATATCGATGTCGATTGGGTCTATCAATCACACAAACAACACACCAGCGCGCCAATAGAACAGCCTACAAAAATAGTACAGATATTTACGCCAGAACAAACAGTACCCGCCTCCAGCGATAAATTCATCGTGCCAGACCATGAGCTATTGCGTGAATTAATGGCCTTTGCCGAAATGGGGTATAAAAAAGGCGTCGGCACCACCTTGCAGAAAATATCAGAACTCAAACTACTTCCTGATAAAAACCAACAGACACTAGAGCAATTTTACAGAGCATTCCAGTTCGACTTACTGGCAGAGTACCTAGAAAAAAACAGCACAAGCGCAGCAATGAAAAACGCTCAATTGCTGAAGGAGAATAACAATCATGATTCAAACTAAAAACGATATTGTATTAGTTGTGGACGATTCTGCTGATGCATTGAGTCTTATTAACGACACACTAGAAGCTGCGAACATGGATGTATTAGTGGCTTTGGAAGGTAAACAAGCCCTAACCATTGCTAAACGCATTCGCCCAGACATCATCTTACTCGATGCCATCATGCCTAATATGGACGGTTTTGAAACCTGCAAAGCCTTAAAAGCAGACGCAAACCTTGCCTCTATTCCTGTGATTTTTATGACCGGACTAAGCGATACCGATGACGTGGTGCGAGGCCTAGAGGTCGGTGGTGTGGATTACCTCACTAAACCCATTAAGCCCAGCGAATTACTCGCCCGCATGAAAGTACACCTTAACAATGCTCGCCTCACCAGCAGCGCACACTTGGCGCTCGACAGTACTGGCCAACACTTAATGACCGTCTCTGACGATGGGGACATTATGTGGGCCACACCGCAAACATATGCTCTGTTAGCCAAAGCCCGAGCCTCTACCGAATGGCAGCACCAAGAACTAACACAACAACTTAAACAATGGCTTGCACGGCTACCTGAAATAGAAAGCGGCCTACCGTTAACCGGTTTAGATTATCCTCTGTCGGTAAAAATAGTCAGTGCGAAACAAGGACAAGAGCGATTGCTCAAGCTAGAGGATGGACGACGCCCTACCGGTCCCAACTTGTTAAAACAAGAATTGAAACTCACAGAACGCGAGTCAGAAGTATTGAACTGGTTAGCGAATGGCAAAACCAACAGAGACATTGCCCAAATATTGGAAATGAGCCCTAGAACAGTCAACAAACATCTGGAACAAATTTTTCCCAAATTAGGCGTAGAAAACCGTACAGCCGCAGCGGGAGTGGCATTAAAAATACTGGCTAATGCCTAAAACTGCCACCAGCCAGCTCACTTATTATTTGACTCTAAGAAGCACAAAAAAGAGCGATGGTTTACAGGCGAAGCTGGTTTTGATCGTCGCCAAAACTTGCCTAGTTCAGCGCACTGACAACGTGCCTCTGGGCTGAACAACTAAACTCAACTTAATCTGTCCACCCCACTTTTGACTAAATCATACGGTTCAAATCAGCGCCATCACATCCTCCAAATGCGGATAAGCTACCTGAGCACCACGTTTGGTAGTTGCCAACGCAGATGCCACAGATGCCTGCCGTGCAGCGTCTACGAGCGAATCGCCGCCTGCTAAGCGGGCTGCGACAGCGCCTGTAAAAGCATCACCGGCGCCAGTAGTATCCACGACATCTACCTTTGTCGGTGCAATCAGTACCGCGGGAGCCGAAGCATTGGTGGAATCTAGCACCACAGAGCCAGCCGCACCGAGTGTTACCAGCACCTTAGACAGCCCGCGCTCAGCAAAACTTTCCACTGCCCCGTGCCAAGCTTCAGCCGGCGCATCAGATGCGGGCATGTCGACACTATCCAGAAAGGCTGAAGCCTCATGAATGTTGACCAGCAACACATCAACCGACTTCGCCAACGCCTCGCTGATAGGTTCGTACGGCGAGAGGTTCAACAAAACTATTGCTCCGGCATCATGCCCGGCAGTAGCGGCAGCCAGTACGGTCTCCGGGGCTATTTCTAGGCACAGGCAGACCACGGCAGCGTCGTTAAACAGTGCTGGAGTCATGTGAGCAGGCTGTAGCATTGCATTGGCACCGGCGGAGATAATGATGGTGTTCTCGCCCTGAGCATCGACCGAAATGACGGCAACGCCAGTGGGCTCGGTGACGCGGAGGAGATGATCGGTATTGACCCCCGAACCATCAGCACAGGCCAACAGCATATTGCCATTGGCATCTTTGCCTACAGCGCCCAGCAACGTCACCTGACCGCCCAGACGAGCTGCCGCAACAGCTTGATTAGCACTCTTACCACCCGGATTCACCACAAACCCATTGCCCTGCAGTGTTTCGCCTGGATTGGGTAACCTGTCGCAGTAAATGGTCAGATCAGCATTGAGAGAACCAGCAACCACTATTTTCCTACTCATGGTGCAACCTCTGCATCAAGGGGTTTGGGCACTAACATAGAAGCCGCGAAGGCTGCGCCAGTGATGACCAGAGCCACGATAACAACCGTCAGGTAAGAGCCATGGTCACCCAGTGAAGCTGTGGCAACTAAGATAGCCGGTAGGATCAAGAAGCTGAGTCCAGCGCCGAGGTTGAAGGCACCTGCGTTCATACCAGGCAGGAACCCAGGGTTTCCCGCCGGAGACAACACCACACCAAGACCATTAAGCATGATATTAACAGTACCGGCATACATGATGCCCAACAACACGGTGCCAGTGATCATCCAAGCTAAGCTGTGCAGTCCAAGGAAACCAATGATAACCAGCGCGACCATGCTACCCAGCAGCCCCACTCGCAACATGATGGTGTAACCAATAACCGGCGCAAGCCGACCTGTGAAGGGGCCAAAGAGCCAACCCAACAGAGCATAAGGTGTCAGAATCAGCAAACTCATCTGTGTGGCGCCAATACCAAAGCCGGGATCGGTAGCCTGCACAAAAGCCGGAACAATACCGTTGATGACGGCAAAAATACCCGTCATGGTCAAAGTGGTGGTTAGCAACGGAGCCCAAGTGGAGCGCTGGCGCAGGTGCACAATCTCAACCATGGGGTGTGAGGATACTTTTTCCACACGCCAGAAAGCCATAAAGGAGAACGCAGCAAGCAGCGCCAAAGACAATGAGGCTACCAGCGGAATGGTGGTAATGCCGTCCACTAACTTGGTGGCCTCATTCAGCGCGGTTAATAGAGCGCCCACGGCGATGACGATAAAGAACACCCCCAACCAATCCATCTTGGTACCTTCGCCGGGCTTGGATTCCTTGGCTAGGAGCACGATGAGCAAGGTAGCGACGGCGGCAATGACCACCATGAGCCAGAAGATGCTGCGAAAACCAAAGTTCTCGGCAAAGTAGCCGCCAACAAAAGAGTCAATACCGGCAATACCACCATTGACGGCTGTAATCATGCCCATCAAGGCACCGTACTTCTTAGGGTCTTTAACTGCGGACCGGAGCATGATCAGACACAGCGGAACCGTAGGACCACTGACGCCTTGAATGATTCGCCCTACAAAGAGCCAAGTAATATCCGGAGCCATCGCTGAGATAATAGAGCCCACTCCCATCATAAGCATCATCCCGATCAGCACTTTTTTGCGACCAATAATGTCACTTAGGCGAGGAAGGAACAGCGAGAAGACGGCAGCCGCAGTGAAGAACCAGGTTTGCGACAGGCCAATGGAAGCTTGGCTGGCGTTAAGTTCCTCACCCATGGTGACCAGAGCAGGGCTAAGCATGGAAGCGTTGAGCTGGAAAGCCACACAGGCCGTGAGCAGCGCTATCATGAGAGCTATAATATTGCCGGGCTTACTCAGCGCTTCGGATGTTGTCGTTACCGTGCTCATACGTCGACCTCACCAATACGAACAAGTGCGTCAGTGACCATATTCCAAAACTTCGCATGGTCCAGCTTGACGGCCACCGATGTTTTGCAGTCCGTTGGGGGTGGAGCCCGAAAGTCAGCTACGGTCATGCCTAGAGTCAGTGTGCCAGTAAGTTCAATGTCTACGGGGACCTTTTGTATGACCATGACGGTGGGATCAATGACATAGGCCACCGCGCATGGATCATGAACCGGCGGATAGTCAAAGCCCTGCGCGTCCTTGTACGTCTGGGCGAAGAATTTCATCAGCTCCATGACGAACTTAGCAGGCTTAGTACCAACAGCTTTGATCGCTGCAACCACATCAGGAGTAGCGAGAGCCTGATGAGTGAGATCCAGTCCAACCATGACAACTTCCCAGCCAGCATTGAATACAATGTGTGCGGCTTCAGGATCAATCTTGATGTTGAATTCGGCCACCGGGCTCCAGTTGCCCACGTGGTAGCCACCCCCCATGAGAACAACTTCTTTTACACGCTCAATGATGCGCGGTTCCTTGCGTGCGGCCATGGCAATGTTAGTCAGTCCAGCGGTGGGAACAAGGGTCACCGTGCCTGGTTCATGGGCCATGATGATTTCAATAATTAGGTCAACGGCGTGGCGCGGATCTAGCTCAATGGTCGACTCAGGTTGTTCCGGACCGTCCATTCCGGATTCACCATGAATGTCAGGGGCCGTCTCGATACTGCGAACCAAGGGGCGATCACAACCTGCAGCAAAGGGGATTCCAGTGATGCCGGCAATAGTCCCCACGCTCAGTGCGTTGCGGGTGACCTTTTCAAGTGTTTGGTTACCCACTACCGTGGTCACGGCAAGTAAATCAATGTTGGGGTTGCCATGTGCCAAGAGCAAGGCCACCGCGTCATCATGCCCAGGGTCGCAGTCAAGAATTATCTTACGGGGCTGGGCGGCGGAATTTTGCTGTTTCATAGTATTCTCTCCACATCATGAGGCGGCTCCGGAATGTTCCGGTTACAAACTGTAACAAACAGTCTCACCGCCTGAGGGCAACGTCAAGCACCTAACTTGACCTACGTCAAGCATTTGACTGCTGTGGTGACTATGATCGTTCTTGGACGCCGGTACGACCAATCGACTCATGTCACTGCCACCAGTCAGCTCACTTATTATTTGACTCTAAGAAGCACAAAAAAAGAGCGATGGTTTAGTAAACCATCGCTCTTGAAACAGACCTAACTACTCACAAAACAGACCTAACGACTGATAAAATAACTTATTAAATAAAAGGTTCTATTAAAGGATTAAGCTTACCATCAGCCATTTCTCCCGGCTGTCTATCAGGAAGCCAACGCGCCATATCATCTCGACGGCCTTTATTCCAGCGGCCTTGGCTATCGGGATCTTCTATAATTTGGGTTTCATCAGCATACCAAATAATTGTCATGGCTTCCCGCATCACACTAGATTGATTTTCATTGGCTCCATGTAAGCACCAACCAGAGTGAAAAGTGGCATCACCAGCTTTCATATCACCATGATTAACTATTTCAAACCCTTTCTCTTGGCACATTTCACTGAGTATTTTTTCCGATTCATCTGATATAGGAATGTCCCCTAAATACCCAACCTTGCCCGTACCACTGGCAAAGTTAAGCGTTCCCATGTTCTTAGTAACGTCCACCAAGGGCATCCACATAGTGAGTATTTTATCGGTCTCTAATGGCCAATAATATTGATCTTGATGCCAAGGTGTTAGCCCACCATTAGGTTCTTTATATAACGCTTGATCATGGTAAATTCGAACTTTTTCCGTCCTCAATAGCTGTGCAGCAACGCTCGCAAATCGTTTTGCCATTACAAATTTAGCGACATCTGGATAATCTGGCCATAAATTCATAATCTGTAGAAAGGCTTTACCGTAGGTGTCTCTTTCTTGAAGTGGTTTTAAAGCAATTCGACTCTTACGATCCTCTACAGCCGAACGTATTGATTGACGACTTAATTCAACCTGAGAGGCATTACAAACATCATTGATTCGCACATGACCATTCTTATTAAACTCAGCGATCACGTCTTCTGATAGGTTAAGTGTTTGATCAAAACTAGTCATAATTGGCTTCTCCAAATAGTCATAAATATGCAATTAGAGTACAAAACCAATCCTTTAATAAAAACATCAGAATGACTAAAAAATATCAGATATTTGTACTAACCTGCTTTATTAACAGAACGCCCGACAAGATCATTCCGGTACTGTTTTGGCGTTACAGAGAATTGTTTTTTAAACACAGCAATAAAATGAGAAGGATTTGAAAAGTCTAGCTCATAGCTAATTTCAGTGATTGATTTATTACTCTGCGTCAACATACGAGCAGAGCTATAGAGTTTATGTCTAACCGTATATTCAGAAAAATTAAAGCGGAAAACACTCTTAAACAAACGAGAAAAATAAGACGTAGAAATATGACATAACTCAGCGGCTTCAACTAAAGAGAGCTCAACATAAGCATTATGACGAAACAAATCTATGACTGGCTCAAGACGCTCATAACCTTTGCTTGTGGTAATAGGTTGGGCATGCAAATAACTAACTGGCTTGGCATGCTCAACAACCCAAATAATTAATAATTTAAGCAAGGTTAAACTCATATTACTATGAGGGTCTTCTTCATAACTCTTTTTCAGCCATGTTAACTGTTGCTGAACATTCTGTAATTGTTCTTTATCTAAGCGTAAATGAATGCCAAATTGTAAAAAATCCGCTTCTTTAGTGAGATTATTATCTTCTAAAAATGCAGGTAAAAACTGCACTATCGTCCAAGACTTTTGCTCTGAGCTCAATTCGAAGTCGTGGGTTTCAAGCGCGGGTGTAAACACAATATCGTGATCTTTGAGCTGAGATTCTCCTTGAGAATAGAAGTACGAGCCATCTATTTCATCAAAAATAATAAATTCATGAACTTCATGAAAATGCATAAAACATGAGTAGCTCTCATTTTTTTCATACGCCACGCTGTGTACTTCAAATTGATAACCTTCTTGGATGCAGAAAGGCTCACAATAGGTTTGTGTTTTTATCATTATTTTATTCCAACCTAGACAAAAGTATTCAAAACATCAGATATCGATCATTATTCGAACAACAAGAGAGATAACAAAAACCGCAAATTCATGTCATTACGAGACAAACATTTAGCAGAATATCACATTCTTTACATGTTTTAATCTAGGCTAATAAGTGACATCACGCTATGCCACGAAAATTAGATGAATATTATTTTATATAACAAGGGTCAAGCTTGAGGGCTCTCACAAGTCTGATCGTAATATCCAAGCATTCGTAATCTACTCCATAGTCGCATTGCGAAAAGCGTTATGGTTTCTCACTGAGGCTAAGCGAGGCAATAATGACGATCAAGCGTTTAGAAGTGTCTAACCCAGCTTATACACCAAACAACACACAGTTTTTGACCATACATTCATCATATTTAGAGCGTCGTCACGATGTTTCAATTTATAACATTAACGCTCAAGGAAAAGACGTTCCCATCATCGTTTTATTGCATGGCGTCTACGGAAATCACTGGGTATGGATGCACTTAGGTGGGGTGCATTTAGTTTACGAAAAATTGAAAAAGGCTAACAACCTTGGCGAATTTGTTTTAGTTATGCCCTCCGATGGCGGCCTGCAAGACGGCTCCGCGTACTTACCTACAAGTAATCACGGTAACTATGAACAATGGATCATGGAAGATGTTTTAGATGCCGTTATAGACAATGTCGCTTGTGTTTCAAGTAACAGTCACATTTACCTAACAGGTTTATCCATGGGAGGTTACGGGGCATTACGCTTAGGTGCAAAATACGCAGATCGTATTAGTGGCATTTCGGCTCACTCCGCAATCACCAAACTCGAACAAATATGCCTATTTACCGATACACCGCTAGATCAATATGCCTGCCTTAACATAGAACAAGACAATCTTATATTTTGGATAACCGAAAATGCAGCAACGCTTCCGCCGCTGCGCTTTGATTGCGGAGAGGATGATTTATTGTACGAAGCCAATGTCGAACTACATAACACATTAGACACACTCAACATAAAACATCAATTTGAACACTTTACGGGGGAACATAGCTGGCCATATTGGCATCAGCATATTGAACAAACATTCCAATTTTTTAATCTCATTGAGTCAGAACAACCAGTCATAAAACACGATTAATGCCACTCTAAATAAAAAGAAGAAAGAGGCTATAACCATGAAAAAACTAAAATCCTTATTAACCCCACTCCTACTGGCAACGGCACTCATTAGTTCAGCCCACGCAAGCACACTCGTTATCAATTCAGACCAAGCCGATCCAGCGCCAAAAGCTGCTTTTCAAAAGATCATGGCGAAATTTGAGGCAGAAAACCCTGAGATCAATGTTGAATTCAATATATACGATAAAGAGGCTTATAAAACGGCTATTCGTAACTGGCTAGCCACCTCGCCTCCGGATGTTGTCTTTTGGTATGCCGGCAATCGAATGAAAACCTTTGTCGATCGGAAATTATTTACCGATGTCAGTGATATTTGGAAAGAGCTAGACCTCAAAAAGAGCATGCCATCTTCTGTTTCCTCCATGACTGTCGACGGTAAACAATGGGGTATCCCTTATACTTATTACCAAGTAGGCGTGTATTACCGTAAAGATATATTTGAAAAATACGGCCTTTCTGCTCCAAAAACTTGGCAAGATCTATTAAAAGTAAGTGCGACGCTCAAATCCAATAACGTAGAGCCTATTGCGATTGGAACTAAATTTTTATGGCCTGCAGCCGCTTGGTTCGACTATATAGATTTACGACTAAATGGACTTAAGTTTCATATGGACCTAATGGACGGCCGTATCGCTTATACTGACGAGCGAGTTCGTAATGTCTTCAAATATTGGAAAGAGCTGGTTGAACCAGGTTACTTCTTACAAAATCATGCTTCGTACTCTTGGCAGGAAGCGCAGCCATTCTTATATAATGGTTCTGCCGCTATGTATTTGATTGGTAACTATATTGCTCCTAACTTCCCAAAAAACTTAGACGGAAAAATAGGCTTTTTTCAATTCCCAATCATAGATCCTACAGTACCCGTTGCAGAAGATGCTCCTACCGATACGATCCATATCCCAGCCAAAGCAAAAAACAAAAAGGACGCGCGTAAGTTTCTTAAATTTATGGCTAGAGCAGATAACCAAACGCTCGTTAATGCCGCATTACTGCAAATACCAACGAATAAAAATGCGTCTATCGTAGACAATTATTTCTTAAATAAAGGCGTCGAAGTTCTAAATAACGCCAGTGGTACCGCTCAGTTTTATGACCGCGACACACCACCTAATATGGCTAAAGAAGGAATGAAAGGCTTCCAAGAGTTTATGGTTAAACCCGAACGACTAGACAGCATACTCAAACGTCTAGAAAAAGTTCGCCAACATACCTTTAAAGTAAAAGAATAAAGCAACAATAAATAAGCCCCTAGAAAGTTAGCACTCACTAACTCTCTAGGGGCTTTTTTATATGGTGAGTCTGTCTCGACTTGAACGATGGACCTGCCGATCATGGGCTTTAATACCTATTAATTGATGTAGTTTGATCTAGATTCATGAAATATATTTAATCATAAAAGACTACACATTCAAGACGCTAAGTCCGATGACTTAGTCATAGAAGTACAGCTTTCTAGTAGGAAATTCTTTCGTGTCTAAAAGCATCTCAAAGAGCATTTTATGATAGGCAGCTACACAAAATTAGTTACAGCCTTTTAACATTAGATTTACTTTTAGAAAAATCAGGTTTCTTTCATCATTTTCACTGAATTTAAACTTCCCTTTAGTAACAGCATTGAATCGTTCAAAGTAGTAGTCCAGAAGCGGATCATATCTACCCGTATAGATCCAAGTATAGAGCTTTGGTAGTTCATAACTTAACTCTCTACCAAGATCTGAACTATTATTCACATCAGAATCAGTTTCCAAATCAACGATATTCATTGATTGTAGATTGGCCTTGATCTCCTCAATAGTAGGTAGTAGCGACTCTTTATAAGTATCAGCTAGAAGCTCAAGCGCAGCATCAGTCACATTTGCTTGAAATATCATAATCAGGTCATCAATCTCACCGTTGTAATAGTCATTATCCAACCGCTTTTCTGATTCGATTTTTAGAACGTATAGCTGTTCTAATGGATCAGATTTAGTCTCAATAGACTGCTTAGAAAAGTTTGTCTGGTACTCTTTAAACAAGCTCTGAATCTTTTCAGCAATTACTTCAAGATAGTCATATTGTAGTGGCATAGTGAATTTGGCCACCTGATTAGAGATGATAAACTCATCTCATAACTTTACAGGTGAACAAATGACTAAACCAAGAAAACCTAATTTTAGCCCTGAATTCCGTTTAGAAGCGGCACAGCTTGTTATAGAACAAAATTATAGTGTCGCAGAAGCAGCTGAAGCGATGGGGGTGGGCAAATCGACCATGGATAAATGGGTGAGACAACTCCGCTCAGAGATCCGTGGCGAAGCTCCCAAAGCAACACCAATGACAGATGAACAGCGTCGAATTCGTGAATTAGAAAAGCAAGTTAAGCGCCTTGAAATGGAAAAAGACATTTTAAAAAAGGCTTCTGCTCTCTTGATGTCGGACGAGCTGAAAGGCTTGCGTTAATTCATCGACTGCAAGAGAGCTTTCCCGTTGATCATCTCTGTCAGTTATTCAATATTCATAGAAGTAGCTACAGGTATTGGCGTGATAAAGCGGTCGGTGAAACACCTGCTCGTATTATGCTCAAAGAAAAAGTTCGAGCCGCTTTTAAAGTGAGTGAAGGCTCTGCGGGAGCGAGAACGATCGCAGCCATTGTCACTCAGAGTGGTACAAGCTTAAGTCGGTATGTCGCAAGTAACTTAATGCGCGAACTTGCTTTGCTTAGCTGTCAACAGCCTAAGCATCGCTACAAACGAGCAAAGCAAGAGAGTTCAGTTGAGCCGAACCTTCTGGCTCGACAGTTCAAAGTGAGCTTTCCTAACAAGGTTTGGTGTGGCGACATTACCTATGTTTGGACAGGAAGCCGTTGGGCTTATTTAGCGGTTGTGATGGATTTATATGCTAGAAAACCAGTTGGCTGGGCGATGTCTCTGAGTCCGGATAGTGAGCTTATTAGTAAGGCCTTTATTATGGCTTATGAATTAAGGGGAAAACCTAAGGGAGTAATGTTTCATTCAGATCAAGGCAGTCAATACACAAGCTTAAAATATCGTCGTTTGCTGTGGCGGTATCAAATTCAGCAAAGTATGAGTCGCCGTGGAAACTGTTGGGATAATGCCCCGATGGAGCGTTTCTTTAGAAGCTTCAAAACAGAATGGATGCCTGAATTAGGTTACCGGACTTTTTTAGAAGCAAAACAGGCTGTAACGGATTACATAGTAGGATACTACAGCCAAACTAGGCCGCATCAGCATAATAGAATGTTGCCACCGAACAAAGCGGAAGAGTTGTACTGGAAAAACTATAAAACCGTGGCCAGTTTTACTTGACCACTACATATCGAGTTGTTAGAAATTTCAATAACTCACTTATGTAGACGTCCAGAGTTAAGTCTTCTTCACCAATTTCTCTACTGTATAAGTGAACAGTTAAATCAGCATTGTTTAAATAGCTCTTGAACGGCCAACTTGCAAAGCGTTTTGAGTTAGATTGATTCAACTCTACAGGATGAGCACCAAAGCAAGCTCTTAGAGTTTTAAAGTATGTATTGTCATCTTCTCGCTCAATTAGGCGATTGTGAAAACACTTCTTCTCACCTTTAAATGGAACTGTTTTTTCATTCACAAAAACTCTGTGCAGTTGGTTTACTGATGCCGAGATTAGGTCAATAGATGATATGAGGGAGTAAATCTGCATACACTTTACGTCTATGTTTGAATCGAACTTAGGTGCATTATCTAAGTGCCGCACTGAAACACTGATCCAATCCATACAAGAGCAAACGAGGTGAAAAAGATTCTTACCACCTTTATCTTTGTAAATTTGATAAACGAACTTTGAATTAGAATTAACTAAATCTCTAAAATCTGAGATTTTTTCATCAGTCACAATACCTTTCATTTCAACCACACACATCAATCCTAGAATTAGCCTAAATTACCACCAAAATATCGATAGTTCATTAGCTATCTGTGCCGAAGCATCCATCTGTTCGTGTCCTGAACACGGAAAAAATAAGAGGGTATTAGAGAAATATACGTGTTTAGCTGAGTGTTAAAACTCGTTTTAGCAACGCCCGTACTTGACTATATTTCACAGGCAATAAAAAAGCCCCTAGAAGGTTAGTTTTCACTAACGCTCTAGAGGCTTATTTTATATGGTGGGCCTGGAGTGACTTGAACACTCGACCTGCCGATTATGAGTCGGACGCTCTAACCAACTGAGCTACAGGCCCTAAAAACGATTCGTATTATAGCTATATGCTTAACTAATGCAAAGATAGAGAGGCAATTTTTATGTATTAATTCAATCAAATGCCAAAAAATATTGATTCATTACTATGATATCGCCTGTACTTGGCGATTTATCATTCCTGGTGCGATCCCCATTACTTTTTTAAAAGCACGCCGAAACGCCGCTTCACTCTGATAGCCAAGTTCATGACATAGGATGGCAATATTTTCATCACCTTGTTTGATACGCTGCGCCGCTAACCGCATTCGCCATGACGTCAAATAGGCCATTGGTGTCATACCCATCGTCGTTTTAAACAAGCCACTGAAAGCCGAACGGGACATCCCTGCTTTCTCCGCAAGACTGGCGACTTGCCACGCTTCATGTGGGCATTCATGAATGGCGACTATCGCTCGCGCTAATTTACTATCACTTAATCCTGCAAATAATCCAAATTGAATTTTTTTGGTTTGCATAAAAAGTCTCAACAATTGCACTAAATAGGCTTCCGCTAACCGCTCTACAACAATCTGCGATCCACAACGAGGTTGCATGACCTCTGTAAGTAATAACGAATTTAATGGCGATAGCTGTTGAGCCGCTTCATCCTCCCGTTCTACTTTCACCCATTGCCATTCAACATCAAGTAGTGGGTTTAGTGCTTTCGTACCAAAATCGAATTCGCAGATTAACAGCTTGTTATCCACGTTTTTGTTAGCGCTCTCTGTCTTAGATAACTGCACTTCAAGATCTAATCCCGAAGCCAACCAAATACCATCGCCAGTGTTTAATGCTGTCCGGTTGTTGTCTTTTGTTTTTAGGATTAACTCGCCACTTATCACGTACAACCAATAACTAGAATCAACAGAAAGAGACAAGCTACCTCGTGGCTCCAAAAAAAAGCAACTACTGACGGAAGTGGCCTTTGGACGAAAGGCGCTCAACACAGAAGAAAGTCGATCCATTATTCCTTAACCTTATAAAATACGATCTGCAATGAAATTAGCATTAATAAGCACCTATCGTATCAGGTTTTATCCTATTATGCCTTCATGGTAAAAATAACCAACTATGAGGACGCAGAAATGACCGTATTAAAACCTAGAGTTGCTACGCCTGAATTGGCACTTAACACGCTAACAGGCTCTTGGTCTTTGGCTGAGCAAACACCTGAGAATTTTACAATGGTGGTGGTTTACCGTGGCCTTCACTGCCCTCTTTGCAAAAATTATTTGAGAGAGTTAAGTCGTTTAGCGGATGATTTTGCGGCAAAAGGCGTCAGTGTTATTGCCCTTAGTAGCGACACGCAAGAGCGCGCTCAGCAAGCTTCTACTGAGTGGGAAATAGAAAACCTGACTATGGGCTACGGCCTGACCGTTGAGCAATCTCAAGCATGGGGATTACATCGCAGTGCTGGTCGCGGTTTAACCAGTATTGGTGTTGAAGAACCGGCTGAATTTACTGAGCCAGGATTTTTCTTAATTCGTCCAGATGGCACTTTATATTGGAGCAATATCAGCACTATGCCATTTGCTCGACCACACTTTAAAGAAGTGCTTGGCGCTATCGATTTTGCGGTAAGTAAAGACTACCCTGCACGAGGTGAATTAGTTTAATTTCATAATATTGAATTAACTATTCCAGAAAACATAAAGCAAAACTCTATTCGAGTTTTGCTTTTTTTAATTCGAATAAACCAAACATACTCAGGTATTTTAGTAGATTTAAAAGTTATATCTATAACTCATAAAAGTCTTAAAACAACTTACAAAAAACTTTATATGAAACAATTCATTAATATGTCTATTTTTAGTACTCATTAAAATACACATTATTCTTTAAAAACTAATAGCATAAAAAAAGCACGCCCTCAGAAAGGACGTGCAAAATCATCTACACTCATCTATCTAACACACTTACTTAACGCACTAACTCAAAACACTATTTTCCAATAGAAAACTTATTGTCATACTCACGGAAAAGATACAGCATAAAAATAGCGGCTAGCATTGGCCAAGCAGCAAAGAACAATAAATTGGCACCAGCCCAAGGGTCAAGGTAGCGTCCAAAAGAGACTAGAGTTGAGCTTAAGTGCATGATTAATATAATCAAAGTCACCCATCTTTTTTGAAAGCCAATCAAAAAGCTCAAGATCAAAGCCAGCTGCAACGCCCCGATAAGGTAAGTAATACTGTTACCCAAAGCAGGAATGGAGTAAAACACCTTCAGGACAACGGCCGCATGACCTGGGTTGATAAATTTATCTATTGTCCACATGAGCAATACTATAAATACGCCTAAACGCAAACCTAGCAAACTCCACTCTAACTTCTCTCGTGGTAAAGTAATTGTACTCATTCTAAAAACCTTTTTTATGTGAACTTTTATAAAATGTAACTTTGAACACGCTAATTAATGTACATTCCATATCACATTTATTATCTATGTTATTTAAACAAAGCATTTAATTCCAAGGCCACTTTAAAAGAATAATAAAATAAAACAATATTATTTTTTCTTATGATCATTTATTTCTATTTTTTAAAGTTTTTCACTAAATAAAGACAGAACTTTTATTATTATATCCTGAATTTAGTTGGAACTAATTCTGAATTTAGAGATCATCAGATGTTGTTATATAAAAACAATATTATGAAAAAACGAATAGAATGATGATCTACCCTCGTAACGGCACACTATAACTCTATATTCCTAAATTCAGATAATAAGTGCGACACTGCTAATCAGGTGTAGAAGAAGCCAACTGCTGAAGTTGGTATGATTCTTCTTACCACAGAACAAAGCAGTACCAACATGAATTATCAGCAGTT
>NZ_SJSB01000011.1 GCF_004352835.1 Marinomonas flavescens | reverse complement strand
CCGATATGCGTAAAGCCATTGATGGGCTATGCAATATTGTTGCGTACGATTTGAAAAAAGAACCTTGTAGCGACCACATATTTGTTTTTTGTGGTCGAGTGCGCGATAAAGTCAAAATCTTGCAATGGGCGTCGAATGGCTTCTGGCTACATTATAAGCGTCTCGAAAAAGGGCATTTTCAGTGGCCTGTCATTGATGACGAACAACTGTCTATTCAAGTATCACCCCGTCAGTTAAATTGGTTGTTGGATGGTCTTTCACTCAATGTACAAGACGCTCATCCGCATTTAACCTATCGATATCATGACGATTAGGGCATTCGCTTGGTATAATCCAAGCCATGAAAATGCTCCCAGATGACTTACCCAATGACGTTGAATCGCTTAAGGCTCTTTTACTTGAGCAATCATTACTATTGGGTAAAAAAGACGATCAACTTGCTGAGTGGGTATCAAAATACGAACGGATCCTTGAGCAATGGCGTTTGGCTCAACAAAAGCAATTTGGTAAAGGCTCCGACGTGTCTCCGGGCCAAGGCGAACTGTTTGATGAGTCAGACAGCGACTCTCAAGAAGACCGCGTGGATGTTGAAACGGACAGCCAAACTGTTTCCTATACACATACAAAACCTAAGCGTAAGCCTTTACCAAAAGACCTACCTCGTGAAACGGTTGTGGTGGATGTACCTGAATCGGACAAAACCTGTTCTTGCTGTCAGACACCACTGCATTGTATTGGCGAAGACACTTCTGAGAAGTTAGAGTTTCTTCCCGCTCAGTTAAAAGTCATCGAAACCGTTCGTCCTAAGTACGCATGTCGCCAGTGTGAAAAGACCGAGACACAAACAACGATTAAGCAAGCCTCGATGCCGGCCAGCATTATCCCCAAAGGGATTGCAACGCCTAGCTTACTAAGTCAGGTTATCACAGGTAAGTTCCAATACAGCTTACCTCTATATCGACAAGAAACCATGTTCAAGCAATACGGCATTGAACTGAGTCGACAAACCATGTCGGATTGGATGCTAAAATGCTCGGTTGCGTTACAACCCCTTTACGATCGACTCCATAGCATCTTGCTAGAACAATCGGTGATTCAAGCAGATGAAACAACGCTCAATGTCATTAAAGAAGCCCGCTCTAACTGTTACATGTGGCTCTATTGCACCGGTAAGGATGGGCCCGATAAACACAGCCCGATCCCGAATATTGTGTTATACGACTTCCAGTCCACACGAAGCGCTCAATGTGCCATCGATTTTTTACAAAGGTTCGACGGTTATCTTAATGTGGATGGCTACCCAGCCTATGAATCGACCAAGGCAACGCTTGCTGGTTGCTGGGCACACGCACGTCGAAAATTTATTGAAGCGGAAAAAGGCATGCCCAAAGGCAAATTGGGCAAAGCAACCGTAGCAATTAATCACATTAAAAAACTGAATGCCGTCGAAGCATTGGCTAAGCAACAAGGTACGGCTGAAGACGTTCTACAAATGCGACAAGAAAAAGCGCCTGCTATATTAGCGACGTACAAAGCATGGCTCGAAAAGTCCGTTCAACAAGTGCCGCCAAAAACACTTTTAGGCAAAGCGATCCAATACAACCTCAATCAATGGGACAAGCTCACGGTTTATTTAACAGATGGACAAATTAATATTGATAATAATCGAGCCGAACGCGCCATCAAACCCTTCGTTATTGGTCGTAAAAACTGGTTGTTTGCCAACACAGGCAAAGGGGCCAGATCGAGCGCGATACTTTACAGTGTAATCGAAACCGCTAAAGCTAATGGACTAATCCCTTATGATTACTTAGTGACGCTCTTCGAAGAACTACCAAAACGACAGACTTGATGACCTGCTGCCATGGAACATCAAACGCATCTAGGTGGTGATGGCCTGACGCTCACTCTACAAATGCGACAAGAAAAAGCCCCAACCATATTAGCGGTGTACAAAGCATGGCTCGAAAAGTCTGCTCAACAAGTACCGCCAAAAACCCTCTTAGGCAAAGCGATCCAATACAACCTCAATCAATGGGACAAACTCACCGTTTACCTAACCGATGGGCGAATCAATATTGATAACAACCGAGCCGAACGGGCGATCAAACCCTTCGTTATTGGTCGTAAAAACTGGTTGTTTGCCAACACAGGCAAAGGAGCCAGATCGAGCGCGATACTTTACAGTGTAATCGAAACCGCCAAAGCCAATGGGCTTATCCCCTATGACTACCTTGTGAAACTCTTCGAAGAGCTGCCCAAAAGGCAAAGTACTGTCGGTTTAGACGACCTGTTGCCATGGAATATTAAACACATCTAGGTGGTGATAGCCGGACGCTCACAAAAGACTTTATGTTTTTTGGAAGGGATTACTATGTGGGGTTTAACCGACGCTCACTCTTCTTCCTTTTCCTGCTTTAGGATAAAAAGGTTCAATCACGGCCTCAAGCTGATCCCAAGGCATCAATTCATCCATCCGCGAAAGGAAAATTTCTTTGCGTCTTTTACGACGCTTGTTGCTGAATTCGTTGTCGGCAAAAGTAAGTTGATGTGACATGACTAAGCTCGAAGTTTAAAAATGAATTGTTTCATGTGAAAGACTTATTCGCATATTCCTTAGTTTGCTCGTTAATTTTGCTGCCAATGTGAAAGAACAACCTCCTAATGTGGAGAAATATAAATGGCTTAATTTTGACCGATTGTTTTCAGTATCGCCAACACGCCATTGCTGCGTGAGCTGGTGAGGTAGCTGGAGAGATTCAGCTCGGCTAGCTCGGATTTCAAGTCCATTTTTTGTATGGTTTGCTGGTTTTCCCCTGCCACTAAGCTGATCACCGCGACCAGCACGCCTCGCATCAGTTTGGCGTCGCTATCGGCTTTGAAATAGCGACGTCCAGCGTCTTCTACCGTTATTAACCAGACCGCGCTTTCACAGCCTTTGATTTTATTATCTTCTGTTTTTTCTTCATCTGAGAGGCGGGGTAACGCCTTACTCAAGATGACCAGTGCTTTAAACGTTTCTTCTTTACTGCGACAGGCTTGCAGTTGTTGCTTGATCGCATGGGGTGTAGGAAAACAGGGCGTTGGAAAATCAGTCATCACCTAATATCTCAATGGCTTCTAGTAAAACGTCGCAGAATTGATCTGCTTCTTCAAGGGTATTGTAACAGGCAAACGAGGCTCTCAATGTACCACTGACACCTAGCTGTGCCATTAATGGATGGGCACAGTGACTACCCGCTCGAACCGCGACTCCCTTGCTGTCTAGGTAAGCATTTAAATCGATGGTATGAATATTGGGTACACTTAATGAGACCAGCGTGGTGTTCTTTTCTGGCGAATACAGTTCGATACCGCCTTCTTTAATCAGGCGAGTGTAAACATGATTAGCCAGTTTTTGTTCCCACGCCAGTAACGCAGGTCGGTCTTGTTGGATGAGAAATTCACAGGCAGCGGCTAGGCCAATTGCCCCTTCTATATGCGGCGTACCGGCTTCAAGGCGATAAGGCAAAATATTAAATTCAGTCGCTTGATACGCCACATGTCGCACCATTTCTCCACCTGTTTGATAGGGGATTAAAATTTCCAACGCCTGACTTTTACCATATAAAACGCCAATACCCGTAGGGCCATACATCTTATGGCCAGAAAAAACATAGAAGTCACAATCTATATCCTCTACATCAACTGGGTAATGCGCTACGGCTTGAGCGCCGTCCACCAAGGTAAATGCACTGTACTTCTTAGCTTCTTGGATCATGGTTTTTAATGGCGTGCTTACACCGATGGCATTGGAAACCTGAGTTGCCGCAAAGATGCGAGTTCTATCGGTGAAGTATTTTTGATATTCGCTTTCCCACTCGCCATTAGAAGTCAGAGGCAATACTCGTAAGCGTGCTCCAGTACGAAACGCCAGCTGTTGCCAAGGGACTAGGTTAGCGTGATGTTCCAGACTGGTAATGAGAATTTCATCGTCTTGTTGTAATAGGTGCTCTAAGCCGTAAGCCACCATGTTAATGGCTTCTGTGGCTCCTTTACTCCAGATAACATGACTGTTTTCTGGCGCATGAATAAACTGGGCGACTCTTTCTCTGGCTTGCTCAAAGCGGTTTGTAGCGCGGTCACTGAGGAAATGAGCCCCACGATGAACATTGGCATTAAAGGATCGGTAGTAGTCTTGAATCGCGTCTAACACGAACAGAGGCTTTTGCGTGGTAGCCGCATTGTCGAGGTAAGCCAATGGATAGCCATACGCCGTTTGTTGGAGTATGGGGAACTGGTTGCGCAAGGAATAAGAATTAAAAGCCATAGACAGTCCACTTGTTGCGTTACTGGTTATCTGAAATAAAGTTATTGCAGTACGCTCTTTAGTACCGAGTAAAAGCCTTAAAAGTGCCAATACTGCTGTTAACGTGGTGAAATTGTACCTTAACTTCCTAGTGTCATTGGGAATTATTATTTTTACTGGTATTTTTTTGCTTGTCTTTTTTGATAACCCCCTTACTCTTTGATAACAGATAGTAGATGACAAACTAGAAAAGGTACAAAGCGTGGCGGATTTTTTATACAAAGGGGTAGTGGACTGGTTTTTAGATCAGGTTTCACAGGAGGCGATTGCTGCTGGTGATCGCATGCCCTCGTTACGTGCATTAGCTAAGCAACTTGGTCTTAGTTTAAACACGGTTATCCATGGCTATGAAATATTAACAGAAGAGGGTTGGATCGAATCACGCCCTAAATCTGGTTACTTTGTTTGTCATCGAAGCGATACCAAGCCGGCGCTTTTATTGGCCGGTGAAGCGTTACGAAAGTTAGCGCCTGTAGGCAGTAAAGCCGCATGGTCTTGCTTAGCGCATCGTGGTGCTTTGGTGGATCAAAGTGATGCGTTTTTGGCATCTTCTGTGCGCTCCGAAGAAGTGGATATTCCGGTCTTAGGCAAAGGGCACTTGACGGTTCGTGAAACCGTTAGCGAGCATTTAAAAGGCTTAGCGATTAAAAATCACGCATCACAATTATGGTTAGGGGATTCGCCCTTGACCATGCTGACCCAAAGTATCCAAGCGCTGACGCAGCGCGATGACACAGTGTTGGTTATTACGCCTTGCGACCCGCGACTATCGTCTACATTGCAAAGCTTGGGCCGTCGGGTGATCAGCATTGCCGCAGGCGACCGAGGGGTGGATCTAGACCTAGTGGTCCGTTGCTTACAAGAAAATGAAATAAAACTGCTGATTTTACCGGGACAATTTGCGTTTCCAGCGGGTCTGGCGATCAGTAATTTAAGTCTGCGTCGTTGGGTGGCTATTATTGATGAGTTAAAACTGCCGACCATTGAGTGGGATTTGTGTTCGCATTTGCCGCATCGAGCGGGTTCACTGATGACGTATAAGTCATTGGATTCGTCAGATCACATTGTTTATATCGGAGGCGTTGAGACCAAGGGAGTTAATCGCTCTGCTAGTTGGTGTTTACCGGGGCGTCATCAAAGCGCATTAGAAGGCGCATTTTTATCCATTGATATGGCATTAAGCGATGCCCAACAGCAGGCCTTGAGCGAGGCGTTGTTATCGACCGGCAAGCGTTCTTTAGTGCGTCGAGCGCGTCAGGTTTGGGCCAATTCTGAGCGTATAAAAGCGCACCTTGAAACCCATCTACAGGGGCAAGTCAGTTTTGCGGCTAGCAAGGGAGGCATGGGGCTCTGGATGAATTTAGAAGCACCATTAAATCAACAAGATATGACCGCTTTGTTGGCCAATTATCGCCACGTTATTGTGCCCGGAACCTTGATTAGCGATGAACCAGATGCGGATTATTGGATGGCGATTAACGTCACGCTAGATGATGTGGAGCCGTTGGCTAAAAAGCTTGCAGAGCGTTTGTCATTAAAGAATGAAGGCGCGTCAGAGGCAAAGCGAACCAGCGCGAAAGCATCAGCGGTAGAGTCTTCTCATGCAGAAGACTCACCAAAAAAGGCTTCAGCAGAAGAGAAAAAAGAGGTTAGAAAACAACGTGATGCGTCTACTAATCCTCTTTATAATCCAATGCTAGATCTGATCAATCATGACTTTGGCTAAGCGAGCGCTTTTTTGATCGCCGCTAACATGCTTGTGTGGTCTTGGTAATCCAAAGGAATCGGCGTCAGATGATCCCCTAGTAATAAAGCCAGAGAAGGGAATGAATTCAAGCCTAAATGACGAGCTTGGTTGATTTCCTGCTCTAGTAATCCTTCACTTTTCACATGCGCCATGGCCTTTTCAAAGCCTTCTGCTTTTAAGCCAATGTGCTCGGCACACGCGGTTAACGTGGAGAGATCCGATGGGTTCTGTGCGTTCAAGTAGTAAGCTTTTTGAATCGCGTGATACATCTCATCTTCAAGGTCTGAATCTCTGGCAACCATGCAAGCACGACATGCAGGATAGGTCGAGCGACGAGGTTGAGTATTGCGCCAAAAATCAAAGTTAAATTCAGTCCCAAGATAAGCACTGATACGTTGCCAGGCGCCTTCTAACGTCGCTTTCATATCATCAGGCATGGGTGTGTCTGAGTCGACAGCTAACCCGCCCAGCATAGGTTGAATAGTGAGCTGTTTAGAATCGATTAAAGGTTGCAGGCTTTTTTGCAGTTTGGTCCAAGTAGGACGAAATCCCCAACACCAACTGCACATAGGGTCATAACAGTAAATTAGCGTGGCTGTCATAGGTGATTTCCATTAAAAATGAATGAAAGAAAGCCTTCAAGGCTAACAGTCCACCCCGTCACTGAACAGTATTTTCTTTTACTTTTTAGCTTAAAATAACCATTAAAAAAGGCCACCTTAATGTCATTAAGGTGGCCTTTCGAGCCGTTTCATTTCACTCTGTGTGGAGTAAAAGTCAGCGTTAGTCTTTTAGAATCGCGGCAATGGCATCGCAAAGCGGTTCCATATTGTCATGCGTTAAGCCTGCAACGCTAATACGTCCAGACCCCACAATGTAGATGCCGAAGTCTTTACGCAGTTGAGCCACTTGATCAGGTGTCAAACCTGAAAAAGAGAACATGCCTCGTTGTTTAGAAATAAAGGAGAAGTCTTGTGTCACGCCTTTAGTTCGCAGCGTATTCACAAACAAGCTACGCATCTCATGAATACGAGTACGCATACTCTTCAATTCCATTTCCCATAAGCTACGAAGCTCTTTGCTGTTTAGAATCTCAGCAACAATGGCAGCGCCATGAGAGGGTGGATTAGAGTAGTTGGTGCGAATACAGCGTTTTATCTGAGTGAAGGCTGCTTCGGTTTGTTCAGGCGTTTCACAAACAATGGTCAAGGCACCAACGCGCTCGTTGTATAGACCAAAGTTTTTCGAAAAAGAGTTCGCGATTAACATTTCAGGCACGTGCTCAAGGAAGGTTCGTAACCCTTTCGCATCTTCTTCAAGGCCTTCGCCAAACCCTTGGTAAGCGAAGTCAAACAGAGGTAAGAACCCTTGTTTGCTACATAGTTTGGCTAATTGGTACCATTGCTCAGGCGTTGGATCTATGCCTGTTGGATTATGGCAGCAACCATGGAACAAAACGACATCACCCGCTGGCACCTGTGAAAGGCTAGCAAGCATTGCTTCGAAATCTAGTCCTTTCGTATTGGCATCATAATACGCGTAGCTGCCTACTTCTAAACCAACAGATTGGAAAACTGCTTGATGGTTCGCCCATGTTGGGTTGCTGACCCACATAGTGGCTTCTGGCAAATGTTTTTTAATAAATTCTGCCGCGACACGAAGTGCACCAGTACCGCCAGGTGTATGGGCCGTCTGTGCAAGTTGTTTGGTAATAATGCTGTGCTTTTCACCAAACAGAAGTGTTTGTACCGCTTGTCGATAGGCTGGAGCGCCCTCGATGCTTAAATAGCTTTTGGTTAGCTCTTGGTTAAGCAAGCGTTCTTCCGCTTGTTTAACCGATTTTAGTATAGGAGTGGTGCCTTTTTCATCCTTGTAAACGCCCACACCTAAATTGATTTTATTAGGATTTAGATCATTACGGAATGCGTCATTCAGGCCAAGAATTGGGTCTGCAGGAGCAGCTTGGATATGTTCGAACATGGTGACTCCCCATAAGGGTTATTTGCTATTTTTATTATCGGTTAAAAGATCAAAAATCAGTGGCGTATGGTACTCCAACACAGACATAACCGCTATAAAAAGGGAGTAAAGAGAGCCTATTAGGTGTGCTATTTCTTTTGTTTTACATCAAAACTTAGTAAGTTTTTAAGCGCAAAAGAAAACCGTCAATCAGAAAAGTTGACAAAAAAGGAATGGCAGCCCAAAAAAGGCTGATCTAATTTAAGCAACAGGCAGTGTCTGTTGCTTATTTACCCCTCTAACGCAAATAAGGAGATATTTACTCGTCCCAACCGTCAGAGATGGCTTGGTTTAAACGCTTTTCCTCTAAGTGCTGCTCAATCGCACGACGTGCTTTTAGCAGACGAATACTATCTTCCTTTTGATTTCGTTCGTTTTTTTCCTTCTCCAAACTGATGGATGCGTGGAGAATATCGGTTTTTACTTCAGTCAAAGTTTCATAAATATGATTCATCGTTATACCCTTTGGCTAATTCGATGACACTGAAATGAACAGATCACTGTCATCGACAGTTGAAAAAAGTCAAAATAGACAAACTACTCGTTTTCAAGTTTATAAAAAACGTAAATCGATTAAAAATCAACCTATCTTTACGTATTTTTGTGACAAACATATTAAATAATTACGGCGGAATGTAATGGACGTTTCTTTTATCCTCGACTCGTTAAACGACAAGCAGCGCGATGCAGTGGCCGCGCCATTGCAAAACAGCCTAGTGTTAGCGGGAGCAGGTTCCGGTAAAACTCGGGTATTGGTGCATCGTATTGCATGGTTAATGCACGCCTATGAATTATCGCCTTACAGTGTGATGGCCGTGACTTTTACCAATAAAGCGGCGCGTGAAATGCAAGGCCGGATTGAAGAGCTGGTTGGTGTGCCACCACAAGGCATGTGGGTGGGGACTTTTCACGGATTAGCCCATCGTTTATTACGGGCTCATTGGCGTGATGCGGGTCTGAAAGAAAACTTCCAGATCATGGACAGTGATGATCAGCTGCGCTTAGTAAAGCGGATCATGAAGTCGATGAACATTGACGATACACGCTGGCCACCAAAGCAAGTGTGCTGGTTTATCAATGGACAAAAAGACGAAGGTCGTCGAGCGGCTCATGTGCCAGACAGCCATGATCCTTTCTCGAAGGGCATGCGCGAGCTTTATTACCATTATGAAGAAGCCTGTGAAAATGGCGGTTTGTTAGACTTTGGCGAACTGTTATTGCGCGCTCATGAATTAATGCTGACAAATCCGCCATTACTTCGTCATTACCAAGAGCGCTTTCGTCATGTGCTGGTGGACGAGTTTCAAGACACTAACACGATCCAATACGCATGGTTACGCATTATGGTTGGCGCTCAAGGTACCATTACCGCGGTGGGGGATGATGACCAATCTATTTATGGCTGGCGTGGTGCAAAAATCGAAAACATTCATAACTTCACTAAAGATTTCAAAGACGTACAAACGATTCGTCTAGAGCAAAATTATCGTTCGACAGGGCATATTTTGAATGCGGCCAATGGCTTGATCAAAAACAACGATGATCGCCTAGGCAAAGAGCTTTGGACTGAAAGCGGCGAAGGGGATCCTATTTCTTTGTATGCCGGATTTAATGAGCAAGACGAAGCGCGCTTTATTCTTGGCATTATTAAGAAATGGCATGATGAAGGTACGCCTTTGGCAGATATGGCTATTTTATATCGTTCGAATGCTCAGTCTCGTGTGCTGGAAGAATGCCTCGTTCGAGAGCGAGTCGCTTACCGTATTTATGGCGGCCATCGATTTTATGATCGTCTAGAGATCAAGAATGCATTGGCGTACGCCCGTTTGGCACTTGATCCTAATAATGATGGCGCGATGGAGCGGATTGTTAATGTACCGCCGCGAGGTATTGGCGAGCGTAGCATTGGCATATTAAGAGAAATGGCCCGCGACGAAGGCTGTTCTATGTGGCGAGCGGCGCAAATAATCGTCGAAAAAAGTCTTATGCCAGCGCGAGCGACGAACGCGATAAAAGCCTTTTTACATCTGATTGAAGGTTTGAGCGTGACCGTTCAGCAAACGGATTTGAACCTCAATGATATTTTCGAACAAATTATCGCTGAAGCGGGATTAATCGCGTTTCACGAGAAAGAGAAAGGTGAAAAGGGCGAAGCTCGCATTGAGAACTTGAAAGAGTTGGTTGGCGCAGCGGGTGGCTTTAGCTGGAACGATGAAGAGGAAGAGTTCAGTACACCATTAATGGCTTTTCTTGATAAAGCGGTATTAGACGCCGGCGATGCGCAAGCGGATGAATACCAAGATGCGGTGCAATTGATGACCTTGCATTCGGCGAAAGGTTTGGAGTTTCCATTGGTCTTCTTGACCGGTGTGGAAGAAAATTTATTCCCAAGCAAGATGTCTTTTGAGGAGCCGGGTCGTCTCGAAGAAGAGCGCCGACTTTGTTATGTGGGCATCACTCGCGCAATGGAAAAACTCTACATCACTTATGCGGAATCTCGTCGTTTGTTTGGTAGCGAGTCGTTCAACAGTCCGTCACGCTTTATTAAAGAAATCCCACCACAATGCTTGGAAGAAGTGCGTTTACGCTCACAAGTCAGCCGACCTGTTTCTATGCAACGACCTGATTATCAGACAGAGAAAAATCGTCTGCAAAACAGTACGGTACTGAACAGTTTCAAAGCACCAGAGGTCACTGTCAGCATGGGCGATAGGGTTAAGCATCCGGTGTTTGGTGAAGGCTTAGTAATCAACTACGAAGGCCAAGGCCCACAGGCTCGGGTGCAAGTGAACTTCGATGACGAAGGGTCTAAATGGCTGGTGTTATCGTTTGCTAAGCTGGAAGTTTTGTAGCTTTTGGTCTTGGATTAAGCGAGACCGAGTAAGGATTTATTTGCGCCTGTTTCGCAAGCTCAACGCGTCAGCATAAATCTCTTACTCAGTCTTTTGTTGTGCTTACTTGTTTTCTCAGTTATTTGGCCATCCATGTATTTTAACAACTTTATAGCTAGTAGTAGATAGCATCAGTTTGTAGCGATTTTGACTAACTAGTGTTCGGAACTCTCTTATTCGTTTAAATTATTATCTTTTTTGAAGCTCTTGATAAAACAGTAATAAGTAGTGAATAAGACCTAGGTTACTTTGTGATTGTATTAGCCAATTAGGTTTTTCTTCTTCGACTTTCAGGATACGCTCAAGGTTTTGAATTCCGGAGCTTCAAGTTCATTGTCTGTTCCCCAGCTGTTAAGCCATTTGTGTACTTCGCTCGCGTCGATAATCCTTCCTTCAGAGGCTGAATCTAAAGCATCGAGAGTTTGTTGGCTTTTATTCTGTATTTCTAATTCATCCATTCGTTTTTCCTATTTCATGCATTCACTGGATCGTCACTTTGACGGCTTTTTTTGAGTACAGCAAATTCTATTTTTAATCTGTAGACTGTTTGAAAAGACTAAAAATAAAAAAGAGTGTGCTATGACTATTAGGGTCGGGTTGGTTGGGTTTGGTTTATCGGGGCGTGTTTTTCATGCGCCTTTTGTGATGAATGATCCTGATATGGAGATGGCGTATGTGTGCAGCTCCAAGGTAGAAGAGGTGAAGGCTGTGCTGCCTGAGGTGGCGGTGGTGTCGACTGCTGAGGCTATTTTTAGCGCTTTTGATGTGGATCTGGTGGTGATTACGACACCTAATGGGTTGCATTTTGAGCAGGCGAAAAGTGCGCTCGAAAGCGGTAAACATGTGTTGTTAGAAAAACCCTCGGTGACGAGTGTGTGTCAGATCGAAGCGCTTTGTTCGTTGGCTAAACAACAAGGTTTGGTATTTTGTGTGTATCAAAATCGCCGTTTTGATGGGGATTTTCTGCGTTTAAAAGCCTTAATCGATGGGGGAGAATTAGGTGAGTTGAAACATTTAGATTCTCGATTCGATCGTTTTCGACCGCTTGCTCAAACGCGCTGGCGTGAACAACCAGGTGTGGGAGCGGGGATCTTTTGGGATCTTGGGCCGCATATATTGGATCAAGCCTTATTCCTTTTCGGTGCGCCAAAATGGTTGCACGCAAGTATCGATACCCTGCGTGAAGGTTGCCAAACACACGATTGGTTTGAGCTGGAGTTGGGTTATGACGATAAGCGTATTCGTTTGGGGTCAACGCCGTTTGAAGCGGGAGAAATGCGTCGTTTCAATGCAAGGTTTACGCAAGGTAGTTGGCAATGTGTGGGGTTAGATCCACAAGAAGATGCACTACGTGCTGGGCAAATGCCATGGCAACCTGAATTCCCCTCACAAGCGGCACAGCAGCGTAATACTCGCTTTGTTGCACATACTCAAGATGACATAGAAGCGTTCCAAGAGCCGTCGACACAAGGCGACTATGCGGCATTTTATTGTCAACTTGGCGAAGCCATTGTCGGTAAAGGTGATGCGCCTGTGCCCATGGAACAAGCTTGCCAATTAATCTATGGCTTGTGCCTCGCTGAGCAATCCGCAGAAACTGGCCAACGAGTGGCTTGGGATTACACGCCAAAGATAGGTTGATTGAAAAGTCAGTGAATCAGGCGAAAAAAAACCCTCTTTCGAGGAAAGAGGGTTAATACGTTCAATAGGGAGGTTTCTATTGAATGAAAAATCGATGACTCAGACACTGGGTGCCTGAGTCGTTTGCTTTACTCGTCTAAACTACCAAGTTCAAGCAAGGTGGCATTACCACCAACTGCTGTGGTGTTGATAGAGATGGCGCGTTCAGTAACGAAGCGCAAGATGTAATGCGGTGCCGCAATAGTAGTGAAGTTCTGGCTGTCATTTTCGATGACTAGCTGACAGATCAAGCCGCTTTTTGCTGCTAGGCGTTGGTTTAAAACTTGCGCTTCTGCGTCATCACATAAGATCGCGATACCGGCTAGGTTGTTCGCTTCAACGATGGAATCCAATGCGGATTCTGCGATGTTTTGAATCACACCGTCAGGCACAGACGTGGCAATTTTATCCATGATTTCTTGGCCTTTAATACCCACGGTGATGACAGGGTTACCCGCAATCAAAGCCGCAAATATTTGGCCAACCAAACCGACAATAGCCGCGTCGCTTTCGTCATTAGAAAGACATAGGAAAGCACCACGACCTTGAGTTGAAAGTTCGTTGTTCTCGCCTGTTGGTCCTACCATGGTCAAGGTTTCAGCAATTTCACGCTGAGCGTTGTCGATCTGCCAAATCGCCATTTTACGTTGTGTTTCTGGGAATAGAGTAAGGGTGCGAGCCAATAGCTCGTCACGACCTTCAACACCTAAAGAGTCCCACGCTTCAAATACTTTGTCTGCTACTTGAATTTGAACAGGTTGTACGATTGTCATTGCCTTGTCTCCTCTGCTCGCCTTAAAGTTGTTTTTCAATAGCGAAGCGCTGTAGATAATGTGGACCGCCCGCTTTTGGACCGGTACCTGATAAGCCTTGGCCACCGAATGGCTGTACGCCCACAACGGCACCAACTTGGTCGCGGTTGATGTACAAGTTACCAACGCGAGCGCGGCGTGCAATGCGTGCACACGTCGTTTCATTACGACTGTGGACACCCATGGTCAAACCAAACCCTGAGTTGTTGATCGTATCGATGATCTTATCTAGGTCTTTGGCTTTGTAGCGAACGACGTGCAAGATAGGACCGAATTTCTCATCCGTTAGCTGGTCGATGCTGGCAATTTCAAACGCCGCAGGGGCAACATAAGTGCCTTTGTCTGCAAACGTTGGCAATGGGGTTTCGCCGATCAATGTGCCTTCAACTTTCATGTGCTCAATGTGTTCAAGCAACATAGTTTGGGCTTTTTTATCGATGACTGGGCCAACATCTGTGCTGTGCAAGTAAGGCAAGCCAACAGACTGCTCTTGCATGGCGCCCTTGATCATTGGGATAACGCGATCTGCAATGTCTTGTTGAACGAACATCACACGCAGTGCAGAACAACGTTGACCTGCAGAAGCGAAGGCAGAACGAACCGCATCACGAACTACTTGCTCAGGCAGAGAAGTGGAGTCGATTAGCATGGCATTTTGACCGCCTGTTTCTGCGATCACAGGAACCGGTGCAACACCGCGCGCCGCCAAGGTACGGTTGATCAATTGTGCTGTGCCTGTTGACCCTGTGAAGGCCAAACCAGCAATGCGTTTGTCGCTTGTGATTGGTGCACCAACGGTTGCGCCGTCACCTGGAAGCAGGTGAAGTACGTCAGTAGGGACACCAGCTTGGTGCATCATTTCAACAGCACGAGTCGCGATTAAGCTGGTTTGTTCCGCTGGTTTCGCAACCACTGTGTTACCAACAACCAATGCCGCGACAACTTGTCCAGAGAAGATCGCCAATGGGAAGTTCCAAGGGCTGATACAAGTGAACACACCACGACCTGTCATTTGAACGCTTTGTTCTTGACCTAGGTAGTTAGTAAACGTGTGAGGCGCGGCGAAGTTGCTGCGCGCTTGTTGTGCGTAGTAACGGCAGAAATCCACGGCTTCACGTACTTCGTCAATACTGTCCTGAATGGTTTTACCCGCTTCACGGTGACAAAGTGCAATCAATTCTGGGTAGTTTTCTTCCATTAGATCGGCTGTTTTGTCTAAGCAATCAGCACGTTCAGAGGCAGGACGTGCAGACCATTCAGGGAAAGCGGCATCAGCAAGGCCAATTGCCTTGGTTACGGTGGCCGCGTCTGCCCAGTCGATTTGACCCGCAGTTTCACTGTGGTCATATGGGCTAGCAATGGTATGTGTTTGACCTGTTGCTACTTTTTCGCCACCCACGATCGGGAAAGCACGCCATTGAGTGTCTTGCGTCATGAAGGCATCAATTTTGGCTTTAAATGGAGCCCAATCTGATTCGATCTCGATGTTTGGACCAAATGAGTTTTTGCGGTTTTCAAACATGTCGATTGGCAGTTTGATATTTGGGTTCGACAGAGACTTACGGCTTTCAAGCGTCGTCACTGGATGATCAACCAATTCAGAAATTGGGCAACGAGCATCGATCAAACGGTGAACGAAAGAGCTGTTTGCGCCATTTTCTAGTAGACGGCGAACCAAGTAAGGTAGCAAGTCTTTGTGGCTACCTACTGGTGCGTAGATACGGACACAGATGTCATTGCCTTTGATTAGGCTGTTGTATAGTGCATCGCCCATGCCGTGAAGGCGTTGGAATTCGTATTCTTTTGTGGTGGCACCTAGCTCTTGTGCCAAGCAGCTAATCGTCGCGATGGTATGCGCATTGTGGCTGGCAAACTGAGGGAAGATGTTAGCACGGGTGTGTTCGCTCAATAGGAAGCGGGCGCAGGCCAAGTAAGACGTGTCAGTCGCTTCTTTACGAGTGTAAACCGGGTAACCATTAATGCCGCGTTGTTGGCAAAGTTTGATTTCAGAATCCCAGTAAGCGCCTTTTACTAGACGAACAGGAATACGGTCACCTTGTTCTTTTGCCAAGGCAGCAAGCCAAGCCAATACAGGTAGCGCGCGTTTTGAGTAGGCTTGAATAACCAAACCAAACAAGCCCCAGCCTTTCACACTTTCGTCACGGTAGAGTTTTTCGAATAGGTGAAGCGACAATTCAAGACGGTCTGCTTCTTCTGCATCGATAGTGATGCCAACATTCAATGCGCGAGCTTTAGCGATAAGACCTTTTACGCTTTCGAATAACTCTGTCATCACGCGCTCTTCACTGCCCACTTCGTAACGTGGGTGCAATGCAGACAGCTTGATAGAGATAGTTGGGCGGTAGCCTTTGGTGTAAGTATCACGGCCAACGGATTCAACCGCTTGCTCGTAAGATTTTAGGTATTTGTCTGCATCCGCAGAGGTCAATGCCGCTTCACCCAACATGTCGAAAGAGTAGGTGTAACCTTTGTCACGGTAGCTTTTACCACGAGACAAGGCTTCTTCGATGTTGCGGCCCAGTACGAACTGGTGTCCCATGATTTTCATCGCTTGGTTCATCGCTTTACGAATCACTGGCTCAGAAACACGGTTTACCATGCGGTTGACTAGGTTTGCAGGTGTGCCGTCTTGGTTTTCGTCCATGGTGACGATTTTGCCGGTTAGCAAAAGTCCCCAAGTTGACGCGTTAACGAAGAAGGAATCAGAGTTTTTAGCGTGAGAAGCCCAATCGGCCACACTTAAACGGTCTTTGATGAAAGCATCTGCAGTGGCTTTGTCTGGCACACGCATCAATGCTTCGGCCAAACACATCAGCAAGATGCCTTCTTTTGTGTCTAGGCTGTATTCCAGCAACAAGGCGTCGATCATAGACATGCTGTCATCGTCTTTACGCACTTGTTCGATCAATTGTGTAGCGGCTTCTGTGCAGGTTTTTAGCGCTGCGTCAGTAGGCTTAGCTAAAGGTAGTAATTCCTTTAACCATGTCTCTTCATCGGTATTATAAAGAGGGGAAATAAGCTGCCACAGCTCGTTTAGTGGCCGCTGAATGAAGTTAGGTTGTAATACTTCAATTGCTTTAAACATGGTCGGATTCTCCCGCTACAAATCAAAAAGCCGGTTGGCTTTTGTTGATTAGACCGTGTGTTGTTATAGAGCATCAGGCAAATTTTTGATTTTTTATTAACGGTACGTTTTTACTGTTAATGTTCAAAAAAATGCATGTCTGGATAATCAACACACTGTAGTGACAGAGTGTAGAAACTGTCTTTCGAAAAAGTCGGTTTTTTTTATAAGAAAATCCGATTTTAAAGGAAGAAAGTGTAAGTGGTGCGAAAATTGTCGCTAAAATGATCGATATGCTTACGAATGGTGCAGAAGTGGTTTTGAGATATCGTCACTTAGCAAAATGGAATATTGTTTAAATAGCTGGGATATTAATGTTTCGGAAATTGTTTTTGATAGCGCAGCGGGGTAATGCCCAATGTTTGAGAAAATACATTGGTCATTGCACTTTGACTCGAAAAACCACACATTTCAGCCACCTGAATAGGCGGAAAACCTTCGCTTAATAAGTGTTGAGCTCGCTCGAGTCGTTTTCGCATTAAATATTGATGAGGGGTGATGCCGGTTCGTTCTTTAAATCGTTCGTGAAATTGACTCACACTTAAAAAACAGAAGTTGGCCAGCTGACTGATATGAACTCGGCGCGATAAGTTGAGTTCGATAAACTGATCGAGCTTGGTTATGTCTAATTGGTTGCCCCGCACGCGTACGTCTTTATTATTCGTCAGTTGATGACGAATAGAACTTAGCAAGGTGTTGCCACAGGCGCGGGCTAACATTGGGTCATTTGGGTACTGTTGCAGCTCGCCCGATAGGGCCGAGGCTAGAATTTGCAACCTAGGATTCAGCTGAAAATAAGCCGCCTGATCAAAGAGGCGCGAGACAATCTCATATTCTTCATCGGTGATGGCTTTTGGCGGTGGAATTGGTAGGTTAACCACCATGATCCGGTTGTCGCCTAGGCCCGCAAAGGCGTGACTGTTTTCAGACGGTAAAATACAGCCGCCGCCCGTAGGAAGCTGTCTGCTTTTGCCCTCAATATCGAAGTCGGTATTGCCATCAATTACCACGACAAGTTGGTGGTAATCATGGTCATGAGTATCGGCTTCGCTAGGTAAACTGAAAACGTCAGATTCGGAAGAAGTCAAAGTTCATAAACTCATCAGTATTATAATCGTAAGTAATGGCAAGTATAGCGGTCTTATCTGGCCTTTAGTAGAGGCAGGATGATGTGTTTTTTTCAGCCAATGGCTCTATTTTTACCATCTAGAGCCAGCACGAAGACACCTCATTGATCTATAAGATGTCTTCGCCCCAAAAAAGCTAATTTACTTGGATAACCAAATTGCCCAATGCGCCTGATAATAGGACATCATCGTGCGCTTGAGCGAGTTCTGTTAATGGATAGGCTTTGCGTACAACAGGCTTCAATACGCCTTTTTGAAGCAAAGGAAACATGGCTTTTGCGATGCGCTGTAGCTCTTCTGGTTGGACATTCGCCAGAGCGACACCAATCACAGAAGCATCACGCGCCATTAAATCTCTAGGGTTAATTTCTACCGTGCCTCGATTACCAACCACTGCCACACAACCGCCGAAGGCCAACGCTTTTAAATCTTGATCTAAATTGTGGTTTGCGAGCATTTCAATGATCACATTAAAGCCGTTTTCAAGGGACTGGAAAGGCGCTAAGTGATCTGCTTCATTATGTAGAATGACGCTCGTCACGCCCAATTTGTTAAGCAGTGCTACGCCCGCTTGAGTGCCTGCACTGGCGACGACATCCATACCAGCCGCTAAAGCGAGCTGTACAGCCGCAGTACCGACCGCGCCTGTTGCGCCATGGATCAATACTTTATCGCCCGCTTTGGCTTGAGCGCGGCCAAACAGAGCGCGGTGTGCGGTCGTGAAAGGAACGCCAAGACAAGCCCCTTCTTCGAAGCTTAAGGCATCTGCCAGTGGAAACAATCTATCTGGGCTGCATATCGTGTATTCAGCTGCAGAGCCACCAATAGTGCGATTAAAATACACGCGTTGGCCGGCGTTAAAGCCAGTCACATTTGCTCCGACTTCAGCCACTGTGCCAGCACCATCAGAACCTGGAGTATGCGGGAAGGTAGCAGAATAATTGTTCGTACCAGATCGAATATAGGTATCGACAGGATTGACGCCAGCAGCGCTTACTTTTACCAAAATTTGATCCGCATTAATAACGGGCTTGTTTGCTTCAACCAAGGCTAGCTCACTAGCAGGGCCGTAAGCCATTATCTGCATTGCTTTCATAGAATTCTCGCTTAATACCGATGTTGTAATTGTTGTTTGTGTTTATTCGTGTCTTCTTTAGAACAGTCTATTGGATATCGGAATACTTGGGAATCGCTTAGACACGGTAAAATGGTGTTGTCAGGTTATCAAGAAAGGCGATAAGTGTATCGATTTTAATATTTCTGTAACAGAGTCGGATTATAGTTTGGGCTTTAATGTGAGTAGTCTAGCAATGGACTAAGCAAACGATTTATATTTGATCCATATTTTTGAAAAAATCTCAAACCGCCTTTTGCTTGTTTAAGCACTGACATTTATAACTTTTTAACCCGCATTACAGCCATCAAGGCATCGAGGCGGAAGGATAAATTATGAAAGAGTTAACATCAGACCATACATCAAAACAGTTTAATAATGAGTTGGAAGCCTTGCGTCAACACTTTTTGACTATGGGTGGTGTGGTTGAACTGCAGGTACAGAATTCTGTTCAAGCTTTGATTGATAGTAACGGTTCTCTAGCAGAAGACGTTAAAGATAAAGATGCAACGGTAAACGAGCTGGATGGCATTATTGATCAAGAATGTAATCGTATCTTAGCAAAACGTCAGCCGGCAGCGGGTGATTTGCGAATGGTATTGGCTATTAGTAAAGCGGTGAATGAGCTTGAAAGAATGGGTGATGAAGCCAAAAAGATTGCTAGGCTCACGCTTAAGTTGATCGACGAAGGTGAATCTCCACGAGGTTATGTGGAAATCAATCGTATTGGTCAAATGGTTTCTCGTATGATCCATGACACATTAGATGCTTATGCACGTTTAGACATCGATGCTGCGATCACAGTAGTGAAGCAAGACCGCATGGTAGACGAAGAGTACAAAACGGCACTTCGCTCTTTAGTAACTTACATGATGGAAGATCCACGTAGTATTTCTCGCGTGTTAAACGTCATTTGGGTTTTGCGTTCTTTAGAGCGTATTGGTGATCATTCGCGTAATGTTTGCCAACACTTGGTGTTCATGGTTAAAGGAATCGACGTTCGTCATGTTCCTGCTAATGAAATTGACGCACAAGTGAACGGATAATTCACGACTTGGGCGACTCTGAGGTCTTGTTTCGACAAAGAGTCGCTTAGCTTCTTCTATCTTACTATTTCCCTTTCTTTTGCTTATTCAATGTTGGCTCTTTGCCGTAGTTTGCCTATTATCTGCCCCTATATACATTGACTAGGTAACATCCCATGTTTGAGATAGAAATCGACTCAAATACAACACCAGAAATACAGTATCAGGAACTGAATGGTCAGCTGATGGCTTTGCTTTCTGGCGAGCGTGATTTGATATGCAATGCAGCACAATTTTCTGCGTTTATTATGCAGACAGTCGCCGATCTTAATTGGTCTGGTTTCTACTTTGCTCGTAGTAAAGAGCTGGTTCTAGGGCCTTATGTTGGTAAAGTGGCCTGCACTCGTATTCCTTTCGGAAGAGGTGTTTGTGGTGCCGCGGCTCAGACTAAAGAAACTCAACGCATCGAAGACGTTTATGCATTTGAAGGCCATATTGCATGTGATTCAGCATCGGCCTCTGAAGTGGTTATCCCTATCATAGTTGATGGTCATTTGATTGGCGTATTTGATATGGACAGTCCAAAAACAGGGCGTTTTTCTGAGGTAGACCAAGCGGGTCTTGAGCGTCTAGTTGAAACGTTTGTAGCCGCAACGGATTTTGGTTGGTCTTTTTAGTCCTCGAAAGTCTAACATGTTGTAATCATTAAATATTAGCCTAGAGAAAAGCGTATTATCTTTGGGCTAATATCTCCAATCCAAGCATCCTACCTTGCCAATAAACAATGCAGGCTAATGTTGTTTTCATTTAATCTGTCTTGAACGCATCCATTATCAGACCATTTAGGCGCGACTGCGTTAAAGGAAAAGACAGGCTTTGTGCTTTTGCTGCATATGCTTTGTTTTGAACATCCTTTGTTAGTTGGTGATCATACAATACAAAAGTGCCATTCTTTTGCCACTGCTTAATATTAGATTCTATTTCAGGACTGATGAGGTTGCTGTCCATAATGATGACAAGATCGAGATCTTCATCATCATAGTAAGGGCCTTCTAAGTAGCGATTTGCTTCAATATTAAAACTTGATAGTTGTAGGCGTAACGCGTTTGCTAAGTGGTTATCTGTTGTGAAAATAAGTGCTCGTTTAGGATCTGGACAAGAGTATAGACTTATATTTTCAGGCGACGATTGGCTGACTTCATAAGGAATATCTACCCAGAACTCAGTGCCTGATGTGGCTTCGCTGGAAAAATGAATTTCACCCCTCATAAGATGGACTAAGCGGTAACAAAGAGAAAGTCCAAGACCTATATTATTTTGTAATATAAGTGGCTGGTTGTCTTGAGTAGTAGGCGAGGCGCGTAAGGTATCTTGTATTGCGTGTTCTAAACCAAAGCCAGTATCTTTTATCGCTATTTGTAATATGCCGATACGTCTGTTCTCTAAGTTCAGAGGTTGCTGTGTTGGCGTTAAGCTAGAAGGCCTAACATTGATACTGATACTGCCTTCAGGTGTGTGTTTTATTGCATTTAGAAGCAGTTCTAAAATTATTTCTTTTAGACGTTTAAAGTCGAGGCCAATAACATCCGGTAACGCTGGGTCAATGTAACTAACCAAGGTTACGCCTTTGCGTTGGAGTTTGGATGAAAAAATTTGCACATAGTCATCTAGGTTCTTTTGTAGCGATTCTGTGGTGATGTCTAAGCTCAATTTTTTGATATCGATTAATGCCAAATCAGTAAACATATTAATCGTATGAAGCAGCTCGTTCGCAGACTCTTTGATGCTATTTGAAGACTCTGTATTATCGCAAGGTACACCTAATAATGCCTGAATTTGTGGCCGCGCTTCTTGTGCTACTAGGGTTAAGATTTTCGCTTTTTCTTCATGAATATTTTGTATATCTATCAGTAACTGTTTGTTATTGCGTTGGTTGATTTTAAATACTGAGAAGCCTTTTGCGATACAGCAGCATAGTACGAATAAACTGGCTAAAAAGCACATCATTAGAATACGAACGTTTTCCAGATTCTCGCCTAATGCTCTGCGCTGTCTGGCTATATATAAATTGGTCCCTTTACTAACCAAAATGGTAAATTCATTAACTTGATTATCGAGCTGCTTAAGTCGAGTTGTCATGTCTTGTAGGTAGGACAAATCGCCTTCTTCGATTTTTGATAGATTTAGACTAATGAGTTCTAGTTCGCCAGTAATAATATTAAGCAGGCGCACTGTTCGTCCACCGGTTAAGCCTCGAATCAAATAACCGACTTCGCCGCTGCGTAGCAAATCTACTCGACTCATTAACAAATCATATTGTGTGTAGGCGGCACCATTGAGAGGAAGGTCTTTTTTGTCTATTTGAACGAGATAATTTAAGAAACGATAGGATTGAAGTTGAAACTGGAGTGCATTCCAGAGTGAGTCTTCATAAATTCGTTGTTTTGTCGCTTGGTTTCCATTGTACGAATAAAGAAGAATACTTGAGGCGAGTAGGGTAATGGTTACGATCAAGGAGAGTAGACCGTAAACATACCAATGTTGTAGCTTGGAGGTAGGAAGCCATTTTCGAAACCACTTTACCATCTGTTTTTATTCCTTGGATGGGGATGTAAGCACTTCAATTGTGCTAATTTGCCAAATAGATCGCCAGTAATAAGTTTCATTTTTTAGCTTTGGGTCATCATCAAAAGGATACATTACCAGTATAGGGCCTAATTCTCTGACGCTCATTGGGTGGCTGTCTTTGCGCATTGCGAAGATGGCTCCGCGTTTGGTGAAATCTGTGATAGGTATTTCAATAACGTATTTATTGAGCGCAGTAATTCGCAATAAATCCCCTTTGCCACCGGTAAGTTTTAACAGGTCGACCGCAGAGAATCCACTGTATTTATGGGCTTGATGAACCCAAGGATTTTTGGTTGTAATACTATATCGTGGTAAAGCATTGAGCATTTTTCTGTCTAGTTTTGCGGTGTGGCCTGCGTTTGTTTCGGTAATACTCCCTGTTAAAGTCAGCAGAACACGCCCCGTTGGTGGTGATAATGCGAGCACGGGTGTGATGTAAAGAATACCAATAACTAAAAGTAGGAAACGCATGTATTGATGATTCCTTAAAAGGTTTGATGTTCATCAATCATAACAAAGTGCTGAGAAATTGCTGAGAAATTGGCGGAAAACGACCTCATTTTTTATAATAAAACGCCCAATAGGTTCTATTGGGCGTTTTGAGTGAATAGTATGAAGGCGCTGGGTTACGCGATATCAGCGAGTCGGATACAAGCGGCTTGATGCTCTTCTGATAGTTTTTCTAACGCCGGTTTTTGTTTCGCACAGTCTTCATTGGCGTATGGGCAGCGAGTACGAAACACGCAGCCAGAAGGCGGATTGATCGGCGAAGGTAGATCTCCCATTAGTAGCTGAATTTTTTTATTACGCTCACGTTTTGGATCGGGTACTGGTACCGCAGATAATAATGCCTTGGTATAGGGATGACGTGGGTTATCGTACAAAGCGTGCTTGCTGGCTAGTTCAACCGCATTACCAAGATACATAACGAGTACGCGATCTGAAATATGTTTAACGACACTTAAATCATGCGCGATAAACACCAGAGATAAGCCCATTTCGGCTTGTAACTCTTTTAGCAAATTTACTACTTGTGCTTGGATAGACACGTCCAATGCGGAAACGGGTTCATCACAGACCACAAGCTTTGGCTTCAGAATCAAAGCACGAGCGATACCAATGCGTTGGCATTGGCCACCTGAGAATTCATGAGGGTAGCGGTTAATCACATTAGGCAGAAGGCCAACGCGATCCATGATGGCGCGTACTTGGTCTTTTACTTCCTGTTTGGACAGATGCGGTTTAAAAGTGTTTAACGGCTCGGCGATGATATCGCCGACCGTCATGCGTGGATTTAACGACGCCAATGGATCTTGAAAGATCATTTGCAGTTCTTGTCGTTTGTCGCGCATTTGCTTTTTGTCGAGATCCGTTAAATCTTGGCCTAACCAGACAACATTACCATCAGTAATGGGAACAAGGCGTAGCAGCGCGCGTGCGAGTGTAGATTTACCACAACCAGACTCACCCACGACACCTAAAGTTTCACCTTCGTAAATGGTGAGGTCAACGCCATCAACCGCCTTTAAAGCTTGGCCTTTTTGCCATGGCCATGCGTTGTCAGATTTAATATTGAAGTGAACTTTTAGGTTCTTCACATCCATTAAAACAGTATTTGTTGAGTTGTTCATAGCATCGCCTCCCCATTAATAGGTTTGTGACAAGCGCGTAATTTACCTGGTTGGTATTCCTCTAGAACAGGTGCTTCTTTACGGCAACGATCTTCAACAAACTGGCAGCGTTCTTGGAACGGACAACCAACGGGAAGGTTTAATAAATTGGGTGGGTTCCCCGCGATGGTGGCGAGCACTTCATCATTGGCATCGAGACGAGGAATGGCTTCTAGCAAGCCTTGAGTATAAGGGTGAGTTGGTCGGTAGAATACGTCTTCTGTTAGGCCGTACTCCATGGTTCGGCCAGCGTACATGACTAATACTTTGTCACACAGCCCCGCTACAACACCTAAATCATGAGTAATCATAATAATAGAGGTATTAAACTCGGCTTTTAGTTCATTCAACAAGGTCAAAATCTGTGCTTGAACGGTCACGTCTAAAGCCGTAGTCGGCTCATCCGCTATTAATAACTTTGGTTGGCACAGCAATGCCATAGCAATCATGACTCGTTGGCGCATACCACCTGAAAATTCATGTGGGTACATGTTCATACGCTTGCGAGCTTCTGGCATTTTTACCGCGTCGAGCATTTTTACCGAGGCTTCAAAGGCATCCGCTTTGTTCATGCCTTTGTGTAAAATCAGCACTTCCATTAGTTGCTTGCCGACCTTCATATAAGGGTTTAATGAGGTCATTGGATCTTGGAAGATCATGGCAATTTTTTCAGAACGAATTTTGTTCATGGCTCTTTCATTCAGAGTCAGAATGTTTTGCCCTTCAAAACGCGCCTCTCCTTCAATAATGCCATTGCCTGCTAATAGCCCCATTAAGGCAAATGCGGTCTGGCTTTTACCAGAGCCAGATTCACCTACGATGCCTAAGGTTTCCCCTTGTGCTAGGTCAAAATTCAAGTCATTTACAGCGGTCACTAATCCATCTGGTGTTTTAAAGTTCACCCGCAGATTATCAACCTCTAAAATATTATCGGTTTTCAATGAGTTCATTAGGTCCTCCTAGCGGTCTTTTGGATCTAGAGCGTCGCGTAAACCGTCGCCTAGGAAGTTAAAACAAAATAGTGTGACGACAAGGAAGCCTAAAGGCCAAGCCATTTGCCAGACGGCCACTTCCATATTCGGTGCACCTTCTGAAATCAGTGCCCCCCAGCTGGTCATAGGCTCTTGTACCCCAAGGCCTAAAAAGCTGATAAAGGACTCTAACAAAATCATGTTTGGTACTAGCAAAGTCGCATAAACAATAACCACACCCAGTACGTTTGGTACTATGTGACGAGCGATGATTTTTGGCGTAGAGACACCACCGGCGTAAGCCGCTTCGATGTATTCTTTGTTTTTCAAGCTTAACGTTTGACCGCGAACTATCCTTGCCATGTCTAACCAAGAGACGGCGCCAATAGCGATAAAGATCAATAAGATATTCCGCCCGAAGACGGTCATCAAGATGATGACGAAAAACATGAATGGGAAAGAGTTAAGGATCTCTAGGAAACGCATCATTAAGCTGTCGACACGACCACCAAGGTAGCCAGACGTCGCGCCATAAAAGGTGCCAATCACAACCGCGACGAAACTGCCTAAAATACCGACCATTAAAGAGATTTGGCCGCCTTGCATAGTACGAACAAAAATATCACGGCCAAGAGGGTCGGTACCAAAATAGTGTCCAGAAGCAATGTTTGGACGGCCTAAAACGGAAATATCAGACAGGGCAGTCCAATCGATATCCGCGTAATTCCATTGGCTTAATAATGGGCCAAAAATAGACAGGGCCGCGATAATAACTAATATAATCAAACTGGCCACGGCGGCTTTGTTGGTGAAGAAACGACGGCGAGCGTCTTGCCATAAACTGCGGCCTTCTACTTCGACCACCTTTTCGGCGAATTGCTCGACAGCCGCGACTTTATCTTTACTTGTCATCATAGTGAGTCGCTCTAATAACGAATTTTAGGGTCAATGAAGACATATAAAATGTCGACAATGGCGTTGAAAAGGATGGTCAGCGTGCCAATCAAAATAGTGATTCCCATCACCATGGAATAGTCACGGTTGATGGCGCCGTTTACAAAGTGCTGGCCGATACCACCAGTTCCAAAAAACTGATCGACAACCACAGAACCAGTGACAATGCCGACAAACGCAGGGCCAAGATAGGATACGACTGGCAACATAGCAGGGCGAAGCGCATGGCGAATAATAATGCGTGACTTCGGTAAGCCTTTGGCTCGAGCCGTACGAATAAAGTTGGAGTGCATGGTTTCTATCATGCTGCCACGGGTAATACGGGCAATTTGTGCTATGTAGCTGGTGGACATGGCGATGACAGGCATAATTAAAAATGGCCAAGCACCTCCATTCCAACCGCCGGCAGGCAGCCAATGGTGTTGAATCGAAAAGAATAGAATACACAAGGGCGCAATCACGAAATTAGGCAGTACCATGCCGACGTTAGCAAAGGACATAACGGCATAATCTAACCAAGAGTTTTGACGTAAAGCAGCAAATACGCCGCACAGTACACCAAAAGTGATAGCAACGAGAAAAGACCAAAAGCCGATTTCGGCGGAAACAGGGAAGCTTTGTGCGACCAGTTGATTGATTGTGAAATCCGTAAAGCGGAATGAATAACCTAAGTTACCGTGCAGCAAATCCCATAGATAATAAAAATATTGATTCATTAGGGATTCGTTCATATGGTACTTGGCTTGTAGGTTAGCCATTACTGCGGCCGGTACGCCACGCTCTGAGGTAAATGGACTACCCGGAGCAAAGTGCATCAAAAAGAAAGAAAGAGTAACCAGCGCGAGTAACGTTGGAATGGCTTCAAGCAAGCGCTTTATAATAAATCTGAACATAAAAAAATACCTGATTAGGTCGCCGCTAGGCGGCTAATACTAGGAACCATTAATTGGGAATAAAGACCCAGCGCATGACTACGCTGGGAAGAGTGCAGGACTATCCTAGTGAGCGATAATGTACATGTCGCGAGTATAGAGATTGTCTTCAAGATTTGGTTTGTAACCGCCTACGTAAGTTTTCAATAAGCGTTTAGTTGTGTACTGATAGATAGGCGCAACGGCCATATCTTGATCAATGACTAAATCTTCGGCTTTTTGATAAAAAGGCGCAGGGTCATTAGCTTTGGCTGCTTGTGCCATTAACTTATCGTACGCTGCACTTTTATAGTGGGCATTATTACTGGTGTTAGTGGATTTGAATAAATCTAAGAAAGTAGAGGCTTCATTGTAGTCACCGAACCAACCATCACGCGACACGCCGAAGTTGCCTAGATTACGAGTATCTAAGAATGTTTTCCATTCTTGATTTTCAAGCTTCGCATTGACGCCCAAAGTTGTTTTCCACATAGAGGCAATCGCGATAGCAATTTTCTTATGGTTTTCGTCTGTGTTGTAAAGCAGATTAAAGCTAAGTGGATGACTCTTATCGTAGCCAGCTTCTTTTAGCAGTGCTTGGGCTTTTTTATTGCGCTCAGCTTGCGTCCATTTTTCGTATGCAGGTTCTTTTGCTTTAAAACCATCAACATCTGGTGGCGTAAATGAGTAAGCAGGGATTTCGCCAACGCCAGTGACGTATTTAGTGATGATAGTGCGGTCTATCGCATAAGACAGTGCTTTGCGTACACGAACATCGTTAAACGGTGGCTTTTGATTATTAAAATCATAGTAGTAAGTGGCTAATGCTGGAGACACTTTTACTTCTTTAGGCGTTGATTTTAAAAGTGATTTGTAGCGGTTAGTTGGGATACCTGAGTTAGATGTAATATCTAAATCGCCAGCTTGGTAGCGGCTGAATTCAACGCTTGCATCTTTAATGGGTAAGACAGTCACTTGATTGATAACGGTTTTTTTGTCGTTCCAATAGTCATGGTTACGAACCAAGACCATTTTTTCATTGACGATCCATTTGTCTAATTTGTAAGCACCATTGCTAACAAGGTGACCTGGTTTTGTCCAAGCTTCGCCCCATTTCTCGATGGTTTTTTTAGGTGCTGGAAAGAGTGAAGAGTTCACTGTCATTTTTACAAAGTAAGGGACTGAATGGTCCAATGTTACTTGAAAGGTGTACTTATCCAGGGCTTTCACACCTAGAGAAGAGACTTTATCTTTGCCATCAATGATGTTCTGTGCGTTTTTTACACCAGCAAGCGCAGCGTACCAAGAGTAAACAGAGGCCGTTTGAGGGTTAACAAGACGTTGGAAGCCGTAAACAAAATCCTCTGCAGTGACAGGGGTGCCGTCAGACCATTTTGCATCATGACGTAGATTGAAGGTGTAAACCGTATTGTCTTTATTGACGGTGTAATCTTTGGCAACACCGGGTACTAATTTACCATCTTTACCTTCGCTGTATAAGCCTTCAAAAAGATCGCGAGCACGCAAAGAACCTGGCGTACCTTGGATTTTTTGGGGATCTAGTGTCGCTGGTTCACCTTCGCCACCTTTAGCCAATACTTGTTCCTTGGCTAGTTTTACGCCAGCCGGTACATCGGCAGCATGAACTTGCATAGCACCAAAAGACGCCGCAAGAATAGCACTGGCGAGTAATGTTTTTGTGTTCTTCATAGTGTTCCCTTTGTTAAGTTAGCTTTTGTTTTTGCATTGTTATCATTAGATTTACTTATTGGCCAGCCATCAATAAATGGCAAAACAAGCGTATCTTGAGTTTTCATAGTTCATTAATTTAGGGAAGGTCACAATCGAAATTCCGCATCAAGCTATGCGTCTAATAAAGGTAAGGTTAGTAAGGCATCGTGTAGAAGTAGGAAAAAGGCAGGCTATCTTGTCAGGAAAAAGTGTCGTCATAAGCCTGTGTTACTCGATAATACATACTCTTTATGGAGCCAGTGATGGGCGCGTGGTATTCTCTGGCAACGCATTATGTCAATTTATTAAATTAAGGTAGGAAGAGTGATTACACAGCCATTTAAAGCAGCCGGAGCGTTTTTAAAAGCGTTACCTTTGGCGATTTCTCCTGGATTAAGAGTCTTCATTGTGGTGCCATTATTGGCTAACTTTGCTTTGATGGCGTTACTCTACATGGTGGCGTTGAGCTACTTTAACGATTTAATGACGATGGCAATGGGCTATTTGCCAAACTGGCTGGCGTTTCTCCATTGGTTATTTTATTTGATTTTTGCCGCTCTTATTAGTGTGTTGTTGTTCTATAGTTTTTCTGTTGGCATTAACATTTTAGCCGCTCCTTTTATGGCGTTTTTGGCTGAAAAAGTAGAAGAACGCCAAACGGGAAAAGTGTTTGATGAAGCATTAAATGCTAAAGCACTCATGGTGATAACAGGGCGCACATTACAAAGAGAAATGCAGAAAATATTGTATTTCTTACCGCGTTTTATTTTGCTCTTACTCATGTCTTTTATTCCGTTAGTGAATGTTGTTGCTCCTGTATTGTTGTTGTTGTTTTCTATGTGGATGCTGTCGCTTCAATACATGGATTATGCTTTTGATAACAACGAAGTAAAGTTTCATGATATGCGTCAGATGTTGCGAACTAAGCCTCTGCTTTGTTGGACATTTGGTGGCATTGTGATGGTAGGTTTGACGATCCCTTTGCTTAATCTATTTGTCATGCCGATCGCTGTTGTCGCTGCCACTTTGTTGTGGATTTCTGTGTTCAGACCACAAGATGTCGAAGTCTCTTCGTTGGTTGGTCGTACTGATGGGTTGTTGTAATGTCGATAAAAATCCTTGTCGTTGATGATGCTTCTTTTACGCGTGATTTAATTAAACGAACGATACGTCAGCAGTTTCCTGCCTCTGTTGTAGAAGAAGCTGTGAATGGTCGAAAAGCCCAGAAAATGCTCGAAAAAACGCAGTTTGATATGGTGCTGTGCGACTGGGAAATGCCTGAAATGAATGGGGTTGAGTTACTCAAGTGGTGTCGTGAGCAACCCAGTTATCAAAAAGAAGCAGTACCATTTGTCATGATCACCAGTCGTGGGGATAAAAGTCATGTGGTCGAAGCGGTGCAATCTGGGGTGACGGATTATTTAGGTAAGCCTTTTTCGAGCGAGCAACTGGCTAACAAAATTTTGTCCGCCGCAAAAAAGCATAAGATGGAAAGTAAATTAATCGCAGAGAATCCTAGAAACCCTGCTAGTTCGCCCGGACAAGGTGGTGTGGCGGCAGCTTCGATTGATGTTCTAATGGGCGCGGGTAAATCAACACGCCCAGTTCAAGCGACGAAATTCACGCATCCTGTGACACCAGCCGCGACGACGAAAGACGTTAAAATTCCGACTATGGTGCGGTTTGAAGAGAAGCAATTTCGTTGCATGGTAGTTCAGTTTAGTAAGCAAGATGCGACCTTGTTGATTAAGAGCGACGACGTGGTGCCTCAAGTATTAGGGCAAGCTGTATTAGATTTAGAATTTGCTGGGCAAACGAATCGTTTGAATTATTATATTCAATCCGTTGCCACAACAGAAAAGAAGCATGATTCAACGTTTTTAACCGTTATGTTGGGATTGATTGATCAAGATTTGGAGAAAGAGACGTTTATAAGTGCGCTATTTAACGGTCTTTAAGTCGCGAGATTAATCGATAAAAACGGCTTACTTTGCAGAAAAGTGAGCCGTTTTTTTATGTTTATTCTTTAGATGGATTGACCGTGTTAGCCGAGTCGGTGGCCGGAATGCTGTCATTTCGTACGCGACTTGCTGGGAAGTGACAAGAGAATACGCTGCCTCGGTTTGGTTCGCTGCGAATTTGCAATTTGGCATCATGATGCATTAATACATGTTTAGTGATGGCAAGACCTAACCCAGTACCGCCTGTTTTAGAGCTTCGCCCCTTGTCGACCCGAAAGAAACGCTCGGTTAGGCGTGGGATGTATCTTGGGTCGATACCAAGGCCATTGTCTTTCACAGAGAATACGCCATTAAATTCGCTTGATTCCCATGTTACTAAGATATCTCCGCCATCAGGTGAGTACTTTATAGCGTTGACGACGAGGTTTGAAAAGGCGCTGTATAGTTCATTATAAGAGCCATAAAGACGTGCGCTGCTTGGTATGTCAAAACTTAGCTTATGTTGCTCTGTCAGTATAGGTGACGCCATTTTCTTAATCGCGGTAGTGAAATCCGTGACGGCGTACCATTTATCTTCTTCACCTTTTTCATTACTCTCAAGACGAGATAGTAATAACAGGTCTTCGATTAAATGCTCCATTCGTACCGACTGCTCAGACATATTGGCAATGCCTTTTTGCATACTGGCTGGCAAATTGTCTTGAAACATTTCTAAGGTTTCTAGGTAGCCTTTAATAACGGTTAGCGGAGTTTTTAGTTCGTGAGAAGCATTGGCAACGAAGTCTTTACGCATTATTTCAAGTAAATGGAGACGAGTCACATCTCGAATAAAAATAAGATGGTCATTTTTGTCATAGAGTGTTGTTTGGATTTCTAAATACACGCCTTCTTTAGCTGGCGACTTTATGATTAATGGTTCACCGAAGCGCTTTTGCGTGAAGTAGCGGAAAAAATCTGGATTTCTAACAATGTTCGTTATGGTCTGACCGCGGTCAACAGGGCGCATTAAACCAAAGAAGTGTGCAGCTGAGTTGTTCCACCATTCTAAGTTACCTTCACTGTCAGCCATGATTACGCCTTCTTTTAGCGCGGCTGTTGAGTGTTCGATACGTGTTAGCGCTTGCTGCATGCGGCGCTTGGACTTGCGTTGTTTTTTCTGTAAGCGGTAAACCGCATCAAAAATATCGCCCCAAATACCAGACGCTTCTGGCGGCGGTGCTTTGCCTGAATAACGCAGCCAGTTATGGAATTGGTACAACTGATATAGCTGATGGTAGAGAGAACCCAGTAGGTATATGAGAACGACAAGAAGAGGGTGCTTAATAATAAAACCAATGACGATGCAAGCTGTTAACCCTAAGAGCCAGCGGATGACAGATTGTCGCCAAATAGTTTTCATAATATTAAGCCGTTCGTTTCGCAGAGAATCGGTAGCCCGTACCACGTACGGTTTGAATTAACGAGTCGTGATCGGTGCCAATGGCTTTACGTAGGCGTCGAATATGAACATCGACCGTTCTTTCCTCTACGTAAACATTCCCTCCCCACACTTGATCAAGTAGCTGTGCTCTCGAATAAGCGCGCTCTTGGTGTGTCATTAGAAACTTTAGCAAACGATACTCCGTTGGCCCCATATCTAATGGTTTATTGCCAATGGTAACGCGTTGGCTAATAGGGTCTAGCATCAAACCGTCTATTTCAATAGGTTCATCCACACCTTGTGGTGTTGCACGACGCAATACGGCTTTTAAGCGAGCAACGAGTTCACGAGGTGAAAAAGGTTTGGTGATGTAATCATCTGCACCGACCTCAAGCCCTTGAATTTTATTGTCTTCTTCGCTCTTCGCCGTCAGCATAATAACGGGGATTTCCGCTGTCGTGCTGTCTTTCTTCAAACGACGTGTTAGCTCAATACCGCTACCACCAGGCATCATCCAATCACAAAGAATTAGGTCTGGTCTATGGTCCACAATGATTTCGTGAGCTTGTTGGCTGTTTTCTGCTTCCATATATTCGTACCCTGCCATTTCTAGGGCAACCGCGATCATTTCACGGATGGAAGATTCATCATCAATTATTAATACTTTTTTACCAGTCACAGGATTCACCCTCGTTTCAGGAACGATTCCATTAAATCTGCTAAATGTGACAATTAGATTACACTGTCACATTTTTGCCATATTTTAAACTAAATAGTTAGCAGCTAAACCGATAAAGATGCAATAGCCGATACGGTTGTTATCTAGGAATGCATGGAAACAAGGCAGGCGTTCTCTGTTTTTTGCTTTTTTAAATTGCAGATAGAAGAGGATAATAGCAACCAAGATAGACACAAAATAGGGCCACTGTAAGTGGGCAAGTGCGCCAATCCAAACCAGCAATGATAAGGTCAGTGCTTGTAAGCAAACAATGACGAGTAAGTCGTATTGAGCAAACAAGATCGCCGTAGATTTAACACCGATTTTTAGATCGTCTGGACGGTCTGTGATGGCGTAATAGGTATCGTATGCGATAGTCCACAGGCAGTTAGCTAAAAAGAGCATCCATAGTTGAGGATCGAGTAAATCGCCGCCTTGGGCACTGTAAGCCATAGGAATGGCCCAAGAAAACGCTAAACCAAGAAAGAGCTGAGGAAGATTGGTATAGCGCTTCATAAATGGGTACAAAGCGGCTAAACCTAAGCCAACAAATGACAATAAAATAGTGCGTAAATCGGTACATAAGACAAGCAGGAAACTCAGTAGCACAAGAGCAGAGAATAGACCCAGAGCTTCTTTTTCTGTAACACGCCCAGAAGGCAGAGGACGATTTTTTGTTCTCTCAACGTGACCATCAATTTTGCGATCGGCATAGTCATTAATAACGCAGCCAGCTGAGCGCATACTGAAAACACCCAAGACGAAAATAACAACAAGATGCCATTGCGGCCAGCCATCCGCCGCAAGCCAAAGAGCCCACAGTGTTGGCCACATTAAAAGCAAAGAGCCAATAGGACGGTTAAAGCGAGTGAGGTCAGCGTAGTCGTTTAATTTTGTCATAGTGATCCAAGAAGAGACTTAAAGTCGAGAATAGTATCAAAGAAAGCTTCATTGACTAATATACCAGGCCCATATTGTAAAAAAACAGAGCGTCTAGCCCAGACTTTTTTATGAATGCCGGGAAACAAGTTAGCAGGTAAATTGGCGATTTCTATTGTGCTACGAGACAGGCCAGGGTGGCGAAACAGATAGCCGCCTAGGGGTTTTTCTTTTAGCTGGCTGACTCTTCGCCAATGCCCTTTAAGAGATTGTGCGGGAATAATTGAGCGCCCATAGATAACCACTACACCATTAAACTTGAGGAGGACGGTACGAATACGCACTGCGTGACGCGGAGCCAATCCTAGCTTTCTTCTTTCTCTTTGGGTTGGCTTCCCCCAGCCGTCTTCTAAGACCACAACGCTTAATTCACCAGCTTGCTGTAACTTCTTGGTGATAGACGCTGGTGTGGAAAGCCATGGCCACAACCCGGTCGGAATTTTAGCTTTGCTTACCCTATGAATAGGGTGCCAGCGGTAATCTAATTTTTGTGCAATGGCGTGGTCAATATGCATTATAAAAGCTAGTGATTTTTACTGTTGATTAAAGCGACCATTTTATACAGCTCCGCAGACGATGCTTGAACTTCAGTATGGCACGCAGTGGCTTGCTCTAATGAAATACCTAGACCTTCTAACACATCTGGGTCGATATCGAGGTGCTCGTTAAGTTGGTGGGTAACATACAAAAGATGGGCAAAATTTGCGTACTCTCCATCATAACTGGGTGTTTTGCTGTAACGAATAGCGGTGTAAATGTTAGTAGGAAGGTCCCACTGTTTAAGCAACCAGGCGCCTAGTTGCTCTTTAGTGAAGTGTAGAATCTGCATTTCTACTATTGACGAGTCTAGGTGAGCATTGGCTTCATAGTATGTTGCTAAAATAGCAAAATGAGGTGGCATAATAATGCTGATGGCTAAATAACCAAAGTTATGCAGCAGCCCAGCAAGATAAGCGTGTCCTTTACTCGGGCGATATGTCGGTGGCACAGCCTTTACTAAGGCTTCTATTAATACCGCATGAGATACCGCGTTGAGCCAGAAGTTTTCATAATGACGAGGACTTTCTTCTGGAGAGGCAAACGCATTTCTCATAGAAAGGCCGAGTGCTAAAGTCATCGCCATATCATAGCCAAGCACTCGAACAACGGCATCTTTGATGGATTCAATGCCGCCTTTGGCACCGTAATAAGGCGAAGATGCCCAGCGTATGACTTGTGCTGCTAAACTAGGGTCTAAACTAATGATTTCGCAAAGCTCGTCCATATCAGAAGAGGCATTAGAGCAAAGGCGAATAATTTGGCTTGAAATGACCGGTAATGGCGGAATTTCTAGCGTCTCTGCGAGGCGCTGCTTTATACGAACAGATTGAAACTTCCCCAGAGATTCTAATAGTTGTTGTTCGTCATTTAGATCATTATCAGATGGCTTTTTGATATTAGCGATATTAATAGAGATCGATTCAAAACGACTTAATGGGCCTGAAAAACGTTTTTTAAATTCATTTGAGGACATAGAGTGGTAAGGGCTGTGCGAATTACTACGAATGTCGATGAAAGGTTCTTCAAGCAGACTTACCTCAATGATACTGGCGCAGCTGCCTACTTTTAGCAGTGAGTCACCCTTTGTATTGTAATTTGCAATAGGCTCAAGGCGTCGCTTTGTAATGCGTGAGATAGCGGCAATATCAAGCATGTGGTCTTCTGGAAATATAACTTGTAAACGACCAGCATGGTCCGCTAAGTGAACCACTCGTAGTTTTTTTGTATTGGCCAATTCCGTTGCCATAGATGTCATAAATCAACTCAAATCGAATAGTCACTAAAAAAAAGCCCCAATAAAGGGGCTTTTAATATAACAGTTTTTGAGCAATTAGTGGTTTAAAATCTGACTCAAGAACGCTTGAGTTCGGTCATGTTGTGGGTTATCAAAGAATGTGTGAGGCTCATTGGCTTCAACGATTTCTCCGGCATCCATAAACACAACGCGGTCAGCAACGGTTTTGGCAAAGCCCATTTCGTGTGTTACACACACCATGGTCATACCTTCTTCTGCCAATTCGATCATAGTATCTAATACTTCTTTGATCATTTCTGGATCAAGTGCTGATGTTGGCTCATCAAATAGCATGATACGAGGTTGCATACATAAACCGCGAGCAATCGCTACACGTTGCTGCTGACCACCTGATAATTGCCCAGGGTATTTCAACGCTTGATTGGCAATTTTCACACGTTCTAAGTAATGCATCGCCATTTCTTCGGCTTCTTTTTTAGGTGTTTTGCGTACCCAAATCGGTGCCAATGTTAAATTTTCTAAAATGGTAAGGTGAGGAAACAAGTTAAAATGCTGAAACACCATTCCGACGTCTTTACGGATAGTTTCGATGTTTTTCAGATTGTTATTCATTTCAATACCGTCTACTAGAATGGTCCCTTTCTGGTGCTCTTCTAGACGGTTAATGCAACGTATCATGGTGGACTTACCTGAGCCGGAAGGGCCACAGACAACGATTCGTTCGCCTTTTTTGATACTGAAGTTGATGTTCTTCAATACGTGAAAGTCACCATACCATTTATTAACATCGTTAAATTCGATGATTGTAGATTCGCCTGCTTCTAAGTGGGCGCGTGCCATATTTGTATCTGTCATTGTAAAAACCTCAAATTCTTAACTAATTTCGCTTGTGACCGGTTTCTAATTTGCGTTCGATTGCCATGCTGTAACGTGACATACCAAAGCAGAAAATCCAGTAAACGAAAGCGGCGAAAACATAACCTTCGATGGTGGTTCCTAGCCATTTAGTATCGTGATTGGCGAGCTGTATAATGCCCAACAAATCAAACATACCAACGATGTAAACCAAGGTGGTGTCTTTAAATAGGCCGATAAAGGTGTTTACAATACCAGGAATTACCAATTTCAACGCTTGTGGCAAAATTACTAATATCATGGATTTCCAATAAGTAAGCCCCATCGCATCAGCGGCTTCGTACTGGCCTTTTGGAATAGCCTGTAAGCCGCCCCGAATTACCTCGGCCATATAAGCAGCAGAGAACAGGGTAATACCGATCAAAACACGTAGTAGTTTGTTGAAGTTCAAGCCGTCTGGCAGAAACAGCGGGATCATAACCGATGCCATAAACATAATGGTGATTAATGGTACCGCTCGGATAGTTTCGATAAAAATAATGCAGATAGATTTTGCAATCGGCATATTAGAACGACGTCCTAACGCTAGTAAAATACCTAGCGGGAAAGAGGCGACAATACCAATAGTACCCAACAAGACAGTCAGAAAAAGACCGCCCCAACGAGACGTTTCGACAGGCTCTAAACCGAAAATACCGCCAGCAAATAAGAAATACGCAACAATCGGATAAATAATGGTAATGGTGATTGATAGGTACAGTTTGCTGATCATCTTGATGGAAAACATACCGACTAATAGAACAATCAAAATTGCCGCTAAATTAACCCGCCATGTTTCTTCGCTGGGATACAGTCCATACATAAACTGATCGAAGCGTGTGTTAACAAACGCCCAGCATGCACCAGTACCAGTACAAGCCGCTCTGGACGATCCTGTCCAGGTTGCATTTATGATTCCCCATTCGATTAGAGGAGGAATAGTTAAGTACATTATGTACAAGCTGAGCATCGTTAAAATAATATTCAGCGGTGACGATAATAAGTTTTGTCGAATCCAAGCAACAGCACCCACCGAAGTAGATGGTGGTGGGAGGCTGGGTGATGGTTTAAATACGATAGCCATGTTCTACCTCCTAGCGCTCGATGAGAGACATTTTTTTGTTATACCAGTTCATGAACAATGAGATAGTTAAACTCAAGGTTCCGTATACCAGCATACATAGACCAATGGTTTCAATTGCTTGACCCGTTTGATTAAGCGTTGTGCCCATCACAACCGCAACCAATTCAGGATAAGCAACGGCAGCACCCAAAGATGAGTTTTTCGCCAAGTTTAAATACTGACTAGTTAGTGGTGGAATCATGACTCGCAATGCTTGCGGCAAAACCACTAAACGCTGAGTTATGTTGTCACTAAGACCTAGTGAACGAGCGGCTTCCGTTTGTCCCCAACTGACAGACAAAATACCAGCACGTACAATTTCTGCAATGAAAGAGGCGGTATAAGTAGACAGTGCAATAAGCACGGCAACAAACTCTGGAGGCAATACCATCCCACCAGTAACGTTAAAACGACTTTTTACAGGAAGGTCGAACTCTAGTGGGAATCCTGCAACGGCAAAGGCAATAAAGGTAATCACCACAATAGTACCAAGAGCAGACCAATAGGCAGGGAACCAAAGTCCCGTTCTAGTTTGACGTTTTTTCGCCCATACAATCAGTGCAATAGCAGCAAAAATAGACAGTATAAAGCCCATAATTACGATACCAAAGCCATCTTGTGAAATTGGATTTGGAGAATAAATACCGCGTTTATTCAAGAAAAAATCGGCAAATTCATAACTTTGTTTTGGGCTGGGTAATGCGGCTAATACGGCAAAATACCAAAAGAATATTTGTAGTAATAATGGAATGTTCCGCAACGTTTCAATGTATACCGTTGCTAAACGTGCGACTAACCAGTTTTTTGATAAACGGGCCAGGCCCATAACGACGCCAATGATGGTCGCAAAGAAGATGCCGAGAATAGAAATAACAAAAGTATTGATTAAAGCGACGAGGAATGCGCGCCCGTAAGTATCGGCTTCAGTATAACTAATAAGGTGAATAAGGATTGGAAAGCCAGCTGGTTGATTCAAAAAAGAGAAACCAGTAGAAATTCCGCGGTTATCTAGGTTGGCTTGTAAGTTACTAAATAAGTAATAACAAACAAAGACAACAAGGGCTAAAAGCAAAATTTGGAAGATGATGGAACGTGTTCCCGCATCGTACAAAAAGCTTTTTTTAGTAGGTTTTTTAATATCGCTCATCTTGGTTCAGGCAAACTGCTCGTCAGATGGATAAGGAAGGGAAAATTCCCAGCAGCGAGTTTTGCTGCTGGGAAATAACTAAACGAAGTTATTTAATACTATATTAACGAACTGGTGGCGCGTACATGATGCCGCCGTTGTTCCAAAGATTGTTTAGGCCACGAGGAAGGTCTAGAGGAGAATCTTTACCTACGTTACGGTCGAATTCTTCACCGTAGTTACCTACTTTTGCGATAACGTTGTAAGCCCAATCAGCGCTAAGACCTAGATCTTTACCCATGTCACCTTCAGCGCCTAATAGACGGCGAACAGATGGGTCTTTAGAGTCAGCTTTGATTTGCGCTACGTTTTTAGATGAAATGCCCATTTCTTCAGCGTTAACCTGAACAAACATTACCCAAGTAACCAAGTCTTTCCACTGGTTGTCGCCGTGACGAACAACAGGACCTAGTGGTTCTTTAGAAATAGTTTCTGGAAGGATTATGTTGTCTTTAGGATTTTTCATCTTAGTACGCCAAGCGGCAAGACCAGATTTATCCGTCGTAAATACATCACAACGACCTGATGCATAGGCTGCGACAGCTTCGTCTGCTTTTTGGACGATAACAGGAACGTAAGACATTTTGTGTTTGCGGAAGAAATCCGCCATGTTTAATTCTGTTGTTGTACCTTGCTCAGTACAAACGGTAGCGCCATCAAGATCTAATGCAGATTTTACACCTAGCTCTTTATGTACGATGAAGCCTTGGCCGTCATAAAAATTGGTTGCTGTGAAGTCAAGACCTAGCGCAACATCGCGAGTGTAAGTCCATGTTGTGTTACGAGAAAGAATGTCAATTTCACCTGACTGTAGTGCGGTGAAACGTTCTTTAGCAGAAAGAGGAGTGAACTTGACTTTTTGTGGGTCATTGAAGATGGCAGCGGCTACGGCACGACATGCGTCTACATCGATACCAGTCCAGTTACCTTTATCATCAGCATTTGAAAATCCTGGTACACCTTGGCTTACGCCACATTGTACGAAACCTTTTGCTTTAACGTCATCTAGTGTGCCTGCAGCAGCAGCCGTGCTGATTGCTGCAGTGACAGCAGCCATTGCGAATAGTTTACAAACGTTCGATTTCATTGATTTAGCCTCCCAGGCATTTCTTTTGTGTGTGTTGTTTGTCTTTTCACTCTTTGTAAGTCTTGGACTTGAATGAAAATGATGCAAAAATATTGCCAACAATATGATTATTTATTTTTTTTGTATCATTAGATGCAGAATATTCTTCTGAAAGAACGCTGCAATGTCTAATAGAATGACTGTTTATAGCTTCTAGTCAAGGGTAAAATGCTATAAATGACTTTTTTAATGCTTAATTTTTGCAAGGTGAGCCGTTTTAAACAAAATTGTGTATAAAAAACATCCAATTTATGTTTAAAAGTAATAATCCAGATTACCCAATTGACGATTATGTTACCTATTAGTGCATCAGAAAGTGTAAAATAAGGAAGCAATTCGTAAGATAACGTAAAAAGCACCATATCAGTGCAAAATATTCATTCTGTTCTAATAATGACTCGCTATATTTTAGTCATCAAACAACAGAAATATTTTATAAAAAGTGCTCCCCATAATTTAGTATCTACATGATAGACTTAACAATACTTTAGTGTGACAAAGGAGATCCATCTCGAATGGACAACTCAACTAAGCCGCTTGATCGTTTAGATAAAAAAATTCTGCGAGAACTGCAGGTCAACGGACGTTTGTCGAACGTTGAATTAGCCAGTCGTGTAGGCTTGAGCGCAACTCCGTGTTTAGAACGGGTACGACGTCTAGAACGCAATGGTTATATTACGGGCTATTGTGCGTTAGTTGACCCTAAAAAGGTGGATGCTGGCTTACTGGTATTCGTAGAAATTCGTTTAAAAACGACATCTCCTGAAGGTTTTAACGAATTTAAAACCGCGGTCACAGAAATACCTGAAATTCTTGAATGTCATTTGATCGCTGGTGATTTTGAATATTTATTGAAGGCTCGAGTGTCTAATATGGATTCTTATCGGTTGCTGCTTGGTGAAACATTGCTAACCTTGCCGCATGTAAGAGAATCTCGTACCTATGTCGCCATGGAAGAAGTGAAAAATACGACTGTGGTTAGCATCCCGTAGCTTATCAAGTTTTTAATAGATAGAAGCGCTGATCGATAGCAGTGCTGATAGGCAAAATTAAAAAAGGTGTTGGAGCAATCTAACGTCTTTTTTTTTGAGCTGTCTAAAAGAAGCTATACGTTTAAATATTGGCTATGATTTGGTAACCACCGCGAAAGCAAGGGTGATATACATTCTGGATAATGCTGATGGAGCAGAGTGGCCGCTTTTTGAACATCGTCTAACAATGCTTTATCTCTCTGTAAATCAGCGACCTTGAATTCCCAAAGGCCTGTCTGTCTGGTGCCTAGTAATTCGCCAGGGCCGCGTAACTCTAAGTCTTTTTCGGCGATCTTAAAACCGTCACTGGTTTCTCTCATAGTAGATAAGCGCTCTTTTCCTTGCTGCCCTAAAGGAGCCTTATATAAAAGCACACAGTGACTGGCCGTTTGGCCACGACCTACTCGGCCTCGTAACTGATGTAGCTGAGCTAAGCCTAAGCGTTCAGGGTTTTCGATAATCATTAAGCTGGCATTAGGCACGTCTACCCCAACTTCAATGACGGTTGTTGCAACCAGTAACTGAATGTCATTTGCTTTGAATCGCGCCATAATATCGGCTTTTTCTGTCGATTTAAGCCGTCCATGAACTAAGCCTATATTAAGTCCAGTTAGCTGTTCTTCTAATAAAATAGCTGTGTCTTCTGCTGCTTGGCATTGCAGCGCCTCTGATTCTTCAATGAGAGTACAAACCCAATATACTTGTTTGCCTTCTTGGCAGGCTACTTTTACCCGCTCAATCACTTCGCTACGACGTTGATCTGATACCACTATGGTGTTTACAGGTGTTCTTCCTGGGGGCAGTTCGTCGATGATTGAACAGTCTAAATCTGCATAGGCTGACATGGCCAGTGTGCGAGGAATAGGGGTAGCGGTCATAATAAGCTGATGAGGTTGAAAGCCTTGTTTTAAGCCTTTTTCGCGTAACGCCATACGTTGATGAACGCCAAAGCGATGTTGCTCATCTATCACCGCGAGTGCTAAGCGATCGAAATGGACATTTTCTTGGAACAAGGCATGTGTGCCAACAATGATATGAGCGGCTCCCGAAGCGATGTCTTCAAGCTCTGCTTCGCGTGCTTTGCCTTTTAGCTTCCCTGCCATCCAAGCGACTTTTAAGTTAAGCGGAGTAAACCAATGAGTAAAGTTAGCGAGGTGCTGCTCGGCGAGAATTTCTGTTGGTGCCATAATCGCCACTTGGTAGCCGGCATCTACTACGGCGGCAGCTGCTAATGCAGCGACAAGGGTTTTACCTGATCCAACGTCTCCTTGAACAAGACGGAGCATAGGATGTCCAGATTTTAGGTCGGATAATATTTCACGAAAAACACGCTGCTGCGCATTGGTTGGCGAAAAAGGAAGTTGTTCTAATAACCCCTGAGCAAGTTGACCTGACTCAACAACCTGAATGGCCTTATCTTCTTTTGCTTTAATTTTTTTACCAATCAAAGACAGTTGATGAGCCATTAGTTCTTCAAAAGAGAGACGGTATTGTGCTGGATGAGCACCTGCTTTTAACTGCTCTAGGTTTGCGTCAGTTGTTGGATGATGGAGAAAACGAATCGCATCATCTAGTGGGGGAAGGCTAAATTGCTGACGAATGCTATCGGGTAGCCATTCTTTTAGATTGTATGGCGTAAGACGCTCTAAAGCTTGTTCGCAAAGTGTGCGTATCTTGGCTTGAGTAATGCCTTCAGTTAAAGGGTAAATTGGCGTCAGCTGGTCGCTATCTGAATGAGTATCATCGTCGTTGATCGTTTTATATTCGGGATGGTATATTTCGAATCCGGTACTGCCACGGCGTATTTCACCAAAACATCGAATGCGCGTTCCAGACTCAAGTTGTTTTTTTTGTGCTGCTGAGAAGTGAAAGAAACGCAGGCACAAGGTTCCTGTTGCGTCTTTAATTCGGCACAGTAAGCTGCGACGTTTGCCCATTTTTATTTCACAGCCAGTTGATATGCCTTCAATAACCGCTTCGTCTCCGAAGCGTAATTGGCCGATTGGCACAACGCGGGTTCTGTCTTGGTAGCGAATAGGCAGATGAAAAAGTAAGTCTTGTACCGTATTTAGGTGCAGCTTTGCTAGCTTCTCAGCCATAGCATCGCCAACACCTTTTAGTTCTCTAACATCTTGTGTGTCGAGATCATCTATCATAATGAGCCTAAAGATCCAGCTTCTTGCTGGCTTCACGGATCGACTGGCTTACCGCTTCAATGGCATTCGGACGTGGATAGCTAGCACGCCACGCAAGTGCCACAGTGCGTTTAGGTGCAGGTGCTGTAAAAGGTCGAACTTCCAAGAGTGAATGGTCGATGTGCATGACGGCCGATTTAGGCAAAACGGTAACCCCTAGACCAGATGCTACCATGTAGCGAATAGTTTCAAGAGAGCTGCCATTGACTATGGTGCGCCCTTCGCTATGTCCCCCTTCGTTTGCTAAAGGGCAGGCTTCTAATACTTGCTCGCTGAAGCAATGACCCTTACCAAGTAGTAGTAAGTTATCGCTAGAAAGTTGATCGGTATTGATGTGAGTTAGCTTAGTCCACAAGTGATCTTTGGGCATTAATACGACAAACTCTTCTTCATAAATCGGTTGTGTCACTACATCTGGTTCGTGGAATGGAAGGGCGATTATTATCGCATCCAGTTCGCCATTGCGCAGTTTAGGTCGCAAGTTTTCAGTCAGATCTTCTTCAATGATAAGAGGCATGTCGTTCGTTATGTTACGCAAACTAGGAATCATTGAAGGGAAAAGATAAGGAGCAATGGTAAAAATCGAGCCAATCTTGATCGGGCCTTTAAGCTGGTTGTGACCAGATGAGGCGAGCTCTTTAATGGTGTTGGCTTGCTCAAGAACGCGTTTCGCTTGGGTAACAATTTGCTCACCAATAGGCGTAATATACACCGAGCTTTTACTGCGTTCGAAAATAGCAGCACCCAGCTCTTCTTCGAGCTTTTTAACGGCAACACTTAGCGTTGGTTGAGAAACGTGGCATTTTTCAGCTGCATGACCAAAATGTTGTTCTTGTGCCAGCATAACCACGTACTTTAATTCAGTTAGTGTCATAACGTGCCCTCAACCTAATCATTGTTAATAACTATGATAATACAAATTTTGATAAAGTGAATCGGTTAATCCAGTTTGCGCTTTTATTACTTAAAGAGGTTCTCATGAGTCCGAAACGAATTCTAATCGCAGGATGTGGTGATTTAGGGGCGGGTATTGCTCCTTATTTTATTGAAAGAGGTGACCGCGTTTACGGTATTCGTCGTTCGGGTACTGTTTTTCCTCAAGGTGTACAAGGAATAACTGGGGATATCACACAGCTTGAAGATGACAAGTTGCCAGAGGTTGAGCTGATTTTTCTGATTATGACACCCGCAAACAGAAGCCCAGAGGGGTATCGTGCCGCTTACTATAATACGGCTCAACGTCTTATTCAGCGCTATCAAGCGACTCAGCCCCAGATCATATTTGTCTCTAGCACCAGTGTTTATGGTCAGAGCCAAGGCGAATGGATTGATAGTGAAACTGTGCCAAAGGAGAACAAAGCAACTGCGAGCATATTGTTAGAAACAGAAACCGCGTTAGCAAAAGCATTGCCCTCAATCGCTGTACGTTGCTCTGGAATTTATGGGCCAGGCCGCTATCGGATGCTGACTAAAGTCATGTCGGATGAAGTATGGGAAGCGAATAGCTGGACCAATCGAGTTCATCGCCACGATGTGGTACGTGCTTTGTGTCATTTGGCTGAAAATGCGCTTAGCGGAGTCGTATTAGCGAATCATTACAACGTGACTGACGATACGCCGGTGTCTATGTGGGAAGTTAAGTTATGCATTGCTAAATTACTGGGTGTTGAGGCAAACATTCCTAATGATGTGAATGCCTTTATTCCGCAGTCTGGGAAGCGTATTGATAATCGGGCGTTAAAGGAGACGGGCTTTTGTTTCGATTACCCAAGTTACGTCAGTGGGTATCTAGAGTTAGTTAAGTGTTATCAAGATGAATTAAGTTATAAATAAAAAAAGAGGCGTCGAGCGCCTCTTTTCAAATTATCTTACATGTACTGAAAACAGATAATTAGTCTTCAAGTACCATGATGCCTTCGATCTCAACCTGAACGCCTTTAGGCAAAGCGCGAACACCCATTGCGGCACGAGCAGGGTAAGGTTGTTTAACGAACTGAGTCATTACTTCGTTCACTGTCGCGAAATTGCCTAGATCAGTCATGAAAATATTAAATTTCACGATATCTTCTAAAGAACCACCAGCTGCTTCACAAACCGCTTGAAGATTTTTGAATACTTGTGTTGTTTGGTCAACGATGTCTTCGCTGATGACTTCCATTGTTTCAGCGACTAAAGGAATCTGACCAGAAATATAAACGGTATTGCCAGCACGAACCGCTTGAGAATATGGACCGATTGCAGCAGGTGCTTTGTCCGTATGAATTATTTGTTTTGCCATGATACTAAATCCCATTTCAAAAGTTATGTCACCGCAGCATTTTTATGCTGCGACAGGTTTAAATGTAAATATTACTCAATAATTATTTAACGACCAACAATGGTCTCACGCGAGACTTTTTCAACACAACGAACGGCTTTAATTCGACGCATTACGTCAGCCAAGCCGACACGGCTAGAGATAGTAATACTTAGGCGAAGTCGACTTACGCGGCCACGTTCAATGATGTCTAAGTTAGAGACTTGATAATCTGTATCACTGATGGAACTGGCAATTTTCGCCACGGCTCCACGTTCGTTTATGTAGCTAACGATTAGGTTAATATTGAGGTCTTCTTCAATGTCTTTACCCCAAGCCATACGAATAAAGCGTTCAGGATTGGCTAGATGATCTTGAATATTTGGGCAATTTAAGTGATGAATAACAATGCCTTTGTCTACTTGGACGTAGCCGACAATTGGGTCTCCAGGAATTGGTGAGCAACACTTGGCATAAGAAATTAGCATGCCTTCGGAGCCGTTTACCTTAAAGGATTTCGGTGTCACCAAGGTTTTTTCATCGTAATCAGGGAACAATTCTCTGGCAACCAAGTAGCCGACGTGTCGGCCCTTGCCAATGGATTCAAGCAAATCCTCTAATGAGGTGAGTTGATGCTGTATCAGGACTTGATTGATCTGTTCTGTTGTTAGTTCTTCAATATTCGTTTTAAAAGCATTCAAAGAGCGAGTTAGCAAACGATGACCAATGGAAATGGCATTTTCACGCTGCTTGTCTTTGAGATAATGACGGATATTGGTTCGTGCTTTACCGGTAATCGCAAAACTTAACCAAGCGACGTTTGGCTGGGCATTTTTAGCACTGATGATTTCGACCGTTTGACCACTTTCTAGTTGCGTACTTAATGGTGCAAGTCGTCGATTTATACGACACGAAATACAAGTGTTGCCTATTTCTGTGTGTACACCATAAGCAAAATCAACAGGCGTTGCGCCAGATGGTAATTCAATGATCTGGCCTTTTGGTGTAAATACATACACTTCGTCTGGAAATAAGTCACTTTTGACGTTATCAACAAACTCCATTGGGTTGCCTGTTTTCTGCTGAATTTCCAACAGACTTTTCACCCATTTGGTCGCACGATCATGATTGCTTGGTATTGCGGAATTGCCGTTGAATTTGTAAGCCCAATGCGCCGCGATACCATTATTGGCAACTAAATCCATCTCTTCTGTACGGATTTGAACTTCCATTGGCAGACCATTGTGACCCACTACAGTCGTGTGTAATGACTGATAACCATTGGATTTTGGAACCGCAATATAGTCTTTAAAACGACCTTCGATGGGCTTAAATAATGAGTGGATTGTTCCCAATATACGATAACAACTATCGTGACGATCAGTAACAATACGAACACCCAACACATCCATAATTTCATCGAGAGAGCGATGTTTTTTGCTCATCTTTTGATAAATGCTGTAGATGTGTTTTTCTCTTACGCTGATGTGTGCGTCGATATAATCGGCGGCCAGTTCGGAGCGGATAAAATCTTCAAGCTTTTCGGTGTCTTTACTGCGGTGGCCATATTTTTTGTTAATGGCCCGTTGCAGCATGCGAGCACGCATAGGGTAATAGGCTTCAAAAGCGAGAGATTCTAAGGAAACACGCACATTGTACATACCTAAACGGTTAGCAATAGGTGCATAAATATCTAGGGTTTCACGAGCAATACGACGTTTTTTGTGCGCTGGCATGGAGTTCAGCGTACGCATATTGTGCAAACGGTCCGCCAGTTTGACGAGAATGACTCGAATGTCATCTGCCATGGCCATGGCCATTTTCTGGAAGTTATGAGCTTGTTTTTCAATTTGGCTGTTGAATTCAAGATGTGTCAGCTTACTAACACCATCAACCAAACTGGCAACGCCTTCTCCAAACTGCTCAGTTAGCGCTTCACGGCTAATGCCTGTGTCTTCGATAACGTCATGAAGAAGTGCTGCTGTTAACCCTTCGCTGTCCATGCGTAATTCGGCAAGAATTTCGGCGGCGGCAAGCGGATGGGTAACATAAGGTTCGCCACTTTTACGCCATTGCCCATCATGGGCTTGCTCTGCGTAATAGTAAGCACGCTTTACCTGAGCAATTTGCTCGTATGGTAAATACTGACTTAATGTCAGTGCTAGATCTTCAATGGTATACATCGCTCACCTCACAACAATAAATAAGAAGTACAACGGCAGTGGTATGAGCGACACCATCAATATTAGAACTCGTGAATAGGTTGCTTTTGAAGATCAACGTTTTTAGCGTTAATCAAATCTGCAGCAATTTCACGCAAAGCAACAACTGTCACTTTATCGTCTTCGATAGCTACTTTTGCTTCTTCACCACCGGTTGCTAGCTGGCGTGCGCGTTTTGATGCCACCATGACTAATTCAAAGCGGTTATCAACGTTTTCTAAACAATCTTCTACGGTAACTCGAGCCATTTTGACCTCTGTATTGCGGTTAGCTATTTATGCAAATGTAATTCTACTTAACGGCTTATTATAATGACAAGAGATCATTGATAAGATTGCCATATTTTTGTTTCATTACTGTGTTTTTTGAACGCATTGCGGTAAAAATCGACTTCATTTGTGCCAAAGCCATATCAAAGTCATCATTTATAATGACAAAATCATATTCATTATAGTGTGATATTTCGTTTACTGCTTTACTCATGCGTCTTTGAATTACTTCTTCACTGTCTGTACCTCGGTCGCGAAGACGTTCTTCTAGTACCGCTAAAGACGGTGGTAATATAAAAATACCAATCGCATTTGGGTACTGTTGACGTACTTGTCGAGCGCCTTGCCAATCAATTTCTAGAATGACATCCAAGCCTTGCTCAAGCATATTGAAAATAGAAGCTTTGGATGTGCCATAGTAATTATCAAACACTTGGGCATGTTCAAAAAAGGCATCTTCAGCAATCATATCCAAAAAGTCTTCATCTTCCGTGAAAAAATATTCACGGCCATGTTCTTCGCCGGTTCTCGCCGCTCTTGTTGTATGAGAGATGGAAATACGAACCTTATCATCCGCTTTTAGTAACGCTTTATACAAAGAAGATTTACCAGCACCAGAAGGTGCAGAAAGGATAAATAAGTTGCCCGTGTGTAGATCCATAAAACCTTTAAACCTAGTTGAGATTAGTCGAAATAAAGTTTCGAGATTGTACCATGGTACGCAGCTTTTCGCTTTGCTTATGTTCTGTTTAGCGAAGAAGCCTATATATTAAGTCACACTATGCTGGTATAAAAATGTACTAACACGAGATTGATTTGGGCAAAAGCAAAGAGATAGATCTAAGCTTGAAGTAAGAAAAAATAGCAGACTTATGATGCAAGGAAGAGCCGTTATATGAATGTTAAGACGCACGATCAAAAGAACATGTCGATATTTGAATCACGGGTTGATACTTGTAAAGTTTTATCTGTTGAGGATGATCAAGATTATCAAGACGCATTAATTAATGCCTTATCGACATTGAATTATGATGGTAAAGATGTCGAGATTTTGACGGCTAATTCAGCTGCTCAGGCGGGTGTCATAATCGCGATGAATCCGGACATTAGCGTTATTCTTCTTGATGTTATTATGGAGACAGACGATGCAGGGTTGCGTTTAATTGATACTATCCGAGATGGCATAGGCAATGATTTGGTTCGGATTGTGCTGTTAACTGGTCAGCCGGGCTCGTCGCCAGCTGATGATATTATGAACCGTTATGATATCGATGATTATTGGAGTAAGCCTGACCTGACGCAGGATCACCTGCAAACCATTATTTTAAGTAACCTTCGTACCTGGCATCACTTAAAAGACATGAAAGAAGCCCGACATGGTATGCAGATGCTTATCGAATCGAGTCAAAGGCTGGCTACCAAACGCGATATTCTTGGTTACACTCGGTCAATTTTAGAAGAAGTCTCCCAGTTACTGAATATCAAAAAAGGTGGCATTGTCTGTTTTTCGGATACCGCTGACGGTGAAATCGAGCAAGCTATTATTGTCGCGGCGAGCTATCAAGTTATGCACAACAAAAGCTAGGCAATGTTTTTGATGATCACTCCCTATTGCAGTCTATTACAGATGCATGCAAAGAAAAGAAGCATGTGTTTATTGAAGGCTACTCTATTTTGTTTTTTTCAAATAAAGAGCTGGAAGAAAGAGTGTGCATCTCCTTGGTAAAATTAGACCGAGCGTTATTGCCAAACGAATTAAATTTGCTGCAAGTCATGTGCGAAAACATCAACGTTGGATTTCGTAATGTAGCGCTGCACAGTAAATTAACAGAACTGGCGTATTTTGATCCTACCTCTGGTTTGCATAATAAGAATTGGTTAACTCGTGAAATTAAAAATATGTCACCAGTAGACATACCTTGTGCAAAACTACTCATGCTGCACTTAGAAGACTTAGCTCATACAGAGACGGTGTTTGGTTCGAAATTTGTGGATCAACTGATTAAATCACTGTGTAGTCATCTGCATAGCTATTTCACCGACACGATTCACATCGTTTTAGTTGAGCGAGATACTTTGGCTGTGTTGGTGTATGCAAGCCAAGTTTATGATGAAAAGTCTTTAGAACCGATTATCCACGCAAGTTTGAATATTAAAAATGCCACACACACCGTCGATGTTATTATTGGTTCTATTGAAATAGACCAATTTAAACACTATGAGGCAGAGCAAATTATTAGTGCCGGTGAAAGTGCGCTGGAGCAAGCGAGAAGAAAAGGCCTGTCATTTTTGGTGTATTGTGAAAAACTCGCCAGTGCGATTATTGACCGTTACGCGTTACTCACAGATTTACGTGAGGCCGTGATTAACGATCAAATTGAGATTTATCTTCAACCTAAAGTATCTTTAGAAAATGGCGAGTTAGTAGGATTTGAATCACTGGCTCGTTGGCAACATCATAGCGGGAATTTTATTCCACCTTACCAATTTATTGCACTCGCCGAGAGTTGTGGGCTGATTGGTAAGTTGGATCAGAATATTATGCGCCGCTCTTGTCTTGCTGTAAAAGCGCTAGCGAAGGAGGGCATTGTTGTTCCTATTTCCGTCAACGTTACCGGCAGTGAAGTCGTTCGCCCTGATTACTTCGAACATTTAGCCACACTTCTTCATGATCTAGAGATTGACTCTCAGCTAATTGAATTAGAGCTGACAGAAAGCCAACTTATAGAAGAAAAAGCAACGATATGTAAGCAGCTTCATTCACTAAAGCAAAATGGCATGAAAGTGAATATTGATGACTTTGGAACAGGTTATTCTTCGTTGGCCTATCTGTCTACATTGGCACTTTCAACGTTGAAAGTAGATCACAGTTTCGTTTGGCGAATGGAAGACTCCACGAAAGACTGGCAAATACTAAAAATGATTATTAATTTAGGGCAAGTGTTAGGTTTAACTGTGATTGCAGAAGGTATTGAGACTGTTGCGCAGCGTGATTATTTGGCAGAGCTCGGCTGCCAGCAAGGGCAAGGTTACTTATTTTCTAGACCCATGCCTTTAGATCAAGTGGTTAACTGGGCGGAGAAATACTCTAAGGACTTGGGTCATACTTTATGACTCGTTTTCCTAAGCAAATTATTGTACCTATTATTATTGCCGCCATTTTCTTAACCATAGTATTTATTGGGTGGAGTAATTATCGATTATTTGAAAATCGATTTGCTACTCAGTTGACTGTTACCGAGTCTGAATTGCTTTCCCAGAGTAATGCTCTTTTTAGCCGTGAATTAGGTCATATAAGAAGCACTACACTGTTCTTACGGAATAGTGTTTATGCACTATCAACGACACATAACCATATGCCAAACTCAGTTTGGCGAAAACCTGATATTACCCAAGTTTTTTCTCAATTTGCGCGTACTTCTCCTTATATTTCTCAGGTTCGCTGGATTGACCCACAAGGTAAAGAGCTTATCCGAATAAACTCTCATGGAGGGCAAATTACGGTTGTTCCTACCGATCAACTTCAAGATAAATCTGATCGCTATTATTTTCAGCAAGGAGCTAAGGCGAAAGGGAATTATGTTTATATTTCTCCAGTAGATCTGAACATGGAAAATGATCAAATAGTTCACCCGCTTGAGCCTACTTTACGAGGCGCCGTTTCTTTGGATCGAGAGATGAAAGGTGTGCTGGTTGTGAACTACAATTTAACCCAAATATTTGGTCAGCTACGAAGCTTGTCTGATAATCGAGTTTATTTAGACGTTGTAAACCCTGAAGGGGAATGGCTGATTAGCAAAGACCCTAAACAAGAATGGGCTAACGCTCTCAATCGTGATCAAGATAAAAACGTTTTAAAAGCCTTATACCCTGACGTTTGGAATTCCATTTTACCTAATGGTGATCTATCAAGCCTACTTTATAAAGGGCAAGTTTGGAGCTCAAAACAAGTCATGGTTGAAGGTGATTCGACTGCTTTGAGCGAAGGCTCGGCTTCTTCTTTATATTTTATCGCGCGTTCACAAATGCATGTGATTTCTGAGCATCGGACCTATCTTTTGTGGGTAATTATATCCCTGAGTAGTGTTGCTTTTCTTGTTCTGTCATTTTTAGTTTGGTGGCAAATGGGGAATGCTTATAAGCGCCGAGATTTATTGGTTGCTCTAGAGCAAGAAAAGTCACATTTAAAAATAGCGAATGAAGAGTTTAATAAGATAAACCGCCAATTAGTCGAGTTGCAAAACGAGTTAGTGGAGAGAAGTAAGTTGTCAGCTCTTGGTTTGATGGTTGCGGGCTTAGCTCATGAAATGAACACGCCACTGGGTGGTGTACGGATGGCTATCTCTTCCTTAGCGGCATCAATTAATAGGGAGGTAGATCAATTATCCAATAAAAGTAAATCTTCCATGATGACGTCGATAGAGATAGCAAACAAGAATTTAACAAGAACCGTTAACCTAGTTGCAAGTTTTAAGCGAATTACCTCAGATGCGACAGGCCAAGATATAGAGACCTTCTTATTTAATGATGTGCTGAAAGATGTACTCATCGTCTATAAGTCTTTATTGAAACGTCATACAGGCATTGAAATCATTCATGAATGTGAATCAAATATAAATATGAAAGGCTTTCCTGGCATTCTTTTTCAGGTCATTCAAAATTTTATTGATAATGCGCTTCAGCACGGATTTAAAGACGTAAAGAGAGGAACGATTACACTCATCGCAAAGAGCCAAGAAGGCAATTTGGTGTTGACTGTTGAAGACAATGGGAAAGGAATATCTGACGAGGTTAGTGATAGACTTTTTGACCCTTTTGTAACAACAGGGCGAGGGGATAAACACACAGGCCTTGGATTGCATCTAGTTCATCAGTGGGTTTATCAGCTAATGAATGGCCATATCGAAGTAACGTCTAAAAAAGGTGAGGGCACTAGTTTTGTGGTTTCCATCCCCTTAATACACAACAGAGAATGAACAAATAACTAAGAAGTTAAAAGCGCTTAATAATTCGAGCTATTATCTGAATTTAAGCGCTTTTAACGGCTATTTTTTTAGTCTTTAAAGCCTTTTATATGAGCATTAATTTGCCAGCGTAATAGCGCGGGTAAGGCTTTTTGACGTGCTTGCTGGAAAGGTGCAACGTCTTGGCTTTGTTTTTTGACTTCTAATCCAGAATCGTTTTTCCAAGGATAAAAAGCCGGCTTACCACTCATGGGATACGCGCCCTTATTATCAATCCAAAGGGTCGTATTATAGCCAAAAGCTCGACTTCTATCGTCTTCTACTGCAAGCATATTACGCCCTGCAATGGCTTGATAAGACGTATCTGATAAGCTGAAATTATAAAGGGTTGGAAAAATGTCTTTATGAGAACCAACGCGATTTTGATCGTAACGCCAGCTCGTATGATCAAGGATTTTTTTCGGTATATGTAGGTAGAAAGGCACTGCTCGATCAAGCATTTGCTCTTCAGGATAATAGGCTTTTAAACGTCGCATCTGGTGGTCTCCAGTGGCGGCGATTAATGTACTATCAGCTTTGTTGGAGGCCTCTACAGCATTAATGAATTGACCAAAAGCATCTGTCGCAAACTGATACGTTTCTTGTATATTCAGCTCTTCTTGGCCTTGCGCTTCCGCATGCCTTTTTACCTCAGGGGTAATGGCTATTGGTTGCGGATGGTAACGACTAGGCGTGACATAAGGTGGATGATTTGTAATAGTCAAAATACTGATAAAAATAGGCCCTTTGGATTCTTTTAACAGTTTTTCGGCCAACCGATAAGCGTAGTCATCAGGCACACCCCAATCGGTGATTTCGTTGGCAGATTCAGGATACATCTTCATCAAGGTGTTTTGATCGTAAACGGCATCCACCCCTTGAACAGGTAAATAATTTACTAGGTTACGCCACATCATGTTGCCCGGTGAAATAAAGATGACCTTGTAACCGGCTTTCTTGTACACGTCGAATGGCGTACCACTTAACTTAGTATGTTGCGCTGAGCTGTGGCTGATGTTTTGCATTGGACTATGAAAGAACATTGCAGCTAACGAAGGGGCGGTACCATTGTCTTCAGATATAAAGCGTTTGAAAACGAAATCTTCGGCAAAGTGAGGGCGCAGGTGGCCTAATAGATCATTTTTACCCACCTCATCAAATTGCAGCATATTACTGCCAAAGCTTTCCATTAATGCCATAACAACGTTGGGTTTATTCTCTGCAAGCCAAGGATTCTTAGGCGTTTTTTCCATAATACTGCTGATGCCAAGCGCTTTCTCGAGCTGTTTACCTTTGGCTTTTGTGACAGGAGAGAACGATAAATCTTCATTGTGATCATCAATAGCCCAGCTAAGACTCATAAAACCGTTAGGTGTTATTTTGTTGAGCAATAACAATTGAGATACTTGTGCGTTACCTCGTCTAAGAGGAAAGGTTCCTAGACTACCGCGGCTAATAATGGCCAGTACGATAATGAAAATTAAAACATAAAGAACAAAAAAACCTACATTCCATTTGTGAGGTGTTTTTTCTTTAATAAAGAATTTCACTAAACGGACGGCAACAAATGCCAAGACAAGTGCCGATAGTAAACCTCGAATAATAGGGTAGCCTTCCCACATATTTGCTAGCACGCTCGTAGTGTCATCTTCGGCAAGGCCAAAAGCAAAAACGTCAAAGGTATTGTGGTAAGTCTGATAATAGTAATAGTCGCTAATCGCCACCATGGCGACAATAAAAGCAAGCAGCCCAAATACCCATGGTAAGCATACTCTCATAACCTTCCAGGTTTTTTGGCTGGAAGCCATAAGTAGTCCAAGTAGCGCAAAAGGAACCATTAACATGCCCGCGACGCGTAAATCATAGCGGATTCCTGTAGTCCACATACGCTGTACATCATCGCTATGGCTTGCTAGTTGGCTGGGTTCAGAAAAAGATGCCAACATCGCATAGCGGGATACCATTAAAATCAGCACGATATATACTATCTGGAACACTAATGTCGCGAACAGCGAGCGGATTCTCGTTTGGTACATGAATGGTCGGTTCCTAAACTACAAAGATGGAGAGAAAATGGAGTATAGCATTCTTCCTTTTTTTTCGACTGAGTACTCTTTTGATCATCAAGAAAACAGTATTTCTTACGCTTTTATCCGCTACTGTGATGGCTTTGGGCTAGCAAACCATCCTAAAATCATCCATAGAAAACCAATGACTAAAAGTACATAGAGTGGTGCATTCCAAGAATGATATGAATCGTGAAGTGTGCCTATCAGCACCGGACCTAATGCGGCTAGAGTGTAGCCAATGAGTTGCGCCATGCCAGAGAGGGCCGCGGCTTGTTTAGGGCTACTGGTCCTTAAACCGACAAACGATAATCCTAAAATAAAGCCCATACTGACACCAAAACCAAAGCATACCGCCCATAATCCAGACCAACTAGGGAGGTATAAAAAGCCAAATAAACTTAACCAAGTTAATCCCGTAGCCAACAAGCATAGTCGACGATGGCTTCCTAAGCGGTTGATAAATGGCGCTAATATTAATGAGGGCAAGGCGCCGGCCAATTGTAAGTAACCTTGATATAGACCAGCAATTGAATCTTCGTAACCGTAACTCACTAAAATAGAGGGTACCCAAGCGACGACGATGTAATTAATCAAAGAGTTGAAGGCTAAAAAACCAGCTACCTGCCAGGCGGTGACAGAGCGCCACAGTTTAGGCGATATCTCAGTACTGTTTACTTGGGGCGTATGATGTTGGGTGATTTTACAGGTAAACCAGACTGCTAGTGGCAAGAGAATCATGATCCCTTGGCACGCCAGTGCGAACGACCAACCACTCATTGGCAAAGTAAAATCCGATTGCTCAGCAAACTCGCTTAATGGCACCGCAAAGCTCGACATGACAAAGCCTCCAACACTCATCATGAGGACATAAATCGCGGTAAGTTGAACGATGTGATTTGGAAATTCACGCTTTAGTAAGCTTGGCAGTAAAACATTGCCGATGGCGATACCAGCCCCGATAAGCACTGCGCCAATGTACAAGGTGCTGAGCGAACCCAGTGAGCGAGCAATCATGCCAAGAGCAATCAGTCCCACGCCGCTAGCTAAGATTCGCTCAATCTGAAAGTGCCTTGTTAACCAAGAGGCAACCGGAGCGAAGAGCGCAAAAATTAGCAGAGGTAAGCTGGTCAATAATCCAGATTGTGAACTGGAAAGATGTAAATCTTGGCTGATGCGATCCAAAAGGGGCGGTAAACCTGTCACTGGGCCGCGTAAATTCAATGCGATAAGAAAAATAAAGATAAGCAAGTAGAGTGCGTCATGCTGCGCGAGGCGTCGTAAAGCATTCATAGAGTCATGGTCACATTTAGAAGATTGTCGATGGGCTATTATATGCGCTAATCTATGTGCTGAATTAAGCTACTTGGACAATAAATTGCTAAATACAGACAATATTGCTTCCCAGTTCACGACTGATCTGAATTTTTCAGATAACTATCCGCAACCAGTACTTGCTCTGCGTTCTGAGTCGCTTCCTCATGCTGAAGAGACGCCATGGCATCAACATCAAAAAGGGCAGCTAGTACTGCCTCTAACTGGTGTCGTGACGAGCTTTATTAATGACAAAATGTGGCTTGTTCCGCCTCGCTGTGCAATATGGATTCCCAGCATGGTGGTGCATCGAAATCAAATATCACCGCATGCGGATGTTTGTATGTTGCTTGTTGACCAATCGGCTCTCGTCATGCCGGACACCGTTTGTACTCTCACTGTAACGCCGCTATTACGAGAGTTGGCCATGCATTTAGCGACGCTGGCATTAGACTACGAAGCGGGTTCTGCAACAGATCGTTTGGCCACGGTTTTTCTTGACCAACTTGCGGCACTAGAAAAAGAAGAATTTGACTTCCCTATCCCAGATGACCCGATTCTCAATCGCCTTGCCTTAGCGTTACTGGCCAATCCCAGTGAAAAGCGTACGTTAAGTGAATGGGCCGGCGATTTTGCAATGAGCGAACGCACATTAGCACGCATGGTTAAGCGTCATGTCCAGCTTACCTTTGGCCAATGGCGAGGTCATTTACACATTGTTTTAGCCTTGCAAAAATTGGCTATCAACACCCCTGTGCAAACGATTTCTGAAGAATTGGGTTATGAATCGGTTAGTGCGTTTATTACTTTTTTTAAAAAGTCCCTTGGTAAATCTCCAAGGCAATATCGAGTGGAGCGCTGGGGTAATTAGTGCACAGATTTTAGCTTAGAGACACCGAGAATAATGATATAGATCCATGCATCATTGAGTAACATAAGAATACGTTCAACATCTTATATTATGTGCGCTAAATCTGTCCGTTACCTACCCAGCATACAGTAGAGACAGGTTTCGTCCGCTATGTTTAGCTTCGTATAGGGCTTTGTCAGCGCGATCAATCGCAGCTTGTAGATCAGCTGTTTTAGGGTCTACTTCTGAGATACCGACACTAAGAGTGACATTGATCGTCTGATGTTGGTCATTCTGAATGCTGACTTTTTCAAATGTTTGACGAATCCGTTCTGCTAATGAATGGGCGTGTTCTAGTTCTGTTTTTGGCATAAGAATAACAAACTCTTCCCCACCGTAACGGGCGATAATGTCCTGGCGTCGGCATTGATCTCTAAGAACATTAGCTACCTGAACAATGACCTGGTCACCTAAAGTGTGTCCGTAGGTGTCATTGATATTTTTAAATAAGTCGATGTCGAGAATAGCAACAGAAAGAGGGAATTGTGTTTGCTTATCTTGGCTTAGCAGTTTGCTAGCTTCTAGGCCAAGAGAGCGGCGATTCAGAAGCTGGGTTAATGGATCCGTCGAGGCCAGTAATTGCAGCTCAGCTTGAGTCGCTTTGAGTTTTTCTAAGGAGCGAACACGGTAAGCAATAATGAGTGAAAGCATAATGGCTTCTAGAATAATACCAATAGCGACACCGTGGGTGTTCAGGTAATTAAACTCGACTTTACCCTTATAGAAAAACACTTCTAAAGTACTAAAGGCAACGAAAAACACATGCCCAGTAAGAAATAAGAGGGATATCGGGTGCTTACGAATAACCATTGAGAGCGCAACTGAGAGGCTGACGACCATCATGATTGCCGCGATTGTACTTGAGTATTTTAGCGCTGTAATAACATCAAATAAGCTATAGAAAGTACTGACGACTAACATGAGAATAGTGGCTAATAACGCCCAATGCTCAATAGGATATTTCTTTTTGGTTTCAAAAATATTAGCCATAAACAGCAGTAAACAAATTGGCATCGCGCCTAATGATAGGTTCCAGTCTAGAGCGTGAACCCCGAATATATTAAACCAACCTGCCAATAAACCATTCGAGAACGCGACCCAGCAACCACCAAAAATGAGATAACACGCATAAAAAAGGTGCTCTTTTAAGCGTGATGAGAAAAATAGCAGAAAGTTATAAATAATAAGCGCCAGCAACATCCCAATAATTAAAGAAATATCAGAGTGTTGACCTATTAGTGCTCGTTTTGATTGATTAGCATTATATAAATTGAAACTGAACCATTGGGATGAGAAGGCAAGGTTCTTAATGAACAATGTTTTGTCCTGCTGGGGCGGTAATTCGATGTCAAAGATAGAAGTACCGTGAAACATCCACTGTTGTATTTCCTTCCGGTTCATATCCAGTACACGTTTTCTTGTGAGCTTCCCATCGACAACTTCATAGAGTTCAAGTAGGTGGTTATGATAGGCATATGGATCATGCAGGAAGACTTTAATCGGCGTAATACTGGTGTTTTTAAGCTTTATTTTTACCCAGGTTGTTTTGGAAGTAACACCTAATGTTATGGCATTAGAGGATGTTGTAAAATGCTGTTTTTCAATATCAGACAATGACATTTTTTCTGTTTTGTCGACAAAATAGCCCACTTGAAACTGTTCTAGCTTGGTAAAATCACTCTGAATATTCTGTGTGGGAACCACTGCAGAGGCTGCTACAGGGAAAAGCCAACAGCAAAAAGCAATCAATGCGTAAATCAGTGAATTTGGGCGAGTAACACAGTCCATTAATCATTATCCATAACTTAGTGATTGATCGAATTAGTGTTTATTTTAACCGATAGATGAAAGAGAAAGTGCTTTTAATTACTCGAAATGACGGAATTGTTGTGAAACTGGCGTTTCTAGAATAGAAAAATCTAAAATCGAGAAGAGCTGGCTTTATACATCATGGTTGTATCATTCACAGTAAGCTATAGCATCGGTCTACAGATTGTTACTCATAGAGTCTCTTTGTGTAAACCTCTGGCCGCCGATTTACCCATTCAGTAAAACGCTCAGGCGAGCACTCAATTTGAACCTCGTACTGTTACGTGCAGAAAAGCGTGATTTCATTCTAGTCGAGTATAAAGCAGTCCCTCAATAGCTCTCTTTCTTCTTTGTGGATACCGGCTTGTTGAGTATGGATTTTACTAAATCTTAGTGGGGCTTCTTGGCTATGAGTACGGAAAAACAGTGCCGTTTACACTCAGCTGTTAGGGTTTAAAAAATAGCAGCTTTGAAAGGTTCTACCGAGCACGATTTTCGTCAACATAGCTTGGCCATTTTTCGCTTGTTCTATGTGATCGTGATGGGTTAGCAGAAAACTCGTCTAACCTAAAATGGATATCATAGTATCAATTTTAATAGAGCTATTCTAATTACTGCCCCATTGTCCAATTTGCCCACAGTAAATTAGTGCGTGTCTAATAATTTATCTATTATTACATATCAAAACTTGATTTATGATATGCAATAACTAATCATTCTTGTGTTCTTTGCTGTCAGCTGATATGTTTTTATATATATTATTCATCAAATGATTCATTAAGGTATATTGAAGTGAGCTATGTAACAGAGCAGATATTACAAGGTCTTCGAGAAGCTCGGGTACGTAAGGGGTTTAGCCAGAGAGAGCTGAGCGCTCGTTCGGGTGTGCCTCAAAGCCATATATCTAAAATCGAGTCTGGTGGCGTTGATTTAAGAATGTCCAGTTTGATAGCGCTTGCCCGTGTACTCGACCTAGAGTTATTTGTTGCTCCTAAAAAGTCTGTTCCTGCCATTAAGTCGATCATTCGAAATAGCCAAGGTACTCATAATAACGGTCTTAGCAATAACAGCATCAACGATGAAGCTGAGCAAATGTCGCCTGCATATCAGTTAGAGGAAGACGACGATGACTAATCATGTCTCTACGTTAAACGTTTTGCTCTATGGCGAACCCATCGCAACGATCACTAACGTGGGCAATGACAGAACGCTTTTTGCTTTTATGGATTCGTACATTCATGACGAATCACGGCCAGTGTTAGGACTTGGCTTTAAAGATGCACTGGGTGGCTTGCTGACTAACTTTAAACCGACCCAAACCAAGTTAACTCCGTTTTTCTCTAACCTTTTGCCAGAAGAAACGATGCGTAATTACCTGGCAGAGCGTGCCGGAGTGAATCCAGCGCGGGAATTTTTTCTATTGTGGGTATTAGGGCAGGATTTAGCAGGCGCGATCACGGTTGAACCGGCCGATGGTGAAGCGCTGCCGCCTAATGTGCATCAAGATATTGAAGATGATACGAAAATTGATGCCCCAATGCGCTTTTCATTGGCGGGTGTGCAGTTGAAATTTTCAGCCGTGCAACAGGCAAACGGCGGTTTGACGATTCCTGCGACAGGTAAAGGCGGCTCTTGGATTGTGAAATTGCCGTCGTCTCGATTTGACGCTGTGCCAGAAAATGAATATTCGATGATGGAGCTGGCTCGAATGTTGGGAATGAATGTGCCAGAGACTCAACTACTCCCCATTAACCAGATAGCTAATATCCCACAAGGGGTTGGAAAGTTTGGTGACTCATTTAAAAACGCTCAGGCCTTTGTGATCAAGCGCTTTGACCGTGCAGGTGATCAAGCCGTACACATTGAAGATTTTGCGCAAGTTTTTGGCGTCTATCCTCAAGATAAATATAAAAAAGCCAGTATGCGCAATATTGCTCAGGTTATCGGCATCGAAGGCCAAGACGAAGACATCGCAGAATTTACTCGCAGGTTGGTGTTCAATACCCTAATTGGAAATGCTGATATGCATTTGAAAAATTGGTCTGTAATTTACAAAGACAAGCGCACCGCATCCATTGCGCCCGCTTATGACTTTGTCTCGACCATTCCTTATATACACGATGATAGTGCATCGCTGAAGGTGAGCCGGAGTAAAAAATTCAGTGACTTCACGCTGGATGAGTTATCACACCTAGCAGCTAAAGCCATGTTGCCAGAAAAGTTGGTGTTGGATACCGCCAAGCAAACAGTGGCTGGCTTTCATGAGATATGGCAGAAAGAAAAAGCGCATTTACCGCTTACCAAGTCGATGATTGAAGCCATAGATACGCACTTGCGAAGCATACCGCTACGCTAAATGATTAGATAGTTGTGAGAGCAACAGACGCTACCTTTTTTCAGTAATTCTGATATTGCCTCAAGCGCACCCCACCACCATACTTTTTGCCGCTTTAGATCTGCATTGTTAATAAGACTGAGAAATCAGCCGGGTAGGAAGGATAGAGGTAAAAAATAACACGGCTGCCCTTGTTATGACAGAAACAGCATAACAAGGATTACCCAATGAGATTCTTAAAACTACAACAAGTAATGGACAAAACAACACTGTGCCGTAGCAGTATTTATAACTTGATTAAAGCAGGTGACTTTCCTAAGAATGTAACTGTGATGGGTAAGCGCAAGGCTTGGTTGGAAAGCGAAATTGAAGATTGGATGATGAGTAAAATTGAAGGAATAGAATAGAAAAATAACCTGGAACATGTAATGATGAGGTTTATAGTTTATAAGTTTTTAAACATTTTATAAACCTATCGATTATTTGTAGAGAGGACAACATGTTTGCAAAACGTCTAGAACGAGCTCGTAAGGCTGCTGGATTATCAATGAAGGCTTTAGCTGATGAAATCGATCTATCAGCAAACTCAATAAAAAAATACGAACATGGCACTGCTATGCCTTCGTCAACCAATTTACTCAAGCTTGCTAAGGCACTATCAGTTCGCACTGAGTATTTCTTTCGCCCTACGAAGGTTGAAATATCAGGCGTGGAGTATCGCAAGCGTGCCAATACAAAGCAGAAAATACTAGATCGTATAAATGGTGATGTGCTTGATCAAGCAGAGCGTTGGCAAGAGTTGTTAGAATTCTACCCTGATTCAGTTAAGCCTATCCCTGGATTCGTGTTACCGGATGATCTTCCTGTGCAAATCGCTAGTCTAGAGCAAGCCGAAGAGTTAGCTGTTCAGATGCGTCGCGCTTGGGACCTCGGTCTAAACCCTATTCACTCCATGATCGATACCATGGAGTCTAAAGGCATCATGATAATCACTACAGATGTCGAAACGGATAAAAAATTTGATGGTTTAGCTGGGAAAATCGATAACACGCCAGTTGTTGTAATCTCAACGAGCCAGAGTGGCGATCGACAGCGGTTTACGCTAGCACACGAACTCGGGCATTTAGTGGTACATGGCCGCTTACCTGAAGAGCTAGATGAAGAAAAAGTGTGCAATGCCTTTGCAGGTGCTTTTTTGTTGCCAGCACAAACTCTCATAGAGCACTTGGGTGAAAAGCGTCGAAACATTGAGCCGCGTGAACTACTGATGTTGAAGCATGAATATGGAATTAGCATGTTAGCTTCGCTATATCGAGCTGGTCAGTGTGGAGTTATTACGTCGGCAACGCAGAAAAGCTTGTTTATGTTGTTCAGTAAAAATGGTTGGCGAACCCAAGAGCCTGGAGAAGAGTATCCACATGAGTCGACGTTTTTGTATCAGCAGTTGGTATATCGCGCGTTAGGTGAAGAATACATTGGAGAATCTAAAGCCGCAGAATTACTTGGCATGTCTGTATCTAGCTTTCATAAAGAACGAAAGTTGGAGGCTTTAAATGCAGTTATTAATTAGTGATGCCAATATCTTGATCGATATGGAAGAGGGTGGCTTACTTGAAGCGGTTTTTAGTTTGCCATACCAATTTGCAACGCCAGATATTCTGTATGTAGAAGAGCTGGAAGAGGCACATTCTCATTTGCTTGCACTAGGTCTAGAGTTAAAAGAGATTTTACCCGCCTCAATGGTGTATGCCATGGAACTGACTGCTAAGTACAGAAAAGCGAGTCGTAACGATTGTTTTTCATTAGCGCTAGCGAAGCAGGAGAGTTGCCCTTTACTTACGGGTGATATGGCACTTAGGAAAGCAGCCGAAAAAGAAGCAGCCATCGTCAATGGAACAATTTGGTTAGTAACTCAGCTGGTGGTTCATCAGAAAATCAACACCGAACAAGCACGAACTGCCTACAAGCAGATGCAGTCTAATGGTAGGCGTTTACCATGGAATATCGCAGAACATGCTTTAGTCGAGCTAGAGAAAATGAAGTAATTAATCTTAGTTTTCCTCACTAGATATGATATTGATCTTGTGCTTTCCCCAGCGTCATTTCACGTCGTTTGCTATTTGATGTGAAGTGAAGCATTCAGCTTGCAGTGCCTGAAGCAGGGATAACAAGGTACAAACCCTCACCACCCGCTTTGATCAGCGTTTCTACTTTTTTAACTATTAATTTAGCCATAGCCCACCCGTATGTAGTGCATGAGATCAGTAGATGCTACTCACTAATTATGCTTTTATTAATTTCTATCACAACCACCAATATAACCACCATGCGATAGTGGTTAGTGGTGGTTTGTAGAATACAGGCATGAGCTAAATATTAAGTTAAGATATTGATTTTAAAGTTAAAACTTACTATAAAATATAGTTATTAGCATTATTCGATGTTTTGGATCTGTTCTCTCATTTGTTCAATCAAAACCTTCAGTTCCACGGCGCTTTGTGTTGTTTCAACGACGATGGATTTTGATGAAAGGGTATTGGCTTCGCGGTTGAGCTCTTGCATTAAGAAGTCGAGGCGACGGCCGATGGGGCCTTTTTGTTGCAGTTGATGGCGTACTTCTTTGGTGTGTGTGGCGAGGCGATCAAGTTCTTCTGCTACGTCGGCTTTTTGTGCCAGCATGACGATTTCTGCTTCGACGCGCATTGGGTCAAGGTCCGCTTTGGCGGCTTCTAGCTTGTCGATCAAGTTTTGCTTTTGCGCGGCAATAATCTCAGGCAATTTGGCTTGAACGTCCACGACGATTTGGTCGATGGCGTCTAGGCGTTGCTCTATGATGCCTTTCAGTTGTTCGCCTTCACGTAAACGTACTTGGATAAGCTCTTCTACGCCTTGCTGAAAAAGTTCAGCAACGGCTTTTTTCATCATATCGAAGTCACTGCCTTCGTTATTTAAAATGCCTGGCCATTGTAAGATATCGAGTGGATTGGCTGGGTTTAGGTCTTTAAACCAAGTACCTAATTCATTGATAGCGGTCGCCAATGCTTGAGCATTGTTAGCATTAATATTGAGGCTGGAGGCGGCTTTATCGACGGCTTGAAAGCGCAGTTGGCACTCTAATTTGCCACGGTTAAGCTTTTTGCGCAGCACATCACGAAAAGCAAATTCAAGCTCGCGGAAACTTTCAGGTAGACGGAAATGTGGCTCTAGGTAGCGTTGGTTTACTGAGCGAATTTCCCAGCTGATGGTGCCCCAATCGTATACAGCTTCTTGGCGAGAGAAGGCGGTCATGCTTGCAGTCATGTTAAATACCCAAAGTTAGATAGCATATTAATAAAGAGAGCCCAAAGGCCGAACGAATAGTGTACCTGATGAGTAAGAGTTTCATAGGGAAGGGGCGCAATTTTGTGGAGGTTCGTTATAATTGCCGCTTTAGAATAGTTCCATTAATAGAGAGACAACTATGCGCCCGAGCGGAAGAGAAGCAGATCAATTACGTCCCCTTAAAATTACACGCAACTTTACCAAACATGCAGAAGGGTCGGTATTGATCGAGTGCGGTGACACTAAGGTTATTTGTACTGCTACCGTGGTCAATGGCGTGCCGCGTTTCTTGAAAGGTAAGGGCCAAGGTTGGATTACAGCTGAATACGGCATGCTGCCACGCTCTACACACAGTCGTGTGGATCGTGAAGCCGCTCGTGGTAAGCAAAACGGCCGTACGGTTGAGATTCAGCGTTTGATCGGTCGCTCTTTGCGCGCTGCGGTTGACCTTAAAAAACTGGGCGACAACACCATCACGATCGACTGTGATGTTATCCAAGCGGATGGCGGCACTCGTACGGCGTCTATTAGCGGTGGCTTTGTTGCGTTAGCGGATGCCATGCAAGTTCTTCTGAACAAAAAGAGGATCAAAGAAAACCCAATCGTGTCACAAATCGCCGCGATTTCTGTGGGTGTTTATAAAGGCGTACCTGTGTTGGATTTGGATTACCCTGAAGACTCTAATGCTGAAACAGACATGAACGTGATCATGAATGACAAAGGCGGTTTCATCGAGATTCAAGGAACGGCGGAAGGCGAAGCATTCAGCGATGAGCACATGGTTGGCATGTTGGCTGTGGCTCGTAAAGGCATTGCTGAAATCATTGAGTTACAAAAGAAAGCACTTGCTGATAATTAGTCGATAACGTTTTTAGACAAACATTATAGTGTTTATTCGCCCACTTAGATGGGATACAGAAGCCCAGTTTTAATGTGTTCTACCGCATTATTACTGGGCTTTTCTTTGTTTTTGAATCTGAATTTAATAAATCTACTGATAGACATGTCTCTACTATAAAGTCTGTTTGGCGATTAATGTTAGTTATTGTGCGCGTTTTTGCGCCTCACAATATGTGCCTTCTCTGTCATTATCTTTTGCTTACCTAACAATAAAAATAAGGCGGTACAGGTGAAGAAATTAATAATAACCGGCGCGCTGTTAATGGCGTTGAGTTCAGGTACGTTCGCTTCTCAGATTGATGGGAAATGGTATTTGCAAGACGCAGATAGCACACAAGCCAAGTTGGATGCTGCGGTAGACAGTGTGGCCAAAGAAATGAATTTTTTTGTTCGCATGGTGGCTCGTCCAATCTTGAAGAAAGAAACGAAAATTTGTCATGAATGGCAGCTATCGACACAAGCCAAACAATGGCAATGGCAATGTGATAAAGAAACGGCAGAAACGATTCCTTTGGGCGCGAATCGCTATGAAACCAAGGGCGATGACGATCGTAAGATTTTTTCGACCATTCATCAAACAGCAAAAAAAGTTGAAGTGGTTCTAGAATCTGAGCGTGGAAAACGCACCAACACGTGGAAAATGATAGACGCCAACACATTAGAATACACCGCAAAACTGGAGTCAGAAAAACTCCCAAAACCACTTACGTGGACGTTAATATATTCCCATAAGCCGTAACTCTCTTTTTCGTTAATCGCGCTTAATAAAAATGGCACCTAGTATTAAGTGCCATTTTTTATACAACCTAGCCAGCGGATAAACAAAGGAATAGTGGTGTCGCTCTGTGAAAATTAGTGCTGTATGAGTTCTTTCTTGCCCTTTTCTTCATAGGGCGCGAGCAGCTTTAACATCGCAGGGTCTTCGTCGATTTTATCATCGAGAAGCGCACGTTTAGTTTTGCTGTCGTTGGACGTTTCTTTGTTCTGTAGGTTAACAGGGATCAGTTTGTAATGTGACGAAGTGATCACGCCGTTTTTATAGACTAAATCAAGACGACCCAAGTATTTACCCCATTCATGCGCTTGTAGAATCAAGGTGCCATTTTGTACGTCGGGTTTAAATAAGGGGTCTTGAGAATGCCCGCCAATAATCACATCTATGCCTGGTACTGTTCGGGCTAAGGTCACGTCACCGGGGGCATTTTTACCATGTTGACCATTGTTATAGTGGCCCATATGAGTAATGGCAATTACGATATCTGCTTGTTTGCGTAATTCGGGGATCAGTTGTTTTGCGACCTCAATAGGTGAGCGAATCTCGATGTTTTTAAGGTACTCTGGATTACCCAGTTTTATGGTGTCGCCGGTGGTAAAGCCGACGACAGCAACTTTCAAGTCTCCTTCTTGAAAGATCTTATAAGCATCAAATAATCGTTTTCCTGTTTCTTTATCAAAAATGTTTGCTGATAGAAAAGGAAAACCTGCCCATTCTTGTTGTTTTCTAAGCACTGATAAGGGGTTATCAAATTCATGACTACCCACCGCCATCGCGTTGTAACCCAGTAAGCTCATGCCTTTAAAGTCTGGTTCAGCGTGTTGTATGTCAGATTCAGGAACGCCGGTATTAACGTCTCCGCCAGAGAGCAATAGGGTGTGACCATCATTCAAAGCGACTTCTTCTCGTATATTGTCGACTAGGGTTTTACGAGCCGCCATACCGTACTCGCCATCGCTATTTTTCCAGAAATGACCATGATTATCATTGGTGTGCAAAATGGTAAGGTGATATTCCTTTCCTGTCTGCCAATCTGGCTGCCTTGGCTCTACCATAGCACACCCAGTAACAAGGATAAGCAGGCCTAAAATGATGAGCTGGGTTATAACGCGAGGGCGTCGTGTCATGCCTTGGTTCCTTTAAAATCGTGGTGATGTTCGCATAAGATCATCGTTTTATCGTGTTCTTATTGAGTCATGAACTTTGAATATAAGCGGGAATGTAACTTAAAAAGAGAAGGAGTTCGATACACAAAGTTGTAAAGGTAGCCCGCGATGACATGGCGTAAAAAAGCCAACCCGAAGGTTGGCAAAAAGTATGACAAACGTACTATCAAAATAGGTTTTAGAAGTCTAATCGTTCACCTGTTTTTGGGTCGAATACAACCGCTTTTGAAGTATCAAACATCATGTTGATTACTGAGCCTGGCTCGGCTAAATAGCTTGGATTCGAACGACAATTGATCTCGGCACCATTGATACGCGTTAGGATCATAGTATCAGCGCCCATTGGCTCTGTTACTTCGACCTCAACCCCAGTGGTGGTGACAAATGCTTGTCCCTCTTTATGAGGCTGAGGTTCGGTAATCATCTCTGGGCGAAGTCCTAGCAATACGGTTTTGCCGATATGATTCTTTAAAGACTCAGGTCTTGGGAACGGAATGGCTGTTGTGGTGTTTGCTTCGAGTTCTAACACGGGTGTGCCGTTTTGATCGATGACTTTCGCGGGAATAAAGTTCATTGCCGGAGATCCCATGAAACCAGCAACGAATAAGTTCGCTGGATTGTCATAGATTTCTTGAGGCGTGCCAAGCTGTTGAACTTCACCGTCTTTCATCACCGCAATGCGGTCAGCTAATGTCATCGCTTCTATTTGATCATGGGTAACGTAAACGATTGTTGTACCAAGTTTTTTATGTAGTTTTTTGATTTCAGTACGCATTTCAACACGTAATTTCGCGTCTAGGTTAGACAGCGGCTCATCAAACAAGTAAAGCTGTGGACGGCGTGCTAAAGCTCGTCCCATGGCCACACGTTGGCGTTGACCACCAGAAAGTTGGGCCGGTTTACGATCCAATAAATGGCTAATTTGTAGTAACTCGGCAACACGCTGTATTTCTACGTCCCGTTCTGCTTTGGGCACTTTACGCATTTCCAAACCAAACGAGATATTTTGCTCTACCGTCATGTTTGGGTACAAGGCGTAAGACTGAAAGACCATGGCGATATCGCGGTCTTTCGGGCTGGTGTAAGTGACGTCTTTGTCAGCGATTAAAATACGGCCTTCAGTGATGTCTTCTAGTCCGGCAATGGAGTTCATTAATGTGGATTTACCACAGCCTGAGGGGCCTACCAAAATCAGGAATTCACCTGTTTCGATTGAGATATTAATGCCTTTTAGTATTTCTGTTTTGCCGTAGCTTTTTTTTACGTTATCTATCGTTAGACTTGCCATGTTATTGCTCCAAATTCTATCTGAGTCGCTCGCGCAATGAAAAATATATAGGCACGAGCGTCGTTCTTAACCTTTGACGGCACCTGCGGTTAAACCGCGAACAAAATATTTACCTGCAAACACGTACACGATAATGGTGGGTAGTGCTGCGATGATCGCGGCCGCCATATCGACGTTATATTCTTTACCGCCAAAACTGGTGTTGACTAAATTATTTAGCGCGACAGTGACTGGTTGAGAGTCAAAGCCGGAGAAGGCGACGCCAAAGAGGAAGTCGTTCCAGATTTGCGTAAATTGCCAGATAACCGTGACGACAATAATCGGTGTAGAAACCGGCAAAATAATGCGATAGAAAATAGTGAAGAATCCTGCACCATCAAGGCGAGCGGCTTTCACAAGTTCTCCAGGAATAGACTGGTAGAAGTTCCGAAAGAAGAGCGTCGTAAACGCCACACCGTACACGACGTGAACGAATACTAAGCCTGTCGTGGAGCTCGCGATGCCTAACCAACCCAAGGTTTGTGCCATTGGCAGTAATACGACTTGAAAAGGAATGAAGCAGCCTAATAATAAAGCGGCAAAAAATAGGTCGCTGCCACGAAATTTCCATAACGAGATAACATAGCCGTTGATCGCGCCTAGTAAGGTTGAGATCGCAACCGCTGGAATAACGATTTTGAACGAGTTGATAAAATAAGGGGAAATCCCCGTACAAGTACTGCCAGTACAAGCGCCTGACCATGCTTTCGTCCAAGAATCAAAATGCAAGTAACTTGGTAATGAAAGTAGGGTGCCGTTTCGGACTTCTTCCGCGTCTTTCAGGGAGGTAATCAGCATGATCACCAATGGCATCAAGTAGAAAAAGGCCATGATCAACAGGACCGCATACAAAGCAAGGCGTAAGACTTTCTCAACACCCGATGTTTTACGAGCGATTGCGTTATTTTTCATTTCGTCCACCTCGTAATTCAGAGTACAAATAAGGAACTAAGATCGCCAAGATACAACCTAACATGACCATCGCAGAGGCGGAGCCCATGCCAATTTGACTGCGAGTAAAGGTGTAGGTGTACATGAAGTTAGCCGGTAAGTCAGAGGAGTAGCCCGGTCCACCATTTGTCAGAGCCTGAACTAAATCAAAACTCTTGATCGCAATATGCGACAGGATCACCAAAGCACTGAAAAATACCGGTTTCAGTGACGGCAAAATGATACGACGATAGGTGGTAAAGGTACTGGCACCGTCTAGATGCGCCGCTTTTATTAAATCCCCATCCACACCGCGAAGACCGGCAAGGAAAAGCGCCATCACAAAACCAGAAGCCTGCCATACCGCGGCAATGACTAAGCAGTAAACAACTCTATGAGGGTCGGTTAACCAATCAAATTTAAAGTTCTCAAAGCCCATGTCTATCATGAGTTTTTGAATGCCGTTGGTCGGGTTAAGTAGCCACTTCCAAGCAGTACCAGTCACGATGAATGAAATCGCCATTGGGTAAAGGTAGATGGTACGAAGTGCGCCTTCTGCACGAATCTTTTGATCAAGGAAAATCGCCAACATGATGCCAAGAAATAAGCAGATTAGAATGAACAAACTGCCGAAAATACCTAGGTTGGTTAACGCAACCATCCAGCGGTCATTATTAAATAAACGCTCGTATTGATCCCAGCCAACGAACTTATACGAAGGCAGCATGCGCGAGCCTGTGAAAGACAAAACAGCAGTCCATATCATGTAGCCATAAATACACACGATGGCGATAAGCATGGTTGGCGCTAGTACTATTTTTGGCATCCAATCTGCCAAGCTTAGGCGCGCAGGACGGCCTAACTGAGTCTTTTTCGACTCAGAATTAGTGGCGTTAGTATTCATAATTGATACTTCACTACAAAGGAGAAATAAAGAGGCTGACCAGCGGTCAGCCTCGCGAGCAGGGTTTGATGATTACATGCTTGCTTTTACGGCACGTGCTAGTTTGTCAGCGGCTTGTTCAGGCGTCATATCATCGGTGTTGAAGAAGTTAGTAATAACGTCAAACATCGCACCTTGGATCATAGAGTTAACGGCCATACCGTGTGCCATACTTGGTAATAGATCACCAGTAGCAGAGGCGGCGTTAAACGCGTCCATAGATGAGTCTGCACAAGCATCAAACTTACCTCTAGGCATGCCTAAACGAACAGGAATAGACCCTTTCGCCAAGTTAAATGTCTCTTGGAACTTAGGTTCTAGGATTAAACGAGCCAAGTCACGTTGGGCTTTTTTCGTTTCTTTTCCATCGACTTTAAACATGGCAAGAGAATCGATGTTGAAGGTATATTGGCCACTTGTTCCTGGTGCTGGAACACAGATGTAATCAATACCTGGTTTTTTACCCGCGGCGGTAAATTCCCCTTTTGCCCAGTCACCCATGATTTGCATTGCGGCTTTACCATTGATCACCATGGAAGTGGCTACATTCCAGTCACGGCCAGAGAAACCAGGGTCGACATATTTACGCATTTTTTTGAATGTCGTTAGCGCATCGATCATTTTTGGACCTTTGAGCGCATCGTCTTTTAGGTCGATAAAGGCGGCTTTATAGAAATCGGTTCCTTCAGACAAGGCAATGGCTTCGAAAAGAGTCGCGTCTTGCCAAGCTTGACCACCGTGAGCGAGTGGAATGAAACCGGCTTTTTTGATTTTGTCGGCGGCCACGAAGAACTGAGCCCATGTTGTTGGAATAGATGCCCCAGCTTTACGGAAGACATCTGGATTTGCCCACAACCAGTTTACACGGTGTACGTTAACGGGAGCGGCAACATAGTGTCCGTCGTACTTCATGATTTTGCTGACAACCGGTGGAAGAATTTGATCCCAATGACCCGCTTTGGCAACGTCATCGATGTTTTCTAGGAAACCAAGGTCACCCCATTCTTGAATGGTGGGTCCTTTGATTTGTGCAGCAGAAGGAGGGTTGCCGGCGATCGCGCGAGATTTTAGAACCGTCATAGCTGATTCACCACCGCCGCCAGCGACAGCGAAATCTTTCCAAGTGTCTCCAGCGTCTTTCATTTCTTGCTTAAGTACATTGATTGCAGTGGCTTCGCCACCAGATGTCCACCAATGTAGAACTTCTACTTGACCCGCTTGGCTAGATGTTGCCGCGAGTGAAAGTGCAACAGTGGTTAAACCTAGAGCAATTTTCTTCATGATAGTAACCTTTTTTATTGTTATGTTTTCTAAGCTATCAGTGCTTAGTGTCTTTTCGGCTTGAGTGTTATTTTTGAGGAGTAGCACTCAAGCTTGTCAATTTAGCAGAGAGTGTGTTTTTTATGGGTAATATAGAGCAACCTAATGTAACAAAGTCTTGCAAGGTGGGGGATGAGATAGCCCGCGAAGATGTAATATTCGCGTTAGAATAGGGCTTCTAGCGCTATTTTTTACCAATTTTTAGATGTTTTTCTACACAGTGTGAAAGAAAAAATAGTGGTGACGTGACAGGGCTAATGTCTTGGTAACCATAGTTTTGCTTCTAAACCGCTTTCAGGAAGGTTGCTTAACGTCACTTCGCCGCCATGGGCTCTGGCAATATTTCTGGCAATACTAAGCCCCAATCCCATGCCTCCCGGATGGCCAGAATGGTCAGGGGTTAGGCGGGTGTAAGGCTGAAACATTTTGTCTATTTGTTCAATAGGAATACCAGGGCCATGGTCACATATACGCACACAAACTCCATCGTCTTCATCTTCAATAAACACTTCGGCCGTGTTGCCGTAATACAAAGCATTGTCGATGAGATTGCCTAAGCAACGTTTAATCGCTAAGGGTTTACCCATGTAAGGGCTGTTTAGGTGGCCGCTAATAATGAGTTTTACCGTGGATAAGTTCGTGGCACTTTGCATGTCTTCTAGCATTCTTAAAATATTAAGATCGACGCGATTTTCGTGGATATCGGTCTCTTTTACACTCTGAAGAGCACCTTTTACTAACATATCCAAATCTTCAAGATCTCGAATCATCGCATCACGAGTATCGTCTTCATCAAGCATCTCTGCTCTTAGACGCAGACGAGTAATCGGTGTTTTTAGGTCATGAGAAATGGAGGCAAAGAGTCGTTCACGATCATTTAAGTAGCGCTGAATACGCGCCTGCATGTCGTTAAATGCACGGGCGGTCTTGCGTACTTCTACGCTGCCATACTCTTTGATGGGTTTGGAGTCACCTTGACCAAAGCGCTCCGCTGCTCTTGCCAGCATAGCGAGAGGTCGCGTTAACCGTCGTAAGATGAGAAGGCTGAGTAATAGCACAGTAATCACCGAAACCGACATGGTAAACAAACGTTCGCCGGTGAGTGCGGAGACGCCATCCAGAAAATAAGGGTCAGGCATTAGACTGGCAAGATACAACCAGTCTTTATCGTTGATGGGGATTTGGATGATAATAATGGGTGGCGTTAGGGGCTTAACCAATAAACTGTGGTTTCCCCATCGTTCTGGTAAATCTGTTAGTAGCGTGTGGTTATTAATAACATGTAGATCGTCTGGGCTGGAGAAAGCAATTTTCGCATTGTGAATGCCGAGCTGTTTGACGAGAGTAGATTCAATTTGATTTTTGACAATGTCCATTAATGGTGAGTCGTGAAGCTCATTAATGCGAATTTCCTCGCGATTGAGCGTAACAAAAAACCGTGTTCCCCCCATGCTTTGAAGTTGATCAATGACAATGTGCCGATAATTGCGCGGTAAAGCGGTGAAGTAGCTGATTGTCGAAGCAATGCGATAAGACATGTGCTTGGAGACTTCTAGTACGTTCTTTTCCGTGTCTGACTGAAGTTGGCGCAACCATATGGTCGAGCTAATAAATTGTGCACTGGCCACACCCAGAGCCATAATAATGAGGATTTGGCCTGTTAGGGAGTTAGCCCAGCGTTTTATGCGCTTATTAATGTTGTTCATCCGTACTGGCCGTGTCAGATGTCGTGACATTCGCAGTTAAAATATAGCCTTCGCCGCGTACGGTTTTGATAAGTTGGGGCTGTTTTGCATCTTCTCGTAGTCGTTGGCGTAACCGGCTGACGTGAACGTCGATGAAGCGATCAAGTGGCGCGCTGTCACGACCTCGAGTATTGGCTGCAATATGTTCTCTTGTTAACACCTCTCCAGGACTTGCCAAAAATAGCATGAGCAAGTTGTAGTCCGCACCGGACAAGGATTCTTTTTCATTTTTATAATGCAATTCTCTAGATAGAGTATCCAACGTAAAATGGGAAAAATGATAAAAGCGCTGAGCAATGGTAGGCACAGCGGCAACTTCTGCGTGCTCCATGCGCCGTAGAATGGCTTTCATGCGTGCGAGGAGTTCTCTTGGGTTGAAGGGTTTAGCAAGATAATCGTCCGCACCAATTTCTAGACCGATAATACGATCTGTTTCGTCAGAATTGGCGGTTAACATGATGACGGGCACCTGTGACTGTGTTCGCAGCGATCGGCAAACTGAAAATCCATCTTGGCCAGGTAGCATAATGTCTAATATAACCAAGTCGACTTCTTGTTCAGGTGTAAAGTCAGCCAAGAATGCTTCGCCTGATTCTGCGGTTAAAACCTGAAACTGGTGTTTTTCTAAGTAGGCTTGCAGCAGGGTGCGAATATCATTGTCGTCATCAACGACGTAGATGCATTTGGCTTTCGTCATTATTATTCTCAATAAAAAAGATCGTTTATTCGGTCATTTTTCAGTCTAACAAGAAACCTAAAAGGAACCAATTATTACAATAATTGAGAGCCACAAAGCAATTAAATAAATTAAATTGATTTAATAGTTGCCAACCTGCATAATTTTTCCTATCCCTAGATCATATTGTTCAATATAGAGAAGAGAAGATGACGACAAAAATAATGGCATTTGGTGAAGCGCTGATTGATTTCCTTTCCAACGGGGCCACACAAGCAGGTGAATTAGAATCTTTCACAAAATTCCCCGGTGGTGCGCCAGCGAATGTCGCTGTTGCTGTCGCCCGACTGGGTGGCAACAGTCATTTTACTGGACAAGTTGGTGATGATGCCTTTGGCCACTTCCTGAAAGATTCTCTTGAAAGCTACGGTGTTATCACCGATAGCATGTTGATGACAAAAGAAGCCAAAACAGCGTTGGCGTTCGTTAGTTTAGACAGCACTGGCGAGCGCAGTTTCGAGTTTTATCGTAATCCTTCTGCCGATATGTTGTTTCGTGAGTCAGATTTCAACGCAGCGTGGTTTGAAGGCCAAGGTGTTTTTCATACGTGCTCGAATACGCTGACGGATGAATCAATTACTGAAGCTACGTTAGCAGGTGTTCGTATGGCGCGTGATGCGAATTGGATTGTTAGCGTGGATGTGAATCTACGCATTAATCTTTGGCCTGATCATACAGTCGATACGCAAAGAGTGATTAATTGGATGCAAAGCGGTGATGTGGTGAAAGCCAGTTTGGAAGAATTAGCGGTTTTGGCTAATGATCCATTTGCTTTGATCGACGAGAGTCTGGTTGCTGGCGTGACCTTATTTGTACTGACAGATGGCGGTAATCCAATTCGTTTTTACACGAGAGCTCAAGGTAATGGAGAAGTGATGACTCCAAAGGTTGATGTGAAAGATACCACAGCGGCGGGCGATGCCTTTGTTGGCGGTTTACTGTATCAATTAGCAGAACAAGGAGGTGATCGTACCTCGCTTGCAGAATTATCTCAGTCCCAGCTGACAGATATTATTCGTTTTGCGGCCGCATGTGGTGCTGATTCAGTTACAAAATTAGGAGCTTATCCTTCATTACCAACGCGTCAAGAAGTAGAGGCGCGTCTTGTGACTTCCTTTTCTTAGCGGCAATAAATAAGCCACTAACGAGATAAAAGACTCTTTAAGTTAAACGTTTTAGAAGAACGCGAGCAGTCGCGTTTTTTTGTTTGCTCTTCTACTAATGTTCACTTATTAAGCAGTAAGGACAATTGAATCTCTTTAGGACGCTAAAGAGTATTGATTTGTGGCATGGTTGATCTTTTTTTGTAAAGACGTTGATTACATTTTTCATAAAAGACCTTTGGTAGGCAATATTGCTATATTGATGGCTGATGCAAAGGTCTCTAATGAACAATCTTATCGTCGAGTCTCTTAGTCCTACAATGTAAATGATTTCAAATGTTTGGGCGTAATAATTAAGAGCGTTTTATTTTTCGGAGAATGGATATGACACAGAATTTGAATTGGTGGAAAGGTGGCATTATTTACCAGATTTACCCTCGTAGCTTTATGGATAGTAATGGCGATGGGATCGGTGATTTGGTGGGGATTACCAGTAAATTAGAGTATGTGGCCTCGCTAGGGGTGGATGCTATTTGGCTGTCCCCCATTTTTACGTCACCAATGAAAGATTTTGGCTACGATGTTTCTGACTATTGCGATATTGACGCTATGTTTGGCACATTATCAGATTTTAAAGCCCTTATAGATAGAGCTCATGAACTTAACTTAAAAGTCATGATAGACCAAGTGATTAGCCATTCATCAGATCAACACCCTTGGTTTGAAGAAAGTCGTCAGGATAAACTCAATCCAAAAGCAGATTGGTATGTGTGGTCCGACCCTAAGCCAGATGGCTCACCGCCAAATAATTGGCTATCAATTTTTGGTGGTAGCGCATGGAAATGGGACAGCCGCCGTTTACAGTATTATTTGCATAACTTTTTAGAATCTCAGCCAGATATGAACTTTCATTGCCCTGATGTTCGTAAAGCCCATTTGGATAATATGAGGTTCTGGTTAGAGCATGGCGTGGACGGTTTTCGTTTGGATACGGTGAATTTCTACTTCCATAGTCTAGGCTTGGAAGACAATCCTGCGGTACCAGAAGGCGAGCCTAAAACACTGGGTGCACCGGAGGATAATCCATACACTTATCAACGTCATGTATACGATATAAGCCGACCTGAGAATTTAGATTTTTTAAAAGAATTACGTTTGTTGATGAATGAATTTCCTGGCAGCACAACCGTTGGGGAAATTGGTGATGATTTTCCGCTTAAGCGTATGGCGCAATACACTTCTGGCGGTGACAAGCTGCATATGGCTTATACCTTTGATTTTCTGAATAAGTTCCATTCGCCTGATTACATTCGAGATGTATTGGCAAATATGCAAAATATTGTTGGAGATGGCTGGCCTTGTTGGGCGTTATCTAACCATGATGTGGTTCGGTCTTGCACTCGTTGGGGAGAAAATGAAGACCCTAAAGCGTATCCGTTGATCGCAATGGCTTTGATTTTATCCTTACGCGGTAGCGTGTGTTTATACCAAGGAGAAGAGCTAGGTTTACCTGAAGCAGAGGTCCCTTTTGATCGTTTACAAGACCCGTATGCTATTCCTTTATGGCCTGTATCTAAGGGGCGAGATGGGTGTCGAACGCCAATGGTTTGGAACAATACCTATCATGGTGGTTTCTCTACAGTGGAGCCTTGGTTGCCTGTTGATGATCGTCATTTAGCGCTTAGTGTTGCTGAACAAGAAGCTGATCCTAGTGCGTTATTGCATAAGATTCGCCAACTGATCCATTGGCGACAAAAGCAGCCTGCTTTGGTCAATGGTGAGTTTGAGCAAGCGGATGTGAGTAATCATGATTTGGTCGCGTTAATACGAAGCTATGATGGACAAAGAGTGTTGGTGGTATTAAATATGACTGGCCAAACGCAAGCGGCAGAGCTGCCGATGAATATTTCTCAGCCCCTAGAAGGGCATGGGTTTAGTTCATCCGTGGATGGAAAAAGACTCATCTTACCGGCATATCAAGCTTATTATAGCGTGTTATCAGAATAGCTTTTATGGCCAAATATTCTGATAATTCTAATAAAGTGAGCCTATTTTTTAACCATGAGAGGCTGCATTTTGAGAGTGTTGTATGAAAAAACATACTAAAAAATTAACACTAAAAGATGTCGCGCAGCTATTAAGCGTGTCAACTGCAACTATTTCCAATGCGTTTAATCGGCCCGATCAACTGTCTGTCACGCTTCGCGAAAACATTCTTGAAGCATGCGAGAGGGTAGGATACTTCGGACCCAATGCGGCCGCGCGCAGTTTGCGCACGGGCCGCACAGGAATTGTTGGTATCGTTTTGTCAGATGATCTGAGCTATAGCTTAACGGATCCCGTGGCGAATCAATTCCTTAAAGGCATGGCGGATATATTCCAAGATTATGATTACAACATGTTGTTACTGTCGGCCTCAGATAAGGGCCAGCAGGACGCACAGAGTCGTATGCAATCTTCTATGGTCGATGGGTTTGTGGTTTATGGTCATAAACCACAACAATGCAGTAATGCCCCTTGGTTAATGCCAAATAGAAACATTATTACTGTAGACAGCTTTATACCTGGTACGACTTCCGTGAACGTAGAAAATCATAAAGGGGCTTATGAAATTGCCTGTCATGCCCTTGCTCATCAACCACAGAGTATTGCTATTCTTGGTTTAAGTTTACTGGATACGGATCGTGTTTGTCGTATCCGTGAAGGTGAATTGTTTGATGCTTCTGCGTCTATTTCTATTCAGCGCTTGCACGGCTATTTTCAAGCCCTTGAAGAATATGATCGTCATCTACCGCCAGAGTGTATATGGAATATTCCTGAGAATACCCATGAAATGGCGTATCAGGCGGCTCGTGAGGCCCTTACCATGGCGGATCGCCCTCAACTCTTATTGTGTATGAGCGACCGTATTGCTATTGCAGCCGTACAGGCGGCATTAAAAATGGGTTTGAGAGTGCCGGAAGATCTGCTTGTCGTTGGTTTTGATGGCATTGCGGAAAGTGAAAATTTCCACCCTTCAATTACGACTGTACATCAGCAAATGGTCGAGAAAGGGCGAATTGCCGCTCAGGTTTTTTTAGGGCTACACGAAGCGAAGGACGTGGTGTTAGAAACCGAGTTAATTATTCGCCAGAGCTGTCCAGCCGTGACCTCTCAATCTGTTTTTACCAAGTCTGATTTGCCTGTCAGTTCATGTTAATAAACCCTAGGTAATCTTGATTCTTATTAAAGCCAATAATCGGAAATATTCGCTTCAGGGTCAAGATGATAGCTAATCTGCGCTTGTAATAATTCGGCAGATGATAATGCATCTGTTAAAGCATGATGAGCTTTATAGCGTGGTAAATGATAGCGCTGTCGGCAGGCATCTAGGCGTAACGATGGTCGTCTGGCGATGATGCGTTTCCACCACGGGGTTTTACTAAGTGCTAAGCGTTCTATGTCCATGGTATCTAATACTGGAAAATACAGTGGAAAACCATAAACATTGAGCGCCGCTTCAAGTAAAAATTCTCTCTCGATAGAGACGCAATGAACGACGACGACTTTGCCTGATAGTGTGTTTAGAATCTCATTGAGAATACGATGTAGTGGTGGGGCTTCGGCGAGCTCTGAATGGGTTATTTCATGAATCGTAACAGACTCTGCATTGAGCGTTCCTTTCGGTTTTGCCATCCAATATTGAGCGCCATTACAGCGCACAATACGATGATCCATTGGCACACTGCCTAAGCTGATAATCTCATCTGTTTTTGAATTTAGTCCCGTTGTTTCCAAGTCTAATGCCAGCAATGGGGTGTCTTTCAACTTTGTGTCTAGCGCAACAGTGCCGGCTTCATAGTAGCGTTTGAGAGGACCTTCTGGTGCGTCCTTTGCCCACTGTGCGAACATGGCTTGCCAATCTTGAAGCGGTTGGGGCTTGTTTCCTTTTATGGTACGAATCAGTCGCATAAACATCTAACTACGCTTCCCGGCATAGCGGAATTTAATAAATTCCTGTTGCCTTGCTACGATGTGAAAGGCATCACGTAAATGGCGTTTTTCAAAGGATGATAAATACGCTGGATTCACTTGGTTTGTGGGTGCTTCTTCTTTTTCGATTTGATCTTTTTGGCTGCGAATACGCACCATACCAATCATTTCTAAGGCAAGAGCTAAGTCTTTTGCGCGTCCATCTGGTAGCAAACCTGCGGCCTCGATGTCTTCTATACGTTCTAAAGTATTGAGTTTGTCACTGCCGCAGGCCAAGGCATGAACTCTGACAATGTCGATAATCGGTGCAATACCGCGTTCTTTTAAGTTAAATGTACGTGATTGCTTACCTTCTCCATCGAGTACAAATTGTCGGAAAAAGCCGAGTGGAGGTTTTCGCTGATTAGCATTACGCGCCATGAAAGTTAAGAAGCCAGGGTTCTGTTTTGCCTCTTGGCGGATGTGTTTATTAAGCTCTTTGGCTAAATGCTTTTCTCCGTACACTCCTTTTAGATCGAAGAAGATGGATAAGCGCAATAATGCTTCGGCTTTAGGGTCTTGAATCCAATCACTGAAATATTTTTTCCATTGCTCAAGTGGTTGTCGCCAAAGAGTATTGGAAGCCATAACGTCACCGGTACAAAGAGGGTAGCCACAGGCATCAAGGTTTTGACAAACCCATTGACTTAAATTTTCAAAGTAGTCGCCATGTTCTTTTGGATCGTAGAGATTGCTTAAGATGAGTGCGTTATCTTGGTCTGTTTTTATGGTTTGTTCTTCACGAGCTTGTGAACCTAGCGCTACAAAGCAGTAGGGTACAGGAGGTTTTCCGAACTTTTCTTCACCCAGTTGTAGTAATCGTTTTACAAAGGCAATCCCAATATGAGACATGGCATTGCCAATCATTTGAGTATTGGCATCGGCGAGCACGAGTTGGGTGAAGGTATGAGTCATCTTGTGACTGATGGCTTGCAGACCTTCGATACTGGTTTGCTTGTGGATATCGCTAATCAGGTAAATACTGCCATGGCTTTCGGTCTGAACGATATCACCTGTGCTGATCACTCCAATGGGGTGGTTCGCTTTAACGATAGGAATGTGGTGAATGTTCTTTTCCATCATTTTGAGAACCGCTTCTGCGGCATAATCACCGCTGTCCATGACGACAGGATCGCGAGTCATCACTTTACCAACAGGTGTGTCGTAATCTAATCCTGCCGCAACCACTCGGTTACGCAAGTCGCGATCCGTCAAAATACCGACTAATGCGTTGTCTTCCATGATCAGTAAGCTGGACACTTTCTTATCCGCCATCATTTGCGCAGCCATGCGAATGTCTGCGTCTATATCGATGCCTATGGGGGGACGACGTAGCAGGCTAACCACAGGGCAAGTGAGTAACGAGACGCTGGATATTTGTGACTCCATAGCCACTTTTAGGCGAACTTCTCGATCTAATTCAAAGAAGTCTGAGAAGGCATCGTTTTCTTCATATAGCTTGAGAAACCAGCGAGCAGGAATGCGGTAAAGTAGGCTATCTTCAATCGCACGCATCGACTGTGAAAATTTACCGCCACGTAATAGGGATGCTGAGCCAAATAGTTCGCCTTCATTCATACGTCGAATTAACTTTTGTTCTTTACCGAGTGTTTCTACTGCACCACTACGGATAAAGAACAAAGTATGGTTGAGTACACCTGGTTGGATTGCCCATTCTCCGGCCCGAAGATATTGGATCTCAATTTCTTTGACCATGTCATAGAGTTGCGGATCATCTGCAAGCTCGTTGAAAGGAGCATATTGGCAGAGCGCTTCCACGATCTCGGTTAATTCGACGTCCATAACAGGTTCCTATTAGTTAAAGCGTTGGCGATACGATGCTGAGTAAGCCCATAATTAAAAATAGCAGACAGGCAATTCTACGAGTCAGTGTTGGATTGATGCGATCCATTATCCAATTACCAGCAAACACGACGGGAACATTTGCGATCATCATACCAATGGTTGAGCCTAGTAATACTAATCCAACATTACCATAGTGAGCACCTAATAATACGGTGGCTATTTGTGTTTTATCTCCAATTTCCGCGAGGAAAAACAAAAAGAAGGTCGCTAAGAAAGCGCCGTATTTGAGCATTCCACCTTCTTCACTGTCGTCCTTATCAGGAATAAGCAGCCATAGACCGACAGCAATAAAACTTAATCCAACAACCCAGTTTACCCAAGCACCCGGTATCCAGTTGGCGGCTTCAACACCGAACCATGCGGAAATAGCGTGATTGAGTAGAGTAGAAAATAACATACCAAGAATAATGGCGGTTTTTGAGGAAAAACGAGCAGTAAGGAAAAGGGCAAGAAGTTGAGTTTTGTCACCCATTTCGGCAAGGGCAACAGTAGAGATCGAAGTTAGTATCGCTTCCATTATTGGAGGTCCTAGGTGGGCGAATAAGCAAAAGACAATAAACCTGAGCCCACCTGAGCCAAGTTATTGTCTTAAGTCTCATCAATCCCATTCGATAGTAAATCGAATTTGGACTTCTTTGCCACGAGCTTGAGGCTCAATTATGTTGACAAAGAATCTTTGCAAATTGCAAAGAAGATTACTCCCCTAAGAGGATGCGAATAATAAAGTACTTTACACTCTAAAACAATACGAGCGACAAAAGCCGCTCGTATTAACACTTAGACTCTAATTAGAGTTCTTTATTTAAAGAGGTGCATATCGCCTCGTAACCCTTTAAATAAGCCAAAACACATAATGAGCATCAACAAAGTGAACGGTAGACCAATCGTGATGGCGGCCGCCTGAATAGCGGATAGAGCGTCTGAACCACCACCGACAAGCAAAGCAATCGCGATAATCCCTTCTAGAACGGCCCAGAAAACTCGCTGCACCATAGGTGCATCAGTTTTACCACCAGCGGTAATACCATCGATCACCAGTGATCCAGAATCTGAAGATGTGACAAAGAAGACCAAGACGAGAACGATACCAATAAACGATGAAATCGACGTTAATGGTAAATTTTGAAGCATTTGGAACATGGCAAGTGACACATCAGTAATACCGCCAGCGAGCGCGCCAGTACCTGTTTCTATCTGGTTGATAGCTGAGCCACCAAAAATAGACATCCAAACGAGAGAAACTAGTGTCGGAACCAACAATACTGCAGTTAGGAACTGACGAACGGTTCGACCACGAGAAACGCGCGCGATAAACATACCAACGAATGGTGACCATGAAATCCACCAAGCCCAGTAGAACACAGTCCAACCGTGGTAGAAGGTTTGGTCATCACGTCCAATCCAGTTACTCAATGGAATGATATTTTCGGCATATCCTAAGAAAGTCGTACCAATGGTATGAAAGATCATACCGGTATTGCCAACAACGAGAACAAAGACAGCGAAAACTGCGGCGAGGATCATGTTGATGTTACTAAGGAGTTTTACACCACCTTCAAGACCGCGGGCTACCGAGAATATTGCCACAGACGTCACACCACAGATCACGACAATCTGAGTGGTAAGAGTGTTAGGAATATTAAACAAAAAGTGTAAGCCACTGGAGGCTTGTTGTGCCCCAAGCCCTAATGACGTTGCCAAACCAAAGATGGTAGCAATGACGGCAAGAGTATCGATGATGTGGCCAGTTACGCCCCACACTTTTTCGCCAAATAGAGGATAAAACGCAGAACGAATGGTTAGCGGTAAGCCTTTATTGTAAGCAAAGAAAGCAAGCGATAAGGCAACAACAGCATAGATGGACCATGGGTGAAGACCCCAGTGGAACATGGTGGCACCAAGTGCTAATTTCGCCGCTTCAGGTGTCTGTGCGGCAACATTTAACGGCGTACCGTACCAGTCAGTGTAGTAGGCTGCAGGTTCTGCAACGCTCCAGAACATTAGACCAATCCCCATACCGGCTGCAAACAGCATGGAAAACCAAGTGATGGTGGAATGTTCGGCTTTTGCGTCTGTACCACCCAAACGAATTTTACCCATGGGGGATAGAATTAGGCCAATACAAAAGAGAACAAAGATATTTCCTGAGATCATGAAGAACCAGTCGAAATTATCAATCGTCCAAGTTCGAGCCCCCATTAACATTTCTTTAGCACCAGCAGGAAACAAGATAGTCCCAATGATAAAGGCAAAAATAATGATCGCACTAGTACTAAATACAGGGTTTAAGATATCCATCCCGAGGAAGCGAATATTATCTTGACCCACTGTATATGAGGTATTGTAGTCTTGCCGGCCGTTGTCCGGTGCCTTGTGTTTCATAGATCTCTCCTGAATAAGTGAACACGTTCTGAATCTTCTAAACAAAATACCAACAGCCATTTGGCCAGTGTGTTACCACTCCATGCTCATCATAAAAAAATGGATAGAGATAAGCTGTTCTTTTAGCGCCATGAATTGTTCTATTTCACCCTTTTTTAACGTGCGGATTATGATTGTAATCTGACGTAATGCCCAGCATTAAAAACGGGTATTTAGACGAATTGTAAGACAATAACAGGCTTCATAGAGTTAGTAGCTAAGTTACATTAATCGAAAAATCGATGGCGTTAATTATTTTGTTTAGCGATGTGTATTTTAGGTAAGCATATTATGCTGTGTTTACCTAAAACGAGGATAAAGAGGAGCACCGTCCAGTGCTCTCCTTATAAATAGGTGGGCTAGGGTCACATTTATTTGTTTAGATGTCAAACCATCGTCAAAAAAGAGGACCTTAAGGGAGGAACAGTTCAAGTAACTCATTTAGAAAAAGTTTGCCCTTTTCGGTTGTTTGCACTTGGCCTTTTTGCCACTGCTCAGAATCCAGTAATCCTTTGTTCAGTGCCGCATTACAGGCTTTTAATAAAAAATCGGGTATCGCTTGATAGGTGTAACCTTGGTAATCTTTTAGATCAAATGTTTCAAATAAGCGCAAGCGATTCATCATAAACTCTAAAGGTAAATCTTCTTGCTCTATGGATTCTTTAATCACTAGGGCTTCTGGGAGGGTGCTCAGATAATGATTTGGGTGACGTGTTTTTCGTGTGCGAAATATTTGTCCATCAGGTAGCGTTATTTTTCCGTGAGCACCAGCCCCAATGCCAATATAGTCACCAAATCGCCAATAGTTCAGATTATGGGCCGCTCGACGATTTACTTTTGAATTCGCAGATACTTCATATTGTGCGTAGCCGTGTTTTGCGAGTAAAGCTTGTCCTGCGTCTTGGATACCCCATAGAGTATTATCTTCCGGCAGCGTAGGTGGTCGGCGATAAAACTCGGTATTCGGTTCGATAGTGAGCTGATACCAAGACAAGTGTTCTGGATTGAGTTGGATCGCAAGTTTAAGGTCTTCCAATGCCATTTCTTGGCTTTGATCAGGTAAGCCGTGCATTAAATCTATATTAATATTATCGAAACCTGCAAGGCGAGACTTATCCACAGCATGGATGGCTTCCTCTCGGTTGTGGATTCTTCCTAGGGTTTTCAACAGGTTTGGTTGAAAACTTTGGATACCAATAGAAAGGCGATTGATGCCAGCTTGGCGAAAATGGCGAAATTTCTCTTGTTCAAAGGTCCCTGGATTCGCCTCCATGGTGATTTCAGCATTATCCACCCAAGTGAGCTTGTCTCGCAGTGCATCCATTAAGCGGTAATAAAAACCTTCGCTCATTAAGCTGGGGGTACCACCGCCAATAAAGGCCGTTTGGATAGGTCGGCCTGACACATAAGGCAAGTCGGCGTCTAAATCCGCTAATAACTGAGTCAAATAAGCTTCTTCAGGTAGCTTACCATTTTGTTCGAAGCGATCTGCTTGGTGCGAGTTGAAGTCGCAGTAAGGACATTTTTTTACGCACCAAGGCAAATGAATATAAAGACTAAGAGGCGGCAAACTGGCTGTATGGTCGATCATAGAGAAGCGCTTTGTTGTTGGAAGGCCGCTAATAGCTGCTTGAGTGCTTTTGCGCGATGGCTAATTTGGTTTTTTACTTCTTTTGGTAAGCTTGCTGCACTGCAACCGCATTCAGGAACATAAAATAACGGATCATAACCGAAGCCTTCAAGCCCTTCCGTAGACGTTAAAATACGACCTTCCCACACACCGTGGAATACCAGTGGTGTTGGATCATCTTTATGGCGTAAATACGCTAGAACACAATGGAATCGCGCGGTACGTTTTTGTTCATCAACGCCTTCTAACTTTTTCAGTAATAAGGTGTTGTTCGCTGCGTTATTGCCATGATCTCCAGCAAAACGGGCAGAATAGATGCCTGGAGCGCCATTCAGAAAGTCTACTTCAATACCAGAATCGTCAGCTAAAGCAGGTAACCCTGTATGGGCGCAAGCATTGCGTGCTTTTAAAATCGCATTTTCGATAAACGTCAGACCCGTTTCATCTGCTTCTGGCACGTCGAAGTCATCTTGCGGCTTTACATCAAAGCCCAGACCACTTAGTAACGCGTTAAATTCAGTAATTTTACCAGCATTGTTACTGGCTAATACGATGGTTTGGCTCATCGTGTTTCCTCTACAGTGGTTGCTGCGTGATGACGTAAAAAGGCGACAATATGGTCGCCTCTTTTCGTGTTCTTCTGTGTATAAATAGGTTTAACGAGTGATGTGAAAAATGGCTGTTTCACTGAACATATTAGGCATAGTTCGAATCCACCAATGATCTCTTAGATGTCCATCAACGGCGGCCCAACGTAAAATTTTAATGTCTTTTTCATGGCATAAGCGTTCAAAATCTTGAAACGTGAAAAAGTGGATGTTGGGTGTGTCGTACCAATTATAGGGTAAAAAATCGGACACTGGCATACGGCCTTTTAAGGCCAAGTGAAGACGGCTGCGCCAATGGCCAAAGTTAGGAAAAGTGATGATGCATTCTTTGCCAATGCGTAGCATTTCGTCGATCAGCAAATCAGGGCGGCGGAACTGCTGAAGTGCGTGAGTCATCAGCACAAGATCGAAGCTGTGATCTTCGAAGTTTTGTAGCCCTTCATCGATGTTTTGCTCTAGTACCGGAATGCCTTTTTCAATACAGGTGTTCAAGTCATCAGGATCAATTTCTAAGCCGTAGCCAGTGACTTTTTTATTTTCTATCAAGTGGTGAAGCAGCTCACCGGGTCCGCAAGCCAAATCTAATACGCGTAAATTAGGCTGGATCCATTCGTCGATCATTTCTAAATCAGAACGCATTATTGGGCCTCCATCGAGATACGGTTACCAATGCGAGTTAAAAAGCTGTTTAGCGTAGCCATGTACCGTGGGATTGGAAATAAGAAAGCATCGTGGCCTTCTGCGGCTTCAATTTTAGCGTAGGATACGTGTTTTCCTGCTTTTACCAAGGCATTGACGATTTCTTCACTGCGCTCTGGAGCAAAGCGCCAATCTGTAGTGAAGGAAACCAATAAAAACTCACATTGGGCACGACTCAATACAGCAGATAAATCCCCATTTGTCTGTGCCGCAGGGTCGAAATAATCCAGCGCTTTAGTCATCAGCATATAGGTGTTCGCGTCAAAACGTTTCGTGAAGGCTTCACCTTGATAACGTAAGTAACTTTCTACTTCGAACTCAATGCCGTAGTTATATTGGTAGCTATCATGGCGCATCTGGCGGCCAAATTTGGAACCCATAGCATCATCTGATAAATAGGTAATATGCCCTAGCATACGCGCTAAACCGAGTCCGTTTGTGGGAACGGATTTCTCATCTAAATAATGACCATGGTGGAAATCAGGATCGCGACGAATAGATTGGCGAGCAACTTCATTAAAGGCGATATTCTGAGTGGATAAATTGGGGGCTGAAGCAATAACAACCGCGGCGTTAAGGCGTTCTGGAAAGCGGATACTCCATTCGAGCACTTGCATACCTCCAAGACTACCGCCGACAATGGCCGCAAAGGTTTGGATGCCTAATCGATCCGCTAACCGTGCTTGGCTTTCTACCCAATCTTCCACAGTAACGATAGGGAAATTTGCTCCCCAAGTTTGACTGTTTTCAGGATTGATACTGGTCGGGCCTGTACTGCCGCAACAACCTCCAAGATTATTCAGACTGATCACAAAAAATCGATCCGTGTCGATGGCTTTTCCTGGTCCAATAGCGCTGTCCCACCAGCCTGGTTTTTTGTCTGACATGGTGTGATAACCGGCCGCATGATGGTCACCACTTAAGGCATGACAAATCAAAATAGCATTGGAGGCACTGGCATTAAGCGCTCCATAAGTTTCGTAAACAAGTTGATAGGTTAGTAACTCTTGGCCACAAGACAGAGTGAGAGGCGTCTCGAACTGTGCAATTTGTGGTACCACAATACCAACAGAATCGACTGGAATAGCGTCCGGCATAGGTTTTAGGTGTCCTGGTGAAAGTAATCAGGCTTCCAATAAAAGCTCTGATTGACTGTATGAATCTTGGTGCACAGTCTAGCGGTTGCGGTAGACCTCATCAAGAGAGGCGAAGAGAAATGCTCTCTCAGTAAGGTTTGATAAAAGGTACAAATGCCTCAAGTCAGTGCCGACAGTCAGCTAAAGTGACTTTGTCGTGCACTGTGTAGTTACATGGTATTAAGCGTGTTCTTGGCTAATTTCAAATAGACGATAGACCAATTGGCCAGCGATCTTTTCTTTTCGTAATGACCAAGAAGGGGGCAACACAGGCAGCGCAGCTTCTTTTTCCATCTCTATGTAAACTAAGGCATTATCTGCTAACCAACCGTTTTCTAAAAGTGGGACAATCTGAGCCAACCAGTTTTTACGAAATGGAGGGTCAAGAAAGACAATATCAAGAGCTTGAGGAGGCGCTGTGGCTAAAAACTCAGCGGCATTTTGTTGAACTACTTGGTAGTTTTCAGCTTTTAGAGTGATCAGGTTTTGTTTCATTTGTTGTTCAACAATACGAGAATTGTCGACAAACAATGCGCTTTTTGCACCACGAGACATTGCCTCTAATCCTAGTGCGCCGGAGCCACAGAATAAATCCGCGCATTTGGCGCCAGGTATTTCATTATTAATCCAGTTAAAGAGTGTTTCTCGAACCCTATCTGGTGTTGGTCTTAGCCCTTCTATCTTTGGAATAGGGAGCTGTCTTGAACGCCATTCGCCGGAAATAATGCGCAGTTTAGTTGCTCTTTCTTTGGATTTTGTCGATGAGTGAACGGTTACTTTCTTTTTCATTTATTGACCTGAATTTCTTGATAAGAAGACGTTATGAACAGTGAATTGAGTGCTGCTTTATAATCATCTTGGTTAAAAGTGTCGATGGCATTTTGATACGTTTTAGCAAACTGAGCTAATGTGAGCGTACTGTTTTCTTGAGTGGTTGTGGTAGCAAGATTACTCCACCAACTTGGATTTAAGGTACTTTGCGCAAGCTGATTTTTTACGCTTTTCAATAATAGCGTAAACCGTTTTTTATCATGGATAGAAGGTATCTGAGTGTTATCAATAAAGCTTCTTGCTGTCATCCTGACATTGGCAGGTGTTTTTTTACGGGGCGTTTTATTTGTATAGTGGATAATCCAGCGAGCCCAGGGGTGTTCAGCGGATAGCGTCAAATAAAGTTGCGCTTCGTTAACATCGTTTTGACTGTTAAAAGTATTGACCATATCAGTTCCCCATACTTGTAAGCTGAGCCATTGCTTCACAGAGGAAAGTGGTGTTATGGCAATCGCACTTTGGGTTTCGATAAGGGTGGCACCTTGGCCATGCTGGCTGGTTGAAGTGCTCTTTGTGTTAATAATCGAATCGGTATCATTGGTAGCTAATGCGAGTTTTTGACTAAGATGATTTAAGCTCGCTTTGATGGCCTTTTGGGTCTGTTTTGTCATATTACCAATGACAAAAATGGCCGTAGTTTGATGCGTTAGTTGCTTATAGTTATTACTGATGGCCGCGAGAGTGATTGTTTGTGTTTTTGTCGTGATTTGGTGGGGAAACAATTTTTGCTCTAGCTCTTGTTGAATTGACCGTGATTTATTTTCCTGTCTATGCCAGCGCTCGAAAGCGCGCGCTTTAAATTCAGGCGACGGCAGCCATTGGCTAATAATATCTAGAGTTGGTGCTAGGTAGGTTGGCTCACTATTTATGGTAAAACCAATGTTTTGGCTTTCTTGATCATAGTAGCTGCTCACTTTTGCTGCCAATGGCGCTAATCTTTGATTAATCGTAGAGGTGCTTAATGGGAGTGAATCTCCCATTAATAAAGAAAGTGTTGCGCTGGTTAGTGATGGGTTTTGCGAGTTTCTTTTAAAGGCAAAGCGCAGTTCTAATTTGTTACTCCCTTTCCAGCTGTCTTGAGCAAGCCAAATAACAGGGATTCCAGAGTTTGTTTTCCATGTAGTGACTGCCGGTGTGGGGAACGGAGTGGCAGGTGCGGTTAAATTTAAGACCCAAATGACCAAGGTTGATAGCACCATAATAACGGCTAAAACAGGGCGACTAAAAAGAGGTTTTTTACTGCTAAACATGTCGAACCATAAGAAAGACAGACGTGATGTGGTTTTTCCACAAAACTAGACCTGTTTGCCAATAGGAATGATGATAAAATCATCGCTTTCAGTGCCAATGCTAATGGCTTCTGTATTGAATAATAGCATTTCACTGGTGTAAACAGCACCAGTCTAGACATAAGAGACCGACTTAATGGAACTTGTTAACCAGCTTATTGCTTTATTAACACCGTATCTTGGTGAGTATGCCCGATATGCCCCGATTGTTATTGGTACTGCATTGGCTATTTTAGCCATCGTTATTAAGCGCCGTACTGTGAAAAGTTTGCGTGCAGATATTAAGTCTGCAAAGAAAAAGGGTACAGAAGAAGAGAAAACGGAACAATTAGAAGAAACATCGTCGAGTTCTGATGCCCTTGAACAGGAAGTAAGTGCTGAGCAATCTGCTAAATCCATGTCAGAGGGCGCAGTTGAAGCTGAGACAACATCCACTACGATGGAACACACGGCAACAGCGATTGACAAAACGCCTGAGAAACCAACATTGTCTTGGTCTCAACGAATTAAATCAGGACTATCTCGTACTCGAAATGGGTTGGGTAGTGGGTTGTCGTCGATTATTTCTGGCAGCAAAAAAGTCGATGAAGATCTATTAGAAGAACTAGAAACGCAGTTATTGATGGCCGATGTTGGTATCGATGCGACGCAGTCTTTGATGGACGAATTAACGGATAAGCTGAAACGCAAAGAACTAAAAGACGCCGATGCCTTATTAGCTAGTTTGAAAGCGCAAATGCAAAGTATTCTAGTCGGTTCTCAAAAAGAGCTTGTACCAGTTAATCAGGAAGGTCCGTTTGTTATCTTGATGGTGGGTGTAAATGGGGTGGGTAAAACGACTACCATTGGCAAATTAGCGAAAAAATATCAACAAGACGGTAAAAGTGTGATGCTTGCGGCTGGCGATACATTTCGTGCGGCAGCAGTAGAGCAATTACAAGTTTGGGGTGAGCGAAATAATGTCCCTGTGGTGGCTCAGCACACTGGTGCAGATTCTGCTTCGGTAATTTATGACGCCATCGAATCCGCGAAAGCCAAGGGGATCGACATTGTCATTGCCGACACTGCGGGACGTTTGCAAAACAAAACGAACTTGATGAACGAATTGTCCAAAGTAGTTCGCGTTATGCAGAAGCTTGATGTTAAAGCCCCTCATGAAGTGATGTTGGTGCTGGATGCCGGCACAGGACAAAATGCGTTAAGCCAAGCCAAGTTATTTACTGAAACCGTCGGTGTCAGTGGCATTACATTGACTAAATTAGATGGCACGGCGAAAGGCGGGATTATTTTTGCTATCGCCAAACAGTTTGGACTGCCTATTCGTTATATCGGGGTTGGTGAGCAAGTCGATGATTTACGACCTTTTGTCGCAGAAGAATTTATTGACGCCTTGTTTGATAGTGAGTAAGAGTAAGCTACTAATATTATCTCTTACTGTTTGCCAATGAACTAAGGATACCGTGATAGCGTGGAAATTGAATTTCAGCGAGTTGGAAAGAAGTACGACAGCGGGCAAGAAGCTTTGTCGCAAGTGAGCTTTCACTTACAGCAAGGTGAAATGGCGTTTCTAACCGGTCATTCCGGTGCCGGTAAAAGCACCTTAATGAAGCTCATGATGATGATTGAACGTCAGACATCAGGCCAAATTCTGGTTGATGGTGTGGATTTACGTACGCTAAGTCGTCGTGCCATTCCTCAGCATCGACGACGTGTTGGTGTCGTTTTTCAAAACCATCAGTTATTGTTTGATCGAAGCGTTTTTCATAATGTAGCCTTGCCATTGCAAGTGAGTGGTGCTGATCATGAGCAAATAGCAAAGCGAGTGCGTGCCGCTTTAGATAAAGTAGGGTTATTGGATAAAGAAAAATATAATCCAATGGCATTGTCTGGAGGAGAGCAGCAGCGTATTGGCATCGCCCGGGCGGTAGTCAATAAGCCTCAACTTTTGTTAGCAGATGAACCAACAGGTAATTTAGACCCTAGGTTATCGTCAGAAATCATGAATCTATTTCAAGAATTTAACAATGTTGGTGTAACCGTGTTGGTTGCAAGTCATGATTTAGCCTTGGTTGCACGAATGCGACACCGCGTACTGACTTTAAATCAAGGGCGAATGGTCAATGATGGAGGGTTTGGTTAAATGTCTCAGAAACCTTCTCGTCGTGGCGCCACACGCCAATCTATTAAAGCGACAAAACATAACTGGCCGACGCGCCCTTCCTTTAATATTGGACAATATCTTCGTCAGCATCAAGGCACTCTAACCGAGAGTTTTATGCGGTTAGTGAATTACCCTTTAGCGACCGTTATGACCGTTATGGTCATTGCGATTGCCTTGTCGTTACCCGGTGGTTTGTATGTTGTATTGAAGAACGTTCAATCCGTAACGGATAACTGGGAGCAGCAGTCGGTTATTACCCTGTATTTGTTTCCCCAAGTGGATGACACTAAAGCGTTGGCATTGTCTCATCGTCTGTCTGCTCGTGCGGATGTTGCGTCCGTTGATTATGTATCGAAAGAAGAGGGCCTACGTTATTTTGAACGATCTAGTGGTTATGAGCAGGTTCTATCGTCGTTGCCTGAAAATCCATTACCGATCGTGTTGAAAGTGGTGCCTAAAGAAGCGGTTAATCTGCAATCTTTATCGGACTTGCAAACCTTGCGAGATCAGCTTGCTGCACAAAGTGGCGTGGAATACGCAGAATTAGATGCACAATGGTTACAACGCCTTGCGAATATACTGAGTTTCGGACAGCGATTTGTGTACGCTTTGTCTATTTTATTGGTCGTTGCTGTGCTGTTAATTGTTGGCAACACTATCAGAATGGCAGTAGAAAGTCGGCGAGATGAAGTGCTTGTCATGAAGTTGGTTGGAGCCACCGATAGTTATATTCGACGACCCTTTCTCTACATGGGATTTTGGTTTGGGATATTAGGAGGATTTTTCGCTACAGTGTGTATTCTCTTACTTAGCTGGTGGGTGAGCGCTCCGGCAGAACGATTAATCGAGCTGTATCATGGTGGTTTTCAGCTGCAGACTTTTAATGCAGGTGAAATTGTTTTATGTTTAACTATAAGCTCATTAATTGGCACATTAGGGGCGTGGATTGCCGTTAATCGCCATATTACACATATAGAGCTACAGTGACACAAATCATGTTTGTTTGATTGTTATACAAACAACACGGTTAATTCACATTTTTGTCACACACAACAGATATTAACTTGCTACTATCGATTCATAGACATTATGAACTTAAAAAGGTGGAAATAGAGATGGGTAAAGCTCTCCAGCCTACAGATATAATGATTCCAGGCCAGAATCTAGAATCTTACATACAGGCCGTCAGTAGAATTCCAATTTTGACTGCCGATGAAGAAAAGACATTAGCGGAAAGTCTTTATTATAAAGAAGACCTTGAGTCTGCTCGCACGTTGGTCATGTCACACTTACGATTCGTAGTTCATATTGCGAAAAGTTACTCAGGCTATGGTTTGGCCCAAGGTGATCTGATTCAAGAAGGCAATGTAGGCTTGATGAAAGCGGTAAAACGCTTTAACCCTGAAGTGGGTGTTCGTCTTGTTTCTTTTGCTGTTCATTGGATTAAAGCTGAAATCCATGAATTTATTCTTAAGAACTGGCGCATCGTGAAAGTGGCAACAACGAAAGCCCAGCGTAAAATGTTCTTTAATCTTCGTAGTGCTAAAAAGACATTGTCTTGGTTTAGTAACTCAGAAGTAGAATCCGTTGCCAGTGATTTAGGTGTTACGCCAGCAGTGGTTCGTCAAATGGAAGGACGTTTGAGTTCTTCTGATATGGCATTCGATGCCTCTGCTGATGACGATGATGACAGTGCTTTTCAAGCACCTTCTCAATATTTAGAAGATCATGCTCATAATCCAGCTACGCTATTAGAGAACGGTAATTGGGAAGCGGATTCAAACAGTCGCCTAGAAGACGCTATGTCTGATCTTGATGAACGCAGTCGTAATATTTTAGTACAACGCTGGTTATCTGACAGCAAATCAACACTGCATGAATTGGCTGATGAATATGGTGTTTCTGCTGAGCGTATTCGTCAGTTAGAAAAAAATGCAATGAAGAAAATACGTCTTGCTATGGGAGATGGTCAGTTTAGCTGATCCCTATTGGCCTGCTGGCATGAAAATTATAAAACCCTCTCAGTTTGCAGAGGGTTTTTTTATGCCTAGAATATGAAGTGTTTTATTTACTCTGCAGTTCATTGCCAGGTAAGAAGTGCCAGGTCCGAATAATTTCTAATTTATCTACGTTCTTCTTGAGCGCTTCTGGAAAAACCTCAAAAGGTGCTGCCAGTCGGACAATTCTCATGGCGGCATCATCGAGAACACGAATACCCGATGAATGTAGAACCTCGATACTATCAACATGCCCATTTGGCAATAGCATAACGGCTAAACGAAGTTGACCATATAAATGGTGACGTTTGGCTTCCGCAGGATAGTGAGTATTACCGATGCGTTCAATGCGCCTACGCCAATTATCAAGGTATTTAGCATCGACAGCTGCCTTGGCAGATACTGAGGTCAGTCGGCGTATCCTAGGTCGCTTAGCATAGGCTTGGCGTTGTCTATCTAATAAGGCTTCTAGCGTGGAAATATCACTAGAAAGGTGATCAGGAATTTGAGTTTCACCTTTAAAGCGCTCTTCAAGTGTTTTTTGTTGGTGGTCAGGTACTTTTTCAACTTTGAATACCGCATCAGGGTCATCTGTTGTTAACAGTTGCTTGTCTCTTACTGGTTCACTTGAGGCAATTTGGGGCTGTACTGGAGGGGTAATATCTTTAATGTTATCCGATAAGAATCGTGCCGTTTCTGTCGTGGTCAGTTTGTGCTTTCTAAGTTCTGTTCCACTGGCTTGCTGATTGGCTTGAGCGATGAAATCAGCTTCTTTAGGCGCTTCTGAAGTATGTTGAACTAACGTTATTTCAAGTGTTTTTGGTTTTGGGCTTGGCAGTGAGAAGTCAAACCCAACAAGCACTACCATTAGCACGTGTGCGCTAATGGCAATGAAGAGGGAAATTGTAAATCGATCTGCTACCCGCATGATATGTTAGGAAGCTAAGCGGGCTTCTATTGCATCCATCAATACCATAGCGATGTTTAAACCAAATTGAGTGTCTAATTCACGGACACATGTAGGGCTAGTCACATTTATTTCTGTTAAATAATCACCAATCACATCAAGGCCAACGAACATAAGCCCTTTTTCTTTCAGAGAAGGAATGACTTGGTCACAGATCCAGCGATCACGATCGGTAAGCGGTTGACCTTCGCCTCGGCCACCAGCGGCTAGATTACCACGCGTTTCACCGGCTGCAGGAATGCGCGCTAGAGCGTAAGGAATAGGCTCGCCATTGACCACTAAAATACGTTTATCACCTTGTTTGATCTCAGGGATAAATTTTTGCGCCATGATTTGTTCAGCGCCCATTTGGGTCAACGTCTCAATGATCACACTGACATTGGCGTCATCTGCTTTAAGGCGGAAAATAGAGCTCCCACCCATACCGTCGAGCGGTTTAAAGATAACGTCACCGTGTTCTTGATGAAATGCTCTTAATAAATCGGCGCGACGTGTTACGAGAACCGGCGGACAGCATTCAGGGAATTGTGTTGCGAACAGTTTCTCATTGCAGTCACGTAGACTTTTGGGATCATTGACGACCATAGCGCCATCACGTTCGGCTTGCTCAAGAATCATAGTGCTATAGACAAACTCGCCATCAAATGGTGGGTCTTTACGCATTAAAATAACATCTAGGTCACCTAATGCTATTTTACTTTCTTCACCTAAGTCATAAAAGTGTTCTGGATCTTTATGAACTTGTAAAGATCGCGCCATAGCGTAGGCTTTGCCGTTATCTAGGAACAGATCTTTTTGTTCCATATAAATGAGTTGCCAGCCTTTTTCAGCCGCAGCCCATAACATGGCGAGAGAAGTGTCTTTTTTGTAATTAATGGCTCCAATCGGATCCATTACAATACCAAGTTTGATTGTCATGTGTTATTTCCTAAAGCGATGAGTCAAAATCTAACTACTGCTTAAAATCGGTTTATAAGGACTAATGCTATAGAATATGGGGGCGCTGAGATAAAAAAACACCCTAGTTTTCCTTTTTGACTAAACTTAATCAACGTTATTTTATGTCTTCATCCACACTGTATATTGTCCACTTTCGTAAGCTTTGCGTTTTTTCAGCATACACTTCGGCAATCACTCGTCGATTTTTTGCTCTGCCTTCTGGCGTGTCATTCTCTGCGATTGGATTGCTTTCCCCAAAACCAACCGCTTTTACTCGGTTTTGAGCTATTTTAAACTTCTGTACAAGAATATCAGTAATCGCAGAAGCTCGGTTTTTTGATAACGCTAAGTTCCTTTCGTTATCGCCAACATTATCGGTATAGCCTTCAACACTGACCTTGGTATCCGGGTGAGCAATGAGAAAGTCAGCTAGGCGTTTGATTTGGCCATAAAAGAGCGGACTGACATCATATTTATCAGGTTTGAAGAGGATTTTTAGATCCATAGACAGCACCGAAGTGCTTACCGTTGGGCAACCTTGAATAGACACGAAAGAGCCTAAAGGCGTATTAGGGCAGCTATCTCGAGCGTTGATGACACCGTCGTGATCGTCGTCTTTTAGTGTTTGAGGTTTTATTTTATCTCCATAAAGAGAAACACCATCAGCAGCGTGTAACGTTAAGCTTAAACTGACGGTGCTTAATAAAATCGCGCGTAGTAAGTTTATTGCCAGCCTCCGCTTTGTTTATCAGAGTCTAAAAACAGTTCTTTCTCGAGAGCTTTCTCATCTGTTTTTTGCGTGGTTGACTGTTTCACAGTATCTTGTTCTTTCACCATAACTGTTGAGCTTTTCTGCGCTTCTTTTTCGGCTGCTTTTAGTTTTTCGATCGGTGATGCTCCAGTAGGTGCCGGTTGCTTAGCATCAAACTCATCTTTAAAACCAAGTAGTGGTGGGCGATATATTCTGAATGCCCTCATCAAATCACCTTTGGCATTGAATAGGCGAAACTCTGAGAACAATTCATCGTAGTCTGCGTTGACATAGTCTTGTCGAGCTTGGAACAGTTCATTTTCACTATCAAGTACATCAAGAAGGGTGCGTCGACCAAGGCGAAATTGCTTCTCATAAGCGACTTCAGACTCTTTTGTCGCAACAACATATTGCTTAATGTGCTCTTTTTGTCCTGTGGTTGCTTCATAAGCGGCCCAAGCAAGACGAGTAGATAGTTCGGTGTCTCGAATCGTTTTTCTGCGTATTTCAGAGGCTTGAACCTGTTGTTGTACTGCGACCTCTTTGTTACGTTTGTAGTTGCCGCCATTGTATAAATTGTAATTTAGTCTGAACATGGCCTGTAAGTCAGCATCTCGACCAGTAGTACCATCAACATTATTATTCCACGTTCGCTCTACCACAAAATTAACTGTCGGGTATTTGGCGCCTTCAATGGACTTTTTATAGTTCTCTGTTGCTTCTACATCCCATTTAGAACCTTCGATGGTTGGGTTTTTTGCCAGAGCTTGAGCGATCGCATCATCTAAGCTTTTAGGTAATAAACTTTTATCAGGAACTGGGTAAATCATATCTTTTGGCGGCAATTGGCCAACCGTATTTTTGTAGTTACTTTCTGCATCACGAAGATTATTTATGGCAGCATAACTATTGGCATACGCTTTTGCTAAGCGGGCGGTGATTTGACTCAAATCAGATTTTCTACCAACCCCTGTATCGCTTTTTAACTTGATCTGACTATAGATTCGTTTGTGCGTTTCTAGGTTCAGATCTGCCAGATCCACGAGCTCTCGGTAACGCAGTACGTTTGCATAAACCTGAGCGACGCTTAAAGCGGTATTTTCAACCGATACTAATGCACTCCAACGATCTGCCTCTGCTTCATTACTTAAGCGTTTAATGTCATAAGTTGTAGCAAAACCATTAAAAATAGGTTGAGTAAGGGATAAAGAAAGCTCTCTTCTTGTTAGGGTAATGTCATCTGAATTACTAACATCAGCGTAGGTCGTTTCTTTACCTACTCCTGCAGCAAGGTCAATGCTAGGATAAAAACCATTGTGCCGAGATATTTCTGTGTTTTGGCTTTCTTCTCGGAATTTGGCAATAGCTTGTCGAACGGTAGGACTATTATTGATCGCAGTGTAGGTCGCTTCTTCTAGTGTCGAAGCGTACAAATGTGTAGAGGAAAGAATGACCCCTAAGTAGGTTACACGCAGTATGAAAGTTCGCAATAACATGTCTTGTTTATCCCTTAATTTATCTTTTATTGATGCTAAATCCATTTTGGCAATTAGTCTGTAGTGGTTGTGTTACATTAACAGGAATATCTTTTTAGATAAAACAGTTAAACGTCACCCCAGAGTAAATTTAGCGCGGTAAGCGCTACCACTGGAGCGGTTTCTGTCCTGAGTACGCGAGGCCCAAGAGCAATGGCGTTAAAACCGTGTTCTCTCGCGGCATCTACTTCTTGCTCTGTTAATCCACCTTCGGGTCCGATCAATAAGGCGACTTGGTTATTACTTGGTTGCTGATACTGAGAAATGGGTTTTGCGCTGTGATGATGTAGCGTCAATTTTAACATTTCGTTACAATTCGACACCCAGTCAACTAAATTCATTGGCACTTTGATCTTTGGCACTATGCCTCGACCGGATTGCTCAGCGGCACTGATGGCGACTTGTTGCCAGTGCTGTAAGCGCTTTTCGAGGCGACCGTCTTGTAGTTTGACTTCGCAACGGGCGCTGAAAAGCGGTTGAATTTCATAAACGCCAGATTCTACGGCTTTTTGAATCGCATAATCCATCCGTTCTCCGCGCGAGAGAGTTTGTCCAATTGTCACTTTAAGTGGTGACTCGTTATTCAGTGTTTCGAAGTTTGATAGCTGGACACTGGCAGAGCGCTTTTCAACATCACAAAGTTCACCATGATATTGACCTCCCTGACCGTTAAACAAACGCATTGGATTGCCGTTTTTTAAGCGGAGCACTTTGCAAACATGCTGAAAGGCAGAATCAGGCAGCTCGACTTTGGAATTCTCAGCCAAGGCTATATCAACAAAAATTCGTGGGATTCGCATGTTTTCTTATGCTCCGTCAGTATCAAAAAGCCAATAAAAGAATGGATAAATAAAAAAGCCCTCATAGAGAGGGCTTTATACTGGAATTACGGAAGATTATAAACCCGCAGCGCGACGTAACGCTTCTGCTTTGTCTGTTTTTTCCCAAGTGAAGTTATCACCAGTACGGCCAAAGTGGCCATAAGCCGCTGTTGGTAGGTAGATAGGCCGTTTTAGGTCGAGCATTTTGACTAGGCCCGCTGGGCGCAATTCGAAGTGCTCACGAACCAATTGAGAAATCAACGTATCGCTTACCTTACCAGTGCCAAAAGTATTGATACTGATGGACGTTGGCTCAGCCACACCGATAGCGTAAGAAATCTGGATTTCACACTTGTCTGCTAATCCTGCAGCAACGATGTTTTTCGCTACATAACGACCCGCGTAGGCCGCTGAACGGTCTACTTTGGATGGATCTTTGCCCGAGAAAGCGCCGCCACCGTGACGTGCCATGCCGCCGTAAGTATCGACAATGATTTTACGTCCGGTCAAACCACAGTCACCCACAGGACCACCGATGATGAATTGACCTGTTGGGTTGATGAAGTATTTGGTCTCTTTAGACAGCCATTCTGCTGGCAGTACTGGTTTGATGATTTCTTCCATTACCGCTTCGCGAAGATCCGCTTGCTTAACAGACGCACTATGTTGTGTGGAAAGAACCACAGCGTCGATGGCGCAAGGCTTGCCATTTTCATCGTAGCGGAAAGTGACTTGGCTTTTTGCGTCTGGGCGCAAGAAGTCTAAGGTGCCGTTTTTACGAACTTCAGCTTGGCGCTGAACCAAACGATGTGCGTAGGTAATAGGAGCAGGCATAAGAACGTCGGTTTCATTCGTCGCAAAACCGAACATTAAGCCTTGGTCGCCCGCGCCTTGTTCTTTTTCGCTGGCTTCATCGACGCCCACTGCAATATCTGCAGATTGCTTACCGATGGCGTTCATGACGGCACAAGACTCCCAATCGAATCCCATGTCTGAACTGTTGTATCCGATATCACGAATCACGCCGCGAGCGATCTCTTCGATGTCTACCCAAGCATCCGTACGGACTTCACCGGCAACAAGCACCATGCCTGTTTTGACTAGGGTTTCACACGCAACACGTGCTTCTGGATCTTTTTCAAGAATGGCATCAAGGATGGCGTCAGACACTTGGTCTGCAATTTTGTCTGGATGACCTTCAGAAACGGATTCTGAAGTAAATAAAGAATACTCTGACATGTTTAGGGCCTCTATCAAAAATGATGGATAAGCGCCAAACAGGCATAAAAAACCCGCTTAGCATTGAACGCAACTAAACAGGTGATACTGATTCTGTTTAGCTGCTTTTATATAGCGTCCGCAAGCCGAAACAAATCGACGCTGTAAGTGTGATAAATGATCTACTACCTAGGCTAAAAATTCAAGTTAACCGCGCCATATTAATGAGTAAATGGTGCTCTTTTTTGCTAGGATGGTTCAGAAGTCATGTTGTTTCGTTTTTCTTGCTTTATTTTGGTGCGTAAGCGACCAAGGGATTGCAAGACTAACTGGCAGCATAAACCTATTTTTATTGTTCATTGAGCTATCAGGAGTGGAATAACAATGCCGTCTCGTAAAGAACTTGCTAACGCCATACGTGCTCTGAGTATGGATGCTGTACAAAAAGCTAACTCAGGCCACCCAGGTGCCCCAATGGGTATGGCAGATATCGCGGAAGTGCTATGGAACGATTTTCTAAAGCATAACCCAACCAATTCGAAATGGGCTGATCGTGACCGCTTTGTATTGTCCAACGGTCACGGTTCTATGCTGATCTATTCTCTGTTGCATCTTTCTGGTTACGACTTGTCCATCGAAGATATAAAACAGTTCCGCCAACTGCATTCTAAAACACCTGGTCACCCTGAGTATGGTTACACTGATGGCGTTGAAACGACCACGGGACCACTGGGTGCTGGTATCAGTAATGCTGTGGGTATGGCGATTGCTGAGAAAACCTTAGCGGCTCAATTTAACCGCGAAGGTCACGCTATTGTTGATCACAATACTTATTGCTTCTTGGGTGATGGTTGCTTAATGGAAGGTATTTCCCATGAAGCCTGCTCATTGGCCGGTACTCTAGGTCTAGGTAAATTGGTCGCGTTCTGGGATGACAACGGTATTTCTATCGATGGTCATGTAGAAGGTTGGTTCACAGACGATACGCCTAAGCGTTTTGAGTCTTACGGCTGGCACGTTATTGCCGGCGTTGATGGACACGATCCTGAAGCGATTAAAGCAGCAATCGAAGCGGCAAAAGCAGAAACCTCTAAACCAACATTGATTTGTTGTAAAACAATCATCGGTTTTGGTTCGCCAAATAAATCTGGCAGCCACGATTGCCATGGTGCGCCATTGGGCGATGCAGAAATCGCCGCAGCACGTGAATTTCTTGGTTGGAAGCACGCGCCATTTGAAGTGCCTGCTGATGTTTATGCTGGTTGGGATGCCAAAGAAAAAGGCTTATCCGCACAAACACAATGGGAAGCCTCTTTTGAAGCGTATAAAGTTGCTTTCCCTGAGTTGGCAGCAGAGTTTGACCGTCGTGTATTGAAAGGCGACTTACCAACTGATTTTGAAGAAAAGGCACAAGCTTTTATTCAAGAATGCCAAGACAAAGGCGAGAGCATTGCAAGCCGTAAAGCGTCGCAAAATGCCATTGGTACGTTTGGTGCTATCTTACCTGAATTGCTTGGTGGTTCTGCCGATCTAGCGGGTTCTAACTTAACGCTTTGGTCTGGCTCTAAAGGCATTCAAGACGACGCAGCTGGTAACTACATCTACTACGGTGTGCGTGAGTTTGGTATGAGTGGCATTATGAATGGTGCGTCTCTACACGGTGGTTTTATTAACTACGGTGCGACCTTCATGATGTTTATGGAGTACGCTCGCAATGCGGTACGTATGTCTGCTTTGATGGGCATTCGTAACATCTTTGTTTATACCCATGACTCTATTGGTCAAGGTGAAGATGGTCCTACGCATCAGCCAGTTGAGCAACTAGCTAACTTGCGTATGACGCCAAATATGTCGGTGTGGCGTCCTTGTGATGCAGCAGAAACTGCGGTTTCTTGGAAAGCCGCAATCGAACGTCGTGATGGCCCAACATCATTGATCTTCTCTCGCCAAGGTTTACCTGCACAAGCGCGTACGGCTGAGCAGTTGGCAAATGTTGCGAAGGGTGGTTACGTTCTACAAGATTGTGCTGGCACGCCAGATTTGATCTTGATGGCGACAGGGTCTGAAGTTGGTCTTGCTATGTCTTCTGCAGAAGCATTAACAGCTAAAGGTACGAAAGTACGTGTTGTTTCTATGCCTTCTACCACGGTGTTTGATGCACAAGATGCTGACTACAAAGCGTCTGTATTACCAAGTAATGTGACTAAACGTGTGGCGATTGAAGCTGCACATGTGGACTTTTGGTACAAATACGTTGGTTTTGACGGCGCAATGGTGGGGATGTCTACTTTTGGAGAATCTGCCCCTGGTGGTGCTCTGTTGGAGTATTTTGGCTTCACTGTCGACAATGTTGTCGCAACAGCTGAAAAATTGTTATCTGCTTAAACGTAGAATCTAACATAATAGGCGCGCCTTTTAGCGCGCCTATTTTTTCTTATTTTTTTATGAAGAGCCGATAGAAGGTTCTTTATTGTGATGAAGTAGGGCTATGTTACGAGTTGCTATCAATGGTTATGGTCGCATAGGGCGTTCTGTACTACGGGCTTTATATGAAAACGACTACCGCGACCATCTTCAGGTTGTGGCGATTAATGAACTGTCTGATATCGAGACAATCAGTTATCTTACGCGCTATGACACCACTCATGGTCGCTTCCCTAAACCTGTTAGTATTAGTGAAAACAGTCTAATTGTAGGTGATGATAAAATTCGTTGTTTTCATTGTGAAACACCGGAACTACTAGATTGGGCGTCGCTAAATATTGATATGGTATTGGAATGTTCTGGCAGTTTTTCTGAACGTAATAGTGCCCAAGCCTATTTGGATGCGGGCGTTCCGCGTTTGCTTTTATCTCAGCCTGCCGCTTCAGATGTGGATGCCACCATTGTTTTTGGTTTTAACCAAGATCAAGTGAAAGCCAATCAGAGGATTATTTCGGCCGCGTCTTGTACAACAAATTGCTTGATCCCCGTATTAGATACGATTAAGGAATTTACGGGTATTGAGCACGGAATGGCGCAAACAATACATTCTGCTATGAACGATCAGCCAGTTATTGATGGCTATAACCCTAAAGATCTACGTCTGACTCGTTCTGCGCTTAGTTCCATCATACCTGTCAACACGGGGCTATCGCGCGGCATCGCACGCTTAATGCCGGACTTAGAGGGAAAGGTAGGGTGTAACGCAGTTCGAGTCCCAACGCTGAATGTTTCTGTGATAGATCTAGTTTTGCGTACAGAAAAAGCAGTGACGAAGGAAGAAATTAATCAAAGGCTGCAGCAAGCGGCAAGCTTAAAGTATGCTGGCTTGCTTGGGTTTACTAATGAGCCTCATGCGTCTGTGGATTTTAATCATGATCCACGTTCAGTGATCGTTGATGGTACACAAACGCAGGTTATTGATGGTCGTATGGTAAAGCTATTGTGTTGGTTTGATAATGAATGGGGCTATGCCAACCGTATGTTGGATGTGGCCAAATATTGGGCTGATGTCATCATCAGGTAATGCTCTAGAGTTCGCTGTGTAGAATTCTATAAATGACGAGGAAAGTGTGCATGACCGTAATTAAAATGAAAGATGTGGATCTCGCGAATAAGCGAGTATTGATTCGTGAAGATCTTAATGTGCCAGTGAAAGATGGAAAAGTAACGAGCGATGCTCGTATTTGTGCTGCCTTACCTACATTAAAACTAGCTTTAGCCGCGGGCGCGAAAGTTATGGTTATGTCTCATTTAGGCCGCCCTACGGAAGGCGTATACGAAGAAGAGTATTCTTTGCTACCTGTCGCTAAGCATTTGTCTTCTTTACTAGGTCAAGATGTTCCTTTGGTTAAAGATTGGTTGGACGGTGTAGACGTTGAAGCAGGCCAACTTGTTTTAGTCGAGAATGTGCGCTTTAACACAGGCGAAAAAAGTGATGACGAAGCATTGTCTAAGAAAATGGCGGCGTTATGTGATGTCTTTGTAATGGACGCATTTGGCACCTCTCATCGTGCTCAAGCATCAACTCATGGTGTGGCAAAATTCGCGCCGATTGCTTGTGCAGGTCCATTGCTTGTCACCGAGCTAGAAGCATTAGAAAAAGCGCTGGCTAATCCTGCTCATCCGATGGCAGCCATTGTAGGCGGCTCTAAAGTGTCGACTAAGCTTACTGTGCTTGAAACATTGTCTGATAAAGTTGATCAGCTTATTGTTGGTGGTGGTATTGCGAACACCTTCCTTGCTGCTGCAGGTTTTCCAGTTGGTAAGTCTTTGTACGAAGAAGACTTGATTCCACAAGCTAAAGCCTTGATGGCAAAAACCAGCATTCCACTGCCTGAAGATGTTGTGGTTGCAACGGCGTTTTCACCGGATGCCGAGGCGATTATTAAAGACGCTAAAGATGTTGGCCCTGATGATATGATTTTAGACATAGGACCAAAAGCCGCTGCCGCGTTTGCAGCCTTGTTAGAAAATTCAAAAACGATTATCTGGAATGGTCCTGTTGGCGTTTTTGAATTTGATCAGTTTGGTAGTGGTACTAAAGCATTAGCTATGGCGATCGCGAAAAGTGAAGGCTTCTCTATTGCTGGCGGTGGTGACACATTGGCCGCTGTTGATAAATATGATATTACGGATCACGTGTCTTATATTTCGACTGGCGGCGGTGCATTTCTTGAATTTGTTGAAGGAAAAGTACTTCCTGCGGTTGCGATGTTAGAGAGCCGCGCGCAAGGTTAGTATCAAAATACGACCAGAAAATGTCTGTTATAATAAAGGCGTAAAGCCAATCACGCTGACCGGATCTTTATGATGATGAGTCGGCGGATAATAAAACTAGAGTGACTAGCTCGATACCTGTGTCGAGGATGACAATAACGATAAGGCGTAAGCCAAATGCACTCGTGCATATAAAAAAGTAAATAACCAGAGAGTTCGCCATAACTCCGTCCCTTATGATGTTCATAGGGGATTATTGTCAGAGGAAAATCTTTATGCCTTTAATTAGTATGCGTCAATTGTTGGATCATGCTGCTGAGAACAGCTACGGTCTTCCTGCTTTTAATGTGAATAACATGGAGCAGGTCAAAGCTATTATGGAAGCCGCGAATGAGGTGAATTCTCCTGTTATCATGCAAGCCTCTGCAGGGGCTCGTCAATATGCAGGGTCTCACTTCCTTCGCCACCTTATCTCTGCAGCAATTGAAGACTTTCCGCATATTCCTGTCGTTATGCATCAGGATCATGGTACGTCTCCTGCGATCTGCCAACGCTCCATCCAACTTGGGTTCTCATCCGTTATGATGGATGGCTCTCTAATGGCGGATGGAAAGACGCCAGCCAGTTATGATTACAACGTTGATGTGACTCGTCGTACGGTTGAGTTTGCTCACGCTTGTGGTGTTTCTGTTGAGGGTGAGTTGGGTGTACTTGGATCGCTAGAAACGGGTGAAGCTGGTGAAGAAGATGGTGTTGGCGCGGCCGGCATTTTGACCATGGATCAAATGCTAACCGACCCACAAGAAGCAGTAGATTTTGTTAATGCAACGGGCATTGATGCGCTAGCGGTAGCCATCGGTACGAGCCACGGAGCGTACAAATTCACTCGCCCACCAACAGGTGACATCTTAGATATCGAGCGTATCGCGAAGATTGTTGAATTGCTGCCTAATACACACATTGTATTGCATGGTTCTTCTTCAGTACCGCAAGACTGGTTGGAAATCATCAATGAGTTTGGTGGCGAGATCCCAGAAACTTACGGTGTGCCTGTTGAAGAAATCGTGAAAGCAATTCGTTACGGTGTTCGTAAAGTGAACATAGATACTGACTTGCGCTTGGCGGCAACGGGTGCGATTCGTCGTAGTCTTGCAGAGCACAAGGGTAACTTTGACCCTCGCAAGTATCTGACAGAAAGTATTAAAGCGATGAAGGCGGTTTGTATTGATCGCTATGAAGCGTTTGGTAGTGCAGGACAAGCGTCTCGTATCCACACTATGGATCTTGAAGAGATGGCTGTGCGTTATGAGCGTGGTGAGTACCTCAAAGGTCGAAGCTTTTAATCGTGATTAATGCATGAATGCGAGCACATAGAAAATCGTTTTGTACTTTTTATCAAATAAATGAAAAAAAGTATTGACCAGAAAAATGATTTGCCTATAATGCTCGCCATTCCTTGCGGGAGTGGTGGAATTGGTAGACACGCTGGATTTAGGTTCCAGTGCTTCACGGCGTGAGAGTTCGAGTCTCTCCTTCCGCACCATATTTAAAAAAAGCTGACTTTATGTCGGCTTTTTTTATGTCTAAAATTTGTCTATTTGGCAATTCATTCGTATTTTCTCTGGCGATCGCTTGTGTTGCTTTGTGATACCGCTTATCTTTTTTGTTGCGTACTCTTAATACGGCTTCTTAATCGAAGCACTATCGGATCTAATAATGCGACGACTCTCTTTCAGGCTGTTTTTAATCGTTATTATGAGCTGGCTTATGCCCCTTTATGCGGCGAATGTGCAGCCGTTTGTCATGGACAGTGCTCATTTTTACGCGTTATATCCTGGGCAATGGTCGTTAAGTGAGAAGTTTGCTGGCACGGTTAATTCTCCACCTATCCCCCTCAAAATCCAACAACGCCGACCTATACAGATATCCATCTTGCTATCTGATCAGACTAAGTCGCCAAAGAACCGCTCCTTATTAAGCGCTTTTAATCATCGTATGAAAGAATTAAAGATTAACTATCGATTGGACGTTCTTTATGGAAAACGTAATCACTATGATGTGGCAGAATACGATAAGTTGAAACAATCTCGGCCTGACTATTTAATTATTACAGATTTAGATCTAGTGCAGAGTCGTTACATCGAGAAAATGTTACGGGATGATCGCACAAAAATTATTTTTTATGGCATGTCGACCCCACTAACTAATTGGCAGAACCATTCACCATTTATGTACATTGGGTTTGACCAAGTAAAGGCTGTGGATTCACTTGTTAGTTATCTTCATCGTCAGTTGCCTTCAACTGCAAGGGTTGCAGCATTTGTAGTGGATTCAGGTTATTTAGGTGATAGGCGGTGTAATACTTTTTTGGACGCTATGGCTAAGGAAAACCGATCAATTCAGCTGGTTCAAACTATGCATAATGATAAGCAGAGTGCCTTGAAATACGCCCAAGTATTGCTAAAGAAAAAATCAATCGACTTTATTTTTAGTTGTACACAAAATATTTCTGATGGTGTAGTTACGGCGATAAAAGAAAGCTCATCAAGTATGAAAGTACAAACCAATAGCTGGGGACTTTCTAAAGATGAAGTGGCTAATTTAAAGAGCCATCTTGTGCTCGTGAGTACTTTTTTTGCATGGGATGATTTAGCGATTGCTGCGGCTGAAGCCATAAAGAAAGGTATGGAAGGAGAGACTGCGCCACAACTCTATATTGCACGGGCGTCACTTGTGTCGACTGACATTGACCCTGAAAGTTTGAATTTAATGATGCAGCGAGTTTTTCGTTACTCTGCGGTGGTTTTGTGAAGGAAGTCATCAACCTACAGCAGCGGGCTTTTTATAAAGTATTAATGCTGTTTATATTAACCTTTTTATTGACGGGAGCCATTTCTATTGTGGCTGTCGATAGAGGTATTCGTAATGACGCCAAAGCAAATTTAGCGGTTCGAATACAAGTGGTTGAACAAGTGTTTAATGATTATTTGACTCGTGCTGAGTATGAAATGGGTTATATCAGCCAAGATTTAGTATTGAGTAACTACCAATCAGGCGACGAGCTCAAGATGTTGTTTTCGCATCATGAAATACTTTTTTTTGGTGGATTGGATTTCTTCTACATTGATTGGTCTAAGCGCAAAGGTGCTACAGATCCAAGGGCTCGAGTGTATACCCAAGATAAGTTACCTACATTGTTATCAACGGGGAAGATTAATCATTGGGTGAAAGTAACAACGGATGACGATGCGATACTTCTAATGTACAAGAAAAAGATCGTATCTAGGGATCGTGTTCTTCTTGGGTATCTTTATGGGTTTATCTCTTTAAACAATAATCTTACGCTTTCCAGTGAGTTGTTAGATGGGGCTGAGTCTGATCTAGTACAGGTTTATGATCGTCATACTGATGCTTTGCTATTGAAAGAAAGCCAGGTGGGCTTCGATCCATCTGACAGTGTTGTATCTACTACTCGTGATATGAAAACGCCCGTTTATGGCAGTAAATTCCGGATTAGTATTGCTAAGCGAATGCCCATAACTGAGGTGATGATATCTTCTTGGTTGCGTGTATTGCTGCTTGTGTTTTCAGTCTTAGCGGTTTTATACGTTTTTTTGATTCTTCTGTTCAAGCGCCTCGTATTCGCCCCATTGAGTATGATCGCTAAGCAACCTGAAAATGATCAACTGGTGTTTACCGAGTTAGAGCCCATTCAAACGAAGAACCTTCAGTACCGAAGTTATTTAGACGCTAAGGAAAGTCGCTTTCAGCTGTTATTAGAGTCGACTCATTCTGCCATTATCTTTTGTAATGAAATGGCTGAGGTAAAAGAAATTAACCGTGAAGCAATGCAATTATTTCCTCAGTATGAACATTCACGGACGGTGTTTGATTTCATGCCTATCTCTTGCCATCAAGCGATTCAAGAGGCATTAAAAGGAGGGATCGGTGTTTCATTTGAGCTGACTATTGCGCATATCAATGGGATCTACCATTGGCAGGCCTATTCCTTTATGAACGAAAATTCATTTAGAAGTATTGTGCTGGTTGGCCGAAATACGACGCAAGAAAAGCGTCTGTCTTGGCAGCTCGAACAATTGAAGCCATCTTCTTTAGATTTAAGTCGAAGGTTGGAAGTTGATATGTTGCTCAATGAAATGACGCAGTTATCTCAGTTGCCATCTTATTCGCCTAAAGGTTATGTGCAAGGCTGGATCGGTTTAGTGTTGACTATCCTTGAAGGGGCTCAAAGTGAAGTTGAAGATGCTGAGCTTGAATCTATAGGTCATGTTTTTAGTTGCGAAAGCTCTCATGTAATGCAAGTTTTAGGTCTAGATGTCGGCATGATTAGAATTGATTGCGGCGTAGAGTCCGGCGCCGTTGAGATCTCGGCGAACGCTTACTTTAAGATGCTTCTTCGTCTTTCTGTTATGATGTCGGTGACAAACGCCATGGAAGATAGAAGCATTTCACTTCGATTTGATCAGGGAATGTTAGAAATTGTAGTGAGTAATGACATCTTATCTCGACCTTTCTTTAACTGGGCCTCGACAATTATTATTAAGCAGCTCGGTGGTCAATTTCATAAGCTACGCAGCAACGCATTAAAGATTCATGTGCCATTTCAATCATACGCCCAAGAAGTGACTGCGTTGGCTGATGATTTGATCGTGGCTTGGGTCATAAATGACTATCCTAATTCCGATAGAGTGCAAGAAAGCTTAGTGCGTTTGGGCGTGCAATTAGAAACTTATTTATCGAGTGATGACTTTTTCATGCAGGCCACGGCCGCACCGCATTTCGATGCTGTTGTTATAGGGTGTCATAGAGAAGTAGATATTCAGCGGGGTATGACGAAAAATTTAGAAATTCAGCACAATCGAACTGAGCTTCCAGTAATTTGGTTGAATTCCACTCCCCAAGATACCGATGCACACGATGTCTTTTCTGTTACGGGTTGTGTGTTTGATTATAATCTGCAGCAAGCGATTGCCAAGGCTTCTCAGCGAGCGGCTATTGTACCAACTTATTTAGGCGAGCAAGGATTGGCTTGGGTTATTGTGGGTGGTAGCAGAGTGGCTAAAGCCATTTGGTATGCTGAATTAGAGAAAAAATCTGTTATGTCTCAGTGGTTGGCCGACTTATCTGAGTATGAGGCCTTTTTGCCGTATCATTCAGATATCGTCATTATTCTTTTAGAGCCACAGGTCAGTAGTTTGTTACTTCGTATACAGGCTAACTATCCTAAGGTGCGTTTTTTTGCGGTGCAAAAGTGGCCTAACCAGCCAGACAATGTCACACTTTTTGAAATGAATACCCCTTATTCAGGGGAACAAATAGATGCGTTGAAAGAATTTATTCAATGCTAAACGTCTGTAGGAGAAATAAATGAGTAAGGTGATTGGTTTAATCGGTGCAATGGATGAAGAAGTGACCGTTATTAAATCTTGGATGGACGATGTGCGCAAAGAGAGTGTTGCGGGTTGTGATTTTTTCATCGGTCAGTTTGAGGGAAAAGACGTGGTGCTTCTGCAATCTGGCATTGGTAAAGTCAATGCGGCTTTGTCGACCACGCTATTGCTGTCAAAATTTTCTCCAGAATACGTTATCAATATTGGCTCTGCTGGTGGTTTTGCAGAAGAGCTAAGCGTTGGAGATGTAGTGATTTCCGATCACGTTGTACATCATGATGTTGATGTGACCGCGTTTGGCTATCCTATGGGTCAAGTACCAAGCATGCCAGCTACTTATGAAGCGGATGCGGTATTGATCAAGCAAGCGCAAGCTGCTGTCCAAGCGGTTAACCGTGTCAAAGCCAAAGTAGGCTTGATTGGTACGGGTGATAGCTTTATGAATGACCCAGTGCGAGTAGAAGCGGTTAGAGCGTTGTTTCCGAAAATGATTGCCGCTGAGATGGAAGCGGCGGCGGTTGCACAAGTGTGCTTTAAATTTGGAACGCCTTTTGTTGTTGTTCGTTCATTGTCTGATATCGCGGGTAAAGAGTCGCCTCAAAGCTTTGATGAATACCTGAAACTAGCGGCAGAAAACTCCTCTTTGATGATTCAGCAAATGCTTAAGGCTGATTAGTTAAATGGCATATTGCAAGGACGCTATTCTTCTGTCAGGTTGTCTTCTATTGTCTTTTTCGGTCTTTGCGGAAAAGGGTGACGACAGCGCTAACTATGTAGGTGAAAACCACCAGGTGTCGCAAGAAGAAAGCGACAGCTGGTGGCAAGCGACGCATCAATCGGTATCAGAAACAGTAGGGAGTTGGTCTCGTAATATAGACGCCTTTTTATCTGGTAATAACAGTATCCAATCTAATGAAAGTTATGTACGGATGCGGTTTGGCCCAATATTCAGTAGTGATGGCGTCGATGGTTTCTTCAATTTTAATGCCCGTTTAAAGTTACCTAATACTAAAAATAGGCTGCGACTTGTTATTGAGTCGGATGGCGATAATTTGACGAACGATAATAAAACCAGTGAAGCGACACGAGACAGCAGCGTTGTTAATTCAGCGGTGAAATCAAATGTGTCAGCGGCAGTGCGTTATATCAAAAAGAGTTGGGGGGCTGATTTTGACAGTGGTGTGTTGCTAGAATTTCCTTTAAACCCTTTTTTACGGGCACGATTTTCCCAAGGACATGAGTATCAACAGTGGCGATGGTATCAGCAGGAAGAGGCTTTCGCTTACTATAGTGAGGGGACTGGACTACGTTATAAGTTAGGGTATGCACATCAACTGGGTGATACTTTTCAATATGGCGGTCGTTTTGGTTCTACATGGCTTGCCCAAGATGATGAGATTTACTATCGAGAAGATTTTTTCCTCAGTCAGGCGCTAAATGATAAAAATCAACTCTTATACCAGCTTAGTTTTTTGCAAGCCGAAGGAGGAGATACTGGAGGCGATAGCGTTTTGTATTTTGTGGACTACAGTCGTTTGTTACATAAAAATTGGCTTATTGGGCATGTTAAGCCACAAATGACTTACCAAGAAGATGAGAATTACCGTGGTGAATTCTCTCTCACATTGTCTTTAGAAATACTTTTTGGTGACTCTTATTTAGCTCATAAGTGAGTTCGTACGCAGAGATAGAGAGTAGTGATTAGATTTGTCTGGTTGGAACTCGTATAATGCCGCGCCTACTGTGGTGAGTTTCCATCGTTTTTAAGAGAATGTGTCATGAGACCGGATCAAATCCAACCTGAATTGTACGAAAAGCAGCTTGAAGAAAAACATACAGAGCTGACTCGATTAATGGCCGACTTGTCATTACCTGAGTTGGAAATATTTGCTAGTGAGCCGATTCACTATCGAATGAGAGCCGAATTCCGTATTTGGCATGAAGGCGATGATTTGTACTATGCAATGTTTGATTCGGCCGACCCAAGAACGCCAATTCGAACGGATCAATTCCTAGCAGCGTCGACTCTTATTAACGAATTGATGCCTGCATTGATTAATGCTGTACGAGATGTTCCTGTGTTGCGCCACAAGTTATTTCAAGTGGACTTTCTCACGACTACCACAGGCGAAGCTTTGATCAGTCTGCTTTACCATAAGCCAATTGACGATGAATGGAACCAAGCAGCTCGTTTAATGAGTGACGCGTTCCCTGCTTGTCATTTTATCGGTCGCAGTCGTAAGAAAAAACAAATTCTGACCCGTGATTTTGTCATGGAAACATTGACCGTACATGGTCAGAAATTTCATTACCAACAAGTAGAAAATAGTTTCACTCAGCCGAATGCTGGTATCAGTGAAAAAATGTTGGAATGGGCGCTTGATGTGACCGAAGGTCTGTCTGGTGATTTGCTGGAAATGTATTGTGGTAACGGTAACTTTTCTATTCCATTAGCGCGTCGATTTGACCGTGTGGTGGCCACAGAGATATCAAAAGTATCGGTAAACTCTGCCCAGCTAAACATTGCAATAAATGGAATGAGCAATGTTCAGGTCGTGAAAATGGCCAGTGAAGATGTATCGGCCGCGTTGAACGGCGAAACTGAGTTGCCGAAGACCTTATTACAAGCCGGTGTCGATGCCTTGTCGCCATCTGTTGTGTTGGTAGATCCGCCACGAGCAGGGTTAGATGACGCGACGGTTGAGTTGATTCGTAAGGTTGATCGCATACTTTATATTTCTTGCAATCCTGAGACCTTGAAGGCGAACTTAGAAGCGCTAGCGAGCACTCACAAAGTGGTTCGCTACGCCATGTTTGATCAGTTCCCTTATACGCATCATGTAGAAACAGGTGTTTTCTTAGAACGCTTAGAAAGCGAGTAATCATTGAGAAGGGGGCTTTTTAGTCCCTTTTTTATTGCCTAAGTAGCGCTGTTGTTTTGTTCGCTCTTTGAAGAATGCGTAGCAAAAAAGAAAACGGCAGTTTGTATTAGTTTTGCTCTTAACATAATGAAAGACATTCCAGTATCTTTAATACGACACATAATGTTCTGTGGTAACATATTTAAGTGAATTTCCCCCCCACCATAATAGAGAAGTCGAACGAGCCATGAGCAACACCTCACTAGACAAAAACAAAATCAAAATTTTATTACTAGAAGGCGTGCATCAGTCTGCATTAGATGCGTTCCATTCCGCTGGTTATACTAATATTGAATACCATAAGACGGCGCTTGCTGAAGAAGATCTTATTCAAAAGATTTCAGAAGCCCACTTCATTGGTTTACGCTCTCGCACACAATTAACAGAGAAAGTACTGTCGCATGCCGATAAATTAGTAGCGATTGGTTGTTTCTGTATTGGTACGAACCAAGTTGATTTGAACGCGGCGAGCGAGAAGGGCATCGTTGTTTTTAATGCACCTTTTTCAAATACTCGTAGTGTGGCTGAATTAGTGCTTGCTCAAGCGATTTTGTTGTTGCGCGGCATTCCAGAAAAGAATGCGGCTTGTCATCGCGGAGGTTGGATTAAATCTGCTGTAGGTTCTTTTGAAACTCGCGGAAAACGTCTTGGCATCATTGGTTACGGTAGTATCGGAACGCAGTTAAGTGTTTTAGCCGAATCCCTTGGTATGGACGTATGTTTCTACGATATTGTAACAAAACTACCATTGGGTAATGCTCGTCAAATCAAGAGTTTAAATGAGCTGCTTTCGATTTGTGATGTTGTGAGTTTGCATGTGCCTGAAACGAACTCCACAAAAATGATGTTTGGTGCTAAAGAAGTGGCAAAAATGAAGAAAGGATCCATCTTCATTAATGCTTCTCGTGGTACGGTTGCGGATTTAGGCGCCGTGGCTGATGCTATTAAGGCTGGAAATCTTAGTGGAGCTGCGGTTGATGTATTCCCAGTTGAGCCAAAAAGTAACACTGAAGAATTCGTTTCTCCTTTACGTGGTTTGGACAATGTTATCCTGACACCACATATAGGTGGTAGCACCATGGAAGCCCAAGAAAATATTGGCATTGAAGTGGCTGAAAAACTGATTAAATATTCGGATGTGGGTACTACGATTGCAGCGGTTAATTTCCCTGAGGTGGCGCTACCATCACAAGCAGACAATTATCGAATTCTGCATATTCATGAAAACCGCCCAGGTGTGTTGTCCAAAATTAACGCTATTTTCTCTGACAATGACATCAACATTACTGGTCAGTATTTGCGAACCACTGAAAAACTAGGCTACATGGTAATGGATGTGTCTGCAGAGGCTGGTGAAATGGCTCTTGAAAAGTTAAAAGAAATTGATGGAACCGTTAAAGCGCGCGTTCTATTTTAACGAGTCATCTACCTTTTATGTATTTAAAAACCAGCTCCTTTGCTGGTTTTTTTTGTCATTTTTCTATCATTGATGTTCGTTATTTGACATAAAGGCAGGTCTTTTAAAAGTACACTTTGATTGTAAGTTGATTAATGTTTGTATTCGAACCGCTAGCTCTCTGGCTGTAATATGTGTAAATATATAGGAATGATCAAGAAATAAATTGTATCATGCTGAAAGGCGTCCATTTTTTGATCATATGCGACCTATTTAATAACAGCCGTCTTTTATTGGTAACATGGTTGTCATTATTTTGTATTATGTTTTTATTGACCACTCGTTTAATAAAGAACACGTGTCGCGTAGGCGTCTGTTTAGTTTAAAGGCGTTATGTAAAATTCTGAAAGTCAGACCATAATTGCACTAATTACTAGGAGCTCTAGAATGACCTTTTCTCGTCGCCAATTTATAAAAGGTGCTTCCGTCGCAGGCGCGGTTGCAGCCACACCCTTTACTATCAATCGAGCTATCGCGGCTAATAAAGAGCTGCGTATTTATGCTTGGGCCGGATACATCACAGATGAAATGCTGTCTGATTTTAAAGCCAAGACAGGCATTAATGCCACATTCACACCTTACGGCACCAATGATGAGTTGCTGAACTCGTTACGAGCTACTGATGGAACTGGCTTTGATATCATCATGCCAACGGTCGACCGTGTACCTGGTTATGTTGATTACGGTTTGGTCCAGCCACTTGATCAAACGCGTATTAAGTGGGATGGCTGTTTAGATAGCGCTATTACAGGCTCTGAAGTTGGCGGTGTGGTGAAAGGTGAGCGTTATTTCGCACCATCAGATTGGGGAACAGAGGCGATCGCTTACAATAAAAATGAAGCCAAAGTAAGCAAAGACCTTAGCTATGGTGACCTATGGCTACCTGAAAATTCAGGTGGTGTCACCGTTCGGGGGCATTCTGCATTAGTTGGTATTGGTTTGTGGTTAGAAAAACAAGGAAAGCTACCTTTCCCTCTGTTGGATTCATACAAAACTGAAAAAGCAATGCGTGCTAACTTTGATGTTATTTTAAAAACAGCGGTTGAACATAAGGGCTCTATTGCTCAATTTTGGTCGACTGAAAATGAGGCGCAAGGTGCATTTCTGACTAATGGCGCTATCATTGGCCAAACTTGGGATAGCACAGCCTTCAAATTGAGTGGCGAAGGCGAACCAGTAGTTTTCCGTGCTCCTAAAGAAGGCGCGTTAGCATGGATGGAAGGTTTTGTTATGCCTAAAAATGCTAATAATGTTGATTCTGTTTATGAATTCATTAACTGGTATTACACGCCCGAATCTGGCGCTATGTTTGTGAAAGCGACAGGTTACAACTCTACGGCTAAAGGGGCAGAAGCTTTATTGCCACAAGCCACTAAGGATTTCTTTAACTCATCATATAGCAAACAAGATCTTGCTAACTTATGGTGGTGGCCAATTCAAGAACCTTGGTATGTTGCACTTCGTAATGAATATCAAGACCGTTATTTGTCTGCGTAAGCAGATAGCAAGGCCCCTCGCAGTGGTTGCGCTGCGAGGGGCTTTTTTATTTTAGGGTCTTTACTTATAACAAATAAATGAGAGGTAATATGGATAGCAGTGTTCATCTAGATAATGTCGTTATGGAGTTTGGTGATTTTACAGCGATTCAAAAAACTGACTTAAAAATCGAGTCTGGTGAGTTTTTTAGTTTTCTTGGGCCATCTGGCTGCGGTAAAACGACTATATTGAACATGATTAGTGGTTTTTTAGATCCTACTCAAGGGGATGTAAAAATTGGCGGCCAAAGTATGCACGGTGTCCCCGCTAACAAACGTCCAACATCGATGATTTTTCAAAACCTCGCTTTATTTCCATTAATGACCGTAGCCGAAAATATTGAGTTTGGTCTGGAAGTTCGTGGTGTTTCGAAAGGTGAGCGAAAAAAAGCGTCGGACAGGCTTTTAGAGTTAGTTGCTTTAGAAGGGAGTGCCGCTAAAAAAGTGACTGAGCTTTCAGGCGGACAACGCCAGCGTATTGCTATTGCTCGGGCGTTAGCTGTTGAGCCACAAGTGTTATTGCTCGATGAGCCTCTTTCTGCCTTAGATCTAAAACTGCGTCAACACATGCGCACTGAGTTAAAAGAGATACAGCGTAAAACAGGCATTACTTTTATATATATTACTCATGACCAAGGTGAGGCTTTGACCATGTCTGATCGAGTTGGCGTTATGTCAGCTGGGCGCCTCCAACAAGTTGCGGATCCTATTACTTTGTATCGTGATCCACAAACTTCTTTCGTAGCGTCATTTGTTGGTGAAAATAATAGTATTGTAGGTAAGGTCTTGAGTATCAACAATGGTATTGCTGAAATGGATTGTGGGCCATTGGGGCATTTATGTGGCCGAGTTCAGGGTGCCGTGAAAATTGGAGATCAAGCTACTGTCTTCATTCGCCCGGAGCATTTACGCTTAAGTGCAGAAGAAAACATGCTAACCATTCCAAGTGTAATAGAAGAAGTCAATTTCGAAGGTTCGTACCTTACTTTAAATGCTAATACCCAAGCAGGGAGTAATTTGGCCATTCAGTTAGAGTCTCGCCAGTATTCGGAAAACTTAATGAAAGGCGCAAATGTATCGCTATCTTATAATGTTGAAGATGCGATTATTTTAGGAGAAAGTGCTCATGTTTAACCAGCTAAAAGCCCGCTTTGGTAGTGGGCTAGCGGTCGGTGTCATTGGCATGATTGCTATTTGGATTATTGGGATGGTAGTGCTTCCACAGCTATTAATGGTGGATTACTCATTTCGTCCCAACCTGCTTCCTGTCGATATTGGTGGCCCAAAAGATATTTACACATTGGCTAACTACAACACTTTATTTACGAATGAAATACACCTTAAGATTTTCTTTAAAACGATTTGGTCCAGTGTGTTAGTTACCTCTATCACTTTGTTAGTTAGTTATCCAATTGCTTTTTATCTGGCAAAAGTCGCCACTCCTCAAAAAGCGGCATTGTGCTTGGTATTATTGATTATTCCTTTTTGGATCAATGAAATACTACGCACTTTTTCTTGGTATATCATTTTGGCATATAAAGGTCCTTTGAATGCCTTGTTGCTTTCTTTGGGTTTTATTCAGAGACCAATTCGGTTTTTATCTGGAGATGGTGGTGTTCTTATTGGGATGGTGTACGCCTATATCCTGTTTATGATTTTCCCCATTTATAATGCCATTGAAAGCTTAGATAGTAATCAAGTTAAGGCGGCCCGTAGTTTGGGAGCCGGTTGGATTCGTACCCATTGGCGGGTTGTTATTCCTCATGCTAAGCCTGGGATCGCTACTGGCTGTATTATGACGTTTATGTTGGCAGCGGGTAGTTATGCAGTGCCTTCTATATTGGGGTCACCAGGGAGTCGATGGTTTACTCAGATTATTTATAATTGGTTCTTTGAAGGGGGTGACTGGAATCAAGGTGCCGCCTATGCATTCTTGCTGCTGATCATCTGTATTGGCTTTATTGCTTTGGTGATGCGAATCTTTAAAGTAGGTTTGGGGGACATTGCAAAATGAAGTCTGAAACAATTATGCGGCTTGGTGTTCGTTTCTATATTGGGGTCTTTTTCTTATACTTATTCACACCGCTCATTATTATGGGCTTGGCGACGTTTAATAATAGTCGCTTTCCAACCATCTCTCCATGGAAGGGAGCGACCTTAAAATGGTTTAAGGCCTTGGCACAAGATGATCAAATGTGGCATGCCTTGTGGATTAGTGTAGTTGTCGCGATTGGTGTTCTACTGGTTGCAGTACCTATCGGTATTTGTTGTGCGTTGTTTCTTTCGACGGTACAAGGCAAAGGTAAGACACTATTATATGCAATCATGATGTCTCCATTATTAACGCCGGGCGTTATTATTGGTATTTCTACATTGATCTTTTGGAAACGATTCTCGGTGACTGGCGGTATTATGCTGACGGTGATTGCACAAACTACTTTTATTGCAGCCTATGTGATGTTGATGGTTTTAGCTCGTTTGCAACGCTTTGATCGCACCTTAGAAAATGCGGCGCTGAGTCTTGGAGCAACACAATGGCAGGCATTTCGTCGTATCTTATTGCCATATCTTAAGCCGGCGATAATTTCCGCAGCGGGTATTGCCTTCCTTCAGTCTTTTGAGAACTACAATACGACGTTGTTTGTAAAAGGTTACGATACAACGTTAACCGTGTATATCGCTTCTAAGGTGAGGACGGGACTAACACCTGCGGTAAATGCTTTAGGCTTGGTGATGATCTCTATTACCGTGATTTTTGCTATCGTATATGAAGTTAAGCGCCGACGAGAACAATCAATAAAGTCCTAAAACGTCAAAGCTTGACTGGATTCACTATAAAAAGCCCATTATTTGTACAGGTAATGGGCTTTTTTGTTAGTTAATTGACCTATCTATCGTTTCTTTTAAATTAATCGCGATAAAACCACTTTTTTCTCGGAAAAGGGTTGCACTAAATCTGTAGATCCTTAATATACGCCCTCGCTGACACGGACAACGCTTCACAACAACGAAGACGATGTCTAGCTTACTAAGTAAGCCAACACGGTCAGCACGCTCTT
>NZ_SJSB01000010.1 GCF_004352835.1 Marinomonas flavescens | reverse complement strand
GATCATAGAGACGTTGAACCACCTGATCCCATCCCGAACTCAGAAGTGAAAAGCGTCATCGCCGATGGTAGTGTGGGGGATCCCATGTGAGAGTAGGTCGTCGTCAAGCTTATAATTAAGAAGTCCTGAATTATCAGGCATAAGAAAATTTGATTTTATTAGACAGTTTCTAATAAAACATACCAGTTTTCTTGATGATCATAGAGACGTTGAACCACCTGATCCCATACCGAACTCAGAAGTGAAAAGCGTCATCGCCGATGGTAGTGTGGGGGATCCCATGTGAGAGTAGGTCGTTATCAAGATTTAAATTAAGAAAAATCCTATCCCGTTAAACGGGGTAGGATTTTTTCGTTTCAGGCTATAACAACCTCACACCTGTGTGGGGCTCTTATGAAGGAAAGCATGTGAGAGTAGGTCGTTATCAAGATTTAAACACTAAGAAGCCCTGATCAACTAAGATGGTCGGGGCTTTTTTATATCTGAAATAAGTCGGAAAAATACAGGGCTCGATCTAGCCCTTGCCCTGCCAAGGGGGATCTGGAGGGGGTATTTTTTAGTCTTTTCGCTCTGAAAGCAGTGCTTGTCTAGAGTATCGGGTGTTTGTTGTTCTTCCATTTGCTTGCGCCTGTCTCGCAAGCTCGACGCGTCAGCGTAAATGAGAAACAAGCACCTCTCACACTGATTGCACAGGCGTCCCTAAGCTTTATCATCGGTATTAATCGCGCCAGATGTGCAGGGTCAGACCCCTTAAACAGTTGTACAGAGTCCAATCAACCACATTACTCGCCGTTTAAGGGCTCTGACCCTCGTCGTAATCGAAGCTTCAGTAGAACAGCGGTTTCTTGTTCTTCCATTTGCTTGCGCCTGTCTCGCAAGCTCGACGCGTCAGCGCAAATGAAAAACAAGAACCTCTCACAGTGGTTGCTCAGGGTTAGATACCTGAGGTATCCCCACAAATCATCAATAAATAACAATTAGTTAAAGTAATAATGGAACGGTCATAGTCCTTGGTGATCAATAATTTCGCCAAAAACAACTAAACACAAGAGCCATGAACGCGACAGATATTTTGTTGCGCACTTTGTTACGAGTATGAAATACAAAATAGAATCACTGTTGGCCCAAGTCTTGATGATATGTGATCGCGAGGGATTGATTGGGCGAAGTATGTTTGTCATCGCCGGCTGTAAAATATGGCCTAACGCAGGTAAAGAGAGTGGAGTGGTCTGTTTGTTTAGTCATTATTATTTTCTACAGTTGAATAGACGCTGTGTCGGCATAACCTCCGTCTGTGATGTTGAAGGTTCTCTTGTTTGGTTATTCGCGTGTGTTTTATCGTTCTACAGGTCGGTATCATTTTCTTGTTGATGCGATATGATTTTTTCGAAGCGTTTTGTAGCATATTTAGGTAAGGACGTTGGGAGTACATAGTCTCTTAGGTTCGTATCATTACCCACTTGGACTAGCATCACCATGCCGAAGTTGAAGTGTGGCAAGCAGACTATTCCATAAATTCCGTTTTGGGTAAGTGTGGTGGTAAATTCTTCATTTACGGCGCCGCGAAAGGGTTTAGCCCCTTTTGGAATCATGTAGTTTATGGTCATGGCGTTATGACCGAAAGTACCGTTAATAAACTCAATAGAATCTCCTGGCTGTATGTGTAGGAAACTGGGTACAAAGGCCATTTTCCCCATGGGGCCACGGTTCTCCATTTTTACTTGAAAGGTTTCTGAGTAAGCGGTGCTACAAGCCAAGCTTGTTAAAGCTATCATTGTGAGTATGGTGAATTTGATCATTTTTCAGCGCCGTTTTTGTTAATTTTTTTAAGTAAGGTTTAGAGAAAAAAATACCAGACAAGGTCTGGTATTTCTGATTATTAAGACTTTCTTATGTGTTTAAGTTTATCTTTAGTCTAAGAAAGGATAGTCAGTATAGCCTTCTTTTCCAGATCCATACATGGTATCGGTATTCAATGCATTTAGCTTAGCGTCTTGTTCTAATCGTTCAACTAAGTCTGGATTGGCTATGTAGTCTTTACCAAAGGCTGCAGCGTCAATGACATCGTTTTTGATCAATTCTTCTGCCTGTGCTTTTGTCAGTGCTTCGTTGCCTATAACCGTGCCGCCAAATTGTTTTTTGATTTGAGCAGTTAGACCAGGTTCATTGAAATGTTCTCTGGTAAAAATAAAGGCAATTTCACGTTCTGCTAATGCTTTGGCCACATAGGCAAAGGTGTCGCTTGGGTTGCTATCGCCCATGTCATGAGCGTCGCAGCGTGGTGACAAGTGAACGCCTACACGGCCAGCTCCCCAAGCATCAATAGCAGCATCGGTTGCTTCTAGCAAAAATCTCGCTCTATTTTCTAGACTGCCGCCGTATTCATCATCACGTTGATTGGTAGAAGACTGAAGAAATTGGTCGGGTAAATAACCATTTGCTCCGTGTATCTCTACGCCATCAAAGCCCGCTTTTTTAGCGTTTTGGGCTCCAAGACGGTAAGCCTTGATGATGTCTTTGATTTCATTCGTTTCTAATGCTCTGGGTTTTTCAAACTCTTTAGTGGGGCGTACTAGGCTAACGTGACCTTGTGCTGCAATAGCGCTGGGTGCAACAGGCTGCGCACCATTTAAATAAACAGGGTCAGATATTCGTCCTACATGCCATAACTGCAAAACGATTTTTCCACCTTTATCATGAACGGCTTTGGTGATTTTTTTCCATCCCTCAACTTGCTCATCAGACCAAATACCCGGTGTATCAGGGTAGCCAACACCCATTGGTTCAATGGAGGTCGCTTCACTGATGATAAGTCCAGCGGAGGCGCGTTGTGTGTAATATTCGACCATTAAATCGTTTGGTACTCTTCCTTCGCTTGCACGACAGCGGGTAAGAGGGGACATGATAATGCGATTTTTTAATTCTATTTGGCCTACTTTAATAGGTTCGAATAGCTGAGACATGACTGCTCCAAAATTATAAAGTTTGTTTTAGATAGTCTGCAAATTCGTTAATACATGCTTCATTGCGTTGATAGTAAACCCATTGTCCTTGACGTTTGGATACCACCAGACCAGCACGATGAAGATTGGCTAAATGTGAGGACACTGTGGATTGAGATAATCCCGCTTTTTCAAAAATGAGACCCACACAAACTCCATGTTCAGAGTGACCGCATTGATCAGGAAACTCCGTTTTAGGGGATTTAAGCCAGGTTAGTATGTCCCGTCGTGCAGGGTTTGAAAGCGCTTTTATGATGTTATCAAAATCTTTTTGAGTCATTTCTTTAGCCTAAGCAGATGAAGCTTAATTTATATCGTAATATCTCGATATGCAAATACAAAGATCGGATTGCACAATGTTGTCGTTTTCGAAAATGTTAATCTTTCCATTATACCGTGATAGATGAAATTGGACAGAATGCGAAGTGAAATTAACGAAAAGAGAAAAATAAGATAACAGTTAAAAATATTACAGGACTAATTAATTCTTGAATAGTTCAACTATATTATTTAGTGTAGTAAAGGAAATTGAGCTCATAACTTTAATTTATCCTATGGAAGAGGTCTTTAATGAGGTTTTCAGCAAAGAAATATATTATATCTCTAATTACTTTTGCGATGTCGTTGATTGCTATTTCTGCATCAGCGGACACACTAAATGCAATTAAAGAAAAGGGAGAGGTCACTATCGGTGTGGCTAATGAAGTTCCCTATGGTTACACAACAGCCGATGGTAAGCCTGCTGGGGAAGCCCCTAGTATTGCTGTACATGTCCTTCATGAGTTGGGTGTGAAGAAGGTTAATGTGGTGGTTACCGAATTTGGCTCGTTAATTCCTGGTTTACGAGCCGGCCGTTTTGATGTGATTGCTGCTGGTATGTATGTCACTCCGAAACGATGCAAACAAGTGCTTTTCTCTAACCCTACTTACAGTATTGGGGAAGGCTTTTTGGTTAAAAACGGTAATCCAGCCAAACTTCATGGCTATGCTGATGTTAAGAAAAAATCAGTGAAATTGGGCGTTATGTCTGGTGCTGTTGAGTATGGTTATGCAAAAGACTTCGGTATTGATATGAGTAAAATTGTTACTTTGCCGGATTATCCGTCCGGTGTAGCCGCATTGAAAGCCGGTCGTATTGATGCTCTTGCAGGTACTAGCTTGACGATGGCGACTCTAGCTCATAAAGACAGTCATGTTGAATTAGCACAACCTTTTGACGCTTTGGTTATTAATGGTAAATCGGTCAAAGGTTATGGTGCATTTGGTTTCCGTCCTGGTGATAAGTCATTAAGAGATGCGTTTAATAAAGAGCTTTCAACCTTTATCGGCAGTAAAGAACATCTTGCGCTGGTTAAGCCTTACGGTTTTGGTACCTATACATTGCCTGGTGATGTAACGACTGCGAAACTTTGTAAATAGTGTTTAGGGAGTAGCTCAATGGAATTTGGAGAAATTGTCTCCGTACTGCTCCAAGGTGCCATTGTCACGATTAAAATCGTGGCAATGGCACTGCCTCTTGCTGCGTTAATGGCATTCATCTTTGGTTTGATCCGTCTTTACGCACCAGCGCCTATTAAACAGATTGCGGTTTTATACATAGAGTTTTTTCGTGGAACGTCCGCACTTATTCAGTTGTACTGGATTTATTTTGTGTTGCCTTTTTTTGGTATATCCATCGATGCAATGACGGCAGGTGTTGTTGCCTTGGGGTTGAATATAGGTGCTTATGGTACTGAGGTTGTACGAGGCGCTATTCAATCGGTTCCTAAAGGCCAATACGAAGCATCTGTCGCATTGAACTTTACCTCTACACAGCGTGTGTGGCACATAATTTTACCTCAAGCGCTGGTTAATATGATTCCTCCTTTTGGTAATTTGGCAATCGAGCTAGTGAAAGCAACCTCGCTTGTTTCGTTAATCACTATTGGCGATTTAACATTTAAGGCGAAGGCGCTTGCGGATATGACGTTGCAAGTTGGAGAGATTTTCGGTGTTGTTTTAGTTTTGTATTTTTTAATGGCTCAGTGTTTATCATTATTTTTCCGCTATCTCGAAAAGCGTTTGAGCAGAGGATTAGGGCGTGGGGGGATTGATCAATGATTCAAGTTACTTGGGATTGGGCGTTCGCTTGGGAAGTTCTACCAATGATCCTATCTGCTGCCAAAATCACCTTGTTGGCCACTTTGTTAGGGAGTGTGTTAGCCATAGCCGTTGGATTGGTTTTTGCTTTATTGAGAAGGGGTCGAAGTAAGCCTATTCGTGTCGGTGTTTATTGGGTGATGGAGTTTATTCGTAGCACGCCATTGTTAGTCCAAATATTTTTCCTGTATTACGTGATGCCTGAATTTGGCATTAGCATGTCACCCTTGCTTACAGGTGTACTGGCGCTTGGCGTTCACTATGGTGCGTATTTGTCAGAGGTGTTTCGTAGTGGCATAGAAGGGGTTGATAAAGGGCAATGGGAAGCATCCAGAGCGCTTAATTTATCCACTCTTGATACCTACAGAGACGTTATTTTGCCTCAAGCTATTCGTCCAATGATTCCTGCAACCGGCAACTACATTATTGCGATGTTTAAAGAAACGCCGCAATTGTCAGCGATTACATTATTGGAAATGCTTCAAGTTGCTAAAATCATCGGCTCAGAGAACTTTAGATATATAGAGCCTTTTACTATGGTTGGGGTTTTATACTTAATTTTCAGTGTGGTAGCAGCGTATGGCATTCATCAGGTTGAAAGGCGTTTTCCAAAAGAAGGATTTAATTTGAAATGAAAAAGCCAATTATCGAGTTCAAAAATGTGCAGAAACGATTTGGTGATACGACTATTTTTAACGATTTTAGTTTTCGCGTCGAAGAGAATGAGATTGTTTCAATTATTGGTCCCAGTGGTTCCGGAAAAAGTACACTGTTAAGGATTTTAATGACCTTAGAAGGCATTGATGGCGGTTATATTAATGTTAATGGCGAATCTTTGTGGCATATGCCTTGGAATGGGGCTTATGTACCAGCGTCTAATAAGCATTTGCATAAGATGCGCAATCATTTAGGCATGGTATTTCAGCATTTTAACTTGTTTCCTCATATGACGGTTAAACGAAACATTACTGAAGCACCTATGCGAGTAAAGGGATTATCTCGACAAGAAGCAGAGAAAGCCGCAGATGATCTTCTTGAGTTAGTCGGTTTGGCAGATAAGGCAGATAGTTACCCTAATGATTTATCTGGTGGTCAAAAGCAGCGAGTAGGGATTGCGCGAGCGTTGGCTATGCGTCCTTCTATTTTATTGCTTGATGAAATTACCTCTGCTCTGGACCCAGAATTGGTGGATGAAGTATTAGATGTCATCAGGAATTTGGCGAAAGAACAGAGTTTCACTATGCTGTTAGTGACTCATGAAATGTATTTTGCCCGGGAAATTAGTGACCGTGTTTGCTTTTTTGACAATGGGGCCATTGTTGAAGAAGGTAAGCCAGAAGACATTTTCACAGCCCCGAAAGAGGTTCGTACGAAAGCCTTTCTAAATGCTTATTTAGGCCAGTAAAAGGTAGATAGCAAGTGTGGTTGTTTTAGGTTAAACATAATAGAAGATTTTTTAAAGCCGCTTTGCTTATTGCAATAGCGGCTTTTTTTATGAACCCCATCTAGCTGGCATTAAAAATGTATACAAAAATAAGTTCGTTTCAAATATAGTGATCGTTATCAAAGCTTTGTTTGGAGTGAAAGGTGATATCTGTATTTAAAGATTTCAGTATAAGTGCCGTTGTTGCAGGTTTTATTGCTGTTTTGATCGGTTTTGCAAGTTCTGTCGCCATTGTTTTCCAGGCTGCGCAAGCGTCGGGTGCGGATTCACATATTATCGTCTCTTGGATCATGGCTTTAGGGTTGGGAATGGGGGCGAGCTGTTTTTTTCTTTCTCTTTGGTATAAAGCCCCTGTCATTACCGCTTGGTCTACTCCAGGAGCGGCATTGTTGGCGACAAGTCTTGGGCATATTACGTATGCCGAGTCGATTGGTGTTTTTATTTTTGCGGGATTGCTCGCATTTTTAACGGGTATTACGGGTTTATTTGATAAGTTAATGCGTTTAGTGCCGTTGCCAATAGCCTGTGCCATGCTGGCTGGCGTGTTGTTCAAATTCGGGTTAGGTATTTTTGAGTCTTTGCAAAGTGACACATTTCTTGTTGCTGCTATGCTGTTAACGTATTTAATTGTTAAATGTTTTCTGCCTCGTTATGTCATTCTTGTTGTTCTAGTGGTTGGCGTGCTTTTCTCTGTTTTGAGATCAGATGGGACTATGATGAGTCATATTCCATTGTCTGTTGGCCAGTTTGTTTGGGTATGGCCTGAGTGGAACTTGAGTGCGCTTATTGGTGTGGGAATTCCATTATTTATTGTCACCATGACATCTCAAAATATCCCTGGAGTGGCGGTGATGAGGAGCAGTAATTATCAAATACCTGTATCGCCTTTAATTAGCTGGACTGGATTTACTTCTGTCGTATTGGCGCCGTTAGGAGGCTTTGCGTTTAATCTAGCGGCCATCACAGCGGCGATTTGTTCAGGTGGTGAGTGCCATCGAGATCCTAAACGTCGCTATATTGCTGGCTTATCAGCAGGCGTGTTTTACTTCTTATCTGGGTTAGCTGGTTCATCGGTCGTTGCGTTATTTTCTGTTTTTCCTGACACTATGATTGCTACATTGGCAGGGGTTGCACTGCTTGGCACGATTGGTATGAATTTGAAAAATGCGGTATCAGATGATACGTATCGAGAAGCAGCATTGGTGACATTTTTAGTGACAGTATCAGGTGTATCGTTTTTCGGTATTGCATCTGCTTTCTGGGGTATTGTGTTTGGCAGTCTGTTTTTACTTGCCTCAAAGTTAACAAAAAAGGTGTTTTGAGTTTTTATTATGCTGCTTTATCAAAAAATAAAAGATGATATTTTAAATAACCGATTACCTGTCGGGCGACCGCTAAGACAAACGGAGCTGTCTGATCGTTATGGTGTCAGTCGCATTCCTATTCGTGATGCACTTTTGCGGTTAAAAGCGGATGGTTGGCTTGTTCCTCATGGAAAAGCTGGGTATATAATTCCTGATTTGAATTGGCAGGAAGCAGAAGATATTTTCTTAATGCGATTGGACCTTGAGCTTAGGTTATTTGATTATGCGTTTGATAAAATTAATAAGGTGAACCTTGAGTGTGCGGGCCAGCTGATTGAAAAATTGGATAATAAGCAATTAACTTTATTAGAAAAAGGAGAGTTGAACTGGGATTTTCACAAAGAGTTATATTTTCCAGCCGATAGACCCGTTTTATATAAAACAGTCCAATCATTAAATCAGCAATATGCCCGTTATTTGGGGTTTCAGTATGGACCTATGGGCTATAAACAGCATAGCCAAAATGAGCATGTTGAGCTATTGCGCTTTATCGAGCTAAACGACAAAAAATCAGCGATGTGTTTACTTAATCAGCATATTAAAGATGCCGGTCAGTTATTGGTAACCTATTTGAAATCCATCAAATAATAGTGAATTCATGATCAAAAATTAACTATAGGGCAGATTAGGCAGTAATTCTTTATTAGGAGGTGGGTGGTTCAATAGGTTGCACCTGAGTGATAGAAGTGAAGCTCCTTTATGGCATCCTTCACTTCTTGAACAGAGGCTACTGAGGCAAATAAATCGCTAGTTTTGCACCACCTAAACCAGTTGACTTCTCTTTTCTTAAAAAACCTTCTTTATCATTACAGACATGAGCGCTTGCGGAGAGTTTAGCAAAATAAAGTCCAAGCCCTGTATTAGACTCAAGGAATTCCTCATCTTCCTGTTTGGCTGTGAATCCTTGGCCATCATCTTCAATGCTGATCACTAAAAAGTCATATTCTAGAGATGCATTAATTTGTATTTCGGATCGCGCAAAACGAAGTGCATTATAGACAGCGGTACCGACGACGGCAGTCATTAAACGCTCATCAAAAAAACCTGTGAGCTCTGAATCGCAGTGATAGCTTAATTCAAGGTTCTTAGCGTTAGCAGAGGCTAATAAAGCAAATACTTGATCGTCTAAAAACTCGTCAAGTAGAAATTTATCAACATGCAGTTCATAGCCATTAGACGCTAATTTATAGAGATACAGGTATTCGACCCATTCATCATTCAGCTTTTTAAGGGATTCTTCAATGACGGTAATTCTTTTTTCATTAGCATTATTTGCTGGCAAAGACTCTTTAAGCCCCTGTAGTTGATATAGCAGGGTGCCAACTTGGTTTTTGCTTTCATGTATTGCACTGGCAAGAATTGTACTGATGTCCATTTTTTTCATTTTATACCTCGAAAGCCAATGTGTATTGGGAGCTTTGCTTATCAGTGGGCGCGACAGCAATACCAGCTTCAACATCCTGCGTCCATAATTGAAAGGTGTTCTTTGCACTGTTTATTTCGTTACTATTGAGGAAAACACTGATTTCATATGAATAAGATTTGGCTCTGACAGAAGGATCATCAAAAAATAATTGATGTACCTTTTTCAATGTTATTTGAAATGTCTCTTTCTGCCGTGATGAAATAGGTGTTTTCTCTGACAATTTTGCAAACGTTAACAAGTGATTTAGATACACTTCTGGTGTGTTATAGCAAGAATGTTTCGCTAAAGACACCGCTCTTCTAAAAGCAAATTCAGCGGTAGGGTAGTCTTCAATTATGAGGCTTAGTCTCCCCAATTCCATTTGGCGTAATAAATTTTTCGGTGAGCGTTCCAGTGCATCCACTAAAATAACTTGTGCTGCTTTGTTATCTTTTTGTGCGATCTTAATTTTCGCTAACCAATCGTAGGCACTGACAAAAAAACGATTGTCGAGCATAAGCTGACGAAATTTATTTTCTGATTGTTCTAATTGATTTAAATAGAAACAAGCTCGTGCTTCACCAAATAAAGCCCAAGGCATTTTTCGATTTACTAAAATACTTGAAAAGAGAGATTTTGCTTGTTGATACTCTTTCATTTCTAAATAGCATTCACCAATCACTCTCTGACACTTACCCTCAAGTGAAGGATATTTTTCCATCACCTTATAAGCTTCTGCAATGGCTTTTGGTAAGTTTTTTTGATCTAAAGCTTGGTTGACATCAATCAGCTTGTGTTTCGTTTCAAGCAATTTTGATAGTCGGCGTTGGAGTACCGCCTGAGAAAAAGGTTTTGTAATATAGCCATCAGGTTGAAATTCAATGGCGCCCATTACCATCTCAATGGATGTTTCGGCAGTGACCATTAAGTACGTTGTGGTATTAGGAATAAGTTTTGAGTATCTGACTTCTTCAAGTAATTGCTGGCCGTCCTTGCCATTACCAAGGTTATAATCAGATAGGATTACATCAAAAGATTGTGTTTTTAATAAATCGATTGCAGTTTCGGCTTTCATTGCTATTTCAATAGTTTCGAAACCAAAATCGCTTAACATCTTTTTTTGCATTATTCTTGCTTCAGCCATATCTTCAATTAGTAAGGCTTTTTGGCTAGAAAAATCAGATTTTCGCATGATAGATGTTCCGTATCTTATTAGTTATGTTAAAGAAACGATTTATTTGGATCCACTACTAAATCTTCTGAAAAAACGTCATCTTCTTCTGAGGTTTGCTGTGGTATAGCATAGCTTTCACTGGCCCATTCGCCTAAATCGATCAACTTACATTTAGCGCTGCAGAATGGACGGTCTATATTTTCTTTAGACCAAGGTGTTTTTTTCTGACAGGTAGGACAGGCAATCAACGTCATTTTCTTATTCTCTTTTCTCTAATCTATCTAAAATACGCTTATGCAGCTCCATAACTTTATCATTTAAATCAACTAAATTGCTATCGTTTTTGAGTGTCATGTCAGTAAGACTGAGACGTTCAGCGTTGCTAAGCTGAGTGGAAATAATACTTTCTGCGAGCGCGTTATCCATATTGTCTCGAGTAATGATCCTTTCAATTTGAAGGCTTGTAGGTACATCAATGCCGACAGTTAATTGGCAAATTTGATCTTGTTTGGTTTCAAATAATAATGGATGGACGAGTAGTACATACGCAGAGGTTGCTTTTTCTAATTGAGTTGAAATTAACTGGCGTATTTCAGGATGCGTTATCGATTCAAGCCAAAGTCGTTCGTTTTTGTCCTTAAAAACAATCTCTCTAAGCGCTCTGCGATCCAACTGACCGTCACTCAGTAATATATTAGCGCCAAATCGATCAATTATTTTGCTTAAACATTTAGAACCTGGAAGAACAACCTCTCGGGCAACGTCATCCGCATCGACACTTTGGATGCCTAGCGCATTAAATAATTTCGTTACGGTACTTTTTCCAGAACCTATACCACCGGCAAGTCCTACAATAGGTGAAGCATTGTTTTTTTTCATAATTGAATATAGTAAAAGTGTGCAATTCCAGACAGGGTTAAAAAAGGTCCAAAAGGAATGTTTTGTCTTTCTTTTTTGTGACAGACAGCAGTGTATAAGATCCCTAATAGACTTGCATAGAGCAAAGTAGTGAATAAATGATCTACATAGAGCCAAGCGCCCAAAACAGCCAGTAATTTAGCATCTCCTAGGCCAATGCCTTCCGTGTTTCTAAAATGAAGATAGAGTTCTCGTAGCAGATAAATTATCCCATACCCAAATATGGCGCCTAGTACCGACGAATCAAGATTGACCGTTCCGATATTGAGAAAAAAGGCAGCGGCAATGGCAAGGCCACAGCATTCATTAGGAATCAGTTGGTGTTCGTAATCAATAATGGCGGCCATGAGTAAAGAGCTGATAATGAGTGTAGTAAGTAGGAGCTGGTAAGTGCTGCTACACAGGAAAAATAAGGGGAGGCAGGCGATTAAAAATAAAGCTTCAATTGCCCAATAGCGGGATGAAATTGAGTGTGAACAATAGCGACATTGGCCTCTTAGTAGGATAAAGCTTATTAACGGGATAGTGTCTTTCCAAGATAAGCTATGTAAACAGTGCATGCATTGGGAGCGTCCGAACGAAATAGATTTTGGACATGCTCTTGTGAACTTCTGAGAGAGTATTTCATGAGCTTCTTTTTCTGCAAGGTATTGATTGGTTCTTGGCCAGCGAATAGAAAAGAGAGCCGCAAAGCTACCAAGACAAAGCAAAGTGCTGGCGTAAAGGAGTAGGTTAAATATCGTTGTCTCTATCATGATAATTTAAGCAAAGGTTTGTAGATGGTTAAAAGAGACGTGACAACAAAGCCCGCTGCAATAAAAAGGCAGCAGGCTGGAATGATTTTTTCAAACCAATAAATAACTCGATGACATTGTTGCTCATGTTCTTGTGCTGCTAAAGTGAGAGCTCTATCTATATCACCATTTTTTGTGGCGGCATGTAGGGCAAGAGCAGATTCCTTTGGAAACCAATAGCTCGGAAAGCTTGCCTGATAGCTTTTTCCTAACTGAAGTGAATAGTAAGCTGAAATAATATCTGTTTTTAAACCTGAATGGCTAAAATGAAGAGGCATTGATATTAAAGCTTGCTGCAGAGGCTTGCCTGTTTTACGGCTAGCATTTAATAGAGCGAGAAGTTTGGTTAGTCGAAAGCTTGAATTTATTTTTTCAAACCAATTGCTTGCGTTCCCATTTGTGAAATTTATTACGATAATTATTTGTATTAACGTTGTAATTAAGTAAATCACAAGATTTAAAATAAGAGATTGGCTGAGACTGTTTTCAGTAAAAAAAACATGTAATAGATTAATGACTAATGCGACTTGAATAATAAAGAAAGGGTATGTCATACCTTTTAATAGTTTAGATGACCAACTTAACAGTTCCTGTAATTGTTTTATTGAGGTCTCAATACTCTTTTCGCAATCCTCTCTTGAGCCGTCTGTTACCAAAAGTTGGCAGTAAGGTTGGCAGCGTTTATCCGATAAACGACTCAATACCTTATTAAATGGCTTCCCAGCATTCAGTTCGTATGTCATGACAAGACAGTTCTTTGCTAGTGCTGAGTTAGTTGAAGACTTAGAAAGACTGTTAATTGCTTCGTTTAGTTGAAAGCCGTTATTAAGTGAGCTTTGGATTTCACAAAAAAAGACTAGCAGCGTTTTGTAGTTAAAGAGTTTTGGCTTATAAACCGTGCATTCTAGCTCCCATAGACCTAACTCAACATAATGGAGTAACAGCTCACTTTCTGAGCTCGCATAATGATAGTGGGTCCCAGTATTACATTTGACGCTAAACCAAGGCATTTTTTGCTCCTATTGAACTATGTGTATACGCCTTCCAGAGTGAAGGGGTGGAAATGAGAGTTTCATAGTCCTTAGGTAAATGCTCGTCCCATAGTGGTTGAAGTCCACTGAATAGTGCGTTTTGACTGTTTGATCGGTACTCCATGGATTGGTGGATGATGAGTTTAAGAGAGCTTACTAACGAGAAAAAATCAACCTGCCAGCTGCTGCATCGATGAATAGCATCGAGTGTGGAGTTAGTGTGTAAGGTGGCTAAAACTAGGTGGCCAGTTAAAGACGCATTAATAGCAAGGTTTGCCGTTTCTGCATCTCGTATTTCACCAATCATAATAATGTCGGGGTCTTGCCTTAACAAAGATTTAAGGATGGTTATGGCGTTAAGGCCAATCTCAGGCTTTGGTTCACTTTGGTAAAGCCCATTAACTTCGTGCTCCACTGGGTCTTCAATCGTGAAAATAGTGCGCTTTTCATCATTTATGTGCTCTAAGCATGAGTAAAGTGTTGTACTTTTCCCTGCGCCTGTTGCACCGCATACTAGAATTAAGCCACTTGGTTTTTCTAGTTGGTCTGCTAACTGTTGCTGCAGCAAAGGTGGTAAGCCGAGACTATCTAAAGTAAATCGGTTCTTTTCGGGTAGTAGGCGAAGTGCAACCTTTTCACCTTTTATGGTGGCGATGATGCTGACACGTATGAACGTGACCTTGTCTTGGTAAGAGAAAGAAAATTGCCCTTCTTGTGTTCGTCTAGTCTCAGAAAGGTCTAAGTTAGAACGCATTTTTATTCTGTTAATTAATGTGTTTTCTGGATCCAATGTGACGAGCGAAGTGATAATGCCATATTGGCGTGTGCAAACATGTATTGATGACGGTTTTTGTTCAATGTGGATGTCAGTAGCATCCGCATTGATTGAGTTGGATAGGATTTCTTCTAAAGTCATCACTCTTCCTCCTCAACAGTAGTGCATTGTCGAGGCAAAACATTGCTGGATAAATCTGACTCACACAGCCAATTTCTCTCTTCATTTCGTGAGTATTTGAGATAATTCCCTTCAGAGATCCCTGTATCGTCATTTAAGGTGATAGTGACGCTTCCAGTTTCCTTGTCTTGGTCGCTTACTTTAATGCTTTTAACAATAGAGTTGCTTAGTACAGTAGGTACTATTTCGTTGAAGTTAGATTCTGACGGAAACTCTCCGTTGAGTAGAATATATTCCTCAATAAAAGACTGACTTTGAGTGGCTAGATTCTGAGCTTCAACTAATTTAGCTTTGGTTATTTGTCTAGTGAATGTAGGGGCGGTGATAGCGGCAAGAATTGAAATGATGGCAATAACGACCATTAATTCCAATAACGTAAAGCCATTTTGGTTGGCGCGTAAGCGATTCATATCTTCACTCCTTGAAGAATATATTGGTAGCGTTAGCGTCCTGCTAAGCGTTATTAAAACACTAGACCATTTTTGAGGAAAAACCACGATTATGTTTATTATTATGAATTTAATTAAGATCAGATTATTCAATCAAACATTGAAAGTGGGGTACGGTTAATGCTTTTCTTATTCTTAGGGAGGGCGTGAAGAAAAATATAGGACGATTTTTTGATTGTTCGGTGAAGAGCTGAATGTATTGATTTAATAGGTTATTGAGTATGAAAGAGACCTGTTAATTACATTATTCAACGTGTAATTAACAGGTCGTCAATCGCAATGGCTACTATTTGTGTCCTAGTAGTGACTGTCCTGCTTGAATTGCCGTGATGGCAATGGTGTAAACAATGTCATCGACTAAAGCGCCACGGGATAGATCATTTACTGGTTTACGAATGCCTTGAAGCATAGGGCCAATACTAACGACATCAGCACTTCGCTGAACCGCCTTGTAGGTGGTGTTACCGGTGTTTAGATCTGGGAATATAAATACCGTCGCCTTTCCTGCCACCTTACTGTCTGGTGCTTTCTGTTTCGCGACTTTTTCCATAATGGCAGCGTCATATTGCAATGGGCCATCGATGAGTAGGTCAGGGCGACGACGCTGAGCAATAGCGGTCGCTTCTCGTACTTTATCAACGTCGTTTCCGGTGCCAGACCCCCCAGTGCTGTAACTGATCATAGCGACTTTTGGTGCGATGCCAAAAGCAATGGCTGAGTCAGCACTTTGAATGGCAATTTCGGCCAACTGTTCAGCGGTAGGGTCGGGATTGATTGCACAATCTCCGTAGACAAGTACTTGATCTGGTAGGCACATAAAGAAAACAGAGGAAACTAATGAGGCATTTTCAGATGTTTTGATCAACTGCAGCGCAGGTCGAATGGTGTTCGCTGTAGTATGAATAGCACCAGAAACAAGGCCATCAACGTCATTAGTCTGTAGCATCATAGTGCCAAGAACAACATTGTCTTCGAGTTGCTCTCTGGCAATAATATCAGTCAGGCCGCGGTGTTTTCGTAATTCCACCATGGGTGCTACATAGCGTTCACGAATACTATCAGGGTCAAGGATTTCAACGCCATGGCTTAATTCAATGCCATTGTTTTGTGCGATGCGCAGGATTTCAGCTTCTTTACCTAATAAAGTACAACGGGCAATGCCTCGCTCTGCGCAAATCGAAGCCGCTTGAATCGTTCGGATTTCTTCACCTTCAGGCAGAATGATTCGCTTGTTGAGGGATCTAGCCTGTTCAATTAAGCGATAGCGAAACGCTGGAGGCGAAAGCTTTCTTTCTTCTTGATTTAAGGCAAAAGAGTTAACCCAATCATGATCAATACAACGAGCAATATGTTCTTTTACTGTGAGTATGCGCTCTTTGTCATCAAGTGGTATTTCTTGATTGAATGATTGCATAGTAATAACGGTTTCCCAGCTATTTGTATTGACAGAAAGCACGGGCAATCCTTTTGCCATTGCCTTGCCACAAAGGACCATTAGCGCTTCACTTGGTTGGTAGCCGCCAGTTAAAACCAACGCGGCTATTTTGGTGTCATTAAGCGCGGCAATAGCGGTTGCCATAATAATGTCAGTACGATCGCCAGGAGTGAATACTAAGACTCCCGGGCGTAATGCCTCTAGCATGTTTTCAACGCCGCGAGCACATAAGGTGTACGACTGGACTCGACGTGTGTCCATTTCCCCAGCATTGACTACTTTAGCTTGAAGAAAATCGGCGACGTCTTTGACGCGAGGGTACGTTAGCTCTTCTGAAACAGGTATTTGTCCTAGCAAACTAAAATTACGCTTAAAAATACTACGCTGAGCAAATAAGTCGCCGTAGGATTTAGCGCCCAAGGAGCCCGGCATCGTTTTATTTAAAATACAGCCAATGACATCGTGTGCTTTAATTCCGCCATATGAGCCAGCAGCGATTTCAACATGATGCTCGAGCTCATTGACTCTCATATTATTAGGTGCAGTAACAAGAACAAGTCCAGCATCTAAGGTTCGAGCGATGGCCTTGTTGAGACGTGTTGCGTAGGGATGGCCAGGGATAAGGGCAAGCCCTTCAACGATGACGGTCGAATCCGGTTCTACGCTGGCTTGAAAGCGGCCGACAATCTCTTCCATCAGTTCTTCAATATTGTCGTTATACAGATAACGCTCAGCCTCATGCAAAGGAATGGGCTCGGCAGGTGTTAATATTGAGCCTTGAGCAACCATTGCTGTGGATTTATCTGGGCCAGTATCGCCAGGATGAGGTTGGGCAATTGGCTTAAAAAAGCTTGCTTTAAGGCCTTGTTGTTCTAAGGCCCGAACAAGTCCAACAGAGACAGATGTTAAACCAACACCGGGACCTGTCGGTACTGTCATTAGCACATTGGTTGACATAATTAAAAGTTCCTACTTGAACAATATATTTGATAAAGATTGCTAAACACTATTGTCGAATCAGATTAATTGTATCCAAAGCAATCATGAGTTCTTCGTTGGTTGGAATGATCCAGACCTTTGTTTGACTCTTTTTAGATTCAATACTCATCGTCGCGCCGCGCAGTGAGTTCTTGTCACTATCAATGTGGATATTAAATGCTTTTAGCTGTTGGCATATGGCTGCACGGATGTAAGAGGAATTTTCACCTATTCCGCCAGTGAATACCAAGTGATCAATACTATTAAGTGTAGTGGCAGTACTTACTAGGTATTTAGCCGTTCTTATGGCAAACATATCTAGAGCCAATTTGGCTTGTTTGTTGCCTAGGGCCATTGCTTCTTCAAGAGTACGGCAATCATTAGACAATTCGGATATGCCTAATAAACCGCTTTTTTGGTTTAAGATATCCAATGCTTCTTCTGAAGAAATACCTTGTGCTTGAGCAATGAAAGTGAGCAAGCTTGGATCAAGGCTACCACATCGAGTGCCCATCATAAGCCCTTCAAGTGGTGTGATTCCCATACTGGTATCAGAAGATTTGCCTTTATGAATGGAGCAAGTGCTAGCGCCATTGCCTAAATGAGCAACAAGAACGCCTTGCTCTAAGCTTTTAGGATGAAGCTCTGCAAGCCGACGGCTGATGTAACGATAGCTTGTTCCGTGAAAACCATATTTACGAAAGTGATGCTGTCGATACAGTTCCATTGGAATAGGGTAAAGGTACTGTTCTTGGCTGAGAGTCTGGTGGAATGCAGTATCAAATACAGCAACCTGAGGAATGCCAGGAAAAAGCTCAATCGCGGCATTCATCCCAATAATGTGAGCTGGGCTATGGAGAGGGGCAAAATTAGCGCATTCTGCAATGCCGTCAATAACACTTTGATCAATTAACACAGATTTGCTAAATGTTTCCCCACCATGGACAACTCGATGACCGATGCCGGTCAAGCTATCCAAAATAGTGGGTCTTTGGCTAAGCCATTTTTTTATTTCAGCCACCGCACTTTTATGACTACCGTCTGCTAAATGAATCGACTCTTTATTACCATCTTTTTTAAACGTTACCGTACTGTTGCCTACTCCAAGTCGGTCCGCAATACCTTCTAGTAGTATTGATTGTCCTTCATCGGACAAAACCGCAAATTTTAGAGAAGAGCTACCGCAATTAATGACTAATATACTTTCGCTCATTATGCTTCCTTATTTATGGACTCTTAGTGAAAGATCTATTGCCTGAACATGTTTTGTTAAAGCACCAATAGACACATAGTCCACCCCTGTTTTCGCAACAAGGTGAAGCTTTTCTTGGTCCATATTGCCAGAGGCTTCAAATTTTACTTTACCTTTAAATCGAGTGACGGCGGTCGCCATATCATCATAAGTAAAATTATCTAGCATGATGATATCCGCACCTGCTTCAACCGCTAAGGCAACCTCTTCAAGGTTTTCGGTTTCAACTTCTATGGTTTTTCCGGGTGCAATCTTTTTTGCCATTTTGACAGCATTAGTAATCGAACCTGCCGCCATTATGTGGTTTTCTTTAATCAGAAAAGCATCATAAAGACCAAAACGGTGATTTTGAGCTCCACCCACTGTCACCGCGTATTTTTGGGCGCTTCGTAAACCGGGTAACGTTTTTCTAGTGTCTAAAATGGTTAAATTCGTTGCCGAAACGTCTTCTGTGTATTTTCTAGAAATAGTGGCGGTGTAAGACAACGTTTGAATGAAATTTAACGCAGTTCGCTCACCGGTAAGAATAGTGCGAGCATGTCCTTTTAAGGTTAAAAAAGGTTTGTTTGGCTCTAGCAGGTCCCCATCTTTAGCAAGCCATTCTAATGTGACGTTATGGCCTAATTGTCTAAAAACCTCATTAACCCAATCTTGGCCGCATAAAACAGCAGATTCTCTTGAAATAACGGAAGCGGTGATCTCATGGTCATCAGGGATAAGTTGGGCCGTTATATCGCCAGAACCAACATCTTCTTTTAAAGCAAAAGTGACGTTTGATGTCATGTGATTGATTGAATTTTCATTCAACAGTGTCATATTACTTCCTATTTATGATTTCGAGAAAAGATCCATTGTAGCGATAATATTGGGTGTCGTCAGTCTGTGATACGCAGACTTATGCATTTTTCGCTCTTAACTTAATGATGGAAATCACAATTTTGTAAATATCATAAGCCATTGTCACTCAAAGGAAGGTTTTTCATGCACTGGTGTTTAAATATTAGACAAATTTATGGGTTTTGCTGAAATGTAGGCTTTTTAAATATCCATGAAAACCTAGAAGTTGACTAAGTATTGTACCTTTTCCATATAAATTCACTAAAGTTATGGTTGGGATGTCTTTTGTGAATGATCCTGTGCACCTCCAGTATTCTAAAGGGGTTGGCTATATTGGGAGGTTAAAAAACATACTACAAGTGAGCGTTCGTCGCTTTTTTCTTGTATGAAAGTGATTCATTCTTGAGATAGGAGTCTAGGCGATTCTGTTATTAGGTGTTAACCTTACGTTTGATTTGAATACCTATAAGGGATGTATAAACCACCGATTTACTGTAAAAATTAGTAAATCGCGATAGGGAAAATGTTTGCAACATGTCTATTTTAGCAGTAACAAACAACGTGGTTAACAATTTTTCAGCTTTCTATGAACATCCTGCAAAACGGGATGTTATTTTCATATTTAGCTAATTAAGGGCTTAATTAGATATAAGCCCATATGGAAACGAACCTACCAAAACAATTTGGTGGTCGAATTGATGGCAAACTCTAAAATAATAACAACGCCGTTTATTAGACAGAAAAAACGATACCGCTAAACAAATGGTTAGGTATCGTTTTTTCTTGTGTCGGCTGGTTTTTATAGTGTTCTTACTATAGATTCCTCTGGTTCGTTTAAGTCACCTCCAAGGTAAACAATTAAAGTCCTTGGTAGGTTTGAGAACTGTTTTAATAGCGGGGGTTATTATCACTATGACGGAGCAGCATATCCTCGAAGATATCGATCCGATCGAAACAAAAGAATGGGTTGATGCTATCGAGTCTGTCTTTCGAGAAGAAGGACCAGATCGCGCACGATACATTTTGGATCGTTTGACAAAAGAGGCTGCGAAAGCAGGCGCACCAATGCCAGCCTCCATTACAACGTCTTACCGTAATACGATTTCTCCTCAAAATGAGAAGCCGTTACCGGGAGATTTATTTATGGAGCGTCGTATTCGTTCCATAATCCGTTGGAATGCACTGGCAATGGTTATGAAAGCAAACCGCCAAGATTCAACACTTGGTGGCCACATCACTAGTTTCTCTTCTGCAGCAACGCTGTATGACATTGGCTTTAACCACTTTTTCCGTGGTTCAGACAGTGATCAAGAAGCAGACATGGTTTTCTTCCAAGGTCATATTTCTCCAGGCATTTATGCCCGATCTTATATTGAAGGCCGGTTGACAGATGAGCAACTTGATAACTTCCGTCGTGAAGTTGATGGTAAAGGGTTACCTTCTTATCCTCATCCTTGGTTAATGCCTGATTATTGGCAGTTCCCGACCGTTTCTATGGGTCTAGGGCCATTGCAAGCGATCTATCAAGCGCACGTTATGAAATATCAGCATAACCGTGGTTTGATTGATCAAGGCGACCGCAAAGTATGGGCTTTCTTGGGTGATGGTGAGTGTGACGAACCTGAATCTCTAGGAGCTATCGCACTGGCAGGGCGTGAAAACTTAGATAACCTTATTTTTGTTATTAACTGTAACTTACAGCGCCTTGATGGCCCTGTACGCGGTAATGGCAAAATTGTTCAAGAGCTAGAAGGTGTCTTCCGTGGCGCTGGCTGGAACGTTGTCAAATGCTTATGGGGTCGTCATTGGGATGCTCTATTTGAAAAAGACGACAAAGGCTTATTAATTAAGCGTATGAATGAAGTTTGCGATGGTGAACTACAGAATTACAAAGCCAATGGCGGTGCGTACACACGCGAACATTTCTTCGGTAAATACCCAGAATTGTTAGAAATGGTGAAAGATTTATCTGATGACGACATCATGAATCTGAACCGCGGTGGACATGACCCTTATAAAGTTTATGCAGCGTACGCTGAAGCAACGTCTCATAAAGGTCAGCCGACTGTCGTTCTAGCGCAGACAGTTAAAGGCTACGGCATGTTTAAAGCAGCCGAAGCTCAGAATACAGCGCACCAAACTAAAAAATTGGATGAAGAGTCTTTGGCTCAATTCCGAGATAAGTTTGGTATTCCGATTACCGATGAAGAATTGAAGGATCTGCCTTACTACCGTCCAGCGGAAGACAGTCCTGAGATGAAATACTTGCGCGCTCGTCGTAAAGAGTTGCATGGGGATTTCCCTGTTCGTCGTCGTGATTGTGAAGCGTTAGAAGTTCCTTCATTAGACGCTTTTAAAGCGCAAATTGCCGGTACGAAAGGTCGTGAGATTTCTACGACTATGGCATTTGTTCGTGCTTTGAATGTAATGGTTAAAGACAAAGAAATTGGCAAGCGTGTCGTGCCAATTGTTGCCGATGAAGCTCGTACCTTTGGTATGGAAGGCATGTTCCGTCAGTTGGGTATTTACTCTTCTGAAGGTCAACGTTATACGCCTCAAGATCATTCTCAAGTAATGTTCTACAAAGAATCTGCTCAAGGCCAGATTCTTCAAGAGGGTATTAACGAGCCAGGTGCATTCTCTGCATGGTTGGCGTTAGCAACATCATACAGCAACAGTAATCTACCAATGATTCCTGTGTACATTTACTATTCAATGTTTGGTTTCCAACGTGTTGGTGACTTGGCTTGGGCAGCAGGTGATTCACAAGCTCGTGGTTTCTTGATTGGTGCGACCGCTGGTCGTACGACGCTGAATGGTGAAGGCTTGCAGCACGAAGATGGGCATTCCCATATTCAAGCTGGCTTGATTCCAAACTGTGTTTCTTATGACCCAACTTACTCATACGAAGTCGCTGTTATTGTTCAAGATGGCTTGCGCCGCATGTACAAAGAGAAAGAAAGTGTTTTCTATTACCTAACAGTAATGAATGAAAACTATGCACATGAAGACATGCCAGAAGGTGTTGAAGACGGCATCATTAAGGGTATGTATAAGCTTAAAACTCATGAGAAAAAAGCCAATAAGAAACAAGTTCAATTACTTGGTTCTGGTGTGATTCTTCGTGAAGTTGAAGCGGCTGCAGAAATTCTCTTTAATGACTACGGTGTAAACTCTGACGTATGGAGTGTTACTTCTTTCAATGAATTGCGCCGTGAAGGCTTAGATGCAAGTCGTTGGAATATGTTGCACCCTGAAAGTAAGCCTCGTGAGTCGTATGTAGAATCTTGCTTAACAGACAAAGGTCCAGTGATTGCATCAACAGACCATATTAAATTGTTTGCTGATCAAATTCGCCCTTTCATCAAAGGCACATTTAATGTGCTAGGTACTGATGGTTTCGGCCGAAGTGATACGCGTGCTCAATTGCGCCATTTCTTCGAGATTAACCGTTACTGGATTGTAGTATCTGCTTTGACGGCATTAGTGAAAGACGGTGTAATTGATGCATCTGTAGTTAGTGAAGCAATTGCTAAATTTGGCATCGATCCAGAGAAGCCAAATCCAGTTACTTGCTAATTATAAACAAGCTAGGTATCAGGTTTGAACTTGGTTCAAACCTGATTAGTTATTCAGTTTGATGCGTCTATATGACAAAGGAGATTTCCGTGAGTACTGAAATCATTCGAGTACCGGATATTGGTGGTGCAACTGATGTTGATGTTATCGAGATCAGTGTAAAGGTTGGCGACATTATAGAAGTCGATCAATCTATTCTTGTGCTGGAGACAGATAAAGCGTCTATGGACGTTCCATCTCCAATAGCAGGTAAAGTTGTTAGCATTTCCGTTGAGGAAGGTTCACAAGTTTCAGAAGGTTCTGAGGTTATGGTTCTTGAAGTGGAAGGTGCGACAGCAGCTCCAGTAAAAGAAGAGCCAGCTACAGAAGCGGTTGTCGCTGAGACGACTTCTAACGTAGAGCCAGCACCTCAAGCAGCTGCAGCAACATCCAGCAGCGAAGAGAAAGTATCTATACCAGATATTGGCGGTTCTACTGACGTTGAAGTGATAGAAATCTGCGTTGCTGAAGGCGATATGGTTGAAGAGGGTGATTCTTTAATCGTTCTTGAAACAGATAAAGCTTCTATGGATATTCCTTCTCCGTTCAGCGGTAAAGTAGGAAAAATTCTGATCAGTGTTGGTGATACAGTGTCTGAAGGTTCAGAAGTACTTCTTATGACAACTGAATCAAGTGCTGCAACGACGGGTGCTCAAACACCAGCCCCAGCAGCACCGGCTGAAGCAGCGAAAGTCGCTGAGCCAGTAGCTGCTCCACAAACCATTGCTGGTGGTGTTGAAACCGTTAATGTACCTGATATTGGTGGTGCAGAAGGTGTTGAGATCATCGAAGTAGCGGTTGCTGTAGGTGATTCTGTCAACGAAGGCGATTCTATAATCGTACTAGAGACAGATAAAGCATCGATGGAAATTCCGTCACCTAAAACAGGTGTTGTTAAATCCATTGCCGTAAAAGAAGGTGATAAGGTGTCTGAAGGAGATTCAATTCTTGAGTTAGAATTTGAAGCGACTTCTGCCCCAGCGCCTAAAACAGCGGCACCTAAGCAAGAAGCAGCAACAGCGCAAACTGAAGCTCCTAAAGCTGCACCAGCGGTAGCAAGTGTTGATCAAGCAGCCGTTCTAGCAACGCCTTCTAAGAATGTGCACGCTGGTCCTGCAGTGCGTATGTTGGCTCGCGAATTGGGTGTGGACTTGTCTCTTGTTCGTGCTACTGGACCTCGCAGTCGTATTACGAAAGAAGATCTACATGCTTATGTCAAAGCCGCGGTTCAAAAAGCCGCGTCTGCACCTGCAACTTCTGCAGTCGCTGGCGTAGGCCTACCAACCGTTCCAGACCAAGACTTTAGCAAGTTTGGTGCTATCGACGTTGTTAAAATGACTAAGATCCAAAAACTTACGGCCCAAAATATGGTGCGTAATGCTTTGGTTGTTCCTCAGGTTACACAATTCGATAAAGCGGATATCACTGATCTTGAGTCTTTCCGTAAAGGCTTGAAAGGTGAGATGGAAAAACAAGGTGTTAAATTAACACCTCTTCCATTCTTGATTAAAGCCGTTGCTCAGGCAATGGTTGCTAATCCAAGTTTCAATGTTTCTTTAATGGCAGATGGCGAAAGCTATGTGCAAAAACAATACGTTCATATTGGTATTGCAGTAGATTCCCCAGCGGGTCTTGTTGTTCCTGTATTACGTGATGTTGATAAGAAGTCTATCGTTGAGATTGCAACAGAAGCAAACGCACTTATCAAAAAGGCATTGGCTAAACAGCTAAAACCTGCTGATATGCAAGGCGGTTGCTTCACTATATCGAGTCTTGGTGCGATCGGTGGTACAGGTTTCACACCAATCGTAAATTGCCCAGAAGTTGGTATTCTTGGTGTTTCCAAAGCGGACGTTGAGCCTCGTTGGAATGGTAAAGAATTCGAGCCTCGCACTATGTTGCCTTTGTGTCTGTCATATGACCACAGAGCAGTTAATGGTGGTGATGCGGGTCGATTCATGACTTACTTAAATGCAGCATTAAGCGACCTTCGTCGTCTTACTTTGTAATTAAGAACACTGACTCGTGATTAGTTAAATCTGATCTGTAAAAAAGCCGTTCGTTTTAGCGAACGGCTTTTTTTTGTCAAAAAAATGGCATAAGCATTTTTATGCTGTTTTTCTATGCGTTATCGTTTGCTAAGAAATCGTGAATACGGTCTTTTTCCCACATTGCATCTTTGTAACCTAGCTCGATTAGCGCTCGACAATATTCAGGTGTAAATAACAAGTAACTGGCTGCTGAGCTGGCCGTTTCTGATATTGAGTCACCATTGGCTTTTAATAAACTGCGAATGTTTTTCGGTAGGGTATAAATATAGTGCTCTGCTATATCATTGAGTTCTTCAGAAGGTGAGATGATGAGCGTTTCAGTTGGTAGTGAATGATGTTGCCTTTTTTCTTCTGGTATATCGTTAATAAGTCTATTCATTACTTCTAATTGGCGGATGTCATCTTCTAGGTTGTCGATGAAAGCGCTATTAAGTAACTGACCTAAAATCTGAGCCATGCCTGGTGCGTCAGATGGTTTGTTTCTTTCTGGGGTTAACCATTTCTTTGGGCTTCTGTTTCCGCTGACACCAATAATAAATAACTTTTTTGCACCAAGTTGAAGTGCTGGGTAGATGGCTGATTTTTGTCGAATTGCCCCGTCACCATAGTAATGATCTTGAACTTTATGCGCAGGGAAAATAGTAGGGATAGCGCTTGAGGCCAATAAATGATCAACAGTGAGTGTGTCTATAGTTCCTTTTCTTCTGGTTCCTTGCCATGGTTTTATCCCTTCTTGTGCTTGAAAGAAAGTCGTCGATTCACCAGTACTGTAATTCATTGCGGTAATGGCAAGCGCGGTTAAATTCCCCTCATTTAACGCGGTGTGAATATTAGGAAATTCAAGGAAGTTTTCCAGTAGATTTTTTAAGGGCGAGTTATCCATTAATGCAATGGCATCATTATTATCCTGGAATAAAGAAATAAGTGTTTTGGTTACGGAAGCGGTAATAGGCCAACGTCCAACATTATAGACTTGGTCTGGGGTGAGGTGGCGCCAGACAAATGCAAGCTTGGAAACCGCCTTGGTGAAATTGTCAGCATTAGTGGCAAGCATGGTTGCATTCAATGCGCCGGCGGATGTTCCGCAAAGAATAGGAAAGGGTAGTTTGCTTCCTTTAGTGACCATTTTACCCAGCGCTGAAAGGACGCCGACTTGGTAGGCTGCACGCGCACCGCCACCGGATAAAATTAAAGCACTGTGATCTGTCATGTATGAGGCATCCTGTTCTGCAATTATTAGCTTACAATTATGGGCTAAATTAATAAAAATATGCCATTAAATTAATTATTTACCTGTTTAATTATCGATATAAAAAAACTTTATCGCTCCTGTTTGGTGCGATTGTTTTATTGTCGCTCTTATTTTGTGCGTCGATTCTTGGTTGTTTTCTTCTACCAGATATCGGCATGGAGCTATGGGGCGATAGAAGGGATAAATTCATTGGTTTTTTAAATAACAGTAATTAGATGTATTCGCTATTAATCTTATGCACTGCAATCTTATTCTCTAGTTAGTGCAGGGTAAGCAGTTTCAACATCTATGTATCTATAGTGTTCTAGTAAGAATACCTACGATTATTACTTATAAATAGATCTGTGTTGCTTTATTGGCACATAGGTTGCGATGTAAATATTTCTTATAGTAATAATATGAGCAGTAGATTATGAGTGTGTTGGAAAGCGATAAAATGAATTTAAGCCGAGCCGAGAAACACTGGCTACCTGTATTTGGAGCAACAGGTAAGCTAAGGATGCGATGGAGCTGTTTACTTAATCATAAATCGCAATTCGATATTGAAAACACATTCGAAGGCATTGCTGCAACGCGTGTACATATATTAACCACTTGGGCCAATACTGTTTGGTCTAGAATGAGTCAGGTTTCTCAACAGAAGACTGACTTACAAAATGAAATTGGGCGTTTTCTACCGTTATTAAAACAAGGACTACCTGATGTATCGGAGGTTTTTGTCTGTGATAAGGATGCTGTGATCATCTCTTCTACTCAGGTTGAGCGGGTGGGTTTGAATCATAGTCAGAAAATGGCATTCGAAAGAAGTAAGCAAGGGCGTTTTTTGCATGGCCCATATAGTGATGAAGTAACCTTACACTTAGGAGCAACAACCTCTTCTTTTCATGATGCAGTTACATTGATGTTTTATCTTCCTCTGTACTCCAAGCAAGGAGTATTTGACGGTTGTCTCTGTGTTCGAGTTCCCAACGATGTGATCGGTGATCTTATTCAGCGCGAAGCTGGGCATATATACCACGAGTCGGGAGATAATTACTTATTTATGGTTTCCTCAGTTTTCGACCCATCAATTCAGAAAGGCGTGGCGCTTTCGCGTTCTCGATTTGAAGATAATACTTTCTTTCTCGGTGAGAATTTAAAACAGGGTGTCGGAACCCCTTTTGGAGTGGTTGGAGTAAATAATCACACTGAGCTAGAGTTGAAATTTACTAATCCCGCTACAGATGAGCTTCACCCTGGAGTAAGGGAAACGATTCGTAATGGGAATAACCTATTTGTAGCCTACCCAGGATACTCAGATTATCGACATATCCCCGTCATTGGTAAAGGTGTTACGTTCATAATGCCGGGTTCTGATGACACTTGGGGAATGATGTGTGAAGCGGATTTAGAAGAGGTCTATCGCCCTCGATCCATTCAATATACCAGTGTTTTTCTGTACCTATCGAGCATTTTATCGTTAGCGTTATTTGAATTTTTACTTGCGCGGTATATCAGTAATAACAGCGTCATATTTTATGGTTTGATGATTGTTGGCGTCATCCTAGCCACGGTTGTGTTTAATCATTTGGGTCCAATGAGAACCGCCAAACATTTATCAGAGATGACAAAGGTGATTAAAGAGCTATCAGAAGGGGAAGGTAATCTTAAGCAGCGTATGGATCTTAACCTCCTTCCTACGAATGAAGTGGGCGAAATGGGGCGTTGGGTTAATAGTTTTGTTGATAATTTAGATGGTATTGTTGGAGAAGTGATTCTTTCTGCAAAAGAAGTAAATGTTTTGGCAGATGAAATGCAGCTATTCAACGATGAGGTATATTTTGCCTCTTCACAGGTTCGTGAAGCGGCTCAGGAGTCCCTTGTTCTTGTTAAAAAACAAAGCCAAGATGTCACTGTTGCTTCACAAACAGCGCAAGAAATGAAAACCAAAATGCAAGAGGCGGTCGTTAACGCACATAAACAATATCAGTTGGTAAGGCAAAGTACAGAAACCATCCGGGATGTCGTGCAGACGTCTGCGGCTTCTGTTATGTCGTTAAGTAAGAACGCTTCCAATGTGGACCATTTTGTCAAAGAAATTACGGATATTACCAGCCAAACGAATTTATTGGCATTGAATGCGGCCATTGAGGCGGCTCGTGCAGGCGAGCATGGTCGAGGTTTTTCGGTTGTTGCCGATGAAGTCCGAGCGTTAGCGGGAAGAACGGCTGCCGCGGCAGCCGATATAGGTCGAGTGGTTGATCGGATACAGGAGGACACCAATAACGCGGTTGAATTTATGGAGTCTGGGGTTCAAGAGGTTAACCAGAGTTTAGTGAAAAATGAAGCGGCGACTAATGACAGTGAAGTATTGTCTAGCGTTGCCGATAACATGTTTAGAATTATAGAAAATATATCGCTTAGCAGTCAGCAGCATGGTGACCACGTTCATTCTGTTGCAGCAAGCGCTGAACAAATGAGTCGTTGCATGCAGTCATTACAAATAAGCTCAAGCCAGGTGAAGAACCGCTCAGCAGACTTATCTACTTTGGTCGGCACATTTAAAGTAAGTGTCGCTTAGTCAGTAGAAAATTAATTAGGGGAAGAAAGTGCCAGAAGGGATATTAAATCATCCTGATTTGTTGACGGAAGGGCATGGCGAACTTAAGCCCTTTTTTCAACCTATAGTAGAAGTGTCTAGTGGAAAAGTGACGGGCTATGAAGCATTAGCTCGTTTTGTAAGGTCAGATGGTACGGCTGTGTCGGCAGGCTATTTGTTTACCGATAGTCGCATTAGCATTGAGGATAAAAGACGTTTAGATCGTAGTGTACGAGAGCAAGCGATACAAAAGGTTCATCAGTTGCCAGAGCACACTCGAATGACGCTTAATATTTCTCCTCAATGGTTAAGTGTGTCTTCTTCTGAGTCACTTCCTACGCTAGATTTGCTCCTTAAATATGGCGTAGATCCACGTCGAGTAGTGGTGGAGCTGGTTGAGATGAATGGTGATTTGTCTTGTATTTCTCAGGCTGTTGCCAAATATCGTAAAGCGGGCATACGCATTGCTATTGATGATTTTGGCGCTGGGTTTTCGCAGTTCGATCGAGTTATTGCTTTAGAACCAGATATTATCAAATTAGACATGAGGTTATTTCAGCAGGGCGCTCAAGGCGGTGTAGCAGAATATGTGGTCGAATCTTTGGCGACATTATGCACAAAAAGCGGTGCAGTTATCGTCTGCGAAGGAGTAGAAACTGAAGAGGAATTTTACTTTGCTTTGCGCTGTGGTGCACATCATATGCAAGGTTTTTTGTTTTCCCCAGCAACGGAAGAATTTGTTGATAGAGAGGCTTTCAGTCATCAGGTCGCCGTACTCAGAGCCCGTTTTTTCGAACAGCAAAAAGAACAATTTTGTAAGACTCGAAAGCAGTATCAAGATCTTTATCGTACTGTTGAATTGATCTCTAACCAGCATAAAATAGTGGACCAACTCGATATCGAATTTGTATCAACGACACTTTCTCATCTTGATGGCATCATACGGTTTTATGCTGCGCATCCAACGGGGGAGCAATTCACCGCCAATTATGATTATTCTAAAACGACTGGGGTATGGATAAAAGGTGATAGATTCAAAGGGTATAATTGGTCGTGGCGGCCATATTTTTATCAACTCTTTGCTGGTGAATCAACCGTTTTATCACCAAGATATCTTGATATAGATACTACGAAACCCTGTAAGACATTGTCGTCACAAATAACTGAAAGCATCATTTTAATGGTAGACATTGAAGTCTATTAATTTTATCAAGAAGAACGCTTAATCATGGATATTTATTGCTGACATCGAGTGTTTACGGCGTCAGCGGGTTATTATAGCTAGGATAGCTCGTTAACCCGTTGAAACCATGTTAAATATAAGCGAGACTATTCATCCTCCTTTACAATTGTTAAATAAGGCTTTTTTTATGGCTATTCATCCTCAAGCGGGCCAGCTTGCGTCTCACGATTCCCTAGTTAATATCCCTGAATTAATGACCGCGTATTTTTTAAAAAAGCCTAGCGTTGATATTGTTGCGCAGAGAGTAAGTTTTGGCACTTCTGGCCATCGCGGTAGCGCGTTCAAAGTTAGCTTTAACGAACATCATATTTTGGCTATTTGCCAAGCGATTGCCGAGTATAGGAAAGGACAAAAGATTTTTGGTCCATTGTACTTAGGTAAAGATACCCATGCATTATCTGAAGCCGCTTTTCAAACGGCGCTATGTGTATTAACCGCCAATGGTGTAAGAGTTCGAGTGCAAGATGGGGGAGTTTTTACGCCTACTCCAGTTATCTCTCATGCCATACTAACGCACAATGATAAAGCTGATTCCTCAGACATTAGTGATGGCATTGTTATTACTCCTTCTCATAATCCGCCAGAAGATGGTGGCATTAAATATAATTCTCTAAAAGGTGGGCCTGCAGATACAAACATTACAAATTGGGTTGCTAAAAGAGCCAATGAAATATTGTTCGAGGGTTTAGTTGATGTTCTTTATCAAACAGAAGAAGAGGCTGAAGCCAGTGGTTTGATTGAGAGATTCGATTATCTCAATCATTACATCAATGATCTTGAAAATGTCATTGATATGAAAGCGATTGCCAAGGCAGGAATCAAAATCGGTGTTGACCCTATGGGTGGCTCAGGTATTTATTTCTGGGAGCCAATGGCGAAAAAATACGGCCTTGATATTACCTTAGTAAATAAAGATGTGGATCCTACTTTCCGCTTTATGCCTTTGGACAAAGATGGTCGAATTCGAATGGACTGTTCTTCGCCTTATGCTATGAGTAACCTAGTTAAACTGAAAGATAACTTTGATATTGCGGTAGGTAATGACCCTGATTATGATCGTCACGGCATTGTCTGTGCTGGGTTTGGCCTGATGAATCCAAATTCTTATCTTGCTGTTGCTATTGAGTATTTGGCGTCTCACCGTCCTCTTTGGCCACAAACGGCACAGTTAGGGAAAACGCTGGTTTCTAGCAGCATGGTGGACAGAGTTGTCCTTGGTTTAGGTCGCGTATTGTGTGAAGTTCCTGTGGGCTTTAAATGGTATGTAGAAGGTTTATATAGCGGTGAAATGGCGTTTGGCGGTGAAGAAAGTGCTGGCGCTTCTTTTTTGCGTAAAGATGGTCGTGTTTGGACAACAGACAAAGATGGTTTCATCATGGCCTTGTTAGCTGCGGAAATATTGGCCGTAACAGGCAAAGATCCACAAGAACATTATAATGCGCTAACTGAAAAGTACGGTACACCTCATTATAAGCGTATTGATGTTGTTGCTACGATTGAGCAAAAAGCAATTCTTGGCGCGTTAGATGTCAAAGATGTGAAGCAGACTGAGCTTGCTGGAGAAGAAATTCTGAGTGTTTTAACTCATGCGCCCGGCAATAATGCTCCGATTGGTGGATTGAAAGTATCGACACAAAACGGCTGGTTTGCTGCGCGTCCATCGGGCACAGAAAATATCTACAAAATTTACCTCGAGAGCTTTATCTCAGAAGAGCATTTAACTGAGTTAGAGGTTGAGGCGAAAGCCTTGGTGGATAGCGTACTTTCTGTCTAGTATTCGCTTTAAAAAATATCGGTTCTATTTCATGAAAAGCTTACTCATTGAGTAAGCTTTTTTGAATGAGCGGATTGGTGATTGTTAAGCGTCGTACATTTTAGATAACCATCGAGAAACTTGAAACCCAAGTTGAGTTGACAGTTTTTGTCCAGCCGCTTTCAGCTCCTTAGCGTTCATGTCATTTTTTTGCTTTCCTGCTAGAACAACCCAATTACCACTGCCCGTATCAAGCGCTCTCACATCCACGAAAATGCGTTTCAGTTGCGCGATTAGCTCAGGGTTATCTTTGTAGTTTCTCCAGCAGTTTAGTACCAACCAGCCATTCTCTTTAATGTTTTTAGCACAATTTTCAAGAAAGCTAGTTTCTAAAATGCCTATTTCCATGCCATCTGTGTTGTAAAGGTCGGTCATTAAAATGTCGACTTTTTTATCAAAGCCATCCTGAATAAATAGCTGTGCATCTGCATTTTTAATCTGCACTCGCTTTCCTTTAGGCAGTCTAAAATACATTTCTGCAGTATCAATAACTTCTTGTCTGAGCTCAACCGCTGTTATTTGAATACCAGGAACTGCGTGGTATAGCGCATTCAGCAGAGTGCCACCACCTAGCCCTAAAATACCAATGCGTTTTGGTTCAATAAACAACAATGGAATCGTCATGGCTTGTGTGTATTCGTGCTGTAATATATGAGGTGCAGACAATTGGATACGACTCTGCTCATCACCGTCAGCAAACGATAAAATCCGAAATTTACCATCATCATATATGCGTATCGGGCCGTACTCATCCGCGCTATCGTGCAACAAGTTTAGATTATTCATGAATGTCCTTTAAAAAGTTAAGCCAGTATTTTACTGGCTTAATGTCTAGCTTAATTAAGCTTAAATGGTTAGCTGCTTGAGGCAATACGAAGGTGCTGAAGCAATACTTGTGCTGGGTGTGGAATGCTTGCGTCATCAAGACGCTTGGCCTGACTGCGGCACGAATAGCCAGTGGCAAGTAGTTTACCTGCAAGTTCAGGGTTGTTCACTTTTTCTTTCCAAGAAAGGTCATAGATTTTTTTAGAGGTTTCCTTATTGGCAGACTCATGACCGTAGGTACCGGCCATGCCGCAGCAGCCAACATTTTCAATGATAAGCTCTAAACCAAGGGTTTTATAAACGCTTTGCCAATCTTTTATTGAGCTAATGGCATTGGTCTTTTCGGTACAATGCGTCAATAAATGATAAACACTGCCATCTAATGATAATGGTTGTTTACTTAGATGTTCAGTTTTTGTCGCTAACCATTCTTGCATGAGTTGTACTTGAGGCACTTGGCGACTATCGCTAAATGTTTTCATGTATTCTGATCGATAGGTTAGTGTCATCGAAGGATCAATGCCGACAAAGGGTAAGCCGTAAAACGACAGACTTTGTAGCATGTCTAAATTTTTCCGTGCCGTTTTCTGGAATGCCTTCATAAAACCATGAACATGCAGTGGCTTGCCATTTGGTAAGTAAGGCGCTAAATACGCTTGAAAACCTAAGCGGGTAAGCATTTCCATTGTATCTAATACTAATTCTGTTTCGAAATAGCTGGTGAAGGCATCTTGAATCACGATCACTGCCCGCTTTCGATCTTTTGGGCTTAGGGCCTCAATGGCTAAAGGTGTCGCGAGGCGAATGCCGCGACGTGACATCTCTTTCTTTAAATTGAGTTTGCTCAGCGCTGGACTGTCTACCAAACCGAAGTATTTGCTGGATAATTGATTGATCCAGCGGCGGCTAATAATCCAGTTATAAGGTTGTGGGGCAATGGCCATAATCGGCATCATAAATTCGAGTGAACCTACTAAGTAATCTTTCACGGGGCGTAAGTAGCGACTGTAGTAAAGTTCTAAAAAATTGGCTCGAAATTCAGGAACATCCACTTTTATTGGGCATTGACCGACACAGGACTTACAGGCCAAACAGCCCATCATGGAGTCGTGAACTTCATGGGAAAAGTCATAGGTACCACGACGTTTGGCAATGGTATTCTTGAGGCGTGGAATGAAAGTAATCAGGAAGTTGCTTTCTTTTGCATCTTTACTTGCTTGAGTCGTGTCTACTCCTTTTGAACTCATGCCTCGCAGCCATTCGCGCATTAAAGAAGAACGACCTTTAGGGGAATGTCGGCGGTCACGAGTGCCTTTCCATGATGGACACATAGCGTCGTTTGGATCAAAGTTATAGCAAGCACCGTTACCGTTACAATACATGCCTTCTTTGAATTGATCGCGGTTCTGGATTGGTATCTGGCGATCAAATTGCCCGCGCAGAGGGACTTGATCAATTTTTAGAAGGTCTGCACCGAGTTCAAAGGGCGTCGCAATTTTGCCAGGATTCAATTGGTTTCTGGGATCAAATGCACCTTTTACTTGTTGGATGCTCGGATACAAATTGCCGAAAAAAGACGGAGAATATTCTGAACGAACGCCCTTGCCATGTTCTCCCCAAAGTAAGCCGTTGTATTTCTGAGTAAGACTGACTACTTTGTCAGTGATCTCACGAATCATAGGTTCTTGTGATTCGTCTTTTAGATCCAATGCAGGACGAACATGTAAGACGCCAGCATCAACATGACCAAACATGCCATATTGAACGCCATAGCTGTCTAAAACGGCACGAAACTCCATAATATAATCGGCAAGATTTTCGGGTGGTACAGCGGTGTCTTCTACAAATGGAATAGGGCGTTTTTCACCTTTGGCATTACCCAATAAACCAACGGATTTTTTACGCATGGCCCAAAGTTTATTAACGTCACTGTGTCCCATGGCAATGGTGTAACCTAAAGCGCTACTGTTGCCTTGTTTGGTTAGAATATCTAGGTTATCGGTTAATACTTTGATTTTGTCCGCGACTTCTTGTTCGTTGTTACCAGTGTATTCGACGAGGTTGATACCTTGGATGTCCTCGTTCGCTTTATCTGGAAAGAACATTGAAACGGAATCCCAAATAATATCGTTCTTGGCCAAGCCGAGTACTTTAGAGTCAACGGTTTCAATAGACGTGGGTTTTGCTGCTAATAGTTCACGGGCATGACGAAGGGATGCCTCAAAACTGTTATAACGAATGTTGACTAAGGCGGCATAGGTCGGAATGACGAGTAAATTAACCTTAGCTTCAGCAATAAAGCCAAGCGTACCTTCTGAACCACAGAGCACGGAATTTATGTTAAACATTCCCTTATCTGTGCGAATGTGTGCTAAGTCATAACCTGTTAGGCAGCGGTTAAGATCGGGGAAAGTATCCTTGATTTCTTGTTGTTTGCTTTTTTGAATGGAGTCAACAATACGATGTGCGTGAGCGGAATAGTCACTGCCAGATTGAATGGATTCTAATGTAGCTTCATCAATCGGACCGGATGTTAGTAAGCTGCCATCCAGTAATACTGTCGTAAGCTCAAGGACATGATCACGGGTTTTACCATAAGTGACAGAACCTTGACCGCTAGCATCGGTATTAATCATGCCGCCAATAGTGGCTCTATTACTGGTTGAAAGTTCTGGTGCAAAAAACAAACCGTGAGACTTTACCGCTTTATTTAACTGGTCTTTGACCACTCCAGCTTCGACACGAGCCCAGCCTTCAGCAACATTGATTTCCAGTATGCGATTCATGTATTTCGAAACGTCGACGATTAAGCCATCTGATAGGGATTGCCCGTTTGTACCTGTACCACCACCTCTAGGGCTCAGTACAATATCGTGAAACTCAGGTTCATTGCTGAGCGTTGCGATAAGTTGTAGATCCTGAGTGTTTTTAGGGTAGATAACGCCTTGTGGTAAAACTTGGTAAATGGAATTGTCAGTAGACAGTACCACTCGGTTTGCATAATCAGGGTTGGTGTCACCTGAAAATGCTAAAGCCTTCAGACGTTCAATAAAAGCAAGATATTTGCTTTGAATAGGTGAGAGTTCAGAAAGTAATGGGATCATGGTGTTTCATTCTCTGCAAATAATGGCTGCAAATATTTTAACAAAAAAAAAGATAATATAGTGATTTACCTGATGAAAAATACATTGAACTAACGGACACCGAGTGAGTCGTATATGCGCTATGCAAGACTTGATTGAGTTTCCCTTATTTTACTTACTTCAGCTTGTGATATTATGGCCTCGACTACTTTTAGCCGAGGCTTTTTTTTGTCCGTTATCCAATCATTATATGTGCCAGAATCCTTTCAGAATAATGCTCACCCTTGTGAGTTATTTATTTATCGCGGTGATCTTGAGCATCCACAGGCACCAGGTAATAAGTGGCATAAACTTAAATACCATTTACTTGAAGCCAAACGTGTTAACGCCCAATACATTGCTACTTTCGGCGGGCCGTTTTCAAACCATCTGCATGCTTTTTCAGCGATATTGGCTGAAACCGAGTTTAAAGGCATTGCCATTGTTCGCGGCGAGCTTCATCCAACATTGACGCCGACACTGATTGATGTCGCTAACGCAGGGATTGAGCTATGGCCGTGTTCTCGTAAAGACTACCGACTTGCTGAAAATTCCAATATGGTGGCTCAAATTAATCGCCTTTATCCAAATGTCTATTGGATACCAGAAGGAGGCGGTGGGCAATTGGGTGCTAGGGGGTGTCAAGATTGGGCGGCAGATATAGACTATTTAGGTGATGAATATGATGCTTGGGTCGTGTCCGCAGGGACTGGAACAACGGCTTCAGGTTTGTTGGCCTATGATAATCTACCCTACCTTCATGTGGTTAGTGCGCTTAAAGGCGCAGAATCACAGTCTGATGAAATTTTAGCGTTAGCCGAATCATTACCTCAAGCCCATACAACTATAGATGAATTAAAACATAAAATGACGTTCCATTGTGATGCTCATGAGGGCGGCTACGCCAAGCAAAGCAAGGCGTTATTGGCATTTTTAGGGGCGTTCGCTGAGTTAAATCCAAAGCAGTTACTTGATCCTGTTTATACGAGTAAAGCGTTGTTTTTAGTCATGCAAAAAATCCATCGAGGAGAGTGGCCTCATAGGCGTACCTTATTTATTCACACCGGAGGCTTACAAGGCTGGAGAGGGTATCTTCCTAATGTTAATCCATTTATCGACTCTTCAGTTGATGGCGATAAGTAAGCCCTTCATGTTAAAGTGGCGCCGCGCTTAGTTGAATGTTCTTTTATAATAAAAGCGATACAAAATCGCTCGCTGAGTTGCATACCATTACTTAGACCGACGGAAAGAGAGTGACACATGAGTCTTTTTAGACGTGTTGGAATAATTGCTCGATTAGATAAACCTCAGATTCTTGATACGGTTAAGAAACTGATGGAGTATCTTCAAGAAAAAGGTTCAGAGCCTGTATTGGAAACCGATTTGGCGACCATGCTACCAGGTGTCAAAGTAGATTCGTCGCCATTGAAAGAGTTAGGCAATCACTGTGATTTGGTGATGGTTGTTGGTGGCGATGGCAGTTTTTTGGGCGCCGCCAGAGCGATTAGTAATTATGATGTTCCTGTGATTGGTATAAACCGCGGGACGCTTGGGTTTTTAACGGATATTTCTCCTCATGCGTTCAGAGAGGAGTTAGAGCCTATTTTTCGTGGTGAATACTTCGAAGAAAAGCGTTTTATGATTGAAGCAAAAATAAAACGTAAAAACCGCCCTAGTGGTGAAGGCATTGCGCTGAATGATTTGGTTCTCCATCCTGGCAAGTCTGCTCGAATGATACGATTTGATCTGTTTATTGATGATCAATTTGTGATGAATCAGAAATCAGATGGTTTGATTGTCGCCACCCCAACAGGATCGACTGCTTATGCGCTATCCGCTGGTGGACCAATCATGCTACCAAAGCTTGATGCGCTTGTTTTAGTGCCAATGCACCCTCATACATTAAGTAATCGGCCGATTGTGATTGATGCTAATGCGAGAATTCGTATTGTGGTCTGTGAGTCTAATCTTACTTATCCAAGCGTTAGTTGCGATGGACAATTGAATATAACGGCAGCACCGGGTGATGAAATCCATATCACCAAAAAGGCTGGGAACATTCGATTGATACACCCTAAAAATCATGATTTTTATAACGTGTGTCGTGACAAATTAGGATGGCAAAGTAGCTATCGAGCGTAAATAGCGCGTTCTTGTCTGAAGTAGATCTGCGAAGAGGTGTTTGACTTAAATTATGTATTTAGTTTATCAATTCGATACAAGTGATGATCCAGCGCTTCTTAGCGAGACTTTGTGGAGATTGAAAATATCTCATCAAATTATTGTTAAAGGTGCCCATAAAGAACTTTGGGTACCTGACCCATCGTACCAAGATGCTGTTTTGCAATTGATTCAAATCTGGAAACATGACCCAGCTTCACTTTCTAGTGTTAAAAGAAACCGAGATCCTAGGTCTTCTAGCAACTCCAGTAGTCTGATCAATCAACTTCGTGATGCGCCGGCGACTTTCTTCGTTATTTTAGCCGCAGTGATCGTCGCGATCATTACGCAGTTAGGCTCAGATTTAACGACGGTCAGCTATTTTACTATTAGCCCATTGACAGTCATTGGTAATCAAATACGCTTTTTTCCTTTGTCTGAGGTTATTTCTCAGGGTGAATATTGGCGTCTTATTTCACCTGCGTTGTTGCATTTTAGTGTTATGCACATTGCTTTCAATGCCTTATGGGTTTGGGATGTTGGTCGCCGTTTAGAAAAAATTATAGGCTCGTTTTTCTGGTTGCTTGGCGTTTTGATTATTGCTGTCGCTAGTAATATTCTTCAATTTGAAATATCACCTAATCCTCTATTTGGTGGTTTATCAGGCGTTGTTTATGGATTGATCGGTTTTGCGTGGTTTATGCCCATGGTGAATCGTAGTTGGCCAGTCATTATTCATAAGCCTTTAATGATCTTCTTTATGGTATGGCTCGCAATTGGTTATACCCCGCTCACTGAAATGATTGGCTTGGGAAGTATTGCGAATACGGCTCATAGCATAGGTTTGATTTCAGGGTTGGCTTTAGGGATTGTTTATTGGTTTATAACAAAATTATATTCACTTAGAAAAGTTTAAACGCTGCTTAGTGAGCAGCGTTAGATGAGAGTATTTCATGAATTTTAAAGAAATGATCGACAATATGTCGCCGGAAGTTTACGTCAGCTTAAAACAAGCCGTTGAGCTTGGTAAATGGCCAAATGGTGTTCGTCTCACCAAAGAGCAAACAGAGCTTTGCTTACAGGCTGTTATTACGTATGACCACAATAATAAGCCTGAAGAAAGCCGAGTTGGCTACATTGATCGTGGTAGTAAGCAAACTAAGTTTGAAGAAGACAATAAGGACAAAGTAGATAGTATTAAATGGGTAAATGACGCGCCTAAAGGAAAAGTGTAATGCTATCTGGTAATTTGAAAAAAATGTCTGTGTCTGCAGAAAATGGCAAGGTTCAATATGTTTTAACCTTGGGTGACAATAGCGTTAACGTTAATGAGCTTATTGGGAAAAAAGTAGCGCTGCATTTTAAAGGTGCGATTAATTGCGTTAACTGTGGACGCGTAACCAATAAGTCTTTTAGCCAGGGTTTTTGCTTTCCTTGTTTCAAAAAACTGGCGGCCTGTGATTCGTGCATGATGAGTCCAGAGAAATGTCATTTTCACTTAGGTACTTGCCGTGAACCCGAATGGGCAGAAAAGTATTGCATGCAAGACCACTACGTTTATCTGGCCAATTCATCTGGGCTAAAAGTGGGCATTACTCGTGGTGATCAATTGCCAACAAGGTGGATTGATCAAGGTGCCACTCAGGCTAGGGCGTTGTTCAGAGTTTCTACTCGACGAATGTCTGGTCTGGTTGAGACCTTGTTTAAAGACCAAGTCGCTGATAAAACAAATTGGCGCAATATGCTTAAAGGCACTCCGGTTGAGCTAAACCTTGAGTATGAACAAGAAAGGCTAATTGGTTTGCTCTACGATGGACTAGATTCCTTACAGAATGAATTTGGTTTGCAGTCAATTATTGATCTTTCTGATGAAAATGAAACCCACGAATTTGTTTATCCAGTTTTAGAATATCCAACCAAAATAACCAGCCTGAATGCCGAAAAAACACCAGAGATAGAAGGGGTGTTAATGGGCATAAAAGGGCAATACTGGATGCTTGATACGGGCGTGATTAATATCCGCAAATACACAGGCTATCAAGCATCACTAACATTTTAGGAGAGAACACATGAAAGAGAGTCAGCCCTCAGCAATATATCTAAAAGATTATAAAGTTCCTCCATTTCTCATCGACAAAACTGAACTGACTTTTGATCTTGATGAAGCCACAACGGTAGTAACGTCTAGGTTGCATATGCGCCGTAATCCTTTAGACGGAAAATCCACGGCACCACTAGTTTTGGATGGTGGCGAAGATGTTAAATTGATTGGTATCGCGATGGATGGCTATGCATTACCTCCTGAAGAATACCAATTAATTGATGATAAATTGATTATTACCGCGACAGCAGACACGTTTATCTTGACGTGCGAAACCTTGATTGAGCCGCAAAATAATACGCGTTTAGAAGGCTTGTATCGCTCTTCGTCAATGTTCTGTACTCAGTGTGAAGCGGAAGGTTTTCGCCATATTACGTACTACCTAGATCGCCCTGATGTGATGTCGATTTTTACAACGACTATTATTGCTGATGAATCTCGTTATCCTGTGATGTTGTCTAATGGTAATGAGATTGAACGTGGTAAAACGGATGAAGGTAAAACGGTTGTTGTTTGGCATGACCCTTTCCCAAAACCCGCTTATCTGTTTGCGTTGGTCGCAGGTGATCTTGCGGTTAAAAATGATATTTTTACAACACAGAGCAAGCGCGACGTTAAGCTGCAAATATTCACTGAATCGCATAATATCGATAAAGTAGATTACGCAATGGAAGCCCTGAAACGCTCAATGCGCTGGGACGAAGAAACCTACGGGCGTGAGTACGATCTTGATATCTTTATGATCGTGGCTGTTGATGACTTTAATATGGGAGCAATGGAGAATAAGGGGTTAAATATTTTTAACTCATCTTGTCTGTTAGCTAGCCCAAAAACGACGACAGACGATACTTTCTTGCGCGTTGAGGCGATTGTTGCCCATGAATACTTTCACAACTGGTCAGGCAATCGTGTTACTTGTCGTGACTGGTTTCAATTAAGTCTTAAAGAAGGTTTTACGGTCTTTCGTGATCAAACCTTTTCTGCTGATATGCATTCTGCGACAGTGAAACGTGTTGAAGATGTCTCCTTCTTAAAAACAGCACAATTTGCTGAAGATGCAGGCCCAATGGCGCACCCAGTAAGACCGGCTTCTTTTATTGAAATATCTAATTTTTATACGCTTACCATCTATGAAAAAGGCGCTGAAATTGTTCGCATGATTCATACCTTATTGGGCGCTGAGCTGTTCCGTAAAGGTTCAGATTTGTATTTCGAACGTCATGATGGTCAAGCGGTTACTTGTGATGATTTTGTTGCCGCGATGCAAGATGCTTCTGGCATTGATTTAACGTTATTCAAACGCTGGTATTCGCAAGCAGGCACACCAATTGTTTCTGTTACTGATGAATATTTTCCCGCAGAGAATCGTTATACCTTAACCGTTAAGCAAGAAACGCCAGCGACACCGGGGCAGCCAACAAAGCTGCCTCTGCATATTCCAATCCGAGTAGGATTGTTGAATGAGCAAGGCGAAGAAATACAAGCGCAATATAATGGTGAAGTAGCAAATGATGTTACCTTGCTGTTGACAGAGTCAGAGCAAACATTTGTCTTTAATAATATTAACAGTAAGCCAGTTCCATCTTTGCTTCGATCTTTCTCTGCCCCGGTTAAGCTACGCTATGGCTATACAACGGAGCAGTTATTGCTGCTTATGTCATCAGATACGGATGGTTTTAATCGTTGGAGTGCCGCTCAACAATTGGCTGTTAATGAGTTAACCCAGTTAATTGAGCAAGCGTCACAAGGGCAGGCGCTGTCTATAGACTCTCAACTTGTGACTGGCTTTAAAGCCTTGTTAGAAGACGAATCATTAGATCCTGCCATGGTGGCTTTGATCTTGGCACTGCCAAGCCAAGCTTACTTGTCTGAATTGGCTGATACGATTGATCCACATGCGATCAAAAAAGCGCGCCATTTCTTAAAAGTAACCATAGCGAATGCTCTTTCAGGACATTTTGCTCAAGCTTATCTGAATAATATTATCACTTCTGAATACCAGGCTACGGCACAAGATATAGCGCGCCGTTCATTAAAAAGCATCGCGTTATCATATTGGTCTGAATCTTCAGATACAAAAGCACAAGACGCTATTTATGAGCAATTTACGACAGCAGACAACATGACGGATCAGTCTTCTGCATTGTCAATTGCCGTTCAGTCGAATCATGATAAAGCCGCGGCTATGTTGCACGCTTTCTATGAACAATGGAAAGATGAGCCACTAGTTGTGAACAAGTGGTTGATGTTGAGCGCTTCTCAAGAGGGAGACGATGCATTGTCACTGGTGCAAAGCTTAATGGAGCATCCTTCGTTTGATCTTAAAAACCCGAATAAAGTACGTTCTGTATTGGGCGGGTTTGGACAAAGTATTTCAGGTTTTCATAAGGAAGATGGCTCTGGTTATCGTTTCCTTGCGGATCAAATTATTGTGTTGAATAAGCGCAATCCTCAGTTAGCTTCTCGTTTGTGTACACCCCTAACAAGATGGAAAAAACTGAAACCTGACTTAAGTCTGAAAATGAAAACGGAGCTAGAACGAATTATGGCTCAAGATTTATCAAAAGATGTTTATGAGGTTGTTTCTAAAAGTCTCGCATAATTAATCATTCGTCAAAAAATACACTCCAAAATACCCAAGATCTTTGATCTTGGGTATTTTTTTATCCAACTCTAGATGCTGAAATCAACAAATCTATGAAATAAAAACAATAACTTGACGCCTTTTTTGCATTTCAGTCTAAATTCTGGCATAAGTGAGTTAACTTATTGTTGACCTTGGGTTTGTTAAGGAGTGGATAATGAAAACGCGCACCACCATTTTAATTCCTTTGGCTTTAGGATTGATGGTATCAGCATGCACTACGACGACCAGTACTTCCTCTCAAGGGCAAGGTACCAAGCTGATAGAGGGAACAACACCTTCCCAAACCACCACTGAAATCATGTCAAAAAATGCTATTTTCACTCAGGAAATGGGTAAAAATAATCAAAAAATAGAATCTCTTAAACAGACATTAGTAATAAATAACGAGCAACTTCTCAGTTTGCAAAAAACGCTTGATGCACAAGATAAGTCGATTGCTGCTTTAAGTCAGTCGCCATCTGATGCTGAATCATTGGTTAACATAGAAAAAGAAAAGCGATTACGGGAAAGTGCTGAATCTCAGTACGCTGAATTGAAAATAGAAAATGACCATCTTGTTAGTCAAATCAAACGTTTAGAAGGCAAAAATACAGCCCTTAGAAACAAAATAACAAAAACGATTCCAAGCGAACAGACAAGTCGAGAGTTTCTTTCCTTAAATGACAGTTTTCAAACATTGGATTCAGCACATTATGCTTTGAGTCAGGAATACCAGACTTTAGGCAAAGAGCAGAGACTGCTGCAACAAAAATACGATAGCTTAAATAAAGAGAATCAGGACAACCAGCAGTCGTTAGTCTCTCTTAAAAAAGACAATGGACGGTTGGGTGAGATAATCGCAAAGGCGAGGGCGCAAAATAGCGCTTTATTAGCAGAGATTGGTGCTCAGCGTAACAGTATTGATGCTTTACAAAAGGGAACGTCAACCGCCCCTGATCAAGTTCGTTTGGATGCGCTCGATGCTGATCAATTACGCAGTGAAATTGCTAAACTCAAAAGCGTCATTGCTGCTCAGAAATCATTGATAGCAGATTATCAAGGTGATGTGTTGGAGCTAACAACTTCTCTAAGTGCCGGCGCTGACAATAAAGCAAAAATACAAGCATTAGCGAAACGTTTAGCGGCACTCGGTGCGATGAATACATCAGTGAATAGAAAACTCACTAGGAGTCAGTCGGCATTGCAAGCGAGCCTAGCTGATCAGAATATGCTGGCCAAGTCTTTAGCCAGTTCGCAAGCACAACAAGCCGAGCTCCAAAAACAATTAGAAGCGATTAAAGCGGAAACCAAAGGACGTGAATCGCAACAAATGCAGCTTGAATCTCAAATAAATAATTTGATCCCGTTCCAAGCTGAAGTGAATGCCTTACAGTCACAAATCAACTCTGGATTGAGCAATGTAAAGTGGCAAGTGCCCAATAAGATGTCATTGCATAACAACTTTGAAATCTTGGTTACGGCAACGGTTGAAAATCCTGTGGCTGGGCAAACCTATGTTGCTGAATTGGTGACCGACAGTGCAATACAGATGGTTAGTGCTAGTGAAGCGGAAGCGGTCCTTAAAGATGGTCAGCTGCAATGGCGCTGGCGTGTAAGTGGCTTAAATGAGCGTCCTAAAGCCAAACTTAATTTGTTTGTTTCTCAGCAGATGAATTATCAAGGGCAGCGCATCATGAGGCAGGTTTATCGAGACAGTGATACGGTTGCTCTGACAAATGATGACTTGTTCGATAAGTACGGTTACTGGGGTATTGCGATATTAGTGGGTTTATTGGGCGGATTTTTGGTGGGTCGTATTAACCGAAAAGGTAAAAACAGTTAACATCCTTTCTTTTTAAACAGGCTGTTGCCAAGCGGCAGCCTGTTTCATTCTTAGATCATTCAACTTCTCATTACTATTATTCAACACCAGAGTCGTGGTATTTGGGTATAGTGACTGTGCATATTTTTTTTTGAGGTAATGACAGTGGTAAAGTCCAAATCGTATTCCATTATTGAGAAACGTTTAGCAGAAAACGTTCTGATTCTCGATGGTGCCATGGGAACCATGATTCAATCTTATAAGCTTGAAGAGGAAGATTATCGTGGAGAGCGATTTGAAGACTGGAAGAGTGATGTCAAAGGGAACAATGATTTACTGTCATTAACACAACCTAAAATCATTAAAGACATTTACTCTGCTTACCTTGCGGCGGGCGCAGACATCATTGAAACCAATACTTTCAATGCTAACTACATCTCCATGCTTGATTACCACATGGAAGCGTTAAGCTATGAGTTGAATTTCGAATCGGCTCGTCTTGCCCGTGAAGCTGCGGATGAATTTACTCAACAAAACCCGGATAAGCCGCGTTTTGTTGCGGGCGCAGTAGGGCCAACAAGTCGTACCTGTACTATTTCACCGGATGTTAACGATCCAGGCTTTCGTAATGTGCACTTTGACGAATTAGTTGAAGCCTATACCGTTGCCGTAGATGGCTTGGTGAAAGGGGGTGTCGATCTCATTTTGATTGAGACTATATTTGATACCTTGAATGCCAAAGCCGCGATTTACGCGGTACTGGATTACTTTGAAAAAAGTGGTGTGCGTTATCCGATTATGATCTCAGGTACCATTACTGATGCATCAGGGCGTACACTGTCTGGTCAAACAACTGAGGCATTTTGGAATTCTATTTCTCACGCCAAACCTATTTCTGTTGGCTTGAACTGTGCCTTGGGACCAAAAGATTTACGTCAATACATTGACGAACTTTCACGAATCGCCGACACACACATCTCTGCTCACCCGAATGCGGGTTTGCCAAATGCTTTTGGTGAATACGATGAAACGCCAGAAGAAATGCTCAATGAAATTAAAGGTTGGGTAGATTCCGGCTTTATAAATATTATTGGCGGTTGTTGTGGAACTGGGCCAAGTCACATAGATGCATTTGCGACCGCGTTCAAGGACGCCGTGCCACGAGTTATCCCTACGATTGAAAAAGCTTGTCGATTATCTGGCTTAGAGCCTTTTAATATTGATGGTAATAGTTTGTTTGTTAACGTTGGTGAGCGAACTAACGTTACAGGCTCAGCCATGTTTAAACGCCTTATTAAAGAAGGTGACTTTGACACTGCTCTTAGTGTGGCTCGTCAGCAAGTTGAAAACGGTGCGCAAATTATCGATATCAACATGGACGAAGGCATGTTGGATTCGAAAGGAGCGATGGAAAGATTCTTGAAACTGATCGCCTCTGAACCTGATATTTCACGTGTTCCTATCATGTTGGATTCTTCTAAGTGGGAAATACTTGAGGCGGGCTTGAAATGGATTCAAGGTAAGGGCGTTGTTAACTCCATTAGTATGAAAGAAGGAGAAGACAATTTCAGAGAGCAAGCGCGCAAGCTAATGAAATATGGCGCGGCTGTGATTGTGATGGCCTTCGATGAAACCGGTCAAGCAGACACTCGTCAACGTAAGATTGATATTTGTCGTCGCTCGTACAAGATTTTAGTCGATGAAGTTGGTTTTCCGCCAGAAGACATTATTTTTGACCCAAACATTTTTGCGATTGCAACAGGGATAGAAGAGCACAACCGTTATGCGTTGGACTTTATTGAGGCGACTGGCGACATCACGCGTGAATTACCGTATGCGAAAGTCTCTGGTGGTGTATCTAATGTGTCCTTTTCGTTCCGAGGCAACAATCCTGTAAGGGAAGCCATTCACTCTGTCTTTTTATATCATGCTATCAAGCAAGGCATGACAATGGGGATTGTTAATGCTGGTCAGTTGGCTTTGTATGAAGACATTCCGGCCAAGTTACGCCATGCAGTAGAAGATGCGGTTCTTAATCGCACTCCGGATGCGACAGACAATTTATTGGCGATGGCAGGTGAATTTGCAGGTACGGGTGAAGTTGCTGAGAAAGAAACACAAGAATGGCGAACCTTGTCCGTAACCGAGCGTTTGAGCCATGCGTTGGTTAAAGGTATCACTGAATTTATTGATGAGGACACTGAAGAAGCGCGCCAATTTTTTGATCGTCCATTGGAGGTGATAGAAGGTCCCTTAATGGATGGGATGGGGATTGTAGGCGACTTGTTTGGTGCCGGTAAAATGTTTTTGCCACAGGTTGTAAAATCGGCTCGGGTAATGAAGAAAGCCGTTGCGTATTTGATGCCTTATATTGAGGAAGAAAAAGCTCGCAACATGGATACTGCCTCTTCTAGTAATGGCAAAATTGTCATGGCGACAGTGAAGGGTGATGTCCATGATATTGGGAAAAACATTGTCGGTGTTGTGTTGCAGTGTAACAATTTTGAAGTCATCGACTTAGGGGTCATGGTTTCCGCTGAGAAAATTTTGCGCACCGCAAAAGAAGAAGGTGCTGATTTAATTGGCTTGTCGGGTCTTATCACTCCGTCACTTGATGAAATGGTTCATGTGGCAAAAGAAATGCAGCGTCAAGGCTTTACTTTACCCGTGATGGTTGGTGGCGCAACCACGTCTAAAGCGCATACCGCAGTAAAAATAGAGCAAAACTACAAAAATAATCAGGTCGTACATGTTACCAATGCGTCACGCAGTGTTGGTGTGGCGAGTGCTTTACTGAGCAAAGACACAGAGCGTCGTCAGAAATTTGTCGATGACATTAAGCTCGATTATGAAAAAACACGATTGCGCTATAAAGATCGAGTGAAAGCCGGTCGTCGTGTGTCGCTTGATAAGGCACGTCTGAATAAAGCACCGATCGCGTTTGATGAAACTAACATTGTGACGCCGAAAAAATTGGGCATTACGGTACTGACAGAAAATGATATTGATCTTAATGTTGTGAAAGCTTACATCGATTGGACGCCATTCTTTCAAACATGGGAGTTGGCAGGTTCATATCCTCGGATCTTGACGGACGACGTTGTTGGTGTCGAAGCGACTCGTGTTTATAACGACGCATTGGCAATGTTAGAGGAAGTTATCGCCACGAAGAGCCTTAAAGCGCGAGCTGTGATTGGTTTGTTTCCGGCGAATCAGGTGAATCACGATGATATAGAGATTTACGCTGACGAAAGCCGTACGAAAGTTATTGAGCGTTTGTCCTTTTTGCGAATTCAAAACGAATTGACTGCTCCAGGAAAGTACAATCACAGTTTGGCTGATTTTGTCGCACCAAAAGATAGTGGTGTAGGGGATTACATTGGTGCTTTTGCTTGTGCTGCGGGTTTTGGTATTGACCCATTAATTGCCGCATACGAGGCGGATTATGATGATTACAATTCAATCATGATCAAAGCGGTAGCAGATCGTTTGGCTGAAGCGGTAACGGAATATCTTCATGAGAGAGTTCGTAAAGAATATTGGGGTTATGCGGCAGATGAAGACCTCACAAATGAGCAGCTGTTAAAAGAAAAATATCAGGGTATTCGCCCAGCACCTGGTTATCCTGCGTGTCCAGATCATACCGAGAAGGCCAAGTTATGGACCCTTCTTAATGTGAAAGATAAAATTGATATGGAAATTACAGAAAGCTTTGCTATGTTGCCTACGGCGGCAGTAAGTGGCTGGTATTTTGCGCATCCAGACAGCACATTTTTTGGTGTCGGAAAAATAGGGCCTGATCAAGTAGATGACTATGCAGCTCGTAAAGGCATGTCAAAAGACGATGCGGAACGTTGGTTAGCTCCAAATCTTGGTTACGACCCAGAAGATGATCGTATTTAACAAATAGAATGTGTGCTATTGAAACCTTATTTATGCTGAAACATAGATAAGGTTTTTTTTATTATTTAAGATTTTATGGAGAATAGAATGGCGAAAACCATTAAAGATCCAGAGCAACATCAGTTACGCATGCAGGCGATCAAAAAACACGTGGACCAGCGGATTGCTAAAGCACAAGAAGACAAAGGCACCTTTGTTTTATTAACTGGTAACGGTAAGGGTAAATCTAGCTCTGCATTAGGCATGGTGGCTCGAGCATTGGGTCATGGCATGAAAGTAGGTGTGGTGCAGTTTTTGAAGGGCGAGTGGAATACCGGTGAAATAGATTTTTTTAAAGCACAACCCAACGTGCAATGGGAAATTATGCCGTCCGGCTTTACTTGGGAAACACAAAATCGTGAGGCGGACATCGCTTCGTCGCAACAGGCATGGCAACAAGCAGTTGTGATGCTGGCAGATCCAAGTTTTGATCTAGTGGTATTGGATGAGTTGACGTATTTGCTGCACTACGAATATCTTGAAGAAGGTTTGGTGTTGGATGCGCTGATGAATCGCCCAGAGACACAACATTTGGTCGTGACTGGCAGAGGAGCGTCGGAGTCGCTTATTGAGTTGGCTGATACGGTGAGCGAAATAAAAGAAGTGAAACATGCTTTTAAGCGCGGCATTAAGGCGCAGAAAGGACTGGAGTTTTAGTTTTTAATAGTGGGTTATTTCTTATGATAATTGTTTTTAAGTGGGATACTCTTTTTTTATTTTGTTAATATTGTCCGCATTCTCAGGTCTACACAATCATTATAGGAATTTTTTATGTCTATTACTCGTATGGAAACCGCTCAGCGCATGAGCCGTATCGTTAAGCATCAAGGAACAATCTACCTTTGTGGTCAAGTAGGGGCAGATGCCAATACCGATATCTCAGAGCAAACTGCCACTATGTTGGACAAAGTAGATACGTTACTAGCACAAGCGGGTTCTGATAAAGAGCACATTCTTTCAGCGACTATCTATATTCGTGATATGAAAGACTTTGCGGCAATGAATGCGGTTTGGGATGCTTGGGTACCAGAAGGCTATGCACCAGCACGAGCGTGTGTTGAAGCTCGCATGGCAAGAGCAGAATTGTTGGTTGAAATTTCAGTCGTAGCGGCCGAAAAATAAATCAATATGATTAACAGGTTGATTTCTGTATCGACCTGTTAATGTCTTATGTTGTTACTATCATATGTCATTTTACTCAGTGACGTTTATGTCGTTCGTTACCAATGCGTTGCTCAGCTCTCGTATATTTCGAGCCATGTCTCTGGCTAGATTCATCAGTAGTATCCCAAAATCAAAGGGGTAGTTATCATGAAAATCACTGAACAGCTGGCTTGATATCTCAAGTAGTAGGCTGGCTTCTTTTGCGTAAGCATTGCCGACACGGTCGTGGAGGGCAATCATTGAGACAAAACCAATAGATTCACCAAATTCAACGAACCTTGTGTGCATTGCTTTATCTTCATGTTGTTTGAAGAAGTCTAAGCTGCCGTGAAGTACTGTGTAAAAACTTCCGCCTTTACTGCCATATTTGAAAATCTCATCCCCTTCGTCTGCACAAAGAATGCTTCCATTATCGATGAGATATTGAATAGACTCATTTGATAACGCGCCGAATATAGAGCCTTCTTTTAGCTTTTCTGGTGAAATATCATAACTTACTGTATTTACTTGGACGGTGTGCATTATGTTCTCCCGTCAGTGTTTGTCTTTTAATGTCATCGGCTATCAAATGACTTTCTTTATACTGGCACATTATTAATTGCTTTAACGTGTTGAGTGGTGAAAGAAAGGCCTATTTTGAGCTATTTTGCCAAACGTTGATGATAAGTAGAGTCTATTTTTAATCATCTGTTCAAAAAAAAGAATGCATTTTTTCTTTAGAAAGAAGCTTGCCAAATTTTTACACCGTTTAATGTGCCCAATAATGACTTTGTCACTTAAAGAATGGTGGGGGTTTGTGCGATAATACGTCACATCAATGGTTGCTGACATTAAGCGCCTAAATTTACGTCATGAAAAGTGGAAGATTACCTTGTTAACAACAGCCAATATCACCATGCAATTTGGTGCAAAACCTTTGTTTGAAAATGTTTCCGTAAAATTTGCTGAAGGCAAACGTTACGGTTTAATCGGTGCGAACGGATGTGGTAAATCCACTTTCATGAAGATTCTTGGTGGCGACTTAGAGCCAAGTTCAGGTAATGTCTCTAAAGATCCTAATGAACGTCTTGGTAAATTGAAGCAAGATCAATTTGCTTACGAAGATTTTTCTGTCATTGATACTGTGATCATGGGTCATACAGAGCTTTGGGCGGTTAAGGCTGAGAAAGATGCCATTTATGCCAATCCAGAAATGACGGAAGCAGATGGCCTTCGCGCTGGTGATCTTGAATCAGAATTTGCTGAAATGGACGGTTATACCTCTGATGCGCGTGCCGGCGAGTTATTACTTGGCGTGGGTATTCCAACTGAGCAACATTACGGACTAATGAGTGAGGTTGCTCCAGGTTTGAAGCTTCGAGTTTTGCTGGCTCAAGCGTTGTTTTCTGATCCTGAAATATTGTTGCTTGATGAGCCTACGAACAACTTGGATATCAATACTATCCGTTGGTTGGAAGGTGTTCTTCTTGAGCGTAATTGCACCATGATCATAATTTCCCATGACCGTCACTTTTTGAACTCTGTTTGTACTAATATGGCGGATTTGGATTACGGTGAAATACGTCTTTTCTCAGGTAATTATGACGAATACATGATGGCTTCAACACAGGCCCGTGATCGTCTTTTGTCTGATAACGCTAAGAAAAAAGCGCAAATCAATGAGCTTAAAGCTTTCGTTAGTCGCTTTTCAGCGAATGCATCAAAATCTAAGCAAGCAACGTCTCGAGCTAAACAAATCGATAAGATTCAACTTGAAGATGTTAAGCCTTCAAGTCGTCAGAATCCGTTTATTCGCTTTGAACAAGAGAAAAAACTACACCGTACCGCGGTGCAAGTTGAAAACTTAGCCAAATCATATGATGAGCAATTGTTTAGTGGCTTAAACATGATGGTTGAAGTGGGTGAGCGCATTGCGGTTATCGGGCCAAATGGTATTGGTAAAACGACATTATTGAAGTGTCTAGTGGGTGATACTGATCTTACTAAAGGTATGGTGAAATGGTCTGAAAATGCCAACATTGGTTATTACGCTCAGGATCATGCTCACGAATTTGAAAAAGACGTAGGTTTGATTGAGTGGATGTCACAATGGGGTCAAGAGGGCGATGATGAGCAAATCATACGTGGCACTTTGGGTCGTTTGTTGTTCTCTCAAAATGACATTAAAAAGTCTGTAAAAGTTCTTTCTGGTGGTGAACAAGGTCGTATGTTATTCGGTAAGTTGATGCTTCAAAAGCCCAACGTATTGGTAATGGATGAGCCGACTAACCACATGGACATGGAGTCTATTGAATCGTTGAACTTGGCGCTAGATAACTATCCTGGCACCTTGATCTTTGTTTCTCATGACCGAGAGTTTGTTTCGTCCTTGGCGACACGAATTGTTGAAGTGACAAGCGAAGGTGTTGTCGATTTCCATGGTACTTATGACGAATACCTAGCCAAACAAGAGGCTTAATAAACGCGTCTTAAATGCCTAATAAAAGGGAAGCTATTATGGCTTCCCTTTTTTAATGCCTGTTAAGTGCTGCTTAGCTCTCATTCGGTTTGATGCGTCTGTCTTCTAATGCTGGAGCGTCTTGATATTCTAAGACTTCTACCCTGTCTCCTTGTTGAATAGTGCCGCTGTTTTCTGCAATAAGATTAATTCCAAACAAGACGCCTTCTTTTTTTATCAGGCGGAATTTGCCTAGTGTTTTCATGGGTTCACCCTTTTTGCTACGTTCAGCTGTATCAGGGTTAACTGTAGTGAATATGCAGCGTTCGCAAGGTTTGACGTTCTCAAAAATGACGTCGCCTATTTTAATTCGCTTCCATGTGTCTTCCTCGAAAGGTAGGCTTCCTTCGACCACTATGTTTGATCTAAATTGTACCATTTGGATGTGCTCTGGGCAGTGTTGGTTAAGCTCATCAAGTGAGGCGCGGGTGGTCAGTAAAAATGGGTAACCATCCGCAAAGGCGACAGGTTTGTCAGGTCGACGGCTAGTAACACGGTCGGATTGATGACCAAAGTACACCAGTTTTACATCCTCGTTTAGAATCTCGCTTAACCACTGGTCTGCTTCTTTAGAGCAATATTGTGCTGCGACAGGGTTTTCCCAAATGACAACGTTTTGGTAGTCTTTGCTGAAGGTCTCTGGGTTGAGTGTTAAAGGTGATGAGGCCGCTGGGTGTGTCAATTGCCAGCGCTCTTCGCGCAACAGTGACGCTACCAGTAAAGTGAGAGTGGGGTATTCTCTGCCGGTGATAAAATCGCCGTTTGGTTTAGTAATCATGTAACGACGATCTCCCCACAGGCCATCTAAATTGACTGGACTAGATGGTAGAGAAATGCCTTTAATAGACTTGATCGGGTAAATGCTGATATCACACACTGAGTAAGACAAACCATTCTCCTTATATTGATGTGAGCAATTATCCTTAACTCTGTCGTTACTGCAACACTCTTAATGCGTCTATTATTTATGTACTTGGCTCAAATAAAAAAAGCCCTACAGGGTGTTACCTATAGGGCTCTTCATAGTATCAATTTACATTAAGCGGCTTACTTACAGGTAGTAGGACGCCAATGGTGGGAATCCATTAAACTCAACCGCGCTGTAAGTCGTTGTGTAAGCGCCGGTCGATAACCAATACATGCGATCACCAATGGCCAAGTTTAGTGGCAAGCCGTATTTGTAGTTTTCGTACATGATATCCGCACTATCACAGGTCGGTCCTGCGATAATTACTTCTTCTAGCTCGCCTTTCTTATCAACATAAATAGGGTATTTGATGGATTCGTCTAGGGTTTCAATAAGCCCTGAAAATTTACCCACATCAGTGTATACCCAGCGATTTAGAGCCGTGTTAGATTTTCTTGAAATCAACACGACCTCACTAACCAAAACGCCAGCGTTAGAAATCAAAGATCGACCTGGTTCTAAGATGATTCGTGGTAATTCAGTACCAAAATCTTCTTCTAAGAAACGCGAAATTTCTTCTGCGTAGGTCGATAGCTCATTGGTGCGAGCGATGTAATTGGCTGGAAAGCCGCCACCCATGTTAATCATTTGAAGCTCAATATCGTCTTCTTCTTTCAAACGCTCAAAAATCACCTTAACACTGGCAATGGCTGCATCCCAAGCACCAATATCACGCTGCTGAGAGCCCACGTGAAAAGAGATGCCGTAAGGAACAAGCCCAAGTTCTTTTGCTAACACTAACAAATCCATCGCCATATCAGGTCGGCAGCCAAATTTACGAGATAATGGCCAGTCGGCAGTGACGGTGCCTTCCGTCAAAATACGAACATAAATTCGTGAGCCTGGCGCTGCTTTTGCAATGTTGCGCAAATCAGCTTCAGCATCTGTCGCAAACATACGAACGCCTTTTTCATAGAAATAGCGAACGTCTTGCGCTTTTTTAATGGTATTACCGTAACTCACTCGATCTGGTGATATTCCACCAATGGCGAATAATTTATCCAGCTCATAACGTGAGGCAACATCAAAATTTGAGCCGCGATCACGCAACAAAGTCAGCACTTCTGGCGCAGGATTGGCCTTAATCGCGTAAAAAATATCGGCAACTGGAAAGCCTGTTGTGATTTCAGTATAGGCTTCATCAATAATGCTAGTATCGATAACAACAAATGGGGTTTCTTTGGTTTCTGCAAATGCTTTAAAGCGAGCGAAACGTTCTGGAGAGTAAAAAGAGTGGACGTCAATCGTCATGGTGTAGAGTTCCTTTTGGCTAAACATAAACCGAGTTAAAGTACGAGCGTCTTTACCTCCCCCCCATCCTACTTGTGGCTGTTACTTATCCGGCTATAGAGCCTTAAGCGACTAGCGCAGCAGTTTAAGCGGTACGGATTATGTTCAGCAATGACGCGGGCGCAATTTAAAACCCTAAAGCGTCAGCGTCAAGTTTTTTTTGTATTTTTACAACAAAAAAAAGGCCACTCAAAATATCTTAATTTTTAGAGCCACTTAAGTCCTTATTAACGTGTTTGAATATGGTAAATAGCACTGCCCAAAACAAGTGCCAGAACGAAATAAATGCCTTCAGCTGGGTTGTTCGTTAACGATGTTAAACCAGGTCCTGGGCAGTAGCCGCTTAATCCCCAGCCTATCCCAAACAGGGCGCTGCCGCAGACTAATTTTCTGTCAATAATTCTAGACGTAGGCAATGACCATACTTGAGTGAAGAAAGGTTTTATTTGTTTTTTACTGATTAAATAGCCAATCATACTAACGAAAACGGCAGATCCCATGACGATAATGAGTGAAGGGTTCCAATCACCAAAAATATCTAAGAAGCCAATAACAACCGCAGGGTTAGTCATTTCAGACAGTGCTAGGCCGAAGCCAAAAAGTAATCCGCAAATGAGTGTTATAAAAAGAATCACAGTGGTTTCCTTATTTTGTAAAGTAGACGGTTATAATGGCAGTCGCCATAAAAATTCCGGTCGCGACAATAGAGCGCGGTGATAAACGAGCAAGTCCGCAAACCCCGTGACCACTAGTGCAGCCGCTTCCTAATCGTGTGCCGTAACCAACAAGTAAGCCTGAAATGATCAATAAAAACGGGCTTCTGACATCAGGGAAAGGAACGGTTTGGTTTGTTAGTGTTCCGTAGGCGCTGCCACCGATGACTAAGCCGACTAGAAAAACCAAAGGGATGAACCTTTTTTGTTGGAACAAAGCTTGGGATAGTATTCCGCTTATGCCAAGTACTTTTCCGGTTGTGATAAGGTAAATGGCAGCGGCGAGCCCGATTAGGAGTCCGCCAGCCAATGGGTTAAAAATAGAAGTCATTTGTGGTGCCTCATTAATATTAGTTGTTTCTAATGTTATTGTTAAATATAAGCTAAATCTAATATAAAAACTATTCCTTGTTACAATATATTCTAGAGATGATTGCCTTAGTGCACAGTCTTGACCAAAGTAACTCGGATATCCTAAATCTGATAGACTACTTAGATTAAAATGTTCTTCAATGCAGTAATTAAGTTAACGCTCTTTTAATGATGTGGCACAGAGGTTTTGTAAGTTAATGAGTACAGAGCAAGATCCAGCTAAAAATATCGGAGTGCCATTAGGGGAAGCCGATTATGTATTTCTTTTACCAAACAAGCCTATATTGCCATTAAAGAGTATGGAAGAAGGGCTGGTAGCGGAATATGTGTCTGAGCTTATTAATCTAAATGGCAATCATTGGCGAAAAATTTTAACCATAATGTCAAAGTTAACGGTGCCAAAGCTTGAGGACTGGCGACAATGGCGTGATGAAATGTTGTCGGGCAATGTCACTATCATCTTCGATGCTGAACAGCTAAAACTGATAACAGGAATCACGTTTATTGTTGGCAATGGATTTCGAGACGAAATCGTCATTGCAGATGAGGCGACTACGTTAGGGCAGCGACATGTTGCCTTTTTGACGCCGAATTATATTTGGTGCCCATACTTAGATTATCGTCAATTTCCAAATGTATTAATCGACGAGCTGCGCCATTCAATTAATAATATCCCGGAGAATGCATGTTTCAAGCCTTAAAAGTTTTATTTCAAATTTCTGTAGAGCCAGAAAAGCGCATTAGTTATCAAGAGGCGATCGCCGCGTTGCTGCTGGAAGTTATGATGGCGGACGATGAAATAAATGACCGTGAAGTTGAGCAGGTCAAACGTTTTTTACGTGAAGAAACGGATTTAGAAGACGAAATTGATACTTTGTATGAAGAGGCAAAAGCAGGCGTTTCAAACGCTAATGACCTTTATCAATTTACTAAAGTCATTAATGAAAGTGCATCGGTAGAGCAAAAAGTCGAGCTTGTAAAAGGCTTGTGGCGAGTCGCTTTTGCAGACGGTGTTGTGGACGCTTATGAAGACCATCGCATACGTCGTATTAGTGAGTTGCTCTTTATGCCGCATTCAGAATTTATTCAGGCAAAATTGTCGGTACAAGCGGAAATAGAAGCTGAGTAGTTTTTGAGCAATAAAAAAACGCGGCATAAGCCGCGTTTTGACTGCATATCGTAAATGTGACTTAAGCTGAGAAGTTTGCTGCTGCAAATTCCCAGTTAGCCAATGCCCAGAAACCTTTAAGGTAGTCAGGACGTACATTGCGGTAATCAATGTAGTAAGCGTGTTCCCACAAATCAACTGTGATAATTGCTGTTAGGCCATCAGTCATTGGAGTACCAGCGTTGCTAGTATTAACAATGTCTAAAGATCCGTCTGCAGTTTTCACTAGCCAAGTCCAGCTAGAACCGAAGTTGTTCACTGCTTTGTCATTGAATGCTTCTTGGAATTTAGCAAAAGAACCCCATTTTGCATTGATGGCATCAGCCAGTGCGCCAGTTGGTTCGCCGCCGCCATTAGGGCTTAAGCTATTCCAGAAGAAAGTGTGGTTCCAGATTTGAGCAGCGTTGTTGAAAACGCCACCAGCTGGTGCTGAAGTGATAATCTCTTCTAGAGATTTGTTTTCGTATTCAGTACCAGGAATCAAGCCGTTAAGTTTTACTACGTAAGTATTGTGATGTTTACCGTAGTGGTACTCAAGTGTCTCTACAGACATGTGCGGCTCTAGTGCATCTTTGGCAAAAGGAAGAGCGGGTAATTCAAAAGCCATTTCTATTCTCCTTGCTTTATATTAACGAAAAATGCTTGTTATCAAGCAGTTAATGGTGCTTATATAGTAGCATCGAACTTTGGAAGATAATATTCATTAAGTTTGTATGGTTATTAATTCCATAATTTTTATTAATAGCGAAGACATAAGATTTCCATGCCTAGAGACGAAGACGTAGATATTCCAAGCCTTAAGCTAGACCAAGATGAAGTTAGCGACAGAAGGCCATCATCAAGTACACCTAAGCGCCGGCTTAACCCTCCACCTGCAAGAGCGTCAGTACCTACGGGTAATGTCGTCTATAGAAAGCCAAAATTAACAGGCCTCTATATACTGCTTATTTTGATTTTAGCCGCTGCCGCTGGAGCGGGCTACTGGCTTTGGCAACAAAACCTGCAGCTGCGTGAGGAGTTATCGGGTACCAAAGGGAAGATTGAAAACCTTGATCATCAATTATTAGCAGCAGACGTGTCAGCCAACAAACAAGGCGAAACCGTTGAACAAACGTTAAAGAATCACGACAGTGAGATTCGTAAGCTTTGGGCCATTGCTTATGATACAAATCGCAAAACGCTTTCGGATCACTCCGATGCTATTACGGCGATGCAGAAAAAGCTGTCTATTATGAACGATGCGGTTTCAACTCAAACACAAAGAATCGCGATTCAAAATAATGCGTTCAATGATTTGGAAGCAAATTACAATAAGTTAATCACCTCCGTTGCCGAGATTGATAAAACGGTCAAACCATTAACGAAACAGTTAGCGGCGGCATTAGATAAGCAAGCAAGCTTAGAGAAAGAGGTGGCTTTACAAAAAGGTAATGACGAGGCGCAAGCATTAAGTCTTGATCAAGCGTCGCAAGATATTGATTCATTACAGAAGAAGGTTAAGTCGCTTGCGAACAATTCTGCTGGCCTGAGTGCCGCAGAGCTGTCAAACATTAAGCAGACGCTTAAAAAATATCAAGATGCGATAGACTCAAATGATGCCTTCCGGTCACAAATGAATGCACAAATGCTTCGCTTGAATAAACAGATTAACCAGCTATTACTGCAGCAGCAGTTGAATACAGAATCAAATTAGATTGATTTGAATCATTGAAAGGCCGACTTGTTCGGCCTTTTTTATTGCCTCAAATAGCGTCACAGAAGAGTTTGGGTAGAATGCGCGCATTCATTCCAATCAAGATTAGTGACGTTATGACCGAATTACTTTCTCCTGCCGGTACGCTTAAAAACATGCGCTATGCGTTCGCCTATGGCTCCGATGCCGTTTACGCCGGACAGCCGCGTTATAGTTTGCGGGTGCGCAACAATGACTTTGATATGGCGAACTTAGCGGTCGGCATCGAAGAAGCTCATCAGCAAGGTAAACAGCTGTATGTGGCGAGCAACATTGCGCCACACAATGCCAAAATCAAAACCTACCTTAAAGACATCGAACCCGTAATTGAAATGGGGCCAGACGCGCTCATTATGTCGGACCCTGGCATGATGATGTTGGTCAAAGAAAAATTTCCTGAGATGCCGATTCATTTGTCCGTACAGGCCAATGCCGTGAACTGGGCGACGGTGAAATTTTGGCGTGACTATGGCTTGAGTCGCGTGATTCTTTCGCGGGAGTTGTCGTTAGAAGAAATTGGTGAAATCCGTACCATGGTGCCAGACATGGAAATTGAAACCTTTGTGCATGGTTCCTTGTGCATTGCCTATTCTGGGCGTTGTTTGTTGTCTGGTTATTTCAATCGCCGCGATCCAAACCAAGGTTCGTGTACTAATTCTTGCCGCTGGCAATACGATGTAAAAGCCGCGAGAGAAGACATCAGTGGCGACATAGTACCCGCTGATAATAGTCATTTAGGCGCCCAACTTTTTGATCCTAAAGACCAAACAACGCTGGGCATGGGCAAGCCGTTTGATGAAGTGGTGTTGTTACGAGAGCAGGGGCGTGAAGGGGAGTTTATGCCCGCTTTTGAAGATGAGCACGGCACTTACATTATGAACAGTCGAGATTTACGGGCCATCCAGCACGTTGAAAAGTTGATAGAAATGGGCGTGCATTCATTAAAAATCGAAGGTCGCACAAAATCACATTTCTACGCAGCTCGTACCGCTCAGCTCTATCGTCAAGCCATTGATGATGCAACCTATGGCAAAGCGTTTGATATGGGGTTAATGGATAAATTAGAGGGGTTGGCGCATCGGGGTTACACGGAAGGTTTTTATCGTCGGCATGTGCATGACAAGTATCAGAATTATCAACATGGGAATTCCCTATCAACACAGCAACAGTTTGTTGGAGAAATGTCAGATTGGCATAACGGTTGGCTGACCGTAGAGGTAAAAAACCGTTTCCAAGTGGGTGATAGTTTAGAGCTGATGACGCCATCGGGGAGTCAATTGATCGAATTAAAGGTAATAGAAAATAGAAAAGGGGAGCGAGTGAATGTGGCTCCAGGGTCTGGTCATGTAGTTCGTATCCCAATGCCTGTAAGGCCTGAAGGGCTTGAGTATGGCTTAATAATGAGAAATTTACCGAACGCTTAAGAATCCCAAATTTGGTTGTATGTTGGTTTTCTATAAAGGCTCAGCTTATGAGCCTTTTTAAATATCAATATATCAATTCGGTCTAGTTGTATTGGTTTTTATAACGTAAATGCATGTTATAGTGAAAAAATAAATGCTCAGCCATACAACAGAGATGGGAAATTATGACAGAGGCAAGACTGACTCACCTAAAACAGCTAGAAGCTGAAAGCATTCACATTATTCGTGAAGTTGCTGCTGAATTTGACAATCCAGTAATGCTTTATTCCATTGGTAAAGACTCAGCGGTAATGCTGCACCTTGCCATGAAAGCATTCTATCCTGGTAAACCTCCGTTTCCACTAATGCATGTGGACACAGGTTGGAAATTCAAAGAAATGATTACCTTCCGTGACGAATTGGTCGCGAAATTAGGGTTAGAACTGATTGTTCATCAAAACCAAGAAGGGATTGAACAAGGCATTGGGCCATTCACTCACGGTAGCGCAACACACACCGATGTAATGAAGACTCAAGGTCTAAAGCAAGCATTAGACAAATATGGTTTTGATGCGGCCTTTGGTGGCGCGCGCCGTGACGAAGAGAAATCTCGTGCCAAAGAGCGCGTCTATTCTTTCCGTGATAAGCAACACCGTTGGGACCCAAAAAACCAACGTCCAGAGTTGTGGAATATCTATAACGGCAAAGTCAATAAAGGCGAGAGCATTCGTGTTTTCCCATTATCTAACTGGACTGAACTGGATATCTGGCAATACATCTATTTAGAGAGTATTCCGATTGTTCCTCTTTACTTCTCTGCTAAGCGTCCGGTTGTTGAGCGTGATGGTACCTTGATCATGGTTGACGATGAACGCATGCCTTTGAATGGTGAAGTACCTGAAATGAAGTCAGTACGCTTTCGAACACTAGGCTGTTACCCATTGACGGGTGCGGTTGAGTCAGAAGCGGATTCATTACCTGAAATCATTCAGGAAATGCTGCTAACGACCAGTTCAGAGCGCCAAGGCAGAATGATCGACCATGACTCGGCAGGGTCTATGGAAGAGAAGAAAAAACAGGGCTACTTTTAAGTTTGAAGTAAGTTTGGAGTGAAGAATGTCTCACCAGTCAGAATTGATCAGCCAAGACATACTTGGTTATTTGAAACAACATGAAGAAAAAGACCTACTGCGCCTACTGACTTGTGGCAACGTAGATGATGGTAAAAGTACCCTTATTGGCCGCTTGCTGCATGACTCTAAATTGATTTATGAAGATCATTTAGATGCCGTAAAACGCGACAGTAAAAAATCTGGTACGCAAGGCGAAGAAATCGATTTGGCACTGCTGGTAGATGGCTTGCAAGCGGAACGCGAGCAGGGCATTACCATTGATGTGGCGTACCGTTATTTCTCAACTGAAAAACGCAAGTTTATCATCGCAGACACACCAGGGCACGAGCAATACACTCGCAACATGGCCACTGGCGCGTCGACTTGTGACTTGGCTATTATCTTGATTGATGCGCGTTATGGCGTGCAAACGCAAACGCGTCGTCACTCTTATATTGCGGCGTTGTTGGGCATTAAGCACGTTGTCGTTGCCATAAACAAAATGGATCTAGTAGATTTCTCAGAGCAGAAATACAACGAAATCCAAGCCGATTATTTGACGTTTGTTGAGCAATTAGGTGACCGTAAACCACAAGATATTCAATTTGTGCCGCTGTCGGCATTGCGTGGCGACAACGTGGTAAACGCCTCTGAGAGCACACCTTGGTACCAAGGTAAGCCGTTAATGGCTATCTTGGAAACCGTGCAAATCAATCGTGATGTGAAACGCGACGCATTCCGTCTGCCTGTGCAGTATGTTAACCGTCCAAATCTGGATTTTCGAGGCTTCTCCGGCACCATAGCCGCAGGCGTTGTGAAACCAGGGGATGAGATCGTTGCATTGCCGTCAGGTAAAAAATCCAAAGTAGCAGAAATTGTTACTTATGATGGCAACCTTGAGTCTGCGAAAGCCGGTCAAGCGGTGACCATCACGCTAGAAGACGAAATCGACATCAGTCGTGGCGACATGCTGTCTCATCTAGATCAAGAGCCGCTTATCTCTTCAGCGTTACGAGCATCGGTTGTTTGGATGGCGGATCAGCCATTAGTGCCGGGTAAGTTGTATGACTTTAAATTGGGCACACAAACGGTACCGGGTAAAGTGCACCACTTTAATCATCGCGTCGATGTGAATACGTTGGAAACCAGCGCCATCGAAGCGCTTGAGTTAAATGGTATTGGCGATTGTGTGATTCAATTTGACGCGCCAGTCGCGTTTGATGAATACACCAATAGTCGTTTTACTGGCGCCTTGATTGTGATCGATCGCCTTACCAACGTCACTGTTGGTGCCGGTATGGTTGAAGAGTCGATTGCGGATTTAGATGAAGACACAGTAGTGAGTGCAGAAGATCGTGCGGCTCGTCTTGGTCAAAAGCCAGCGGTTATTGCCTTGTCTGCAGAGGTATTGGCTCATGGTCATTCTGTTGAGAGATTGTTGTTGCGTCAAGGTGTGGTGGCATTAGCAAAAGCCAATGCGACGGCGGCTGAAGTGGCATTAATACGTGAAACAGGCGTTACTTTACTAGTAGCAGATGCCAGCATTGCCGACTCGGCGATCGTTGAAACGAAAGTGGATGATGTGATTGAGTTGATTATTGAGCAAGTGCGTTTATAACGCTTTATGCTAAATGGTTTAGTCTGAGCGTTTCAGGCTAAACGTTATAATCTAATAAAAACCAGCATCATGAACCTATCTCATGGTGCTGGTTTTTTTGTTTTGATGTTGCTTTTTTGCGTAGCGGATTAAGCGGCTTCCGCATCCGCGCGTTTTACCGCTTTGTGCTGATCTTCATTGCTGCCTTGTTTCCAGTAGCTGGAAATGTACAGGTTTGTTTTTTCGACTTTCTTCTCGTCTTTAAAGAAGCGACGTAATGCTTTCATGCTGCCAAATTCACAGGCGGCCCACACGGAAATATCGTCTGATAACCACTCTAGCGCTTTAACTTGTTCTAGTAGCGCAAGGTCGTTACTGCCAGGGTGGGCATTAACAACCCATTTAAGTTCGATTCCAGCTGGGTGTTTGAGTGGTTGAATGTCTTCTTCAGACACAACTTCGATTACCGCATAGCCTTTTGCGTCTGCCGGTAGGGTTTCAAGGTTGACGCTGATCGCTGGTAGGGCAGTCATGTCGCCAATCAGTAATTGCCATTGGGCTGAATCTTCAATCATTTTTTTAGGGCCAGGACCACCAACTAAGATGCGGTCGCCAGCTTTTGCGTTTTTTGCCCACGAACAGGCTGGGCCTGAGTCATCATGCAACATGAAGTCAATGTCGATGGCATCGGCGCGCTGTTTACGTATGGTGTAAGTGCGCATTAAACGACCGCTCTCACTAGGGAAAATAAGTTTCACATGGCCGCTTTCTTGGTTTTCCGGCATGGTGGTAATATTCTCTCCGCCTAACGTGACTCTTAACATGTGCGGTGTCACCAAGGTCGTGCTGATGACAGTAAGTTCTCTTGGTTGTGGTCTGCTCATAAGTTTCTCCTGGATATATTGTATTATTCGCATAAATTACTAGTGATGATTTCTGCATAATGTTTGAAATCATTTATCTGTTGTTCAGTCAGTCCTCGTGCCATTTTTTCTGATGTGGCTTCGTCAAGTGTCACCATGGTATTTAGGATGTGTTTTCCTGATTTTGTTAACACTAGTTGTTGGCTTCTGTGATTATCAGGATTAGGGCGTTTTTCTATGTGTCCTTTGCTATGAAGTTCTTTTACCATTCTTGTCACTTGTGACTTATCGAGCCCCATTTTTTGCGAAATGCTTTGTGCATGGCAGTTTGGGATTCTTTGAACGCATTTTAATGCTCTAATATGACCAACATGGAGCGCCATATCAGAATTGTTGATGGCGCCTTTGATCTCAGACTTATAGCTATGAATGAGTCGGTGTAGTGATTCGCTTAACGTGACTGTCATAATGTCGCTCACCAGAAATGATAATGATTATCAAATATAATATCCTCAGTTGACTTTGTCAATTCAGGTTTTTGTTTTATTCGCGTTTCCTTATATTTTGCTCACTCTAATGGCAATACACGTAACGAGACGAAACGTTGTTCTTCATAGATAAAGCTTAATTCAATAATTGTTGTGAGAGTAAATGAACAAAGTAGTGATTTATAAACTCATCGTAGAGGCACTAAAAAAGCGCTTTGACACCGCGAAATGGGCGGCAAATCAAGCCTACGAGGCGGCAACAAGCGAAGAAAGTGTGGCGGAGAATAAATACGATACCTTTGGTTTAGAAGCATCGTATCTTGCTCATGGTCAATCGCAACGTGTACTGGAGTGTGAAAAAGATTATTTAAGCTTTTTGAATCATGACGCTATGATTTTTGCTGAAGATGACGAGGTAAAAACAGGAGCATTGGTGTCGGTAGTTGAACTCAATGCGACAGTCGGTGACGTTAAGTGGTTTTACCTTTCTGCTTGCGCTGGTGGCTTGAGTGTTGACATCACTGGTGGCAAAAGTGTCTTTTTGGTAACACCTTCTAGCCCTGTGGGGCTAACGCTGATAGGCAAAACGGAAGGGGATGAGGTGGTTTTAAAGCAATCAGGGCGTGAAATTGCTTACGAAATAGTCAGTGTGTTATGAAGAAGGGGGCTGTTATAGACAAATTTCCCTCTTGCTCTAGAGAGTATGACGTGGTTCGCATATAATGCTTTGCCTTAAAATATTTTGGCTTTTTGTTTTAGCTGTCATATAGAAAATTTACTGTTTGTTTTCTGACCTAACAAAAAGCGATCAAAGAACACTTCACTCTCTTACTAAGACAGTAATAGGATAGAAATTATGCGCAGCCATTATTGCGGCGAATTAAATGCTTCTAATATTTCACAAGAAATCACGTTATGCGGTTGGGTTCATCGTCGCCGCGACCACGGCGGGGTTATTTTCTTAGACGTGCGTGACCGTGAAGGTATTACGCAAGTTGTTTTTGATCCAGATCGTGCAGAAAGTTTTGCTATTGCGGACAGTGTTCGTAACGAATTCGTTGTTAAGCTAAAAGGCTTGGTTCGAGCTCGTCCAGAAGGAACGGTTAACCCTAATATGAACACGGGTGAAATCGAAGTGTTGGGTTTGGATATTGAAATCCTTAATGCTGCAAAAACACCTCCTTTCCAACTTGATGAACATCAATCTGTTGGTGAAGACGTACGTTTAAAAAATCGCTTTATTGATTTACGTCGTCCTGAAATTCAACAAAAAATGCGTTTCCGTTCAAAAGTAACATCGGTATTACGTAGTTACCTAGACGATAACGGCTTCTTAGACATCGAAACACCAATTCTAACGCGTGCAACACCAGAAGGTGCGCGTGATTACTTGGTACCAAGCCGTACACAACAAGGCAGTTTCTTCGCGCTTCCTCAATCGCCTCAGTTGTTTAAGCAACTGTTGATGGTGTCTGGATTCGACCGTTACTACCAAATTGCAAAATGTTTCCGTGATGAAGATTTGCGTGCCGATCGTCAACCTGAGTTCACTCAAGTAGACATCGAAACCTCCTTCATGAGCGAAGAACAAATCATGGGCATGACAGAAGAGATGATCACTAGCTTGTTTAAAGAGCTAATGAACGTTGATTTGGGTACATTCCCTCGCATGCCTTACTCTGAAGCAATGGAAACTTACGGCAGCGACAAGCCTGATCTACGTATTCCATTGACGATTGTGACTGTGTCTGACTTGATGGCTGATGTGGACTTTAAAGTCTTCTCTGGCCCAGCGAAAGATCCTAAAGGTCGTGTTGCTGCCTTGAAAGTGCCAGGCGGTACTTCACTGACTCGTAAGCAAATCGATGAATACACTAAATTTGTTGGTATTTACGGTGCCAAAGGCTTGGCTTACATCAAGGTGAACGACAAATCTAACCTTGAAGAAGGCTTGCAGTCTCCAATCGTTAAGTTCTTGCCGATGGAAGTACGCCAAGAGTTGATGACTCGTCTTGATGCACAAGATGGTGATTTGATCTTCTTTGGTTCTGATTCTGCAAAAGTGGTAAACGAAGCATTGGGCGCATTGCGTTGCAAACTAGGTGAAGATCTTGACCTATACACTTGCAAATGGGCACCTTTATGGGTGGTTGATTTCCCAATGTTTGAAGAAACATCGGACGGCGGCATTACCGCAATTCACCATCCTTTCACTGCGCCTTCTTGCTCTGCAGAAGATCTAAAAGCAGATCCGCTTAATGCCTTGTCTCAAGCGTATGACATGGTCCTAAACGGCACTGAGTTGGGTGGTGGTTCGATCCGTATTCACCAGTCTTCTATGCAAGAAACCGTGTTTGAGTTGCTTAATATCAGCGAAGAAGAGCAAGAAGAGAAATTTGGCTTCTTGTTAGACGCATTGAAATTCGGTGCGCCACCACATGGTGGTTTAGCATTTGGTCTGGATCGTCTTGTTATGTTGATGACGGGCTCGGCTTCTATCCGTGACGTAATTGCCTTCCCTAAAACGCAGAGTGCAACTTGTTTGTTGACTCAAGCGCCAGGTGAAGTAAGCGAAAAGCAGTTGAAAGAGCTGCACATCCGCGTTAGAAAGCCTGTTACAGAATAGTAACATTTGACCTTTAAACTTATTTTAAAACAGTAAGTTGTGTTAAAGGATTGCAAGAAAAATGTAAAAGGCCGCTTATTTGCGGCCTTTTTTATACATTTACATTGCATACTTATGAAAGGACTGTTGGAATATACAGTAATGATAAAGAATACGGGAACTCAATGACTGTCACGAGAATATTAGCGATTGATCCAGGCTCTCGAATTACAGGTTTTGGAATCATTGATGTTTCAAATGGCAAATCCATTTATGTCAATAGTGGTTGCATTAGATTACCGGATGAAGCGCTGTCGGTAAGGCTAAAACATATCTTTAATAATGTGTCGTCTTTGCTGGAAGAATATAATCCCCAGGAATTCGCCATCGAAGAAGTGTTTTTAGCTAAAAATGCGAACTCAGCATTGAAGCTTGGGCAAGCACGAGGTGCGGCCATTGTTGCCGCTTCATTGCGAGAGCTTTTTGTGCATGAGTATGCGGCTCGACGAGTGAAACAGTCTGTCGTGGGCAACGGTAATGCAGACAAAGAACAAGTTCAGCTCATGGTTCAGTTACTTCTGAAACTATCCGCAAAGCCTCAGGCCGATGCGGCAGATGCGCTCGCGATTGCTTTGTGTCATGCTAACACTCGCACCTCTGGCGGCTTAGAATATGGCGTCGGTAAACGAGCAGGGCGCACTTCTAAGCGCTGGACTGAACAAGATGTAAGGAAAGCACTTTGATCGGACGAATTGTCGGTACCTTGGTAGAAAAAACACCACCAGAGCTTTTGGTTGATGTGAACGGCATAGGCTATGAAATCAGTGCCTCTATGACGACTATTTATGACCTGCCGCAAGTGGGTGGCATGGTGACTTTATATACTCACTTTCTGGTAAAAGAAGACGCCCAAACACTTTATGGGTTTATTGATAAAAATGAGCGCGCCTTGTTTCGTGTGCTGATTAAGGTCAACGGCATTGGTCCTAAAATGGCCTTGGCTGTCTTATCAAGCATGTCTGCGGAAGAGTTGGTTTCGAATGTACAAGAGTCAGATGTATCTGCCTTAACAAAAATTCCTGGTGTTGGTAAGAAAACGGCAGAACGACTTATTATCGAATTACGAGATAAGCTCGGACAGGCGGCGAAAACCGACTTGTTTTCTACGCCAGCCGTATTGCGTCAAGTCCAGACAGATCCTAGGCAGGAAGCTGAGGCAGCGCTTATTTCTCTTGGCTATAAGCCTCAAGAAGCCGCTCGTGCAATTGCTGGTGTTCCTATGGACGCCGCTAGCAGTGAAGATGTCATTAGAGCCGCACTTAAAGGTATGCTAAGGAATTAATGTATGATTGAGCAGGATCGAATTATAACGGCTGAGATAAAAGGCAGCGACAGGCAAGTAGATCGTGCTATTCGCCCTCAAGCATTAGCAGAATATATTGGGCAGCCGGTTGTCAGAGAGCAAATGGAAATATTTATCCAAGCTGCTAGACAACGAAATGAACCGCTTGATCATACTCTGATATTTGGACCGCCAGGTTTGGGTAAAACCACATTGGCTCATATTATTGGCAATGAAATGGAGGCAGACGTAAAAACAACGTCGGGGCCGGTACTTGAAAGAGCGGGAGATTTAGCAGCTTTATTAACCAATCTAAACGAAGGGGATGTGCTTTTTATTGATGAGATTCATCGATTAAGCCCAGCCATTGAAGAAATCCTATATCCAGCCATGGAAGATTATCAGCTGGATATTATGATTGGTGAAGGGCCGGCGGCGCGCTCGATTAAAATTGAACTCCCTCCTTTTACACTTGTCGGAGCAACAACTCGAGCGGGTTTGTTAACATCACCGCTTAGAGATCGCTTTGGTATCGTACAGCGTTTAGAGTTTTATGATGTTGAATCGTTAACGACGATTGTCGCGCGTTCAGCAGGAAAGATGGGGATGGAACTTGATCAATCTGGCAGCTTTGAAGTGGCCAGACGATCCCGAGGTACCCCCAGAATAGCGAACAGATTATTACGCCGAGTGCGTGATGTAGCGCAGGTAAGTGGTGAAGCACTGGTGACCCAAAAAATTGCTCAACGAGCGTTGGATATGTTGAGTGTGGATAGCCAAGGTTTTGACCACCTAGACAGGCGCATGTTATTAACTATGATAGAAAAATTTGATGGAAGGCCGGTCGGACTTGATAGTGTGTCTGCCGCTCTTGGTGAAGATAAAGATACAATCGAAGATGTTATTGAACCTTTCTTAATACAACAAGGTTTTGTTATACGAACGCCTCGAGGTCGGCAAGTTACTAAGCGAGCCTACGAGCATTTTAATTACCAGTTACCTACAGATTTTAAATAGAGGTTAAAAATGTCAATTTTGGGTTTAATCGCCAGCGCCAGTTTTGTTGTGCAAATTGTTATGTTGATACTGTTGGCAGCATCCATCTTCTCTTGGGTAATTATTTTTCAGAGAATACGTGTTCTAAAACAAGCCAAGAAAATAAGATCTGAATTTGAAGACGAATTTTGGTCAGGCATAGACCTTAGTAAGCTTTATAAAAAGTTGACTCAAGAAGGTCGAAAAATTGAAGGTATTGAACATATTTTCACGGCAGGTATCAAAGAATTCACACGGTTACGTCAGAGTCATAATATAGAACCTGATGCGGTGATGGAAGGCGTGCAGAGAACAATGCGAGTGGCCTTGTATCGTGAAGAAGAGAAACTGGATAAGCATTTGGCTTTCTTAGCTACGGTTGGTTCAACAAGTCCTTATATTGGTTTGTTTGGTACTGTTTGGGGGATTATGCATTCTTTTATCGGATTGGCTGATGTTCAACAAGCCACCTTAGCAACGGTTGCGCCTGGTATTGCTGAAGCGCTTATTGCTACGGCGATTGGTTTGGCCGCGGCGATCCCTGCTGTTATAGCTTACAACCGTTTTTCTACGACTGTGGAATCTTTAAGTTCTGGTTACGAAAACTTTTCTGATGAATTTACCAGTATCCTGCATCGTAAAGTCTATGTGAAAGAGGGAGGCGTCGCCTAGTGTCTCGCTCTAGAAGAAGACAAAAACGTCGTCCTATGGCAGAGATCAATGTAGTTCCCTATATTGATGTTATGCTTGTGTTGCTAGTAATATTTATGATTACAGCGCCGATGATGACGCAAGGTGTCGATGTAAAATTACCGAACGCAAGCGCTGCGCCAATTCAAGAGACTGAAACGGATGTCATGATTGCTTCAGTTGATAGCAAAGGTGAATTTTATTTGGATTTTGGTGGTAAACAAGAGCCGATTACACTCGACGCTTTACAAGCAAGAGTTCGTAAGGTCTTGAAGCAAAATCCAAAAATACCTGTCCTTGTTAGAGGCGACAAAGATGTATCTTATGGTGCCGTAGTCGGTCTGATGGTGGCGCTACAAGGGGCGGGTGTGCCGAACGTTGGTTTGGTAACGGAGCCGAGCAAAAATTAATGAAGTGGCTAAATAAAGAAAGTTACGGAGTACCGGCTTTATTAGCAGTGGGTCTTCATTTGGTTATTTTGGGGGCCTGTTTTGTCGCTGTTGATTTCAGTGATAAAGATGCGCCTGCGCCAAAGAGGACGCCAATTGTGCAGGCGACCGTGGTTGATATTTCGCAAACCATAATTGGTAAGCGTGAAGAACAGGCCAAGAAGCTTATTCAGCAACAAGCAATAGAAAAAAAGAACAAAGAAAAAGAAGCACAACAAAAAGCTAAAAATTTAGAACGTAGAAAAGCCTTAGAAGCTCAGAAAAAAGAATTAGCTCAAGCTAAAAAGGCAAAAGACAAAGCAATTCGTCAAGCTGCTGCCGCAAAAAAGGCCGCCGCAGATAAAAAGAAAGCCGCTGATGACGCGAAGAAAAAAGCGCAGCAAGAAGCGTTGGTCGCAAAACAAAATGCAAAAAAACAAAAGCGCTTAGAGCAAGATAAAGCAGAAGAAGAGAAAAAACGCAAAGCAGAGGCCGCAAAACAGCTTGCAGAAAAAGAGAAACAACGCCAACTTGCGGCAGATAGGGAAGCGGAAAAAGAACGGTTAGCAAAAGAAGCAGCCGATGCGGCCGCGGCGAAAAAAGCCGAAGATGAAAAAAGAGCAGCCGATGAGGCACAAGCAGTACAATCCATCAGTGGTTTGATTAATGATAGAATCACGGCGGCTTGGAATCGACCTGCTAGTGCTCGAAATGGTATGAAAACAGAACTACAGATCTCTTTTCTACCGTCGGGTGAAGTGCTTGCAGTGAACTTAATTAAGAGTAGCGGTGATGCATTGTTTGATCAGCGTGCGGTAAATGCAGCAAGAAGCATTAGAGTAGAAGAATTGTCGAAAATCGATCCCTATGTATTTGATCGAAACTTTCGTAAAGTCGTTATCATATTTAACCCACAGGACTTAAGAAACTGATGATGTTACGTAAATGGTTCTTAGTATTTTTCACCTGTATGGTGTTTATTAGTACGGCGAGAGCTCAGCTTGTTATTGAAGTAACCAGTGGTGCTGATCAGTTATTGCCGATTGCTGTTGTACCGTTTGGTTACGATGGTACTGCGCCGTTACCTGAAGACATCGCACAAATTGTTCAAGATGATCTAGTGCGAAGTGGCCTGTTTCATGCGATTCCACGATCCAGCATGTTGAGTCAGCCTTCAAAAGAAGCGGACGTTTTTTATCGAGACTGGCGCTTACTCAAAAGTGACTATGTGGTTATTGGTTCGGTTAAAAAAATCGCCACAAATCGTTATCGCATCGGGTTTGAATTATTAAACGTATTGACCCAAAAGCCAGTAGAAAAACATGCGTCCATTGATGTTAGTGGCTCAAACTTTAGAGACGCGGCGCATTACATCAGCGATAAGGTTTACAAATTATTAACAGGAATTCCTGGTGCTTTTAGCACGCGCATTCTTTATGTTACGGCAGAAGGCGATAAGCGTGCTCCAACATTTAAATTGCAAGTTGCTGACGCAGACGGTCATCGACCTCAAGTCATTGTAGAGTCGAAGGAGCCTATCCTATCTCCTGCGTGGAGTAGTAATGGTAAAAACATTGCTTATGTGATGTTTAGAAACCGTAGACCGAATATTTTTATACAAGAATTAGCGACGGGTAAAAGACAGCAAATCGCTCACTTTAGAGGCTTGAATGGTGCGCCTGCTTGGTCACCAGATGGTAAGAAGTTAGCGCTAGTACTTTCTAAAGATGGTAATCCTGAGATATATACGTTAGATATAGCAACTCAGAAGCTTGATCGCATGACAAATCATTATGCTATCGATACTGAACCAAGTTGGGAGCCAGATGGGAAGGGTATTATCTTTACCTCAGACCGAGGCGGGAACCCACAAATATATCGCTTAGACGTTAAGACAAAGCGCGTTGAGCGTGTTACTTTTGAAGGTGACTCAAATACAAAAGGTGAGATGACGCCTGATGGTCGTTATCTTGTTACCGTGCAAAAAGATGATGGTAATTACCACATTGCTTTGCAAGATATGAAAACAGGTCGAGTAAAAATACTGACTCGTACCTATTTAGATGAATCGCCGACTATTGCGCCAAATGGCAGCATGGTTATGTATGCCACTACCGAAAATGGTAAGGGTATTCTGGCAGTGGTATCTGTTGATGGGCTTGTGAAATATAAGTTGCCGTCAACTGATGGAGATGTACGTGAACCAGCCTGGTCTCCGTACTTCAAATAAAGTTATTAAGGAGTGAATAATGAGTGTAAATAAACTAGGTAAGATTGCTGTAATTGGTCTATCTGCTGCTTGGATTGCCGGCTGTAGCACAACGTCAACGGATACTGATTCTGCTACGACAGCAGAAAATGCAGCAACCACTGAACAAGCTGCAGATGCAAATGGCACATCAGATCAATCTTATGGTGCTAATCAAGATAACGCTGTAAGTAGTGTTATTGTTGATGATGGTCAAGCTAAAGCGAATGACAAAAACAGCATGAGTATGCTTGACGGCGTTCAAACTGTTTTCTACTTCGACTTTGATAAGTCTGTTGTTCGTCCAGCTGCTCGCGAAGCGCTAGCTAAACACGCTCAATACCTTATCGCTAACCCAGAAGCACATGTTGTTCTTGAAGGTCACACTGATGAGCGTGGTACTCGTGAATACAACATGGCACTAGGTGAGCGTCGTGCTAAAGCAGTGGCTCGTTACTTGACTATTCAAGGCGTTGCGGCTTCTCAAATCGAAACAGTTAGTTTTGGCGAAGAAGTTCCAGTTGCCTTCGGTCATGATGCTGCTTCTTGGCAATTAAATCGTCGAGTAGAAGTTCGTTACGAAAAATGATCGTGAATAAGCTTATTTCTCGCTCCTTTGCAGTGGTGCTGTTTTTTACAGCACCACTAGCAATGGCTGCCAATCAGCAGACCGGTGCTTTGTCATCGAATGCGGCAGCAGAATTACTCTCGCAATTGGATACATTGCAATCCGATGTGAGAAACCTTAGAGGTCAATTAGAAGAGCAAGGGCATGAGTTGTCTCAAATGAAAGCGCAGCAGCGTGATCGTTATATTGATTTAGACAAACGTATCTCTCTTTTAATGTCAGCTTCGGCAGCAAAACAAAATGATAATACTTCCCAAGTAAGTTCAGATGTTGCTCCAGCCTCTACCGAAGCGCCAATTGCGCTAGGTGTAAATGGCGATTCATCGGATACTTCAGTTCAAACTGCTCCCATAGCCCTCGCACCAGCATCACCAGAAGCCAAAAGTGCTTACAATGATGCTTATGCCTTGATTCGCAAGAAGCAATTTGAAACAGCTGAGGTCGCTTTTACAGAGTTTGTTAAGGATTATCCCAATAACAAACTTACTGGTAATGGCTACTATTGGCTTGGCGAGTTAAAACTCGTTCTGGGTAAACCTAAAGAAGCGTTGCAAGAATTCAATACTGTCATTAAGAAATTCCCTGGTCATAACAAAGAGCCTGATGCGTTATATAAACTAGGAATTGTCAATGATCAGTTGGGTAATACTGACGCATCTAAGTCTTATTTACGGGATGTCATTAGTCGTTTTCCTAATAGCAAAACTGCAAAGTTGGCAACAAGTTACCTAAGTAATGTTAAATAACTTGTAATTCTCAGCGGGCTCTGTACTATACGCAACCCGTTGGGTCGTTAGCTCAGTTGGTAGAGCAGTTGACTTTTAATCAATTGGTCACTGGTTCGAATCCAGTACGACCCACCAACTTTTTTTTATCTTTCTGTGATTTTTGGGTCGTTAGCTCAGTTGGTAGAGCAGTTGACTTTTAATCAATTGGTCACTGGTTCGAATCCAGTACGACCCACCAAATATCACCTCGCTTCAAGTACCTAAAGAGGTAGCGATATGTCTGAGATTTTTGATAAAGTGGCATTGCGTGCGACGGTTCAAAAACACTTATCCGCAGCTGAAAAATCCCTAGAAAATCCCCCCTTAGATAATGACTCGCTTCGCGAAGAGATCAAGTCACTACTTAAGCAAAAAAATGCCGTTCTAGTTGCTCATTACTACACCGATGATGCTATTCAGGAATTGGCTGAAGAAACCGGCGGTGTTATTGCCGACTCTCTCGAAATGGCTCGATTTGGTGCCAACCATGATGCAACAACTCTCGTGGTTGCTGGCGTTAAATTCATGGGCGAAACCTCTAAAATATTAAGCCCAGAAAAAACCATTTTAATGCCAACGTTAGAAGCAACCTGTTCGTTAGACATTGGTTGTCCTGCTGATGAATTTTCTGCATTTTGTGACCAATATCCAGATCGTACTGTTGTTGTTTATGCGAATACTTCAGCGGCGGTAAAGGCGCGGGCAGATTGGGTTGTCACCTCGAGCATCGCTCTGGATGTCGTTACTTATCTTTCTGATAGGGGTGAAAAAATTATTTGGGCACCAGATCAACATCTTGGTGGTTATATTCAGCGTGAGACTGGTGCTGATATGATTCTTTGGGATGGTGCTTGTATCGTTCATGAAGAGTTTAAAGCAAAAGGTATTCTTGACCTAAAAACGGTTTATCCGAATGCCGCTGTTTTGGTGCATCCTGAATCGCCTGAATCTGTTGTTGACGTCGCTGATGTTGTTGGTTCTACCTCTCAACTGCTCAAAGCATCCAAAGAAATGAGCAACGATACCTTCATAGTGGCAACAGATAGAGGTATTTTTTATAAAATGAAGCAGGCTTCTCCTAGCAAGCGTTTCGTAGAGGCGCCTACTGGTGGATCTGGTGCGACTTGTAGAAGTTGTGCTCATTGCCCTTGGATGGCGCTGAATTCGTTAGAACTACTTCGTAATGCCCTGAGAGATGGTACTGGCGAAATATTTGTAGACGAAGATACAAGAGTTAGCGCTCTAATTCCCTTACAGCGTATGCTGGACTTTCAAATCAGTTAATATTAGCAGGATGGTTGCTCAAATCATCCTGCTTTCTCTTCCAAATTATTCAGGTACCGCAATTAACACCTGAACCTAAGTCTTCATTTTTTCTTTGTATTTACTTTAAAAAACTAGACCACAAAAAACCTTATATGATATTAATTATCATTACTGGTATCTCCAATCTAATCTTTACGTATGTCGAAAGGAAAATAGCGCTTTATGAGTAATGACTTTATAAAATTTATGCGGAATCGAGTCTCACAACCAGCACTAGCATCCCCAGGTCCAAGTAAAGAAGAATGGTTGGAAGTGTTAGATGCAGCCAGCCGAGCAGCAGATCATCGTAACCTAAAGCCGTGGCGCTTCCGAGTTTATGAAGGGGAAGGGCGCAATAAAATAGGGCAGATTTATTGGCAGCAGGCATTAAGTGAATTAGATGATCTCGATCCTTCAAAAGAGGCTTCGTTTGTTAAAAAAGCATTTCGAGCGCCGACCATTTTATTGGTATACGCCCATATACAAGAGCATTCGGCCGTGCCGGATATTGAACAGATTATGGCGACAGCCGCCGCCGCTCAACAATCGATGCTTGGCTTAAATGCACTTGGGTACGGAACAATGTGGCGCAGTGGTTCGGCTTGTTTTACATCCAAAACGAAAGAACTATTAGAGCTTGATGCAGAGGACCAAATTGTTGGCTTAATTTATGTCGGCACACCAACAGCAAAATCAACAGTACCAGAAGACACGGGTATTAAAGAACGAATTGAATGGGTTAGCTGTTAATAACGAGATTCTTTATTTAAAAATTGGTTGCAATTCAATGACTTCATAATTATTATACGCCCACAAATTACGCAGAGCGTGATTGGCCGGTATTGGTGAGCTGTCCGAGTGGCCGAAGGAGCACGCCTGGAAAGCGTGTATGTCGAAAGGCATCAAGAGTTCGAATCTCTTGCTCACCGCCATTATCCCTCTAGAATCATGGGTTACAGGGTGTTTCTAGAAATTGTACATCAAAAAGTACATCAATAGAAAACCAGTTAGACTAACGTCTAGCTGGTTTTTTTGTTTTCATTACTGGTGTTGTAAGTTAGCTTTGTTCTTTGCTTTCTTTGAAATATTCCACGTTGAGCTTCTGGTTTTGGTTTGTTTACTCTATTCATTAACTGTTCATCTGTACGATTTTTTTTCAATTGCAACAGAAAGCTCTCTATAATTTTGCTTTGGCTAACCTTGCTCTGTTTAGCTAATCGTTTTAACTCATTATATGCTTCCTTTGAGATCGTAAATTCTCCACTAATTAGCTTTGAATTTTTCCTCTTCTTATACTGGTTCCAAGCTGCTTTCATTCGGTTACAAAACGCCATTGTTTCAAGTGTATCTGGCCAGTTGTATGACGCTATTTTAAACGCATTTATTTTGTCTTCTAAGTTGCTAATTCCAAGAGCTCTGATAGTTAATCTATTGAGTGATTGAACTTCTTTTTTTTTCTCCAAATAACTCTCAAGCCATTCGGACTGTTCTGTATCTTGTGGGTTAATCCATTTTAAAATCTTCTTCATTTTTTCTTGGTCAGTAGTTTTCATTTCGCATTTACCTTATTCTTGCAATGTTAAAAATGACTGAATATTAGTCATGTTATCATATTTGATTTTTATGTAACTAGTTTCTAAACTAGTTAGTGTTCTCAATATCCACTAGTTGTAGGCCCATATATATAAGGTGTTGTCGTGATTAATCATCAGAGTCTAACGGCTGACGAGCGATTGCTCTTGCTGTCTCTTTTTCTGCGTTATGGAGTGTTGAAGGCTTTCACTTGCAGCATTCAACAGCTAGTTAAAGATCATCCAGCATCTAAAAAAAGCATTACTGCGTTCTTTAAAAAAATGCAGTCTATGAAAATTTTGAGTGTTGAAAAAAGCCCTAGTCCTAAGTATCCAAATAGTTATTTACTCACGACGGAATGTTCTAACTTCATAAAAAGAGATCGTGTTTTAGCAAGCGTTGCAGGAGAAGATGCTTTTAGATACTTGAAGGTAATATGTGGATTGTATGAGCCTATTGTAAGAAGAAATGAAGTCAAGAGACTGTCTAATTCAAATCGTTTTTTCTTGCTAATACTAGTCTTGAGTTCTGATCCACTAGGGCGAGTTGATAGTATCTCTGTGTCTGGTTTTTCTAGGCTGATGGGGGTTAGTGATGACAGCATAAAGCTCAGAATTAAAACTTTAATAAGTAACGGAATCATAAGGGAGTATGTACAGGGTGGGAGCTATAAAAATCTTTTTGGTAAAACTAAAAGTTCATTGGTCTTAGATGTTATGCATCCGTTCCTAAATGGAGCTTTTTTGAATATTTCTAGATTGAGGGTGGAGTTTATCAATCAACTTGATCTTGAATACTTTGGGCATTCTGAGATGCTACGTGTTTTTACTAATGATTTAAGCTCATCACACCTTCAGGTTGAAAGAGAAGTGGATATCAGTAAAGTAAAAGATCTCATCATCAAAGACAGGCGCACCTGCGATGCCATACAAAGTTTAATTACAAAGTATGCGTCTCAATCTCTGTCATCAGGCATAGTTTTATCTAGAGAGCAAATACTTAATGGCAAGATAACCAAATGTCTTCTTGAAGAAGTAATGCCTAAAACCCAAAATGATAGTTCTTTGGCTTATCTTGAGTTGTGTAAACTGATTAGCATTTGGAGCTACCGACAAGCATGTATCTACAGGGCTCTATTGCAATTTGTCTATAGAAAGGACTTTCAGCTTCAAGGTGCCTTGATATTGAAAGAGACATGTAAAAATAAGAAGACAAGTAACGGTGTGATTACTTTTAGCTTTGAAGTCATCTTTCTAGACGATCGATCATGTTATGACCATCAATTGAAAGTTAAACAATGCATTGAAAGTGGACGCTTATTCCCAGTTGATAGTCTGAATCGATTTGCAGAGCTCGATTTTCGAAGCTTTCTTGCTCAAGTCAGATATATTTATAACCATATAGAGCAATAACTCCAGAGCGATTTTTTTCTTTGTTAAAGGCTACACACCCCGTGGAGTATGGTTTTCATTTTTCCATTTTTGTCTGTAATAGATATATACTTTGTAATCTTAACCAATATTAAGAATAGATAAGACTACACACTGCTATAAGGCTATAAGGCTATAAGGCTATATAAGTAGTATTAGCTGCATGTAAGAGTTTTAAAAAACATAGTTGGTAAACCCTGTGAATAGAATCACAGGAGATCAGCTATGCAGAAACATCTTTCAATACTAAGCAGTAACCAATACAGAAACTTACCTGTCAATCCTAACTACCAATTAGTTGAGTGTTACCTTGCTCAAACGCATAATGTAATGAGTAAGGCGTTTGCTCAACATCCTCGCAGTATCGTTTTTCATGCTGAACTACGCTTTCCAAAGTCATACCAGTGCTCCATGGCGGATAACGAATGCCTAAGTCGTTTTATTGCTTCATTCAAAGAGCAAGTATGTGCGGAGCTTAAGACTCGTGCTAAAAGTGGATGTAGGGTACATAAGACTGCAGTTCGATATGTCTGGTGCCGAGAACAGTCTTCTTCTAAGAATGTTCATTATCATGTTTTTTTCCTGATGAACGGAGACAGTTTTCGTAACTATGGTGACTTGAGTAACCCTATGCGAGGTCAATTATGCTACATGCTGAATATTGCTTGGTGCCGTGCTCTTCATATCGAGCAAAACCCTTGTAGTGGGCTTGTTCATTTCCCTGGTCCAATAATGCGTATCAATATTAATGAACTTAATCCAACTAAGTCATACGATGAGTTTATGAAGGTTGATGCTACGCCACTAGAGTCAGTAGCACATTGGATCAGTTATCTCTCAAAAATAGATACAAAGCAATACGGACAAGGTAGAAGGAGCTTTGGCTGCAGTCAAAAATAAAAATGAATGATGGTGAATTGCATACAAGCACCGAATGGTACTTGTATGCTTCATTGCTTTAATGAGCTACAAGCTCCCCAAGAGGAACTTGGCTGGCTTTATTTTTGCTATCAGAGAATATATGTTTTTTCACTATCCAGCCCTCACGGATAAAGTCTTTATCTGTTAAGAAGTATCCATTTCCCATACTGTAGTTCTGTCGGTGTTCTTTGCTTTGATTTTTATCTGCAAGGAATTTGAGGTCTGAGTGATTTCCACAGGCTTTACGTAACTCACTAAACAACATCCTAGTATGCTTTGACCAAGCTAAGATGATAGTTCGTGTTGTTTTACTTCGATAGTAGTCTGCATAAGGATCACTATTTATCTCATCGTATTCTGTATGGGTAGCAATAATCACTGATTTTGCCCATTGAGGAATCATCAAAGAGTCTTGAAATTGTTTTTCATCAGCACGTTTTATAGCCTCAATATTTTTCTTTGATTCAAGTAAAGCTTCATCTCTTTGGTGCTGAAGTTTTTTATTGTGTTCGCATATTTCTTTCATACGAGTGCGAGCATCAAAGACTGCGGACTTATCAAACTCATACTTGGTGATGGTTCGGATCATACTGATGTATTGATCATTTAGATTGTTCAATGTTGTACAGTTATCGGCTAACCGTCTCTGGTTGAATTCAATGATACTTATACAGTGATCGGCAAAGCCAAGTTCGTTATCTCCAACACCTAAGTCAAGGCGACATTCGTATTGGCTGTGATCTGAAAGATTCACAGTAATACGAGTTTTATCATATCCTCCAGCAAGGTTGCTCACAGCGGCTTCAAAGGCCATTGATTCAAAAGTTACGAAGTCATACGTTACCATGCTTTTAAATAGACCTGACTCTGACCAGTGAACGGATACTGATACGGGTGTAATCATTGTGTTAAGGGAATTGTTGTGTGTGTTTTTCATCGTATAAACCTTCTTATGCTGAGATGTATTGCGATAGGGATAAGGGCGAGGAGAAGTGGTGGTTTGATTGAGAGATGTTAGAAATGGCAGCTAAAGTAATATCTTGATTAAAGTCCAGTGTAACGTGTGATACAGCATGATTCTTCCCCAGTTAGCGAGGCGTTCATAGATATCAAATAGTATTTGTTTGCATGTCGTAATCATGTCATGGCTGTCATGTGAGTATTGCAAAAATAGGGTATTCATTCGTAATAATAATTTTGCGAACATGATGGAGTGTCCTTAACTTTAAAGTTGTTAGTTTTGTCGCTAGATTTGTATTTCTTGAATATACGAAGGTTACAACAAGCCTAGTTCGGCAAAGGATACGCAGCTCTTACCAACCACGATGTGATCCAGAACCCGTATATCAATGATTTGTAATGCTTCAGTCAGTTTGTGCGTAATGCTCTTGTCTGCCATAGAAGGCTCTGGATCACCTGATGGGTGATTGTGGGCAAACATCACTGCAGCGGCATTGTGTTGTAGAGCAACCTTAACGACTTCTCTTGGGTATACGCTTGCAGAGTCAATCGTTCCAAAGAAGAGCTCTTTGTACTCGATTAGGTTGTGCTGACTGTCTAATAACAGCACAGCAAATACTTCTCTTTCATAGCTTCCTAGTTTGCAGTGTAAAAACTGTTTGGCAGTTTCGGTGCTGTTTATAACTTCGCCGCGCTTATACCTGGACACAATTATTTCAGAAGCGAGCTCTAGGACTTGATCCGCAGTCATTGGTAACTTGGTTACATATTCGTTTGAGTTAATCATTCGTATAAATCCTTCTGCATTAAATATTGTTTGCAAATAAGTAATATAGGCATCAGGAATCCTTGAGAATTGATCTAGAAAAAGCATTGTTGTGTACGGACGGGAGGGTGGAAGTGTAGTGTTTATAAGGGTTGTAGCCTTTCTCTGTGCATGGCTGATTTTTATTTCAAACATAGTTTTGTAATCAGGTGAATGAAACCATATAGGAATTCACCATGAGACTAATGCGATTAAAAGAAGTGATGAGACAAACTGCTTTAAGCCGTTCAACCATCTACAACAGAATGAGTGAAGGCCGCTTCCCAAAGACGGTAAAAATTGGAGAAAGAGCCGTTGCTTGGCTTGAGTGTGAAATTGAAGATTGGATCGAAGAAATAATTCAGCAGCGTGATTAAAGAGAAGAAACAACGATAGCTACCACCAGCCCCTTCTATTATGAAGGGGCTGGTGGGCTTGATTGTTTATTGTTGGCAGTTAACTACATAAATCCTAAGCTTATAAGTTTTGTTAATGGTATATGAATTATTGTCCATTCCTCAATTTTCTCGTATTCTCTCAGTATTATTCTTAAATAATCCAATCTGGCTAAGATGGTATTCTGAATGGAAGGTCAAATCCTTACCTTGAGAGAGGTAGCCGCTTATTTGAAGTTGGCAGAGAAAACTGCATACAGATTAGCCAGCGAAGGGAAGTTGCCAGGCTTTAAAGTAGGTGGCTCGTGGCGCTTTAAGCGTGAAGATCTAGAAGCATGGATAGAGAAACAAAAGGAAAACGGATGATCCCCAATTACCAAGATTGCATGAAGCCATTTTTACTTGCTCTTAAGAAGTCTGGAGCAGAGGAAGTGAAGCTTCGCGATATCATCAACAGTATTGCGATTCACTTTGAATTAACAGATGAAGAGCGAGCTCAGCCGCTACCCAGTGGTAAACAACCCATTTTAGATAATCGTGTAGGCTGGGCGCGTACCTACCTTGCTAAAGCTGGTCTGATTGATAGTCCACGTCGTGCGCACTTTGTTATTACAGATCGTGGAATTACCGCCTTAGACACACCAAGCCTTGAGATTAACAATCAATATCTTAAACAGTTTGATGAATTTGTTGCCTTTAAAAACCTGAGCAATACAAAAGAAACTGTCGAAGACACGCGTCAAGCATCTATTAAACCAGACATCGAAGACGACAATGGCATCACACCCGATGAGGCGCTTCGTAACGCCTACAAAACGATTAATGACGCACTTGCTCAAGATGTCTTGGAGCGCACTCGTAACGTCTCTCCGGCCTTCTTTGAACAGCTACTAATCGACTTGCTCATAGCGATGGGTTACGGCGGTACAGAAGAGGGAACAGCACACGCCTTAGGGAAATCTGGAGACAACGGTGTAGATGGTGTTATCAATCAAGATCCACTCGGTGTCGATCAAATCTACATTCAAGCTAAACGATACAAACAAGGTAACAATGTCAGTTCTGGAGACATTCGTGATTTCTTTGGCGCGTTAAACTTACATAACGCCCAAAAAGGTTTATTTATCACCACGTCAGACTTCACAAACTCAGCGAAAGACACCGCTCAAAAGCTCAGTACAAGAATCGTATTAGTAAACGGACACGATTTAGCCAAGCTCATGTTGCGCTACAACATCGGTAGCCGTAATGAGCAAACCTTATACATTAAAAAAATTGACGAAGAATTTTTTGAAGCCTAGCCACTTGATGGTTTGCGCTCTATTTGAGAATCAGGAAAAGAGTTAACTATGAACAAACAGCAACTAGCCGCTAAGATTTGGGAATCGGCAAACCAAATGCGTTCGAAGATCGAAGCGAACGAGTACAAAGACTATATTTTAGGTTTTATCTTCTACAAATATCTTAGTGATCAGCAGGTTGCTTTTGTGACTGCCCAAGGCATGACAAAAGAAGACATTAAAGCCTTAAATGAAAGTGATGCAGAAACGCTTGAGTTCGTACAAAGTAACCTTGGTTATTTCATTAGCTACGATAACTTATTTTCTACCTGGGTAGATCCAGAATCTGACTTTGATGAATCTAATGTACGTGATGCGCTTTCTGCCTTTAGCCGACTAATCCACAAAAATCATAAAAAACTGTTCGATGGTATTTTTACCACTCTAGAAACAGGCCTCAGTAAAATAGGCGAGAGCACTGGCAAGCGAACCAAAGCCATCAGTGACTTGTTACACCTAATCAAAAGTATCCCAATGGATAGCAAGCAAGGCTATGACGTATTAGGATACATTTACGAATATTTGATTGAAAAGTTTGCCGCAAATGCAGGTAAGAAAGCAGGGGAATTCTACACGCCTCACGAGGTCTCTCTGCTTATGTCTCACATCATTGCCCACGAACTAAAGCATAAAGACAACATCGAAATTTACGATCCTACCAGTGGTTCTGGCTCCCTGTTGATTAACATTGGTCACGCAGTAGGGCAATACGCCAAAAACAAAGACAGCATTACCTATTACGCCCAAGAACTGAAAGCCAACACTTACAACTTAACCCGTATGAATCTGATTATGCGAGGCATTAAAGCCAGCAATATTCATACTCGTAATGGCGATACGTTAGAAGACGATTGGCCTTATTTCGATGAAAACGACCCAAAAGAAACCTACGAAGCACTTTATGTGGATGCTGTGGTATCAAACCCACCGTATTCCCAAGCCTGGGACTCTGCTCATAAAGAAAGCGATCCACGATATTCTCGTTTTGGCTTAGCACCGAAGACCAAAGCGGATTTTGCCTTTCTACTGCATGATCTTTATCACCTAAAACCCGATGGTATTATGACCATTGTGTTGCCTCATGGCGTATTGTTCCGTGGCGGCGAGGAGGGGAAAATCCGTACCCAGTTGATTGAAAACAACCACATTGATGCGATTATCGGCTTACCCTCTAATATCTTCTTTGGTACCGGTATTCCTACCGTTATTTTAGTGCTTAAGCAAAAGCGCGCTAATACCGATGTATTAATTGTCGATGCCTCTAAACACTTTCTAAAAGAAGGCAAAAACAACAAGCTGCAAGCGTCTGACATCAAACGAATTACCGATACCGTCATCAGCCGTGAAAACCATGATGAATTTTCGCAACTTGTCAGCAAAGCCACCATTCGAGAAAACGGCTACAACCTAAACATACCGCGCTATGTCGATTCTTCTGCCGCCGCTGAAAGCTGGGATTTACACGCTACTATGTTAGGCGGCATCCCTAACAGTGAAATTGCCCAGTTAAAACGCTACTGGGAGGCATTGCCAGGACTCTATAACGCGCTGTTTACCGCAAAGTCCAGTGCCTACAGTGAATTAGCGATATCAAAAGACGAAGTGAACGCCACCATTACAAACAATACCGACGTGGTTGGTTTTATTGAAACCTACAACCACGCCTTTAAAGGATTTGATGAACACCTAAACACAACGCTGATCGAAGGCTGGGAAGTCGTAAACCGCCACCAGCAAGAAGCACAGCTCAGTGTTGAGCTGTTTGAACGACTAGAGCCGATTACGCTGGTGGATAAATATCAAGCCTACCAGCACTTGAACAACCAATGGCAAATCATCAGTGCTGACCTTGAAATGATTCAAACAGATGTGTTTTTTGTCGAGGCAGATAACACTCAAGTAGAAAAGCAGGATGCCAGTCCAGATACCGAAGAAATAAAAGGCTTTGATGTCACAAAAGTGGTTGTTCCCAACCTGGTAATCAATACCGTAAAAGGCAAAGAAGTAGAAGTACAGAATGGCTGGAAAGGCCATATTCTACCTTTTGATCTAGTACAACGAACGTATCTAGAAGATGACCTGCAAGCGATAGCCAAGCAAGAAAACCGTTTAGCGGAAATCACCAGCACCTTTGAAGAAATCTTAGAAACACTGACTGAAGAAGAAAAAGAGCAAGATACAGTAAAAGACAGCAAAGATGGATTTGCCAATGCCGAAGTGAACAAAGCCGCTAAAGTCTTTTTGAAAGAACAGAAAGACAGCAAAACGATCTTTTCTGAAGACAGTGTTGAACCAGAAGATAAGTATAAGGCGAAAATCATTCGTACCAGTAAGTTAATTGACGAAGAAAAAACACTGAAAAAATCAGTTAAAGAAGCCGCCATTGCCTTGCACCTAAAAACCAAAACTACCATCGAAGCCTTAACCGACGAAGAGGTTAACGAATTACTTTTCCTTAAATGGATTCAGCCGTTAACAAGCGAACTCGCTGCCATGCCAAGTACAGTCATTACCCAGATGACCAGCCAAGTACGAGCTCTTGCCGATAAATACGCCGTCACTTACTCGCAAGTCGCTAACGACATCAAAACCACCGAGCAAGAACTGGCTGACATGATGGATGAACTCACGGGTAATGAGTTCGATATGCAAGGCTTAGCCGAGCTCACTAATTTGTTGAAAGGTGAGTAATATGATTCTAGGGAAGAAGGTGCCTGAAATTCGTTTTCATGGGTTTAGTCATGATTGGCAGAATAAAGAAATTGGAAGTATCTTAGGGGAGACAAAGCGACCTGTTGAACTGCTTGATAACGAATTATATCAATTGGTGACAGTAAAACGCCGCAACGAAGGTGTTGTGCCTAGGGCTACTCTAAAAGGAAAAGATATATTAGTAAAGAGCTATTATGGAATCAAAGCTGGTGATTATCTGATATCAAAGCGCCAGGTTGTCCATGGTGCTAACGGGATCGTACCAGAGAGCCTAGACAATGCTGTTGTATCTAATGAGTATCTTGTCTTAACAGATAGTAATGAAATTACTGCCAAATTCTGGACTGTGATTTCAAAAAGACCTGAAATGCATAAGCTGTTTTTTATTAGCTCATATGGAGTCGATATTGAAAAGTTAGTATTTGATGTTACTGACTGGAAAGGTAGAGCGATCACAATTCCAGGTGTGGCAGAACAAAATGTGATAACAGATCACTTTCAAAAGCTCGACGGTCTAATCAACCAACACCAACAAAAGCATGACAAGCTCAGCAGTATTAAAAAAGCCATGCTGGGGAAAATGTTCCCCAAACAAGGCGAAACAGCCCCAGAAATCCGTTTTAAAGGGTTTAGTGGTGGGTGGGAGGAGAAGCCGTTATCTGACATTGCACAAGTGATTGACCCTCACCCGAGTCATAGAGCTCCTGATGAAGTAGATAATGGAGTACCTTTTATTGGTATAGGTGATATATCGGATGCTGGTCTTTTGGACTTTAAAAACGTAAGAATTGTTCCTCAGGATATCTACAATGAACATTCTGCCCGATACACGATCGAAAATGGTGATTTTGCGTATGGAAGGGTCGCTTCAATAGGTAAAATTATTGATTTATCGAATAATGTTGGCAAGAAATATACCTACTCACCTACATTGGCAATCGTCAAGCCTAAGAGCTTATACCCTGCATTCTTAAAAAGTTATTTAGGAACAGAGGTTTTCAAAGGGCATGTTGATAACAAAACTTCCGGCTCAACTCGTAAATCATTAGGCGTACAAGATTTTAGAAATCTGCCAGTGCTTTTTCCTGTAGTAGATGAACAAACTGCGATCGGCAACTATTTTCACAAGCTCTATGCGCTTATCAATCAACACCAACAACAAATCACTAAACTAAATAACATCAAGCAAGCCTGCTTGAGCAAAATGTTTGTCTAGCAGGGAGCGAGTATGACCACATTTAAAAAAGAAGCGGATTTCGAACAGGCCTTTATTGAAGTATTAATCAATAAAGGTTGGGAAGCTGAGGTGTTAAAAAACCAAACCGAAGTCGATTTACTGCAAAACTGGGCCAATATTTTATTTGAAAACAATAGCCAGCAGGATCGTTTGAATGATGTACCGCTTACCACCAGTGAAATGCAGCAAATCATTGAGCAAATTACCGCGCTCAAAACACCGCTAAAACTGAATGGCTTAATCAACGGCAAAACTGTCGCCATCAAGCGCGATAACCCAGCAGACAGCGCGCACCTTGGCAAAGAAGTCAGCCTAAAAATTTACGACCGTCAAGAAATCGCCGCCGGTCAAAGCCGCTACCAAATCGTGCAACAACCTAAGTTTGAGCGAGGCAGTCCGTTACGCAACGACCGACGCGGTGATGTGATGCTGCTAATTAATGGGATGCCTGTCATTCATGTGGAATTAAAACGCAGTGGCATTCCTGTAAGCCAAGCCGTAAACCAAATTGAGAAATACAGTAAAGAAGGTATGTTCACAGGTCTGTTTTCATTAGTGCAAGTGTTTGTCACTATGCAGCCAGACGAAACCATATACTTCGCCAACCCAGGTATGGATGGACATTTTAATCCAGATTACCAATTCCACTGGGCAGACTTTAATAACGAACCCATGAATCAATGGAAAGACATCGCTTCTACATTGCTGTCTATTCCCATGGCGCACCAGCTTATTGGTTTTTATACTGTTGCGGATGATTCCGATGGCGTGTTGAAAGTCATGCGCAGTTATCAGTATTACGCTGCCAATGCTATATCCGATAAAGTGGCCAAAACCAACTGGAAGCACTTGAGTAGTAATGCAGAGCGCTTAGGTGGGTATATATGGCACACGACTGGTTCAGGCAAGACCATGACCAGCTTCAAGTCAGCACAGCTAATTTCACAATCCAAAGATGCCGATAAGGTAATCTTTTTAATGGATCGTATTGAACTGGGCACTCAATCGTTATCAGAATATCGTAATTTCGCAAGCGATGGTGAAGATGTCCAGGCGACGGAAAACACCGACGTATTGATCACCAAGCTAAAAAGCACTAATCCAGCTGAAACTTTAATTGTTAGCTCAATCCAAAAAATGAGCAATATTTTTGAAGCGGTTGATGATGCGGGTACGGCGACTAATTCTGCTGACATTGATAAAATTCGTAATAAACGACTTGTGTTTATCATAGATGAAGCCCATCGCTCTACATTCGGCGATATGTTGATCACTATTAAAAATACCTTCCCGAGCGCTTTGTTCTTTGGCTTTACGGGTACACCGATACAAGAAGAAAATGAGAAGAGTGGCAACACCACCAGTACGGTATTTGGTAATGAGCTGCATCGTTATAGCATTGCCGATGGTATCCGTGATGGCAATGTATTAGGTTTTGACCCTTATCGAGTCAGCACGTTTAGAGACAAAGACATACGTGAAGAGGTAGCACTTGCCGAAGCGAAAGCGGATTCTGTTGCGGACGCGATGGCAGATCCGGTTAAAAAGAAAAAGTTTAATGCGCTAATGAATGATGTCCTCATGGCGGGACATAAAGATACCGCCGGTAAATACATTAAAGGCATAGAAGACTATGTCCCCAAGGCACAGTATTTGAGCGATGAACACCAGGAAAGAGTCGTGGCGGATATTCTGCAAAATTGGGATGTACTTAGCCAAGGCAATAAGTTTCATGCCATTCTAGCCACCAACAGCATTGCCGAGGCAATTGATTATTACCGTCGTTTAAAAACCGCTAAGCCAGAACTAAAGATATCGGCACTGTTTGATCCTAATATAGACAACGATGGTGGAAGTGGCGACCGAGGGCCAACCTTCAAAGGCGATGGGTTAGAAGAAATCATGGCCGACTATAATGCACGCTACGATCAAGATTTTGACTTTGCTAATCATGGTAAATTCAAAAAGGATTTAGCAGCACGACTCGCTCACAAGAAACCCTATGAGCGAATTCACAAAGACCTAACTAAGCAGATAGACCTATTAATTGTTGTCGATCAAATGCTGACAGGGTTTGATTCTAAGTGGTTGAATACCTTGTATCTAGACAAGGTGATTAAATACCAAAATATCATCCAGGCGTTTTCTAGAACTAACCGTCTATTTGGCCCAGATAAACCACATGGCACGATTCGTTATTACCGTTACCCGCACACGATGGAGCAACACATCAAAGATGCAGTAAAACTGTATTCTGGCGACAGACCAATAGGTTTGTTTGTGGACAGGCTAGAAAGTAACTTAGAAGCCATGAACACCGTTTTCGCTGACATTACCGAGCTGTTTGTTAGTGCAAATATTAGTAATTTCGAAAAACTGCCGGATGACCCAGCAGAATGTGCTCAGTTTGCCTCGCTATTTAAAGAGTTCAATCAGCACCTTGAGGCTGCCAAAGTGCAAGGACTGAATTGGAACGAACTCACGTATTCATTTGGTGAAAACGATGAAAAACACGATGTTGTGCTGGCTGTTAATGAGCAAACCTATTTAGGCTTAGCCATTAGGTACAAAGAGCTTGCAGCGGGTGATAACGATAATGACAGTTTAGCGGGTGGCGATGTACCATTTGATATTAGTGGTTATTTAACTGAAATTGATACCGGAAAAATCGATGCGGATTACATGAACAGCCGCTTTGATAAGTTTTTAAAAGAGCTCGATAAAGGTCAAGATAAAGCGAGTGTTGAAGTCACACTTAATGAACTGCATAAGACATTTTCATCGCTTACCCAGAATGAACAGAAATACGCCAAGCTATTCTTACACGACTTACAGCGTGGTGATGCGAAGCTAATAGAGGGCCATACCTTTAGAGACTACATCAACGATTACAAAGATAACGCCGAAAACGCCCAATTAAACGCCGTTGTGAATGCATTAGGACTGGATAAAGAGCTACTTGTTGAGTTAATGCGAAGCAATGTAAGTGAAAAAGACATTAATCGCTTTGGTCGATTCGATGCGCTGAAAGCTTCAGTTAACATTGAGAAAGCCCAAGAATACTTCGAGCAGTTAGAAAAAAACAAACTGCCAACATTCAAAGTGAACTTGAAAGTCTCGAAGATGCTCGAAAGCTTTATTTTAAGTGATGGAATAGAGCAATAGCTGATTCGTAAACAATGAACATGTCCGTTACTTAGTCATTGTTGGAAGTCATAAAGGGAGTCTCTTGTGCTACAAGCAATATTGAATTAGTAAGAGGAATTTATACGTTGCTCACGGGCTATTCGACATATGCGAATGAAAGATTATTTTTAGAACGCTTAAAAGGAATTGATATGGATTTACAACGTTTATTCGCTCTAAAAGACCAAGAAACTTTTCAGGAAGTACTTCGTCAAGAAGGAAGGGATTACTATGAGCGTCGGCAAATGCTTGAAGCTGCCAATACGTTGTTTCGAAGTGAGAAGCGTTTAAGCAAAATGACGCAAGCAGAACGCAGCATCTTTCTTGGCCGTACGACCAAAAAAGAAGACTTTCATGCTTTTGATACAAATTTCTTTGGAGCTCCTGGTGGTAACGGTGAAGTAAAAAAAATCATTGCCACACAATACCTTCACTTGGATGCTTTTTTTGCAGCAATACCTCGACACGGTGACATAACAGAAACCAAATTCAAAAAACTTGTCAAACAGTTTAATCAAGGCTGTAAGGCTGGTGGCTCTAAAAAGATAGCTTTTGTCTTTCTAACTCGTATTCTTACTGTTTCCCGACCAGACTTTTTTGTCTCAGCAGCAGATAAAGCATTAGAACCAATTTGCAAAGCTCTTCAAATAAATGCGGTAGGTGTTGACCCTGATAAGTATTGGAGCCTTCTGAAAGCTCTACATCAATTGCCTATTTTTAAACATAGCGTTAATGATGTGTCATCGCTTGATCTGGCATTATTGGATAATGTTATTTGGACTGTCTCAGTTTCAAGCTCGACAGATGGAGCTCAAAGTCCATCGGCTGACCATCATATCAAGAGAAAAAATATGGAAACTTCACCTTCCCAAGCTTTAAATCAAATCCTTTATGGGCCTCCAGGTACGGGTAAAACCTACCATACGATTGAAGCAGCAGTAATGGTATGCGAGCCTAGTTTTACTTGGGGAGATAGAGTCGAATTAAAAGTAAAACACGATGAATTAGTGGCAAATAAACGCATTCATTTTGTGACATTTCATCAAAGTTTTAGTTATGAAGAGTTTGTGGAAGGGCTAAAAGCCAATTCTGAAAATGGCCAGATTAATTACCAAGTAGAAGATGGAATCTTTAAACAACTTTGTCATTACGATGAAGTGCCTGTGATTGAATCGAGCACTGATGAAAGCATATCGATTAAAGAGCGTAAAGTTTGGAAAATGTCACTAGGAAATACCTTGCATGATGATGTGAATATTTTCGAAAATTGCATAAGCAACAACCAAATCCGTTTAGGTTATGGTGATTCGTTAGATTTTTCGGAATGTAACTCTAGACAGGCTGTACTTGCTCAGTTTGATGCGAATGGAGTCCCTTCTAAATTAGCTGATATTCATGTGGCTCTGGTGAATATTTTTAAAAATGTTATGACTAAGGGTGATCTTGTTATCGTAACGGATGGGAATCTAAAATTCCGAGCTATCGCCGAAATTACGGGTGATTATATTTATGATACAGATGTCGATAGTCATTATGCTCAAACCCGAGCTGTTATTTGGCATAGGGTATATGAAAAGTCTTTGCCTTATGAAAAAGTCATGAAAAAACAGTTTACTCAAAGGACACTTTATCCGTTGTCTAGTTTTGTTCTTGATATGGAAAAACTTCAATTCCTCTTATTAAACGAGAAAGAGTCCTTTCAAAAATTACAAACTAAAATGGAGAAATGTGTGACTTCTCCTGCACGAGTACTTATTATCGATGAGATCAATCGAGGCAATATTTCTAAAATATTTGGTGACCTGATTACTCTGATTGAACCTTCTAAAAGAGCAGGCGCTGCGGAAGCCTTGTCGGTGCAATTGCCTTATTCGAAAGAATCTTTCTCTGTTCCAAACAATCTACACATTATCGGTACCATGAATACTGCAGATCGCTCTTTGGCTATGATGGACACGGCATTGCGCCGTCGGTTTGATTTTATTGAAATGATGCCTAAACCTGAACTCTTAAAAGACGTTTCAGTTAAAGGTATAGACTTAGAAAAATTACTTGAAAAGATCAATCAGCGTATCGAGATTCTTTACGACCGAGAACACACTTTGGGGCATGCTTTCTTTATGCCAGTAAAAGCCTTACTAGATGAGAAAAAAGAAGACCTGGCTTTCACTCAACTTCGGTCTATATTCCAAAATAAAGTGATTCCATTGCTTGAAGAATACTTTTTTGAGGATTGGGACAAAATTCGTTTGGTATTAGCAGATAATCAAAAACCAGAAAACCTTCAATTTGTTTTGAAAAAAGTGCAAAAAAATACAGCATTAAATGAACTCTTTGGTAAAGGCCATCAGCTAGATAAATACGGTCAGACTGTTGTTCAATATAGTTTGGTTGATAGTTCCTTAGGCGTGTGGAGTGAACCGAACGCATATATCGGCATTTATCAGGTTATGAGTGATGTTACTGCTGAAGAAGGTTAATCATGAGGCATACATCTGTTTTCGAATTTGATTATTTAACCTCTGATCAAGAGGCAGCCACTGAGCTTCAGGCGACTTGTATTTCTTGTGATGCGTTTAACTATCTCAAGGAAGTGAGCTTAAGCACTTATGAGACCGAAACAAGAAAATGTCTTAGTTTATGTAAACGGTATGGCTATGAGCTCATTCAGGTTAAGAACTACGTAGGAGTACTATTTACTCCTACGGGCGAGCATATTGAGGTATTGCCAAAAATAGGGCGTAAAAAATCGGATCCAGCACTGGCGAAAAAAGTGGCTCAAGATACCTTATTGATGATGTTGCAGCATTTAGGTATTTTTCGTCATCTTGTTACTAATCAAGCCAGCGTTGTCACTAAGAAAATGCCTTTGCTTGAAGTCTTTATTAGCCAATTTCTCGCATCGGTTAATCTACTTGTAAAACGTGGTTTAAAAAGTGATTATGTCAGAACTGTCGATAACCAGAACTTCCTAAAGGGTAAGTTGTTGGTTGCTGAGCAATTACGCCATAACCTTGTTAATCAGCATAAGTTTTATGTTGAATTTGATGAATATCAGATTAATCGCCCTGCAAATCGATTAATTAAGACAGCGATGGTGACATTAGAAAAATACACCCGTTTGGCTACCAATCAGAAATTATTGCGTGAATTAGCCTTTGCTTTCGCAGATGTCCCTTTATCTAAGTCAATAAAACAAGATATTAACGACCTTAAGCTCGATAGAAGCATGAAGGACTATTATGCTCCAATTGACTGGGCCAAAATCATTCTAGAAGGTTTTTCACCTTTGAGTATGCAAGGTGATCATAATGCTTTATCTCTACTATTTCCGATGGAATCAGTATTTGAGAGTTATGTGGCATCCATTCTAAGGGAGCAATTGGCAGAAGAGGTCACACTTACCACACAAGCAAGAAGTAAATACTTGGTGATTCATAATGAACAGAACCAATTTCTACTCAAACCAGATTTATTGGTTCGCTTACCTAACAATAAGAAAATGGTTATGGATAGCAAGTGGAAGCTGTTAGATGAAAGCCTAAGTAATGGTGGTCTTTCTCAATCCGACTTCTACCAGATGTTTGCTTATGGTCACAAATACCTCGATGGTAAGGGCGATATGGTACTTATCTACCCCTCCTGTGAAACCTTTCAAAACCCGATAAAAACCAGCTTTAACTTTAATGAGAATCTTCGCTTGTGGATCGTTCCTATGGATTTAGCACCAGATATAGAAAACTACGAACGCTTTAAATTACCTGAAAATTTAATCCAAACAACGGCTTTACTCCAAATTACAGCGAATAGCTGAATTTACAAAGAAAATGAAAGTTAATATAGGTAGGTTAGATCTGTTTCCTGTTTACACTATATGACCGGACTTTGACTTTCTAGGCGTACATTTAAATATCCATAGCCTTTATTTACACCCAGCTCTATACTGTATAAGCATAAGGGCTATCCATTTAGAGCAACCAATGTCAATATGTAGTGATGAACAAAAAATCTTCTTCACTCAAAGCGGGTATTGATTACCCTAAAAATTGGAGTCAATTTGTTGACTGGTTCCACGATGAGCAAGCTTGTCGTGATTATCTGTACACGCTTCGCTGGCCTAATGGCTTCATATGCCCAAATTGTTTGGCCCGCAAGGCACCTTATAGCCTTCCTAAAAATAAACTTAAATGCACTCAGTGTCGAAAGCAAACGTCTGTCACGGCAGGCACTATTTTTGATAAAACGAGAACACCTCTTAAAGACTGGTTTGCTGCGATTTGGTATCTTACAAATCAAAAAAATGGAGTAAGTGCGCTTGGTATACAGCGCTTACTTGGACTTGGAAGCTATCAAACAGCTTGGTCGATATTACATCGATTACGCTATGCAATGATCAACCCTGAAAGAGATAAGTTATCAGGAATTATTGAGGTAGATGAAACCTTCGTAGGTGGCTTAGTTAATATAAATCAACAAGATAAGAAGAAGTTTGTTGTGTTGATCGCAATAGAGTTAATTGAGCCAAAAGGGTTTGGTCGTATCAGATTACGACAGGTAGATAGAGCGACGAAAAGCAACATAGAGCAATTCATAGTCGATGTTATTGAACCAGATAGTCAAATTCATACAGACGGATCTGCGGCTTATGGTTCCATTGATAGCATGGGATACTCAAGAGAAAAGACCGTACATCTTGGTTCAAATATACCTGCTCACGAAACCATGCCAGGGGTTCACAGAGTAGCCTCTTTACTAAAGCGTTGGTTGTTAGGGACCTATCAAGGTGCTGTTCAATCTAAACAGCTCGACTACTATTTAGATGAATATACCTTTAGATTTAACAGAAGAAAATCGCGGTCTAGAGGGTTATTATTTTATCGATTACTTGAGCAATCTGTGACAACAAAACCCCTAACCTATAAAGGCATTAGAGCTAGATAAACACTATATATAGTGTCTGGTCGCTCTAAATGGATAGCCCTTATAAGCATACAGTATAGAGCTGATCGTATTATGCGTGTTTCATATCTTGGTGTTTCTGAATCTTCTGCGTTTATTGCCTCAAATAGCATACGTATCCCTCTTTATATCGAATCTGTTTCTGCTGGCTTTCCTTCACCAGCACAAGACTTTGTTGAGCGTACACTAGACCTAAATGAGTTTTGTGTTTCCCATCCTGCTTCTACTTATTACGTACGTGCTCAAGGTGATTCGATGATTGATGCGGGCATACATTCTGGTGATGTATTGCTGGTGGATAAATCATTAAATGCTCGCCATGGGGATATTGTGATTGCCTGTATTTATGGGGAAATGACAGTAAAGACATTAGAGCTCAAGCCTAATGTTGTTCTTAGACCAAAGAACAAAGCCTATCCTGCGATTACGATTACTGAAGAGTCGGAGCTAGAGATATTTGGCGTAGTAACGAGTGTGATTAGAAAATTTGAGCGCAGTCAGTGAAAGTCATTTTTGCTTTAGTTGATTGCAATAACTTCTATGCCAGCTGTGAAAAACTCTTCCGTCCAGACCTAAAGAATACACCGGTAGTCGTGTTGTCCAATAATGATGGCTGTGTTGTGGCTCGCTCGAAAGAGGCTAAGGCGTTAGGTTTGAAGATGGCTGTACCTGTATTTCAAATTCAAGAGGAAATCAAAAAGCATGGCATTGTGTGCTTTTCGTCTAATTATGCATTGTATGCTGATTTATCGAATAGGGTGATGACGATACTTGAAGAAGAAGCGCCTCGGGTGGAAGTGTATTCTATTGATGAGGCGTTTATGGACTTAACGGGGGTTGAGTATGCAATGGATTTGCTCGCCTTTGGCCAGCAAGTTAAGGCAAAGGTAGATCAATGGACGGGGATTACCGTTGGAGTTGGAATAGCGCCAACGAAAACGCTTGCTAAGTTAGCGAATCATGCAGCGAAGAAATATCCAGCGACAGGCTCTGTGGTTGATCTGATGGACGTTGAGCGACAAAGACGGTTAATGGCCTTGGTCGATGTAAATGACGTCTGGGGCGTGGGTAGGCGGACAGCAGAAAAGTTAAGAGCCAAAGGGATTAATACAGCATTAGACCTAGCCAAAAGAAATTCTAAAGACATAAGAAGCGAATTCTCTGTTGTACTAGAACGAACAGTACAGGAACTGAACGGCGTGTCTTGTTTGGGTTTAGAAGAGGTAAGGCCAACTAAACAACAGATAATTTGCAGTCGTTCATTTGGTCATAAAGTGACAGATAAGCAAGAATTAAGGGAAGCCGTTGCAAAATACACAACCCGTGGCGCTGAGAAACTACGTGGAGAGAAGCGTTTATGTCGTGTAGTGAGCGCGTTCATTCGGACGAGTCCATTCATACATGGACAACCTCAGCATGCTAAAACCTTAACAGCAGAACTACCAAACCCAACGGACGACACAAGAGATCTATTAGAAGTTACCGAGGCAATCTTTCAGCGTATTTATAAGGAAGGATTTTGCTATGCAAAAGCAGGTGTCATCTTCTCTGACTTTTATGAGCATGGAACATTTCAAGAAGATTTGTTTCGACCATCATCAAATAAAGCGCATTCTAAAAAGTTAATGAGTGTTGTAGACCGTATAAATCATAGCGGATTAGGCAACGTATTCTTTGCTTCACAAGGCGTCTCACCAACCTGGGCAATGAAGTGTGAGCATCTGTCACCAAACTACACAACAAAATGGAAAGACTTACCAAAGATCTGGTGAGAATACGGTGTCGTTAATCATCAAATTGTTTAAGGTATTTACTTACTATCAATGATTAAATTAGATAAATAAACATTTAATAGCATAAAATCACCATTTTAAACTAGGAGCAGCTCTTGTATGTCGAACTCGTCCCATTTTAATTAGCACACATTATGATGTGTTTTGTCGCTTCAATACCCCAGAAAATCGGGGAGTGGGCGGCGGCGAATAATGACAGTATTTGATTCACCAAAAGACATACAAAAAGTTTATAATGTATTTTCTGTCGATGGATAAATGGCTGGAAACAAATGGTGATAACCTACTTGAAGCTCATTCAATTATGATGAAAAGAAAGATAATCATGGTCTCCACTACATTCACCTCAGCAGCAGAATCTTCCTTATCAGAACCGACGTTCGAATCTAGGGGGAGAAGACCTTGAGGCCCCCAAACGTTAATAGACTAAAAGTGGGAGTAGGAATGATATTGTTCGGTCGTTTAATCAGCATTGCTTTTTTACCGACATTCATGCTGATCTGGATTACATGGAACAATAGTTTAAAAACCTTAGTCAGCTTCTAGATTTGATTATTTGGTAGGACAATTTTGTATTTAGAATACTACAACATCACATTAAGTAAGAATCCTAAAGGTACTTTTTTTTCAGAGATTAAAAGTAAAAATGGCGTTAAAAACGCATACATTGGTAAGAAAAGCTTAACAGATAACCACTTCTACACGTACCCCATAGAGGGGGAAGAATACATTGCATTGGTCAAAGGAACGCCCAAAGATTCTCATTTTATTGAACAGCTAATTCCAGTAGAGTTTGGTAATTTCCAAAAACCTATCATTGTTGTAGTGTCGTATAACGATAATATACCTCCTCAAATTTCTTGCTCAGATATGCATGGTAAAGAACTGCTTAATTTCGTTTCTGAATTAGATGAAAACTATCAAAAACTCCGCTACCGCGCCTCTCAGAATTCGTTAGTAGAGCTAAGGTTCTTGAGAGGCGAGAAAGGATTTAAGCTTGAGGTGGTTGAGTCTAAAGCAAAGCTGACTCAGTTAAAGGGTTACTTATACAAAATCACAGTCAAGCCGGCCAAAACGAACAACAAATGGTACAGCGCTTGGTTTTGTAGTGACGATGGTCAGTGTCTATATACCGAGTTCCCCGGCTTTTTAATCGATGATTTTCTCGTAGTCACGGAGTCTTGCGAGATTGACAATGTGACGCTAGTCTTTGACCACGAAAACCATAAGTCGACGGTATGTGTAAAGCAAGCAAAGGACAAGCTCGCTCAAAAGCTAGAGGCGCAAAAAATAGGGCACTGTTTTTATTTCCTTAACAGTGACGGTGACAAGTACTACTTTACTTTTGAGACTTTAGGCGCGACCTTTCGCGCGGTCGCTTGGAAAAATGAGCTACAGCGTTTAGGTATTGAGGGCGATAAGCTAACTTGTGATGATCTCATTGAAGGCATGCTCAAAGTCACCTTAAAAAGAGAAAAAGGTCAGCTCTATCTTGGGATTATGTCTTCGACTTGTACCAATTACGAAGGATTTATTACCTATCAACGCAGTTTTATCTATAATAAGGTCAAGCATTTAGTATTTAAAACACAACCCTTTGATGGAAATCAGTTCATCATCAAACAATCGGAGCTATTTGCTCACAGTGTCATTGATTATATCGAGAAAGGGGCCGTTGAGAGGGTCAGTCTCTATGAGTTTAAAAAAAACATAAAGTCAGCGCCAGAATGGAAAATAAAGTCGAAGGACCCCATTGCGCTGGCCTCGGGGCATCACCATCAAGATCTGGTCGCGTTTGATGGCAAAGCGGCGCATGATTGGTATGTCTACAGTCAAGAGAAAGATTCCCCTTTCGGTAAAGTCTACCGAGAACTGGGTATTTACGCATTGCGAAACCACTTAGTCTGTCAAGTCATCTCACAGAGTGTCGCGCATATGATTTTTATACCCGCACCTTTACTGAAATTACAGGGTATAACCCAAATAGGTGCTGGAACTAGGATCCGGGGTAAAGCAAGACTCGAACTTCTTGAACTGTTTATCGAAGGGCAGCAAGGGTGGCTCGCTGATACCTGTGAAGTCATCGATGACGGTGAGCTCGCAACAGACTTGTCTGGACAAAGTAGCGTCTCTATCGAAGAGCTCACCTTCGTCAACGAGGAAACCAGTCAAGCATTTACGCATTATGATAAGAAAGCTAAAGCAGACAAAACTGTCCATGTTTACCACTTAAATTCTTTAGATAAAAAGCGATCCTTTAAATTCAAAGACTATAGCCATCAGTTATTAACGATATCAGAGCCTGAATGTTACCAATACGTTTGTAAGATCCAGGTAAACGGTCAATTCAACAATGTGAAAGAAATCCTTTCCGCTAAGTATCGCCAATGAATGCTCTAAAATCTCTTTACGCTTTAACATCACATAACAACATCGAAGTGTTAAAGAACGCTGAACGAACACAGCTCATACTTCCTGACTCAATCGAAGAATGGGACAAAGATTTAAGTCAGAAACTCACTCCGAAAAAGTTGCCAACGCCAAATGGTTCCAGTTATTTGATTTTAGAGCTGGTCAAGCGCGGCGAGAGTCGAGGTTACTTATTGTTGGCTATTCCGGTCAAAATCGACATTCCAAGCGATAAAAGTGGTTTCTTTCTCCACCCAAATCCTATCAAGCCGATTCAAATTAACCCAGAGTATCTGTTAGGTGAACACAATGAGAGTAAGCCTGAACTGACCTTAGCAAGCTCATCGAATGCCCTAGAAAACGTAGCGGCCTATTATCAATTGGGGACCTCAAAGTCTTGGTTAAAAGAGGCGAAGAATTTTTTTTATAATACCTGCGAATTCAGTAGCTTGCAGGAATTGACCAAGTCAATCAGTGGACAATTGGGCAATATTGACTTAACAGTCCAGTTTAGCATTTCGTCGGTCCTTGATTCGGAAGGCTCGTTAACGCATATCTCGAATCTATACCAAGGTCTTCTTGCCGACAGGGCGGAGGATTGGCAGTATACTCCGCTGAAAAAGTTACTCGCTACGATCGAAGGTACCAACTGTCCGCAGACGGTATCAACCCAGTATCTTGAATCTCAAACGGGTTGGTACAGTGGTAACATCGACTCGAGTGCCATCATGGGGCATATGGATACAAAAACAGGGGAGAGCGATCCGAAAAAAGCGCGCGAGCTGTTTCCATTAGATAATACACAACGTCATGCCTCTATCATGGCGCGACATCTTGGTGCTTGTGAGGCCCAACACCCTGAGTTGGGTAACGTATTGGCGGTAAGTGGTCCACCCGGCAGTGGTAAGACATCCATGTTAAAAGCGGTCATTGCTCAAGAAAGTGTCCTCGCAGCCCTAGAGGGAAGGCCGTGTCCGATTATCGTTGCTGCGGGTGCAACGAACCAATCGGTGAAAAATGTCGTCTCCGCCTTTCCTGACGTACTACATGATGACGATGACGACTTCATTTTGTACCAACGCTGGTTACCCAAGATAAATAACTACGGAAGCTTTTTAGCCTCCAGCGATGCGTTAAAAAAACTCACGGAAGAAGAAAGAGCCAAAACGCCGGTGATTGACGCTTTTGGTAAAGAGAAGCCCTTTGTCTTTGGCTGGACGAATGTGTGTGAGGAGCTCAATCATCTCAAATCCTTGCCGGAGCATGAAGCGTACTATTTGGCAAAATTACAGCTTCACTGCCAAAGGTTGGGGCACCCGAGCATTGACAATATAGAACAAGCGAAACGTTATCTGCATAAGTACCTAACCGAGCAAAGTACAGAGATGCTTGCTGCAGCGAAGCACTGCGTGGCTCAAATCAGAGCCGAACATGTTGAGCCTAGCACTTTGTTCCCAATCTCTGATACTGATTACTGCCTACCTTATTTCACCACGGCTAGGGAAGAGTTTTCGGCTTGGCTAAAAATGGACAAAACTAGCCGAGGTTATCTGGATATTGTCGCGCGCTTAAATCGAGAGCGCATTAGAGATGAAGCCATTCCAGAAGCGGAATATGGCGAGAAATTACACGGCGTAACGGTAGATATCTACATTGAACATCTTCTCGATACCTCGCATCGACCGTTATTGTTTCACATCGCGGCTAGATATTGGGAAGCGGAATACCTCTTATCACTGAGAAATTCAGTTCTGTTTGCTCAAACAGAAGAGAATATCATTGAAGGGTTAAGACGGATTTGCATGGTTACGCCTGTTGTTATCTCAACCCTTCATATGCTGCCTAAGCTACTGCAGGTCAAAAGCTATACTCCAGGATCCATACAGCGCTCTTTTGTCTACGGTGGGATAGACTTGCTGATCACCGATGAGTCAGGGCAGGCTGATATTCGTTTAGCTCTCCCTTCCATGTCGCTGTGTCGAAAATTGATCAGTGTTGGAGACATCAACCAATTAGAGCCTGTGATTGATAATAAGAAAGATATTTCAGTCTATGATGACTACAGTGCTTGGTTAAAGGAAGGGTACAGCTCCAAGCAAATTACACGCTTGATAGAGCTTGGTTTCACACCAACCTCTGGGAGTTTATTGCATCTGGTAATGCACGCCTCAACGTATTCCTACCAAGGTGAAGGCTTTATGTTGAGGGGGCATTACCGTTGTTTTCAAAAAATCATCGATTACTGTAATCGAATGGTTTACGACAACAAGCTGTTCTATCTGCCAAGCAATGATAAAGAAGTCGACCCAGAAGATCTGCCAGCTATGGCCTACGTGGAAACTCCTGGGTCTTCGGAAGCCGGGAAAGGCAAGAAATCCAAAGTCAATTATGAGGAAGCCAACCTCATCGCTGAAATGGTGGTTCTGCGTTATAGAAGTTGGCAAGAGCTATTGAAAAAAGGAGACGCTCTACCTGCGCTTGCATCCATGCTTGCGATCGTAACCCCCTTCAATAAACAGCCCGAAGCGATTCGCGATGCACTGTATAAAACCAATGAGGCACATGGTCACTTGATTCCGGAGTGTGAAATCAAAGACACGACGATCGATACTATCCATAAGTTACAGGGCGCGGAAAAAGACATCGTGATATTTTCTGGCGTACAGACGCACAGTGATAGCGCACGACTGTTCTTTGAGAAACAACCCTTCTTACTAAATGTTGCAGTCTCAAGAGCGAAGAAGTCGTTTATCGCTGTAATTTGCCCTAAGTTGTATCACTTAAACCAAATTTCATTCGACCCGAAAACTTCCCAAGGTTCACGCAACTCTGTCCACTTTCTAGGGCGTTACCTTAATCAACATGGAAAACGTCTGTTCCCCAAACACCTATTTATCGTTGAGGCGAGAGGCAAGGTGAGTGTATTGACGCGGATGCTTGGGCAAGAATATGTCGTCTACCCAACCAATGGTGCTGTTACCAAATCTGGGTTACAAGAGGACAGTGTAGAGACGGCACGGCGACAATTGTTGCCCGACTATGGTTTAAACAGCAATGGCACCCAGGCTTTGGACACAATCCTCACCGAAGGCCCGAAAGTGAAGAGTATTTTACTCGCAACGGACAATGACAACGTTGGCGAGACCATCGCTTGGCACTTGTTCCAACACACAAAAAAAATAGCCCCCGAACTCGCGCGAAAAATGATCCGTGTACCGCTCAATGCTATAACAGAAGAGCATGTTAGTTTGGCCAAGGAAACCCCGCGAGACTTTGATTTACAGATGGTTTCTGCAGAAATCAGTCGTGACATTATTGATAAGTGGGTTGCTCAACGAATGTATGCTGTCATCCAGCAGCATGCGCCTATAAAGAACAAGAAAAATATTGGGATGGGCCGTGTCAAAGCTGCAGTACTCGACTTATTGAACAAGCAAAAAATAGAAGCGGAGCGAGTACGCTCGACGTCAATTAACGTGACCCTAAGCGTGCATGGCAGGAAGATACAAGGGCGACTGAGCAACATGACACCTAATGATGTGATCAAATTTAAGAATCAATTAAAAGACAAGAACATTACCTCGATGGCGAGTGATCCGGATCGGTATAGCTTTAATAAGCTTGAGAGCAAACTCAACTCTTACTCTCCACCCAATCGTTCGACTGCGGGAGTGTTACGATATGCTTACCTCAACTATAAATTTCCCCCGAGTTTGACCATGGCGTTACTTCAGCGCCTGTATATTGGAGATGATGTTTGATGAACTGTGCACATGATGACATCAGTGTCTTGAGCTCTGACGTGTTGGATGAAATTAACGACCCAGATATGAGAGCGTTGTTTGAGCTGATTTTGCACATGGAAGAAGCCGAAAAGATGGGAAATGCGGAAACCATCAAGCAAACCTTAGAGTTCGCTTTCAATAGTGAAAATGGTCAGATCCCACTTGTGTTTGAAGTCGAGTCGGTGATTCAATCAGGATGGTGGGAAGGGGTATTGTTCCAAGACAATCGGCTCAAACCCAAGCTCGAACCGTCATTGACGAAACATGACTTAGACGCCATCAAACGGGGGGACTTTGAGATTACCTTAGAAGGTGAGGAAATAGCGCTTCCTGTGTTTCGTTTGGATGAGTTAATTGAGCAGATGGAACTGTATGGAATCGCGCGTCCTTCTACGATTGAAAATATTCTAAGCACGTTAATGGAAGATTCTTCCTTGATAGATATTAATACCAATGTCGATGAGGTGTCCGTGACCCAAATCGGTGAAATCGTTAACGAGACTATCAAGGCGCATTTGGGTAATATCGGAAGCTTCGAGTGGAATGGGTCACTTTCAAGCACCTTGCAGGATGTAGAAACAGGTCTTCTATCCGCTGATATCCCTATCCTTATGGTTTATGAAGATCTGTTCGGGTATGAAGAAAGGACCAAGGTCAACGGTATAGCATGGACGGATCCCAATACGCTTTATTCACAAGATAAGCGCCCAGAGCGTGTTGGTGGTCTAGTGACTAAACTGTATAAGTCCGGTGAATAGCCATGGGTTACATTACCTATCCCCGTAGTACTGGAGAACGTTTAAACAAACAACGTTTGCAAGAGATCTCAAGACTCATTCAAGCGCTCTCAAGCAAGGTGAGTCTGAATGATCTCAACAGTATTATGACACTGTTGCATTTGATCGGTTGGCATCGTTTATCGCCGGATTTGAAAAGACGCCTTCTCAAGCTCTTGCATCAAGATCTCTACGCGAAGTTAGAGCCCGATGAGACTTCTAACCCGGATGAAGTGCAACAATATCGGAAGCATATCCAAACGCTCAACACGACCACGGTGTCCATTGGTCTTTCTCTTAGCCCTGATGTCGATCGACCAATCCATGAGAGACTCAATGCTACTGGTCTGTTTGGCTTACGAGTTGCGCCCCAAAAGCCGAGCGCAAGCAGTCCATCAGTATTGATAGACTCCAGTGGCATGACATTGAGTTTGGCAGATGATGATCATCCTGTCTCCGATCAATCTGGTCAGGCGATAATGCAAGCGATTCATTCACACCCAAGTGAAGCCCTCGTCTTGCAGAAAAGCTTTATGGCAGGCACGCACTCTACGATAACAGTCGATAGCCAAAGTCAAATTAAGCAAGAGGTGACGCCAAAGAGTGCAAAAGATTCGGGTCAAGTAGTCACACTCGCACCGGGCAAAAAAGGCAGTTGGAATAAACAGCTCAACACGAAGCTTGAATCAAACCAAAGCTACAAAGTCGGCGATCATACTTATAAGACAGACGCTAACGGTCGTGTTAATCTAGTTAGTGGTAAATTGGAGCTTAAAACAAGAGAAAGAAACACCTATCAACAATCGAAATCCAGTAAAACCGACGGCATCAAAGACGGTCTTCCCCTTGATGATGGCGGTCACTTGGTTGCGTCGACCTTCTTTGGCGCGGGAGAGCAGATCAACTATCTCCCAATGGACTCCAACCTCAATCGCAGCGCCTGGTTAAAAATGGAGAATGGATGGCGAAGCGCTTTAAAAGCCACCCCGCCCAAAGACATAAAAGTCGAAATCTCGCCCCTCTATGGCAAAGACAGTAATCGACCTGATGCCTTTGCAGTCAGGTATTGGACTAATGGCAAAAGCAAAGTAAAATTCTTTTATAATCGACCAGGGAATTGAACATAAATGACTGTAGATGATCTCTACCTAACTATCGCTCAAGACATCGTTGATGCGATAGATGATCAATGGAGTAGTGCCATTGTTGTATTTCACCGAGAAGAAGACGCGGGTGAGTTTGAGTGCGTGTACAAAAAAGATGGCTCAGATAGTGAGCATGATTTTGTTGTCAGCTATAACGCCTATCAGGCTTTTGAAGATCTTCATCAAATCACTACCGAGCATGAGCATAATACTTGGAATAGAGCCATATTCACTCTTCAGCCAACCGGTGACTTTAGCATTAATTTCGAGTCGGTTTAGAAAGTGACTCAACAAGTTGCGTCCCACGTTGACAGACACTTCTCTCAAGACTTTCAACCAAATAAGTACGCTCAGGATCGTAAGCATGAGTCAAGAAATAGATTTTAGTTATTGGCCTTTCACTCAAGATTTGTGTGTGAAAAAACTCAAGTTCACCCAAATGGACAACCCTGCCTTAAGTTATAATTTGGAGTGGATAGAGCTGAGTATCGAAACGTTTGCTGTGGAATACAGCAAACGGCCTTCGTTACCTGATAACGTGCGTCTACTGGAATCAATAGCGGCCTCTTTCGATCGAATGTCAAACAGAGGCTTGGCGAATGGTATTGAGGACAACCCTCAGTGCCAAAAAGCCATTGCTGACGTGATAAAGACGGCGCTTTGCCTAACTCTTTCACCAGATAACCTTAAACGTATTAACCGGTTGTATTCATTAATGCCTAGGGTTCCGTCATTCGCGCTATTGGATGCTTACATCATGTATCAGGTTACGTTTGGTTACACCAACTTATTGGATGATTGGGACCAAAATTTCGAACGCGACAGTAAAACATACGGATGGAATACGCTTAGTCGATCGCAGCTCGATTATGGTATCGCGCTGGTGAAAGAATCGGCCCCCGTTGACGAAAACTTAAAGCAGCAATTAGCGGAACAGATAAAAAGGAGTAGTGAAAATTCGGCGATGCCTATTACTGCTCAAAGTCGCCTAAATTGGTTACAATTTCTCGACTAGAATTATTTACTACCAATAGGTAATTAACGTTTTGATATGCTTACAAAAGCTATTAACGGGCAACTCAATGATGATTATTAAAAATTAAGGTTCATCACAATTTTTAGAGAAAGTAGCACTGTAACTACTATTAGTTATACATCTACTCATTTAATCTGAACTTCCCAGAGTTTATAAAGAAAAAAATTTATTTATAAACTGAATTTTTAGTTTCTTTAAACCAATCCTCCATAAGTAGCTTTCTTTTCTGTAGTAAATCTCCACGTTGATAAGCAGCCTCAGCCTTGTCTTTGAGTTTATGCGCAAGAGCGTGCTCAATTACTTCTCTGGGAAAACTGGTGGTTTCACCGGCCCAATCTCGAAAAGTGGAACGGAAGCCATGCTGAGTTAAGTCTTTTCTATCCATGCGTTTAAGAACGGCGGTAAGTGTCATATCTGACATTTGCTTACCTTGTTGACCTGGAAAGACTAGATTGCCACCAGCAATACGAGGAAGCTCGTTAAGTATCTTTATTGCACCAGAAGAAAGGGGGACACGATGCTCTTTACGTGCTTTCATGCGTTCAGCTGGAATAATCCATATCTTGTTATCAAAATCGATTTCATTCCATGTAGCACCACGAACTTCACCTGAACGAGCAACGGTTAATATTGAGAATTCAAGCGCCCTGGCTGAAAGGCCGGGGCGCTTGGAAAGCTCTTTCATGAAATCACTTATTTCAGCGTAGGGAAGAGCGGCATGGTGTTTACGCTTTTGGATTTTACTTGGCTCTGGAAGTAATGGTTTTAACATGCCTTTCCAACCGGCTGGGTTATCACCTTCTCTAAATTCTTTTGCTTTAGCGTAGTCTAGGATTGTTTCGATACGACCTCGTAAACGACTAGCTGTTTCGTTTTTCTCAAGCCATATAGGTTGAAGCACTTCAAGTATGTGTGTTTTGTTGATTTGATTAACGGAAAGATGACCAATAACAGGGAAGGCGTAGTTTTCTAAGCTAGAACGCCATTGAGCAATGTGCTTTATGTTTTTAAGCTCTTTTTCTTTCATGTTCAAGACTAATTGAGCGCACTCACTGAAAGTGGTGTTTCTACCTTGTTGGCGAATGGCCTCAGCTTTTCTTTCTTGCTTAGCTTCAATAGGGTTGATACCTGCTTTGATTTCATTACGAAGCTCTCTGGCTTTATCTCTCGCTTCAGCAAGTGTCATTCCAGGATAACTACCTAAGCCAAGAAATAGTCGGTTAGGAACCTCTTTGCCTTCTTTGTTTATCCTGGTTCCCATGAGCATGTTGAGCACCCAGCTCCTGGAGTTACCAGCAACCTTTAAAGACAGGCCGCTGACACCCCCAACAGCATGGCGACCTTCTTTTTTTATCTTAGAGACAGCAAGGGCAGTAAGTTCTTTTGCAATTTTTGGCATCGAATTTCCTTGTACATCAACCAGTACATCAATAGAAGCTGGATTTTAGTATATCTTGCTGGACGCTACTGGAAAAGAGATTTATATAAGCTACTGATATATAATGAATTAATTTATTATATTAGATTTTACTGGAAGCTATTATGGCGGACTTGCTCACCGCCATTATTTCTTGGTACTGAATTCATTCAGAATCAAATAAAAAAAGCCCTTAGTATTCATTTACTAAGGGCTTTTTTGCGTTTGACTAAAATATTTTTCCGCACTCTACTAAGTCGTTCAATTGGTCCCAATCTCATGCATTTCCCCTTGCTTGCCACTTTGAGCTTAATCTTCTACAGAAACAGCAAAGAATTAGAGTATTAGTGTTATAGGTAATGGCCAGTGAAGAACAAAGGGTTTTAGAAGTACTCGTCTATGTCGTAAGGCTTTCTTTTAGTCTATTTGTCCGGATGTTGTCAGGATTTATCCTTTATTCGCTCATAAAAAAAGTGGTATGTTACGGACTGTAATGTCAGAGGTGACATTTAACTCATTAATTTAGGTACAAATTGAATAAGTATTTCCTTTGAAAAAGACTCTGGTAACTTGGTTTAGTCAGCATGGCTTAGACGGCGAGTTTCTCTCTACGGCTTGATTTGCTCGATTTTATTTAGTTATGAAGAAAGGGTTTGCAGGAGCATATTCTGACCGTCTTGGTGTTTAAGCATGATGTAATTGCACTGCGCAAATTGTCCTGACAGTTTGGAGAGATAGCCAGATGATTGTCAATAAATGCCGGTCTACTGAAGAAACGCTATTTTTGTGTTACAAAACTAGCAATTCAGTTATGACCGTAATAGATCAGTATCTATCTTGAATGGTATGGCTTGATTATTGACGTCACTGCAGTGCAATTTGTTAACGGGTTAAGGTCTGCATTTTTGGAGTTAAAAAGCGAGTTTGATCGCATGTTTACAAGAGACTGTAAAATCGAGATTTTTCGGTGATTCTCGCTTTTAGATTACAGTATTCTTAATGTTAAATTATATGGATGTTAAAAATATGAAATTTATTGATATAATTACGAGCGATGAAAATATCGAATTTAAATATGTAAGATTCCTTTCTTTGCTATTGCTAATTCTCTCATGTTCTATTTGTTTTATTCCTTTTAAAAACTTAGGTTTTTTAGCTAACCTTACAGGACACGTCCATAATTTTACCCCTGGGGTTCTTAGTAGTGTGATTTCATTGTTTTTTGTTGCACCTCTATATTTAAGAGGAAAGCTTAAGTGGTCCTTGTCTACTTACCATTTACTATCGTTTTTACTTATTACACTGTTATTTTCTTCTTTTGTTGAATTAGTGGTAGGTAATGGTACTGATGAAATTAGTAGTAGTTATATTTTAATTGGAATGTCTGTTCTCTTATCTTGGATTGGGATGCGAGCAATTGCTGGTTTTTCATGGGTATTTGTTTTTGCAGCAGTGATTATTAACGTAGTGACTCGAGATACTGAAATGGGCTTTTGGGGCTTTGTTTATATATTTTCAGGTTTTCTTGGTTTAATACTGCACGCTGGGTTGAATCCTGGTGAAATGTTTGAAGAGCTAAGGGATGAATTCTCAAGAGCGATTACTTCACAGCAAAAAGAAGAAATGCAGGCTGCAGGTGATGTTACAAAGCAAGCATCTGAGGGTATAGTAAATGTTGTAAAGACAGCTACTAAAGTACTTTGAGTTACTGATATTAATTGATGAGCTCGAAACTTTTCTATTATTTTTTGTACTTTTCAGAAAAGTAGATTCTCAGTCTTTTTAATCTAGATGGCCATAGGCGGTTTAAGCTATAAACGTAGCTAGATTGCCCATTATTAGCGCCTAACTCACAAATAAAATTTTCGCAGTAACGCTTTTTGATTATTGAGTACCTAATCTGATTTGTAACGGATATACAGCATGGCTTCTGAGATTAATAAGGCAAGGTTAACCGAAACTGACATCATTACGAAGTTCATTATACCGGCGGTAAAAAGCGTTGGTTGGGATGATATGACGCAAATTCGCCAAGAGGTAAAGTTGCGTGATGGTAAGGTGATTGTACGTGGACAAATGGCCGCTCGTCGAAAAGTGAAGTCGGCAGACATAGTGCTTTACCATAAACCCAGTATGCCGCTTGCTGTTATCGAAGCCAAAGCCAATAAACATGAAATTGGCAAAGGCATGCAACAAGCCCTAGATTACGCCAGTCTATTGGATGTGCCTTTCGTATTTGCCTCCAATGGTGATGGTTTTATCTTTCATGATAAAACCAATTTAGCCGCCTTAGAAACCGAAATTCGCCTTGAAGATTTCCCCTCGCCAGAAACATTATGGCGTAAGTTCTGTGCATGGAAAGGCTACAAAACCGAGCAATTGCCCGTTATTACGCAAAGTTACCACGACGATGGTACTGGCAAGGCGCCACGGTATTACCAACTACAAGCGATTAATAAAACCGTAGAGGCGGTAGCGGCAGGTCAAGATCGAATTCTATTAGTAATGGCCACCGGCACCGGCAAAACCTACACTGCCTTTCAGATTATTTGGCGCTTATGGAAAGCCCGCGCGAAGAAACGCATCTTGTTTTTAGCCGATCGTAATATTTTAGTAGACCAAACTCGTATCAATGATTTTCAGCCCTTTGGCACCGCCATGACGAAAATCACTGGTCGCACGGTAGATCCAGCGTTTGAAATTCATCTGGCCTTATATCAAGCCTTAACCGGTCCAGAAGAAGAGCAAAAAGCCTACAAACAGGTCGATCCTGATTTCTTTGATCTAATCGTCATCGACGAGTGCCATCGTGGCAGTGCATCAGAAGAAAGTGCGTGGCGCGAGATATTAGATTACTTCCATAGTGCGACCCAAGTGGGGTTAACCGCCACGCCAAAAGAAACCGAAGATGTATCGAACATCGAATACTTTGGCGACCCTATTTACAGTTATTCGTTAAAGCAGGGTATCGAAGATGGTTTCTTAGCGCCTTACAAAGTTGTCCGAGTCGACATAGACATCGACGTGCAAGGTTGGCGTCCAACCAAAGATCAAATCGATAAAAACGGCGAATTAATAGAAGATCGAATCTATAACCAAAAAGATTTTGACCGAACCATTGTCATTGATGAACGCACTCAACTGGTTGCGCAAACGGTAACCAACTATTTAAAGCGCATCGGCCCAATGTCGAAAACCATCGTTTTCTGTAACGACATCGACCATGCCGAGCGCATGCGTCGTGCCATAGCGAACCTTAATCCAGAGCAAATGGCGAAAAATGACAAATACGTCATGAAGATTACCGGCGATGATGATCTCGGCAAAGGCCAGCTAGACAACTTTATTAACCCGAAGAGAGCGTACCCTGTCATTGCCACCACCTCGGAGCTGATGACCACAGGTGTGGATGCGAAAACTTGTAAACTGGTGGTGTTGGATCAAGGCATTCAATCGATGACCAAGTTTAAGCAGGTAATTGGTCGTGGCACCCGCATAGACGATAAATACGGCAAGCTGTGGTTCACCATAATGGACTTTAAAAAAGCCACCGAGCTGTTTGCCGACGAGCGCTTTGATGGTGAGCCAGAGCAAGTGAAAGAAACCACACCAAAAGACTTTGAGAGCGACGAAGGCTTAGACAACATCATTGAAGGAGAAGGTGAGCTAGACGCCAGTAAGGCATTCGAAGACGAAGACATTGACCCAGCGACCATCCAAGAACCCGAAAAAACCTATGAGTTCGATAATGGCACAAGTGGCAATGGATATGTCGATAACACAGAGGGCAGTGAGGATTGGAACGACGAACAAAAAGTCCGCAAATTTCATGTCAAAGGTGTGAGTGTAAAAGCTTTGGCTGAGCGTGTTCAGTATTACGATAGCGATGGCAAGCTGGTCACCGAATCTTTTAAAGATTACACCTGCAAAACCATGGCGGGCTTGTTTAGCTCGTTAGACGAATTTACCCAGAAATGGCAAGGCACAGATCGTAAACAAGCGATAATAGATGAGCTGGCAGAGCAGGGGATTATTTGGGAAGCCCTAGAGGAAGAAGTAGGAAAAGGGCTAGATCCATTCGATCTCATTTGCCATGTGGTTTATGATACGCCCCCACTAACGCGTCGCGAGCGTGCCGACAATGTGAAGAAACGCAATTACTTCACCAAATATGGCGAAACCGCTCAACAAGTGTTGAATCAATTATTGGATAAATACGCCGACGTAGGCGTACAAGAAATCGAAAGCATTAATGTGCTCAAGGTCACGCCATTTGACCAATACGGCCGTCCTGCGGAAATTGTTAAAAAAGGCTTTGGTGGCAAACCGCAATACGACGCGGCCATCAAGGAGCTGGAGTTTGAAATATACCAGCCGGATACGCCTAAAACAGCCTAACCACAAGCGGCTGGGCTTAGCTCCAGCCGCCTCGACGGCGAACACTCTTCATTAAAAACGTGAACCAAAACGTTATTAGTAGTAAATAATCAGAGAAAAATTATGTCTATCAGTTCTGCAATCAAATCCATCCAAGATATTATGCGCAAAGACGCCGGTGTAGATGGCGACGCTCAGCGCCTTGGCCAAATGTCATGGTTATTGTTTCTAAAAGTATTTGATGCCCAAGAAGAAGAGCTAGAGCTGGAACAAGACGATTACCGCGAGCCAATCCCAAAGGCGTATTTATGGCGCGAATGGGCCGCTGATAATCAAGGGATGACAGGGGATGAGTTACTAGAGTTTATCAATGATGACCTATTTCCAGGGCTCAAAAACCTCATCGCTCCGATTGATAAAAACCCGCGCGGCTTCGTGGTAAAAGAAGCCTTTAGCGATGCTTTTAACTACATGAAAAACGGCACTCTGTTGCGCCAAGTGATCAATAAGCTAAACGAGATCGACTTTACCAATTCCCAAGAGCGTCATTTATTTGGCGACCTGTATGAGCAAATCTTAAAAGACTTACAAAGTGCCGGTAACGCAGGGGAGTTCTACACGCCTCGTGCCATTACCCAATTTATCGTCGCGGTGACAGACCCAAAACTGGGTGAATCCATCATGGACCCTGCTTGTGGTACAGGTGGCTTTTTGACCTGTGCCTTTGACCATGTAAAAATGCATTATGTGAAATCGTCTGGGGATCACCAAACCCTACAAAAGCAAATTTACGGTGTCGAGAAAAAGCAATTACCCCATCAGCTTTGTACCACCAACATGATGCTCCACGGTATCGAAGTACCCGTACAAATCAAACACGGCAATACTCTTAATAAGCCGCTTTCTAGTTGGGATGAGCAGGTAGATGTAATTATCACCAACCCGCCATTTGGTGGCACGGAAGAAGACGGCATCGAGAAAAACTTCCCCAGTGAAATGCAAACCCGCGAAACTGCCGACTTGTTTTTACAGCTGATCATTGAAGTGCTCAGCAAAACAGGCCGCGCCGCTGTGGTCTTGCCAGATGGCACTTTATTTGGCGAAGGCGTCAAAACCAAAATCAAAAAAATGCTCACCGAAGAATGTAACTTGCACACCATAGTGCGTTTGCCCAATGGCGTGTTTAACCCGTACACAGGCATTAAAACCAACATTCTGTTTTTTACCAAAGGCCAACCCACACAAGACGTATGGTTTTACGAACACCCTTACCCAGCAGGGGTAAAAAACTACAACAAAACCAAACCAATGAAATTCGAAGAGTTTGAAACCGAACTGAATTGGTGGGGAAAAGAAGAAGACGGCTTTGCCACGCGGGTAGAAACCGAGCAAGCATGGAAGGTTTCTATAGAAGACATCATCGCCCGAAACTTCAATCTAGACATTAAAAACCCGCACGTAGGCGATGTGATCAACCACGATCCAGAAGAACTGTTAGCCGAATACAGCCAACAACAAGCCGAGATTCAAGCCTTGCGTGATCAGCTAAAAGGTATTTTGTCCGCTGCCTTGTCTTCTAGTGGAGAGGCGAAATAATGGCCTCTTCAAAAATAAGCCCAGAACAATTAATTACCGATAACCTAGACATCTGGACCGCCGCCATAGAGCAAAAATCCACCGCAGGTCGTGGCAGTTCGAAAAAGTACTCATTGCACGGCATCAAGAAATTACGCGAGCTCATTTTAGAACTCGCCGTTCGCGGTAAGCTAGTTCCTCAAGACCCAAAGGACGAACCTGCGTCTGTATTACTGGAACGTATCGCCGCTGAAAAAGCCCAGCTCATAAAAGACGGCAAAATCAAAAAGCAAAAGCCATTGCCCGAGATCAGAGAAGACGAAAAACCATGTGAACTGCCGGAGGGGTGGGAGTGGGCATTTAATATCGAGTTGTTCAGATTAACGAAGGGAAAAAAGCCTAATAAATTATCAGAAAATAATATTGGTTATCCTTATTTAGATATAGAAGCACTTGATAGGCACAATATTCTGAAATTCACAGATGATGAAAAATGCCCTAAATCATCTATCAATGACATTGTTGTTGTGTGTGATGGATCCCGAAGTGGCTTAGTTCTTGATGGAAAAAATGGTGTTATTGGATCAACTTTAGCAATTATTAATACTCCTAGTTATATTCAGCCTTTTATTAAATTGTTTTTCCAACAGGCTTATCAAAGGTTAAATACCTCAATGAAAGGAGCTGCAATTCCACACCTTGATACTAAAGCCTTAAGAGAAGATATTTTAGCTGTACCTCCATTGCCCGAACAACACCGGATTGTGGCAAAAGTCGATGAGTTAATGAGTTTGTGTGATGCCTTGGAGGCACAAACCGAAAGCAGCATCAGCGCCCACCAAACTTTGGTTACGACCTTATTGGATGCTTTGTTATTGCCAACAGGCGACAGCTCTTCTAGTGGTGATGACTTCCAAGACAACTGGCAACGCATTAGCGAACACTTCGATACCTTATTTACCACCGCCGCCAGCATAGACGCATTAAAACAAACCATCCTACAACTTGCCGTTATGGGTAAGCTTGTACCTCAAGACCCAAATGATGAACCAGCTGGCAAACTGCTCGAACGCATCGCCGCTGAAAAAGCCCAACTGATCAAAGATAAGAAAATCAAAAAACAGAAACCACTGCTAGAAATCACCGAAGACGAAAAACCGTTTGAACTGCCAGAAGGGTGGGAGTGGTGTCGATTTGAGGATATTGTAGATATTCAGGGAGGAATTACGAAGGGGCGAAAATTAGCTGGACGAGAACTTATTACCGTACCATATTTAAGCGTAGCAAATGTTCAGCGTAGTTATCTTAATCTTGATTTCTTAAAAGAAGTTGAGATTCCTGCTGAAGAGAAAGAAAAATATCGTGTAAGAAAACGAGACCTTCTAATTACTGAGGGAGGAGATTGGGATAAAGTTGGACGTACTGCTATTTGGTCAGATGAACTAACTTATGTTGGGCATCAGAATCACGTATTTAAGGCTCGAATCTTTCTTGAAGAACAAAATGAAGTTTGGTTAGAAAAGTATTTAAATGGGCCGTATGCTCGTAACTACTTTGCTGGTTCAAGTAAGCAAACAACAAATCTAGCCTCTATAAATAAAACACAATTAAGAGGATGCTTAATTGCTATTCCTCCAAAAAAAGAAATAGCATTTATCATGGCCAAAGTTGATGAGCTAATGTCGCTCTGCGACAGCCTAAAAGCCCGCTTAACCGACGCTCAAACCACACAGCTGCACCTAGCGGATACGTTAGTCAAAGAGGCGTTGTAAGGATGACTGAACTTTATAACGTGTACTGCGATGAATCTTGCCACTTAGAAAATGATGGCATTTCAGTGATGACGTTAGGTGCGCTTTGGTGTCCGGTATCTAAGCGTGCAGAGATTGCAAAGCGTGTTCGAGAGATCAAAGTCAAGCATGGATTGTCAGCGGAGTTTGAAATTAAATGGACTAAGGTAAGCAGAGGTCAGTTAGAATTTTACCTTGATATCATTGATTACTTTTTTGACGATGACGATTGCCACTTTAGAGGCTTAGTCGTTCCCGATAAAAGTGTATTGAGTCACCAGAGCTTCGCTCAGAGTCATGATGATTGGTATTACAAAATGTACTTTGTGATGCTCAAGAGTATCTTTGAACCGGACTCTAAATACCGCGTATACATCGATATTAAAGATACTCTGGGTCATGACAAAATCGAAAAATTGCATAATGTTATATGCAATAGTCGTTATGACTTTTCTCAAAGTATGATTGAGAGGATGCAACGTATTCATTCCCATGAAGCAGAACAGCTTCAAGTGGCCGATTTACTGATTGGCGCTTTGGCCTATTTACACCGTGGGCTACAAACGAATCAGGCGAAACTTGACTTAATCGCACGAATTAAAGAGCGCAGTGGTTATCAGCTAACACGCAATACGTTACTAAGAGAGAATAAGTTCAATCTCTTTATTTGGAATGGACAGGGAGTGTCTTAATGTCATCGGCATGGTTACCTGATTTAGTATTGCTTAAAGACCATGATAATGAGCGAGATCGGTATCTTGAGGCTGTGTATGCCTTTTTTGAACAAGACTTTGTGTTGTCTAAGCCAGTATTTCGAGGCACTCGATTAGGGTTAAAGCGACATCCTGAGCGAGATGGAAAATCAGCGACTTTTTGGCACATGACAACCACCGGAGCTATTGAAGACAAGCGCGAGTTAGATCACTTTAGGTGTGAGCGTATTCGCTGGCCTAGACCTATCATAGAAAACGATTTACACCCTTCGTTAAAAATATGGTCAGAGTCAAAAGGTAAAAACCAGCGTATTCATATTTGGTACGAAGCAGAAGGGTATTTGGTGGTGCTGGATGACAGAGGCGACTACATCTTGCCCTGGACGGCTTTTTACGTAGAAAGAAAACATCAAAGGGAAAAGTATAATAAACGTTGGGAAAGAAATAGGGACAACGGATTTAGACGCTAACTGAGGAAAGCTGACCTCGCCCTCTGGCGAGGACGGTGTCGTAACTCCTTCTACGCATGGTAGATGAGATGCGTGTATCTTAGAATCACTACCGTCTTTTTGCAAGCAGAATTGCTGCTTCAAATGAAATGCTTGACGTTGAGCTTTTAACTAATGAGGTGATATCGCAAGCCTCTAGCGACAGACGTTTTTTTAAATAAACGTTCAATGTGAGCCATTGTATTTACTTCGTGTTGTATTACCAATTTATTGTTGAGGGAAAAAAGTTGATTAAATTTAAAACGCTCGGGGTTGCTTGTGTATTGAGTAGCTTATAGAAATTATTTATTCAAAATAAAATCGCCCCAATTTACTTGGGGTGTTTTATATTTCTTCAGCGAAATAACAAACTTTAAGCTTTTTCTAATGTTTAGTCGTTATCTGCGATGATGTTTTCAATACCGACTGAAATGCCAATGAGGTCGCGACTTACGCCAGCTTTGTCGAGTTCGTCATCGTGCAGAAATTAAGCGCTTCTGATGCATTACTAGATAATTGTGAATGGTTCTAAAAGAAAGGATTGGTCGCCTATTGTGGACCGGACGATACGGTCACCTCTTTCTACACAATGGTAGGAGACATGGTCAGGCTCGAAGGCTTAAAGCATGATTGCCTTATGACAGGAGCTTATTCGTATCTTCCCTAAGGTATTTGGACCTTTGAAGAAGATAGCCAACTAAATTGGCTATCTTCTTATTCTTATTGAGTGGCTTCATCCGCGGCGCGTTTGCGTAATAGGAACCTCTGAAGCTTACCGCTAGAGGTCTTAGGGAGCTCATCTAAAAATTCGATCTCTCTTGGGAACGCATGTGCAGATAGATGCTGACGTACAAACTGCTGCAATTCTTCGATAAGTAGTGAGCCTATTTCATATTCTGGCTTAATGACAACGTAGGCTTTAATAATATTGCCTCTTTTTTTGTCAGGCTTACCTATTACAGCGCTTTCATTGACGGCAGGATGTTCAAGCAAGGTGCTTTCGACATCGACAGGTCCTATCCGATACCCCGCAGAGGCGATAATATCGTCATCACGGCCGGTGTATGAATGTGAACCGTCGCCATTACAGATTACGATATCTCCTGTTAGATAATATTTACCCTTAAAGGGATTCTTTTCTTCCCATGTGTAGCCCTGAAAAAAGAATTGTGGAGAAGCTTCAGTGTCTACAGCTAGCTCTCCTATTTCACCTGGACCTACTTCGTTTAACTCTGAATCAAGCGCGACCAAGCGATAACCAGGTAAGGGGTAGCCCATGCTAGCAGTGCGCTCATTGTGTTCTAATGCATGAAAGTTAGCGGATGTCATACCTGTTTCTGTTTGCCCATAGTGATCCCTAACAGAGCAACTCAGTAAGCGTTTGACCCAGGTAATTACTTCTGGATTGAGCGGTTCACCCGCGCTACTGGCCACGCGAAGATTGATATCATACTGAGCACATTGATCTTCATGAGCCATTAATAATCTATAGGCAGTAGGGGCTGCTGCTAAGTTTGTTATGCGGTAGTCCTGTAGAAATTTAAAGGTGTTATCCGCAGTAAAACTTTGTTCGTTGAAGTGGGTGGTGCATCCTAAAAGCAAGGGTCCGACTACGGCATAGTAAAGGCCGTAAGCCCATCCAGGATCGGCGACGTTCCAGTAACGATCTTCTGGGCGTAATTCGATAGCGTAGGTCATATATATCCAGAAAGGGATTAAGCCTTTCGCGGGGACAGTGACGCCTTTAGATTTTCCTGTTGTTCCAGAAGTGAACATTTGTAAGAAGGGGTCGTCTTTACCAATTAGAACAGGTTCAAAGTGCTCTGATTGATTGCTTTGAGCTTGATTAAACAAAGCATCAGCCTGTGCAGCGCATGGGTCGTTGGAATTGGCAACTAACAGAGTTTTTGGTAAATTTTGAATGTTTACTAATTTTGACCATTGATCCGAGTTAGTAACAATCAATTTTGTTTTTGCCTGACTCAAACGATACTCGATAGCATCACAGCCAAATGCAGTAAATAATGGTTGGTATACTGCCCCAGCTCTTAGAGTCCCTAGTATGGTAATTAATAATTCTGGCGTACGAGGTAATAAACAAGCAACCCGATCACCTTTACCGATACCTTGAAATTTAAGGTAATTGGCAAATTGTGCCGAGCGTTTTTTTAATTCGTTGAAACTTAATTCACCACACGTACCATCAACTAGCTCATAACGAAGGGCTATTTTATCCGTGTTGGCATAGCGATCACAGATCTCTACACAGACATTAATTCCGCTTTCAAGGTTGCCGATAAACTGTTCATTTACGATGTCTGGTGAGAACGCATTGATTAGTTCTTCGTATTTTGTTTTTTGCATCTTTAAGCCCCATAATCAGTTTTTATTTTTATTTCTTTACATAGGGTCTGGCGTATTAGGTAGCGGTTGTCATTATGCGCCAGATCTTAATTGTAGCTGGGTGTTGTCTGCGATTATTAATATTTAAGCCCCTAGCGAGGCTCCATCCGAATAGCACCATCAAGACGAATGACTTCACCATTCAGGTAGTTATTACTTATTATATGAGCCGTTAGGGAAGCGTATTCTTTAGCATTACCAAATCGTTTAGGGTGCTGTACCATTTTGATTAATGGGTCGCGTATTTCATCGGCCATCGCTTTTATCATTGGCGTGTCGAAAATACCTGGCGCGATGGCCATGACTCGAATGCCTAGGGTAGACAAGTCACGAGCAATGGGTAGCGTCATACCGACGACACCAGCTTTGCTCGCAGCGTAGGCTGCTTGTCCGACTTGGCCATCGAAAGCAGCAACTGATGCTGTGTTTATAATGACACCACGTTCGCCATCTTGATTAGGCTCATTTTTTTCCATCTGCTCAGCCGCTAAGCGTAGTACATTGAAAGTACCAATCAGATTAATGTTGATAGCCTGAGAAAACTTTTCCAATGAAAGTGCACCGTTACGACCAACGGTTTTTCCACCGGGAGCGATACCTGCACAGTTAATGCAAACATGGATAGCGCCAAAGTGTTTTATCGTTTTAGCTATACCGGCTTCAACTGACGCCGTGTTGGTGACGTCTACTTTAGCAAAGATAGCTTGACCATTAAGTTTATCGACTAGTGCCAGACCAGCGTCTTCATTTAGATCAAAAATGGCAATTTGAGCACCTTTCTTCGCTAGTTGTAAGCATGTTGCTAACCCCAAGCCGGAAGCGCCACCAGAGACGATGATAACTTTGTTGTTAATGTCCATGTCTAATTCCTTTAAGAATTTTTCAATTTTTTAAGCCGTTTCTCGTAATAGTTCTCGAGCGATGATAACCCGTTGAATTTCACTGGTACCCTCGTAGATAGAAGTTACTCGGACATCACGACTATAACGTTCCAGTGGAAAATCTTTTATGTACCCATAGCCTCCCATTAGTTGAAGGGCTGTGTAACAGGCTTTATTCGCTTTTTCAGAAGCAAAAAGTTTGGCCATTGAAGCTTCTTTGGAGAAGTGTTGGCCTTTAGCTTTTTTATCTGCCGCATTCATTAGTAATAGGCGGGCTGCTTCTAGCTCGGTAAAGGTGTCAGCAAGCATCCACTGTAAGCCTTGGAAGTCAGAAAGTGGCTTACCAAACTGCTTTCGGTCGGTGAGGTAGGTTCGTGCATATTCTATTGCTGCTTGGCCGATACCCAGAGCCATAGAGCCAACACCAATACGCCCACCGGCTAATTCTCTGATGGCAACTTTGAAGCCTTGATTAAGTTCACCCATTAATGCGTTTTTAGGAATACGACAGTTTTCAAATAGCACTTCATTTGTCGCTGAGGCGTGTTGGCCCATTTTCTTTTCTGCTTTAGAGATGGTGAGACCTGGTAGATTGTTCTCGACAAGAAAGCAGGAGATGCCTTTACCTTTTGGTTGATTTTTATCAGTCACCGCCCATACAACAAAAACACCAGCATATTCAGCACTGCTGATGAATTGTTTGGAACCGTTAATAAGCCATTCGTCGCCATCAAGAATCGCTGTGGTTTTCATAGCGGAAGGGTCGGAGCCTGCCATGGTTTCAGTCAGACAGAAGCCTCCAGCAGCATATTCACCGCTGCATAGCTTTGGTAGGTAGTAGTTTTTTTGTTCATCGCAAGCAACGGCCTGAATGACCTCAGCGACCATGTTAGTGACCGAAACGGTAAGAGCTGTTGAGGCACATGCCCTAGCAATTTCAGTGATTGCTAGGCTAAAGACGACAGTACCAGCCTCAGATCCACCATACTTGCTATCAACATTTAGCCCCATAAATCCAAGATCTGCTAGGTGTTTCAGATTTTTCAAGAATAATGTCCGATCACCTTCATGGTCCAGTTTTTCAGCCACAGGTGCCAATTCGGTTTGAGCAAATTTACGTGCGATATCCTGTATGAATGCCTGGTCTTCGGTTAGGGTCATATCCATCAGAGAATCCTTTGTTTATAAGGTGATAGGGCAGATGCAATTGGGCTAAAGTCGTAGGGCTTCGCCATTAACATCTACATAAAATCAACATCGTGAATAATCGTTTATATTATTTCGATAGCAACCGCCGTTGCTTCGCCTCCGCCGATACATAGGGAGGCGATACCACGTTTTTTCTCTAATCGTTTAAGTGCGTGAAGTAAGGTGACTAACACGCGAGCACCGGAGCAGCCTATAGGGTGCCCAAGTGCGCAAGCACCCCCGTGAATATTTACCTTTGCAGGGTCAAGCTCGAGCTTCTGCATGGCAAGCATAGTTACTACGGCAAAGGCTTCATTTATTTCATACAGGTCAACGGTATTACTAGACCATTTCACTTTATCTAATAGTTTCTGAATGGCTGAGATAGGGGCGATTGAAAAATCAGCGGGTTTCTGAGCATGGGTCATATGGCCAATAATACGGGCTAAGGGTATTAGGCCACGAGCATTAGCTTCACTTTCTGACATAAGTATTAATGCTGCAGCTCCGTCGGATATTGAGCTGGAATTAGCCGCTGTGATCGTACCGTCGTTTTTAAAGGCCGGACGTAGTTGAGGGATTTTATTTGGTTTTGCTTTGCTTGGCTGCTCATCTGTCGTAATTGTCACATCACCTTTTCGTGTTTTAAAGGTGACGGGCGTGATTTCATTATTGAACCAACCTCGGTCAATTGCTTGATTGGTGCGACGAAGAGACTCAATTGCGAAATCGTCCATTGCTTCACGACTAATATTAAAATGGTCGGCTGTCGCTTGGGCAAAACTGCCCATAAGACCGCCTTCATAAGCATCTTCAAGGCCATCAAGAAACATTGAGTCTACTATCTGGCTGTGGCCCATGCGCATGCCACTTCGAGCGTGTGGTAACAAATATGGTGACCGGCTCATATTTTCCATACCGCCCGCCACCATGATATTACTGGTGCCAGCTTTGATCTGGTCATGAGCATCCATTACCGCTTTCATACCGGATCCGCACATTTTATTTATGGTGACACAGCCAGCAGCCAATGGTAAATCGGCTCCTAATGCCGCTTGACGTGCGGGTGCTTGACCTAGCCCAGCGGACAACACGCACCCCATTATAACTTGATCAACATCATTGGCATTAATGCCGGATTTTTCTATTGCTGCCCTAATCGCAATTGCGCCTAGCTGTGGAGAAGGCACGTCACTCAGTGCCCCCATTAATCCACCTATAGGAGTTCGTGTCGCCGCGACAATAACAATGGAATCTGAATTTTTTGACATCATTTCTCTCTCAATGGGTTATCCCATGTATCTTGTTTATTGGCTTATTCCGGCGTTATTTAACGCGCTGACGCTATTAGGCGTTTTTCCATTTAGGTAAACGTTTTTCTAGGAACGCATTGACGCCTTCTTGTTGGTCGGCTGTGTCGAATAGTTGTATAAATAGCGACCGCTCTCTTTGTAAGCCCTTTTCTAGTTGTATTCGTGATTCTTGAATAAGAGATTTGCAAGCAGCAACACTGGAAGGACTTTGAAGAGCAACTTTCTGAGACATAATTATTGCAGCGCCTTTTGATTCCCCCTGATTTACTAACTCTTCGACGATGCCTATTTTATAAGATTGGTCAGCGGTAAGTTGTTCTCCACACAGTATCATGCGTTTAACCCAGCCTTCCCCAGCTAAACTTAATAAGCGTTGAGTGCCGCCAGCACAAGGCAGTAAACCAACTTTAGCTTCAGGTAGCGCTATTGAAATTTGTACTTCAGCAATGCGTATATCGCAAGCGAGCGCACATTCCAGACCACCTCCCATGGCATAACCATTTATTGCCGCGATAGAAACGCCACGAAAACAGCTTAGAGCCTCAAAAGCTTCCCCGAATAAACTTGATATTTCTCTGGCTCGATCTTTGTCACCTTGTGCAAACATATTGAGATTAGCGCCCGCAGAGAAGAACTTTTCACCCGATCCTGTGAGAATTAAGCTGTATATTTCTCTATTTTTGTTGAGTTCTATAATCAAGTTTTTAAGCGCAATCAAGCTTTCCTCATCCCACGTGTTAGCTGGAGGGTTGTTGATTGTGATAACCGCTGCATGGTCTATAAACTCAACCAATAATTTTTGAGACATAGGCAATACCTTCTCTCTTTTTATGATGACTCTTAGGTCAGTGTGGCTAAAAAATAGGTATCAATAAATGACATAAAGATACAATATGAGTCACAAAATATGACATTCTGTGTAAAGGATATTAGGTCTATATAATTAAGGTTTTCTAATGGCAACAGTTCACAATCATTATATTAGAGCCGCTTTATGGTGTGCTAAACGACAAGGTTTTTCAGAAGTTGAATTGATGAAAAGAATTGGGCTTGAAGCGGCTCAGTTGGAGAGTGTGGAAGGAAGAACTCACGGAGACTATATGACACGATTAGTGCAGGTTATATGGTCAGAGTTGGGGGATGAGTTTATGGGGTGTACAGAACACCCTTGTAAGTCAGGCGCCTTTGCTTTTATGACTCGACACGTTATTCAATACGACTCTCTTGAGGCAGCATTAGAGCAAGGTATACTTTTTTATAACTTGTTCACTAATGACATTCAGATGAGGCTTGTTCAGCACGGAAAGAGAGCATGTATAGAGATTGAGTTTACTCAGCCAAGTTTCGATCCTGATCATTATTTTCAGGAATTTTGGATGGTTATCTGGCATCGCTTTGCTAGTTGGCTTATTAACCAAAAAATCCCTTTGATTGATACACATTTTACTTATTCAAAACCCTACTATCATACAGAGCTTAAATACCTTTTTCCTTGTCGGCATAAGTTTAATCAATCCGTTCTTAAAATTAGTTTTAGTAAGACGTTTCTAACACAATCTCCTGTTAGGACTCAGCATGAACTGTCATTGTTTCTTAAAAATTCGCCTGTAAATCTAATTACTATTCCAGGTGAAGAGCTGAGTTATCAGCGTCGCATTCGTTCTCTTCTGCTTCATCACGAGGGCAAAGAACTCAAATGTCCATCTTTTGTATTACTTGCTGAGTTTTTTAATATGAGTCCACAGACACTTAGGCGAAAGTTACAGCAAGAAGGGAGCTCTTACTCAATGTTAAAAGATGCTGTTAAGTGTGATTTAGCAATAGAAAAGCTGGTATCACAGAGATTGAGCGTATCGGAGGTGGCTAATATGCTGGGGTATGCTGAGCCTCGATCATTTTCAAGGGCTTTTAAAGGGTGGACTGGAGTGACACCAACAGACTATATGAAGCTAAAACATAAGACGTAAGGTTGGTATTATAATTTTGAATCGAGTAATTACTCGATCGTGTAAATGTCATATCCTTATAAAAAATACTATTAAAAACTTTTATAAGACCAAGCGCCCACTTGCAGTTTTCTATATTGAGTGGGTGAAATCCCCATAATTTTCTTAAATATTCTAGAAAAATAATAAGCATCGTTATAACCCAACATAAAGGCGATTTCAGCGATGGTGCGCGTACTAATGTCTAGTAGGTGACAGGCACGTTCAATTTTTAACTGGATGAAGTGGTTGATGGGTGTAGTACTGGTTGCTTCTTTATAGCGCTTAATAAAGTGAAACTTCGACAAATTGACGCAACTGGCTAAGGTATCTATATTTAATTGTTCATGGATATGAGCGTGCATTAGGCTGTGGATTTTCTCAAGATCAAAGCTATCTGCATCTTGGCTGCGTACTAAAGGTTGCAGTAAAGCAATATGAGTCAGAATCTGACGTAGTTGATTAGCGGCGTTAATAAAAGCATTCAAGTGGTAGCTGCTATGGCGAGCTTCTAATAATGCCTCAAATTCATTGACCAGATTGCTATGGAGTCCTAGATGTATGACAAATTTATCTATTGGAATCTCTAGATGGTTAATGAAATCATCAGAGAGCACACCGTCAAAGTGACACCAATAGATTGTCCAAGGGAAGTTTGCGCTGGATGCATACTGATGTGCAGTGCCTCTAGTTAGTACGACAAGATCACCGCTATTTACCGCAATATTCTTTTGATTGACCCTAATCTTTCCTTTGCCTTCAATACAATATATTAACAGATGATCATCATGTGTGAGGCGCTCCATACGATGGCCTTTGGCGTGTTGATAGTAACCTGCGCCAAGTGGGTAAACATCTCTAGAAAGCTTGTTATCTATGAGTTTTATGATGGTTTTATGAGGGATAACAAAGCGAGTGCTTTGGGGTGGAAGAGGCCAATTAGAGGGCGTGCTCATAGGGTAATACTCGCTAAATGTCGTTACAAAAGTGACTAAATCCTTTCTCTATTAAATAGCAATATAGTCTATTAATACAGCAACATTATCAATCATCTGCAACGACTAGCTATGCTTTAATGTTACGCCATAGAGCAGTCTTATGATGTTTACTGAGGTCTGCATAACAATAAAAATAAATACAAAGGTGTATAAAATGACACAACAAGTCCCTCTACTGATTAATGGAAAGTTGGTTCAGAGCATCACAGAACATTGGATTCCAGTAACTAACCCTGCTACTCAAGCTGTGATTGCACAGGTGCCCTGTGCGACTACGGAAGAGGTCGAATTAGCAGTTAACAGTGCGAAAGTAGCTTTTGAAACATGGAAAGAGACCCCTGTCGGTGAACGAGCTCGTTTAATGTTGCGTTACCAGGCTTTGCTGAAAGAGAACCATGATCAAATTGCTGAGGTGCTATCTAAGGAAACAGGAAAAACCTTTGAGGATGCTAAAGGTGATGTATGGCGTGGCATTGAGGTGGTTGAGCACGCTGCAAATATTGCTTCGTTGAGTATGGGTGAAGCGCTTGAAAACGTTGCCCATAAGATAGATTGTTATAGCATCACTCAACCGCTGGGTGTCTGTGTTGGTATTACCCCATTTAATTTCCCCGCTATGATTCCGTTATGGATGTTTCCTATGGCGATTGCCTGTGGCAACACCTTCGTATTAAAACCATCGGAGCAAGATCCATTAACACCAATGCGTCTGGCTGAATTGTTTCAAGAGGCTGGTGCTCCTGATGGACTATTGCAAGTAGTACATGGCAGTAAAGAAGTAGTTGATCAGTTGCTAACGCACCCAGACACACCTGCGATTTCCTTTGTGGGTTCAGTGGCTGTCGCAGAGCACATTTATCGTACGGGTACGGATCATATGAAGCGTGTACAGGCGTTTGCTGGTGCTAAAAATCATATGGTTATTATGCCTGATGCAGCTAAGAAACAAGTGGTTAACAATATTGTCGGTGCTTCTGTTGGTGCCGCAGGTCAGCGCTGTATGGCAATTTCGGTGGCTGTTTTTGTTGGCCGTTCTCGTGAGTTGATTACGGAAGTACGAGATGCACTATCAAAAGTACGACCTGGTGCATGGAATGATCCAGAGGCAGGATATGGTCCACAGATTAATCCTCAAGCAAAGGCTAGAGTGCTGAACTTTATTCAGGAGGGGAAAAATGATGGGGCCGATTGCATTCTAGATGGTTCTGACTGTGTGGTTGAAGGTTATCCGCATGGAAATTGGGTTGGGCCAACAATGTTTAGTCGTGTTACTCGAGATATGTCTATTTATCAGCAAGAGATTTTTGGACCAGTACTGATCACCTTAGAAGTGGATACGATTGAAGACGCTATTCAGTTAATCAACGAAAATCCATATGGCAATGGAACTTCTATATTCACTTCATCAGGCGCCGCAGCGCGTAAATTCCAGCATGAAATTAAAGTAGGTCAGGTAGGGATCAATGTCCCCGTTCCAGTGCCATTACCAATGTTCTCGTTCACCGGTTGGAGAAAGTCTTTTTATGGGGACCAACATGCTTATGGTAAGCAGGCCGTTAAATTTTATACGGAAACTAAGACGATTACAGCGCGTTGGTTTGAAGATGATATTGATAATGGGGTAAATACTACAATCCACCTTAAGTAGACTTAATAACGAATGTTCCTGACTTTAGATCACTTTTTTCAGGTACTTATTCTACTGACGTTGCTTAATAACATAATGCGTAAATTATTATAAAAATAAGAACTCGGTTATTTAATACGGAGTGTTTATGGATTTTGAATTAAATGAAGAGCAGGTAGCCTTTGCAGATATGGCGCGCGCATTTGCTCAGAGCAAACTGGCGCCTTATGCCGGTGAATGGGACCAGCATCAGATATTCCCCGTTGACATATTAAAAGAGGCGGGTGAGTTAGGGTTCTGTGGTTTGTATTCTCATGAAGATGTAGGCGGTTTGGGATTGAGCCGATTAGATGCCAGTATCATTTTTGAGCAGTTAGCCATGGGATGTACGTCAACCACCGCCTATATCACGATACATAATATGGCTACTTGGATGATTTCTGAGTTTGGTGAAGAATCGGTGCGTCAACAATGGTGTCCTGAACTGACAGCAGGCATTAAGTTGGCATCATATTGTCTGACTGAGCCGAATGCAGGTTCTGATGCTGCGGCTCTGAAAACAACGGCTCACCGTGAGGGTGATGATTATCTTCTTAATGGTAGTAAGATTTTCATCTCGGGTGCGGGGGCTACTGACTGTCTAGTCGTGATGGCGCGTACCGGTATAGAAGGCCCCAAAGGCATTTCAGCTTTCGCAGTAGATGCGAAGCTGTCAGGCATTAGTTATGGCCGAAAAGAAGCAAAAATGGGTTGGAATAGTCAGCCGACTCGAATGATTACCTTCGAAGATGTTCGTATTCCCGTTGCAGCACTACTGGGGCAGGAGGGTGATGGTTTTAAAATCGCAATGCGAGGCTTGGATGGTGGGCGGATTAATATTGCTAGTTGTTCAGTGGGTACCGCTCAACAAGCATTAAATAATGCCACAGAATATATGCATGAGCGTCAACAGTTCGGTCAAAGTTTAGCAAGTTTTCAGGCACTACAGTTTAAATTGGCCACGGCGGCAACTGAGTTAGTGGCCGCACGACAAATGGTGCGCATGGCGGCTTCACGTTTGGATAATCATCATCCTGATAAAACAACTTATTGCGCAATGGCAAAACGTTTTGCTACCGATGTGGGATTTAGTGTAGCGGATGAGGCGTTACAGATTTTTGGTGGTAATGGCTATATTAAAGAATATCCAATGGAACGATTTCTAAGAGACAACCGAGTTCATCGAATTCTTGAAGGCACGAACGAAATTATGAATGTCATTATTGCCCGGCGATTGCTACTAGAAAGCGCAGCTGAGCTTTTATAGTGAAAGCTGAAACGCCCTGATAACGTAATTTAATAGCGATAAAAGATATGAAGTGCCATTACAGAGAGTAAAGGGAATCAATATGACTGATCAATTGACGGTAGAAAAGCGAGGAAGTATTGCGCTGCTGACCATGAATAATCCGCCTGCAAATACTTGGACTGAAGAAAGCCTTAAAGTACTCAAAAAGACAGTAGATGATTTGAATGCAGATCTGACTATTTACAGTTTAGTAATCACAGGTCAAGGTGAAAAGTTCTTCTCTGCAGGTGCTGATTTAAATGTATTCGCTGACGGAGACCCTAATGTGGCCAATATTATGGCACGTTATTTTGGTGAGGCATTTGAAGCACTTAGTCAATTCAGAGGTGTTTCAATTGCTGCCGTTAATGGTTATGCAATGGGTGGAGGTTTGGAGGTCGCATTGGCCTGCGACATTCGTATCGCTGAAGAGCAGTCGCAGATGGCGCTTCCTGAAGCGAAAGTTGGTTTGTTGCCCTGTGCTGGTGGCACTCAAAATTTAACCATGTTAGTTGGAGAGGGCTGGGCGAAACGTATGATTCTTTGTGGGGAGCGTATTAAAGCGGACAAAGCTCAAGAAATTGGATTGGTTGAAGAGGTTGTTCCACAGGGGCAAGCATTAAATAAAGCGTTAGAGTTGGCGAGTAATGCTGCACAGCAAAGTCCGTTATCTGTCGCTTCTTGTAAAAAATTAATTCAAAACAACCGGAATCACCACTGGAATGTTGGCTATGCCCTAGAGCGAGAGTTGTTTGTTGACTTGTTCTCAACCGAAGACCAGAAAGAAGGTGTGAATGCCTTTCTTAACAAACGTCCTCCCGAGTGGAAAAATCGTTAAATGGTCTGTAGGAGTATAAGCATGAGTTGTGTTTTATTTAATGAATACCCAACCCAAGACGGCAAAAAGATTGTCGAAATTCTGCTAAATGCTGAAGATTCGTTAAATGCCATCACGTTGGAGATGGTCGACCTGATCCAGTCAAAACTTGACCAATGGAAAGAGGATGATGCTGTTGCCGCAGTATTGTTGGACAGTGTTGGTGAAAAAGCGTTTTGTGCTGGTGGTGATATTGTCAATTTATACACTGCTATGTCTAAGGGGAGGGATGCAAGGTTCTCCACGGAATTCTTTACTCGGGAATATGAGCTTGATTACTGCATTCATACCTACCCAAAGCCAATAATATGTTGGGGGCACGGTATTGTCATGGGCGGCGGGATGGGGCTCATGAATGGCTGTAGCCACCGTGTAGTGACTGAAAAAACTCATATGGCAATGCCCGAAGTGAAAATTGGCTATTACCCTGATGTGGGAGGAAGTTGGTTTTTAAATCGATTACAGGGTCGGACTGGTTTGTTTTTAGGATTGACTGGTAATCCAATTAATGCAGCAGATGCGTTATTTTTAGGTTTGGCAGATCGATTTATTGCATTTGAGCGGCGCGCGCAGATGCTGGAAAACTTACAGGCTGAACGTTGGGATAGTGACGCTTATGCAGCGACTAATCGTGTGTTGCGGCAGTTAGAATTAGAATCGCAGGAAAGTTTTAATGCAAATTCACCAGTACAGAAACACTATCGTTTTATACAGCAAGTAACTGACACAGATTCGTTAGCAGAGTTTGTTGATGTTCTAAATACTGTCGATACAGATGATAAATGGATTTATAAAGCAAAAAAAGCCATTAGTCATGCCAGTCCATTATCCATGCATATCATAAAAAAACAGCTTGAAGTGACTCGGCATATGTCTCTGAAGCAGGTGTTTGAGAGTGAGCTTTCTTTGTCTGTTAGAAGCTGTGCCAATCGAGAGTTTTTAGAAGGTATTCGGGCTTTGCTAGTGGACAAAGATGGTGTTCCTAAGTGGACCTATGCAAGTGTTCAAGAGGTTGATTTAGTATTTGTTGAGTCGTTTTTTGCTACATCTTAGGCAGTTTATATTGTCTAAACCATAACCAACGATGTGACAATATGTCATTAGTAATCGATCGAAAGAAATTAGTAATAAATGGCTAATAACAAAATGAAAGGTTTTGTAATCCCAAGGAGGTTAATAAGCCCCTGAATAACAATAAGAGGTAATAAGACATGGCAATAATAGGATTTATCGGTCTTGGTAACATGGGTGGCCCAATGGCAATCAACCTGCTTAAAGCAGGACATGACGTTAAGGTATTTGATTTGTCTGCATTGGCGCTAGAACAGGTGGTTTCGAAAGGAGGAAAGGCGGCAGCATCAGCGGTTGACGCAGTCACAAAAGTGGATTTTATTATTTCCATGCTGCCTGCAGGTCAGCATGTTCAAGAGTTATATCAGACAGGTGATACGCCATTATTGAACGTGATCACCAAAAATACACTGATTATTGATTGTTCGACAATCGATGCTATGACAGCACAACGTGTTTGTACTGCGGCGAGTGATCGAGGTCTTGATTTTATTGATGCGCCAGTATCCGGTGGTGTAGGTGGTGCCGTTGCTGGTTCGTTAGCATTTATGGTGGGGGCAACAGAAGAGCAGTTTCTTAAGGCAAAACCGATTTTAGAATGTATGGGTAATAATATCTTCCATGCAGGTCAGAGTGGTGCTGGTCAAATTGCCAAAGCTTGTAACAATATGATGCTCTCAATTTTAATGGCTGGGACAAGTGAAGCTCTTAATATGGGAATGAGGAATGGTCTGGACCCTGCAATATTATCCGAAATTATGAAGCAGAGTTCTGGCAATAACTGGGCATTACAGGTTTATAACCCGGTTCCAGGAGTTATGGAGGCTGTGCCTTCATCGAATAACTATCAAGGAGGCTTCCAGGTGGATCTTATGTTTAAGGACCTCGGATTGGCTATGGAGCTTAGTCAACAGAGCAACTCTCCTGTTCCTATGGGGTCTGTTGCTCGCTCTTTGTTTAGTTTGCATAAGTCAAAAGGCAATGGAAAACTCGATTTTTCTAGTGTAATCAAGTTGTATCAAGACAGCTAATCTAGCGCTGAAGATCTGAGACTTATAATCGCTGCCAGTAATAATGATTGGCAAGCTCCCTATAGAAATAAAATTGGAGTTGATAATGAGCTATAACGAAGAGTATCAAGCGGCACAGCAGGATCCAGAAGCATATTGGGCGAAACAAGCTAGACGGGTTGAATGGTTTAAAGCACCTCAAAGCATCCTTAGCAGAACGGATAATGGCGCTTTTAGTTGGTATGCTGACGGCGAAATGAACAGTTGCTATCTGGCACTGGACCAACATCTAGGTACGAGAGCTGATCAAGTCGCCCTCTATTACGATTCCCCTGCGACAGGGACTAAACAACAGATAACTTACAAGCAGTTACATTCAAAAGTTGCTCATTTTGCTGGTGGTCTCAAGCGTCTAGGCGTTGGTAAAGGTGATACCGTTATTATTTATATGCCAATGATCCCTGAAGCGGCAGTCGCTATGCTAGCCTGTGCTCGTATTGGTGCTATTCATTCGGTAGTTTTTGGGGGGTTTGCAGCCAATGAATTAGCAATTCGTATTGACGATGCAAAACCTAAAGTGATCCTTACTGCATCATGCGGTATCGAATTTGAAAGAAAAATAGCCTATAAACCCTTGGTAGATAATGCTATTGCGATAGCATCGCATAAACCTGATTATACGATTGTTTATCAGCGGCCTATGTTGATAGCTGAGATGAATACAGATCGGGATTTAGATTGGCATGATAGCCAAATTGGGGCAGAACCGGCCGAATGTGTGGTCGTAAAAGGCAGTGACCCACTGTACATTCTCTATACTTCAGGCACGACAGGTGCGCCCAAAGGTATTGTGCGTGATAATGGTGGGCACGCAGTGGCGCTCAACTATGCATTGCATAATGTGTATGGTATGTCTCCCGGAGATGTTTGGTGGGGAGCTTCAGATATTGGCTGGGCAGTCGGCCATTCCTTTATTGTCTATGGGCCACTAATGGGAGGCTGTAGTGCTATTTTCTTTGAAGGTAAACCAATTAGAACTCCTGATGCCGGCACTTTCTGGCGAGTAGTTGATGAATATAGAGTGAATTCTATGTTCTGTGCGCCGACCGCATTTCGGGCTATTCGTAAAGAAGACCCTGAGGGTAAATTAGCAAAAAAATATGACCTTTCTAGTTTAAAATGGGTGTTTGTTGCCGGTGAGAAACTCGATTCTTCGACGTATCAATGGCTGGATGATCTGTTAAAGGTACCTGTTATTGATCACTGGTGGCAAACAGAAACAGGCTGGCCAATGACGGCACCTATGATGGGGTGGGATAACCCATCTGCGCCTCGTATGGGTTCTACCAATAAGGCGACTCCTGGTTTTGATATTCGAGTTGTTGATGGTGAAGGGCAAGAGGTTGAAGCTAATGAAGCTGGAAACATCGTTGTTACTTTGCCTATGCCGCCAGGGGTAGCATCAGAAATTTGGCAGCAACCACAGCGTTTTACTGATGCTTATCTGACTGTTTTCCCAGGGTACTATCATACGGGCGATGGTGGATTTAAAGATGATGATGGTTATGTCTACATTACTGGACGAACAGATGATGTGATTAATGTATCAGGTCATCGGCTATCTACCGGTGAAATGGAAGAAGTTGTTTCCTCTCATCCTATGGTAGCTGAATGCGCAGTGATTGGTTCTATTGATGAGCTGAAAGGGCAGGTACCAATTGGGCTTGTTGTTTTAAAAGCAGGCGCAGATATTAGTGAGGCTCAGTTAGAAACTGAGTTAGTGCAAATGGTTCGAGATAAAGTCGGTGCTTTGGCTTGCTTTCGTCGTGCGATCATAGTGCAGCGTTTACCAAAGACTCGTTCTGGTAAAACATTACGGTCTGTATTGCGTAAAATTGCGGCTAACAGTGAATTCAAAATACCCTCAACTATTGATGATGAGAATATTCTGGATGAAATTGTCGAGCTTATGAATCAGGCTAATTTGCGATAGTTAGTTGTGTCTGATTGGTTGAATCAGAGCAACCGACTTTTACTTAATTGAAGTCGTTTGCTCTGGTCTCCAATTGTTAATTAATATTATTGCCTTTGATGCATTCGGTCAGGCAAGGGCCGTTAAATACTTACTCATCCGCTTCGACATCGTTTGACGATTCTGATTTCACAAGGAAGATCTTTCGATAATGGTTTATGTTTCGGGTTAGTACGAACATAACGAGCAGTCTAATTCTCAGCCATTGGCACACCATCTTTTTTCAGAAAAGCTTTATCATCAAACGATTTTCCTTACCTTGTAAAACTCAGAATCTTTCCACACTATTTTAGTTGGACTAGACGCCACTACTCGATTAATGGTGCGTACTTAGATTTTGATTCATCAGTCTTTGTCACCTACTAGTATTACTTGCTCAAGCAAAAGAGTTTTAGGTGATTCAATGTTATTTATACCCCTGTGAGGAGCGTGTTGTATTCCATGTTAAATACTCAGTCTTTTGTAATGTTAGATGAGATGTGTATCCTAGGATCATGGATGTATGAATGGTTATATTGTTGAGGGAGAAGTGAGAAATATCGTAGTTTAGAAGATAAAATAGCCGAAGAGAAAAGTAAGCAACAAGAGTACCGTTTTAAGAAAGTACTGGCCTCTAGATATGAGCAAAGCTTGTAGACTAAGCTACTACTAAGCTACTACTAAGCTACTACTAGGCGAAACGCTAAAGTTGGAAGAGCTGACCAGTCAGACTGGAGAGAGCTTAGAGCATGCTAAGAAATATTATGGTATGGCGCTATAAGACTGTGTCATTAAGCTCGGCAGTGTCTAGCTTGATCAGCGATGGCGCGAATAACTTCGGTAAACTGATTAGTCTGCAAATTCCCGATGTGAGAGAGTTCCAAAACCAGAAGATCAAAGAAGAGTTTAAGTTGTTATCTCAGAAGCTGGAAGGCTAGAGTGGAGAGGAAGCCCCTTACGCGCAAACCACGCAACGGCAACTTGCCGATGCGTTAATCGAGCAAGCTTTGTAGTATTGTACCGGGAATCGGGGCGAAAAAGAGTTCAGATCTCTTTTTTGTATCAACTGAGGAAAGAATGAATATTGCTGGATATAGTTACCATTATGGTAAATAATGCATTAAATATTAGCGCTTATGAGGGGCTACCACCTGCAGAAGTTGGCAGTGGAAGGTCTCGAATAAGAAGTGGCCCTCTTTATGAGGTTGCCGATGTGCTCGCGATTCTGGCTCAGGGTGACAATAAAACAAATTTGTGGACTCGTAAGTGCATACATGATGTTGAGCGGTTGGCCTTTGATATTGCCGATGTGCGTGAACTGTTGAAACAAGCCTTACTGACAGGCGAATACATCAATTCTGAATGGTGTGTACAGAAACCAACAGGTCCTTGGGCGGCTTGTGATAGTTACCGTTTATATCGCGATGAATGGAATGACCATGCCTATAGAGATATGCGTTACGAATATTATGTGAAATTTGCGATAGGTAAGACAGGGAAGTTATTGCTACTTGTCTCTTGCCATTTGTCGCAGTAGGGGAGTGTTATGAAACAAAGAATGTGTCCGATTTGTGAAGCTGGGCAATTACATACTCAAACTGAATGGATAGATGTTGAGCATTTAGGCCAACAAGGCCGTATTGAAAGTCATTTCGCTGAGTGTGACGCTTGTGGTAGTGAGCAAGCTGGTGCTACAGAAGCGCGTTTGAATAAGCGCGCTATGATTGCCTTTAAAAAACAGGTGCAAGGTTTATTAACAGGTAAGCAGGTACGAGACCTTCGCAAGGCTTGGGGTTTGAGCCAAGAAGAAGCGGCAAAAGTATTTGGCGGTGGCCCAGTGGCTTTCTCGAAATATGAAAGTGACGATGTCATGCAATCTGATGCGATGGACAAATTACTGCGAATGGCCGATGAAGTGCCCATTGCCTTAGAGAGACTTATGGCAAAAGCAGGTGTTCAACCTAAGCATACAATTCGCTGGGACAACGTGGCTGTTGTTAATTTTACAAAACAGAAAACGAAGCTAAGAACTGTGATTCGTACGTCACACTCGATAGAAAATGAGGCGTCTTATGGTGGCTAAAGTCAGTAAGAAATTACAGCAAGCCATAGAGAACCTTAAGATTCAGGACGTTTACTTAAAATCGACACAAGCACAATGCGAAGACGATTTTGATCCTAAATCAACCGAGTTAAATGAGTTGCTTGTTCAGCAGATGCACTCAGTACGAAAAAGTGAAGTGCTGAAAACACATGAAAATGGTTTACTCGTTAGAATTTATGTTCGCCTAGGTACTCGATGGGTTACTCCCAATGACAATGAGGAACTAGACGTCAAAGCTTTTGTTGAAGCGGATTTTATTGCTGAATATCAAATGACTGAAGAGCTAGAGCAAGACTGTATTGATGAATTTGCCCAGCACAACGCCAGCTTTCACGTTTGGCCTTACTGGCGTGAATTTCTAAGCTCGCAATGTGAGCGTCTTCGTTTGCCCCGTGTTGTATTACCTACTGTACAATTTAGTAAATAATTTCAATTTATATAGCTTACAGAAATTATTTTGAGCAATTAGAGACTATTGTAGGTCTACGATAGTTAAGGAGATTCAAGATGCTGATGGCTAAAAAAGAGAAAGTGAAATCGACGCCTTTTTCTGACTTTTTTCGATATGCGAAATCTGCAGAAAAACGCAAGTTTTTTGATCGGATCGCCAGAGAAGCGATAAAAGAGCAGCAACAAATGCTCGAAAAAGCGAAGAAAATGTTCTAATAGACAGACGAACATGACTTTTATAAGAGCCGCTTGATTGCGGCTTTTTTTGTTTTTCAGCGCTACCAAACAATCCAATCTTTTCCTATCCATGTTGCCTTCATTTCACTCGTCCAAACATGCTGGTTGAAATGGCACGCTCTTTGGGCAATACGAAGCGCGAAGAACATAGGTTTGGCATTGTTGATGGGGCTGCGCTAAGTCACTTACAGAAGAAGATGTGAGCGTGTTACTAGTAATGAGCTAGGGCAGGCATGGCAGCTTCGATTTTGAGTGATGAGAAAGCCTGCCTTATTCACATCAATATTTGATATGAATAAATACTATATTCACATCATGATACGATTTGAATGTGCCGTTATTTAAATCGAAGGCGGGAATATGTGTGTCAGCTGTCTGTTGCTCGTGAGCTGACCTATGGCGAAGCCATTAGGGTAAATTTTACCGCTAAGTACTATGGGCTCAACGAGTGTAAGTTTATTCATTATCTCTCCTTATGTGACATAAGCAGTGTTAATTATACTAATGATAGAAACTCCCATATTCTCTCCTAAAGCCGCCAGCGCACGCTGGTCAAATGACAATACTTAGGAAGGAATAACAGATGATGACAAGCTCAAAGCCGATGAGAAACTTTGAATTGGAAGTGTACTTTTCTAAGTGGGAGTTCACCGCGAAGCACCATATGACGGCGTCAGATCTTGAGAGTATGTCGCTCAGTACGCTGTTGGGCATGGCGTCAGAAGAAGACCGTGAGGCCTTTGAAAATCTATGGTTAGGTTACACGCAAACCTGGGGATCCGATGCATTACGAGTTGAGATCGCAAAAACCTACAATACGATGGATGCAACCGATATTCTTTGTCTTGCGGGTGCAGGAGAGGGTATTTATGCGGTGTCTAAGTGTATTCTTAGCCCAGAAGATCACGCCATTGTACCGACACCAAACTATCAAAGTGCAGAAACCATCCCTTTAAGTGTGTGTGACGTGACCGGGGTTCCAATGGTCGAAGATGCAAGCAAACCAGGCGGTTGGTATCTCGATATAGAGGCAATTAAAGCGGCGATACGACCTAATACCAAGTTGGTTTCACTGAATTTTCCCCATAACCCAACTGGGCATTTAATCGCTGAACAAGAGATGAACGAGCTGATCGAATTATGCCGCGATAAAGGTATTTATATTTTATCAGATGAGGTTTATCGAGGGGTCGAACTCGACCTTAACGATCAATCACCACAAATTGCCGATGTCTACGAAAAAGGCATTTCATTAAATGTCATGTCCAAGGCATACGGCTTGCCTGGTCTGAGAATTGGCTGGATTGCCACAAAAGACAAAGCGATGTTAGAAAAAGTCGAGCGCTATAAGCACTTTTTGTCTATTTGTAATTCAGCGCCTTCTGAAACCCTGTCGATTATTGCGCTGAAAAACCGTCAGTCGATTCTTACTAGAAACCGTGATCTGATGACAGAAAACGTAGTGCTTTTAGAAGCCTTATTTGATGATTTCCCTGGGCTGATTCAATGGCAGCGACCGCTTGGCGGCTGTGTGGCATTTCCTCAATATACCGGTCCTGGTAATGTGGAAACTTTTTGCCAGTCATTGATCGACGACAGTGGAGTCCTGTTGCTGCCTTCCTCTATTTATGGCTCTGACTTAACCGATGTGCCTTTGGATCGATTTAGAATTGGCTTTGGTCGAGATGTTATTTTCAAAGACGGCTTGATGGCGATGCGTAAGCATTTTGAAACACATTTCTCTGAATTTTCAAGGTAGATTCCATGCGTATTGTTCAGTTAGAAGAAATAATGCCTTTAGTGTCACTGCCAAACAGTATTGATGCGGTAAGGGAAGCATTGATTGCTTTCTCAGGGGGCTTAATTGATCAGCCAAGTCCCATGCAGATGCTATTTACCAAAGACGATGGAAGCTTCTTTGGCGACTGTCATGTGAAATCTGCACAACAGCAAGGTCATCCTTACTTTGTTATCAAGATAGCAGCGGGGTTTTACCAGAACGCAGAAATTGGCTTGCCCGCTAACAATGGATTGTTACTGGTGATGTCGAGTCAAACAGGGAGCCCAGTTGCTTTGTTGCAAGACGAAGGCTGGTTAACTCAAATCCGTACTGCGGCAGCGGGTGCATTGGCGGCGGGGCTTAAACCTGTTGGCCAAGACGCTTGCTTGGGGATTATTGGCACAGGGTCGCAGGCTTACTGGCAAGCAGCTTTAATATCTCATCATCTTGGCCTTACTAAGGTTGTTGTATATGGCCGACATTATGCCGCAAGCCTTGAGTTATGTGAGCGGCTTAATAAGGAGTTGGGATTAACCGCGGCGGCCATGACAACCGCTTATGATGTCTGCCAGGTAAGTAATATCTTGGTCACGGTGACGCCATCTACAGAGCCATTAATTAACCTGAGTGACCTGCCTGATGAGCTACATATTGTGGCGGTGGGAGCCGACAGCCCTGGTAAGAATGAGATTGCTCCTGAGATCATGAAACATGCCGATGTTATAGTCACTGATAATCACGATCAGTGTCTTGCTCATGGCGATTTCGGTGTCGCGGTTCGCGCTGGTATGGTGGCAGAAGATGCCGCTATTAGCTTGCCAGACTTATTAGCTGGAAAGCACTCAGCAGTGGATTTTAGTCGCGCAAAATTAACTGTTGTTGATTTGACCGGAATGGGGGCTCAAGATCTAGCCATCGCCAGTGTCGTGGTCGACGGACTTAAGCTGTAACTCGGTTTATCTGAGTTAACGAGCAGCGCTTTCCATGAATCAATGAAAAGCGCGTTACTCTCTAAGCCTTACGTTTAGCAAGTATTAATATGATGGCAGCGGGCAATAATGGCGTAAAAGACGCCCATAAAACAATATGCCATCCGTAGCTGCTTAATATTCCCCCTGATAACAGTGAACCAAGCGCCATCAGGCCAAAGATAATGAAGTCATTCAGGGATTGAACCTGATTTTTCTCTTCTGGTCGGTGGCATTCTAACACCAGCGCAGAAGCGCCTAAAAAGCCAAAATTCCAACCCACTCCTAATAAAATCAATAGTGCCCAAAAGTGGTAAACCCCTTCACCGAAGAAGCCAATAACAGCCGACAATGCGGTTAAGCTAATACCAAAAGCTGAAATACGTATCGCCCCAAAACGTACAATGAGCTTGCCGGTAAAAAAGCTAGGTAAATACATGGCGATAACATGCCACTGCATGCCCAAATTTGATGCTTCTTGACTATGTCCATGCATGTGCATAGCCAGTGGCGCTGAGGTCATCAAAAAATTCATCACCATATAAGACGCTGCACCACAAACTACGGCGCTGATGAAACGCGGCTGTAGGGCAATATTAGCAAGTGGGCGGCCTTCATATTGCTGATGTTTAGCAGGTTTAGGGGATTTAACGCCAAGTAAAATAATGCCGGCAATGGCGGCGACAAGCGCTTGCCCCAAAAAGGTGGCCGCGAACATTTGCGCTGACCACAGGTTCATTGTGTGAGTGACGAGCTGGGAGCCGATGATCCCAGCGGCAATACCGCCAGCCATAACCAAAGACAGTGCCTGTGGTCGTCTATTGGCGGGCAAACCATCGGTCGCGGCAAAGCGAAATGAAAGTATGACCGCAGCGTAAGCGCCACCTAAGAAGGTGGAAACACAATACAGCCAAAAAGAGTCATAAAGCAGAGCCACAATCGCGAGCAGCCCAGTTAATACACCCGCTCCTGTGCCAACCATAAATGAGGCTTGGCGGCCGTGCTTGCGTGCTAGTTGTCCAATCGGCAATACACACGCTGCCATTCCCAATACGAAAATAGTAATCGGCAGTGTTGCTAGTAAAGGAGAAGGAGACAGCATACTGCCAACAATGGCACCAGTAGCATAATGTTCGCCCCAGAAAGTGCTTGGGCTAACACGAGTCGCCACAGATTCGATGTATGGCTATGGTTATCAAAGGCCTCTGGTGTTGGTGCTAAGGTAGGGGTGTTACTATTCACGCTTCTTTCCTTGTTTGTGAAGCCCGTAGACCGAGACTTTGAATATTCAGTCTAATCGGAGTGGGCCATGCCAACAAGATAGAACTTCTTTAAGATTAGAATAGAAAAACTTTATAGCTCGCCACTTTTTTCTATCTCACTAAAGAGCCAATGTTTAAAAGCTTTCATTTTGCTCAGTTCCGTTAGCTCTGGCCGGTATACGACGTAATAAGTCAATGGCGAGTTGAATTGTATGTTGGGGAAGAGTCGAATCAAGCGCCCTGCTGCAAGGTCGTCACGCACCATAACGCTGCGAGCAAGTGCGATGCCTCTGCCATCCATTGTGGACTGTAACACGGCGGCTGAGTTGTTAATCTGAATGCTGTGTGCGGTGGGTTTTTGCGTCACTCCGGCTCGGTGCAGCCATTCCCTCCAAGTGGGAAAGCCGGTAAAAGTATCCAGTGATAGGTCGTGTATAAAGGTTTCGTGGAGCAAGTCATTAGGGTGATTAAAACCATTGTGTTGCTGTAAAAAAGCAGGAGAGCAGACCGGATAGACTTCTTCTTCCATCAGCTTTTCTGAGGTCAGTCCAGGCCAATCTCCGCGCCCATAGCGAACGCCTACATCGATCCCTTGAACAGCGAAATCGACAGGTTTAAGACTGGTGTCTAATCTAACATCGGTGTCAGGGCAACTCTCTTGAAACCGGTTCAAACGGGGCAGCAGCCATTTGGCTGCAAAAGCTGGGCTCACCGCGACCGTTAAGATGCCACTTACCGTGCTTTCTTTTAATCGCTCCAGCCCGAACGCGAGCCGGTCAAATCCCGCCTGTATGTCAGGCAGCCCTTTTTCAGCGGCTTCGGTTAAGATCAGTCGCACCTTACCACTTTTCATACGGTGGAATAGAGGCGTATCCAGCCATTCTTCTAGTGTTCGAACGAGCTGTCCGACTGCGGCGGGGGTAACATTAAGCTCTTCTGCCGCGGCCGAAAAACTCTGGTGTCTGGCGCTCGCTTCAAAGGCTCTTAATGCATTGAGATGGATAGGCTGCTTCATATCGATAAATTTTTTCTTTAGTGGGTATTTAGATTATCTAGTTTGCGATAGAAAGTAAAACAGTGAAAAATGTCGCTAACCTAAAGAGCAATAAGACAAACGATCTCATCATCGCCTTTCCCATATTGATCAGGACAAACCAATGCAAATCAATTCAGATTTCTCAGCGGTAGCCACCGTAGCCGCGAAAGGTTACCACTGGGTGCCATCGACTCAATTCGGCGTCGACAGAATGATGTTAGACAGGTTAGGAGAGGAAAAGGCACGAGCCACCAGCGTTGTGCGTTATGCCCCTGAGTCCGTCTTTCCCAATCATGCCCATCCAGGTGGTGAAGAAATATTCGTATTATCAGGTACCTTTTCCGATCAATCAGGAGACTATCCTCAAGGCTGGTACTTAAGAAATCCGATTGGTACTCAACACGCGCCTTTTAGTCATCAAGGCGCGACTATTTTTGTCAAACTATGGCAAATGAATAAAGCCGATAAAAGTACGGTTCGAATCAATACTTATGACGCCGAATCTTGGCGCATAGAAAATGGTCGATCCGTGTGTGCGCTCTTTGAAGATCAATACGAGACAACAAGTTTGCAAAAATTAACGCCTTTAGAGGCCTTGTTTCAAACCCTTCCTATGGCAGCACCTGCTGAATTATTAGTGTTATCAGGCGACTTATTGTTTGATGGCGTGGAGTATGCCGAAGGCAGTTGGTTACGCTTGCCACTTGGAAATAATGTGTCTGTTTTAGCGGGAGAATCTGGCGCTACTGTGTATTTAAAGCAGGGTGAATTTCAAAACGTACACCACAAGGCCAACGTATGACGCGCAAAAAAATTGCCATTATCGGTGGTGGTGTTAGTGGGCTCTACGCTGCGTATTTATTAGAACAAAAAGGCATCACGGACTATGTTTTGCTAGAAGCAAGAGACGATTTAGGTGGGCGGATTATGGACTATTCTATTGAGTCTGGTTCTAATCAGTCCACTTCGGGTAGCGCGCATTTTGACTTAGGCCCAACATGGTTCTGGCCAGATTTTCAGTTACAGCTTAATGAAGTCATGACCACTTTCGGTGTACAAAGCTTTGCACAATATGAGCAAGGCAGCATGGTGGTTGAACGTTCGGCGACGGCCGCCCCGAGTATTATGCAAGGGTATGTGAATTCCCCAACCTCCATGCGTCTTCATGGCGGAATGGGCGCACTTGTTCGAGCCATGGCTTCTAAATTAACGAGTAAATCCATTAAGCTTGGGTCACAAGTCCAATCGCTGCGTATTAATGGGGGTGAGATTGATGTCGTTTATCGTGATCAGAAGTCTGAACACTCGCTAACGGTCGAACATGTCTTTTTTGCATTGCCGCCACGTCTTTTGATGGCTTCCATACAATTTATTCCGGCGTTACCAGAGCTATTGGTAAAGCAATGGCAAAGCACCGCGACTTGGATGGCCTCTCACGCTAAATATATTGCAGTGTACGATACGCCATTTTGGCGCGAAAAAGGCCTTTCTGGCAGTGCGCGAAGCGCCCTTGGCCCGATGGTAGAAATCCATGATGCTTCTATTCCTGAGGGACAGGCGGCGTTATTTGGCTTTTTAGGTGTGCCGGCACAGCACAGAAAAAATATCAGCGAAAATGAGATGAAAGCATACTGTAGAGCACAAATGGCACGACTTTTTGGCACAGAGGCGGCGACGCCTAGCTCAGACATCCTCAAAGATTGGTCGCAAGACCCATTGACCGCAACAGAGCTTGATCTGAGTTCGCCCAGCGATCATGGGTCAACGCCAGATGCGATTGTCAAAACAGGGCCTTGGCAGCAGCGCGTGACTGGCATTGGCAGTGAATGGTCAAGGCAATTCCCGGGCTATATTGCTGGTGCAATTGAAGCGGCTGACGACGGTGTTACTTGTTATCTGCGCCGCAAGTTCTAGTGGCTCGCTGGGTATTAGATGAACATAAAGTCTGGTAGCCCATTCACCAAGACGCTTAACAAAATACCCGATAGAAGTGCTCATCACATTCTTGAGTAGTTACTGCCAATGAGGTTAACCCGATTACGTGGTGATCAAAGCCCAGGTGCGACTATCTATATTCGCATCAATGGCAAATACGACATTAGCTCAACATAATATTAGCTTCCTCCCGCTAATAAAAATGGCGCCAAATGGCGCCATTTTTATAGTGAATCTTAGCTCTAAGCCTTAGGCATCCACAAAGATTACTTCGCCGGTAATAAAGCCGTCCACTGAGCGCTCAAACGCTTTGCCAACTAATTTTCCTGGTACTGGCTCAAAACCTGGCATCATTTCTCCATAAACGTCCCACGCTTCCGCTAGTACCGTTGGGTTAATGACATTTATACGTGTGTTACGTGGCATTTCATAAGCAACACATTTTACAAAAGTATCGATGGCGCCACTGGCAGTCGCATCGGCTATCGCGTAAGGAATAGGCTTAACATTTAAGATGCCGCTAATCAGGGTGAAAGAGCCGGCGTCAGCGATGTATTTCTGACCGATACGCACAAGATTTATTTGCCCCATCATTTTGCTCATCACTGTGGTTCTCCATTGCTCTTCTGTCATCTCTGCAAACGGTGCATATTCACAAAAACCAACGGTGTTCACTACCGCATCAAAATGACCTACTTTTTTGTACAAGGCTTCGATTGAATTTACGTCTGTGATGTCTACAATATGGTCAACATCACCAGAGCGACCGGCCGTGATGACCTTATGATTGCCAAGACCTGACAACGCCGCTTGTCCCATTTTGCCCAGTGCACCAATTAAAATTACTGTTTTCATTGTGTTCTCCAATCATTGAATTGTTTTGATGGCAGAACTTTAACGAATTACTTAAACAAATATAAACAAAGGTTATTTGTAAGTGATACAAGATATACTTGTTTAAAGGCGTCTTGTTTAAAGGTATTTTGTTTAAAGCAGGCTGTGTTACATCTTGGTATTAGAGTAGGGGCGTTATGAGTAAATTAGATCGATTAGACATCAAACAGTTAAAGGTTTTTCAGGCGCTTATCCGTGAAGAAAATGCCTCTAAAGCCGCTAGCCAATTGGGGCTAACACAACAGGCGGTGAGTGAGCATTTAAAGAAACTTAGAGATGTGTTTGACGACAGGTTGTTTGTTAGAAAAACCAATGGTTTTGTGCCAACACCTTTTGCCCAAACATTATCCGTTGGTGTTGATAAGCTGCTGATTGATTTCAATTCTCTGATATCAACCAAAACCTTTGTTCCAGAAAAAGCCAATGGTGCCTTTGTTATTGCGGCTACCGATTACGCCCAGCAAGTGGTATTGCCCAGTTTGATTGCAAAATTAAGGGTACAGGCACCAAACTTAAGATTGATTGTTCGAGACTTTGATATCGACACACTTCATGAATTAATGGAGAGTGGTAAGGTCAATCTAGCCATCGCTTTTCCAGATTATATTCCAGAGAATTATCGGGTGATAAAACTATTCGAAGAGCATCATGTTTGCGTGACCTCAAGACACTCGTCCATCTCTAAAACAACGCCAACGCTCGCACAAATAGCCCAATATCCAAGCATAATAGCCTCACCATCACGTCCCAACTTTAAGGGTTCCATCGATGATTGGTTTTCGACATTCGGTTTAAAACGAAATGTTGTGATCTCTGCACCCTGTTTTTCAGTGGTGCCTATTTATCTAGAAACCACAGATGCGATTGCGTTTTTACCCTCCAAAGCCATCAGTCACCTAGCTTTAGAGGAGATTCCTCTTGAGCAATCACCAGACAGTTTTGATGTGATTGCAGCATGGCATCCTAGATACCATGATGATCCATTACACAACTGGGTTATTTCTTTATTGGATAGAGAATGATTCGTTAAGTGCTAGCGACTAGCTCAATAGGTTACGAGTAAGTTGCTTGCTAACCTGCTGAAATTCTTCCAAGGTTTCCTTAGATATATCCGTCGACATCTTAGCCAGAACGTTTTTTTCAATGGTTTTTATTTGCTTAAGTAAGGTTTTTGCTTCGTCTGTAATACATAGACATTGGCTACGTTTGTCTTGAGGGTTGGCTTCTTTGGCAATAAACCCTTGTTGAATGAGCGCGTTCAGTAATCGTGTGACTTGCGCTTTATCCCGTTTCAAAAAACTTGCCACATCACTTGCTGTACAAGGCGGGCGTTAAAAAGATTGTTTACACCAGCGTCCAAGGAGCGGAAGAAAACACGGCTTTTTCTCCAGTGATTCACCGCAACCGATAAACAGAGCAAGATATTCGTGAAAGCGGACTAGCGTGGGTAATCGGTCGCAATGGTAAAGCGGTAGCGCCATTAATACGTTAGTTTATTGCAAAAAAAAGATCAGCACTTAGGCTGACCTTTTTTGAGCTTACTATTCTGAACTTATTGTTCTGAATTTGTTATCACAGTGGAAGCTTCTCAGGTTATAAAAATAATTGAGTATGAATCCTTGTGAACTTAGCCGTTATTTTGCTGCGACTAGGATCTTACGAACGATGTCTAGCGTCAAATCGCCACTTTCAGACAAGGCTGTCATGCCGACGTTTTCAAGGTTAGCAATGATTTTATCAATGCCGGCATCGTCGATACCGTAATGCGTTAGGTTAGTTACTATGTCTAACGAGTTAAAGAAAGCTTCGGTTTTATTAATCGCCGCTTCGATTTTTTCGTCATCAGTGCCTTCAGTAATATCCCAAACTCGCTCTGCGAATTGAACTAGTTTCGCATGTTTCTTCTCTTTGCGTTCACGCAATAGAGAAGGCAATACGATTGTTAGCGTGCGCCCATGAGCAATGCCAAACAAAGCCGTCATCTCATGACCGATCATGTGTGTTGACCAGTCTTGTGGAACACCTGCACCGATCGCACCATTTAACGCGTTAGTTGCCGACCAGATGAAGTTTTTACGTGCGTCTAGGTCGTCATTGTCGCGGTAGGTTACTGGACCGACTTCGATCAAGGTTTTCAAGATGCCTTCACTGGTGCGATCTTGGATTCGAGCGTCGACAGGTACTGTTAGGTACTGTTCTAAAACGTGAATAAACGCATCAACCACACCATTGGCAATTTGCTCTTTTGGCAAGGTTTTCGTCAAATCAGGATCAAGCAAAGAGAAAGTAGGGAACGCCAACGTGGACATGAAAGGACGTTTTTGACCTTCTAGTGTGATTACGCCACCCATGTTCATTTCTGAACCCGTTGCAGGCAATGTAGCCACACAGCCAAGTGGTAAAATTTCCGTGACTGGAATGATAGCAAAACCGTGAGACAACAAGCCTGCGTAGTCTTCAGGTGCGGCTTTGGCAGCCAAACCGATGAATTTTGTGCCGTCCATAACAGAGCCGCCACCGACCGCAAGAAGAAAATCAACATTTTCTTGTTTTGCGATATTCGCAGCTTTAATTAAGGTGTCAAACTGTGGATTAGCTTCGATGCCACCAAATTCAATAATCTCACGAGAACCCAAGGCCGCACGAACAGCATCGATCGTACCGTATTTTTTAGCGCTTTGTCCGCCAAAGGTAATCATGACTTTGGCGTTTGCTGGAATTAGGTTGTCTAGTTCAGCAATACGGTTTTGTCCAAAGACGATGCGAGTTGGGTTGTAATAATCAAAATCAAGCATTAGGTTTCCTTGTATGCGGTATGTCTATTAAATTTGTCATGCACTATAGTGTCATTTTAAAAATATTCATATCCACAAAACACCAAAAAACATGCATAATCGTTCATTCTTTTGTATTTTTATTATGAAATGCTTTTGTTTCTTAAATGCTCCTTGAAGTCTGCAATTTACTTGCATAATAGAAGCCTGTATTTCTGCCAATACTCACTTAGGTAGCGTAACAATGATGAAGATCTCACGATCTAATAAAATGGACAGGTTTAATCATTTGATTGAACAAAATGTTCATCAAGAAGGATTTACGCCGTTGCACTTAGAAGGTGTAGGCGTAGTGCAATGGCATAACGCACAAGAAATGTCTCCTTTTTTATATGACCCTATTATTTGCATGATGGGTCAAGGTGAGAAAATCTGCCGTGTGGGGGATGCGTCTTTTTTGTACCAGAGCGGGGATTTTTTCATTAATTTCTTGCCGATCCCTGTATACGCTGAAGTGACAGTGGCGTCGTTTGAGGCACCATTCCAGTCTGCGGTTATGAATATTAATTTAATAAAATTGGCTGATATGATCATGCGTATTGAGCGCCAAGAAAAAGCCGCGCGAAAAACCACGTCCGATTCATCGTCCTGTGTGGTTGTCGGGCAAGCAAATGACGATCTCATTGAGTTGTTTTCGCGTTTGCTAAGTGTCGCGTCAGACCCGTTGGAATCTGCGATTTTAGGGGAGTCGATTATTGACGAAATTTACTATCGTTTACTCACTGGCGAACATGGTCACGCATTGCGTCAGTTGTTGCATGAATACGGCAATATACAACCTGTGTCCCGAGCGGTGACTCACATTCACAACAATGTGAATAAAGTCATTAAGGTAGATGAGTTGGCGTCTATCGCTAATATGAGTAAAACATCGTTTTTTAATACCTTTAAAAAACTGATGCACGTGTCGCCCATGCAATACATTAAATCGATTAAATTGCAGAAAGCGCAAACGCTGTTAATTCAAGGGATACAAGCAAACGAAGCGAGCTATCAAGTAGGCTACAACAGTTTTTCACAATTTAGTCGGGAATATAAACGATTTTTTGGTTTCCCACCGTCACAGACAGGTCATTAAAGCTGCTACGCGTTACATTTTAACTGACAGTAAATCAATTAGATAAAATCCGATATTCCTAAATTCAGATAATGTTTCGCGGCTGTCTGAAATGACTTTTTCAAAATCTTTATAAATGGAATCGTAAATTGGTTGTTTTTGACAACATTTTTTATAGCGGTCATTAAGCCAATTAAAATGCCTATAAGACGCTTGTGGAATAGCTTGTTTTAGTGCTTTTTTACTTTTCAGACTTCTTTCAGAAAAACTCAATTAATGCCTTTATAGAGCACCTTTCTACTGTGAAACTCAACGATCCATTGCACAGAAAAAATGGCTGTATCGTCCATATATGGGCTTATCCTCACAATTCCAGGATTCAATTATCGTTTTTTCTAGCTCTAGAAAAGCAAATAAACGAATTGGATTAGAGTCTCACCAGTGTGTCCAATCTTGTTTGTAAGTTCCACTATATGGGAAAAGCTCTAGAGTTTTTAGATTTCTATAGATATCATTTCTTGGGTAGTGCAGTATCCTTTTAATGTTCATTATTTAAATAATCAAGCAAAACACATTCGACTTGATTACAAAAACTATACATTTATATTTTCCTTTATTAGGGAAATCTTCAGGTGATTTATGAACGAAGATAATAATAAAAATAGATCTTTGCAAAAAGCCTTCCATGTTATTGATGCCGTTGCGGAAGGCGATAGACAACTTAAAGATATTTGTCAACGACTTGATTTGCCTAAATCAACGGTACATAGAATTCTCCAAGGGCTTATTGCATCTCGTTATATTCGAGAAGTAAGAGGAATAGGCTTAGTACTGGGTACAAAAGTCATTCAGCTAGGAATAAAAGCCCAAAAAGATATGCCTCTAAAAGAGCTAGCTAGACCATTTTTACGAGAGTTGTCTGCGATTACAAAAGACGCTGTTCACCTTGGAATCAAAGACGAAGATAAAATATTCTATTTGGATAAATTTCCGGGCAAAAGAGCCGTTCAGCTCCGCTCTCAGGTGGGTGACAGGTTGCCACTAGCGTCCACAGGTGTCGGTAAGTCTTTAATGCTTGATATGCCAAAAATGGAATGGATGAGGCTATTTAAAGAACAAGTCCCCGATAAAGTTGACATCATGATGGATAGAATGAACGACTATTCAGAAAACGATTACAGCTTTGATCTAGAAGATAATGATGAATTGGTTAGGCCTAAATTCAGATAATAAGTGCGACACTGCTAATCAGGTGTAGAAGAAGCCAACTGCTGAAGTTGGTATGATTCTTCTTACCACAGAACAAAGCAGTACCAACATGAATTATCAGCAGTT
>NZ_SJSB01000001.1 GCF_004352835.1 Marinomonas flavescens | reverse complement strand
CGGTCACGGTTTCTGCATCGCTGTCGACGCCATCTAAAGTGACGCTTACAGATCCCGCTTCAGCAGCACCAACAATCGTATCGGAATTAGCGACGCTAACAGACAATGCCGTGTCATCAGAATCAGCACTGGTGTCTAAATCGAGATTGGTTACTGCTGCAGCTGTATTCCCAGTGCTATCCGTAACCGTTGCCGTTACAACAATTGAACCATCTTTTAATGCACTAATATCAGTCTCTGGAACTACCCAATCTCCAGCGCTGTTTTTAACGGCATTCGTTGTGACGGATGTAGTTCCGTCACTGAAAGCAATAGAAACTTGTGTCGCATCAGCATCAACACCACCTAAGTTAACAGCAACGCCGCCAGATCCTATTTTGTTTACAGTTTGATCTGTTTGATTAAGAGAAATACTTAAATTATTGTCAGTGTCTGCAGAGCTATCTTGATCTCTCGTTGAAACTGAGTTGGTTTCGTCTCCTGATAAAAAGGAAGAGAATCTATTATTAGTGTCATAGCCAAAACTTGGTAGCGCTACACTGTGGTCTGTATCAAAACCATAACTAGGAAGTGCACCTTCTTGGTTTCGATCAACATTCACATCAACACGCTGTTGTTCGCCAATTCCATTAGCATCTTCACCAGCGGCTGGAGCATCTTGAATTAAGGTAGGATCGGCACCGTCAGCGATGGCCTGTTGTAATGCCTCAGCATCGGTAACTGAGTCTTGGGCAAGATCGCCAACGTCTGCAGGCGTATACACTTCGTCATCAAGGCTGACAACTGAATCGCCACCAATGACCACATTAGAGCCATCAACAAATTGAATCGTTACACTGCCAGCAGAACCAGTCACCACCGTTTCGCCATAAAACACAGAGTCGCCTAGCTTGACTACGCGCTCGTTACCGTCAATTGATTTAACTAAGACGGATCCTGAGATCTGTATAATAGTTCCGATTGGTGAACCAAGAGTTGCAAAAGATGTTTGACTGTCGCTCATTGTAAGATTCCCTAAATAAGACGTATAAAATTTCTATTACCAACATACTAAGCAAGAAACAAGAAGGCCGCTACTGTACTTCGGTACAGTAGCGGCCTTTTGAAACAAATTAGTGACAAACAACAACAGTTCGTTACATCAGATAAAAAAGAATAAAAGCAAAACACCAAAAATTATTCGATACCAACCAAATGCCACAAAGGTAAATTTCTGAAGGAAAGCCATAAACAGCTTCATCACAATGTAAGCGCTAACAAAGGCGACCACAAAACCAACCAATAAGACCACCAGATTCTCACCACTAAACGACTTATAGTGATTAATCAAATCAAGACCCGATGCAGCAACCATGACAGGCAAAGCCAATAGAAACGAAAACTCCGCACTCGCTTTACGGCTCAATCCGACAAACAACGCCCCAACAATAGTCGACCCCGCTCGACTGGTTCCTGGAATCAAAGCAAAAACTTGCGCCACACCGATTAAAAAGGCTTGTTTATAGGTAACATCATCTAAGTTTTCTACCAATGGCACTTTGTCTTTAATTACTCTTTCTGTAATTAGAAACACCACTCCACCAACAATAAACATAACAGCAACAACGGGAACAGAAAAAATCGCCTTAATCTGATGATGAAACAGAAGCCCTACGATGCCAACAGGAATAAATGACAACGCTATTTTTAACCACAGACGAGTATGCTTAAAAGTGAACCTTTCTTTATAGTTAGCAACAACAGCTAAGATAGCCGCCAACTGAATAATCACTTCATACGCCTTATTCCCATCTGTTTGCTCTAACCCTAGCCACTGACTAGCAACAATTAAATGACCTGTTGAAGAAATAGGAAGAAACTCAGTAACACCTTCAATAATCCCTAAAATCAGACTCTGTACAACATCCATAATCGGCCACTTACTACTAAAAAATGATAGAAAAACACTACGAATAAATAATTAACCGCAGAACTATAAATAAAAACTCATAAAAGAAAAATGAAAAAATGACACCCTTGCATAAAAACACCACCCTCTTCTTTTTAATAGCTTATCAAACCATGTGCATTAGCGACCAAAAGAAAGCAGCCTCCTTAGTTGTCATAACCAGACTAAAACTTTATAATTTCGCCACTTTTTAACTTTCGCTGTAAAACACGGCGTGGCGCAACGCAACACACCCTGATTGTGTCGCTTAAAGTACCTTCCTATCGCATGCGCGCCAATGGCAGCATGCAAACGTCATAGCCTTATGACGATACATACCCAACCATGCTTTATTAAATGTAAAACGCTCCGTTTGAAACTAGGGACAGCCCTAAAAGCAAAGCCTAGAAAAACAAAGCATGGCACGTAAAAATAGCGATATAAAAGGTAAAAAATGATCGAATCAATAAAACGAGACTGGTTCTCAAACATAAAAGGCGACACCCTGTCAGGCACGGTTGTCGCGCTTGCTCTTATCCCTGAAGCCATTGCTTTTTCTATTATTGCTGGCGTTGACCCTAAAGTAGGCCTTTACGCCTCTTTCTGTATTGCTGTCGTCATCTCTATTTTTGGCGGACGCCCTGCGATGATCTCTGCAGCCACCGGCGCCATGGCATTGGTAATGATGGATCTGATTAAAGATCACGGCCTGCAATACATGCTAGCAGCCACTATTTTGGCCGGACTGTTTCAAATTGTGTCAGGGTATTTAAAACTCGGCAACTTGATGCGCTTTGTCTCAAAGTCTGTTGTTACTGGCTTTGTTAACGCCTTAGCGATTTTGATTTTCATGGCCCAACTGCCAGAACTGACCAATGTGACTTGGGTTGTTTACGCTATGACAGCGGCGGGATTGGGTATTATTTATCTCTTTCCATACGTACCAGTACTGGGTAAAAACCTACCATCTCCACTGGTCTGCATTGTTGTTTTGACCATTTTCTCAATGATGAACGGCCTTAACATTCACACCGTCAGCGACATGGGTGCATTACCAGATTCCTTACCTGTCTTCTTGCTTCCTGATATCCCATTAAACCTAGACACATTCCTGATCATCTTACCTTACTCCCTAAGCTTAGCGGTTGTAGGTCTGCTTGAGTCAATGATGACCGCCACGATTGTCGACGAATTAACCGACACCACCAGCGATAAAAACCGTGAATGTAAAGGCCAAGGTGTGGCAAACATTTTCACTGGCTTCATTGGCGGCATGGCCGGTTGCGGTATGATTGGCCAAACTGTTATCAACGTGAAATCCGGTGGCCGTGGCCGACTATCTACTTTTATTGCCGGCTTCTTCCTGCTGATCATGGTGGTTTTCTTAGGCAAATGGATTGGTCAAATCCCTATGGCCGCCTTAGTTGCCGTAATGATCATGGTATCCATCGGAACTTTCTCTTGGGACTCTATCATCAACCTAAAGAAACATCCGCTTTCGACCAACATCGTCATGGTAGTCACGGTTGCCGTGGTGGTTGCCACAGACAACTTATCTATTGGCGTCTTGGTTGGCGTACTACTCGCATCACTTTTCTTTGCTAATAAAGTAGGCCGATTTATGTCTATTTCCAGCAGCAAAAACGAAGACGATGCTCATCGAACTTACAAAGTTGTTGGCCAGGTATTCTTTGCCTCTTCTGATCAATTCAATAAAGCGTTCGATTTTAAAGAAGCCCTCGACAAAGTGACTATCGATTTATCCGCTGCGCACTTCTGGGACATTACCGCTGTCTCTGCACTCGACACAGTAGTGATCAAATTTCGTCGTGAAGGCGCGCAAGTTGATGTCGTAGGAATGAACGAAGCCAGCGCCACTGTCGTGGATAAATTCGGCGTTCATGATAAACCTGAAGAAGCTGATAAATTATTAAGTGGCCATTAAGGCAAACAGGAGAATAATAATGACAAACGTAATTGCGTGTATCGATGACTCCTCTTTATCTGAGTACGTGACAGACGCTTCCGTATGGGCATCCATTAAAATGGAGGTCCCTCTGACGCTCTTGCACTCACTTGAAAAGGCCGCGATAACAACCAATAAAAATGACTTATCCGGCTCTATTGGTTTTGGCAGCAGAGAACATCTACTTGGTGAGCTTACAGAGCTCGATGAGAAACGCGCTAAGCTTTCTCTTGAACACGGTAAAGCCATACTAAATGATGCTCAAAAACACGCTGAAGCCGCCGGTGCGAAAAACATCTCTCTTCTGCAGCGTCATGGTGATCTTATTGAAACACTGACAGACCTTGAAGACAGCACTCGAGCGGTTATTCTAGGCCGCTGTGGCAATAACAATGATATGAATGCCAACACCATGGGTTCACATATTGAACGCGCGGCCAGAGCACTTCACAATCCAATATTGATTACCGTTGGCGAATTCAAAGCACCAACCAACTTTATGATCGCTTACGATGGCCGCGAAACATCCGACAACGCCATTGCCCGCATTATAAAAAGTCCATTACTAAAAGGCTTAACCTGCCACCTAGTCATGGCAGGGGAAGATACAAAAGCAAGACGAGCAAAATTTGAAAACGCTAAAGCACTCTTAGAACAAGAAGGCTTTAAAGTAACAGACGCCCTAATTGCTGGTGATATTTATCCTGTTTTAACCCAATACCGCCAAGAGAATCACATTGAACTCATGGTTATGGGTGCTTATGCTCACTCAAAAGTAAAACAATTCTTTGTAGGAAGTAACACCTCTAAAATGATTGTTGAAAGTACGATCCCACTGTTAATTCTTCGTTAAATCGAATTATAAAACACAAAAAAAGGGCTTCCATCGGAAGCCCTTTTTACAAATTATTTTTCTAATCTCAGAGGTTAATCCGAACGAGTCGCTTTAATATGAAAAGCGCCAACTTCTGCTTCTGTCACCTCAACCCGTGTTCCAGCTTCAATCAACTCTTCGCTGATCAAAGACCAATTCACACCGGAATAATGATAGTTAGGAGAAAGCTCTGGTGACACAGGCTCTTTTAAAACAAACTCATGGCCAACCAAATCCCCTTGCGCTTTCTTAGGGTTCACATTCGACTGCATGCGTTTTAAAGGCCCCCACAACACACCCGCAAAAATAAGCGTTAAGATACCAGTACTAAACATCGAGCCCAAACCACTATCCGGCAAAATACCGACATAGAGCAAAGCCCCCGTCACCATCGCAGCTAAGCCGACAAAAAACAGTACAAAAGTAGAGAAGCCTAATACAGCCACTTCAATGACCAATAGGATCAAACCAATAACGAATAAGCTTTCGGCCAGATTATTGGTAAAGAAATCCATATTTAGCTCCCTTTCGTCATTTTCTGGATAATCGTCATCGCTTGCGCAACAACCGCAGAAGCATCTGTAGCACCATCTGGTAACAAGACAACCGAAGACTCTTTCGCAATGGCACGTTTCGCTTCAATGGCTTTCGTTGCTAGATCCAACTGAATGGCTTTTTGCCCTTCTTCAGTCGCTGCCGCTTCACCCACTTGACGCAATGCCTCAGCCTGAGCAGATGCAACCGCGACAATCGCTTTGGCCTCACCTTCCGCACGCAACACTTGCTCTTGTTTATCCGCTTCTGCAGCAAGAACTACCGCCGCGCGATGGCCTTCTGCACGGTTAATCGCCGCTTGACGATCCCCTTCAGACTCCAAAATTTGCGCACGCTTCACACGTTCTGCTTTCATTTGCGCTTCCATCGCTTCCATTACAGATTGCGGTGGCACAATGTCTTTGATCTCATAACGCAACACCTGAATCCCCCAAGGGCCAGCAGCATCATTAATCGCTAAAACAATATTGGTATTTAGAATGTCACGCTCTTCAAACGTTTTATCCAATTCCATTTTACCTAGTTCAGAACGCATCGTCGTTTGCGCCAACTGAGTCACCGCAAATACGTAGTTATCTACGCCATAAGTCGCTTTATAGGCATCAAGCACACGGAAATACAAAATACCGTCCACATGCAAAGAAATATTGTCTTTCGTAATTGCGCTTTGCTCAGGAACATCCACTGCCTGCTCTTTTAACGAGCGATCCGCGGAAATCCGGTCAATGAAGGGAATAATGAAATTTAAACCCGCTTCTTTAGTGGATTGATATTTACCAAAACGCTCAATCACATACGCCTGATTTTGAGGCACAAACTTAATTGCGTTTTTAAGCAAGACAACCACTAATACAAGTATCAGCACCTGAAAGTTCAACACATAGTGAAGTAAATCTTCCATAACCCTAGACCTTTTATATATTCAAAATAGCTCGCTACCTAATGCTGCGAATAATGCCGCAGAATATAAGCAAGGCGATAAAAACACCGCTCGTGACAGTAGGCTCTTTTCACATCGAAAAGTCATCAATAAAATCATCAATAAAATCATCAATAAAATCATCTTAAGCAGATCGCCAGCCAAGTATTAAGCAAGGAAAAGCATGCCGAAAATACCTTATTGAAACACTGCCACCTCTCAAAGATTTAATCCATAAAAGCTTATGCACGCTTTGCAAATGTATTCGCACTATCAATAAAGGCTTCGATGCCTTCTCTTGGCGTTCTAAAAGAAGTCACTAAACGCACTACTCTTTCTTCCCAACGATCACCATGAAAAGCAAAGCCATCTGCCAACAAATGCTCTGCCATGCCTTCAGGCAAGGTACAAAACAACATATTGGCTTGCGCTGGCGTATTAATAACAACGCCTGGCACCGCTTTCAAACCGTCCTGCAACAGAGCCATCATCGCATTGGCGTGGGTCGCATTTTTACGCCATAAATCATCGGTTAAATAAGCAATCATCTGCGATGACAGTAAGCGCATTTTCGAATGTAAATGACCACCACGCTTACGGCGAAAGCCTAATTCTTTTGACAAGCTTTTATTGAAAACAACGATCGCTTCCGACGCCATAGTGCCGTTTTTTGTCGCGCCGAAAGAGACGATATCAATGCCCGCTTTCCAGGTCATTTCAGCCGGCGAGCAGCCCAATGCCACTAATGCATTGCTAAAGCGCGCGCCATCCATATGCACAGGAATCGCCGCGGCTTTCGCCACATTCGTAATTTCACGGATTTCTTCCAAAGAATACACACTGCCCACTTCTGTGACTTGCGAAATACTCACAGCAGAAGGTTGGCAAGAATGCACATCGCCCACTTTTTGATTAACGACTTTCTTCAGCAAGACAGGGTCTATCTTAGCATCAGCACCCTCGATACCCACAAAGCGAGCGCCACCGGTATAAAACTCAGGCGCACTGCTTTCGTCGTTCAATAAATGGCTCTCGGTATGACACAAAACACTGCCCCAAGGTGGCGTCATCGCACTCACACTCAACACATTGGCCGCGGTACCTGTCGACACCAAAAACACATCCAGTTCACATTCAAACAGCTCAGATAACATGGCCGTCACTTGTGCCGTCGACTCGTCATTACCATACGGCATGGCATCGCCTTTGGATGCTTCCATCATAGCGTGTAAAACAGACTCAGAAGCCCCGGCAATATTGTCACTGGTTAACGCGATCTTCATCGAACCACTCCTCAATTAATTCGTTTAATATCAACAAACAATACCATGCCTGCTAACTAAAACGAATAATGTGAGCTAAACAGATACGTCATTCTTAACGCTTCATCCTCAACACCACGGTGGCTTGTAGGCGTCGCCGCCCAAAACGCGACATTTTTTCGAATACATCCCGTGCGATCGGTAAATACTGGCAATCGAGCGGACTTTGGGTGTCGTCATTCTCTTCGAAGTCTGGGTCATGCACCAAAATACAATGTTCGTCATAACCTGACATCACCACCCAATGGGGGGCTTTTTTACCGTCCATCCGAAAGGTGCTGATCAAAATCAATGCCAACGCGCCCGAATCAAACGCTTCGATCAACTGCTCTAACGGCATAACGTGATAATTCACGGCGATATTCGCCGCCACGCATTGCTTAGCAAAACCTTGATGCACTCGGGTAATCACGTCTTTTTTCAGTTCATCACGCACACTATCAACAAATAAAGGCCCTTCTTCACTGAGCCATAACTGCGCCGATAGCCCACGCTTTTGCGCCGCCAATGCCAACCCCATCGGATGACAACCACCATGCCCTGAAGTCATAAATATGGTCGTCGCTTCGCGCCAAATTTCCAGCTCATCGTCTGGTGTCGCTTGGTACTCTTTCTGCAGCGCAGACAACACCATTTGCAACGACGCTGGACCGCAAGTAAATGGCGTTCCTTGTGCTAGCCAAGGCACTGGATGTGACGATTGTTCAACACCATGATGACGCAAGGTTTTTTGCATCCGAATGGCGTCCGTTTGATCCTCATAATAGGCGTCGTAATGACCGAAATCCCGATAGCCCATTTTATGATACAGCGCGATCGCCGCGAGATTCACATCGCTCACTTCTAAACGCAACAACGCCTTACCCCGTTTAATGGCTTTTTTCTCACCCGCTTCGATCAAGGCTTTACCCACCCCTAAACCGCGCGCGGCAGGCGACACGGCTAACGAGTACAAACGCGCCAATCGAGTACCCTGACGCAAATGCAACAAAGCGTAGCCCAGCAGGCCTTGTTCACCTACCGCCACCAGCAAAGCAGAGCCTGTGCTCGTAATCGCACGACGAAAACTACGACGACTCAAACGGTCACCGCTGAAAGCCGCGGCTTCTAATGCTAATAGAGCCGTAACATCGCTCGACAGAGCCGAACGAACCTCGAATGATAAAGAAGAGTGTGGAGCGGTATGGCTGTTCATGTTATCGCCTCAGAAAAGGGCAAAAGGTCTGATAAGTCGAACTATTAAGGCGCTGAAAAGCACAGCAATAGACGACGATAATTTTCGCGCATTCTAGGGCGAATCCTAGTTAAAAGATAGTACAAATAGTCACCAAAAAAACATTTTATATTTTCGATTTAGAGTATTGTTAAAACATAAAAACAAGCGCACTATTCGCAAAAATTCAGCGTGTTAAAAACACGCATTTACTGCTCTTCAAAGAAGGAAAAGCAAAGCCAATGTCACAGACGTACATTGTTGTTGATCAGGCCAAAGATTGGTCCGCGTTTTTACCCAGTGATCGTGTGATCACCTTTACTCAATACCTAAACTTGGCCACCAAAAGCCAAGGACGCACGCGCATTATCAACCTTTGTAAAAGCAGCAAATATTTGTCTGACGGATATTATTGCTCCCTGTTGGCAGAAAGCCGTGGCCACCACGTTATGCCATCGGTACGTGTACTGAACGACCTAAGCAAAAAAGACCTGTATGAGCTAGAAATTTCTCACTGGTTGCCTTTGCTTGCCAAAAAATTGGCGACGCCAGACGCTCCAATGGAGCTAAAGTTTCACTGCGTGTTTGGTAAAACCATTCTGCCAGAAATGAAGGAATTCGCTCGCAAGCTATTCGAAAGCTTTCCAAGCCCTGTACTTGAAGTAACGCTAAAATACCGCAAAGAATGGCAAGTGACCGCACTGCAAGCCACCTCTCAACGCCAGCTAAATGACGAGGAAGAAACGCTATTTGCAGAGTCTCTAGAAGCCTTCAGTAACAAGGTATGGAGCAAGGGTCGCATCCAGCGCGCGGCGAAATTTGACATGGCCATTTTGGTTAACCCAGAAGAAGCCATGCCGCCTAGTGACGAACAAGCGATTAAGAAGTTTATCCAAGCCGGTAAACAGCTTGGTATTCACGTGGATACCATCGGCCCAAAAGACATCTTGCGCCTGCCAGAATACGACGGCTTATTTATTCGTGAAACCACCAACATAGACCACCACACCTACCGCTTCGCGAAAAAAGCCGAAGGCTTAGGGTTGGTCGTGATGGACGACCCACAATCCATCATGCGCTGTACCAATAAGGTGTACTTAGCGGACTTGTTCAACACCCACAAAGTACCTTGCCCAAAAACACGCATCGTACACAAGGGTGAAAAAAGCGTCGAAGACGCATTAGAAGCGGCAATCAGCTACCCAATGGTCGTGAAGATCCCCGATGGTGCGTTTTCCAAAGGCGTGATCAAAGCAGAAAACCGCGCAGCATTGACTGAAAGCCTAAACACCTTGTTCAAAAAATCGTCCTTGCTGTTGGTTCAAGAGTATTTGTACACCGAATTCGACTGGCGCATAGGTATCTTAAACAACAAACCTATCTTTGCTTGTCGCTACTACATGGTGAAAAACCACTGGCAGATCTACCAACACAGTGACAGCGCCAGCGAAAGTGGTGGCTTCGACACATTGCCAACATTTGAAGTGCCGCGCCGTGTGCTGCAAGCCGCCATCGCCGCCACCAAACCCATTGGCGACGGCTTATATGGTGTAGACGTAAAAGAGATCAACGGCCGTGGTTACGTCATTGAAGTCAACGACAACCCGAGCATCGACCGTGGTGTAGAAGACAAATACCTAGGTGACGAACTCTACATGCACATCATGTCTGAGTTTTTGCGTCGCATGCAGCTAAAACGCAGCGACACACCGAACTAAGCGGCCATTAACCCTCTCCCTTCTTTTCAAGAGAAGGGTTAGGGCGAGGTTAATAATCCCCTCTCTTTTCGCCTTCCTGAACACATTGTTTGCACATTTATAAAGCACACACCAGAGAAATAGTATTTAATACATTAGCCACCCAAATCGGCCATACATATCATGACAAAAAGCAGCCAATAAGAGAGTCTCGCCTTTGCTAGATCTAGAATATTTATACCGCACCTTAAATTACACACTGTTTTCCGTTTCTGGCCAAGCGGTGACGTTCGGCGGGCTGCTACTCATCCCTACTCTCGCCTTTGTTGGTTTTTGGGTTACCAAATATCTCGTTCGCCTACTCACGTCTAAACTGACGAACCGACACACAGACCCAAACATCATCCACATGCTCCAGCGCTTGCTGTATGTCATCGCGATTTGCATCATCACCATTACCACGTTAGAAATCATCAACATCCCAGTCACGGCGTTTGCCTTTTTGTCCGGCGCTATCGCTATTGGCGTGGGGTTTGGCGCACAGAACATCATCAATAACTTCATCAGTGGTTGGATTTTGATGTGGGAAAAGCCCATCCGCATCGGTGACTTTTTAGAAGTAGAAAACGCCAAAGGCGTAGTGGAAGAAATTAACACACGCTCGACTCGATTCCGACGCGTAGACGGCGTACACATGCTGATTCCAAACAGCAAGCTCCTAGAAAACACCATAGTGAACTGGACACTCGTCGACAAATTAATGAGAACCTCAGTGAGAATCGGTGTTGCCTACGGTTCGCCAGCAAAGAAAGTCGCCGAACTCATGCGACAAGCCGCCGAAGAACAAGAAAGCGTGCTCACCGACCCCAAAGTACAAGTCATCTTTGAAGACTTTGGCGACAACGCCCTCATCTTTGACGTGAACTTCTGGATACAATCCAACGTGGAAGGCGGGTTACGCGTCGCGAAAAGCAACATACGCTTTCGACTCGACGAGCTCTTCGCTGAAAACAACATCGTCATCGCTTACCCACAAAGAGACATTCATATAGACGGCAGCTTAAAGCTCGTTAGAGGTAACGTGGACAAGTGTTAAAAAGGAAATAGGGTTACTTATAAATCCCGTAAGCCTCTGTATTTTGGAGCGTTCACCAATAGTTGGACAGCTAACATGGGGGGGTTGTTTTTTGACTTTATAAGCTTGTTTTCGCTCTTTATTTTACCTATTTCTTACTATTCAAGTGTTGATCTACCAACAGTCTGATAATTCATCTAGTTTTTCGCCTCTATGCTGTGATATTTTTACAGAATAATTCATTGAAAGTATCATTCCGTACATATTCACTACAAAGGATTTACTATGAAAATCAGTTCTATTTTTAAAAGTGCGATTGTCGCAAGCGCAATCGTCGGTGGCATTGCACAAGCTGATCCAGTTTACGTAGCGACAACAGCCATTGTTGAGCACCCTGCACTGGATGCGGTTCGTGATGGTATTAAAGCGACCCTAAATGAAAATGGTTACAAGGGCGACAAACTAAAATTCACTTACGAAAGCGCTCAGGGAAAAACAGACATTGCCGCGCAGATCGCTCGTAAGATGGTTGGTGAGCAGCCAGACGTCATCGTTGCTATCGCCACACCTTCAGCACAAGCGGCCGTGACGGCCAGCGACTCCATTCCAATTGTATTTTCTGCTGTGACCGACCCAGTTGGGGCCCGATTAGTGCCTAGCCTTAAAAAACCGGGTGGCAATGTCACTGGTCTATCAGACATGGCGAACATCAAAGAGCATTTCTCATTAATTAAAGAGTTTTTGCCGAATTTAAAAACAATCGGTATTCCTTATAATCCAGGTGAAGCGAATTCTGTTTCTATGTTAGTGCAAGCGAAAAAAGTCGCGGCTGAAATGGGCATTAAAATCGTTGAAGCACCGGCTCCTAGAACATCCGACGTTATGATTGCCACTAAGCAATTGGTTGGTAAAGTCGATGCGATTTATACGCCTATCGATAACACCATTATCAGTGCTGTAGAATCCGTTGTGAAAGTCGGTATCGACGCACAAATTCCAGTATTTGCTGGTGATACAGATACGGTTGCCCGTGGTGCTGTTGCTGCGGTTGGCTACGATTACTTTGACCTTGGACGCCAAACAGGTGAAATCGTTGTGCGTATTCTTAAGGGTGAAAAAGCCGGTGACATTGATGTGAAAATGGCAAAAGGGACCAACTTGTTTGTAAACCCAAAAATGGCCAAACTCATGGGTGTGAGTGTTCCTAAAGCTGTACTCGCGCGAGCGACTAAGATAATCGAATAATAAGGATATACTTTGTCACTTTATGCTTTTTTAGGAACGCTAGAGATAGGTTTCATTTATGGCTTGGTTGCCATGGGAGTCTATCTTACCTTCCGAATATTAGATTTTCCTGACTTAACAGTAGACGGCAGCTTCACCCTTGGTGCAGCTGTTACCGCTACCTTGATCGTGATTGGTTACAACCCTTACTTGGCGACGTTGCTCGGTACGTTAGCCGCCGCCTGTGCGGGGATTGTCACCGCTTGGCTGAACTTGCGATTTAATATATTGCATCTGTTAGCCAGTATTTTAACCATGACCGCCCTTTACACCATTAACCTTCGGGTGATGGGCAAGCCCAATGTTGCCCTGATTATGGAACCAACTATGTTGACGCCTTTTGAGGCGCTCGGCATTCCGGCGATGTATATGAAGGTTATATTTGTGGCCTTTTGTGCCGTCATTGGTGGGTTGCTGGTTGCTTGGTTCTTAAACACACAATACGGTCTTGCGATGCGTGCGGTCGGCTCTAACAAACGCATGGCGCAAGCGAACGGCATTGTGGTGAATGAGAAAGTCTACGTGGGTTTAGCATTGTCTAATGGTCTAGTCGGCTTGGCGGGTGCCTTGTTTGCCCAGACGAACGGGTTTGCAGATTCCACCATGGGTATCGGTACGATTGTCGTTGGCTTGGCTGCGGTCATTATTGGTGAATCGTTGTTCTCAACGCGTTCTATTCTCGTCATTGTGATGAGCTGCATTATCGGCTCTATCTTGTATCGAGTCGCCGTCTCTATGGCGCTCAATGCAGACTTCCTTGGTTTCCAAGCATCTGATCTTAATTTGCTTACCGCCGTCCTAGTCGCGTTAGCGCTGGTGTTTCCAAAATTACGTCGTGAATGGAAAGCCAAGAAAGCGAAGGGAGAAAGAGTATGATTCGTTGTGAAAATCTACATGTCACTTTTAACCACGGCCTACCAACTGAAAAACTCGCACTACGCGGTGTGGATTTAACCATCCCAAGTGGTGAGTTTGTCACCGTCATCGGCTCCAATGGTGCGGGTAAATCGACCTTACTCAACACCATTGCTGGAGACATCGAATCGACCCGTGGAAAGATCTTATTCTCTGATCGAGATGTCACCAATCTTCCAGCAACAAAGCGTACTAAAGACATCGCTCGAGTGTTTCAAGACCCATTAGCTGGTACTTGTGGCAATTTGACGGTAGAAGAGAACATGGCTCTCGCGTATGGTCGCGGTAAAAGAAGCAACCTCTCTTTGGCTTTAAATGACAATCTACGAAAAATTTTCAAAGAACAGTTAAGCCGTCTTAACCTTGGCCTTGAAAACCGTCTTGGCGCTGAAATGGGATTACTATCAGGTGGACAAAGACAGTCAGTTAGCTTACTGATGTCGGCGTTACAGCCTAGCAGTATTCTCTTGTTGGATGAGCACACAGCGGCGCTTGATCCAAAAACGGCGGCGCTCATTATGGATATTTCGTCGCAAATCATCGAAGAGAAACAGCTTACCGTGATGATGGTGACACACTCCATGCGACAAGCACTGGATCATGGTTCTAGAACCATCATGCTCCATGAAGGGAAGATTATTTTTGATTTATCTGGCGATCAGCGCGCCGGGTATGAAGTAAAAGACCTTCTTCAATTGTTTGCTCAAGCCCGTAATGACGGCGAAGAGCTAGACGACGATAAGTTGTTGTTAGGAGAATAGAACCCGCTTTTGGCTATCTTTGGCTTCTAGTTATCTTTGACTTCTTGTTCTCTTTGGCTTCTATTTCATTGTGAAAAGAGTAAGTCACACAAGCCCCCACTTAATGATATCGATTCATTAAATGGGGGCTTTTTTATGCTTTTTTCAAACACAAACTTGATCGTCTTTTAGAACATTAACAGCCGAGCTATTAACAGGACAGGCACCGTTAAAACCAAGAAGAAACAAAGGTTTGGCACACCTACCGTACAGATTTTCTTTTCTTTAAAGGAAAGAGCACATTAATAATAGAAAAGCTCAGAAACCACAAAGAGAAATAAACTAAGCTACTGTTTTTATTGAGTTATATGCATACCTGTCTTGGGCGTTGCTTAAACCATAGACATTAAAAAGGGGCGAATAAATCGCCCCTTATCATTTCTACATTCGGTTCTTCTGCGTTAGCTTGAGGCTTTTCTTGTTCTTCGGAGATTTCTTCCGCCTTGGCATCTGAAGCTTTTACTATTTTTTAGTTTGAGTGGCTTTTTCCTTTGCTGCCTCTTTAATTTGAGCTGATTTTTCTTCTGCTGCTTTCTTAATTTGAGCTGATTTTTCGTCTGCTGCTTTCTTAATTTCAGCCGATTTTGTCGCTACTTTTTCTGTTACTTGAGAAGTATAGTGTTTTAACAGAGTGTCAAGCGCATCAAAACGTGGATGGATAACGTATGACTTAAACATGAAAAGGTTCAGTAATACGAAGCCCGCAAGTAAGACATAGATACCGATGTCAATTATTTGTAGCGCTACTTGGGCTACTTGGGCTAATTCACCAGAGTGACGACCACCAAACATTGAAGCTATATCGTTCATATCACTGATAGCACCGAATAGATGATAGTAAAGGTAAGCGAGAGAGAAACCAGCAATACCTTTAACTATAAGCTTTGGCAAGCCTAGAGCACTACCTGCAGCACCGACAAACATCAGGAATACGACGAAAAAGCCGTAGGCGTCAACACCAGTGGTTGGTATTGCATCCTCCCAACCAGGTATGGTCACAGCGGGTAAGAATGAACCAAGAACGATAAGACCGAATGCGATAGTACCGAGTTTATTTAAAATTTTTGTATTTTTAGCTTCACTTTGATTAGCGTTGTTTGGTTCCATGTGTTCTATTTTCCTTAATTTATAAAATTAACAATGTAAATTAAATACATATCTATTATATTTAATTTACAGTCTTTTTTAAAGTTTTTGTTTCAGATTGTCTAAACTTTTGTGATGTTATAAATTAAAAACTTTAGTCCTCGATAAATTTGAATTCATCTCTCAATTAGCCCCTAGATCTAACTTAGTAAAGTGTCTACGGCTATTAACAGGACAGGCACCGTTAAAACCAAAAAGAAAAAAAGCTTAGCATGCCTACCCTGCTAATTTCTTATCCTTTAAAGGAAAGGGATATGTAGGTGTAGAAGAAATCACAAAGAGAAATCAACTAAGCTACTGTTTATATTGAGTTATATACATGCCTGTCTTGGATACTAGTTCAAGCCCGTAATGATGGCGAAGAGCTAGACGACGATAAGTTGTTGCTAGGAGAATAGAAACTGATTTTGGCTTCTAGTTATCTTTGACTTCTTATTCTCTTTGAAAGAAATAAGTCACACAAGCCCCCACTTAATGATATCGATTCATTAAATGGGGGCTTTTTTTATGCTTTTTTCAAAAACAAACTTGATCGTCTTTTAGAACATTAACAGCCGAGCTATTAACAGGACAGGCACCATTAAAACCAAGAAGAAACAAAAGTTTGGCACACCTACCTATAAGATAAATCAACTGCTTTTCATAAATGCTAATTTGGAACCAAAACAAATAAATACCACTCCCGTAACCGCGTTTAACCACTTTTTGAAACGCACATTATTCGCCATACTTTTCACCCGTGACAACATAAGTACCATTAGAGAAAACCAAATCAAATTCACCATAGAATGAATCGTCACCAAAGCATACGCCGTTAATGGACTGTCGTTTACAGTGAGGAATTGTGGAAAAGCCGCCAAGTAAAACATAGAAGCTTTAGGGTTAAGGACATTGGTGAAAAAGCCTTCTATAAAAGCGCCTCGTATTGATTGGCTTTTTTTTGACCGTCTGAATTGGTTTAACAGCATCAAGACGCTTAGGCTTGAATGCCCCTATCAATGCTTTAATGCCAATCCAGATAAGATACGCCGCGCCACACAGTTTAAAAACGAGAAAGGCCTCAGCAGATTGAACCAATAACAAAGAAATACCAAAAATAGACAGGGTTCCATGCACATAAAAGGCGGCGAAAAATCCCCATACATTCGCAAAACCCGCCTTTTTTCCGGACAACGGCACCGTTTTGGCAATCAGAAAACCATTTGGCCCAGGAGAAATAACCAGTAAAACCACAACGACCATAAAGGTAAATAGACTATGGGCATCCATAATAGAAATCTCCAAAGATTGACTGAAATGGTAAAGGACAGAATATTAACAGGACAGGCATCATTAAAACCAAGAAAAAGGTTTGGTAAACCTACCCTACAGACTTTCTTCTCTTTAAAGAAAAGAGCACATTAATAATAGAAAAGCTCAGAATCTACAAAGAGAGAATATTAGCAGGACAGGCATCGTTAAAACCAAGAAAAAACAAAGGTTTGCTATACCAACCCTACAGATTTTCTTTTCTTTAAAGCAAAGAGCACATTAATAATAGAAAAGCTCAGAAACCACAAAGAGAAAAACTAAGCTACTGTTTTTATTGAGTTATATGCATACCTGTCTTGGTCACTCGTTTGGACTCATTTCTGCCGCATTATTTTCTCTAGTCGATATTCCCTTAATAGTTTTTTCTGAAACGAGCCTTAATTCCATCACAATACTCTTGTAGTTACATAACACCTGCAGCATGCGCGCCCTTGGAATCGAGCCGAAGGCGTAATGGAAAGGGCGTCGCTGTGCCTGCACTGGCTATGTGTTCACTGTTGGTAGAGCTTAAAAATCAAACTAATAATTGCAGCGGCTCCTAGCAGATAAGGAAACATAAGATCTAGATACTCCCGATGCTTGAGAATAGCTTCCACTCTATACTTAATTTCAAACCCGAAAAGTTTTCTGAAATCCTTTCTAGTCCAAGTCTCTGAATACTTGTTGAGCTCAATATTCTCGTTGTAGTTGTACGTTCCGTGCTCAGCATCCTGACCCTCGGACTTGTATACAATATTTCGTTTGAGCATTCCCACTTTTTTGTATCGTGGTTCCTGGATACCGGGTTCATCACCGCCCCATACATTTATTCGCTTGCCCAACAATCCCTGAACCTCATCTTCCCCAGAGTTGTAAAAGAACACCCTATAATCATTAAGTAGTCTTGCCGACCAAAATTCAAAAAGCTGACTGTGGTAGCTTTGAGCATAAGCGTAATACCTCAGAAGCATAAAGATCACTGCGGCACCGAGCAGGTAAGTCAAGCCGATATGGTTTGAAAACTCAATCCGAAAAATGAACGTATTCGCTTCCTTGATTGACGCACCGCTCACGCTCAATACCAAAAGCAGCAGAGAAACGATAACCAATGCACGGCGCTTGGCCGCCAACCCTTCATCGTTATCTATATCATCTCTGTACTTATCTATGTCTGGGCCAAGCACAATACTTCCTTCTATACATTTGATTCGACGAAACGGAATACATAACGAGGCTGTAGAATTCCTCCAACAGCCAAATTCAATTAAAAAACGAGCCTCTGAGCTCAACCCTAAGCGCTTTTAGCGTACTAGGTAATGCATTTTGACCCCATAAAAAAGGCTATTTTTCTAAATAAAGAGTAATTCTACAGCCTCAACGCCGCCATAAGCGGTGAGTAATAGCTTGCTAAAATGTGAAGCGAAGCGGAACCGAGCAAGCTGTTACGAATCCGACTTTATGGCCTTGTGTACGCCCAGCATGGGCATGAACTTATGAGGTGAAAGTCCTCTGTAGGAAGATCACCGTCTCTAATCTATTTCAGATTAGTAAACGATAACTACTAGCGAATGGCAAGGGCATAATCGCGAGATTTTGTCTGAAGGAAGCCGGACGCAAAACTGCGAGCTGATGAACAAGAACATCATATGAGGCGTAGGCTGAAGGCGAGTTGGCACAAGACGACGAAGCCATGTGATCTAACGGCCACCGTAAATGATGCAGCAGTGCAGTGAAAGTACATGCTCTTATCTGGGGAGATCTGCTTAACCTGCGATCAATGAAATGCCAGTGAGGCTCTGGCTAAGAAATGCCTTGGTTCCTGAGAGTTCATCGCCTTAGGAAAGCAAACAGATGAAACATTGATAGCGCTAAGAGGAGTAACCCTCAAGGTGATTAAGCAGAAGTCAGCAGACGGCATAGTAGCCAAATGCCCATCGTAATGGTTGGGACACGGCGAAGGCCTGAACATTTAGAACAAAGGAGGAGCCTTGTCAGACTTGAATACACGAATACCGTCCGGTAGCGACGTGACTCAGCGTACCGATAAGCAGCCAGCCTTTAGCGCAGATCTACTCGAACTCACCCTAAAGCCTTCTAATATATTGGAAGCGTGGAAACGAGTTCGAGCCAATAAAGGGGCTGCTGGCATCGATGGAATGACCATTGATGACTTCCCTGCTTGGGCAAAGGATGGAAACTGGAAACGTATTACGTCTGAGCTTCGCTCAGGTCAATACCAACCTAAACCTGTTCGACGAGTGGAAATTGATAAACCCGATGGCGGTAAACGTCAGCTGGGTATACCAACCATAGTTGATCGTGTGATCCAACAAGCCATTGCTCAAGTCCTTACGCCGATTTTCGACCCAACCTTCTCAGACAATAGTTTTGGGTTTAGGCCACATCGGAATGGGCAACAAGCGGTGAAACAGGTACAAAGCATCATTAAAACGGGTCGCCGTTTTACAGTCGATGTTGATCTGTCTAAGTTCTTTGACCGTGTTAATCATGATTTACTCATGACGCACCTTGGCTATAAAGTGAAGGATAAGCGATTGCTTAAATTGATTAAACGTTACTTGCGAGCTGGAATTCTCTGCAAAACCAAAGGGGATAACCCGATTTACAGTGAGAGTCGAGAAGGTATACCACAAGGTGGGCCATTGTCACCTTTGCTGGCGAACATCATGCTCGACCCTTTGGACAAAGAACTTGAGAAGCGAGGCCATCAGTTTGCTCGCTACGCGGATGACTTCACCATACTGGTGAAGAGTCCTCGTGCGGGTGAACGTGTGCTGAGTAGTATCAGCAAATTCCTGAATAACCGTTTGAAACTGATCGTTAACACGGTCAAAAGCCACGTCGTTAAAACCAGTGAAAGTAAATTCCTTGGATTCACCTTCAAGGCAGGTCGCATTCAATGGCACCCAAAGGCATTACTGAAATTTAAGCAGCAAGTCAGAAGGTTAACGAACCGTAACTGGGGCGTGTCCATGCGTTATCAACTCTTTAAAATCAGCCAATATTTACGTGGCTGGATAAACTACTTTGGTATCGCCAATTGCTATCAGCTTTGTGTCGATCTGGATCATTGGATCAGGCGTAGAGTACGAATGGCCTATTGGCGACAGTGGCGAAAGCCGCGCACTAAAGTAAGAAGTTTAATGAGATTAGGTGTGCATGTTCAGGCCGCAGTTGCGTGTGGTATCACCAGTAAAGGGCCGTGGCGCAGTGCTAAAACTCCGGGGATCAATCAAGCTTTATCACTTGCTTACTTAAAATCCGAAGGGCTTTATTCGCTGCGTGATGGTTGGATCTCGCTTCACTATCCTAAGTGAAACGCCCTGTGCGGAGCCGCATGCAGGGTGTTGTGGGGGCTGGAGGTTAGATACCTCCGGCTACCCGATTAGGCGAATGATGTGAAAGTTTGCCTTGAAACTAACGATCCATCATTATGATTACCAACCATTTCCTGTGTATTTACATCATAGTCATTTTGAGTGACTTCATATGCAGAAAAAATATCTCTATCTAATGGGACTGAAGCATAAGGGTTGTAGTAGATATGCAAACCGTCCTGATGCGACTCTTTATGTTCGCTAGATGGATAGAGATATGTGTCAGAACCACAAACAAAGTTACCGTTTAGAAACCTCATAGAAAATACATCGTGACCTGCCTTTATTGTCTTGTGAGAAGTTCCTAGCATGCCTGGGCCTTCGATTTTCATGAACTCGTCAACTTCCATTTGACGATAGCGAGTTGCACGAACAACGTTATTTAAACCTGCTTGGACGACGGCTTTACCAAACATACCCGTAGTTGAAAAAATTACAGCACTTACTTCTTTGTAGTTAGGATTAGTAAAAATACCAAGCTCAATTTTTTGAGCATTACGATTTAATATATGACTTATTTTTTGTCCATTTCCCATAGGCGGTGGAGGATTAATACCATAAAGCACCCGGTTTATCGCCATGTTGTTCTGAGAAAAAGAAAGATGATTATCAAAAGGAGCAACAGCGATAACAAAAGGGTTACCTTTGACATGATCTAATGAGTGGTATGGATGTTTTTTGTTATTTATACCTATAAATAGATCTCTTTTATCTTTTAATTTACCAGCTAACTTAATCGTCGACTCATCCAAGAAATCATCGTTACTTAGTGCCGAAGCAGAACTTAGGGATTCCTTTAAGTAGTATTCTGGTTTGAGGTTATCTTTATTATTTGAAGTAACGGCTTCGACGTTTACAACACGACCTGAACTGTGATGCAGATTAAAATCTGGGCTTTCCTTTGAATAGTCGATAGTTAAACCAAAATCATTGAATGCTTTGTTCAGGTATAGCTCCCATAAGGACGAGTTAAATGATAGTTGGAAATCTTGAATAAACTTTTTAGACTCTTTCTTTCGCCCCATCAAACCAGTTGACCAATTATTGATAACGTCAATAATTGGTTCATACTCCTTAGATGAAACGATTCTTTTAAATAACGGATGAAGTCGGTCTTCTTTTACTGCAAGTTTAAACAAATCCAAAATTTATCCTCGATATTTGCAACAAGCGCTTATTCGCCTAACAGCTTATTAGTGCGTACGCGCGTTTACACATTTTCAAACTTATTCAAATATCTCTATAAACCACTAAATTATAATCAGTTTATAAGCATATTCACAAAATCAAAAACTGGTTAAACGAGCGTGCGTGTTATCCCTTTTATCCCCAGTCTATTATCTCAGTACTGCGAATACTTAATCATTGATCTTAAGGCGGTTTTTCATTTTATGCCAGCGTAAACGGTCAAAATATAGTCATTTAAAATAACTAAATGAGCAAACAATAGACTCGTTCAAAAATAACCTTTGTGCTTATTGATTTTTTCTATCATGAATTGACTGCGTAAATTTAGGCTATTAGAGTCCGGCTTCTGCGTAGAGATTGTGATAAGAGAAGCAAGGCGAGTGTTTAGATCAAGGTCAAGCGGCTGTCTAAAAAAGCAACATCAAGTGTTGATCTTTGTGTGACTCCAGCGTGTCGAGGTGAAAATCAGGTCAAAGCCCTTTTTGAAGCAGTGTTTCTGGTTACGAGAGGCTCGTAGGACAAAAAGGGGTTCGACCCTTTAGTCAGTAAAACGATTGAAGTAAAGCCCATAAAAACCAAAGAAATGACCCCATCTTCCGTCTTCCCCTTGAAGAAAAAAGGTGAAGAAACTCGTGCTCGTATTCATAGAGTATTTGCGGCAAAAAATCCTTGTGAAAGCGTTGCTTTTATTGCCAAATTCCCGTCGTTCCTCCGTTCATGCAGACCTACGATTGGGTAAGCTCAACCGGTGTTTTCGATGAGGTAGGCGGCAGGTGTGAAGAGGAAGTGCCGAAGAGAAACGCCGGTTGGTCAGGATGATCTGCTGGTGATAGTCCTGCAGTGAGGCCGAGGTCAGGTCAAAGCCCTTTTTGCAGCCGTGTTTCTGGTTACGAGAGGCTCGTAGGACAAAAAGGGGTTCGACCCTGAGCAGTGCATAACATCACCTATCGTTTCGACTTTAACCGATGATTGGCTTTAGATAATCTCCAGTTACCGGCCGCTCTTTTTTTAGGTATTCCAGCCCACAAGTAAATCGTATTCATTAAGTTTGTAGCCATCGCTAACAAGACAGGCACAGTTAAATCTCTTAAATAACAATAATTTGGCGTATAAAGCTAGCTTCGCCTCTTTTTTCTACGCGAGGAAGCAAAGGTTAAGCCTAGCAAACAATGAAAAGGCAGCCGAAAACCTAACCTGCTGTATTTATTAGTTTTTATATATGCCTGTCTTAGTTATTTCTTTATACATGCCTGTCTTAGTTATTTCTTTATACATGCCTGTCTTAATTGTTTCTTAGCACCCAGCGTTTATCAAGCAGGCAGTATTGTTGCAGTCTACTAATAACACTTCTTAATACTGGCCCTGATACGTGGCTTCGAGAAACCAAACAGCCCACCATAGTGAACCAACCATCGTATTCATGCGAAATGGGTAATGAAATAACATCGCCATTTTTAATGTATTGATGAGCCAGTAACTCTGGAACAACAGCCCAGCCTACATTTTTTTTAACCAACTCAACCAAAGCCATGTGGCTATTGGCGTACCAAGCGGTAGAGCTGATTTTATAACTGAACCAAAGCTCCTTTTTTTGAGCACTGCGATGCACGCATTGTCGATGGCTCTTTAAATCGGTTTCAGTGACCAAATCCAAAGCCGCGAGTGGATGTATTGGAGAGGCTATGGTTAAAAATCGAGCATTTCCCAAGGTAAAAAAGTCCATATCAACTTTTAGCTCACCATCAACATAGACAATGCCTACATGTGCTTCACCAGATCGAATTAACTCTTCTACATCAAAAGTAGAGGCGATAACGATCTCAAAATTCGTGGTGGGAAATTGCTCCGCTAAAGGCGAGAGTATCTCAATGAGTTCATCATTAATCACACTGTCGTCTATCGCAACGATCAACTCATGCTCATAATCTTTGTTTAATGATTCGACCTTTTGGTCGAAATATTTTTGCTGGTGTAGAATGGATTTCGCTATTGGTAGGAGTGCACTCCCCTGCGACGTTAAGCTTAGGGTGTTTTTTTCACGACTAAACAAATCTTGGTTAATGGCAATTTCAAGGTTAGAAATGGCCTGGCTTACACCGGACTGAGCACGTTTCAATTGACGTGCCGCCGCCGAAAACGACCCTGCCTCACACACTGCGACAAAAATTTTTAACTGCTCAAGACTATACATATTGCCCACTCATGCTAAATCAGTCACTTAGGCTATCACTATTCGTGATGGACTTTAACTTTATTGTCAAACTAGAAGCTCTATACTCACACCACCTACAGAGTGTAGGCGTAGCCATTTTTGAAAAAGAGAAAGTTTGATTATGAAGCCGATAGAGCGCATTTTCCATGCGATATTATTTGAAGTATTAGCCGTTGCCTTGGCCATTATTGTATTAACCACCTTCACCAACCACCATGTTGGCTCACTATCAGGAACCATGATAGTTGTAGCAACCATCGCCATGATGTGGAATTTTATCTATAACTGGTGTTTCGATCGTATTTACACTGGTGATAAAACACAACGCTCACTCGTATTACGAGTTGTTCACACCATAACATTCCAAGCGGGTTTATTGGTTGTTACCATTCCTGTTATCGCATTCTTACTAGAAATTAGTTTGTGGGAAGCACTGATCATGGATATCGGCGTGACCATCTGTATCACACTTTATGCGTTTCTATATAATCTGATCTATGACCACACCAGAGCATTTATTGTTCAGCAGCGTGTCATCGCCAATTAACCGAAAAAACACAGGGAATTAACCTAAAAAGTTAACTCCCTGTGTTTATTGGCTTTTATACATGCCTGTCTTACTTAGCTCAGTTCTGGTTCCAGTGCGCCCCATCCTAGCCTCCCCTTGGAAGAAAAAAGGGGAAAGGACAAGCCATCGTATCCATTCAGTTTCGCGGTGAGCGCTTGTGAAAGAGCTGTTTTCATTGCCAGATTCCCATCGTGCCTCCGTTCATGCTGGCCTACGATTAGGTAAGCTCAATCGGTGTTTTCGATGAGGTAGGCGGCAGTTTCGAAGAGAAACACCGATTGAGCTGGTGGTGGTCGAGTGGTGAGGTGAAAGACGTGGTTAAATTCCTTTCAAGACCCATTACTATTTCGCTATTCTTACGCCGATGATTACTGAGCATTCTGATGTTGCTGCTGAGTAGAAGCTGGATACTAAATACGCACACGGTGAGATAAGGGCGTCTATTCTTTCGTTCATGCCAGTAAAGGCTTCGAATGTAACACGACCACTTGCTAGGTAGATTCCACCAGAGTGCTGTTCAGCTGGCGTTGTTTCTAGGAATTGAAACAAGCTTGCTTCGTCATCAAAAGCGAGAAGGTAATCCGCCTCATCCGCCAGTAATCTAATGTCTGCAATACCAATGTTATTCGGCATTTCATAGCTGTCTAATTTGCCTTTTACATTTCCTATGACATTCCAAACAACCTCGTCATCGTTTGATGGATTCCCCACAAATAGCACTATGCAGCCTACCGCACCACAAGCCGTAGTTATCATGTCAATCTGTTGAGGAGTGGCGCCACTGACCAGCAATAAATCGAGACGACTGTCTGAAATAATGCCGCAAGATGCACTTGTCGATAGGGATTCAAGAGGGATGAAAAAATCCATTTCTTGTGCTTTATTCGTCGCGGCGGCTATGCCAATTCTTACCACGTCTCGTTCTACTTCAAACATCACCACTCCCTAGTTTTTCCATTAAAGTACAATAAGATAACGAATAAAACCATTACTTTTAGACGACTAACATAGCCAACACCTGCCTTAGGTTTGCCTAAATCATCACGGGCTGGTGTCGTTTAATACAAAAGCTCATCATGCCTACCTAGCGGCCCCTCGTTTCTTTGTTAAGAAAGAAAAGGTAGGTTATTTCTGCTCTGTAGATTCTTATTCTTGTTTTCTATAAGGTATCCCTATGACGTATTATGCGATAAGCCTGTTGGGTATTCGAGTATAGTAATGACAGTAGAATTTAAGGTAATTCAAATGATGCAATGGTTAATAATGGCGCTATTGTTAGGTGCCACGGGCACCGTATTCGCTTCAACAATATTCTCTCCCGCTTCTGGTGTCGTATGCGATAAAAAATCAAATTATTGTGTCGATGAACAAGGAATCTCTATGGGGCTGACCAAACATTATCTTGGTCAGAAAGCCCAAGACGCCTTGATGAATGTCATTGGTGATGGGGTTGGTGTTAGCTTAACTGAGTATACACTGAGCAATGGTGTCTATTGCGACTCGAATAAGAAGCAATGCTATGTGAACCGTTATTATCCTCAAACAAAAGAAAAGTTTGAAAGAAAATTAACAATGGAAATTTTTGTGCCTATGACCACAAAGGAAAATCAAGTTCCCCAGTGTCAGGTGGATCAAATAAAGGCTCGTTTTGACAGTAAGAAAGGCGCCTTTGATGGCATGTCACAGCAAGGTTTCTTACTGATATTACGCAATCCCAGCAAGAAAGCCTGCACGCTTGAAGCCTTACCCACACTAGCGTTTAAAGATGCCAATAACACTCTTCTTAACGTAAAACGGAACACACCTAAAGACCTGCCTTCAGAGCCAGTACTCTTGCCTGTTATCATCCAACCGGATAAAGAAGTGTCTATGCGCTTACACTGGGTATCGAGCAATGTATTTGATGACGCCCATTGCGTAACGCCAAATAAAACTGTCTTAACTCTTCAAGGTGGTAGCGTCAGTTTGCCATTCAATCGTCAGATCTGTTCCCCAAAAGGAAACATCGCTTTCTTTGATCAAACCCAATTAGAACCCATGATCCAAGACAAATATTAAACCGCTTCTATACCACTTTAAGAATTTGGTTACGTTCCAAGTAAAAATAACTAGCGTGGATCGTGTAAGAAGTTATTATTTCTCAGCTAAGAATTCGTCTACGGCGCCTAACGCTTGAGTACCATAAATAATGGAAGGGCCGCCGCCCATCATGATAGCGACGCCTATCGTTTCAATCATTTCCTCTCTTGTTGCGCCGGCACGAAGTGAGGCTTTAGCATGTGCACCAATACAACCATCACAGCGTGCAGAAATAGCAATACTTAATGCCATGAGCTCTTTGACTTTACTGGATAACGCTCCCTCTTTCATGGAGGCTTTGTGTAATTCCATGAAGCCATCTAACACCGCTGGTGCGGATTTACGATATTCAGAAGACAGTGTTTTTTGATCATTATTGATTTCTTTATAGCTTTTCATAGCAAACTCTCCAGAATAAATTAGAAAAAACTAATGTACTCCGAAAAGCTGACCCAATAAAACCTATAACACCCAAATACTGATCTAACGCAATATTTAAATACGCTCTGCCGTTACTAAGTGTTTTCGTTTCGAGTAAGCGGTGTACACAAAAGACAAAATAAGACAAATAAACGCCGGTATGTATAAGGCATTAAACAAATAGACTCTGAACAAATAAGTCCCGAGCGTTCCACCCGTGATAAAGCCTGCAATGATCAGCAAGAAAAGAATCAATTTTCTTTTATCAAGCTCCTCACCTCTAAGTGCTGAGCCAAACATAATACCTAAATCTGTAAAAATACCCGTCATATGAGTAGTTCGTACAATGGCTCCGCTGTACTTAGTGGCCAAAGCGTTTTGAACCCCACAAGCTGCAGAGGCGGCATAACAACCGTAATACGAGCCGTTCGAAAATAGGTAAATAGACCAAAAAATCAATAAAGCTTCGATTATCAAGGCTAAACCATAGTGGTGACCAAGCTTTAAAGTACGACTGTGTAGCAAGACACCTGATAACGAGGCGCCAAGCAAGAAAGACAATAGAACACCGGTGAGGTCTGCGCTGGTTCTTAATGGCGCATCAAGGAAACTTGCACCGAGCAGCGTTACTGTACCGGAAAGATGAGAGATGGCCTGATGATCAAGACTAATCAGCCCTATGGCATTAATAAAACCCGCCACAAAGGCAAGAATAAACGCCCCGTATTCAATCCATTTTGGCAACCGTGAAATCAAGAGTCCTCCGAAATATAAATATTTAAAAGTAGATTGATTGGCCTGTCTAACCGCTGGCCTAGCCGAATAAATGTCCGTTGAGCCCAGCGTCAGATTCGGCGCCACTCAACCCCTCTATCCTATTCCTTTTCGAAGAAAATCGACACGGCAATGGCCAGCTTAGCGAGACCTTAAGCATAAAAGCACCTTATGATCGATATATGATATACCAAAAAATCATTTCTATTTTTATAAGAAATGCATTTAAATGATATCACGACAATAATAAAAACAAGGACACTCAATGAAAACCATGCTCGAACATTTATCGCAATACGCTTTTTACCACCAAGACAAACGCAATGTGGCGACGCATTTTATCGGCATCCCTATGATAGTGGTTGGCATCACCACCCTTTTATCGCGACCACACTTCTCTCTATTCGATCTAATGCTCACACCCGCCATACTCATTGCGATCGCCAGCGGTTTATTTTACATCAAGCTCGATTTCATCATTGGTGCCATTATGTCCTTGTTACTCGCTCTGTCTTTGTGGATCGCAAATACACTGGCAGCACAAAGCGTCCAAATATGGTTAATGAGTGGCATTGCATTATTTGTGATTGGTTGGGTTTTTCAATTTATTGGTCATTTTTTTGAAGGTAAAAAACCGGCATTTATCGACGACATTACCGGGATCATCATTGGCCCTTTGTTTGTCTTTGTCGAATTCCTCTTTGTGCTGGGACTAAAACGAGAATGGGAAGAAAAAATCAATGTGTTTTGCAGCAAGAAAAATAGAGAAACAGCTTTACTGACTACAGTCAATTAGTTGCTCTTGTCATCTATGAATTTGGAGAATAAACTGATGAAACTGACGCTCTAGTCACTTACACTAATTTATTAAAGAGATGAATAATGAGAAAGCTATTAGCTATATTTGTGGTAGCACTGCTAACCACAGCTTCCTTTTCTACCTTAGCTTGTCCTAAAGGCGAACACCCATATGGTGGAACAGGTTCACACCACAAAGGCGGTTATTGCTCTTACTAAATAACCGATTATCACATAAAAAAAGCGACTCTTAAGTCGCTTTTTTTATGTGATAATTTTTATGAGTAACTTTGTCTTATTTATTGGTACAGCATCTCACGACGTGTTTTCGCTAGCACTTCTAATACTCTATTTTGTTGCGGATAGGTAAGCCCTGCGTCTTTCATTGCAGCAACTAATAAATCCACCGTGGTATTAAAATCTGCTTCGGTTATTTTTTGTCCTTGGTGAACTTTTAGCATGGTGTCACCCGTATACTGGCAAGGACCACCCGTACTTACGCAGAGATATTCAATAAACTTTTCACGAAACCTGTCTATATTCGTTTTGGCAAAATACTGATAAATAGTTCTATTAAAGCTAATTTCCTGAATGAAATTATCCGTAATTTTTATCATTACGGGTTGTCCGCCAACGTCATCATAGAGACTTTCAGGTGCTTTATTCTGGTTCGCACAAGCAACTAAAAAAAGACAAAATATGAGCACTGACGCCTTGATAAAACTCACCATAAATACCCCGTCATTGAGAGATAAAGACCTGTTTGATCTTTTTGCGTGGCCACTGTGCCAAGGTCTACATACGCGGCGGTAAGGTTGAAATTTTTGTTCGGATTATAACTAACAAATACATCTTTCCAATCGTCTTCTTCGACTCTAGAAAGGTTATTGGGCTTTTGACGATATTCCATGCCCACTACCCATTTTGGCGAGAGCAATAGGCCGACACTGCCTTCCATCACCATTTGGTAGTGATTGTTGCCGTCTCCACCGAAGCCCAACAAGCCCATCTCATTGGCCTTGGTTGCACATGCGGTGAGGTTCCAAATAAGATCATACCCAGCAACAAGGCCAAGGTGCACTTTTGTCGCCGCTAAGTATAAGTCTGTGCCACTGTCTTTCTTTGCACCTAGGTAAGACGCTACCGTGTTTTGATCCAAGCTTTTATGCTGCAACCCAATGCTTACTTGTGGGTAATCCGAGTAAACAAGGTCACCGAATAGCCGAACCTTTGCACCCAAGATATTTTGCTTAATCTCACCAACACCTAACGCTTTATTTAGAGAAACGGGTAAATGAAATGTTTGCTGAGCATAACTTAGCTCAACACGGTCATAAAAGCTGCTCGCAATACCTATTGAAGAAAGTCGATAGTCGGTTACGTCCACATTAGTCATAAACACAGAGGCCGATGTTTCATCGCGGGTATCGTAACCCGCTAACGTCGCCCATGGGACTAGGCCGCCGCCACCACTGCCTTCTATTTGAGATAATCCTGCGGTTGCTAACAACTTTCCAGCATCTGCCATAACGCTGGTTGCACTTGTCATAACGCATAATAAACTCAGCGTTTTCAGCCCTTTTATTCTCATTCTAATCCTTTTTATTTAGGCAATAATGGCATTCTTGCCATTTGCAGCTAAGCGCCATAACATCTTTGTTATTAGGATTATTATGACTTCCCCTTCCGCTAGATAGTCCCTTTTAAAACTTTTTGCCAAAACTTGTGGCGTGTTTATGCTCTGCTTGTTTCGCGCTAGGTAATAAATCTAGCATAATCGTTTGGCTCGCCTCTTCACCCAAAACCAAGGTTTTTGTTGAATTAATTGTTGAGGATAAATTTTCATCCCAAATATTAATTCGATCTCCTGCATTAGCAGGGAGAGTAGCCTTACCATTTTTATCGGTTTTGATCACAAATTCATGGTTGACCACATAAATATAGCCAATCATATCATCATGAATATTACAGCCTAAAACAACCAAACCCGGCTTATCAAATAAGATAGGAGCGGTCGAGTTGCCTTTATAAAGTTTAATTTGAAACGCTTTTGGCGCCGAAAAACTATAAACATTATGGCGAATATCATCGCTATTTGGAAAACTGACAGACTGACCTTTCTGAATCACTAGTACTCGAGGGCTAAATTGGACATTTACCTGATCCATAACTGCAATGCTATCTGGTGTTTTCTGCTCATGATTTGGCAAGGTAATAACAGCATTAGGCACTGGTTGGTGATTTTCATCGATGACTTGGACACTAATATCTGCCCAGGCATTGTGTATTGTGAAGACGAGCGCCATGACCAAAAAAGGTTTCATGATTTTATCCATTACGTACTTACTCCGCTTGGTCATTTTCAATGATAAGCCAATCACTTAGCTTGCTAAAATAAAGACATCAGGTATTTAAATACGTTCCTTAATCGCTACTTTTCACTTATTTCTAAAGCGACTTCCCAACTTTTAATAAAGCGGCGTTGCTTTGCATAGTCGCGGCCGACTAGCAGCTGCTGATCCATCTCAATGACACGCTTTGGCCCCGGAGCTTCAACTATATAAGGCGTTTTCACTGAGGTCATTTCGGGGAGAATGGGAAACAACAGCGCTTGTTTTTGCATGATTTTTTGCACATCATCAGACAATAAGAAGTCTAAGAAATGCCCCGCATCCTCAAGGTTAGGGGCATTTTTAGGGATTAATGCGACTCGCATTACCATCAAGGTATAATCTTTCGGCAAAATCATTTTAAGACGAGGATCAGTACGCGCTCGCTGTGAAGCGTATGAACCTAATAAGTTGTACCCCAGCACTAATTTACCACTAGCAACGTCGTCTATTATTTCGTGGGTGCAGCAATAAGTTTGTAATTTATGACTGCCGAAAGCTTCAATCAAGCGCCCCCAAGTAGCATCCGCTTGACGCGCATCCTGGCTCGCTAATAAATAGCCAACACCACTATTTCGGATATCATAAGTGCCAATTTTACCGGTCATTTTATCTTCGTATTGGCGAATGGCCTGCAACAAATCCTGCCGATCCTCTGGTAATTTTCCTGGATACTTATCTTTATTTACCAGCATAACGACAGGCTCAAGAGAAAAAGCAAACACTTGATTACGCCATTTTGCATCGCTTGGTAAACGTGCGGTCGCATCGGACGAATAGGTCTGCACATAACCATCATTGGCCAATTTAAACTGTAAATCCATCGCACTGCTAATCACTAAACTGGCACTGGGATTGGCCTTTTCTTGAATCGTTTTTTTGTACAATTCAAGTGTGTTTACATCCAAATACGAAACACGAACATCAGGATGGAGCGTGACGAAACGCTCTAACAAGGGAGAGAAAGACGCTAAATCCAATGAAGAGTTTATACGTAGCACCCGTGTTGCATCGGGTTTCCCAAACCAAACTGGTTCTGCTTTTAGCGCATTTGATAAAAACAAACAGCCAACACAGATAATAACGATTAACCCCTTCATATGGTCACTCCCACTTTGAATTTAGCAATATCAATCTGAAAGGTCGTGCCTTTGGGTTCGGTATTTAAAATACGAATACGTGCAGTATGATGGTCAACGATATCTTTAACCATCGCCAAGCCAACGCCGCTGCCTGCAATGTCATAACGCCCTCGATAAAAGCGCTCGAACACTCGCTCTTTCTCATCGTCAGGGATACCTTCACCATGATCAATAACTTGGATACGATAATAGGAGGCAAATTCAGCCACAGTCACCACTACTTCGGTCGCTTGCTGCTCTCCTTGGTTGCTGTAGCGCACCGCATTTTCAATTAAGTTCTGCATCATTTGCTGCAAAGCAAATCCATCACCTAACACAGTCGCGCTGCTTAACTCAGTGTCTAAAGACAGACTAACGCCTTGATGAAGTGCGGTCACAGCTTGTTCCCGACACGATGCCGCAATAGGCACTAATAGGTCGATAGGCTCTCGATGACGCGTTTGCATACGATGGGAAACCACCGCTTGATTCAATAACAAAGTGACGGTTTGGCTCAATGCATCGCACTGATTAACAATGTCTTCTAATACCTGATGCTGTCGTTCTGGCGACGTTTGGTCACGAGCGTTTTCTGCTAATGCTCGTAGCCCTGCAAGTGGTGTTCGCAATTGATGAGCAGCATCGGCGGTGTAATGCTCTAATTGCTCTAAGTTAACTTGAAGGCGCGACATGAAATGATTAATTGCCACTTTCAAATGGTGGGTTTCTTTGGGTGTTTTGATGTCTAACGGAGTCAGATCACCGGGAGATCGCTCTTCTAATACGTGCCCAATACGGTGTAAAGGACGAAGCACTAAGTGGCTACCGATGACAATGAGCGCAATGGCGGCTAAGGCAATTATCAATACAATATCGACCGCACGCTGTGTCACTGATGAGGCAAGCTCCTCCCGAGATAAACGCGTTTGCCCTAGAATAATACGAACCGTCCCAGTGGCATCAGGCTCAATTAAGTGCCGCTCGAGAAAAGCAAAGCGTACTTTTTCACCGGAGTATTGGCGATTGAAAAACTGAACTTTATCGTAAATCGGCTCTTCTGGCGGGGTAATGTCTAAATCTTTATAACCAGTAATAAAGCCCTGATCTGAGCTTTCTACCTTGTAAAAAACCTTGTCGTCATTGGCTTGGGCAAGTGTGGCAAAAGCGGACCAAGGAATATCAATACTGACTTCATTATTGATCAAGCCAACATTTTCATCCATTTGCAGCAAAGCACTGCGCAGTAAGCGATCGTAAGATAAATCAGCCAAACGATTACTGTAATCAAACACAAAGCTAATCGCCAATGCCGCGATAATACTAATGACTAAGCTACCAACCACTATAAAGCGAAAACGCAATGACGGCGCTCGCTTCAGCGCTTCGCGTTCTTCGCTGAGATTACTTTCAGTGGGGCTTTGGTTTTGTAGTGATTTCTGCCACATAGCCAATTCCTCTTAGGGTACTAATGGCAAGATCACCTTGCGATAACTTTTTACGCAAACGCCCAACATACAACTCAATGGCGTTCGCACTGGGGGCTTCATCGAAATTAAACAGATGATCAGTAATTTCATCCTTGCTTAATACTCTGCCTAGATGACCAAGAAAAATTTCTAACAACCGAAACTCTCGGTTGGTCACTGCCGTCAATTCACCACAGACAAATACCTGACGACTGTCACGATTTACGGTGATGTTTCCATGTTCAGTAACGTTCGTCGCGTACCCTTGCTTACGCCTCAATAACGCACGGCAGCGTGCTTCCAGCTCACCAAAATCGAAAGGCTTAGTGAGGTAATCATCTGCACCTTCGTCTAACAAACGTATTCGATCATCGATTTGGTCGCGAGCTGTTAGAATCAAGATTGGTGTTGAATCGTCTCGTTGACGGAGCTTTTGAAGCAGTTGCAGACCGGATAAGCCGGGTAAATTCAAATCCAGTAAAATAAGATCGAATGTTTGGTATTTAAGTAAATCGTCGGCTCGCTTGCCGTCTCCGATCAAATCGACACCATGGCCTAAGCTTGCTAAGCGCTCGCAAATGGCTTGCCCTAAAACTTGAGTATCTTCCACCACCAAAATTCGCATACTACGTGATTACCAAAGCTGTTTATTTCATCGCAAATTAAAAAAGCTTAACAAACAAAAAGTCCGAGCCGTTGACACGACTCGAACTTTTTTAAACTCACTTTACGTAGTATTGCAGGTGTTAATCGTCTTGAACAGAATCTTTTGATTTACGCATTTTTGAACGCACAATAGGACCCACGATAAGAGGAAGAACCAGCCCTAAGATTGCGACAGTCCATAAACCGATACTCAATCCACTGTTAAAAAGCACACTCCAATCACCATCGGAAAGAACCAAGGCATGACGTAAGCTTTTTTCCATTTCTGGCCCAAGCAACAACCCTAAGATCACAGGTACTAATGGAATGTCCACTTTACGTAAAATGTAGCCCAGCACGCCAAATGCCACCATAAAATACAAATCGGTTGGACTATGACTAACGGAATAAATACCCACAGAAGCGATCAAGGTCACCACTGGCATAAGGTATTTAGGCGGTACGCTCAACAACTTAACGAAGATGCCAACCATCGGAATGTTTAATAGAAGTAGCACAAAGTTACCAACGAACATCGCGGCAATAACACCCCAAACAAGATCAGGGTTTTGTGTAAACAACATAGGACCCGGTGAAATATTTAACGAGATCAACATCGCTAATAACACCGCTGTGGTTCCGCTTCCCGGTACGCCTAATGTCAACATAGGAACTAACGCACCCGATGCCGCACCGTTATTACCAGACTCTGGCGCCGCGACACCACGTGGGTCACCTTTACCAAATTCGCCTTTATCAGAAATTTTCTTCTCTAATGAGTAGCTGATAAAAGACCCTAAAGAAGCACCAGCACCCGGTAAAACACCGGCGATAAAACCTAATATGCCACCACGAATTGAGGTTGGTAACACATTCAAGATATCACGAGCGGTTAGCTTAAGCTTATTAATCGCCACTTGCTTAAGGCCGTCTCCCGCATGACGCTCAAGGAAGAAGAACAACTCACTAATAGCGAACAAACCAACAATCGCAATAATGAAATCCACCCCTTCAAACAACTCAAGCATATTGAAGGTATACCGCTGAACACCGGTTGAAATATCAATACCGACAGTAGAAATCATCAAGCCAATCGCTGCGGCCATGACTGTTTTAACTTGATTCTTACCCGTTACACCACCTAGTGTCGCAAAGGCTAATACAAACAAAGCAAAGTATTCAGAAGGACCAAATTTAAGAGCAAATTTAGACAAGATCGGAGCAAGGATAACCAAGCCAATAGTCGCGATAAAACTACCAATAAAAGACGCAATAGCGGAAATAGCCAGCGCTTCGGCCGCCTTTCCCTTTAGCGCCATCGGATAACCATCCAAACACGTCATCATGGCTGGCTCATCACCAGGAATGTTAAGTAGGATAGAAGAAATACGACCGCCATACATGGCTCCGGCATACACAGACGTCAGCAAAATCAACGAAGACGTAGGCGATAACCCAAGACTAAAGGCAAGCGGTATTAAAATTGCAACGCCATTAGCAGGACCAAGGCCAGGTAAAGCGCCAATTAGGGTACCTAAAATGGCCCCAATAACAGCGAACATGATGCTTTCAGGTGTCAATGCCACCGCAAAGCCATTCATCAGTAAACTCATTGTTTCCATGACTACAGCTCCAACAGACCTAAAGGCAGTGCAAGTTCTAGCACATTGTTAAATAAGAAGAAGATAATTACCGACGATACAACGCCTGTAATCAAACTCTTAACAAAGTTCGCTCCCATTCTCCAACTTAAAAAGCTGACAACAAAAGTCGCCGCTGGGATAAAGCCAATTGGCTCAATCGCCCAAGCGAACAAAAGAATCGACAACGCGACTACGATCAACTCGATTAACATTGGTACCGGTGACCATTTTTCATCTGGATCCGGTTTAACCATCATGTAAATCGCACTAATGGACATAACCACTGACAATATAATAGGAAAAGTTTCTGGGCCGACACTTTCTTGTCCGCCAAATGGAATGGGGAATTGCATCGCTCCCCAGCCGTAAGCAACGGCTAGGATCAGCATCAGCAAGCCAAACACACGGTCATTAATACGCATGTCTTTGCTCCGAATTAGTTAAATCGTTAGGGGGATAATCGTAAAGTAATATAGGGGGATAGAACTCCCCCTAACGGTCGAGGCTTACTTAATAAGACCGATATCTTTAGATAGAATTTTAATATCTAGCGTTTGATTGTTAACAAATTTTGTTAATTCTTCGCCTGATTTGTGGAATGGCATTAAACCATTTTTAGCCATAACACCTTTCCATTCTGGTGTTGCGTATAACTCATTCATAGTATTTACCCACCAATCGTAGGATGCTTTACTTGCATTGCCTGGTACGTAAAAACCACGCCAGTTTGGTGCAACAGAGCTAATACCTTGTTCTAGTGCCGTTGGGATCTTGTCGAATGGAGCTGGTAAACGTTTTTCAGAAAGTACCGCTAACACGCGCAAGTCACCAGACTCCATAAAGCCTTTGACCTCTGAAATATCACCAGTAAATGCATCAATATGACCACCAACCACTTGTACCAAAGCTTCAGATCCACCACTAAATGCTAGGTAACGGATTTTCGGTAGGTTACCAACGTGTGCTTCCTTAGCTGTCATTAGGACTTTTAAATGATCCCAACCACCAGAGGCACTACCACCAGCAAATTTTACCGCTGAAGGGTCTTTTTTAAGCGCATTCATCATCTGTGTAAGTGATGTGTATTTAGAATCTTTGCCTACCGCGATAACACCGTAATCTGCCCCTAATGTAGCAACCCAACGAACTTGGTCAGTGTGCATACCAGGGAATTGGCCTTGTGCTAGGCGCGTTGTTGTAGCCGTACTCGCTGCAACAATAAGATTGTCATCGGTAGCTCGTTTACTCACTGTATGTGCAAAAGCAACACCACCGCCCGCTCCGCCCATATTGATAGTTTGGACGTTTCCTTTAATGTAATCCTGATCAACTAGTACTTTACCGACACTACGACAAGTAAAATCCCAGCCACCACCAGGTGCTGCAGGAGCAATACAATCAACGCTGCGGTTAGGCTCAAATGCTTGGGCTTGGCTTACGGCTGAAAGTGCGACAACACTTGAAAGAAGAACAGTCTTTAAGGACATTTTAGTTAGCATGGTTTTCTCCTGCTTGTTATTTTTTTATTAGCGAGCTTTAGCCTGAGCCTCAAACATCAAGGTTTGCGTACTCCAAACTAGACACCCGACAATACATCCCAAAACTGTCACCATCCTGTCATGTGTGATTTATATCAATAGAATGTGTAAAAAAATCTTACAGACGCACTAATTTCTCCTCACGATATCAATAAAAAGGATAGCAGTGCCGATATCAAGAATTGCAGTTTTAGCCTTTGGATTAGGGTGGAAAAACCTCTACTGCTTGGGAAACCATCTATTTCCTAGTAACCGTCTAATAAAAATGGAGACAAAAAAAGGCGCTTCATAGAAGCACCTTTGATTGAAACAGGCCTATCTGGTTATGTGTGTAACCAGATAGATATTTTATGCTACGTGATACAAGGTGCGTGGCACACTTTGTAGATAGGATTCCATCTCAGCCATACCATTTGGTTGGTCAACTCTCACATTTAAGTCTCGCATGGTGCTGCCAAAAGCGTGCAAGGTACGGAACAAGTTATGTTCACGGCATTGCTCGCCCATTTGACCAATGCGCACAATCGGCTGACCAAATGAGCCGGCAATTTCAACTCGATACACATCGGAAATATGACGGCAAATACCCCCTGCCGTCAGCCCTTCGGGAATATTAATACCAACAACTGAATTTAATCGCGAAGACGATGGTATAAAAAGCTCTAACCCCATCCCTTCAATACCAGCCTGCAAAGCTTTGGAACAACGTAAATGGCGAGCAAACCGTTGCTCTAAAGTTTCATCGCACACCAGTTTAAGCGCTTCATGTAGAGCCATAATCCCCGATACAGGCGCCGTGTAATGATAACCGTCTTTATGCCAAAAGTTTTCTGCTAGCTGAGCATCAAAACACCATTGCACAACCGGTTTAGTTCGAGATTTTACTTTGGTCCATGCGTCATTTGAAAAAGCCAGCAAAGAAACGCCGGGAATAGAAGACAACCCTTTCTGACCACCTGTAATCACAACATCAATTTGCCACTCGTCCATTTTCAACGGCATAGTACTCAATGTACAAACCGCATCTACCATCACTAAACAGCCATAAGATTTGGCAATTTTTGCAATGGTTTCTAGAGTGTGGTTGAACACCGTATTAGAGGTTTCACCTTGGACTAAACTCAACACTTTAGGCCGTACTTTTTCAATCGCCTTTCTCACCAATTCTGGATCAGCGGCTTCTAATACAGGCACATGCAGTTCATGAACATCTGCGCCGATACGTGTCGCCATTTCTGCCATTCGATGGCTAAAAAAGCCGTTGTTAATACACAGAATTTTTTCACCGGGCTCTAATAAATTAGACACGGCCATTTCCATTGCCGCAGAAGCAGGACCCGCCACGCCTAATACCCATTTTGATTCCGTCTGAAAGACATACCTCGCCATTGCTTTTACTTGATGAATTACCTGCGCCATAACACTCCCTAAGTGGTTAATAACCACTGAGTTCGCCTTAGCGACACACTCTGGAATTGGCACTGGCCCAGCGCCCATCATTAATAATGGTTCGCGCGGAAGAATGTCATCTAGTGATTTCACCTGGGGACGAGGAATGCCCATTGGCGATGAAGCAATCATAATTTACAACCTATTGATTAATTATTACGATGAAAGAGACTTTGAAAAGCTAACGCACATTTTTTGCACTTTAGTAGCAGAAAATATCGTTTTTATATTTTTTTCAAAATAATGTTCGGAAATAATACAATATTCTCGTATTAAAAAAGAGATATCAGCAGTAAAACAGTACGATATTTCACACCTTCTCAATTTTGCCCTACATCTGACTTGCATCTTCTTAACCAAGCAGTGTTTTTTACTCTCTTCTCTGCGTAATTTACTCTACGAGTTTCACTAATCTGTGCGATAATTCAATAAATCCCCTATTCAGGAACAGGTTATGAATACTTGTGGTATCGAAATCAAAGGCAGCGAAGTCATCCTTTGTCTTTTGTCGAAACAAGAAGGTCTCTTTCAGATCGCTGATTGTCGCCAGATTCGTCATACGTTGAGCAATCCAAATAGCAGTGAAAGCGTGCGAAAATTTCAGTTTATGCTGAAGAAACTGTTTGAAGATTACAAAGTCTCACGAGCCGTCATTCGTGAACGCCCTACTAAAGGCAAATTTGCTGGTGGCGCAGTCGGTTTCAAAATCGAAGCGTGCATTCAATTAATCGACACCGTCGATGTTGAGTTGCTAACTGGCGCAAAAGTAAAAGACATAGTGAAAGACAACCCTTTCCCTGTGCCATTTAAATCAACAGGACTTAAAGCATTCCAAGAAGGTGCTTTCACTGTTGCATATGCAGCGCTTAGCGAAGTTCAGTAGTAAGTAAGTTCTCTGCTATAGAAATCAAAAAAGGAGAAAAACGATCCCTCGTTTTTCTCCTTTTTTATATTCGCAAAATACCTCAACGCCTACCCAGAAAGCCCTTATCTAGATAGCACTAAAATACCGACCCATCAAACAGACGATTCTGATGCACACAAGATATCCAAATTAGCGCAAAGGCAAAAACACGCACCATTTCTGTGCAAAAATATTATTTTCGCTTACCAACTAAGACAATCAAAACACCACCTAACACCGCCGCTGACGCCAGAATCAAGTGCAAAGTCACGCTTTCATTAGCGAAAATAACACCGCCTAATGTCGCAATAATTGGTACTAATAGTTGCAATACCGCCGCCACAGATGCACTCATGTGTGCCAGCACCGCATACCAAATCGCGTAACCCAATCCAGACATAATCGAACCAGATGCAACCGCCAACCAAAACCCTTTTAGGGTGATGTCGAGCTGAAAACCAACACAAACCAGCACTATTAACAGCAACGGAAGCGTACGCACAAAATTAGACGCCGTGGCAAACAATGGCTTGGTCACTTTTTTACCATGCCAGGTATAAATCCCCCATGCGATACCCGCTAAAGCCATTAGCACAAAGCCGATAGCAGACGGCGTTGAAAGCGTCGGCAATACTAGATAAACAAAGCCGGAAAACGCCACCGCAAGCCCCAACCACTCTAGCCATTTCATCCGATGCCCATTGATAAAAGACAATAAAATCAAGGTAATCTGCACAGCGCCAAATAAAATAAGGGCACCAATACCTGTGGCTAATGAAACGTACGCGTAAGAAAAACCAAGCGCGTAAACGAACAACGCCAGAGCCGAAGGCCAACTGCCAGACAACCACACTTGTTGCAATCGAGTTTTAACCGCTGGCGTGCTGTTCTTATCTCGATAAAAAAGACACAACACACATAACATCAAGGCACCACTGACCAATCTGACTAGGGTAAAAGACGCTGGATCAATTAAGGCACCAGAATCATTTTGCACCAGCGCCAGACGACATAAGACAGAGTTAGCAGCAAAAGCGACCAATGCCAAAAAAGTAGAAAATATTAATTTTAAGTTCATTGTCATATGTTTGTTCAATTAACGCGTTAGTGTCTAAACAGGAACTCAACAGCCCCGCACGAAAGGTTACTTTCACTGACTGGCACCAGATTTGCAAGATCAATGAATCATCTTTCACTGGAATAGTTTGAGTGAAATAGCAACGTTCGATAAATAAAATCCGTTGCCTAGCTAATTAGGAGGTATAAGATCATTTAACGTCGCAGGGCACAGATTTGCCTTTGCTCCTTTAAATAGGTCCTACAACAATGACTCGTCTTTTAGTATTTTCAGATCTCGATGGCACCTTACTTGACCATCATACTTACAGTTTCCAACCTGCTATACAGGCTTTTCAAGCACTTAAAACGCTTAGCATTCCTTGTATTTTAAACACCAGTAAAACCTACGCAGAATTAATCCAACTACGAACCAAGCTCGGCCACCAAGATCCATTTATCGTAGAAAATGGGGCGGCTATCTATCTTCCCAAACACCTAGGGTTGCCCATCGATGATTCCTTAGAAGATCACGGTGACTTTTGGTTAAAATCCTTCGGTCCAAACCGTCAAGCCTTGATCGATATAATCGATGATTGCAAAGCGCGTTACCGCTTCCAAGGTTTTCATGACATGCAATGGCAGGACGTGGTTGATTTAACCGGGCTGTCTGAAGCCAATGCCAAGCTTGCAATGCAACGAGAGTTTACCGAACCCATGGTATGGCAGGATTCGACCATCGCTCTTAGCCAATTAAATCAAGAGCTTGAAATAAAAGGGGTTCAAGTACAAAAAGGCGGACGCTTCACTCATTTGATGGGGAAAAACTGCGATAAAGCACGCGCAATGCTATGGCTAAGCGAACGCTACCAATCACATTATAAAGAAGCGGTCACCACTATGGCGCTTGGGGATGGCGAAAATGATATCGGCATGCTCAGTAAAGCAGACATTGCTGTGGTGATTCGCTCACCTGTTCACGCACCACTAGAAATCCCTAATCGTAATGATGCTTGGCTGACTGATGCCTATGGCCCTGAAGGGTGGGCACAAGCTATTGATAAGGCGCTGAGTAAACAAGGCATTCTTTAAAAAAACAGCCCTGCATAACATTGAAACACAAGCGTAAGGTACACGATTTTAGAAACCACTCACTTAGTACAACAATAACGTTCGTTATGCCGAGTCTTAGCATAACGGCATTAGGAGAAATATTATGGGCGATTTTCATCAAAACGGAATCATCACCACATTACACAATTTAGCGCACCGCCCTCTTGAAGAAATGGAAAGAGAATTGTGCGAGTTTTCTAAAACTCGGCCTATGTCTCTTATTCTTCCTTGCTTATATTCCGAATTAGAAACCGATGCGATGCCGAATATTATTGAGCATCTGAAAAAAGTCACGTATTTAGAAGAAATCATCATTGGCCTAGACCGTGCTACTGAAGAACAATATCGCCACGCTCTGGAGTTTTTCAGCGTACTGCCGCAAAAACACAAAGTATTGTGGAACGACGGCCCTCGATTGCGCGCCATTGATAGCGTATTAAAAGGCGAGCATCTTTCGCCTTCTGCTCCTGGTAAAGGTCGTAATGTCTGGTTTTGTATGGGCTACAACTTAGCCGCGGGGAAAGCCGAATCTATCGCTATGCATGATTGCGATATCGTCACTTATGATAGAGAGCTATTAGCTCGCTTAATTTACCCCGTTGCCAATCCAAGGTTTAACTACGAATTCTGTAAAGGTTTTTATTCTCGTACTGCTAACGGCAAGATGAACGGTCGCGTCAGTCGCTTATTAGTTACTCCTCTGCTCTACTCATTGAAAAAAGTCTTCGGTAACTTGGAGTATTTGGATTATCTAGATAGCTATCGTTATCCATTAGCCGGTGAGTTTTCTTTCCGTCGCGATGTGATGACGGATATTCGTATTCCGAGCGATTGGGGCTTAGAAATTGGCGTACTAAGCGAAATGCAACGTAACTACTCCAATAACCGTTTATGCCAAGTTGATATTGCCGATGTTTACGACCATAAACACCAAGACCTGTCAGCAGAAAATGATGATGGAGGATTGTCTAAAATGTCCATCGACATCACCAAAGCAATTTTCAGAAAGCTGGCAACAAACGGTATTATCTTTAATCAAGAGACCTTCCGTACTATCAAGGCAACTTACTATCGCGTGGCATTAGACTTTATTGAAACTTACCGCAACGACGCAGAAATTAATGGCCTTAAGTTAGATGTACACTTGGAAGAACAAGCAGTTGAGCTGTTCGCCGGTAATATTATGAAAGCCGGTGAGATGTATCTCGCTAACCCAATGGAGGCTCCATTTATTCCAAGCTGGAACCGTGTCGTTAGTGCTTTCCCTGGCGTAATGAACCAACTCGCTCTTGCTGTTGAACAAGATATGAATGAATTCGGAGCAAAATAAACACTCTTTTCACAACGGTACCAAGTTCTGTTAAATAACAGGACTTGGATTTCCTTTTTCAAATTTATTACAGGTAGGTTGTCATGGAAAATGCTGCGCCCTCTCAATTAGAACAACGGCTTATGGCTCATTTGCAAACCTTGTACCCTAATTACGATGCAAGTGAACTTGCCCGCACCTGCCTTGCGAGGTTTAACCTTGACCCAAAAACAGAGTCCCCACGACCCCATCTAAATTTATGGGATCAATCCGACATTATGCTTATCACCTACGCAGATACCTTGCGCACTGAAGGTGAAGCACCATTAGCAACCCTGCAAAAGTTTATCAAAAACAAATTAACCGACTGTATTTCTGCGGTTCATTTATTGCCATTTTTCCCTTACAGCTCTGATGATGGTTTTAGTGTGATGGATTACACCACGGTAAACCCTGCCTCTGGCCGTTGGGGGCATATTTCAGAAATCGCCAAAGATTTTAAAGTAATGGGAGACTTAGTCATCAACCATTGCTCTAGCCGAAGCATGTGGTTTGAAAACTACAAAGCAGGCGTTAATCCAGGCGCAACGTTTTTTTATGAAGCCGACCCTAATGCCGATTTAAGCGCGGTCATTAGACCAAGAACATCCCCTTTATTGCGCGAAGTACAAACCAAAAATGGCGAAAAACATGTTTGGTGTACCTTCAGCCATGACCAAGTTGATCTGAACTTTGAAAACCCAGACGTACTCTTAGAGTTTCTTGGTATTATCCGTTTATATCTAGAAAAAGGCATTCGCTGGTTCCGTCTGGATGCGGTCGCTTTTTTATGGAAAATACCCGGCACGCCGTGCATCAACCTACCACAAACTCATGAAATGATTCGTTTATTGCGCTTAATGATCGAGCATTACGCGCCGGACTCCGTGATCATTACTGAAACCAATATTCCGAACCAAGAAAATCTGACCTACTTTGGTAACGCCAACGAAGCGCATTTAATTTACAACTTTTCTTTACCTCCGTTGCTTATTAACAGCTTAATTACGGGGAATTGCGCGCATCTCAAGCAATGGCTCATGTCTATGCCTCCAGCCCAGCAGGGGACGACTTATCTAAACTTTATCGCCTCTCATGACGGTATCGGTTTACGCCCTACGGAAGGCCTCTTATCTGAATGGGAGCTGGAAACACTGATCAATACCATGAAGCGCTTTGGCGGTCGTTTAAGCTCTAGAACCACACCACAAGGCGAGGCCAAGCCTTACGAAATAAACATTAGCTTATGGAATGCTTTGTCTGGTTCGGTACAACAAGGACCGGATCAATGGCAGTTTGCACGCTTTATGTGTGCTGCTGGGGTAATGATGTCATTAGAAGGTGTTCCGGCCTTTTATATTCACAGCTTCTTTGGCACAGAAAACGATAATGAGCGTGTAGATAATACTGGTCAGTTCCGCTCCATTAATCGTCACATTTGGCAAATGGACGATTTAGAACACGCGCTAAACACGCCAACACATCATCAGAAAGTATTTAATGGGCTATCGCGTTTAACACAAATTCGTCGGGCTCAAACGTCTTTCCATCCTAATGCTACGCAATATGTACTGCACATGGGTGACAATCTATTTGCTTTCTGGCGCCAAAGTTTAGATCGACGCCAAAGCTTATTTGCAGTGTACAACATGACGGATCAGCCGCAGAGTTTTAACTTGTCAGAGCTTAACTTGATTGCTACCGACGATTGGAGAGATTTGATCACCGATCAAATTTATGAAGATCATTTAGCAACAGTCACGCTTATGCCTTATCAATTTGTTTGGCTTGCCAATAAAATAGGTAAGGTCAAACTTACTCAGCCTACCAGCAATACTCAGTCGTAAAGCGCCCCACTCTCGGCATACTTTGCACTGATAACACCCAAATTTAAGTATAAACGCGGCCAAAGCCGCGTTTATACTGTTTTTTTAGGTTCTGCTTACAACAACGCTAATGACTCACTGATTTAGAAAACAAATTAATCACCACGACTCCGGCAACAATAAAACTCATCCCTAACCAAGCGGCTAAATCCAGTTTCTCATTAGCAAATAAATAACCAAACAACGAAATCAGTACAACCCCCAATCCGGACCAAATAGCATAAGCAATCCCTGTGGGCATTGCTCGCATCACAATTGTCAGCAAATACAATGAAACAACATAACCAATCACAGTAATAGAACTGGGCACCAATCGAGTAAAAGAGTCCGATGCTTTCAGTGCCGTGGTGGCAATCACTTCACACAAAATCGCCACACATAAAATCAAATACGTCATATTACTCACTCGCTATAAAATAATGTCTTCCGCTAAGAATCCACCGGTTTGATGGGACCAGAGTTTGGCATAAATACCACCACGCTGGATTAACTCTTCATGAGTACCTTGTTCAGCGATTTCACCGCTATCCAGCACTATTAAACGATCCATAGCCGCAATAGTAGACAGCCGATGGGCGATCGCAATCACAGTTTTACCTTCCATTAATCGGTAAAGACTTTCTTGAATAGCCGCTTCCACTTCAGAGTCGAGCGCCGAGGTGGCTTCATCCAAAACAAGTAAAGGAGCATCTTTTAGCAGCACTCGCGCAATGGCAATACGCTGACGCTGACCACCTGACAATTTAACGCCACGTTCACCGACCATGGCATCGTATCCTGCATTGCCAAAAGAATCTGTTAGCGTTTGAATGAAATCATGCGCTTCGGCTTGTTTTGCCGCCGCGATCATTTCTTCTTCACTGGCATCAGGACGACCATAAAGTAAATTTTCGCGTACCGTACGGTGCAATAAAGACGTGTCTTGCGTCACCATACCAATATTGGCTCGTAAGGTATCTTGTTGCACTTGGGTGATGTCTTGATCGTCAATCAAAATACGACCTGATTCAATATCATGAAACCGCATCAGCAAATTCACAATCGTTGATTTACCTGCCCCAGAGCGGCCCACCACACCGATTTTCTCACCTGATTTTATGGACAAATTCAGGTTTTCGATAACTTTGCTGTCTTGTCGACCGTAATGAAAATGCACCTGCTCGAAGCGAATATCACCTTGCTTAACCAGTAATGGCTTAGCCCCCTCTTTGTCTTGAATTTGCAGTGGTTTGGATAACGTTTTCATGCCATCGGTTACCATACCGATATTCTCAAACAGCGAACTCACTTCCCACATAATCCATTGCGCCATGCCGTTTATTCGCAAAGATAAGCTGACCGCAATAGCAATCGCACCAATACTTATTTGGCCATATGTCCAAAGTAAAATAGCCACCCCAGCCACACTAAATGCCAGCACATAGTTACACACTTGCACGCCCACATTGAGCCCAGTTACCAAACGCATCTGCTGGTGCACCGTCTCTAAAAATCCATCCATTCCCTCTTTTGCATAACTGGCTTCGCGTTGAGTATGAGAAAACAGTTTTACTGTCGATGCATTAGTGTAGCTGTCTACAATACGACCCGTCATAGTAGAGCGCGCATCCGCTTGTTTCGTAGACACTCGTTTTAATCTAGGAACAAAATAGAACTGCAAAGCAATATAAATACCCAGCCAAACCAGCATCGGCAGCATTAGCCGATAATCTGCCTTGGCGATCAACACCAGCATGGAGGTGAAATACACCACGATATAAACTAAAACATCGAGTAATTTCATGACACTCTCGCGAACGGCTAACGAGGTTTGCATGACTTTGGTCGCCACTCGCCCAGCAAAATCATCTTGAAAGAAGGTGACACTTTGCTTAAGCACATAACGGTGTGCCAACCAACGTATGCGCATTGGGTAATTACCCAATAAGGTTTGATGAATAATGGCAGAATGCAAAAATGTCACCACTGGCATGACTAACAACACCATTAAGGCCATGCCCAGTAAATGCGTCCCTTCTTCGGCAAAAAAAGTTTTAGGATTTTTCACCACCAGCCAATCAACCAACTGCCCCATGAAACTGAACAAGGTCACTTCCAGCATCGCAATGACTGCAGTAAGGACTGACATTAAGATTAAAGGAACTTCAACACCTTTTGAATAATATCGACAGAATGCATACAGCGTACTTGGCGCCTGAGAAGGCTCAGTATCAGGATAAGCTTCTATCCATCTTTCAAAAAAACGTAACATAACATTCCTTAGTAATTAGAGAGACGCCTCGAAATACGTGTTTAAAAGACACGCGAATTTCAGACGCTGATACAACAAGCGAATCAATTTATTTTTAATCTAACAGCAATAGAGTGAATAATATCGAAAGACAGCTAACAAAAGACGAAAGTAAGCAAACAATCAGTTTGCTTTCGTACTATTTGCACAATTAACAATCCACAGCCGATCATAAATGATTATAATTATCCCTGCATGCATGGCGGATTTTTAATCAATTCTCCATCTCCAATTAATCTCATATTTTCGTTGAACCTATATGAAGCTAACTCTTCCCGTTATTCTTGTTCTTGGCTTATTATCAGGCTTAACACCTCTGGCAATAGACGCTTATTTACCCAGTATTCCATCCATAGCGAAAGACCTAAACACTGAAATAAGTTTGGTGCAGATGACTCTCAGTATGTATTTGATTGTCTTTGCTGTATTACAGCTTATTTTTGGCCCGCTTTCTGACGCTATTGGCCGCCGTAAAGTGGTGCTTAGTGGCCTTGGCTTCTTTTGTTTGGGCAGTATTATTTGTGCCTGCGCCCTAAATTATGAAATGTTAATTATTGGGCGCGCTATTCAAGCCGTCGGTGGGGCTGCTGTTGCTGTCAGTATTCCTGCGCTCGTCAAAGATAAAATGTCGACAAATCAATTTGCTAAAGCCATGTCTCTAGTCATGTTAACCATGTCTTTGGCTCCCCTTGTCGCGCCTATTTTAGGCGGTGCTATTCTGGTATTTTTAAATTGGCACTTTATCTTTGTCTTTCTCGCGATTATCTCAGCAATTGGCGCCGTCCTGTTTATTCGAACCATTCCTGAAACGCTGCACAAAGACCACCGTAAACCTTTGTCACTGTCTGGTGCATTGCGTAATTATTACACGCTGTTAAAAAATCCAACGGTAATGGGATACATAGCGGCAGGTTCTTTTCATTTTGCGGGCATGATGTGTTTTATCACCGGTTCTTCTTATGTTTATATTGAACTGTACGATGTAAAACCTTCTCATTTTGGTTTTATATTCGCGTTAAACGTTATCGGCATGATGACAGCAACCACAATTAATAGCCGCATAGTGGAAAAAGTAGGCGTTGACAGTCTCATTAAATACGCTATTTCCATTCTCTTATGCGCTTCTATTAGCATGATTGTTATTAGCTTTTTCACTAAGCCACCGCTCGCAGTCATTGTTATCGCTTGCATATTTTTCATGGGCTCTATCGGCATACTTGGTAGTGGGTTTATGGCTGGTGCGATGCGAAATGCAGGTGATCATAATGGCAGTGTTGCGGCACTTGCAGGCTCTTTTCGTTTTTCTTCTGGTGCGTTAAGTGGTGTTGCAGTCAGTGTTTTCCATACCGGCACCTTTGCGCCTATGTTACTAATTATGGCGTTCTGTGGGATTTCTGCTTTTATTACGTATCAGCTTGTAAGTCGTCGATTCGAACCCGCTGTAAACAAACATTAATACTTTAATTTATAAAACCATTGATACTGCCTTGTTACTTAAAATGGAGCTCCTATGTTAAACAGCGAAACACTCTTAGCGAAATTAAAAGACTCACCACAACAGGTTCAATTTAAAGACGTCATTAGTGTCATTGAGACTGAATACGATTTTACTCCTACTGACTTTTCTAATGGCCAACAAGCGAATGCCAAAAATGAAAACAATGGCTCTTGTAAAATTTTTGCCTTTGCGGCACTTAACCAATTAACCCAAGAAGAAACGCTTCAGTTATTTGGTGATTTTTATCGTGTAGATGTACTGCAAAATCCAACAGCAAATGATCACCAAAACATCCGCCAATTTATGATTTCTGGCTGGAAAGGCATTACCTTTCAATCCCCTGCTCTGGTTAAAAAAGCCTAATAAAAAGCAGACTGGTCGATCTTGACGAGTCTGCTTTTCCACCTCTCCTTAGCGCTTCCTTCGTAAGACAAAATACGCTAGTGTTATGTCGTCTTAAAGGTGAGGTAATTATGGATTTATTAGCATTTGATTTAGACGGCACCTTATTGAACCGTCAGCAACGTCTTTCAGAATACACTTGCGATACCCTAAGACGTTTAGACGCGGCCGGTATTGCTTATACCGTGGCGACAGGCAGGACGCACTTTGCAGCCAAACCCTGCATTGCTGATCACGATTTCCCTCATTGGCAGATTTTTAAAAATGGTGTTGAATGGTGGAATCCTCAGGATAACGCCTATCGCCATCAAAACTTTCTCACACCAGATTTAATCACCGAGACACTATTGGCATTTGCCGATCATCAAGTTACTCCGTTTGTTTTTTGTTTAGATCCAGATGGCTCACATAAGGTGTATCACGCACCTCTAAATGGTGATTTAAGTGACCATATCGCCAATGAGTTAGGTGCGCATGATCAGCTCAGCTTGCACCCCATTGAGCAACTTTCTTCTGATGCTATTATTACTAATATTAGCGCCATGGGGCGACCTGACATGGTAGAGAGCCTTGTCTCTGATTGCCAAAAACACAACCATCTTACTGCCTATTCTGGTGGTGGCATTTATACAGCAGACGCCTACTGGCTAGACATTCATCACAGTAATGCTTGTAAAGGCTCTTCTTTGATGGAACTAAAAACGCAAATGGGTGCCCAACGAGTGATCGTGTTTGGTGATGGCGACAATGATTTGTCTATGTTTGAAGCATCTGATGAAGCTTTTGCGACAGAAAACGCACTTGAACATGTAAAAGAAGCCGCTAATAGCGTTATTGGTCATCATGATGAAGATGGCGTGGCGCGTTATTTAAGGAAAAGGTACGACCTTTAAGGCAGAAAGCTTGCTATAAATGAAATCGCCCCCATTTACTTAAATACAACAAAATGGACTTTACCCAGCCAGCATAATGGCCCATGATAGATTTAAGAAGAATAAGTTTGGAGAGACACTATGTTTGAATTTTTACTTTTCATTGCTGCTTGTACTGCGATTGCGGTTCTGGCCGTTAATGTGCAGAAACTTGCCTCTCAACCAAAGGTGAAACTGCAGCCAATCAAAATTGAACGCGAAACACCTCGAAAAAAAGTACCGACTCGTCGTCCATACTAAGACTTGTTCTTAATTATTTTTAAGCCATTTATCGACTGATAAGTGGCTTTTCTATGCTTCCAGCTTAACTAATCCCATATTCTTTGAGTTTATTCGCGATAGCGCTATGACTTATTCCAACAGCTTTTGCTAAACGACGTGTGCTCGGGTTCTCAGGGTACAATGCTTTTAGCAAACTCGCTTCAAACTGCTTAACTGTTTTATCTAGGGATCCATCCACCAACTCTAGAGACATAGTGCCACTATCTCCAGGTAATCTAATGTTTTCTGGTACCCACGTATTTAACTTATTCAGATTTAACGTTTGTAAGCAGATATTTTGTAGCTCTTTTAAATTTCCGGGCCAAGAATAAAGAGACATTTTAAGCAAGGCTCCTTTGGAAATTTTCGGCATAGAAATAACGTAACGCTCAGCATAAAAAAGCACTGTTTGCTGAATTAAACCCGCTAAGTCTTCACGGCGCTCTTTTAATGAAGGAACATATAAAAACAAACTTGATAAAGCGAAATATAGCGCGGGATTCAATCCGTCATGCGCAATAAGCTGCGGCTCTTTTTGGGTCGTTAACGACACGACTCGACACGCACAATCGAAGCTGGTTGAAAATTCTGGATGTCGGTTCAACCAGTTAGCGAGCGATACTTGCACATCCGCTTGTAAATATTCGACGTCTTCAATCACGAGCCAACCATTAAACTGATCTAATTTGGCAATGTCCTCGATGGTGATATCACGAGCATGTCGAATGGTTATTTGACTATCTCGATCAACTTGTTCTTTTTGCCAGTGTTGAAACAAGGCCCGCACTAAATCTCTTTTACCCGTACCTATCTCTCCCTGAATGAGTAAAGGCTCCACCATATTCGTAAATGCCTTAGCGCGATTTAACATACTTCGCATTGCCGCACTTTTTATAACATCTGGTACAAAATATTTTTCTAGATGATTTTCTGCGTCCGGAACTTGTTTAAAATTAGCCGCCTGTCGGTCTAATCGAGCCTGCGACTTTAAATGAATAACACTTCCCGCCGGATTTGCACTCCCATATTCATCCGGTACAAAGATAGGTTTCATCTCAAGTAACAACGCCTTGTTACGAATACGGATACGCTTACTCACTCCATTAACAATGTCATCCCAAGTAACTTTGGCAAAACTCACCCCCTTGATAAACTGCTGCAAAGGTCGGTGTAATAAATCTGCGATATCAACACCCAAATCTTGTGCTGCCAACTCTGTCGCCATCGTAATGGTACCCTTGAGATCAACGGCAATCACACCATCAGGCAAGGCTTCTAGCAGTGTGTATAAGGAATTATGCTCGCGTTCAGAAGGTGTAAACATCACTCTTTTTACATCTTCTACACCTTCTAAACGACGCAACTCACCAAGCAGTTGCTGTAGCGTTGCAAAAGTAATGTCTGGAAAACCACAATAGATACAATGATGTTTTGTGTCGGCTTCGATTAAGCGAATGTCTATGTGATGAGGAACAAAAATATCCAGTACTTCTCGCACCATGCCAATACGATCTTCACACTGTATTTCTAATCTCATGATATTCTCTTAACAGGTTTAAATTTAATCATAACCTAGACACTCATTGACAAGGATCGCTTGAGAGAAGGTGAAGAACTTAACAAAAGTAGCTCTTTTTGTGGGGAAAAGGTCTCATAAAGAGGCAGCACCGCAGCACCAAGGATCACCGCGACTGAATCCGCATGGGCAGAACAAATCTCTGGTACAGGTAAGACACTCTGCTGAACAAGAACCGATTGAATAGCATCAATCAACTTGCTCTGAACAACGTCAGGTAAGCGACCACCGACAACAATGGCTTCTGGATCATATAAGGCGATGACCGCACTTAGCGCTGGTTGTATTTCAAATGCTACTTCTTGAGTCCATTGCATAATAACGCTTTGATTTTCTGTTTTATTCCAATCATCACCTTGCGGCCAGACTATCGACAACGCATTAAAAAAACGTTTTAACGAGGATATTGAGAGTGCTTCTAGTATCCATTTCCCATGTTTGCCCGTCGCTGTCGGAATCAAACCAAAGCTACCGGCTTTTCCATGCGCTCCAGAGTAACACTCTCCATCAGTGACAATACTGCCACCACAGGCAATACTGACGAACAAGTAGAAAAAATGTTTTCTTGGCACTCCAGTTGAAAATAGAAGCTCGCTGGTGGCCGCCGCTACAGCATCATTTTCCTTGTAACAGGGTAAACATGTTTGCTCACTAAGCCAGGTTTCAAAAGCCGGTGACTGCCAGTAAATTAATTCTGCTTGTAAGCCAACAAGATCTTCTCTCTGCTCAGTATTTGTGACTAAAGAGTCTAACCAAGCATCCATATAATCTGGTTTAGCCAAACCAATACCTTGAACTTTAGCCCAATCGTTTTGCAGCCTTGTTTTAACCTCAGAAATAAGTTCTTGAGCAATGTCTTTCGCAATTTTTTCCGTTGGAAAAGAAACCGTCCTTTCAAGAGATAATACACACTGACCGCTAAAATCAAGCAGTGCGGCACTAATATGGTCTCTATCTACGTTGATTCCCACCCCGTATGCACCTTGTTTATTAATGCTTAACTGTACCGATGGTTGACCTCGACGTCCTCTAACCTTGCCGTCAATCTTTAACAGCTCGCGCTCTAATAAAGAAGATGTGATGACAGAAATAGTTTGCGAACTCAATCCGGTTTGTTTGGCAATATGAACGCGAGACAGGCCTGGAGTTTGGCGAATCAATTGAAGAATAATGCGCTCATTATAAATACGACTCTGTTCTGAAGTACTACCGGATGATCTCATACACAACTGCTCTGTTATTAAGGGCGTAAAACTAACGATTTATTATTAATAAATCTAATTGATTTAATAACAAAAGGCGTTAGTATGCCATTGTATTCAATCTTATACATAACGAGATTTTAAAAATAAAAATTCAAATGCATTCCTATAATGCCCTAGCAAGGAAAACGCCATGAGCTACCTTCCAGACTTTCGCTCAACTGCTTTTTTAGATCAGCACATCAAATCGACCATGGATTTTTACCATCCGAATTGCATTGATCAGAACGGTGGTTTTTATCATTTTTTCAAAGATAATGGCGACATTTACGATCATGATACTCGCCATCTCGTCAGCAGTACTCGCTTTGTGTTTAATTACGCAAAGGCCTACCTAAATGAAGGCAAAAGCGAGTATTTAGAAGCCACTCGACATGGTTTGGCTTACTTACGCGAGCGTCATAAGCGTGATAATGGCGGTTACGTTTGGTTGCTCAGCAAAGACGAAAACCTAGATGAAACCAACCACTGCTATGGTTTAGCGTTTGTCTTATTAGCCTATTCCACCGCCTACAAGGCCGGTGTTGAAGAAGCAAAACCTTGGATTGCCGAAACCTTCGCGTTAATGGAAAGTCATTTCTGGGACGCCAAGTTCGAGCTGTATAAAGATGAGATTTCAGCCGATTGGCAAACCGTGTCACCATACCGTGGACAAAACGCCAACATGCACAGCTGTGAAGCACTGATCGCGGCGTTTGATGCCACTCAAGAACAACAATACCTAGATCGTGCATTACGCATTGCAGAAAATATTTGTCAGCGACAAGCCGCTCTGAGTAAGGGACAAATTTGGGAACATTACACCACAGAATGGGAAATTGATTGGGAATACAATAAACAAGACCCTAGAAACCTGTTCCGCCCTTGGGGTTTCCAGCCAGGACATCAAACCGAATGGTCTAAGTTATTGCTGCTAATCCAACAACGCAAACCACAAGATTGGCTAGTGCCAAAGGCCGTATCACTTTTTGAGTTTGCTTGGTCTCAGTCTTGGGATGATAACAACGGCGGGCTTTGCTACGGCTATGATACCGAAGGCAATGTCTGCGATGGTGACAAGTACTTTTGGGTACAAGCGGAATCCTTTGCGGCGGCGGCCATGCTGGCTTTAGAAACAAAAGAAGAACGTTACTGGCAGCGCTATGAGTCACTGTGGCAATACAGCTGGCAACACATGATTGATCATGAGTTTGGCGCTTGGTTCCGAATTTTACATCAAGACAACCGCGCCTACGACGATTGCAAAAGCCCAGCCGGAAAAACGGATTACCACACTATGGGCGCCTGCTATGAAGTAATAGAACAGCTTAATAAAACCAACTCAAACTAACGGCAATATTGAGGCTCATCGTTCTATTCATTGATAAAATGCAGTATGATGCAGCCCAATGCTAATCGACATGAGCCCCTTATGCAGTTAGATAAAATAGATCTTAACTTACTTCGTTATTTAGACTCTCTTTTACGAGAGCAAAATGTCACTCACGCGGCTAATCAGCTTGGTATTACCCAACCAGCTATGAGCAATGGTCTACGACGATTAAGAGATCTGTTTCACGACCCTTTATTGGTTCGTACTAGCGATGGCATGATGCCTACTGCTCTGTCTATACAATTACAGCCTCGCGTACAGCGCATTCTACAATCTGTCGATGAAGTACTTCATCTGGGTCAAAGCTTTGAGGCAGAATCCAGCTCTCGCGTGTTTCGAATCATGGCCAGCGATTACGCTGAAGCAACACTGATTCCGCCTTTAATGAAGAAACTACAAAGCGAAGCACCAAACGTCATTCTTGACGTCATGAACCCAAGCGACGTGAGTTTTCACGATGTAGAAAAAGGCAAAGTCGACTTGGTGATCAACCGCTTTGAAACGCTGCCACAGTCGTTTCATCAGAAATCTGTCTGGGTAGACCGCTTCTCTTGCTTAGTGCCTGCCAATTCAGACATTGCGAAAAACTTCACCTTAGAAACCTATCTTGCGTCTCCCCATGTGTGGGTGAGTAAGACCGGCTTTGGTGTTGGTGTTGGCATTCAACCTGAAGAAGTTCAAAAACTGGGTTGGGTAGACAGTTCACTCGCGGATTTAGGCTATAAACGCAACATCCGATTATTTACTCGAAACTACAATGTCGCAATGAGGGCAACTGAGCAACTCGGCCTTATTGCAACACTACCATCGTTAGCAACCAAACTAATGGAAGGTAATAAAAACGTGATTGTGCTACCACCGCCTTTTGATATTCCACCGGTGGAACTAAAGATGCTTTGGAGCCCTTTATTACAACATGATCCCGGCCATATTTGGATAAGATCCACCATTGCTGGTTGTGCGAGAGCCATTGCAGAAAATCATAGCCTATAGAATACATTGGCTTTCTTCTTTAAAAGAAGAAGTGTTGGCAATTAGTCTGTAGGTACTTAATCTGTAAGTGATTAATCTGTAAGTATTAATATAAAAAAAACGAGCATGATGAATACTCGTTTTTTTATATCTAAATATTATGTATTAGTAAGTACTATCTATAACTCATTAAGCTTATTTTTAGCCGCTTCTACATTTGAAAGCGTTGTTTCAAGGTCCGTCACAAAACCATTTTTAATGCTGTAACACCAACCATGTACATGTAGCTCTTGCCCACTCTTCCAAGCATTTTGAACGATACTACTTTGTGCAACATGAGAGACTTGCTCCATTACATTCAATTCGCACATCCGATCATAACGCTGATGATTATCTTCAATACTGTCTACTTCTTGCTTATGAAGACGATACACATCTTTAATATGGCGCAACCAATTATCAACCAAACCAAGCTCATCGGCGTCCATCGCAGCCTGAATGCCACCACAACCGTAATGACCAACAACCATGATGTGTTTAACTTTCAGTACATCAACGGCGAATTGAATAACAGATAAGCAGTTAAGATCAGTATGAACAACGACATTGGCTATGTTTCGATGTACAAAAACTTCACCCGGAAGTAAATCAACAATTTGGTTGGCGGGCACACGGCTGTCTGCACAGCCAATCCACAAATATTCTGGCTTTTGTTGCTGAGACAACGTCTCAAAAAAAGTAGGGTCATCTTTGTTAACTTTTTCAGCCCATTCTCTATTTTTCTGAAAAAGATGATTCAAACTATTCGGCATTATGATCTCCCACTATCGTTTTTTGATACCAACGAAAATTAATGTTTGCAGTTAAATTTAGTGTGCTTAATTTTTTCACCGCTTCCTTCCCCTCATAAGAGGCTTTGTGTATATGCGGTGTCATACATAAGAGGTGTTGTATTTCATCTTGCGAATTCAAAGTAAACGGATAATGAAGCGAGCTTTCTTTAACCAGTTTAAAACCGTCAACACCGCTACTGTGCGTTTCTTTAAAGGGGTGTATGCTTGGATAAAGGATTTGACGCAACTCGATTAGATGATCTTCACCGGACTCAACCAGCAATAGATAGCCTCGCTCAGAAAGCGTTCGATGAAATTCACTAAACACCGGAAAACCAAACAAGCATAGCACCACATCCAAGCAAGCATCTGGCATGGGCAAGCTTGCGTTACTGCCCACTATCCAAGTGGTCTCTTTGTCTCGCTTACTGGCCGCGGCGACTGCCCATTTTGAAATATCTAAACCTAAACGATGTGTCTTTAACTCCTGCTTTTTAAACTCGTCAGCTAAATGGTGAAGATAATATCCTTCGCCACATCCGGCATCTAAAATACGACAAGCGGCGCTTCCAGTAAAATCATCAGGCCACTGATCAATAATGTTTTTGACTACAGGAAAGTAATGACCAAGGTTTAAAAAGAACTGTCGGTAAGAAACCATGTCCTTACTGTCGCCAGGGTCTTTGGAACGCTTATTTTGGACTGGTAATAGATTGATATAACCCGATTTGGCTATATCAAAGGAGTGTCCGTGAGCACAGACCAAACTTCGCTCTTGAAGGCTCAGCGGTAATCTGTCAATTGGGCAGGAGAGATGTTCAAACGTTGGCAAAATATTTCCGATGAATATAATTTTGCATTATTTTATGGGGATATCGCTTTATTAACAAGTCAACTAACACTTAGAAAAACAAAAGCGTCTATATAGGACGGTATTTTACATATTGCCTACATAATATTAGCGCTTAATGAACAGCCAGCATTGATGCTTGCCCCATAACATTAATATTCATATAAGAGGAAAAGTCGCTATTACTCATCGGCCGGGCAAAAAGATAGCCTTGCACCTCTTCACACTTGTATCCATTAAGCACATCAATTTGCGCTCGATTTTCTACCCCTTCCGCAATAACCTTTAAATTTAAGCTATTTGCCATTGCGATAGTGGCTTTAACAATGGCGTTATCGTCACTGTTTACCCCCAAATCATTGACGAAAGAACGGTCTATTTTTAACGTCTGTATAGGGAATTTTTTCAAGTATGCTAGTGAAGAATAACCTGTTCCAAAATCATCAATTGACAACGTCAGGCCCAGTTTTCGAAAAGCATGAAGTTTCTCAATCGTTTGCTGTGCATCCGCCATCAGCATACTTTCTGTTAATTCTAGTTCTAAATATTTTGGATCTACACCTGTTTCTTCTAGAATTTGGCCTACCATTTCCACAAGATCAGATTGCATAAACTGTCGACCAGATAAGTTAACAGACAAGCTAATAGGAGGAAAACCTTGCTCTCGCCATTCTTTTAACTGAAGACAAGCACGACGAAGAACCCATTCTCCCAATGGAAGAATCAAGCCACTCTCTTCTGCTAAAGGGATAAATTTATCTGGGCTAATCATGCCTAATTCAGGATGCATCCAACGAATCAATGCTTCAGCACCAACCGTTACTTCATCTGACAAACGTATCTTAGGTTGGTAAAAAAGCTCAAATTGCTCTTCTTCTATTGCCTTACGAAGCCCTCCTCCCAAGGTTAAATGCGCTCGAATATTATCGTTCATATCACTCTCATAAATAGAATAAGAGTTATGACCAATGGATTTTGCCCGATACATAGCAGCATCCGCATTTTTTAGTAGATGATCAATATCCTCACCATGTTCTGGATAGCTGGCTATGCCCATACTGGCCGTAATCATCATTTCCATCTGAGAAACTGGATAAGGCTTAATTGAGTTTTTCATTATCATGTCAGCAATCGAAATTAAGTCATCTATTTCAGCATGCTCTTGAACAATAACAAACTCATCTCCTCCTAAACGGTATAAACACGCTCGTTGAGGTATTATGCTTTTAATTCTTTCAGCCACTTGCTGGATCAATTCATCACCAACTCTATGACTAAATGTATCATTCACCACTTTAAAACAGTCTAAATCGAAATATAAAACACCGAATTTTAAATTTCTTTTACGAGCATTCACTAAAGCGCCTTCTAACTGACTATAGAGCAAATTTCGATTAGGCAAATTCGTTAGAGAATCATAATTATTTAGTCGATAGAGCGCGACATCATGGTCTCTTTTCTCTTGAACATCATGAGTCAAAAGAAAAACCCTATCGCTCGATATTTGATAACACAGTTCTATTTGGTACCAGCGTATTCCACTTAACGTAGATAAGCGTATTTCTTGGGTTAATAATTCCTGCTCGGATAAAGACGCCATAATGCTATGCACGGCACTAGAGACAACAAAAAGGTCTTCTATTTTTTCCACTTCACCAAATATTTTCTTAAAACTTTCATTTACTTCAACGCGACAACCCTGACCATCAAAAATAGCCATTGGTAATGTTTTAAAGCGCTTAATTGTTTCAAAAGAAGACCAAGCTAGATCCAAAGATTTATTAACAGTCACTTGGCTCGGCTCTCGTATTTTCGCCTTGACTGAAACACCTTTGCGATCACCGCCTAGAGAAATCAATGTACCAATACATTCACAGTAATCTTTCGCTGTGGTTGAATGAGACCAACTAAAATTGAGTGTTGCGCCAATAGATTGATGTTGTGAAAACTGCTGAAGACGAAGTAAAAGTTTTTCATCCACTTTAAGCAATGAAAGGTCATCGATGCCAAAAAATCGGCTGAATAGCCACTTCGCATCTTGGTTACACCAAGAAATATTTGCGTGCTTAATATCAATAACCCAAGAAGGATTACTAACTTTACGGCTTAACAAGTTAGGACATATTGTCATTCGATTTTCATTCTACTTCATACAGTGGAAGGCGTATTTTAAATCCGGTACAAACTGCTCATCACCAAGCATCAGGCACAACAAAGATACTATATGCAGGTTTCGATGGGGCACCTTTAGATTTTTGCCACAAACATAAATATTTTGGCCGAGAGTCAATTTTTAAGTTTTCAATCCATTCTGTCGTAGATAGCGAGCAAGAACGAGTAAAGTTTTGTAATGACAACCAATGTGGCTTTTCTGCTAGCATAACACAAGGAAAATCAGAAAATAATTTCTCCGCTTTGGAGGCATAAACCCATCCTCCAAACTGTGTATTTTCAATCCGCTCAGCTACATTGCTACTATTATTTAAAGACAAGTACAATCGCCCATAAATTAACAAGCAGGTTTTTATCGGACGGTCTTTTATAACATTTTGACACTGCGTTTTGGCACAATCAGTATCAAAAATTGTTAATTGATGACTCCTAGCGCGAGATACTTTTTGCCTCAAACTGTCGTTTTTATTAGGCCCAATCCAATGATCAGGGTAAAGGTCTGGCCGCTCCAAATAAAATTTAATGGCTATTTCAAATTGCAGCAGCTCCCCTTCTGGGGTTTCCACCAGCATATCAACTTCACCTAGCGTTTTTCCTTGCTCTGAAATTTGTACATGTTCAAGAAGTACGGTTAAGGTAGAAAAATGCCGAATCGCAAACGAAAATAACACTTCAAAATAGCACCCTAGAAAATGTGACTTACAGGAGCGAACAACCTGCTCTAGAGACTCTGGAGCAGTCGAAAGAATCTGAAAATCTTCTTCCCATCCCTCTTTCCAGTATAAGGAAAGGTCAATATCACTCTCAATAAAGTGACCTTCCATAAGCCATAAAAGATCATTTATATAAGGAGAGTTCATACTCATTAGTCCTGATTTTGTCGATTCAAATGATCGTCAATATTATCAATCACCTTTACTATTTTGGATACATGGCCGTGGGAATAAAGCTTAAAGGCTTCAGTCGCCATCGGGGAAATTTGACAACGCGTTGGTAGAGTGGCGCCCGCCTCTAAAATACTTTTAAAGCGCTCAATCATGACAAACCTTAACCATTGTGAAAAATCCATGGTATCAATACAAAATGGCTCAACACTTGCCAATGCCTCTAAACTGGGTTGATCGCATTCCCAAACACCACATTCTCTTAAAGCAATTTCCAACTCTAACAACATGTCCGCTAAAACATAATGATTTTCGAACTCATTATTCAACCTGATTTCTCCAATAAAAAACGGTAATATGATGTAATATTTCTTTCATTATCACCACCTTAACTATGATGCTATTAATCAAATGAGTCTGTAATTTACCATGAAAAACATTGAATCGCTTTGTGATCTTTTTGAGTTAGTTGGCTGTGATGCCACCTTTTATGATCTTGGCCGGCATATTAGAAAAATCACTCCACAGCAAGTCATTCAGTTTGATAAAAAACAACAAGCTTACCCTTTCCCTTTTCGTCAATGCGCATGGCTGGCCTGTTTTTTAAAAAACAAAAATACCGACAAGAAAGAAGCCAGTGATACCGGTGTTATTTGGTTTATTAAACTGCCTCTCGATGAGACCGGCTGTTTAAATTTAGGAACACGGGATCATTTTATAAAGTCTATTGTCGATAAGATTATGAATAAAGGAGAAGCCACTGGCTTATCTGAAGCCCTCGAAGATAACCCATATGTCTACAAGCCAGATCAAGAGCGTATGGCAAGCTTCCATGCAATATTAGCGACCAATCTGAACGGGGCTCAATCTCAATATTTCCAGGATGTTGTGCAGTACTTATCAAATGAGATAATCGATGGCGAAGAATGGCAAAAACTTGGTCTACAAGGCATTGCGGAATTAGCAGTTAAAATTCACGACACACGCTACTTAGCATTGGCTTCTCGCGCAATTAAGCAAGCACCAACGCCCTTTGTTAGCGCTCTTTGTCACGCCTTAGAACATGAAATATTACCCGCTGATTTGTCTTTAACCATTATAGATAAGCTACTTCAAGAACAAGATAGCTTAATGCAAGCCAGCTATATTAGAGCCTTATCCCGTACTGAATTGGATGACAATCTGTTACTGCCATTATTTGGAATACTAGGCAATCTAAACGAATGCTCAGACGAGCAGACTCACCCTATTGTCGCTCTTGCTGCAAAATGCCCTCATTGGCTAGCTAAGAGCCCTCAACTGCTAAGAATCATCATGGAAAAGCTGGCACATAGAGACGACGCATACGTGGCATTTAAGCATGTTTCCATTGAACTTAGCCACCAGCCAGAGACAAGACAACCATTATGGGATTTATTCAAAAGTGATCGCATAAGCCCACGTTTAGCACAGGCTGTAAGCCATTTATTTACGCAAACACCTACCTCGGTCCAATAAACGAACTTAGCCCGCAGCAAGTGTTTGCTGCGGGCCATTAACCTTAACGATGTACTTTATAATAATGTACTTTAGTGATGAGTGACGCGGTGCTTAACAAGCGATCGCATTTCTTTACGATGGTTCATAAACTCTTCACTAAGAAGGTAGTCACCCTGCTCTGTGTACTTTAAAGCACCACGACTCACCAAGGCATCTAATGTTTTAGGCAATACTTTTTGACGCTTATCACCTTTTACAAAATAAAATTGTTCATCTAACCGAACAACCTCAAAGCCTGATTCTAAAAAACCGACACATAAGTTTTGAGTTGGTGTTAATTTTAGTTTCATAATGTTCCTCTCAGAGCCGTCTCTATTTAAGATGATTCTGTTTAACTATAGCCAATAATCAATAGAACAAGAAGTGAGCATACTAAAATCTACCGTTTGACTACTTTTCTTTTCAAGAAACAATTATTTATCGCTTTTCTTTTCAATAAATAGACTCAACTGCACTTAGAAAAATGCGCTTAGAAACAAAAAAGAAGGCCCTATCGCCTTCTTTTTATAAAACGCCTGTCGCTCCGTCACAAAGTAAGCTAATCAGCGAATACTATGGTTTTGTTTCCATGAACCAAGACTCGATCTTCTAAGTGATAACGCAAGCCTTTGGATAAAACAAGCTTCTCAATATCTTTGCCTAGACGAACCATATCTGCCGCCGTGTGACTATGACGAACACGAATTACATCCTGCTCAATAATAGGACCTGCATCCAAATCTGCTGTCACATAGTGACACGTCGCCCCGATCAACTTAACACCGCGTACCGCTGCTTGATGATAAGGCTTAGCACCAATGAAAGAAGGCAAAAAACTATGATGTATATTAATCACTTGATGACGATACTTTTCACACAAATATTCAGGGAAAATTTGCATATAGCGCGCCAAAACAATCGTATCAGCCTGAGCGTTATCAATGCAGGCTTCAATTTCTTGAAAGGCCGGCATTTTATTCTCTTTCGGTACCGTAATGCAGTGATACGGAATATTGTACCATTCCACCATAGAACGAAGTGCTTCATGATTCGCTATGACACCGACAATATCGCAGTTCAACTCCCCCGTATGCCAACGATGCATAATATCGTTTAGACAATGTGATTCCTTAGTCGCCAACAACATAATCTTTGGCTTAACCTCACTGTCTTTCACATACCAGCGCATATCAAATTCTTCTGCGACAGACGCAAACTCTTGGCGAAAAGTATCGACATCCATGGATAAAGAGTCAGCGTCAATGTCATGACGCATAAAGAACCACTTAGATTCCAAATCAGTATAATGGCTGGCCTCAGCAATAGACCCTTTACGATCATTAATAAATTGAGCCACCGCGGCAACTATACCGGTACGGTCTGGGCAACTAATAACAAGGCGAAATGTTTTTCTCATTTTAAAAACTTATAAACCTATACAATTTAATACGTAGCACACATATTAGTTAACGTGATTCAAGCAAAATAAAACAGCCTAATTCTGTTTCTACTCAGCTACTTTCTTATGTCGAATAATCCAGCACTGATGGATTTTGGTATTACGTTCGAAATCAGGATCCATCGTTTGCTTAGTCACATTATCCACATCGAACTCAGCAACTAACGAATCATCAAGAACAAAGCGACGGTAATTATTAGAAAAAATCAACTCGCCCTTTTTCGATAATCTTGCCATAGCCAAACGCACTAGTTCACCATGATCTCTCTGAATATCCAATACTTCAGACATTTTCTTTGAATTAGAGAACGTTGGTGGGTCCATAAAAATAAAGTCAAACTTATCTTTATTAGTCCGTAACCATTCAAAACAATCAGCACGCTCTACTTTATGGTCACGAGGCGAGAACTCATTCAGCTCAATGTTACGACGCGCCCATTCAGTATACGTGTTTGACATATCAACACTGTAAGTACTTCTTGCTCCGCCTTGGCCCGCATGGACTGAAGCCGTTGCCGTGTAACAAAATAGATTTAGAAAACGTTTTCCGTTAGCTCGATCCTGAATCAATTTACGAACTGGACGGTGATCTAAGAACAAGCCTGTGTCTAAGTAATCTTTAAGATTAACAATAAAATCACACCCGTACTCTCCCACAACCATTTCGTGCTGCGACTGATCAAGTTTTTCATATTGTGTTTTGCCGACTTGCTTCTGACGACGTTTCACTACCACTTTAGATTCAGCAATATTAAGGGCACTTGGAATAGCAGATACAGCATCAAATAAACGTTGTTTAGCTTTTTCAGGATCAATACTTTTTGGGGCCTGATACTCTTGCACATGCGCCCAGTCTTGGTAGATATCAATAGCTACTGCGTACTCAGGCATATCAGCATCGTAAACTCGATAACATTCAATGCCTTTTTTATCAGCCCACTTTTTGAATTTCTTCATGTTCTTGTGAAGACGGTTTGCAAACATCTTCGCGCCTGGCGACATAACCGATTGCGCCACGACATCTTCTTTTACACTGCCTGTTAATATTGGAAAGCGATAAGCACGACACTCTAATCCACCATTAATGACTCGTGTACTTTTCTCTGGACGAACTGGAATCTGTCTTGCTAACTGCTCATTACTCGTCAACATCATAAACTGCCAACCACGAACGTGATTAACAACCCACTCTCCTAGCTCACGATAAAGCGCAATCAAGGTCATTTCATCACCCAGACGCTCACCATAAGGTGGGTTACAAATTACAAGACCCGGCTTTTCACTATCAATTTCAAACTCATGATCTTGAAATGGTGTCATGGTGACATCAATCAAATTCGTTAAGCCTGCACGCTTAATACACTCTCGTGATGCTGCTATGGCTTTTTGTTCTATATCAGTACCCTGAAAACGAATACCTAACGTAGCGGGATCTTTTTTGCGGTTTTTCGCAAAATCCATCAACTGTTGCCACAAACGGTGATCATGTTGTTTCCAGCCTTTAAAGCCCCAATATTGGCGCCCCAAACCTGGCGCCATATCTAATGACATCATCGCCGCTTCAACAAGAAAAGTACCTGAACCACACATTGGATCAATTAATTGTGTTAAACCGCAATCTCTTCCCCAACCGGCTCGCATTAGCAAACCAGCGGCTAGATTTTCTTTCAAGGGCGCCATACCACCATGTTGACGGTAACCGCGTCGATGCATACTTTCACCGGCTAGATCTATACTAACCGTCACGGCTTCACGCTTGATACGTACTGCAATACGAACATCCGGCTGCTCTTTCTCAACACTTGGACGCTCACCAGAAAGTGCGACAAAATAGTCGGCTATCGCATCTTTCGTACGTACTGCGCCAAACTGAGTATTTCGGATATGATCGTTAGTACCATGACAGTCAATAGCAATCGTGTTTGTGGCCGTCAGATGTTTAGACCAATCAATTGATTTAACAGCATCATAAAGATCGTCTGCAGATTCAATATTAAAGTTTGCCACAGGGTACATAACACGCGTCGCAACACGAGACCAAAGGCATGCTTTGTATATGCCTTCTAAATTTGTTGAGAGCTTCACTTGGCCTTCGCCTAAACGAGTCTTCAGCAACCCTTCAGCATGCAACTCTTGCTCTAAAACATTCTCCAATCCGAGTGGACAGGTAATCTCTAAAGCATAAACCTGTTCTACTGAATCTGTTGTCTGTATATCTGTCGTCATTTTTAATTACTTTTTTTAAATTTCTGTGAATGTATTAGAGCAACGTGTTTTGGACAATTTCTCGTATCTAAACTCGTTTTAACGCTCGACATAAAACAAGATGTTCACCACCACGCCTATCGTTGTGATTACTATGCTGGAATGATTGCCTGATAAAAAGGCCATTCTATTCAACATCACGTACATCAATATAGGCTAGCTGGTTGGCGAAAAAATATGTGGCATGGACTATCTTCTATTGAAGGAACCCATAAAACATTTAGCCTGACACATTAGGTTTTTGTTTCTTTTAATTTCGGTCTTTATCGCGTCTCGCGACTATTACAAATAAGTGAAGCAGGATTAACTCCTGCCTCACTATTTTAAAAAATAATTGACTGTTTTTGTTAACGGTCCAAATCTAACTCACGGTAAAAACTATCGGTACACGCTATCGCGTCTTTTATCAGTTCAGGCCCTTTATAAATAAAGCCTGTATACAATTGTACCAATTGCGCGCCAGCTTGGAGTTTTTCAATCGCATCCTCGCCACTTGATATGCCGCCAACACCAATAATAGGTAATTCGCCTTTAAGGTGTTCCGCCAATACCCGTACCACATGAGTAGCCGCATCGCGAACGGGAGCACCGCTCAAACCACCTGCTTCATTGGCATATTGATGGCCAGCAACCGCATCACGAGCCAATGTGGTATTCGTCGCAATAATACCATCCACCCCTTGAGCTAGCAGGGTATCAGACACTAATTTAATTTCATCATCAGTCATATCTGGAGCAATTTTCACCGCCAGTGGTACACGTTTACCATGCTCTGATTCGTAACGATTACGCGCTTCACACAATGGTGCTATTAATTGTGCCAGACTTTCACCGAATTGCAGACTGCGCAAGCCCGGTGTATTAGGTGAGCTAATGTTGGCTGTAATGTAATCCGCATAAGGGATCACTTCTTGTAAACAAGTAAGGTAATCGGCCGCCGCATCTTCAACCGACGTAGTCAGATTCTTACCAATGTTAACACCCAAAATACCCGGATAACGATGTGATTTTATACGAGAAACCACATGCGCTACACCTTTATTATTAAAGCCCATACGGTTAATAATGGCATTGTCTTCAGGCAAGCGAAAAAGACGAGGCTTAGGGTTACCATCTTGTCCTTTTGGCGTCACGGTTCCCACTTCAACAAAGCCAAAACCTAACGCCCCTAGCGCTTCAAAAGCATCAGCATTCTTATCCAAGCCGGCCGCTAGGCCTACTGCATTGGGAAAACGTAACCCCATCACATCAATCGGTTTTGTAGAAGGCAAACCATCAAAGAACTTCGTTATTCCTAATCGACTACTTGCCGCTAAAAGGTCTAATGATAGCTCATGAGAAACTTCAGGATCTAATTTAAAGAGTAATGAGCGAGCAAGATTATACATAGACAGGGCTCCTAACCGTGTTGAGTATGAGGCGAAGTGGATTAACGTATTTTTGTCACACCAACCAATTTATGTCTGTCATCGAATTCTACTTCAAAAATACCATTCACGCCGTGATAAGTCACAAAGCGCTGAAAAGCCGATAAAGGCAGTTGTACCTTTCGCCCATCAAGGCTACTTGCTACTACATTTTTCGCCATACCAGAGTACGTCGCTTCGTATTGAGAAGCGCTCAATATCACTTCCACTACGATTTTTGCCACTTTCCTTTCCTATGCTTACGCATCTATTACAACTAACGACTTGTATGTAAAGTTTTGAATCCGATAAGATGGTGCCTATTATATTGTGTTGACACCTTTTTTGACAGAAGTATAAGGAACTTAGGTTCGATGGAATCAGTAATTGAGAAGTTAAAAGACCATCTAAATCATGCCGTTATCGGCCAGCCCGATCTAACAAATGAATTACTGGTAGCGCTTATTGCCAACGGCCATGTTTTACTTGAAGGCCCCCCAGGCATAGCGAAAACGACAGCGGCAAAAGCGCTTGCAAGTGCGATAGACAGCCGCTTTCAACGAATTCAGTTCACTCCAGATTTATTGCCGGGGGACGTCACTGGTTCGGATATTTATCAGCAAGAAACAGGACAGTTTACTTTTGTTCCTGGCCCTATCATGAACGATATAGTGCTTGCCGATGAAATCAACCGTGCACCTGCTAAGGTTCAATCTGCGCTTTTAGAAGCCATGGGAGAAAGGCAAGTGACTGTTGGTAACCACAGTTATACGCTACCTGCTTTATTTTTTGTCATCGCAACACAAAACCCTATTGAACAAGAAGGCACCTACCCACTTCCTGAAGCGCAACTTGATCGCTTCATGATGAAAATAAATCTTGGCTACCCAAGTGCAGAAAGCGAACTGGAAGTATTGCGACTGGTCAGACAACAAGATCTTCACAAAACATTTGCGAGTAAGACTCAAACTGTGTGTAGTCCAGCGGACATTCTGGCTTTGCAACAAAAAGCATTATCGCTTTATATGTCTGAATCTGTTGAGCACTATATAGTCCAATTGGTCATGGCGACACGTCACCCTGAACATTACCTTGGCGAAACAGCTAACGGCTCTAGCCTAATTGATTTTGGTGCTAGCCCACGCGGCACACTGGCACTGGATCGTTGCGCTAGAGCAAACGCACTTATTCAAGGTCGAGATTTTGTGACACCAGATGATGTTCGACAAATAGCACTTCCCGTCTTGCGTCATCGCATTATTACGTCTTTTGAAGCTCAAGCCGCTGGCCTATCAGAAGATGAATTATTAAATAGGCTCATCAGTCACGTACCAGCATTATAGATATTATGATTTCATTACTCTCCCCAGCATCACCCGAGCTTGATGATCCTGACTTTGCTTTGCTCGCACATTTTGCAAAGCATCTCGGTCGGGCATCTAAAGCTGCCCGTTTTACCGTAAAATCGGGAGAAAAACGCTCTAAAAAGAAAGGCCACGGCATGGAAATGCTCGAGTTACGCCCTTATCAAATGAGTGATGATTTAAGACACATAGACTGGCGAGTAACCGCTCGCACAGGCCATACTCACACTCGCCTTTATGCTCAAGAAAACGACCATCAACGATTGCTCTTTTTAGATCTGTCTCCCGCCGCCTATTTCAGCACCCGCTTTGCCTTTATATCGACCCGTTTCATTCAACTTGCTGGCTTGATTGCATGGCGTTCAGAACAACAAGGTGACAAGCTACTCTATAATTTACGCTTTGGTAATCAAACCGTAGAGCACCTTAATAAAAGCTCTGTTTGGAACATGTTAAATCAATTAAAAAATGCGTCAAAAGTCCAAAACAGAGAATATTTAGCGCCAAAAAACCTTGGCTGGCACGGTTCAAAAATCGCCACTAAAGCACGCAATAAAGACATTATTATTTTAACAGACAAACAACAGTGGAGCGCTGAAGAACAAATATCGCTACAACAGCTGGCTAAACACAACCAAATCCACTGGATACAAATATTTGACCACCATACCTTTGAGCTGCCTCCTGGCCAATACCAATTTGCCGATGCTGACGGAATGAAATCCGTCAAAATAACAAAGAAAAGCTCTGAGCAGGCCAAAAAGGATTTCTTCGAACAGAACAACGCCATGCGTCAGCGCTTAGCTCGTATTGGGATTCGCCACCAGCTATTTGATATCAGTGAGCCCCCAGAAGGAATTGCTCGACGCTTATTAGACCAGGGAGCATTGCGCTAATGATTCCTCAAACACCACCACTAGAGCTGCCACACAAGGCCTATATGCTTCCACAAGCGGTTCCAATGTGGCCACCAGCATGGTGGACTTGGCTCGCTCTGGCTATCGTCATCCTGATAGTTATAGGGATTGTGTTACTGCTTATTAAAAGACGTCATAAACGTACCTATCGTAGAGAAGCCCTTGCATCGCTCAAACACGCAGATGACAATTTATTAGATAAAGAGCTTATTACGCTATGTCATGAGCTAATTCGGCGCTGTCTGGTCAGTGAAAACAGAATGTCACTCGCGGCTCTGCCAGTAGAGTCTTTGATCGAAAAGCTTGATGAGAAACTTCCCGCGAAACAACAGTTTCATCTTCTTAGTGATGACTTTATAAATGGCCCTTATCGTGGAAACGTTGAACTGACAGCAAAACAGAGAGAAAACATTCTCAGCATCACTCGATATTGGATAAGGAAACACCATGTTTGAATTCACTTGGCCTTGGTTTCTTTGCCTATTACCGCTTCCAATACTGATTCATTTTTTACCTAAAGTTGCGCCTAAAGGCAGTGCCTTATGGTTTCCAAATGCTGGCTACTTAGAAAAACGGCAAGAAAATCTGCCTTCTAAAAAGTCGATTAGCCTACCACTTATTTTTCTATCACTCGCTTGGGTTTTCTTGGTTTGTGCAATCGCTCGCCCTACATGGCTTGGTGAACCTACACAGGTCACGCCTTCAGGTCGAGATCTTCTGATCGCCTTGGATTTATCTGGCAGCATGCAAATCAAAGACATGACACTTGATGGGCATCCTGTTGATCGCCTAGATGCCGAAAAAGCGGTTTTATCCGATTTTATCAAAAAACGACGCGGCGATAGAATTGGATTGATTGTATTTGGCTCAAAAGCGTATTTACAAGCTCCGCTGAGCTTCGATACAAAAACCATAAATCAACTCGTACAAGAAGAACAAATAGGTTTTGCAGGTGAGCAAACCGCGATTGGCGATGCCATCGGACTGGGGATCAAGCGCCTCGAAAATAAACCTTCAGACAAAAAAGTACTCATCCTAATGACAGATGGCGCCAACACAGCAGGCAGAGTGAATCCTGATCAAGCCGCTAGCTTTGCAGCCACCCAGCACTTACGCATTCATACGATTGGCATTGGTGCGGACAGCATGCAAGTCCAAGGATTCTTTGGCCCACAAACGATCAACCCTTCTAGCGACCTTGATGAGAAAATGCTAAAAAGCATCGCCCATAAAACCGGTGGCGAATATTTCAGGGCGAAAAGCACGGCTGATTTACGTCGTATTTATGCAACATTAGATAAATTAGAACCAACGCCAGCCCAAAATATTTGGCAACGTCCCATCACTAGCTACTTTCACTGGCTAGGCCTTGTCTCGATGATATTTTTAGGACTCGCTTTATTATCCAGTGGAAAATTAACTCTTAGAATGAGGAAAAAAGCATGACCTTCCTCGATATGATCCATTTTGATCGTCCCTATTGGCTACTATTCATTCCTGCGACCTGGTTAGTATTTGCTTTCATCCGCTATCAACACGCTTCGTCAACGACACTAAATAGAGCCATTGATAAAAACCTATTAGTATTTCTAGAGCATAAAGGAACACAACGAACTGCCAACAAATGGATTGGCTTACTTTGCTTTAGCCTTTGCTGGTTTGGGCTTGCTGGCATCAGTTGGACTAAAGCCGCCTCTACGATGTTTGAGTCGACCAGTAAAACCGTATTAGTCGTCGATCAGTCTATGTCAATGTACGCAACAGACATTAAGCCTGACCGAGAAACTCGACTACAGCAGACAATCAGAGATATCCTGTCACAAAGTAAAGACGGCGATATCGCTCTTGTTGCCTTCGCTGGCGATGCTTATACCATCAGCCCTTTTAGCCAAGATAAAAAAACAATCACGCACTTTTTACTCGCGCTAAACCCTCTCATCATGCCCGTTTATGGTAGCAACTTAACCAGCGGAATTCAGAAGGCACTGTCTCTACTTCCGAGTAAAAAAACACCAGTACATCTGATTGTTTTAACCGATGACCTAGACGCAAAGGACCAAAGCAAAATCCCAGATTTACTAAAAGACCATAACGTGCGCTTAGACCTCATCGCCGTTGGCACTAAAAAAGGGGGAGAAATACAACTCCCTGATGGCAGACCTCTAAAATCTAACGGTAAGGCCGTTATTCCATCCACCCCAATTGACGATTTAAAAGCACTCACCGAAAAACTAGGTGGCAACTTCTATCACGGTAGATTAGATCAAACGGATTTGAATAAAATAACAGGCCAAGCAGTCCTTCAGAACAAATCTGAGCAAGCAGACAACAAAAGCATCCACTGGATAGATCAAGGTCAATGGCTAGCACTTCCTTTTTTACTATGGCTAGCATTCCAGTTTCGTCGAGGCATGTTATTTATATTACTTATTGGCTTTTTCTCTCTACCATCTAATAAAGCCTCGGCTTCACCGCTTGACTGGTTTATGACTGCGGATCAACAGGGCCAACAAGCCGTTGATAAAGGCGATTGGAAAACAGCAGAAAAACACTTTAAACGTCCAGACTGGAAGGCAGCATCAGATTACGCTTTAGGCCATTACGACCAAGCGGCTAAAACCCTATCAACACTCAAAAGTAGTGTGGCGGATAATTACAACCTAGGTAACGCATTAGCTTTATCTGGTAAAACAGAAGACGCTATCAACGCCTATAAAAAAGCCTTAGAACTAGATCCTACATTCAAACAAGCCAAAGAAAATCTAGCCTATTTGGAAAAACAGCAACAGAAAAAAAACAAACAGCAGAAAAACCAAAAAGATCAGAATAAGAAACAACAGAACAAAGATTCATCTGATTCTAAAAACCAACAGTCTAACAAAGACTCATCTGATTCAAAAAACCAACAGTCTTCCCATAACAACCCTAAAAAAGACAATAAAACACCTGAAAAACAAGACAAAAAGCCGTCGCCCGAGGATAATAAAGAAAAAAGTAATAGCAACAAAGAAGAGCAGCAAAAAGAAGCCAAAGAAAAGCTTAATAACGAACAGAAACAAGCACTTAATCAATGGTTAAGGCAAATACAAGATAACCCTGGCACCTTATTACAACGTAAGCTCTGGTACCTTCATCAAGAAAAGCGCCACGAAAATCAATTCAGTCAAGAGGATGAACAAAACCCATGGTAACCAAGCGTCTGTTCCATTCATTATTCACCTTAGCTAAGACGCTACGTAATGCCGTCACCTTACTGATTGCCTTACTTTTAATATCGTCCTCCTTCTCTGTTTATGCCGATAGCGTTGTCGCCTCTTTAGATAAAAGTACAGTTGCTGAAAATGACGTGGTACAACTCACCCTAAGAGCAGACTTTACCAAAACAGGTAAAGGCCCAGACTTGAGCGCCCTAAAGAAAAACTTTGATATTTTAGGACAGAGCCAAAACAGTCAATTTAGCTTCAACCTAGGCTCTAATACCGCATTAAGTTATTGGGTCATCTCATTAATGCCAAAATCGGTAGGAACAATCGAAATTCCATCCATCACTATTGGCGGCCATGAGTCTCAACCTCTAACACTAACCGTCAAAAATGCCCCACAAATTCTTGACGGTAATGGTAACCCACCAGTAATAGTGAAAACGCAAGTCACAGAAAATGCACCTTACCTGCAGCAACAAGTCATTCTTACCGAGCAACTGCTTACCTCTGTATCCTTACAAAATGCCAACCTTTCGACTCCCTCTAACCCAGATTTAGTCATCGAGCGACTCAGTGACGATCAAATGGGCTATCAAACGATTAAGGGCACTCAATACCAGGTATTAACTCGAAAGTACCTTGTTTTCCCACAGAAAAGCGGGCTGATTAATATCGCCCCACAAACGGTTCGTGCCATGGTTAACACCGCCTCTGGTAAACGAATCATTAAGATTCAAAGCGAGCCAATCAATCTGCAAGTGCAACCTATCCCTGCGAGCTACACCAGTGACAATTGGCTTCCTAGCAAAGCGGTTAGCGTTTCAACCGACCTAACAAAAACCAGCAACACAGCAAAAGTCGGTGACACACTAATTTGGACCATCAATATCAGCGCCAAAGATTCCTTACCAGAACAAATTCCACAAATAACATTTGAAAGCACACCAGATTACAAACTGTACCCAGAGCCCATTAAATTTAGCAGTGGAAAAACAGACGCAGGCATCACTGGACATCAGTTACTAAAAATTGAAGTCGTCCCCACTAAACCGGGCCCACTAACGCTGCCTGATGTGAATGTAATCTATTGGAATACCACATCAGAAAGTACAGAAATTGCCAATGCGAAGACGAAGACAATCAATATCGCCGCCCTACCAACTCCCGCTCAGGCTAAACAAAATGATGAAAAGCAAACATCCAATCATGATTCTGGTAAACCAATCAGTCATTCAGCAACATCGAAGATAGACACGGCTACGCCAAAAAATGATACGGGCGCTCCTATTTCATTAGCAAAAAAAGAAAAGAAGACAGCAACAACGCTAGCTACACCAGACAAAAAACAGAAAACTAATACTAGCTCTTCTTGGCGCCTCTACCTCATTATTGCGTTAATTGTCTTATTAGCCGCCCTACTGACAGCATGGCTAATCATTTTCTTTAAGAGAAAAAGAACCCCTATAAACGAAGAGAATATTGTACCTACGCTACAAGAATTCGCCCCATTGAGCTCAAATGATGAAACAAGCGCTTTCAAGAGTCTGGTGCAATGCTGTAAACAGGACAACCTTCCAGAACTAAGATCTCACTTACTAGAATGGTCAAGACACCGCTGGGGAGATGAGCAAATTAAAAGCGTTGATGACATTAAACGCTTAGCCTCTTCTGTTAAGCTGACTCAATTATTAATGGAAGCGGAGCTTATGCTGTATTCCAATCAATCAAGTAACCAATGGCAAGGCACTCCGCTGGCGGAAGCACTTGAGGAATACCAAAGCGGGCAGCCAAAAAAATCACAAGCTAGTCAGTTAAAAACACTGTATCCGAATTTTTAAACTGGCCTGAACAGACCCATTTTATGGAGAAAACGGCAACAATGACACACGCATATCAAACTGGTATCACCCCAGAAGCATCCAGTGATGCGCTTTTTATCACATTTAATCTAGTGCGCGACCGTGTGACGCAAGCGAAACAAGCTCTCGCGGCCTCGACCGATATTATTGATGCCATAGCAAAGCAGTTTCCTGAGGCCGAGCTGTATGCCTCAATTGGGTTAAACCATACGGTCTGGCCTCTTTTTGATGACGCCAAAAAACCCCATGACCTAGCTCCTTTCCCACATTTTAAAAACCAAGATGTTGAGGTAAAAGAAACCTCAGGCGAACTGATTTTTCACATCCGCTCAATGCGTCGAGACGCAACTTATCAATTGGCTAATGCTTTGTTCCAAGCTTTTGATCATAGCCTTGAGATAGTAGAAGAAGTGAGCTGCTTTAAATACTTGGATAATCGCGATCTCACTGGCTTTGTCGATGGTACAGAGAACCCGACAGGCAAAGACCGCCAGCAGGTCGCTTTGGTAGGCAAAGAAGACCCTGACTTTGAATATGGCTCTTACCTAAACCTAATGCGTTTTGTCCACGATTTAGAAAAATGGGAACACCAAGACCTAAAGAGCCAAGAAAATGTTTATGGACGTACTAAATACTCCAATGAAGAATATGATTCTGCTCAAAAGTCACCCCATGCCCACACTAAACGAACCTCTTTAAAAGATAGCAACGGACAATCGCTGGAGATATTACGTCACAGCATGCCTTTTGCCTCACTCACAGAAAAAGGTCTGATGTTTGCCAGCTACAGCAAAACGGCCAATACCTTTAATCGAATGCTAGAAAGTATGGTGAAAGGTGATGAGGATGGCCACACCGACCATTTGATGAAGTTCACTACCGCACACACTGGTAACGCTTTTTTCATTCCCCCTGTGACTTGGTTAGCCGCCCTTAAAAACTAACCCATAGCCTTCAGACTCTCACCATTATCACATTAAGCCGCCCCCTTTTTCCTTTAAATCGGGTGGCTTAATTGTTTTAAATCTAACTGAACGCGATCAAACAAACGTTAACAGAGATCTAACGCCTTCACCTTCACCTCTGATAGTAAGACAAAACAAAAAAAGGCCGCTTCACAAATGAGCGGCCTTTTTAGATTTAAAAAACGGAGAGATTAAAGCGCTGTACGCTCAATATCTGCATTGTCTTCTAACAACTTCTCTTGAGCTTGAGTACTCATGTTAGCTTGCGTTTGATTCAGATAGCTTTCGTACGCTTTTTTCTGATCATCGGTCGCTTTATCAGAACCCGCTTCTACCTTATTCAAACGAATCAAAACTGAATCGCCGTTAGTAAGCGATTTAACTTCCATCACTGGTTTGTCTTTCGGATGTGGCATAGTAAAAGCTAAAGAGGTAATTTCATCTTGACCTCGTTTTGCCAGTGTCACTTTCTGCCATTTTGTATCCGTTGCTGTCTTAGCCGCATCTGCTTTTGCTTTAACCGCATCTGCCGCTTTTTCTTGGACAACATCAGACGCTACTTCTGCTTTCGCATCGGCAAAAGGCTTAACAGCTTCATTTTTATGATCAACAAGATGCAACACAACGACTTCGCCATCATTAATGTCTATCAGATCACTATTTTGATCATCTTTAAGAACGGTATCACTAAAAGCCGCCGCAATAACAGAAGCATTACTCGTTATAGCGCTGGAACCACCTTGACGACTAAAATAAGCACTTTGCTGAACCTTAAGGCCATATTCTTTAGCAAGCGGATCTAATTTATCACTCGCATACGCTAAATCAGTAATGTTTTCATGCGCCGTTAGCAACGCGTCTTGCGCTTTGCCAGCAAGTAGTGTTTTCTTCAACTCTGCTTTTTTATCCGCAAAACTAGGCACTTTAGCTTCAGATATGGCGTCAAGTTTAATTAGGTGCAAACCAAATTTTGTTTGAACCGATTCAACCTGACCTTTCTTCATACTAAATAAAGTATCCTCAAAAGGTTTCACCATGGATCCTTTAGCAATATAGCCTAGATCACCACCTTTGTTTTTAGAACCAATGTCATCAGAATATTCTTTAGCAAGGTCAGCAAACTTAGCACCTGCCGCTAACTTAGCTTTTATTTCAGCCAAACGAGCTTCAGCTTGTTTTTCTGTGCGATTTGAAGTGTCTATAAGTATATGAGACGCTTCACGCTCTTCTTTAGCAGATCCAGCTACAAATGCTTTATAAGCATCTTGAAGTTCAGCGTCAGTCACTTTCACTTTGCTATCAAAATCAGATGACTTAATAACAACGTAGTTAACCTTCACTTCCTCTGGCGTTTTAAAGTCACTTTGATGAGCGTCATAGTAAGCTTTTAGTTCTTTATCAGAAATACTGGTTTTCTCAGTTTCATCTGCTAACGAAAATTTTACGTAGTCATAAGAACGCTCTTGCGATTGCAATTGAGCAATACTATCCACTTGATATGGCAAAATAATTTCTGATCCAGCAATCGCATTTCTGGTTTGCTGAATAAGGATATCTTCTTTGATTCGATTTTTAAAAGCGAGCGGCGTATAGCCCAAAGAATTAATGAAGCTTAAATACTTTGTTTGATCAAATTTACCATCTGTTTTGAACTGCTCTGCTTGTAACAAGTATGAATTCACTTGCTCATCAGAAACACCCAAACCGATCGATTTAGCTTGATTACTTAACAATGCACGTTGAATTAATTCATTAATAGCACGACTTTGCAGCACATTTTCTTGCAACAATGCAGGATCAATTTTGCCGCCCATCATAGAAATGAGCTGGCGACGCTGAGTCTCAGCTCCCTGAAGCATTTGCGCACGAGTAATATCAGTACCATCAACTTCCGCTACTTTATCGGTCGTATGAAAGCTTTTAACTAATGCATCAACGCCAAATAGAGCAAAAGTCACGACAATAAAGCCTACGATGATCTTTACTACAATGCCTTGTGACTTATCTCTTATATCTTGGAGCATTATGCCTCCCAATGAATTTATGATAATTCGTATATAAAAAAGGTGCATTCCGCTGGGAATACACCTTTTTGTATTTAATGGCGGAACAGACGGGACTCGAACCCGCGACCCCCTGCGTGACAGGCAGGTATTCTAACCAACTGAACTACTGCTCCTAATTCATTAGTTTACAGCGTCTTTAAGACCTTTACCGGCTTTAAAACCAGGAACTTTCGCTGCTTTGATTTGAATTTCCGCACCTGTTTGAGGATTACGACCAGTACGGGCCGCACGCTCTTTAACTGCAAAAGTACCAAAACCTACCAATGTTACTTGGTCACCTTTTGACAAAGCTCCTTCAATTGCTTTAAGAGTCGCATCAAGTGCATTACCAGCAGAAGCTTTAGATAGGTCAGCAGATGCCGCAATAGCATCAATCAGTTCAGATTTATTCACATTTTACCCCTTCAGTATTGTCGTTGTTCCTTAGAATTATTTTCGGTGCTGTATAAAAGCCTACCGACAAGGTCGAGCCAAAGTTATACAAGCCCTCCCTACCCCTTGTCAACACGGGGTTTGAACTAATGATGACTCACAGTTTCTTGTTCATCAACAGTTTTTTCCTTTGAAGCTAAGGTTTCTTCCTTTTTTGGTGAAGGAATGTACTCTAAAGCTATATCTAGCACTTCATCAATCCATTTTACTGGAATAATTTTCAGATCTGCTTTGATATTATCAGGAATTTCTTTTAAGTCACGCGCATTTTCTTGAGGAATAATAACGGTTTTAATCCCGCCCCTATGAGCAGCCAAGAGCTTCTCTTTAAGCCCACCTATAGGTAACACCTCCCCACGCAACGTAATCTCACCTGTCATCGCCACAGAGGCTTTAACAGGAATCTTTGTTAGCACTGACACAATGGCGGTACACATAGCCACACCAGCACTTGGACCATCTTTCGGCGTAGCCCCTTCAGGAACATGCAAATGCAAGTCGGTTTTCTCATGAAAATCTTCATCAATACCTAGACCGACAGCTCTACTCCTAACAACCGTTAAGGCCGCTTGAATAGATTCTTGCATCACATCCCCTAAGGAACCAGTCTTAACATTACGACCCTTACCACGCATTCCTGCGGCTTCAATCGTTAACAACTCGCCACCGACGGATGTCCACGCTAGACCAGTAACCTGTCCAATCTGATTTTTTTCTTCCGCTTTACCATAGCTGCATTTACGCACACCAGAGAATTCCTCTAGATTTTCAGAGGACACACTGACGGTTTTTGCCTCTTTACTTAAGGTTTGTTGCTTAATAACTCGGCGGCAAATCTTACTTAACTCTCTTTCAAGTCCACGCACACCCGCTTCACGAGTGTAATAACGAATAACATCCATCAACGCTTCATCTGAAATTTGAATTTCTTTCTCTTTCAAACCCGCTAACTTAATCTGTTTAGGCAATAAATAACGCTTAGCAATATTAAGCTTTTCGTCTTCTGTGTAGCCAGGGATACGAATAACTTCCATTCGATCTAACAGCGGGCCAGGAATATTCATCGTATTTGAAGTACAAATAAACATGACATCCGACAAATCATAATCTACTTCTAAATAATGATCACTGAACGTATGGTTTTGCTCTGGATCCAACACTTCCAACAAAGCAGACGCCGGGTCTCCGCGTTGATCCATGCCCATTTTGTCTATTTCATCAAGTAAAAACAGTGGGTTTTTAACTTTGATTTTTGCCAATTTTTGCAATAACTTACCTGGCATAGAGCCGATATAAGTACGTCGATGACCACGAATTTCCGCTTCATCACGCACCCCACCTAACGCCATACGCACGTATTTACGATTTACCGCTTTGGCAATAGACTGGCCCAATGATGTTTTACCTACACCCGGAGGTCCAACAAGACATAATACTGGGCCTTTTACTTTTTTCACACGCTGCTGAACGGCCAAGAACTCAAGAATTCGTTCTTTTACATCTTGTAAACCATAATGATCTTGATCCAAGATTTTTTCTGCATAGGCCAAATCATTTCGAACCTTACTGCGTTTTTTCCAAGGGAGGCAAACCAACCAGTCAATATAACCACGCACTACTGTCGCTTCCGCTGACATCGGAGACATCATGCGCAATTTCTTCAATTCTGCTTCTGCTTTTTCTGTTGCTTCTGGAGACATACCTGCTTCAGCAATTTTCTCTTGAAGAATGTCTAGTTCACTAGCGCCATCCTCCATATCACCAAGCTCTTTCTGAATGGCTTTCATTTGCTCATTCAAATAGTATTCACGCTGGCTTTTTTCCATCTGTTTTTTGACGCGACTGCGAATGTTTTTCTCAAGATGGGCGATGTCTAATTCACCATCCATTAACGCCATCAAATATTCGCCACGCTCTGTTAACGAATCAATTTCGAGAACTTGCTGTTTATCTTCAAGTTTTAGACTCATGTGGCCAGTAATACTATCGATCAGCTTTGAAAGGTCATCGATCGACTTAACTGAGGTTACCACTTCTGCAGGAATACGCTTACTGCCGGCAACGTACTCATCAAGCTGCTTTAGTAACGCACCGCGAATCACATTGTGCTCAGACTCATTCTCTGCTTCTGGCTCAAGCTCCGTAATTCGACCAGAGGCGTAATCATCACCTTCTTCAATCGCATCAAGACGAGCACGACTACCACCTTCCACAAGAACCTTAACGGTGCCATCGGGAAGACGTAACAACTGCATAACTTTGGCAGTAGTACCGATCGAATAAAGATCTTCAAGCTGAGGATCATCCTTAGAAGCATCTTGTTGAGCTACTAAAAACACATATTTATCACTCTCCATTGCCGCCTCTAGCGCTGCAATAGACTTTGCACGACCAACAAATAGCGGCAACACCATGTGAGGGTAAATAACCACATCACGTAACGGCAGCATGGGCATCATTGAGAATTTTGACATATTTATTTCCAATCTGGGCGCAAGATACCGCGCACTTTCAGTTTATTCTTTGATTAGGAAAGAGATAAGGACAATAATAAAAAAAACAACCGTATCAGCGTGTTGAATTCAGTGTACATGCTGTTTTCAAATCTCACACTAAAAAAAAACCGAGCATGAATGCGAACATTCATACTCGGTTTTAGTAGAAAGATGGAAAAATTAAGCGTTTTTCGTTAATTCTTCTTTCTCAAGCACCATTAGTGGAGCCGTATCACCTTTCATAGAAGAAGCATCCATCACGACCTTAGTCACATCACTGCGAGTAGGCAATTCATACATGCAATCTAATAATGCAGACTCCAAAATACTACGTAAGCCACGAGCACCTGTTTTTCTATCAAGAGCAAGAGCCGCCGCTTCTTTTAAAGATTCTGGCGTAAATTCAAGCTCAACACCTTCTAACTCAAAAAGATGCTGATATTGTTTTGTCAGTGCATTTTTAGGCTGACTTAATATTGTCACTAATGCTTCTTCATCAAGTTCTGACAAAGTCGCAACAACCGGCAAACGACCAACAAACTCAGGAATCAAGCCAAATTTAACAAGATCTTCTGTCTCAACCTTATGAACGGCTTCAGAGAAGGATTTACCCTCTTCTTTACTTTTCACTTTCGCCGAGAAACCAATACTACTTTTTTCAGTACGGTCACTAATAACACGCTCAAGTCCGGCAAATGCACCACCACAAATGAACAAGATATTAGACGTATCAACTTGCAAAAACTCTTGCTGAGGATGCTTACGACCACCCTGAGGCGGAACGGACGCAACCGTACCTTCGATCAACTTCAGCAAGGCTTGCTGTACGCCTTCGCCAGACACGTCACGTGTAATAGAAGGGTTATCAGATTTACGAGAAATCTTATCGATTTCATCAATATAAACGATACCACGCTGAGCTTTTTCAACATCGTAATCGCAATTTTGAAGTAGCTTCTGAATAATGTTTTCTACATCTTCACCAACGTAACCCGCTTCTGTTAGCGTGGTTGCATCCGCAATAGTAAAAGGTACATCAAGCACACGCGCTAATGTTTGAGCCAACAAAGTTTTACCGCTACCAGTAGGACCAATCAGGAGAATGTTGCTTTTTCCTAATTCAATATTATTGTCTGTCTTACCTTGGTGGCGTAAACGCTTGTAATGGTTATACACAGCAACCGCCAAAACACGCTTCGCTCGGTCTTGACCAATAACGTATTCATCTAATGCAGCACTTAGTTTCGCTGGCGTAGGAAGCTCATCGCTAGACTCACCAACCGCATCACCCTGCAATAATTCTTGAGTGATGATGTTATTACACAAATCAACACACTCATTACAGATATAGACAGAAGGCCCTGCGATCAGCTTTTTAACTTCATCTTGGCTCTTTCCACAGAAAGAACAATATAGCAGCCGATCAGAGTGGTCTTCGTGGCTAAACTTATCATCCGACATTCATTCCACCCTTTTTTTAAACTAAACGTTTTTGTAAAATTTCATCGATCAGACCGTACTCTTTCGCCGTTTCAGGGTTCATAAAGTTATCTCGATCTGTATCAATAGCAACTTGCTCGATAGGCTTACCAGTATGGAATGAAATTATTTCATTCAATTTTTGCTTAATACTTAAAATTTCACGCGTGTGAATTTCAATATCAGAAGCTTGCCCTTGATAACCACCTAATGGCTGGTGAATCATCACTCGAGAATTCGGCAAACAATAACGCTTGCCTTCTGCACCAGCGGTTAGTAGAAGCGCACCCATACTGGCCGCTTGACCAATACACATGGTACTTACATCTGGTTTGATAAATTGCATCGTATCATAAATAGACATACCCGCCGTCACCGAACCGCCTGGCGAGTTAATGTAAAGATGTATATCTTTGTCTGGATTTTCAGATTCAAGAAACAACAACTGAGCCACAACCAAGTTAGCCATGTGATCTTCTACCTGGCCGACCAAAAAGATAACACGCTCTTTTAATAGTCGTGAGTAGATGTCAAAAGATCGTTCTCCACGAGCTGTTTGTTCAATTACCATTGGGACAAGACCGTTACTTGTAATGGCAACTGGGCCTGTCGTTGGGTTAGTCAAATTCATATCACATTCCTTAAAACAAAAAAGCCGACATAGCTAATGCTATGTCGGCCTTACTTAAAAAGATAAGAAGAATCTTATGCTTCTTGCCCTTCTTTTTCAGCTTGGGCTTCTGGCTTGATAGCGTCTTCATAACCCAAAGTTACATCTGTAATTTGAGCTGTTTCTAACAGTTTATCAACAACTTGCTCTTCAAGTACAGCAGATTGCACTTGTGATAACTGCTCTTTGTTCTTCAAGTAGTAATCAATAACCTGTTGTGGCTCTTGGTAAGATTGAGCCATGTCTTCTAGGAAGGCACGAACTCGATCATCATCCAATTTAAGATCATTTTGTTTGATTACTTCAGAAATCAATAAACCAAGTTTAGCGCGTTTTGTCGCTTCTTCTTGGAACAATTCTGCAGGCAATTGGGAAACATCAAAATCTTGACCGCCAAATTGCTGACCTGCTTGTTTACGCAGCGCATCAACTTCTTGATCAACCAAACCAGAAGGCACTTGAACTTCATTATTAATAGATAATAAACCATCAAACAATGAGTTTTTCAATTTTGCTTTAACCGCTTGATTTAGCTCACGATCCATATTCTTACGAACTTCAGCACGAAGTGCTTCAACAGTCGCTTCTTCTAGACCGAATTTTTCAACAAAAGCATCGTTTAATTCAGGAACAATCTGCTCAGCTACTTCTGCAACAGTGATTTTGAAAGTCGCTTCTTTGCCTTTCAAATTTTCTGCTTGGTAATCGTCTGGGAAAGTAACAGAGATAGTACGTTCTTCAGCAACTTTAGCGCCTAAGATACCAGTTTCAAAACCAGGAATCATAGTGTTAGAGCCCAACACTAGTTTGTGACCTTCTGCTGCGCCACCTTCAAATGCTTCATCACCAAGGTAACCAACAAAATCGATAGTCACTTGATCGCCATCAGCTGCTTCACGCTCAACAGGCGCCCAATCCGCGTTTTGCTTGCGAAGTGTTTCAAGCATAGTGTCAACATCAGCATCGGTTACATCTGAAGTAACACGACTTACTGTGATAGCAGACGGATCAGCTAAAGTAATTTCAGGATAAACTTCTACTTTAGCTGTAAATTCTAGATCTTCGCCTTCAGCGAAGTTTTTAGGTTCTATAGAAGGCATGCCCGCTGGCTGCAAAGACTCTTGCTGAAGCGCTTCCATATAAGTATCACGCATGATTTGCTCAACAGCTTCCATACGAATACCTTGGCCGTAACGTTTTTTAATAACGCTAACAGGTACTTTTCCTTTACGAAAGCCATCAATTTGAGCTTTCTTAGCAGTAGATGCTACTTCAGAATTTACTTTTTCTTCAATACGAGCAGCTGGAACAGTGATAGTAAGAACGCGCTCGATTGGAGACGTTGTCTCTACAGAAACTTGCATAAAACTTCCTCTCGGGAACTTGCTTTATTTGTTGACCCTGCTGCGTATAACGCAACTCAATAGCTGCCAACAAAACCTAATTTAAACGTGCAAAGTAATGGATTGAAATGGTGCGCCTGAAGGGATTCGAACCCATGACCGTCCGCTTAGAAGGCGGGTGCTCTATCCAACTGAGCTACAGGCACATTACTCATTACAATTCGTGTGGTGGGCTATTATAGGGATGGATTATCAATCGTCAACTAATAGACATAAAAAAGCCCAGTAAACTGGGCTAAAAATGACTTTTCGTCACCAAAGAACCGAGAATAGACAAAACATTTGCTTTGAATATTCGTCAGAACAAATATCACAAAAGGAACGAGAGAGATATTAACACAAAAAGCACAAAAAACAACGCCAAGACACCATAATAGGGCGCATTGCACCGTTATTGTGCAATGTGCAAAAACTACTACTGACCTCAATTTAATTTAATCCAATTATGCTATTATTGACCTTTGTAAATTAACAGAGCGAACCAATGCAAGACCGCTTCAATTTATCACTTCAAAACGCAAAACTTTACTGGCTCGAAACGCTAGAACACTTCAAACGAAGCCATTTACCACAAAAAGCTGCACAACTAACGTTGTCCAGCCTGCTTGCTGCAGTCCCGATTATTACCATTATTATCGGAATATTAGGCTTTACTCCAGCACTGCAACACATGCAAACACAGTTTTTTGACTTCATCGAAGCACATTTAACGTCCGGAACGAGTGACGCTATTTTTCCTTATCTATTACAATTCTCAAAACAGGCAAAAAACCTTCCCGCTGCAGGCCTTGTCGCCTTGGTGATTACGGCTTTATTACTACTAAACTCCTTTGAAAACAGCGTTCAATCTATTTGGAAGATAAAAAATAAGAGAAGATTACGTGAGCGACTACTTACCTATTGGGCGATTCTTACTTTAGGCCCCATTTTACTAGCTGCATCATTAAGCCTCTCAGGTACCATGTTATCGTTTCAAATTAGAGACGTTGAACCTAACACCTGGATTAGTTATTTACTGAGCTTGGGGCGTATTTTTATGTATTTTCTAATACTACTGACGCTTAACTTTCTCACCCCCAATACCGAAGTATCTCTTAAGCTGGCCTCCATTGCCTCGTTTTTAGGAGCATTAGCCTTGCTGATTCTAAATACTATATTTAGTCGCTTCGCTCACTTTTTCAGCTCATATCAGGTGGTCTACGGTGCCTTTGCCGCTCTACCTATTTTTTTAATCTGGCTTCAGTCATTATGGGTAATCATTCTTGCAACGACTTGTTTATGCGCAAGCATCCATAAAATTAAAAACTTAGCATCTGGTCAAGATTAGGTTAAAATTACGCGAATATTTTCAAGCAGAGCCAGTTATGATCAACAAAGTTAACGATCTAAATACAATATTAGAAGAGTCCGACTGCCTTATTGACGCCAATCAGATAGATGCGGCGTTAGATAAAATGGCAAAACAAATAACCACGGACCTGAAAGATAAACTACCACTCGTGATTTGCGTTATGAACGGTGGACTTATCCCAACTGCCGCATTAATAGAACGACTCCCCTTCCCACTCGAACTGGATTACGTCCACGCATCAAGATATGGAATGGAAACGGAAGGCACTAACCTTAAATGGATGAGCTACCCACAAACAGACATCACCAATAGAGATATTTTGATTGTTGATGACATATTTGATCAAGGGCACACATTACAAGCGATTATTGAGTGGTTCGAAACTCAAGGTGCTAAAAATGTATTTACTGCTACCGTGGTTAACAAGCTTCACGATCGAAAAGTAAACATAACACCAGATTACATTGGGCTAGATGTTGAAGATCGCTTCTTATTTGGTTTCGGCATGGATTACAAAGGGGCTTTCAGAAACTTAAAAGCCATTCACGCTATAAAAGGCAGCTAGTCTCAAATCTAGAAACACTTTGAAAGCACTTCACGCCAATAAAAAAGGCATTCGCTAGTTAAAACGAATGCCTTTTTTTAGCTCTGAACAAACACTAGAACACGCGGTTAAAGCCGTTTAGAGCCGCAACACGATACGCTTCTGCCATCGTTGGATAGTTAAACGTTGTGTTCAAGAAGTACTTCAATGAGTTCTGCTCACCTGGCTGCTTCATAATCGCCTGCCCAATGTGAACAATCTCGGACGCTTGGTCACCAAAACAGTGAATCCCTAAAATTTCCAAACTTTCACGATGGAAGAGTATTTTCAACATACCCACCGCCTCACCGGTAATCTGTGCTCGTGCGGTGTTTTTAAAGAAAGCACGACCCACTTCATAAGGAACTTTTTCCGCTGTCAATTCCGCTTCCGTTTTACCGATAGAACTGATTTCTGGAATGGTATAAATACCTGTTGGCACTTCACTGATAAAGTGACCGCCTTGAATACCAAACATATTAGCGGCTACCGCACGACCTTGATCGTAGGCTGCACTCGCCAAACTTGGCCAACCAATAACATCACCCGCTGCATAGACATTCTCTACTTGCGTTTGGTAAGTATCATTAACCGCCAATTGACCACGGCCGTTTGCTGCTAAGCCAATACTGTCCAGCCCCAACGAATCCGTATTACCGGAGCGTCCATTACAGAACAATAACGCATCGGCACGTAATTTTTTACCAGAAGCCAAGTTCATCACTACACCACGATCTGTCGTCTCTACCGACTCAAACGTTTCATTGTGACGAATTAGCACGCCATTATCTCTTAGGTGATAACTGAGCGCGTCAGTAATCTCATCATCTAGGAAACTTAATAGCTTCTTACCAGGGTTAATTAGCTCAACACGGACACCAAGGCCACAGAAGATAGATGCATACTCACACCCAATGACACCCGCGCCATAAATAATCAATGAGCGAGGCGTATGACTTAAGCTTAAAATAGTATCTGAGCAATAAATACGTGGATGGGTAAAATCAATATTTGCAGGACGATAAGGACGCGAACCTGTCGCAATCACAACCTTATCTGCAGTTAATAACTCAGGACCATTCTCGTAAGTATTCACTTCAATCGTGTTTGCGTCTTTGAATTTGCCACGCCCGAAGTAAATATCCACCCGGTTACGCACATAATATTCAGTTCGACCCATCACTTGCTGGTCAATGACTTTATTCGCCCTATCAAGCACCTTTGGAAAAGAAAACCAGCGAGGCTCTCCAATGTCACGAAACATTGGGTTTGTATTAAAAGCGATGATTTCTTTTACAGCATGACGCAAGGCCTTTGATGGGATTGTCCCTAGGTGCGTACAACTCCCTCCGACTTGCGGACTAGCCTCAACAACGGCTACTCTTTTTCCTGCTTTAGCCGCATTCATAGCAGCACCTTCACCAGCAGGGCCGGTACCTAGCACCACCACATCATAATGTCTTGCCGTCATAGTATCCCCTTTAAAAATTCATTTACTTAGACGCGTCGTAAAACGTTTCGCTTGATACGCTTTTGGAAGCGGCTTGCTCTGTTTCTTTCTCACACTTGCCTTTATCGCCACCGCAGATATCACAAGCAACTTCCATACCTAGGGCACTCATACCACCACAAGAACCAGCAATCGGTTTTCTTCCCATAATGACACCAATCGCCATCGCAGCGACCAGCAAAAGCATAAGCGCAAATGCCAAAACAATAGTCAACATAATCTTACCTCCAAACACGAGAGCAGCTTAGCCACTATCGTAAACTTAAAATCGTTTTAAAATGCACTAAAAAGCATTTCTAGAATATCTTTCAATCTTAGCAAGTAATCATGCAGGGAGTGAGTCAGCAAAACATCAATTCAGAAGCAAAAAAGAAAAAATGAATGAGACTAGCTAAAACAGAGACATTATCTTTATTTTGTTTATGCACTGGTAAAAAATCACGAAGATAACAAAGGCAAATACGTTTTTTTGACCTGCTTCAATGCGTCAATTAAGCAATACACAAACAAAATAAGACCCACCTAAGTAGGTGGGTCCTAAATATCAAACGCTAACCACCAAAGTCATCAAGCAAGATATTATCTTTCTCAACACCTAAGTCTTCTAGCATTTTAATAACAGACGCGTTCATCATTGGAGGCCCACACATGTAGAACTCACAATCTTCTGGCGCCGGGTGATCTTTAAGATAGCTTTCATAAAGAACATTATGAATGAAACCAGTCTTACCATCCCAGTTATCTTCTGGTTGCGGATCAGACAAAGCTAAGTGCCATTCAAAGTTTTCATTCTCTTCTTGAAGCTTATCGTACTCTTCAACATAGAATGCTTCACGCACACTACGAGCACCGTACCAGAAAGTAATCTTACGAGTAGAATGCAGACGTTTAAGCTGATCAAAGATATGTGATCGCATCGGTGCCATACCAGCACCACCACCAACAAATACCATTTCAGCGTCTGTGTCTTTCGCAAAGAATTCACCAAATGGTCCATATACTTTGATTTTATCGCCTGGTTTCAGACTAAAAACGTAAGAGGACATTTGGCCTGGTGGTAAATCATCTTTACCAGGAGGCGGCGAAGCAATACGAATATTAAACTTAACCACACCTCTTTCTTCTGGGTAGTTCGCCATAGAATAAGCACGGATAACCGTCTCATCTACTTTAGAAACAAACTTCCAAAGATTGAATTTATCCCAATCGCCACGATATTCTTCATCGATGTCGAAATCTTTGTAATTCACCGTGTGAGCTGGCGCTTCAAGCTGAACATAACCGCCAGCACGAAAATCAACGTTTTCGCCTTCTGGCAATTTTAACGTTAACTCTTTAATGAAGGTCGCAACATTTGGGTTTGACTCAACAGTACAATCCCACGCTTTAACGCCGAAGACTTCTTCGGGCACTTCAACATCCATATCCTGCTTAACAGCAACCTGACAAGAAAGACGAAAACCCTCTTTCTCTTCACGGCGTGTAAAGTGAGCTTGTTCAGTAGATAGCATAGAACCACCACCACTTGTCACCTTACATTTACACTGCGCACAAGTACCACCGCCGCCACAAGCGGACGATAGAAATATACCATTGCCAGCCAAAGTCTGAAGCAACTTACCGCCAGCAGCCGTTGTTACTTCCCTTTCACCATTGATGCGGATTGTTACGTCACCAGAGCTTACCAATTGAGCACGAGCAGCAAGAATAATTGCCACAAGACCCAATACGATAGCTGTGAACATCACCACACCTAGAATAATTTCTAAGTTGACCATGTTAATTAAACCTTATTCTTGGTTGTCTATATTATGCAAATTAAAGCTGCACACCCGAAAATGACATAAAGCCTAAGCTCATCAAGCCAACAGTAATGAAGGTAATACCTAAACCACGAAGACCCGCAGGGACATCCGAGTATTTAAGTTTCTCACGGATACCAGCAAGAGCAGCAATAGCCAACGCCCAACCAATACCAGCACCAACGCCATAGACAACACTTTCACTAAAGTTGTAATCACGCTCAACCATGAACAAAGAAGCACCCATGATGGCACAATTTACTGTAATCAACGGCAAGAACACCCCTAACGCGTTGTATAACGCAGGAACATACTTATCCAATGCCATTTCCAAAATTTGAACCACAGCGGCAATAACACCGATATAGCTCAACAGACCTAAGAAACTTAAGTCAACATTTGGCAGACCGGCCCATTGTAGAGCGCCATCTTTTAATAAATTTTGGTACAACAAGTTGTTAAGTGGAACCGTAATAGCAAGAACCACGATAACCGCCACACCCAAACCAATAGCTGTTTCTACTTTTTTGGACAAAGCCAACAAAGTACACATACCCAAGAAGAAGGCTAACGCCATGTTTTCAACGAAAACAGCCTTAACAAACAGACTAATTAAATGTTCCATTTATAGCGCCTCCTGTACACGTGAATTGGCAGCAATTTTGAAATCAGGCTCTTCCACTTGCTCTTTTTTATAAGAGCGTAGCGCCCAAATAATAAGACCAATAACAAAAAAGGCACTTGGTGGAAGCAACATCAAACCATTAGGTTGATACCAGCCACCATTTTGTACTGTTTGGAAAATTACATGTCCAAAAAGCTTACCAGCACCCAATAGTTCACGGAAGAAAGCAACAACCATCAACATTGCGCTGTAACCAAGGCCGTTACCAATACCATCCAAGAAGCTCATTACAGGGCCATTTTTCATGGCATAAGCTTCGGCACGGCCCATTACGATACAGTTTGTAATAATCAAACCAACGAAAACGGAAAGCTGTTTGCTGATTTCAAAAGCAAACGCTCTTAGCACTTGATCTACAACAATAACCAAAGAAGCAATAATGATCATCTGTACAATGATACGAATACTGTTTGGAATGTAGTTACGAATAATCGCAATAAAGAAGTTAGAAAATGCAGTAACTAACGTCAGTGCGATGGCCATAACCAAACTAACACTCATGCTACTAGTAACCGCTAGTGCAGAACAAATACCAAGGATTTGTAATGCAATCGGGTTATTAGCGAGAATTGGCCCAAATAAGACCTTTTTCACTTCAGACATTATTTATCTCCCTCACTACGAAGTTTCGCTAAGAAAGGTCCAAAACCATCATCGCCCAACCAGTATTGAACAAGATGAGTTACGCCTCGGCTTGTTAGCGTCGCTCCTGATAAACCATCAACTTTATGATCAGCATCAGGATCAGATTTGCTCACACCGCCTTTTACCAAATGGATAACCGCTTGGCCTTTGTCGTTGTAAACTTTTTTACCCTTCCATAGCGCTTTCCAGTTTGGATTATCTACTTCGCCACCAAGTCCAGGTGTTTCACCTTGGTCATAGAAACCAAAACCAACAACCGTCGTGAAGTCATTTTTAAGCGCAATAAAACCATACATAGTTGACCATAGGCCGTAACCATGAACAGGTAGTACGATACGATCAATGTTATCACCAGACTTAACAATATAAACCGCGGCGTATTTAGCACGACGCTTAATACTCGCTGGGTCTTTGTCTGCTGGTAACGCAATAGACAGCTCAGGATTTTTTGACGCTGCTTTTTGATCATAAGTGGCTGGATTAATTCCTGCCGCTTTGATTTCTGCTGGCGTCGCAAAACTACCTGTTTTCAAATCAACAATACGTGTTTCCACGTTTTTGAAAATTTCGTTAACAGATTTTCCTGGCTCTAACATTCCAGCCGCGGCCAGAATATTTTGCTTACGGTCTAAGTCTTTATTGGCTTTTTGAATCGGCTTAAGGCCCACCGCCGCTGCCGCGACAAAGATAGAACAAACCAAACATAGAGCCAACGCAACTAATACAGTTTTTTTGATACTTTCGTTACCGCTAGCCATTGCGTGCAATCCTCCGCTTGATGTTTGCTTGAACAATAAAGTGATCAATAAATGGTGCAAACAAATTCGCAAACAAGATCGCCAACATCATACCTTCTGGATACGCTGGGTTAGCAACACGAACAAGCACAACCATGACCCCAATTAGTGCACCATAGAACCATTTGCCGCGCTCTGTCATAGAAGCAGATACCGGATCTGTCGCCATGAACAGCATACCAAAGGCAAAGCCACCTAGTACCATATGCCAGTACCACGGTGTTGCAAACATTGGATTAGTATCAGATCCGATATAGTTAAACAATAAAGCGGTTCCGATCATGCCAATCATCACACCAGCAACAATTCGCCATGCAGCAATTCTCATCACCATCAATACCGCACCACCTATAAAGATGGCTAGCGTTGACGTTTCACCCATCGAACCTTGCATAAAGCCGAAGAAGGCATCAGACCAAGTCGTCGTTAAGCTAGAAAAACCATCCGCTGCAATTTGACTTAGCGCTGTTGCACCAGAAAATCCATCAACTGCAGTCCAAACAGAATCACCAGACATAGACGCTGGGTAAGCAAAGAACAAGAAGGCACGACCTGCCAAAGCAGGGTTTAGGAAGTTTTTACCAGTACCACCAAACACTTCTTTACCAAGTACAACACCGAAGCTAATACCAAGAGCAACCTGCCACAAAGGAACGGTAGGCGGTAACGTTAAGGCAAAAAGGATGGAAGTAACAAAGAAGCCTTCGTTTATTTCATGCTTACGCACGGAAGCAAACAACACCTCCCAAAAACCACCAACCACAAAGGTAACAAGATAAACAGGCAGGAAGTACATCGCGCCATAAATCATGTTGTCCCAGATACTTGCTGGATTGTGGCCTGCTAACATGCCGACAATTGCTTGTCGCCAAGTGTCTCCAGCATCTACATTCATTACTTGCAATGCAGTGTTAGCTTGCAAGCCAATGTTGTACATACCAAAAAACATTGCAGGGAAGGTGCATAACCAAACCAATATCATGATGCGTTTCATATCAACAGCATCACGAACATGCGAACCATTTTTTGTTACAGAACTTGGACGGTAAAAAATCGTATCAACCGCTTCGTAAAGCGCATACCATTTTTCATATTTTCCGCCGGTATGGAACGATGGTTCCATTTTGTCGAGTACTTTTCTAAGCCCCATGAATTAACCCTCTTTCTCTATTAGAGTTAGGCAATCCCGAAGGATCGGGCCATATTCGAATTTACCAGAACAACTATAAGTACAAAGAGATAAATCCTCTTCATCCAACTCTAGCACGCCTAATTTCTGTGCTTGCTCAGTATCATTCACAACCAATGCACGTAGTAATTGCGTTGGCAAAATATCCATTGGCATTAATCGCTCGAAATTACCTAGCGGCAGCATAGTACGATCACTACCATTAGTAGTAGACGTCATAGCAAAGGATGTCTTACCTGTTAGTTTAGATAGGAAAACATTCAATACAGAATGCTTCTCTGAACCAGCACGCAGATAATGCATCATTTCGCGTTCACGACCTTCAAGAATAACCGTTACTTGATTATGGTAACGACCAAGGAAGGCAAAAGGCCCAAACGCATTGCGTCCAGATAATACAGAACCTGAAATAACTCGATTATCGCCATCTGCCAATTCATTAGCCAACAAACTAGTGAGACTAGCGCCAACTTGAGTGCGAACTAGACGAGGCTTTTTAACCTGTGGTCCAGCAATAGACACAACACGCTCAACACTTAATTTACCAGTAACAAAAAGTTTGCCTACGGCAACAACGTCTTGGTAATTAATAGACCAAACTGTTTTTTTGTCACTTACTGAATCTAGAAAGTGGATATGCGTGCCCGCTAAACCAGCAGGATGTACACCGCCAAACTCTTCAACAACAACATCAGAAGTCGTTGGGATCTTCGCGCCTGGAGCCTTACATAAGAACACTTTGCCATCTGTTAAACGACTAAGAACGGTAAGACCATCAGCAAACGCTTCCGCTTGATCCGCTAAAACAACTTCTGCAGAGGCAGCAAGAGGATTCGTATCCATTGCTGTCACAAAAATCGAATGAGGCGCTGATGCAACGTCAGGAACCTTTGAATATGGTCGAGTACGTAGTGATGTCCACAACCCTGACTCGACTAGATTTTCAACGACCTTATTACGATCAAGATCTTTTAGCTCTGACCCAGAGTAAGACGCAAAAACTTCTTCGTCATCACCCTGAAGATCAATAACAACAGACTGTAGTACTCGTCGCTCACCGCGATTGATCGCAGAAACGACGCCTGCAGCTGGTGCTGTGTATTTCACACCTTCGGTCTTCTTATCTGTAAAGATGACCTGCCCTTTTTTGACCTTATCCCCTTCCGCAACCAGCATGGTAGGTTTCATACCATGGTAATCCGGACCGATTACCGCAACAGATTTAACTGCTACAGCATCTTCAATCACTTGATTGGGAGCTCCACTGATCGGGAGATCAAGGCCTTTTGTAATTTTATACATATGTTCTGCCCAACAATTAATTGAACACAAAAGCGTTGTACGTTTGCTCATAACCCCCTCCGGGAAAACATTTATGAGCCAATAACGACTAATTAAGACATTATTGAACGTAAATCTACTTCACCAAAAAACCGATGTATTATAGTGGTCATTAGCTGGCTTGACTACTATTCAACTGTGCCTTTAGCCTATAACCTTTGCTCATTTGAGTGGTTTTTTACACATTCAGCCTATCTTCTGAACAAAAAACAGGCATTAGATGTGGTTTTTTTCTTACAATATCCTTTTTTTATACGGGTGGATTGCTTTAATTCAAAGCAAACTTACCCATTTGGTTGCTTAATTACTTAACCAGCAAACAGATATGCCACCTCTTAGTTGCCATCCTTTCTTTAAAGCGACACAATATTCTTCATTTATTAAAAGCAGCTCTTCTTAGGAAACGTAACAATGCAGCAGCTAAATGCGCAGATACACATAGAAAATCTTCGTTTAAGAACCTACATCGGCTTTAATGACTCAGAGAAAGAAAATAAACAAGATGTCGTGATTAACGTCTGGATTGACTATCCTTCCACTGAAGCAAGCCAAAGTGATGACATAGGCAAAGCCGTTAATTACCGTACTATTTGCAAAGAAATAATAGCGCACGTTGAGAATAATCGTTTTTTGCTGCTAGAAAAACTCACTTCAGATGTGCTCTCATTATGCCTCAAGCCTAACAATGTAAAAGGCGCCAAGGTGACCATCTGTAAACCTCACGCTTTACGCTTTGCCGACTCCGTTTCCCTTACACTATCTACCCAACGAGATTTTTAAAAACATCATGCTAGATGCCCTATCCCTTACCCTTAAACCTGGATATAAAAACCTCATAGAAGGATTAGACGGTAGTAGAAAAGCACTGCAACTACTGTCGATCGCCAATCAATTTAAACGACCTATCGTTTGTATCACCAATACTATTTCTGAGCTAAACGAACTAGAAGACGAATTGTCTTTTCTCAGCGATAACAAACAAACGGTTTTACGCTTTAGTGATTGGGAAACATTGCCATACGATGCCTTCTCACCACATCAAGATATTATTTCCCAGCGCTTAGAGACATTGGCGCAACTGTCCGAATGCAGCACGCCTATTGTATTAACCACAGTCGCCTCATGCTTAATTCGTTTGTGCCCAAAACAGCACCTTATTGCACAACGATTTCATGTCAAAGAAGGGCAAAATCTTCCCTTAGAAAAGCTCAGCAAAAAACTGACAGAAGCGGGTTACTTAAATGTAGACAATGTCCATGAGCATGGTGAATATTCAATACGCGGCGCACTAATGGATGTTTTCCCAATGGGCGCTAGCAACCCTATTCGCATCGATTGGTTTGACAACGAAATCGAGACGATTCGTTTTTTTGACACCGAAACACAACGCAGCACTGACAAAGTCAAAGAAATTAACATGCTGCCTGCCAAGGAATTTCCAACCAGCGCACAAGGCATCCAAAAATTCCGTCAAGCTTTTCGAGAACGATTCGATACCGACCCACTATCAAGTCCAATCTACCAAGATATTTCCAGTGGCATTATTCCTTCCGGTATTGAATACTACTTACCCCTCTTCTTTGATCAGACCAGCACCTTTTTTGATTACTTAGATTCTCAAACCTTGATCATTAGAATGGACTCTCTGAACGAGCAAGTGGCAAGCATTCAACTCGACTATAAAAGCAGACACGAATCACTTAATTACGACATTGAGCGCCCAATACTCAAGCCTGAGGAAATTTGCCTAAGAGAAGAAGAACTATTTAGCCACTTTAACAATTATCCAAACGTTATCTTTTCCAATCAGGGCGACAACCCAAATTATCAACCTCTTAATGACGTTAAAATAGAGTCTAAATCTCCAACCCCCTTAGGAAAACTAGACCATTTTATTAACAACACATCCGCACGCGTACTCATTGTTGCCGAGACTGCCGGACGAAGAGAAGCACTACTAGAATTACTCAAAAAATATAAAATCGCGCCAGGATACAGCGAAGACTGGCATCACTTCCTAGCGTCTAAAAGTCAGCTCTGTATCACTGAAGGGAATATCAGCCGCGGTTTTCAAATCAAAAATGATATTGCGCTTATTGCAGAGAGTGAAATTCTTGGTGAACGAGTATCACAAAAACGCCGTAGGAAAAATGGCGATGTCAATGAAGACGCCATTATTCGCAACCTAACAGAACTGAGACTTAACGCCCCCGTGGTACACATAGATCACGGCGTAGGACGTTATTTAGGACTCACCAACTTACAAATAGACGGACAAGAAACGGAACTACTCACATTAGGCTATGCCAACGAAGCAAAATTATATGTACCAGTTTCGTCACTACAATTAATCTCACGCTACACAGGTGCAGATGAAGACAGTGCACCACTACACAAATTGGGCACAGACAAATGGAGTGTTGCAAAGCAAAAAGCCGCGGAAAAAGCCCGTGACACCGCTGCCGAGCTATTAGAAATTTACGCAAAGCGAGAAGCCCGAGTTGGCCATGCTTTTAACAAGCCAGATGACCAATATGAACTGTTCTCAGCAGGCTTTCCTTTTGAAGAAACACCAGATCAGCAGCTCGCCATTGATGCTGTTATTCAAGACATGTCGAATAAGAAACCCATGGATCGCCTAGTCTGCGGTGATGTTGGGTTCGGCAAAACAGAAGTTGCTATGCGCGCTGCATTTTTAGCGGTCGAAGGCGGCAAACAGGTCGCGGTGTTAGTACCAACTACCTTGCTAGCTCAACAACACTATGAAAACTTCTGTGATAGATTCGCTGATTGGCCGGTAGAAATCGAATTACTGTCTCGTTTCCGCTCAGGGAAGCAGTCCAACGAAGCCATTTCCCGCTTAGAGAATGGTACTGCAGATATTGTCATTGGCACTCACAAACTGATTCAAGGCGACATCAAATTCGCTGATTTAGGCTTGGTAATTATTGATGAAGAACACCGCTTTGGTGTTAAACAAAAAGATCAATTTAAATCCCTGCGTGCAGAAGTTGATATTCTCACTCTCACAGCCACTCCTATTCCTCGCACGCTCAATATGTCCCTGTCTGGCATCCGCGATTTATCCATCATTGCGACGCCACCAGCAAAACGCCTTTCTGTTAAAACCTTCATTAAACAGAAAGATGATTACCAAATAAAAGAAGCGATTTTACGTGAACTGCATCGTGGAGGGCAGATTTACTACCTTCATAATGAAGTGCAAACCATCGAAAAAACCGCTGAAGAACTAGCAGAGCTTATTCCAGAAGCACGAGTTATTGTCGGTCATGGGCAGATGCGCGAGCGCGAACTCGAACAAGTGATGTCAGATTTCTATCATAAGCGCGCTAATGTTCTTGTTTGTTCAACGATTATAGAAACAGGTATTGATATACCAAACGCCAATACCATCATTATCGAAAGAGCAGATAAGTTTGGCTTAGCTCAACTACACCAGCTTCGTGGTCGTGTTGGTCGCTCTCATCATCAAGCCTACGCCTACCTATTAACACCACAAGACAGAAAACTCACCAAAGATGCCGAAAAACGATTAGAAGCCATCACGCTAGCAGATAAATTAGGGGCCGGATTTACACTTGCCACCCACGATTTAGAAATTCGCGGCACCGGGGAATTATTAGGTGATGGGCAAAGTGGCCATATTGAACACATCGGCTTCTCTTTATTTATGGAAATGCTGGATCGCGCGGTTCAATCGCTAAAAAATGGTGAATCACCGGATGTCGATATAACCTCACCCGCCCTAACCGATATCAACCTACGCATCCCCGCCCTTATCCCTGAAAGTTACTTAGGTGATGTTCACTCTAGACTTATTCTGTACAAACGCATTGCCAGCGCAACCACAGAGGAAGACCTTAAAGATCTACAAGTTGAGATGATTGACCGCTTTGGACTATTGCCAGAGCCAACAAAAAATCTATTCAGACAAACAGATATTAAGCTGAAAGCTGAAAAACTTGGCATTACAAAAATTGAAGCAAACCAAAAAGAAGGTAAAATATTCTTTAGCAGCAAAACGCCCGTTGACCCTATGAAATTGATTCGTTTAATACAAACCAAACCAGATCAATATAAACTAGTAGGATCGGACACACTAAAATACATTGCCAATATGAGCAGCGCAGAAGAGCGTTTTCAACAAACTTACAAAACATTGGAACAACTACATTGAAAACTCATCACTTACTATTATTAACGGTCATGGCTTTTAGCTCACAGCTATTTGCAGCAGACAATCAAAACTATGACCCAAGTACTGCACGCGCCTATGAAGCGTACCTACTCACTTTTGTTTGGCCAGATAAAGACACTAGCGAACAGGTAGATTACCAGCAAATACTGTCCAGCACCTCCTTACCAAGGTACGCAGAACCCGCCGTGGGCGACAGCACTTCATCCGCCGCAAACATCGCCCAACTATCTGTTCCATTTGATAGTTTCAAAGCGAAAATTGCCCCTCACGCCCAAGTCTTAGTAAATAAAAAATGGACGCTGATTTTCAAAAATCGAGGCGACTCCGTGAATGAGACATTTCACAGCCCTAAGCTAATCAACGGTTATCCTGAACTCACAGGTCAAATTGCCATCAAATATGGTCGTTATCTGGAGTCTAATATTCAATACAAACATTATTTGTTTAAAGCGCTTCCTTCCTTACAGAACGACACTAGTACAGCGAACTCATTAGAAAGCCAGCAACAGAACGAGCAAGTTCAAGATGAGCAAACTGCTATTAAGCCAACGTTTGTCCTGAACATAGAGCAAAAAAACAAAACAGCCAGCAAAAAACTTAACTACATTGATCACCCTATCATAGGTACATTGATATACTTTGAGCCCATCGACCTAGAAGACGCCATCCAACAAGTAGCGCTTGAAAAACTCACACCTACCTATGGCGATGCTCAAATTATCCCTGACCAAGCAGGCGAACTCACACCAAACAATAATATAGAGCCGCAAGCTACTAGCTCTCAGCAATAAAACCAGTAAACCTAATAATTAATCAGCGCTAAATAACTAAAAAAGCCGAGTAAAAGATCACTTCACTTTTACTCGGCTTTTTTCATGTCTAAACTAACAACTCTTTTACTGACAATTTTTCACCAGCAACTTTTCACCAACAACTAAGTTGACATTAGTAACCGCGAGATTGAATCGCCTTGCTTACCCAAGCAACGGCTTTTTGTTCAAAGGCAGAAAACAAAGACAAACCAAAACGCTCAGCCATCCCTTTAGGCTGCTTGAAAGTCACCTGGATCACTTCGGATGACGCATAATGCGAAACAAGATACGAATCACTGGTCATTACAACATCAATCAATTTATTCTCAACCGCTTCTGACCCGTACCAAGTATCGCCAGTCGCAATGGCATCAATATCTAAGCTAGGTCGCTGACCAGAAACAAAATCTTTGAACAGCACATGCGTGTCTTCTAGATCTTGCTTGAACTTTTCTCGGCCTTCATCTGTATTTTCACCGAGCATAGTTAACGTACGTTTGTACCGACCAGCAGTGTGAAGCTCAACATCAATTAAGCTTTTATCTAATAAGCGGTGTAAATTCGGAATTTGTGCCACAACACCAATAGAACCAAGGATAGCAAACGGAGCCGCTATGATTTTATCTGCTACACACGCCATCATATAACCACCACTGGCGGCAACTTTATCAACACAGACGGTAAGAGGAATATTGGCCTCTTTTACTCGTTGAAGTTGAGAGGCTGCCAACCCGTAACCATGAACAACGCCGCCACCACTTTCTAAACGAACAACCACCTCATCTTCAGGTCGTGCCACGCTTAATACCGCCGTAATTTCTTCTCGTATAGTAGAGACAGCAGAAGCTTTCATGTCGCCATCAAAATCCAACACAAAAAGACGCTTTTTACCCACGTCTTGTTGATCTCCATGTTTCTGGGCTTTTTTCTCTAACTTAAGTTGTTTCTTTTTCGCTTTGGCTTTTTCTTTCAGCGCTTTTTTATCCAACAGCTGATGGTCAAGTTGCGCTTTCATTTCGTCGTAACCTTCGTTCAGCTTAATCACTGAGAGGTTTCCGGTACGAGATTTATTTTTCCCGCTCGCAATCATGGCCAAAAGCACGCCAATCACAATGGCAACACTGACAAGCTTTAGTACAAAGCCTGCATAATCTGTCAAAAATTCCAAGATTCTCTTCCTCTATAGTGATAAGTTATTGATGATATTGGGGCAAATAAAATAAATAGCAATGTCCGCTAGACGATTAAGAGTATGGATACCCAAGAGCTTATCCCTTATTATCTTTACCATTAGTCCGTATTGTGTACGAAATGAGCAAATACCTTACTTAAAGGAGTCATAAATGAAAACCTCCCTTTCACAAGCGCTTAGCAGTAATTTCCTCGGAGGTTCACCTCTTTGGTACAAGCAAGCGGTGATTGCATTTTTAATTATCAACCCTATTCTACTTTTAACGGCCGGTCCATTTATTACCGGCTGGATTCTGATCGTCGAGTTCATCTTCACCCTAGCAATGGCCTTAAAATGCTACCCACTCCAACCAGGCGGACTGATCGCCATTGAAGCGGTATTACTTGGGCTCACGGGTTCAGAAGGTGTTTACAAAGAAGTGGTTCATAATATCGATGTTATTTTATTGCTGATGTTTATGGTCGCCGGCATCTACTTTATGAAAGATATGCTGCTTTTCATCTTCAATAAACTCTTGATAAAGATACGTTCAAAAGTCGCAATTTCTCTTGTTTTCAGTTTAGCCGCTGCCATCCTTTCGGCCTTTCTGGATGCCCTTACCGTTACCGCCGTTTTGATTAGTGTCAGCGTTGGTTTTTATTCGGTTTATCACAAAGTGGCTTCTGATCAGGCCAGCGGAAAATACGACAGCAGCAGCGATGATCATATTTTACCGGTCAATCAAAAAGATCTTGCCCAATTTCGAGCTTTTCTACGCAGCTTATTAATGCATGGCGCGGTTGGTACCGCTCTGGGCGGGGTGGCGACGCTAGTCGGCGAACCACAAAACCTACTGATTGCCAAAGTCGCTGGCTGGGATTTCATTGAGTTCTTTGTTCGAGTCGCGCCTATTTCCATTCCCGTTCTTATCTGTGGCTTATTAACCGTCATCGTTCTAGAAAAAATGTCTTGGTTTGGCTATGGCGCTACATTGCCTGAAAACGTTCGTAACATCTTAAAAAACTTCGAAGAAGAAGATTCCAAGAAAAGCACCTCTAAGCACAAGGCTCAGCTCATCATCCAAGGTGTTGTTGCCATAATACTAGTGCTTTCACTGGCCTTTCACATTGCTGAAGTAGGCTTAGTTGGCTTAATGGTGATTGTTCTTCTAACCGCATTCAACGGCATAACGGAAGAACACAGAATAGGCCACGCCTTTGAAGAAGCCTTGCCTTTTACCGCTTTGCTTGTTGTCTTCTTTACCGTTGTTTCAGTGATTCATACACAGCATTTATTTCAACCTTTTATCGACTTAGTCTTGCACATGCCTAAGCATTCGCAGCCCATTATGTTCTTTATTGCTAATGGCATTCTATCGGCGATAAGCGATAACGTATTTGTAGCAACCGTCTATATTAGCGAAGTAAAAGCCGCTCTTGATGCTGGAAGCATTTCACGTGAGCATTTCAACGCCCTAGCCGTTGCCATTAATACCGGCACTAACTTACCTAGCGTTGCGACACCGAACGGCCAAGCCGCCTTTTTGTTCTTGCTGACCTCTGCTATTGCCCCACTATTACGCCTGTCTTATGGGAAAATGGTATGGATGGCGCTTCCTTACACTATCGTATTAAGCCTCGTTGGCGGTATTTGCGTACTTAACTTTTTATAACAAAAGTATATTTAGTGCATAAAAAATGCCCTCATTTTCATGAGGGCATTTTTGTTTCTAATGACACACGGATAGTAAGCTTCTTTTAGTAAGCAACAATCAAATAACTAGTGCTTAATCCGCCACAGTGATTGCCCTGATTTTTTATCAATTAAATCCAAACGCTCTTCATGCATTTTTAATTCGTCATCACTGGCTCTAAGTATCTTTAATCGTGGACGATCTGCGCTTAAACGATTGATTTCACCGCTGAACTCATCGTTGCCTGATGACTGATCAGAGCCGCTATTCAACCCCAAGCTTGTTTGCCCACCTGTCATCAGCAGATATACATCGCCAAGAATCTCAGAGTCTAAAAGAGCCCCATGCAACTCACGATGTGATGTATCTATCCCGTAGCGTTTAGACAGCGCATTTAGGTTATTCTTCTGACCCGGATGCTTTTTACGAGCATAAACCAAGCTATCAAAAACCTTGCAAACTTCGGCCACTTTAGGATAGCCACCGATACGCCCAAACTCATGATCAATGAACCCAATATCAAATGGTGCATTGTGGATAATCAGTTCAGAACCTTTGATAAAATCGAAAAATTCCTGTGCAACATCATTAAATCTAGGCTTATCTGCTAGGTATTCGTTACTAATACCGTGAACACGAAACGCCTCTTCTTCAACTTCTCGATCTGGATTGATATAAACATGAAAATGGCGCTTGGTGAACTTACGCCCAACCATTTCAATACAACCAATTTCGATGATGCGGTGACCTTGTTTCGGGTCAATCCCTGTTGTTTCGGTATCCAGAATAACTTGTCTCACTGCGCCGCCCTCAACTCGTCAATACCTTGATTGGCCAACTGATCTGCAATCTCATTCCCTTCGATCCCCGCATGACCTTTCACCCATTTCCAAGTCACATCATGGAATTGACATTGCTCATCTAGAGCTTGCCATAAATCTTTATTTTTGACCGGCTGTCGTGATGCCGTCATCCAGCCTTTACGCTTCCAACCTGCCAACCACTCAGTGATGCCTTTTTGGACATATGAGGAATCGGTGTACAAGGTTACTGTGCATTTTTCTTTTAATGCTTTAAGACCTTCGATAGCGCCCATCAACTCCATGCGATTATTAGTTGTATCATGCTCGCCACCACATAAATGCTTTTCATGCTGCCCGAAGGTCAACCAAGCCCCCCAACCACCAATTCCTGGATTGCCCTTACAAGCACCGTCTGTATACATAATTACATCTTTCACTACTTTATCTCTTTAGCTGCTGGCTTAGTAAAAGGAGGCACTCGTACTCGAGCGCTTTTCCAACTGGGTTTTATCGGTATATAGCGACGTGTTTGTTTTGTGGCTGTCATGATGTAAATACCACCAAATGGCATCTTACCTGAATTTAATAAGCGACCAATCCAACCACATCGTTGACGCCATTTCGCACAATGTATTGGTGGCTCATATTGCACAAAACGTTTCTTTTCTAGCGTTAAGCCTGCGACTTTCAGCCAATCTTCTAAGCGCTTATGACCAATAAAACGGCCACACCAAGGCGCCTTAATTCGCTTAGAAAACAACCGACGAATTCCCCATAAGCTTAACGGGTTAAAACCAATGACGATCAATTTACCACTGGGCAATAGGGTTCGTGCCGCTTCTCTAATCACATCGTGAGGCATAGAAGAAAGGTCTAAGGTGTGATGCAACACATGAACATCCACCCCATCCGACTCAAGCGGCAACTCGTTCGCCTTAGCGACCACTATATTTTTAGGTGCTCCCAATTCAAGCTCGGGCACAATAAGAATACTCTCTCGCAAACGATGCTGATCTAACTGAATGTCTTTAAGCGGTGATTGGATTACTAGGTAATAACCTACAGCATTGTCTATCTCAAGTGCAATTTCGGAACACTCTAACTCACTCAGACTCTTACCAAGTTCAGTTTGAAACCACGCTTGGAACAATTGTCTTGATTGATCATCCAACATACAATAACTCTCTACTTAAACGGCGTGAGCGCGTCGCGCTTAACATTGATACATCACAGAAAGACACTCGCTAATAACGCAAAATATAGGTGCACTATGACATTTATTCCACTTCACGCTTTCAGCGACAATTATATCTGGATAATCAAAGAGAAAGATAGTTCACGCTTTTGGGCGGTAGATCCAGGTGATGCAAAGGTAGTAATAGAATACGGCAATCAACAGAGTGCTAACTTAGAAGGCATTATAATCACTCATCATCATAGTGATCATACTGGCGGAGTACAGGAGCTTAAAGACCAATACCACTGCCCGGTTTATGGCCCACAACACCTTGTCCCACTTGTTACACACCCATTAAAAGAAGGCGACTCTGTACGTGTTTTTTCAACGGAATTTTCAGTATTAGAAACACCCGGCCATACATTAGACCATCTTTGCTATGTGAGCGATCAAGCGGCACCAGCCCTATTATGTGGTGATACTTTATTTAGAGGCGGCTGCGGACGAATCATGGAAGGCACTCCTGAACAAATGCTAAATGCCATGAATAAGCTTGCAAAATTACCGGACAACACGCTTGTTTACTGCACGCACGAATACACACTAGCCAATTATCGTTTTGCCCTACACCTCGATAGCAACAACAAAGAGCTGATCAAAGCGCAACAAGAATGCAGTCAGATGAGAAAAAATAATGAGGTTACACTACCCAGCTTACTAGCACTGGAGAAAGCAACGAATCCCTTCCTAAGAACCCATATACCAAGGGTTGTAGCACAAGCAGCGACTCAACTAGGTGAAAATATTGCCAATGATTCTGTCTCAGCTTTTAGCCAAGTAAGAAGAGCAAAGGATTCTTTTAGTTGACCTATACGGCCACACCTTTAGAATATCCCCACTTAAAATTATTTTTGTGAGTTCCATGATCAAGCATTTTCTTTGGGTTTTGTTGATAAGCCTAGTTCTAAGCGGCTGTCAAACAGCATCCAATGTCGAAAACGATAACAGTAAAACAGGACTAGAAACTGATTCTGATACCGTTGAAGCGGATACTCAACAGACGGGCTTCATTGATACAGTCTCTCCTGTTTTGCCTGATGAAGATACCTCTTCAGACAACAGTACTTCTCCTGTCGCCTCAAAAAGCCCACAGCCGCCAAAGGACTTATGGGTTAGAATGCGCCATGGATTCAAACTCAATTTAAATATAGAAAAGCCTCGCCTTTCTTCTCAAGTGCGCTGGTACAGCTCACATCTAGATTACCTTAACCGGGTATCAATACGTGGCGAACGTTACTTGTACTACATTGTTTCTCAGCTAGAAAAAGCAGGAATTCCGACAGAAATTGCATTACTGCCTATTGTTGAAAGCGGTTTTGATCCTTTTGGTTACAGTCATGGACGAGCTTCTGGACCTTGGCAATTTATTCCATCTACAGGTCAAATGTACGGACTAGACCAAAACTGGTGGTACGATGGGCGTCGAGATATCGTTAGCTCTACACAAGCCGCCATTGCTTACTTAACTCGCTTAAATAAATTATTTGATGGCAACTGGTTGCAAGCACTCGCTGCCTATAACTCTGGTGAAGGTACGGTATTAAGAGCCATTCGAAAAAATAAACGCGCAGGTAAGCCTACTGACTTTTGGTCTCTCGACCTACCTAATGAAACACGCGCTTACGTCCCTAAATTACTTGCACTAGCCAAAATCATCAAAGACCCAGCTAAATACCACTACAAAACACATTTTATTGCCAATAAGCCGTATTTTGAAAGTGTAAACATCGGCGGTCAACTGGATCTTGCTCAAGCGGCTGACATGGCAGACATTAGCATCGATGAAGTGTACCTTCTAAACCCAGGATTCAATCAATGGGCTACCGCACCAGATGGGCCACACCGATTGCTTATTCCTGTTAAAAAAGCCGCTTTGTTCCGCAAAAAACTGGCCGAAATTCCAAGTAATGAACGCGTCACTTGGGTTCGATACTCGGTTAAACCAGGTGATAATTTATTGCTCGTTGCCAAACATCACAACACCACCGCCTCCGTTCTAGAAGAAGTCAATAAAATGTCTTCTACCATGATTCGAGTAGGTCAAGAGCTGATGATTCCGGTGGCTGGAAACAAGATAGAAAGCTACACCCTAAGCTCCCATCAACGCTTACTTGCAAAGCAGTCTCGCGCTCCGGGTCGTAATCGAATTAAGATTAACTACACCGTAAGCGCTGGCGATAGCTTATGGTTGATCGCAAAAAAATACGACACGGATTCAAAAACGCTGGCCCGCTGGAATAATATGGGATTAGCTGATCCTCTACACGCAGGGAAAAAGCTGGTTGTATGGTTAGAGCCTAAAGAAAATAGTAGTAACAGAAGCGTAATGAAAAAAGTGGTTTATACCATTCGACCTGGAGATTCATTAGCGATGGTCGCCAATAAATTTAGAGTTGCATTAAATGACATTCGCAAATGGAACCCTATTGTTGGCGGTAAAAAATACGTACAACCCGGAGACAAGGTAACATTACTGGTTAACGTGGTTGGCGGCTAAACAGCCGAACTAGACATAAACCCAATAAAAAAGGCTGATAATTAATCAGCCTTTTTTAAAGAAAAGTCTAAACGCTAAGATTATTCATAACGACATAAATAAGCGGTAATTTCTTCTACTTTCACAGAAAAAGACAAATTAGCTTCAACAATGAAGGACTCACCTTTTTCATATGTTTTCCAAGACTCTTCATTAGGTAACTTAACCGTTAACCGACCAGAAACCACACTCATATATTCTCTTTGACTCGTACCAAACTCATATTCACCGACTGACATAACACCAACAGTAGAAACACCTTCTTGATTTTCTAACGCGATGGATTTAACACTATCATTAAAATAACTATTAACTTTTAGTTCGGTACTCATAAATAAACATAAGCCTTTAATTTAAAAAATCATTTCACCCAAGCATTCTTTGCTTGCGCTTGATACTCACAAAGAGACTATACTAATCTCCAACCATTTCTTCAATAATCCACTCTTTAAATGCCGACATAGCAGGGGTCACTGTACTGCGTTTTTCGTATACTAAATAGAAAGAGCGAGTACTAACCAAGTGCTGATCAAATATAACTTTCAGTGTGCCCGCTTCAATTTCAGGCATCACTAAGTCCACATTAGCCAACGCAATACCCAAACCTTGAGCCGCCGCACCCGCTGTTAAAGAGCCACTAGAAAACATCAAACCACGGCGAAACACTTTAGGGTCTAAACTGTTTTGTAATAGCCAATCATGCCATTCATCCTTACGCTTGGTAACATGCAATAACGGATAAAAGCGCATATCTTCAGGTTCATTAATAGGCTGATCAGGCCGAATTAATTTAGGATTACAAACAGGGAAAAGTTTCGCTGGCGATAAATAATAAGCTTCAACATCACTCCAATCACCGTTACCAAAATATACGGCCATATCAATGTCACCAGCCGAAAAATCAATTAACCCCGTAGATGCACTTATTTCTATTTGAATATCTGGGTAACGAGCTTGGAAACGCTCCATTCTTGGCATCAACCAACGCGTTAAGAAAGCTGGGGCCACCGCTAATTTAAGAGAGCCTATTTTTTGCTTACTCTTCAGATCCACCGTCGCACTCTCAAGCTGCTCAAAAATACGCTTAATGGGTTTTAAATAAGATTCACCGGCTTCCGTTAAAATAACCTTCCGCTTAGTCCTTCGAAATAACTCTATCCCTAGAAACCCTTCCAAGCCTTTAATTTGATGGCTAATCGCAGAAGGCGTAACAGATAGCTCTTGAGCGGCTTTGTTAAAACTGCCATGACGTGCAGCTGACTCAAAACACTTCAATGAGTTTAATGGCGGTAAACGATTAATAGGCTTATCTCCAACCGACAGAAAAGACTAATCAATAACGCGCTTTAGGCTAATCTGTCAAATAATAAAATCCAAAAAACACTCTCAATACAGTCCTAGCATTAAACAAAAATACTCTGTCTATTCTTCATCACCATGATCAACAGGGGTTATAAAGCGCTTAGCAGGCAATTTAAAGGCATCAAAGCCGTCTTGTTTATTATCATGAAAGCGATCTTTACTGGCACCCTTTCTAGACGTCTTTTTAACTGTTTTACGTGATTTATCGGCCGCTGGTGCTTTCTTAAGTTTATGGGCTTCTTTCGCAGGCGCTAAGCCTTTGAATTTTGGCTCCATTCCTTCAATAACATCACTTTCAAATTTGCGCTGAAGAAAAACTTCAATGGCTTTAAAGTTAAGCCAATCTTTAGGACCCACCAACGAATAAGCATCCCCTTTAAACCCTGCTCGACCAGTACGCCCTGTACGGTGAACAAATTCTTCCGCTTGTTTCGGTAAATCAAAATTAAAGACATGACTGACGCTCGCGATATCCAAGCCTCTAGAGGCAATATCAGTACTCACGAGCACGTCAAATTGTCCTTTTGCAAAGCTATCCATCACTTTATTGCGCGCCGCTTGAGAGAGGTTGCCATTTAATGCTTGGGTTGATAATCCCCACTCTTCAATCATTTCTGCTAAGCGGGCAGTATCATTTTTTGTCGCTGTAAAAACAATCGCTTGCTTAATCGTTTGCCCTAATAACAAATGCTTTAAGATGTCTTGTTTATGGTCTAAGTGATCACACAAATACACATGCTGATCGATATCTTTATGCTCATCGTATCCCTGACCAATTGCCACGCGAGAAGGATCTTTCAGTAACTCATTGGCAATCTCACTAACATCGGTATTGTCCAATGTAGCAGAGAAAAACAAGGTCTGTCTTAATCGATGACTGGCAGCAGTATTAATAGCACGCACCGCTTCAGCAAAACCCAAATCTAGCATGCGATCGGCTTCGTCTAAAATCAACAATTCCAACCCATCTAAGAATACATTGCGCTGTTTTAAATGATCGACAAGACGACCTGGTGTAGCAACAATAAAGTGTGGGTTTTTCTGTAACTGCTTATGCTGGTCGTTGAAGTTTTCTCCGCCCTGAATCAAGGTAGAAGTGTAATGGCTAGTCGCCAGCAACAAACGCAACTGACTATAAACTTGTTTAGCCAATTCTCGAGTGGGTACTAATACTAAGACACGTGTATCTCTCTTAGACAAAGCACGTGTTTTATAAACACGATGTAAAGCAGGTAAAAGATACGCTAATGTTTTCCCTGAACCTGTTTTAGACGACGCCAATAAGTCACGTCCAGCCATAGCTTCAGGAATAGCACGCGACTGAATTTCCGTCGCCTCCTCAAACCCCATATGACCGATGGACGCTAAAATACGATTATCAAAACCAAATTCTGTGAATAACAAGTAACCTACCCCTTTCTAAAAACAAGTACACAGCCAATAAGCCATGATGAATAGCCTCATTATACCTCAGCCTAGTGAGTGCACACACGAGGATTCTCTACTCATCTGCGATTAATAAGTACGCTTTTGAAGCACTTATCAGCCCCATGCCTTTTCCTTCAGGTGTCGACACTGGAACTAAGTCTTCGACAAGTTGATAAAATACATTTCGATGGATCATCGCCTTCATTCCATAACGCATCGAGATATAAGGTCGCTCTGAGTGAGATTTACCAGCCATCCATAAGTCACAATCCACGCCAAGAATTTTCACATCCTCTGTTAACGTCGTAAATTCAATCGCCGGACCGCTTTCCGTCTCAATTTTGCGCCATTTAGTTACCAGAAATGGCGCATCTTCCACTTGTATACGAACCTTTTCTACCGGCGTTACTAAAAAGTATTCAGCGTTCTCAAACCATAGAATGTGCGAAAACATCGTCACCATGTTGGCTCGTTTTATCTTATCGCCATCGTGTATCCAATCCCCATTCGCCTTCACTACCATATCCATATCACCACAAAAATCGGGGGACCATTTATGAACAGGCGGCAAACCAGACTTTTTGCCACTTTCTAGCGCTTTTAAATCAAGCATATGAAATCCTCATTTCTCCTGAACAACGAGTGGATCAAACTAGCTCACTTCATCTTCAGTTTTATTCATGACCAAACAGATGATCTTGAAACCTATTCACTGTTAGGATACGTATAACATAAAGAATAACGAAACGCCTCGTCAAAGACGACCGTCTCATCAACTATTAGAGTGGCATCATGAAATCGGAATTAGCAACTAAGTTTACCGACCCTAGTCGCGGCGTATACTTCATCGGTACGACACCACCACGCGCATCCATTGAGGGTGAACAACTTGATCAAATTAGCCAAAAGCTGTTACAACGCTTAGATAACATAGAAGTTGACGGTTTAATTGTGTACGACATCCAAGATGAAAGCAGTCGTATAGACAAGCCTCGCCCTTTTCCTTTTATGGAGACTCACGACCCTCGCGCTTGGTCGAAACGCTTAAAAGACGCGTCCAACAAGCCGGTTATTACTTACAAATCAGTGTCATCACGCACTACTGAAGAGTTTACTCAATGGCTGCAAGAAGCATGGAACGATTTTGACATCAAAGACATTGTGCTAGTCGGCTCACCTTCTTCTGAGGGCAATATTAAATTACCCTTAGCACAAGCCTATAAAACATTAGAAGAGACGCCTCTCGACTTTAATCTGGGTGGCGTTACGATTGCCGAGCGCCACGCCAAGAAAAAAGACGAACACCTTCGCCTAATCAATAAATCCGAAGCAGGTTGTGAGTTTTTCATATCTCAAGCCGTTTACAACCCACAAGCGACCGCTGACCTAATTAGTCAATATGCGCAAACATGCAAGCTTCAAGGTATTGCCCCAAAACGAGTCATTCTTACGTTCACACCTTGTGGCAGCGCAAAAACGCTTGAGTTTATGGAGTGGCTAGGAATTTCAGTTCCGATTGCCACAAAAAACCGGATTCTTGGATCAGCCACACCACTGGATGAGTCTATTAAAATTTGCCGTAGCGCATTGGAATTAATCATCGAAACAGCGCTACCTGCTGGTGTTCCGTTGGGCTTAAACATTGAAAGCCTGACTAACCGAAAAGAAGAGATCGATGCTTCTATTCACCTTTATAGATTACTAAAAGCGACGCTTGATTTAAGCTTGGCCGAACAAGCTCTTTTATAAAAAAGAGCGCTTAATCAACAATCAAATCAAGTTGGCGGATAACCTTATTTACTTTCGCCATCACCTCTTCTTGTGGTAACTGCGCCATCGCATCCTTACGGTGTACCGTTGTTGCCCAAGCTAGTGCTTCTAAGGGTTTCCCCGCTTCTTCTTCCACCAACTTCTGATATACACTGACAATATTTTCTTGGTCATTGTAGGGGCCAGTTCGCTTTGGATTAGACAAAGCAAACAAGGCAATAACAGGCGTTTTGACGATTGTCGCCATATGGGCAGGTCCAGTATCAGGACTAATAATTAACGCTGCTTTTTGGATAACATCCAGCAATGACGCAATACTGGTCTTACCAACCAAATTGAGGACATCAAAGCCATCACTAACCGCATTACAAACCGCAATTTCACGCTCACTCGGCCCACCGGTCACCACCACTGAAAGCCCTTGAGAGATTAAGGATTGAATCAATGTACGATAACCTTCTAACGTCCAATCTTTAGTCACTTTTGAACCACAAGGATTAACAACGACAAAACGATCTGGAAGTACTATGTCACTGTTTGGAATAGACAAATTCCACGAAGGTGGCTGATTCGGTACATCAATGGCGATGGCCAGTGACATTAACGCATCTAGCACATGTTTTCCGGTTGGTTCTGGTGCCAATTGATTCACAAACCAATGCTGCTTTTCCCGAGAATGGGATTTCGCAAAGCCTATGCGTTTTTTAGCATTAAGAACTCGAGTTAACATACTCGCCCTTAACGACCATTGCATATGCAATAGCACATCAAATTGAGTGTGCTTCAGCGACTTACCAAGCGCAAACATACCTTTGAACCCAGAGCTCTTATGGTAAACACGTACATCAACATTCGGCATTAAACGAACCAGTTGTGCTTCGGCTGGACCGGTAATCCATGTGATTTTTGCATTGGGATAGCGTGTTTGTATTGCGGTCACCACAGACATCGCATGACAAACGTCGCCCAACGCTGATAATCGCACTATGGCAATCTGCTGAATGCTTTCTTGTATCATCTTACCCTCAAGTGCTGTTTAAAATTGGCGATTATTATAGAATAGCCTGCTTTGAATGTGTCTAAATTTATCTGACGCAATAAACACACAATGATTAAGCGAGCAACATGCCGGACACACATCGTATTGATGTCAACACAACGCTATTTTCTAGCAAAGCATCACTCCCCATCGAACCTAACTGGTTCTCGGCAGACTATTGGCAAAAAAAGAAGGCTTTAGTTGGAACTGGCCAAGGTCGCGGTGCGGTTTGGTTTATTAAAAGCGAGTTTGGCAACTTCGTCATGCGTCGTTATCGCCGCGGCGGATTAGTTTCAAAATTCAATAAAGAGTCGTTTTTATTTACTAACCAAGAAAGCACTCGTCCATGGAAAGAACTAAGCCTACTTGAAACAATGACAGAGCTCGGCTTACCTGTGCCGCAGCCTATTGCCGGCATCTACAAAAAAGAGCTGGGCTTCTATAGCGCTTATTTACTCACTCAAACTATCGAACACGCCACCGACTTATTCGATATATTACAAGCGGGTAACAGCGATTCTGTAGATTGGAGAAGCATTGGCACGACGATTCGTGCATTTCATAAGCACGGCATTAATCATACTGACCTTAACTGCCATAACATCATGATCGACAGAAGCAGAAAAGTCTGGATTATCGATTTTGACAAATGCGACCAACGAAGTGTCGACAAAAAATGGACACAAGGCAATATTGACCGTTTAAAGCGTTCACTTACTAAAGAAGCCAAAAAACACACTAACTTTACAGTCTCTGATGCTCAGTGGCGTGACTTACTGGAGGGATATCGTGGCTAAGAAGAGCACGAAGGATTTCACACTAAAACAACTACTTGCCCCAAAATACTGGCTCACTTGGCTGGCGATGGGCATTATTTATTTACTCAGCTTTTTGCCTTGGAATACCCAACAGTTTCTAGGCAAATACCTTGGCTTACTACTGTATAAAGCCACACCAAGACGACGCCATATCTGCGATGTAAACTTTGAAATTTGTTATCCAGAAATGAGCAAAGAAGAACGAGTAGAATTAACAAAGCAACACTTCATCAGTACGGGAAAAGGCTTATTTGAAACATTCACCTCATGGTTTCAATCTCCCAAGAAACTGGCTTCTAGGGTCGAATTCAATACAAAAGAAGTCATCGATCGCACGCTTGAGAAAGGTCGCGGTTGCATCCTAATTAGCGGACATTTTTCACCGCTAGACCTTTGCGGCAGCTTGGTAACGCTCGATTTGGACGTTCATCCTATTTATAAACGCCAAAACAATGCCGTGTTTAATTGGGTCATGGAAAAACAACGGAAAAAAGTTTATAGCAAAATGATAGAACGCTCCGACATGAGAGAAGTTCTAAAGTCGCTGAAAAATAATAAAGCGGTCTGGTATGCTGTTGATCAGGATTATGGACGTAAAAACTCTGTATTTGCCCCATTTTTTGGCCGACAATGCGCCACCATTTCTCACATCGGTCGGATCGCTAAAATGACCAACGCACCGGTATTACTATTTGATTATGGTCGCACTGAAAACGGCTATAACTACCGATTTGTCGAAGTTGAAAACTACCCTACCGATAATGATGTGACCAATGCGACGATTATCAACCAACTAATGGAAGAGGCTATTTCGACCAAAAAAGAACAGTACCTTTGGTCTCATCGTCGCTTCAAAACGCAACCAGTAAAAGGAGACCCTTCTCCTTATGAACGATAAATAACGCGTTCAACAAGATAGATTGGCGCCTTAATTACTGCATCAACTAATACGGCGTTAATTAACACAAGAAGAAACCACCTTGCTAACTCATTAATACAAGGCGGTTTCTTCTTTGTTTAAGCAGCACCAAGCTCATCTCTGACTTCAGCCATCAGCGCTAACGATTTTAAGCGTTTTTCTGCATCATAAATTGGAAAAGAGACAATCAACTCATCGATTCCTGTTTTTTCAACAAAGCTTTTCATCTTAAATTTAACGGACTCTTTCGAACCAACAAACGCATATTGCAAAGTATGATTGATCATATGCTTCTCACTCACAGACCAGAGCGCATCCATCGACTCGACAGGCTTAGCAAAGGGAACATTATTGCCACGACGCAGATTAATAAACTGCTGTTGAACAGAGGTAAACAAGTACGCCGCCTCTTCATCGGTATCAGCCACCACCGCCATCACACCTGCCATAGTATGCGCAACAGGATTAGTATCGCTTGGACGGTAATTTCTGCGATATACGGTCAATGCTTGAATTAACTGATCGGGTGCAAAATGAGAAGCGAAAGAATAAGGCAAACCAAACTCTGCTGCGACTTGCGCACTATAAAGACTGGATCCAAGCATCCAAATTGGTACATGGGTATTTCGACCCGGCACAGCAATTACCTTTTGATTCTCTTCAGGTTTACCTAAGAAGTGCTGCAACTCTCTCACATCATCAGGATATTGATCTACCGCCGCATTCATATTACGACGCAAGGCTCTCGCGGTTTGCATATCCGTACCAGGTGCTCGCCCTAATCCTAAATCAATGCGGTTTGGGTACAACTCAGCCAAAGTACCAAACTGCTCAGCGATAATCAGTGGCGAGTGATTTGGCAGCATCACACCGCCAGAACCCAAACGAATCGACGTAGTTGCCGCTCCAATATGAGACAACAATACAGCAGGCGACGAGCTCGCCACATTAGACATACCATGATGTTCAGCAAGCCAGAAACGCTTATACGCTCTGGCCTCAGCTTGTTGAGCCATCAATGTACTTTGAGCAAAAGAATCAGAAACAGTTTTGCCTTGCACGATAGGCGAAAGGTCAAGAATAGAAAGTGGGATCATAAAATCGTCCATTCAATAGAATATACCTCGTTATTTGGGGCAATCTATTGAATAGACAAGGTTTAGAGTTTGCAGTAAATGCACAAATTCGAAATATCTCGATATAACTATACGCTAGCCTATGTTTTAGCGATTTTCCAGACGATTATAATCCAATATCCCGCTCGCTCTTGGTCGTGCCTCTTTATTTAATCTAGCAATACCGTCACTGACCGTCCAAAAACGTGGATTGGTCCGGCGAACACCAAAACGCCCCATTAAATCCGAATAATCTTCCTCTGTTGCCATATTTGCCACATCGTCAGAAAATGCTTTCAACTGGTTTTCATCCACTTCTATCAAGGCATTTGGATAGTCCCCCAATACACCCTTAACTAGCGTCACGCTGTCTTCGTTTGGTAAACGAGCCGCCGCCTCATCAAACAAACTGGATATATTCGAATGCGCCTTATTATGGATAATACTTATAACTTCTTTTGGCTCGCCACCTTGGGTCACCAACACAATAGCCGTATCAGGCAAATAGCGAAGACCACCGCCTTTCAATGTTTCTAAATGCTTTAATGTCGAAATTTCCTTATGCGTCAAACGACTTTGATCTAAATCTCTACTATGATCTAACACTTTAGCCAAATGCTTATACAGCAGATCATAGAGCTCAGATTGATAATTTTTTGTTTTATAGTGAACCTGAGTCTGTACATCCACTTTAATAAAGTCGCTAAAGATATAATCTTTAATACTTTGATTAGCATCGCGATACCAATACTGGCGTACTTTCTCTCTGTCTGCTTTTGGCAACAACAAAAGGAAGTTTAATTCGCCTTCCATGCGCAAAAAGTCCATATAAAGACGGGTATCTAACTGATGCCCTACATTGCCATAAACATCAAAACCCGCCACTAATAAATAGTGAATACGCTCAAGCAATGGATAGTCAATTACCCATGATGTTTTAGGTTTTTGTCCTACTAACCCCTTTACTACAGACGCATTATCAAAGTGTCTGAAAATCGTTAACGCGGCATTTTCATTGTGCCCATCACCATCCCAAATTAGGCTTACATCAAGAGGATGTTTCTTATCCACTTCCTTTTTAATTAAGCTGGCTTTAGCAGAAAGATACGCTTTTTGCTGCTCCGAAAAACGCACCCATGAACTCAGTGGTAACGCATTACTTGAGCTACTAGCAGGTAAGTCTAAATGCTGAACTTGAGTCTCAAGAAAGCGAGCCGTTTTTTCGTTGTATTCAACCGAAGGGTTAACAAAATAAACCCAAAAATCCTCATTGATCACGTTGACGGCAACTTGCCCTCGGCACACAGGCCCTTTAATAAAAGACATAATGGTATTTTGGGCATGATCTAGCAAAAAGCGATAGCGTGCATTTGTTGGAATTTGCTGAAAAGTTCGAAAAGGATTACTTGCCACTTCAGGGTCGTAACCTGGGTCTTTTGTTACCTTATAGTCCGCAGCATAAAAATACGAATACCAACGTTTGTAGACAGATTCATCCAACTGGAAAGGTATGTGATTTTTTTGAACAACCACTTCAGGGTCTTGCCACAACCGATAATACACACGCTTAACGCCCGGTGAATCATAAGGTCGACGTGTTGCAATACGATCAATAGGTTGACCTGGTGGTGTTTTAGAACGAACCAACCTAAAGCGCTGATCATTGCCTTCACCAAGATACAAGCTGTACAGAAACAAATGCTCATAAATATAGCGAGACACCAAACGCCCCTTTAGATCGTTAGGATTTTTTTCGTTTAAACGAACTTCCCACAAAGCCACAAGTTTTTGCATGTTAGCTGACAAAGGTTTTTCTTTCGGCATTTTACCCCCCTTCGCCAACCATTGAGTCAACACATTAAATTCGGCTGAACTTAACGCTGGCAATCCATAGGGCATTCCCCATTTCGGGTATTTTTGCTCAAATGAAGCGTACTCTTCAATGCTTGGGCACTGTTGATTCCTAGACAAAGAAAAATCATAATCTTCCGACAATACCGGTTTATTAAAACTCCCTTGTTTTTCCCGCAGAGCAATAGCTCGATATAGTAAACTACCATCTAGATTAGCGACTGGGCTTTGACCTCGCTCATTAAGCGCTGGGTAGAATCCCTTCTTGCGCCATTCTTCTGGAGTATGCGCATCAATATATAGACGTGTCGGCTCTGCGGCCAACAAGCGCGTTCCATCATAAACAAGCGCTTTAGAGCCTCCTCGATTAATGCCTTCAGAGCCAGTCAGCTTAAGCTGACAAGGCGCATCGTAACAGGCATGACAAGAAACGCATCGATTGTCTAAAATCGGTCGAACTTTATCATTATAAAATTCAGCGTCTTCCTTTGAGGTGTCAGCTTCACGATTAACTGTTTTTTCAACACCATACTTCTGGTTCAAACTATTAGAAGCAAAGACAGCACAACCAGTAATAAACAGTATTGAAAGAATAACAATCAACGCTCTTCGCATAACAATTTCCTAGATGGGATTTTATAGGCTAATAAGATAACGCAATAGAGGGAGTATTTACTATTTCTTTACGTCTAAAATGTGAACATATTTTGTGAATCAAATAACTCAAGACATAAAAAAGCGCCCACTAAGAGGGCGCTTTAAATACTAGTTTGAAAAATGAGGAGATTATTCCTCTTCGACGAGCAAGCCGTCTTCTTCGTATTCATCATCCAATTCATAAGCATCATCGCCCATATCATCATTAGCTAATAATAATGATTCTTCATAGGCGCCACCAAACTCAATGCGTGTGATGTCATATAAATCGTATTCATAAGTGCCATCAAACCAGCGAGCATCTGATCCAATTTCTTCAAGCTCATACGTCACCGCATCAGCACGAACGATTCGACCAATCTCACAACTGTCTTCTTCTATCTCTTCTCGATGTAATGTCACTAAGCCATATTCTTCACTGATATCCGTCAGTAATACAGCAAGATCTTCAAGGTCAACTTCTGGGTCAACCACTTTTTCTTCTCGAAGTTCAAGAACGCGCTTTTGAAAATCATTAAAAGGAGCCGGATGAACAAAGTCACTAATGTCTTCCAAAAATAAAACTTGGTAGCCATTTAGTCGCACACTGTCATCAACTAACTGGAGTAAAACCATTTCTTCATTGGCATCTACAACAAAGCCATCAGTCCAACTATCTGGGCCGTCCAATTCTTCACGAAAAATGCGAACTACATTGTTTCGATTACGGGCTTTTTCCAATTCGATGAGCATATCGGCTCCCTAAAAATGTAAAAAAATAAATCTGATGCTAGTGTAAACCCAGCCAGCATAAGGAACAACTACTGAAGCACATCGTGCCAGTTTTCAACCATATCCACCAAATCTTCCAAACCACACTCAGCTTGAACACCATCAGTAGATGGTCGATAGAAACTATCTTGCGAATCAAACATCGCTTTTATTTCGTCTTCAGCAGAACTCATATCAACTTGACGAGAGACCATTACGCCTTCTTCACTGATAACAACGTCAAATGGGCCATGCTGAAACTTAGTCGTTTCTTTTTCATACTCAGCCAAGCGTGCGGCTAATAATACTCGCTGAATGTTTTCTTTATCGACAACAAACTGCGTTACCCAATCAGCAATAGCGGCAAATTCATAATCGGCATTAATACGGTATTGGCCTTCTTCCTGATCAAAGGCAATTTCATAATCCATGACTTTGAACCTCAATTATTCTCATTATTAGACTTAGCATGTGCTTGTTTTGCCTGCTCGTCACGGTACTTTCTATTTTTCTCTTGTTGGCGCTGCGGAATGGCCGCGGTCAACCTTGCTTGTCTATCCGCTTCTTTTTTCGCTTTAGCCTCTTCCACCAACAGCTCTTCATGAGCAATCATAGCTGGCGTTTCCATGACATAAGGGCCAATTGCACCAGTACGAACATCATGTAAAAAAACCTCAGCGGCTTTGTGCATATCGATTTTTCCACCAGCACGCAATGCGCCACGCTTCGAACCAATCACTTTTAGCACCTCAACAGGATCTACAGACAATTCTTTTAGTTTATAGCGTGTTTTTAATGAATCCGCATAATCTGAAATAAAGAACTTCAAACCCACTACCGCAACATCTTCGTAATTAATCGCCGTGGCTCTCACCGCCCCCGTCACCGCTAAACGATAACTGGCATCAGGATTTTCAATTTTAGGCCATAAAATTCCAGGGGTATCTAACAATTGAAAGCCATTGGTTACTTTAAGTTTTTGCTGAGATTTGGTAACTGCAGGCTCATCGCCCACTTTCGCCACTCGTCGACCTAACAAGGCGTTCATTAAACTGGATTTCCCGACATTCGGAATACCCGCAATCATCGCACGAATCGGTTTTTCTGCTGTACCTCTATGAGGCACCATCTGACTAACCCATTGGCTGATTTTAGCTACATCGGCTTTGTCTTGTGTCGAGAAAGGATGCGCCATCACCGTTTCATTACCACGCCAATGATCTAGCCACAGCGATACTCGCTCGGAGTCAGCTAAGTCTTTCTTATTCAACAAGCGCAAGACCGGTACATCACCACGCAATGTATTCAACATTGGGTTTTGACTAGAGTCTGGAATGCGCGCATCCAACACTTCGATAACAATATCGACTTGCGTCATGACTTCTTCGATTTCTCGACGCGCCTTGTTCATGTGTCCTGGATACCACTGAACGCTCACCCCTAATTACCTCTCTAATCGCCATGTATTTTTCGGTTGCGAATTCTACCACAACTTACCTACAAACATTCATAAAATACCACTAAGTGACAAAGCAAATATATTCGTAAAAAACATCGTTGTTGATCATTTTCGTGATGTGAGTCAAAACGCTAATTTATCCTCACGATACAATTATCTCATCCTCAATATTTAGCCATACCACCCTGGGTACGGTTAAATGTCTTAAGGATGATCTCTCGATTGGGCTTCGGCCCATTGGCTGGGACTTTAACGAGTCTCAGCTTTTTTTTGTTTCCTCTCCAACATATTCTAAAAGCTCAGGATATAAAGCCAAAAACACCGCCTCACCCTGCTGTATCACTTCCGGCAGTTCATCTAAAAAAGGCTGTAAATAGGCGCCATGACGCCAGCGGCGCATAATAGAGTGAATCGCGTTACTTACCCCTTGCTCAGTCCCTAGCTCCGACAACCAATTATCTTGTTGCAAAGAATGAATCATTTCACGCAACCGATTAGGGCATCGATTTGCGTCTTTAGCCAATCCAGCTACTGCTGCTTGGCAAAAATCATCCAAGCTCATTAAAGAAAAGCATGACCAGTACTGAATCAACCAATAATCCATGACAATGTCCTGCACAATCCCAGCAAAGCGTCGCCGACCACGACGCTCAACCGAACGATAAGCAACGCTTGCCTCATGCTCATCAACCATTACGTCTACTTTTTGGTGCAGTTGCCAACCTCGATGTAAATCGGGAGGGAGTTCACTCACAGTTACGGGAAAATCTCCCAATAAATTACCAGCCCAAGAGGTCTTGGTCTCATAAGCGATATGAAGATGTGCAAAATAATTCATTCACTGCCTTAAAATTATATAAAGAAGATTACTTCTTACTTAAAATCGCCCTATCAAGATGCCTACTATATTTTTACTCGATATTTTGTAATTATAGTCATTGATTAAATCCCCTAGTGTTAACAACGGGACCTATGTAGACAGTCTAATCTAATGCAATTTCAGGGTTTGACCCAGGTACAGGCTTTAATGTTGAAATAGAGCCCTATGATTTTCTTCATTCGTATTCTTGTTTGTAGTAACCGAGACAAAAGCATGTTCACCAACGCGCAGACCTTCATAAAAACCTATAACAGGACCAAAAACATAAGAGCCTTTCTGCTTTTAATAATAACCCTGTTTACCTGCCAAACAGCCTCAGCCATTACCATGAGAATGGCGCTTGATGCAGACCCTGTTTCTCTTGACCCTCATGAACAACTTTCTGTGGGCACCTTGCAGTTTTCCCATATGGTATTTGATCCATTGGTACGCTGGAAACAGGATGGTCAAATAGAGCCTCGTTTAGCCACTCATTGGAAAAGCATCAACCCTACAACAACCCGCTTTTATTTACGAAAAAACGTTCGTTTCCACACCGGCAACCCGTTTACGGCCAAAGACGTTGTCTACACAATTCAAAGATTAAAACGATCTACAGATTTTCGCGCTATGTTCGATACGATTGCTTCTGTGGATATCATCGACAAATACACGATAGATGTTCATTCAAGCAGCACCAATCCGTTACTGCTAAATATAATGACCTATGTCTTTCCAATGGATAAAGTCTTTTACCAAGGTAGAGATGACATCATTAAATTTGGCAAAACATTCGCGTCTCAACATGCGTCTGGCACAGGCCCTTTCATCGTAAAAGAACGCGAACTCGGCGTACGCGTGGTTTTTGTTCGTAATAAAGATTATTGGGACACAAAATCAAAAGGCAATGTCGATAAAATAATCCTAACGCCGATAAAAGCAGACTCCACACGTTTAGCCGCACTGCTTTCCGGTGATGTGGATTTTATCTCGCCCGTCTCCCCTATTGACATTGCGCGAACTGAAAATGTTAAAGGCATACAAGTTATTGCATTACCAACGGCAAGTATTCTCTTATTACATATGAATGAAAAGCGACGCAAAGAGTTCCGCGACGTTAGAGTCCGTAAAGCCATTAATTTAGCAATAAACCAATCTCTGATCGTCAAAAAAATCCTCAAAGGCTATGCGGTTCCAGCAGGACAACTCAGCGCCGCCAAGTTCCTTGGCCATGTAGATAGCATAAAACCTGAATATAATTTACCTGAAGCTCTCAGATTAATGAAAGAGGCAGGATATGAAAAAGGCTTTCGTGTCAGTATGATGGCGCCCAATAACCGCTACATGCAAGATGGTAAAGTCGCCCAAGCCATTGCCGCTATGCTTAATCGAATTCACATCACGGTTGATCTAAAAACATTGCCAAAAGCGCAATACTTCCAACAATTCGATGAGAGGTCTGCCGATATAATGATGCTGGGGTGGCAGTCTGATACTGAAGACTCTAATAATTTATTTGAGTTTATTATTGCTTGCCCCGATGCGAAATCAGGCTTAGGTGCTTATAATGCCAGCGAATACTGCGCACCCAGTATTAACAAAGACATTGCATTAGCCAATCAAGAAATGAACCCGGAAAAGCGTGCGAAAATAATGCAAAAAGTGGAAATGAAAATTTATAAGGACTCTGCTGTCGTCCCTCTATATTGGCAAGACGATATATGGGCAGCCAAAGACAATGTTCACATTAAAAGCATTGTTAATGACCAAAACTACCCCTATTTTGGAGATCTTGTCGTAGATGAAAAATAGCCTAGTTAAAGCAAACGGCCAGCAATCAACCATGGTGCATTATTACCTAACACGTCATTGTGACGCCACCCTTCACAGGACTGAAAAAAGCTAATGTTTGTTTTTCTTCTTCGTCGTCTTGCTCAAGCTTTTTTTGTAATGATTGTCATCAGTATCATTAGTTTTGCGATTCAAAATAAATTAGGTGATCCAGTTCAACAGCGAGTTAGTATGACTGTGTCACCAATCGAGCGTGCGCAATTAAGGCAACAACTGGGTCTAAACGACAGCTTCCTTGTCCAATATTGGCGCTTTGCTAAAAAGGCGGTACACGGTGATTTAGGCACATCTTATTACTACAAGGCACCGGTACTGGATGTTATCTTTAAAAAGCTTCCAGCAACGATGGAACTGGCTTTTTGCGCCATTATTATTGTTATATTCATCGCAACACCCTGTGGTATCCTCGCCGCCATCAAACCCAGAAATATTGTGTCTAAAATCGTAGTCGCTTTTAGCACCATGGGACTTTCTATCCCTATTTTTATCATTGCCATATTTTTAGTTTATATATTCTCGGTAAAGCTGCATATTGCCCCAAGCTTTGGCCGGGGTGAAACCACCAACGTCCTGGGTATATGGGACAGCGGATTATTTACAAAAGATGGATTACGACACTTAATGCTGCCCAGTATCACCCTAGCTTTTGCACTCATGCCAATTTTCGTGCGTTTGATCCGTGCCGAAATGATCGAAGTATTGCAATCCGATTACATTCGTTTCGCTTGGTCTAAAGGCTTATCTTCGCGTCGTATTTATTTTATCCATGCTTTGAAAAACACCATGCTCCCTGTCATCACAGTGGGAGGAATTCAAGCAGGGACCTTAATTGCTTATACCATTTTGACAGAGACTATCTTTCAATGGCCTGGCATGGGATTTCTGTTTATGGATGCTGTCAGCCGGGTTGATACACCATTGATATCAGCATACTTGATCGTGGTTGGTGGCATATTTGTTACCACCAACACCGTTGTTGATCTGATATATGGGCTCGTCAATCCTACTGTAAAACTAGCGAATCACGGCTTATGAGGCATTTAAAGAAAGACATCATCCCACCATTACAAGAAAGCCGTTGGAGCCATATATGGGCAGGGTTTCTGGGCGACAAACTCGCCACCTTGTCATTGGCTATTTTAGTTTTTTATTGTTTGGTTGCCATTTTTGCACCGTTACTTGCGCCTTATAATATTAACAGCCCTAATTTCATGGATTTAACAAACGCTGAGATAGCGCCCAGCTGGATCAGTGGAGATGAACGGTTTTTACTCGGGACAGACGACCAAGGCAGAGATATGTTATCTGTGGTGCTATATGGCACGAGATTATCTCTTACCATTGGCATTTGTGCTGTTTTGATTCAAATAACCCTAGGTATCTGTATTGGCTTAATATCCGGTTATCTTGGCGGTCGCATTGATAACTTCCTCATGCGTTGTGCAGATATCCAGCTGTCATTTTCCACCATGATGGTCGCCATTGTTTTCTTAGCGGTATTTCAGGCGCTTTTTGGCATGGATATGTACCAACAACTCGCCATGATCATGCTTATTTTAGTCATTGGTCTGGCTGAGTGGCCATTATTTGCGCGCACCATTCGAGCCTCTGTTTTAGCGGAAAAACAAAAAGAATATGTGGATGCCGCGCGTATCATGGGCATTAGTCCAAAACGAATTATGTTTAAACACATTTTGCCCAACACCCTCACTCCCGTTTTAGTTATTTTCACCGTTCAAATTTCTAACGCTATCGTTGCCGAAGCCGCTTTATCCTTTTTAGGCCTTGGTATGCCAGCCAGTGATCCATCATTAGGTGCTCTGATCTCTGTGGGGTTTAACTACATGTTCTCTGGGTCATGGTGGATTTGCATTATCCCAAGTTTGACGCTCATCATTTTAATTTTAGTGATGAACATGCTCGGTGATTGGCTGCGCGACCACCTTAATCCAAAAACGTACAGAGACTGATATGAATTTGCTAAGCGTCAACAATTTGCACGTGAACTTTCATATCAAAGGCCAAGATTTGGCTGCACTGATTGATGTAAGCTTTACCCTTAATCGTGGCGAACGTATTGCTATCGTTGGTGAATCTGGGGCAGGAAAATCCATATTAGGCTTCTCCATTGTTAATTTAATCGACAAACCCGGCTATATAAAATCAGGCTCGATTAAATTACAAAACAAAGAAATTACCACCATGACCCCGCGCCTACTTCAAGAAGTTCGGGGCAAGCGTATCGCGATGATTTTTCAAGACCCGATGATGACTCTTAACCCAGTGCTAACCATCGGAGCGCAACTCGTTGAGGCCATTCGAAGCCATACCCGAATCTCTTTTAAAGACGCTCGGAACATTGCTATCGAAAAGCTCCACAGCGTACAAATCGCCTCTCCCGAAAAACGCTTTAATCAGTATCCTCATGAATTGTCCGGTGGTATGCGACAACGCGTCATTATCGCTATCGTTTTACTATTAAACCCAGACATTATCATTGCGGATGAACCAACCACCGCCTTAGATGTGACGATTCAAGCTGAAATCATTCAGTTGTTATTGGATATCTGCCGTGATAACAGCATGGCATTGCTATTAATTAGCCATGACCTTGGCGTTGTTTCTCGAGTCGCAGAACGCACTATTGTTATGTACGCAGGCCGCGTAGTGGAAGAAGGCCCCACTCTTGAGGTTATCAATGATCCACAACACCCTTACACTCAAGGCTTGTTGAATGCCTTACCTCAAATGGCGCTACCGGGCCAACGCCTTAATCAAATCCAAGGTAATATGCCGTCATTAAATGAGCGCCCTACTGGTTGCGCATTCCACTCTCGCTGTCCATACGCAACCGATAAATGCCGTCAACAGCAACCCGACTTTATCCAAAGCGGAGTCTCCAGCGTGGCTTGTTTCATGGTAGAAAATATGATTACCGAATTTGAACAAAATACGGACGAGGAGTCGCTGTAAATGTCCACGCCTTTAATTCAAATAAGTCAGCTTGAAAAATTTTTTTCCACCAACGAAAGCTGGCTTAGTCAATGGCGAATAGACAGTGGCAAGCTAAAGCGCAAAAAAGACAGCGTGCATGCACTTAACGGCATAAACCTAACCATAAATAAGGGTGAAACCTTGTGTGTTGTGGGAGAAACCGGTTGTGGAAAATCGACACTCGCTCGTGTCATCATGGGACTGACTCCCGCCACATCTGGCGAAGTTCATTATCAGGACCAACGCATTGATCATCTCAATGATCGTCAACGCATGCTGTTCCGCCGTCGCATGCAAATGATTTTTCAAAACCCTTATGCATCACTTAATCCACGCATGACGGTTTACCAAACATTATATGAGCCAATTTCATTCCATAACCCCCAACTCTCTACCGCACAGGTCGATGAGCAAATACAAACACTATTAGAATCTGTTGGTATTTCAGCTTCGAGCATTGATGACTATCCCCATGAATTTTCCGGTGGCCAGCGTCAGCGCATCAGCATCGCACGAGCGTTATCCGTTGAACCTGATTTCATCATTGCCGATGAACCTCTCTCTGCACTGGATGTCTCCGTTCAAGCACAAGTACTCAACTTGATGATGGACAAACAAGAAGAGCGAAATCTAACGTATTTATTCATTACACATGATCTGGCCGTCGTGGAGCACTTTGCCACTCGCGTCGCCGTCATGTATTTAGGAAGAATCTGCGAACTCGCCAGTACTCGAGTTTTATTTAGCGCCCCTAAACACCCCTACACTAAAGCGTTGTTGTCGGCCATTCCTCGTCTAGATAACAATACAACACAACCTATTCGTCTAATTGGAGAAGTGCCAACACAAATGGACAATCCTATTGGTTGTGTGTTTCAAGCCCGTTGCCCTTATGCAAATCAACGCTGCTACACAGAGTCTCCTAACATGATCCGCCAGACAGATAACAGTTCGGTGGCGTGCCACGCTGTGGATGAGGGCCGCTTATGATCCATCTATCGATAGGCATTCACTGTTCGGAGGTCACATGGAAGTAAGATGGCTTGATGACTTTATTGCGCTCGCAAAAACGCGACACTTTTCACGTGCAGCGGATGAACAAAATGTCACCCAACCAACCTTCAGCCGTCGTATCAAACTGCTTGAAGAAGAAATGCGTGTTACCTTAATTGACCGAAATACCCTGCCACTGTCTCTTACGCCAGCAGGCGAAGTATTTTTACAAAGCGCAGAGCTAATTACACGCCAACTTAGAGACACCAAAGAGCGTTGCCAAGAGATACGCAAACAAGAAGAATCTCAAATTCGCTTTATTGCGACACAAACCCTGTTCCTAAGCTTTTATAAAGATGCCATTGCGCCCTTCTGCGAAAGCATCGGCATGGAAATGGACGTCAATATGAAATCGAGCTCTTGGCTAGGTATCGATTTTGTTAATGCTTTAGTCAATCAACAATGTGACTTAATGCTTTGCTATTGGCACCCTGCTATTAACTTTATTCGGGCTTTAGATGAAGAGCAGTATGATTATCTGGTCATCGGCGAAGAAACACTAATTCCTTGCAGTGTTACCGATGAAAATGGTGAGCCGAAATACAGTTTACCTGGCATGAAACGCAAGCCGTTGCCGTATATTGGCTATTATGAGAATTCTTTTTTACAACCAATCATCAGTCACCACCTGCAACGCCAACGTGAAGTTCCACAATTACAAACACTGAACGAGAATTACCATTCGATCAGTGTTAAAGCGATGGTTAAAGAAGGTTATGGTATAGGTTGGGTACCAAAGAGGTTGATGAAAGATACATTAAGCTATGGAAAAATCGCATTAGCAGGAGAAGAGAATTGGCATATTCCGCTGGAAATACGCCTTTATCGTTCACGCTTAAACCTCAACCCAAACCTTAATCAGCTTTGGGAAAGTTTAAAAGAAAGAATGGCGCGCAATAATACTCTTTAACCCTAAAAATTCACGGTTTTTAGCCTAGCCATCAAAGCTATCGCCCTGTTTCTCGTTGAGCGCGACTATCATAGGGTCACTGGCCATAGAATTGGCACCTAGTGCTTTACTAAATAAATACCCTTGACCTATATCGCACCCGTATTCTCTTAGGCGCTCCATTTGATCCACTCGAGTAATCCCTTCTGCAATTACTTTAAGATTAAGGTCGTGACTTAAATTGATGATCGCTCTAGTGAGGGCATCGTGATCACTATCTTCCATAAAATCACGAATAAATACCTGATCAATTTTAACATAATGAAAGGGTAAATCTTTTAAATAACTCAAACTCGAATAGCCAGTACCAAAATCATCAATCGCAAGTTTAATGCCCAATTTACTGACTTGTCGTAGCAACTCAGCGCAGCCTTTGGCATCCTCAATTAGAATAGATTCAGTAACCTCAATTTCTAATAAACTAGGATCAATCTGATACTTATCCAACAATGAAAGCAGATGAGATAAGAAATTAGGACGTTTTAGCTGTGCAGCAGAACAATTGATCGCAATAGGAGGAACTTGAACGCCTTGTTCCTTCCAAATCACTAAATGCTTAAACGTCTGCTCAAACACCCATTCACCCAACATCAGAATAATGCCAGACTGCTCTGCGATGGGAATAAATTCCATCGGCGAGACAGTACCTAACTCGCTATCTTCCCAGCGCAATAAAGCTTCCATGCCAACACATTCTTTTGTGTTTAAATCCACTTTAGGTTGGAAATGCAATTCAAGTAAACTATTTTGAAGCGCATAACGAAGTCGCGTTTCAATGCGCATATTTCGGGAAATTCGCGCCCCCATAGCACCATCATAAAAATAGTAAGTTGCCCGTCCAGCGGATTTTGCTTCATACATCGCCATATCGGCGTTTTTAATCAGTGTTTCAGCATCCTGCCCATAATCTGGATAAAGTGCAGCACCAATTGAACAACCTATGTTCAAGGTTCCACCTTCGACAAAATAACTTTGGCTAATTTGTAGGATGACTTCCCTACATAGACGCTCTAGAAATACGCATGCTTTTTTATCGTCTAGTACCATTAATACTAAAAACTCATCCCCCCCTAATCGACCAATAATAGCCTTGTCGGGTAAAACAGATTTTAAACGTTGCGCTACTTTTACTAAAAGCTTATCCCCAGTCTCATGACCGAAAGCGTCATTGATTGTTTTAAAGTGATCAAGGTCTAAGAAAAAAACCACTAACTTGTTCGCGTTCAACTCACAGGTTTTAATCAGCTCATCGAGCTCTTTCTGAATTTTATAGCGACTGTACAAGCCCGTTAATCCATCGATTTCAATTTTCTCATTGGCTAAAAGCAATGTCTGATTATAAGCATTCGATAGCAAGCGCACATACCAACTTAATAACAGAGCCAGTAAAGTGAAAAGAATAAGCGCCCCTAATATTAGCGTCCAATCAATCAACCCTAAAAGGTCTGAGCTATTGCGAGTATCTACTCGCCAATTTCGGCCACCATAATAGATATTAGTTGTATTAAAATGTCCTTTTTCCCAATGACTTATATGCTCTGCATTGATATTGATATCAGTTCTTGAGTCTGCAAACCATACTGGGGTCTGACTACCCTCCGTAATATCCGCTATCCGATAAGCGACGCCTCTTATACCTGGCACATTAAGCTGTCTCACCAAACCATTTACTTCAAAGATAATGCCTACAATGCCATAAAAACCAAACTCATCCGTCACTCGATTTTTTATGTTATCCAGTGGTATATAAATAGAACGCCTTAATGCAAATGACCTCGTTTTTTGTTTAACACCCTCAGATGAAAATGTGGGCAATTCAGACATTTCAAAGCCTTGGTAGCTTCTAATTTGTTGAATGACATCGCGATTGGAGTAAGTGTCTGACAGTAGATCAAAACCAGGATTAGTAAAAAATGGATAGCCGTAAGTTAACGGTAGATATTCTTTTCTTATTTCAGATGGCGTAATCTGGAACGCTGACAATCCCGCTAAACCTTGTTGCTGGGTAACATAAGTATCACGCTGAGAATGTGGCACATATTTCGCGAAATAGACTCGTAGGGTATTATTTTTTTCTGTTGATTCAAGCTGTCGACTAGCTCGTTGAAAAATAGGATTGGTAAGCGGCTCATCCATAGACTGGACCATAATCGCAACGCCCGCTACTTCACGTCCGTATTGCGCTAACGCATCTTTTAAACGTGTAATAAATTGCTCAGTCGCAATATTTTCATCCAGCATAAGATGCTGCTTTTCTTCGTGATAAAGAGCAAGACTCGTCACCACACCACAGAAGAAAACGATACTAAATACGATAAGATACGCGTTTTTTACATAACGTTTTTTTTGAGTCATTAGCCACCCAGCTCGGTAATTTCCACGTTCATTCAAAAAGCTCGTTCCCTGTAAAGCAGCGTCTTTTTATATTACTTATAACTTTACTCAAAATGACGCATCGACACACCTTATTATTTGTAAAAACCAACAACAAAAGTCCTTTTCTGTTATCCTTACCCCCTATTTATTCTACTATAGACAGGCCTTTTGTGACCCAGTTTTCTCTCTCTTCAGACATTGTTCTGCCGCCTAAATTAATCGCTCTCCTTACGGACATGGGATTTACGGCTTTTACACCTATACAGGAGCAAAGTCTCCCTACCATTATTAATGGTAAAGACATTCTAGCTCAAGCTCAGACAGGGAGCGGAAAAACATTAGCGTTTGCCATCGGTCTTTTGCTTAAAATTAATCCACGCTACTTTGGTGTACAAGCTCTAGTCATGTGCCCAACACGTGAATTAGCAGACCAAGTATCCAAAGAAATTCGTAAAGTTGCGCGCTACTTAGAAAACATTAAAGTACTTAGTCTATGTGGTGGTATGCCATTTGGCCCACAAATAGGTTCCTTAGAACACGGGGCTCACATCGTTGTGGGTACACCGGGGCGTTTAATGGAACATTTGCGCAAAGGCACACTAAAATTAAACGCACTTAGCACGCTAGTTTTAGATGAAGCCGACCGTATGTTAGACATGGGCTTTGTTGATAGCATTCGCGAAGTGGTTGAACTCACACCAAATGATCGTCAAACATTATTGTTCTCTGCCACTTACGGTGACACGATTGAAGCCATCAGTGCGGAATTTCAAAATAACCCGATTGCCGTTAAAGTCGAAGAACAAGAAGATTTAAAACCTAATATTGAGCAATTCTTCATTCGTAGTGAAAACGCAGTAAAATGTGAGACGTTATTAGCTGCTTTACAACACTTTGATCCACGCCAAGTCATTGTTTTCTGTAACACTAAAATTGAATGTCAAAAAGTGGCAGATTGGCTAGGCGAACATAAAGTGGCCGCTCAAGCAATTCATGGTGATTTAGAACAGAAACAACGTGATCAAGTATTAGTCCGTTTTAGTAATCAAAGTAGTTGTGTTTTGGTTGCTACTGACGTCGCCGCTCGCGGTATCGATGTAAAAGAAGTGGATCTCGTTGTCAACTACGACACGACCCGCGACACAGACGTTCATACTCACCGAATTGGCCGTACCGGTCGAGCTGGCGCCTCTGGTATTGCGGTTAACCTTGTGACCTCTAAAGACGACTACAAGATCCGCGACATCGAAACTCGCTTTGGTATTCAAGCTAACTATGTGGAATTAGAGCCTCTTGATCCTACCTATCGCTTAGTCCCTAATAAAGCCACCATCGCGTTTGATGCTGGCCGTAAAAGCAAACTGCGCCCTGGTGATATTTTAGGGGCACTAACCGCTGGTATTGGTCTGGATAAATCTCAAGTGGGTAAAATTGATATCTTTGATTTTCAAGCTTACGTCTCCGTGGAAGGCAAAGAAGCCAAACGCGTTGTAAAAGAGCTAGAAAACAAAAAAATCAAAGGTCGCAACATTCGTGTTCGCATCTTGAACTAAGCACCACACTCAGTTTCTAAACTGAGTAAATAGACGCTATAAAATAGAAGTGATAAATAACAACAATGCTCGTTAATAACCAGCCATTCTGGCAATCGCCAACAACACAACTTATTGGTTTTGTTGCTGGCTGGTTGTTAATCAGCATAGTGACCTTAACACCAATGGAGCAGCTTCCAGCGGTAGCAGGATCGGACAAACTTCATCATGTACTGGGGTTTTCTGGATGGTCATTGTTATGCGTTTTCGGCCCTCGAAAACGCTTCTTCATCATCGCACTGTTTATTTTTCTATGGGGTGGCGCTATTGAACTTATTCAACCCAGCGTAAATCGACATGGGGAATGGGCAGATTTCATTGCAGACGGAATCGGTGTATTACTAGTGACTCTTGCTGCTCTTATTTACTCTCGCTTCTCCCAAAAGACGCCATAGGTTCTCCGTTACAGAAACAATGACAACGGACACTTCATCACCTTATTTCCCTCAAAACACAGAAACAAAGACACCACAATTAGTTAACGATCTAACCCGTACCAGTCAGGCTACCTAAAGCACTCTTATCGTCAAATGGACGCTAGTGTTAGGCCGCACCAAAATAGACATAAACCTCTCTGTTTTAGTGCATAAAATAAAAAATCGTCAAAGGTTTGACAAAACATAACCGATCGGTCAATGTTTTAAATTCGCTGTGTTAATTTGTTTATTTATCACATTAAAAATACAGCTAACTAAACCCGCTTTACACCGTTATCGCAGAAAAAAAGAACTTAAAAAAACACGTAAATACGCGTTTAATGAGCAAATCAAACCAGTCATCAGCATGACAAAGAGCAGACCGCTTTCGGGAGAGACAGAGTGATTCAATTTTTACTGAATCAAGAGCTTCGCCAAGAAGACAACCTAGATCCAAATTTGACAGTATTAAATTACTTGCGCAATGAGCGAAACAAGACAGGCACCAAAGAAGGCTGTGCCTCTGGTGACTGTGGCGCCTGCAGCGTGGTGTTGGCAGAAGACATCAACGGCGACTTACGCTACCGCAGTGTGAACGCCTGCCTGACATTTGTGTCTGCTTTGCATGGCAAACAATTAATTACCGTTGAAGACCTAAAGCACCAACAAAACCTACACAGCACCCAACAAGCGATGGCCGATTGCCATGGCTCTCAATGTGGTTTTTGTACCCCTGGTTTTGTGATGTCTCTGTTTGCGTTGCAAAAAAACACCGAGCAATACGACCAAGCTCAAACCAGCGAAGCCTTGGCCGGAAATTTATGCCGTTGCACTGGCTATCGCCCTATTTATGAAGCAGCCAAACAAAGCTGTGAAAACCAACAAAGCGACCATTTCGATGCTCAAGCCGCGCAAACCATTGCTCGTTTAAAAGCCATCAAACCGCTTAGCAACACACAACTGACTGGCAAAAACCGTCATGTCTATTTGCCGACCTCCACTCAAGAGTTGGCAGAACGTTACCTGCAACACCCAGATGCCCATTTGTTAGCCGGCGGCACCGATCTCGCCTTAGAAGTGACACAATTTCATCGCACTCTCGATAAGCTGATTTATCTTGGCAATGTCAGCGAGATGAAACAAATCACAGAAACAGACGGCATGATTGAGATTGGCGCGGCGGCCCCACTAACAGATTGTTATTCTATATTATCCAAACACTACCCAGACTTTGGCGACCTATTACATCGCTTTGCCTCACTGCAAATTCGCAACCAAGGCACCCTTGGAGGCAACATTGCCAATGCCTCTCCGATTGGTGATTCGCCGCCATTATTGATTGCACTGGACGCTAAAGTACAACTAAGACAAGGTGACAAGACGCGCCTAATTCCTCTGGAAGATTACTTTTTGGATTACAAAAAAACCGTTCGTCAGTCGAGCGAGTTTATCGAAAAAATCCTCGTACCAACGCCGAACCTTGCTACTTTCAAAGCTTATAAGGTTTCGAAGCGCCTCGATGACGATATTTCTGCCGTCTGCGCCGCAATGAATATTGAGATTCAAGCAGGTCAGGTTGTCAGTGCGCGCCTTGCGTTTGGCGGTATGGCGGCGATACCAAAACGCGCCAGCCATTGTGAGCAAGCTCTAGTCGGTCAAGCATGGACTCAAGCCACGATAGAAGCCGCTTGTGGCGCTCTTGCCCTTGATTTCACCCCACTAAGCGACTTTCGAGCCTCGAAGGAATACCGCCAACTAGTGGCGCAAAATTTATTGCGCAAATACTTCATCGAAACCACCTCGAATCCCGATTATCTGATCACGCGAGTAACGGCCCATGTCTAATCATTCCGCCCCAGAACTCAGCCAAACAGAGCTAGAAAGCGCCTTCAAAGCCAACCTTAAAACGGGCGTTGGACGAGGCATCAAACACGAAAGCGGTGACAAGCACGTCAGCGGTGAAGCGCTCTATATAGATGACAAACTTGAGTTCCCGAACCAACTCCATGTCTATGTGCACACCAGCACCTACGCCCATGCCAAAATTCTTAACATAGACACCAGCGCTAGCCTGACTATGCCTGGTGTCGTGTCTATCATCACCGCGCAAGATGTGCCCGGTGAATTGGACGTTGGTCCGGTATTAAAAGGCGACCCATTGCTTGCCGATGGCATCGTCGAGTATTACGGCCAACCCATTGTCGCAGTGGCCGCCACCAGCCATGAAGCCGCCCTGCAAGCCGCTAAAGCGATTAAGGTCGAATACCAACCGCTGACGCCGATCCTGGACGTCAAAGAAGCGCTTGAGAAACAACACTTTGTGCAAGACAGCCACCAACTTGTCATCGGTGATAGCGCCAGCGCACTGGAAAAAGCGTCTCACCGCTTGCAAAACGAACTCTATATTGGCGGCCAAGAACACTTTTACCTTGAAACCCAAGTCGCCTCAGTAATGCCCACCGAAGACGGTGGCATGATTGTCTATTCGAGCACACAAAACCCCACCGAAGTGCAAAAGCTGGTCGCCAGCGTACTGGGTATTAGCATGAATAAAGTCCTGGTCGACATGCGCCGTATGGGCGGTGGCTTTGGTGGCAAAGAAACCCAAGCGGCACCAATCGCCTGCTTGTGTGCGGTGTTTGCTCACCTCACCGGACGCCCCACCAAGATGCGCCTACCGCGCGCAGAAGACATGTCGATTACCGGTAAACGCCATCCATTTTACGTGCGCTATGATGTCGGTTACGACGACGACGGCCGTGTGTCGGCACTCAATATGGAACTCGCTGGAAACTGCGGTTACTCACCTGATTTATCAGGCTCTATTGTGGATCGCGCCATGTTCCACGCGGATAACGCCTATTTCTTCGAACATGCCACCATCACAGGCTATCGCTGCAAAACCAACACAGCGTCAAACACCGCTTACCGAGGCTTTGGCGGTCCACAAGGCATGGTGCCAACCGAAGACATGTTCGACGCCATTGCGCGCAAACTCGGCAAGGACCCATTAGACATTCGCCGCGTAAACTATTACGGCATCGACGAGCGCAATATCACCCCTTACCATCAAACGGTAGAGCACAATATTCTGCCAGAGATCACCGAAGAGCTGCTCGCTACCAGCGACTATTATGCTCGCCGCGAAGCGATTAAAACCTTTAACGCCACCAGCCCGATTCTGAAAAAAGGCTTGGCCTTTACTCCCGTGAAATTTGGCATCTCGTTTACCAACTCGTTTCTGAATCAAGCCGGCGCTTTGATCCACATTTATACCGACGGCACGATTCACTTGAACCATGGTGGCACCGAAATGGGGCAAGGCTTAAACACCAAGGTTCAACAAATCGTTGCCCAAGTGTTCCAAGTGGAAACGGACAAAATCCAAGTCTCTGCAACCAACACAGAAAAAGTGCCTAATACCTCGCCGACTGCGGCGTCTTCCGGCACTGACCTAAACGGCAAAGCGGCGCAAAATGCGGCCTTGATAATCAAGCAACGTTTAATCGATTTTCTGATCAGTCATTATCATGTCTCGTCAGAAGACATTGAATTCAACAATGGTCAAATCAAAGTGCGAGACACTTATCTCTCCTTTGAATCTTTGATTAATTTGGCGTATTTGAACCAAGTTTCCCTGTCGAGCACCGGCTTTTATAAAACCCCAAAAATCCATTATGACCGCACTACAGCCAGTGGCCGACCGTTTTATTACTTCGCCTATGGGCTAGCTTGCTGCGAAGTCATCGTCGATAGTTTAACCGGCGAATATCACTTCACTCGTACCGACATTCTTCACGATGTGGGGGCGACACTGAACCCAGCCATCGACATTGGTCAAATCGAAGGCGGCTTTGTACAAGGCATGGGCTGGTTAACCAGTGAGGAACTCGTGTGGAATGAACAGGGTCGCCTCATGACAAACGGCCCGGCGAGCTATAAAATCCCCGCTATCACGGACATGCCGAATGATTTACGCGTCACATTAGTAGAAAGCCGTAAAAACCCAGAAGACACGGTTTATCATTCAAAAGCCGTTGGTGAGCCGCCATTTATGCTCGGCATTGCCGCTTGGTGTGCGATCAAAGACGCTGTCGCGTCGGTGGGCGAATATCGCTTCCACCCAGACATTGACGCGCCAGCCACACCAGAACGTGTGCTGATGGGCATTGAATCCATTCGAAAGCAATCCGTTCAAAAACAATCGAACCGAAAACAAACGAACAACCCGTAAGAGAGATCTAATGAGTCAACGAAAAGCGTGGCGCGCCGCCATCGTACATTGTATTGCCGACCCTAAAGACGTTGGTGTAGAAAACGCCTATGAGTATTTTGAAGATGGCTTACTGATTGTCGATGGCGACAAGATCAGCGCCATTGGTCACGCCAAAGATCTATTGCCTAGCCTATCAGCGGACACCCTTGTGGAGCACCACCCTGATGGCGTGATCACCCCTGGTTTTATCGATACGCACATTCATTATCCGCAAACCGACATGATCGGCTCTTACGGGGAACAATTGCTGACTTGGTTAAACACTTATACGTTTCCAGAAGAAGGCAAGTTTCACGATAAAAGTCACGCTCGTGACGTTGCCGATCGTTTCTTACAAGAATTATTGCGTAACGGCACCACCACCGCCTTGGTGTTTGGCACGGTTCATAAAGTCTCTGTGGAGGCATTTTTTGAAGCCAGCGAAGTCCATAACCTACGCATGATTTGCGGCAAAGTCATGATGGATCGCAATGCGCCCGACTTTTTAACCGACACACCAGAAACCAGCTACCAAGAAAGCAAAGAACTGATCGATACTTGGCACAATAAAGGTCGTTTGCATTATGCCATCACCCCTCGTTTCGCGCCGACCAGTTCAGACGAACAACTTAAACTGGCTGGTAAGCTGCTCAACGAATACGACGATGTCTACATGCACACGCATTTGTCCGAAAACAAAGACGAATGCGCTTGGGTACAAGACTTGTTCCCCGCCAGCAAAAACTATCTCGATGTGTATGACCAACACAAACTATTGAGCGAACGCTCAGTGTTTGCCCATGGCATTCACCTGTGCGACAGCGAATACCATCGTCTGCATGAAACCGGCTCAGCGATTGCGTTTTGCCCAACGTCTAACCTCTTTATCGGCAGCGGTTTATTCAAATTAAGCAAAGCCGAAGAACACAAAATTAACGTGGGTATGGGTACCGATGTTGGCGGCGGCACTAGCTTTTCTATGCTGCAAACGCTAAACGAAGCCTACAAGGTCATTCAGTTACAAAACGAAAACCTTAGCCCGATAAAATCCCTGTATCTGGCGACGTTAGGTGGCGCAAAAGCCTTGCGTTTAGAAGATAAAATTGGCAACTTAGCCGTCGGCACCGAAGCGGACTTTGTTATCCTAGATAAAAAAGCCACGCCTCTTCTCACCTCTCGTCTTGCCCTTTCAAAAGGCATTGAAGAAAGTTTATTTGTCTTTATGACCTTAGGGGATGACCGAGCGATTAAAGCAACGTATTCAGCGGGACAATGCGTCCACCAGCGCTAATCTACCACTGCTGACCTGATGTTTATAAAGAGCCAAGCGCACTCTTGATGAGTGCGCTTTTTGATAAAATACCGCTTAGCTGAAGTCGCTTTTTCTGACATACTGACTCTCACCAACTTTGCATTATTAATGAGTGCTTTATGACCAATACGCTTATTTTGTATTCCAGCGTCGATGGACATACCCAAGAAATTTGTCAGCGCATCGCCCATCAAATCGAGACTCAGCAACACAGTGTCACCCTCCTTTCTATTGACGCAATGGCAGCCAATAACACCGGCACTATCTCGCTGGCTGAGTTCGACAAAATAGTCATCGGTGCCAGTATTCGTTATGGCAAACACAGAAAAAATGTCGGCCAGTTTATTCACCAGTATAAAACCCTGCTAAACAGTAAGCCTTGCGCTTTTTTTAGCGTCAACTTAGTGGCTCGAAAAGCCGAAAAGAATACCCCAGACAGCAATCCTTACCTGAAAAAACTACTGACAGAGTCCGACTGGCAGCCTCAACTAAAAGGCGTTTTTGCTGGAAAAGTAGATTATCAACAATACCGTTTTTTTGATCGCCAGATGATCCGCATGATTATGTGGATGACGAAAGGCCCGACCGCCCTAGACAGCGTTATTGATTATACGGATTGGGCAAAGGTAGACGATTTCGCGCAGGAAATTCATAAACTCTAACACTCTAGTGCTATTTCAATGAGCTCTCATTCACCCAAGCAAAGCTCTCTGCTACAATGACGAAAAATTGAAATGGAAAACCTTACATTATGAATTTTGCTATTATGGCGCTTGGCGCATTTGCTATTCTGTTCGTTTTTTTCGCATTAACCATTGCCTTAATGCTGCTAAAAAAACACAAAGAAAAGAAGTAATTGTTCCGCTACCACTAGGGATACAAGCGGACGATACCTGTTTCTCCTGCCATATCACCGACAATCCAGACTTTTTCAAACGCATGAGGGATGGGGATGTGAATCAGATATTCAAGAGATTTAATATCCTCTTTGCTCCACGCTGGGTGTGCGTTGCGGATGACCAACCAAACACGCTTCGATTTGTACTTTTTGCCTGACTTGTTTTCTAAAATTCGATTTAGCGATTGTAACAACCGAGTATCCGCTGGCTCACTTTCAAGTTTATGCAATACTTCGCGAGTTTTACTGGTTAAATCACGCCCTAAAATCGCCATGGCTTCTTCCTCATCCCCGTAAAGGTGAGCGATTTCTAAATCTAAAGGTTCGCCTTCTAAGAGACAAGAAACATCTGGGCGAATCGGATCATTATGCCAAATATGGCGAATTTTCTTGCCTGTATTACGCTCATACCAACGCATAAATAACTTGGCAGCTTGATGCTCTAAAGCAATTTTTTCTTCTTCGCTGTGAGACATAAATCCTCCCTTTACTACGGCATGGAGACTTTTCTCTTGGTGCTTTTCATCAATAAAGCATAGAAGAAAATACTCAATCAAGTATCACCTGACTTTATTAAACCCTCAAATGCGTCATAAGAACAGCTCTCACTCAAACGCATATTAGCGCTCATCCGCCTCAACTAAGTATCAATTTCCTTATAACGCTCTCCTGCTTGAGAACAATATTAGGTTATAATGCCGGGCCCGTTTTTTCGACGGACCCTATTTATTGCCATCTACTTGGATACGTTATGGAAAATCATCAAAACAGTACGACGTCAGGCATGTCATCGAAAGAATTTACTATTCTGGTTGCGCTGCTCATGTCGATTGTTGCCATCTCAATTGATGCCCTACTACCGGCCCTTGGCATTATCGGCAAAGACCTTAACGCCGTGTCAGCCAACCAACCTCAACTGCTGATTAGTATGCTGTTTTTAGGCATGGCGATTGGCCAGCTTATCTGTGGTCCACTGTCGGATTCACTAGGACGTCGTCCGGTGCTCTTTGGTGGCTTTGCCATCTATTTGATTGGCACGGTTATTTGTTATCAAGCAACCAGCTTGGAAACGCTCATGGTTGGTCGTTTTATTCAAGGGCTCGGCGTTGCAGGACCTTATATTTCCGCCATTTCTCTCGTACGAGATTTGTACCACGGCTCGCAAATGGCACGCATTATGTCATTGGTGATGATGATTTTTATGTTGGTTCCCGCCATTGCACCAACACTAGGCCAAGCCATTTTATTGCTCGATGATTGGCGTGGTATTTTTGAAATGTACTTGGTGTATGCCGTCATTTTAATCGTTTGGATTCTGTTCCGATTAAAAGAAACCTTACCCAAAGAAAACCGTATTCCTTTCACTCAAAAAGGCTTTTACGAAGGTTTCAAAGAAGTACTGACCAACCGCATTACCGCAAGCTACACAATCTGTATGGGACTATTTTTTGGTAGCTTCATCGGCTATTTAAACTCCGCTCAGCAGATCTTCCAAGTACAGTTTAAAACCGGCACCCTGTTTTCTCTCTACTTTGGCTTACTGGCCGTGGTACTGGGAATTTCATCCTTGATCAACTCTCGTATCGTCGAAAAACATGGCGCAAAACACATTGCTTTTCGGGGCATCTACAGCGTGGTCATCGCATCCGCCCTGTTTCTCCTCTTGCACGCCTTTGTCACTATTACCCTGTGGATGTTCTTAATCTATGCGGCGGTATTTTTCTTCTGCTTTGGTTTATTGTTTGGCAACATCAATGCCTTGGCCATGGAACCCATGGGGCACGTAGCAGGTATCGCCTCTGCCGTGATCGGCTCAGTGTCTTCAATCATGTCGATGATCATAGGCACTATTATTGGCCAGATGTACGACAACAGCCTTATTCCCATCGCCAGTGGTTTTACCCTATTTGGAGCCATCGCCTTGGGGATCATGTATTGGGCTGAGAAAGGCAGAATAGAAGAAACGGAAGAAGAGCTTAGTGAGGCTGAGTCTGTTTAAACTCACTAATAGGCTTCTATCTATTAGTGAGCCTATTAGCCGTTGTTTATAAATGGCTATTTATACATAGCTATTTATAAATGGAATGTGATCTATAGACAGCCACCATAAAAAGCAAAAAGCCGAGTCGTGTTACTCGGCTTTTTTATCAATAATCACCGCTAACTGGCGCTCTAATGCTTCGACAGGCAAGCTTGTTTGATTCAGCAAACTGGGCATTAACACCGCTTCTTTACTGATTGCTTTCAGCGCGAAAAAGTACTCAGAAGACACCTGATGTATTTCTAACCAAGCGAGTAATACTCGCTCTAAAACCGCTTCAAACTGAGCAAACAACGCCACGGTAGACGCGGCCATTTTATGCTGCTCACCCAGTAAAATACGATACACAGCCAAACGTTCAGAACGACTCGACCACGCTTTCCACAAGGCAATCCAACCGACTAAAAAAGCCTGATGATTCACTATAGCCTTATGGTTCACTGCTGACCGAGCTTGCTGTTGATCCGCTAGAACTTGCGTCATCTCAGTGTCTGCTTGCTCAATAAAGTACTCAAGCACAGACTCCCACAACACCAACTTCGTGGGAAAATTACTGTAGACCGTGGGCTTAGACACCGCCGCCGTGATCACCACTTGATCGATACTCGTGCCTTGATAGCCTTTTTTGGTAAACAGCCCCGCCGCCGCACTGACAATCTCGCCCTTTTTACTGGGTCTTCCTCGGGCCACGCCCTTCTCCTCATCACTCTTGATCTTGTGAAACATTCTAACCCATTGATTCAGAAATGTTTCACTTTCGTTTTCACTTTCGTTTTCACTTTCGTTTTCACTTTGTCTTAAGCGATCGGAGTAAGGCTCCAGAAAATAGCCATTAACTGGCCCTAACGGTGATTTTCTCTGGATTACAGAGCAAACAGCACATCACTGCGAATAATGTATTTTACCCCTTCCGTAATGACAGTAGAGCCATGCAAACAATGCAATGGATGACTACCATGGGGGAAGAAAAGCAAGCCACCAACAGGGGTACGAACATTGACTTCTTGAGCGTTTTTCAACTTTCTCGCGGGCAAATCAGGGTTGCTTTTATCCACCAAAAACTGTGTTTCTCCGCCCTCGAAATTCTCACTCAAGAAAATCAAACAGGTATATAAGCTATAACGATCGCCAAAGGAATCTACCACTGGCTTACCATTAATAATCCGACTACCAGGCCAAGCGCCATCTGTATGAGTACTAAAAAAATCACCAGATTGGTAACGATAAAAACGGCAGCGCTGATTCAGCCCCAAGACTTCTCTTTGCAACTGGGTAGTTTCTTTCGCGAAAAAAGAAGAGATACGCTGCCAGACAGCACGCTCTGTTGCATCATCTATGATCCAATTCAGGTTCATATTATGACGAACATTACGACCAAGAGACACAGCAGCATCTTCTGTGTAGCCCATGGTTTCTGCCGCCTGAATAAAAGAATCACACTCTTCTTGGGAAAACACATTTAATAATTGAAAAGCCCCTGGAACGCCTGCAATCTCTTTCCGTTCAATGCTTTTTGGGGATGAATTCGACAATGACAAAGGGTTGTCGTTTACACTTCCCCAAAGTGGCAAGCGATTTGAAATACTGCCTGATTCATAGGCGGCAACGAAGAAGTGTTCTGAATTAATTTGGTTCATTATTTAGGGATTCCTTGTATTTCAAGAATGAGATTTTCAGGAGCGCGAACAAAGATCTGCTTAACCGGCGAATCTGGCACAGCACCGTTGGCATACTCATGAGCAATGTCTAACGTCTAGCGCAATGGCGTTAAAAAAACGGACGCGACAATAAAGAAAAAGGGGAAGCGGCATTGTACAGACTATAAAATAGCGAGAGGGACATCGACAAACCCATAACGACCGTGAAATAGCCACTGCTTCAGTGACTTGACCATTATGATATCGGCTCGGCGAAAGACTTAACACAAGCTCACGTTTGAATCATTTACTAATTAAATTAGAGAATCCTACAAACTAGGACTGGCGGGAGCTTCAGCGGGAGTGAGAACACTCGAAGCGGCATAAATAATTGTCGCGGTAGGCTCAAGCTAGCTTTTTGTACATGCCATAACCAGCAGGCGCGGTGTGCTGATATCCCAGCTTTTCATAAAAGCCCGGCTTGTCGCCGATCAAGGAAACATAGGAGCCTTTTTGCGCAACAGACTGCAAATAGCCGTCAATACGCTCCATAATCAACTTACCCAAACCACACCCTTGATAACCAGGGTCCACAGCGATATCCACCACTTGAAAGAAACAGGCGCCATCACCAATCACTCGCCCCATACCTATCAGCATGCCTTGATCACGAATACAAAGAGAATACAGCCCATTTTCTAAGCCTATCTCAGCCGCAGCCAACGACTTTTCTGATAGCCCAGCTGCAACGCGCAACTGACAATACTCTTCAGGGAGAGGAGCTTGCTCTAGCACATCAACATCCATTTCATTCGACCCTTATTAATAAACTTTTCCAAGTATAGCAATAGAGAAGCTATCGCAGAACAGGCATTTCATACTCGGCCGGTGTAGCAGATTTAGGGGACTAGGCTGTGCGCCACGCCAGCTATAAACTCTCACGATAACGCCAAAGCGATTCTTCTCGATTCCACGGGAGCGGAAGTGCTGTTCATGAGAACGGTCGCAATCAACGAACCTTCGAAAACAATGAACCTTCGAAAACAATAAGCGAATAAAATCAACTTGCGGAAATTTTTATCTGACCTTAACTGTAATAAACACGCCCTCACCTACGTCAGAGTATTAACTTAAGACAAACAAGGCCTTCATTATGCCAATAACAAAACGACTAAAAACAACGATCGGGCTCGGCGTACTCGCCGGCATCACTTTTTATATGAGCGCCGCGAAAGCAGAAACACAAAGCATGATAGTTGCCGGTGGCTGTTTTTGGTGTGTCGAATCTGACTTTGAAAAAGTACCAGGCGTCTTAGACGTAGAGTCCGGCTATATTGGCGGCCACACCAAAAACCCAACTTACGGTCAAGTATCAGGCAAACACACAGGTCACTTTGAAGCCGTTATAATCAAATACGACGACACAAAAACCTCCCTAGCGGCCTTATCAGACTACTATTGGAAAACCATCGACCCAACCGACCCAAACGGCCAATTTTGTGACAAAGGTGCTCCATACAAAACCGCCATGTTTTATCAAAACGAAAAACAAAAAGCCGTCTTCGATGCTTCATTAGCAAAAGTAGAAGAAAACAAACCCTTTAGCGCCAAAATAGTCACCGAAATCCTACCTGCCAAAACCTTCTACTTAGCGGAAGATTACCATCAGGATTACTACAAAAAGAACTCATACCGCTACCGCTTCTACCGCAGCAGCTGTGGCCGCGACAACAAGATCGAAAGCCTCTGGGGAGAAGTCGCCAGCGAAGATTACCATTGAGTCGGCTAATAAAATTTAACGACCATAAGCTCTCATGAATAACGCCAAAGTAATTATTCGGTGAGTGTTACCGTCTGGCGCTAGTTTCTAGAAAAAGGGTTAACGTGTATTCATCCATTCAGCAGCATATTCTGGGTGAAAGCCGAGTGGCTTGAGAACAAATGAAGCTCATTAATTCTGAGAATTAACGGTTGATAGATACAAAAAATCCGATTAAGAAAGCTTAATCGGATTTCTGTGGCGACTTAATTAAATTCGGCCCTTAAGCGAACAGAATTTTAAGCTATGCCGTTTAGCGCTGGACTATCTCTGCATTTTTCGCTTTGAAGCCGTCTTTGATTTCAGAGCCTTTCAACGTGATGACACCTTGACCTTTGACCTTAAGCCCAGATTTTTTACCAGTGTCGTTTCCTTCCGTTTCACTATTTTCAATTAATGCGGTGACCATACCGTCATCTTTTGATTCCAAAGTAATACCTTTACCGTGGTTCTTTTTAGAGTTAACAGAAGAAATCAGAGCGTTTAGATTGCCGTTGTTTTCTTCCGTTACTTTAAAGCCATCATCGGTATTGCCGCTTGCGTCAGTTCCTACAATAGTGATATCGATGCTGCCGTCACCTTCTTCATCAAAATCCAGACCTTCATCCAAATTGTTGCGAATAGTGGAAGCGTAGATCACCGCTTGAATACCACCATTTCCAGCTTCATCAATATCAAAGCCATCATCGAAGTCGATACCGAACTCATAGGCTTCTACAGAACCGTCTTTGTATAGCTCTACTTCACGCTCAAAACATTTGTCATCAGGAGAACCCGTAATGGCTACAGGCACATTGCTGGCCATCATTACACCTTGCTTAAATTCAGCTTCGGTCGGTGATGGTAGTAAGTTTTCTAATAGGTCTTTCTGGCAGTATCCGCCATTATTAGAAAAGTCGACGTTGCTGACGTTAACAATGACACTACCGTCTTGCCCTTCATCAAGCTCAACACCATCCGCACCTACTTTAACGAACCTAGATTGATGTGCAGTGAAGTGGATATCGCCTGCATTACGCTCGTCTACACGTAGACCATCGCCATCGACTCGGCCATAACCAATGTCGTGAACATGAACATTGTATGCATTCACCGCGATCGAAGCTGGTGAACCACCGCCTTCGCCGCCAGCGCCAGCACCACAGTTCTCGGCGATATCACAATCAGACACGTGGATACCGTGACCCGCAACACCGCTTACCTCAACATCATTTAGCGTTACTGTCAGAGTGCCAGTTTGATCGTTTCGAACGTTTACGAAGATACCTTTACCAGCTTCACCATCAAGGTCGCCACGGTTTTCAATGCTAAAACCACCTGGGCCTTCGAATTTCAATCCACTGATATTGACATCAGCACCTTCCGTGATAGACAGCAGGTTAATATTTTTGTCAGTTTCAATCGTCTGTCCGCTACCGTAAATAGAGATTGGGGCTTGACCGTTATAGACAAGAGTTGAATTAATCTCGATCTCTTCCTTAGTCATCACGATGATATTATTTGCTTTACCTGAGGCGACGGCCTCCAGTGCCGCACGCATTGACCCTTCGCCACTGTCTTTACCGTTAATCACCTGAATCGGTGCAGCGTAAGCCGTAGTTGTCAGCAAAGCAGCACCGATAGACAGAGTAAGCGCTTTCAACATGTGAGTACTTTGTAGCATGAACATTGGAGATACCTTTGAATTATCGTAGACATAAAGAATCATCACAATAAACTTACGAAGTGACATTTAAATGACAGTTTGTCAGTATTTTGTCATTTTTATTTTTAAGGAATGTATTTAAAGGGTGTTGAGAAGGCATTGAGGTTAATCAAAAGTAAAAAAAACTAATCAAACTTAAACGCATGAAGACAGTTATAACCCACAACGTTATAAACTAATCTCCAAGATAGAAATTGCGATGATGGATTTACAAAGCAAAATCAGTGAAAACCTTTCGCAAAGCCTTTGGAGTCATCAACGGTTTAGGTTTGCCACAGATTGGAATGGACACGATGACTTGTCCCTTCCCCTTTTTTCTTCCAAGAAGGCTAGGATGGGGTGCACTGGCACTAGAACTTGTGGGTTGGAATACCTAAAAAAGAGCAGCCAATCACTAGAGATTATCTAAAGCCAATCATCGGTTAAAGTCGAAATAATCGGTGATGTTATGTACTGCCAAGGGTCGAACCCCTTTTTGCCCTACAAACCTTATTCTAACCAGAAACACAGCTTCAAAAAGGGCTTTGACCTGACTTTCATCTCACCACTCGACCATCACCAGCTCAATCGGTGTTTCTCTTCGAAACTGCCGCCTACCTCATCGAAAACGCCGCTTGACCTTGTTCTAGGCACTCGCCTTGCCTCCCTGATCGCTATCTCAATGCAAAAACCGGACTCTAATAGCCTAAATTTAATCAGTCAATTCATGATAGAAAAAATTAATAAGTAGAAAGGTTATTTTTAAACCAGCCTATTACTTGCTCATTTAGCCATTTTAAATGACTATATTTTGACCGTTTACACTGGCATAAAATAAAAAATCGCCTTAAGATCAATGATTAAGTATTCACAGTGCTGAGATAAGAGGCTGGGGATAAAAGGGATAACACGCACGCTCGTTTAGCCAGTTTTTGGTTTTGTGAATATGTTTATAAACTGATTATAATTCAGTGAGTTATAGGGATATTTGAATAAGTTTGAAAATGTGTAAACGCGCATGCGCACTATTAAGCTGTTATGTGCTTAAGGAGTTTGATGAATATCTACTGCCATGAACTTGCATCATATAGAAGAGAGATTGATGCGCTATCAACTGATTATGAGAACGGCTGTAAAGAAGGTAACCTCACACATTTCTCATTAGCACTAAGTAACAGAACTAATTTATTGGTAATTGGTTTATGTTCCCTAGTAGAAGCGCATTTATACGAAATAGCGCAAAAAGCAGAAGCTGATGTTTCTTTTAAAATAGATGACTTAAAAGGCAATGGATTATCTCGGTTAAAAACTTTTATTACCCGCTCAAAAGGAGTTGATTTTGGTAAAATTAATACCTGGGGTGAGTTCCATCAAATCTATCAATTAAGAAATGCATTAGTTCATGGGTATGGTGGCTTAGTAGATTCCGTTGATATTGCTAAGGTTGAGAAAGCGTTAGAAACCTTAAAGTGCAGCGATGCTTTGGTTGGCGGTAGAAGAATAAGGCTTACGCCAAATTCTTTATCTAAATTTTGTAGCATCGTCGAAAACACTATTGAACAGGTTGAAATTCGCACATAACAAGCTGTTAAACAAGGACAAAAAACAGTTGGCTTTTGCTCCTTCGTCGCTAATTTTAGCCAACAATTTTTTGCCTGTTAACAGGGCGTTAGAATTTCAATCAACTATGGATATCAATTAATGAGTGAAGCAGGGAAATATTTTGAATGCTCTATAAAAGATGCTGAAGAATTACTTATCAGATTTGATAAGGAAAATAACACTACATCAAAACCAAATTCTGAGACATTAAAGAGAGCTGGTATGGTAATCGCTATGGCTGCTTGGGAAACTTATGTAAAAGATCGCTTCAGAGAAGAAATCGACTTTTGGTTAGCTTCCGTCAATGGAAGTCTTCTTGGTAATTTTGTCCAGAGAAAAGCAAATGAAGATTTAAAACGCTTTTTCAATCCAAACACTGACCGTATTAAACAATTATTTAAGAGTTACTTTGAAATAGATATTACATCAGGTTGGGTTTGGGATAACTATCAAGCACCGCAGGCTAGAAAAATGTTAAATGAACTAATAGCCAAACGCGGTGAAGCCGCGCATATTGCGAATACAGATCCATGTGGCGCTCATATTGTAAAGCGAGATGATCTTGATAAAGCTATTAGGTTTTTAAAAGGCTTAGTTAAAGCAACTGAAAAAGTTGTAGTGGTAAAAAAATTCTAATCGGGTAGCCGGAGGTATCTAACCTCCAGCCCCCACAACACGCTGCATGCGGCTCCGCACAGGGCGTTTCACTTAGGATGGTGAAGCGCGATCCAACCATCACGCAACGAATAAAGTCCTCCGAATTTTAAGTAAGCAAGTGATAAAGCTTGATTGATCCCCGGAGTTTTAGCACTGCGCCACGGCCCTTTACAGGTGATACCACACGCAACTGCGGCCTGAACATGCACACCTAATCTCATTAAACTTCTTACTTTAGTGCGCGGCTTTCGCCACTGCCGCCAATAGGCCATTCGTACTCTACGCCTGATCCAATGATCCAGATCGACACTAAGCCGGAAGTTTTGCAACAGCACCACTGCGTTCTGTGGCTGCAAAATCCCGCTTATGCGCGACGTTATCTGTATATTTGTAACCTCGATTTTATGTGATACTATTGTGATACATTCTTCAATTTTTAAATAGGATTCCTCATGAAAGTTGAACTTGTTACGACGCTTAAGCGTCAAGCCACTAAAATTTTAGCGGATCTTCATATATCAAAAGAACCAGTGTTGATAACTGAACATGGACAACCATCTGCGTATTTAGTCGATGTTGAAGATTATGAATTCATGCAGCAACGAATGGCAATTCTTGAAGGCGTTGCACGTGGTGAACAAGCAATTAAAAATGGTCACACATTTTCTAATCAAGAAGCAAAAGAGAAAATGAGCAAATGGCTGAAATAGTATGGACATCACCCGCTCTCGATGACCTAAACGAGATAGCGGAATATATTGCTGTAAGTAACCTTTCTGCGGCTAAAAAATTGACTCAAAAAGTATTTGATAAAATATCTAGGTTAGAAAACCATCCTGAATCAGGTGAAAGACCGCAGGAGTTAATTAACTTAAATTATCGTGAAGTTGTTGTTAATCCTTGTCGTATTTTCTATAAAGTAGATAACGACAAGGTTTATATTTTGCATGTGATGCGACAAGAACGAGATCTTCGTAGGTTTCTTCTACAGGGTTAAATACGGCCATACAAGTAATCCAAGTGCGGCTTTAAACATGCCTGTCCTGATAAATCCCCATAAATGATCTTGATAAAATATCATCAGCTCTCACGAATAACACCAGAGCGATTCTTCGCGCCTGCGCGGGGAGCGGAGGTGTTGTTCATGAGAGCGACAGTAACCAACAAATCACCCTCTTCTGTTGATTCACAAATGACCTATCAAAAGCTCTCTCATAGATAAGGATTTAAACGTGCCTGTCCTGATAAGAAATCAGTAAACTGCTCAGCTAAACGCAGAAGCTCTCACGAATAACACCAGAGCGATTCTTCGCGCTTGCGCGGGGAGCGGAGGTGTTATTCATGAGAGCGACAGCTAAACATGCCCGTCCTGATAAATAACGCCTGAGCACGTCTACCCTGAAAGCGGAGGTGTTATTCATGAGAGCGACCGTAGCCAGCGAAACACTCTCACTAAATGTAACGAAACACCCTTGACGTGAACCATTAACCTCCATTATATTAACTAAACGGTATAGTTAAATAATTAAATGGAGAACACCATGCAAAGTGAGAACGGTTTCTACGGGGAATACGGTGGTAGCTACATCCCAGAGATACTTTATGCCAGCCAACAGCAAATACTGACGGCTTATGAAGACGCCAAAAAAGACCCTGAGTTTCTCGCTGAGCTGCACAAACAATGGCAACAATACTCTGGCCGACCAACGCCACTGACCTACTGCGCCAACCTCACCGAACACTTTGGTGGTGCGCAAATTTACCTAAAACGCGAAGACCTTAACCACAGTGGCGCGCACAAAATGAACAACGTCATTGGCCAAGGTTTATTGGTCAAACGTATGGGAAAAAAACGCGTTATTGCCGAAACTGGCGCGGGTCAACATGGTATCGCCACAGCACTTGTGGCGGCGCGCTTAGGCCTTGAATGCACCATCTATATGGGCGCTAAAGACGTAGAACGCCAATACCCGAATGTGTTCTGGATGCGTCAACTTGGCGCCACCGTTGTGCCCGTTACCACAGGTTCACAAACCCTAAAAGACGCCCTAGACGAAGCCCTACGTGACTGGTCATCGAGCCATGAAGAAAGCCATTACTTAATCGGTACAGCTTGTGGTTGTGCGCCCTTCCCTGAAATGGTCGCCTTCTTTCAATCTGTGATTGGCGACGAAGTTCGCGAACAAAGTGTTAAACAGTTTGGTCAATTTCCAGATCGCTTGTATGCCTGTGTTGGCGGTGGCTCTAACGCTTGTGGTTTGTTCTTGCCCTTCCTTAATGAAGAAAATGTCGCCATGGTTGGCGTAGAAGCTGGCGGTCGTGGCATCAAGCTAGGTGATCACTCAGTGAGATTGTCTCATGACCTTGGTTCCAAAGGCATTGCACAAGGTTTCGCGACCAAATTCATCCAAGACAGTAATGGCCAATTGCAAGATACTCACTCGATTGCCGCAGGGCTAGATTACGTGGGTGTGTCACCTATTATCGCCCATCTTGCGGACACTGGTCGAATCGAAATGACCTACGCAATGGACGATGAAGTGATTGAAGCTTGTACCTTATTGCTGAAAAAAGAAGGCATTATTCCCGCATTGGAATCGTCTCATGCCTTAGCAGGCGCCTTTAAAGATGCGCCAAATTTGCCGAAAGACAGCCATATTGTAATCAACCTATCAGGGCGTGGTGACAAGGACATATTCAACGTGGCAAAAGCCGTTGAAGACGAGACCTTCCCACAATTCTTAAGCAGCTACCTTGCCACTTACCACGCTGATATGGAGAAAAAAGCATGAGCCAACTTGCCGACTTTATCCAACAAAAACGCCAAGTAAAACCCATTTTATCGATGACTCACGTCGTCTATGGCTATCCGACACGCCAACAAAGCTTGGCTTGGATGACGCGCTTATTAACTGAGGGCGTGGACTTTATTGAGGTCCAGTTTCCGTTTTCTGACCCAGTAGCCGATGGCCCAAGTATCGTCGCGGCTTGTCATAAAGCGCTAGAGCAAACGCTTACGGTAGAAGACTTTTTAACCGACATGGGCGTGCTCGCTCGTGATTTCCCAGACAGCCGCATCGTCTTAATGAGCTACTTAAATCCTATGTATCGCTACGGTTTGGACAAGCTTGCAAAACGCGCCGCTGAGATCAATATGCCAGGGTTAATCATTCCAGATTTACCGATTGAACTGTCTGCGGATTACATTGCCGCTTGTGAAGCCAACCAGATTGATCCCATTTGGCTCGTTACGCCTGTGACACCCAAAGAGCGTCTAGAAATGCTGGCAAGCAAAGCGTCGGGGTTCTTGTACTGTGTGGCACGTTCTGGCGTAACTGGACACTCAAACCACGAAGGCAAGGGGTCAACAACCTCAGTAGACGACTACCTAGCGCACATTAAAGCCCATGCAAAGGCACCAATGGGCGTGGGTTTTGGGCTTCGTGAACGTCATCAGATTGAAGCCTTAATCGGCAAAGCAGACATCGCTATTTTAGGTTCAGCTTTATTGGATGCCTATAACCAAGGTGGTGAAGACGCTGGCATCGCCCTGCTGAACACTTTATTTCCCAAAAAGTAAGTACTTTTAAACAAACTAAAACGCCCTTAAACCCAATAAAAAAGCCGCTGTACCAAAAGTACAACGGCTTTTTTAGCCATGTATATTAACGCTTTTAGACGCCGTTACTGGTACGTCGTTTTCATTGGCAAATGATAGCGTTTAATCGTTTTTGGCGCAGCGCACGTTGGCGACATATCGCTTTCGCTTAATAGTATCCAATCGCGACCATGAGCCTCACCCAGTTGAATCGCTTTACTGGTATCAAAACACTGAATAGACGAATCATCTTCTGTCATCACAAAACGATTTGCTTTTTCACTCATCCACAACCAAGCATTTCTATCTTGTTCTTGCGTCGAACTTAAGTAACTAAAATGCGTTAATGGAATATGACTGAATAATAAAAACTGCTCTTTAAAGCGCGTTAAGCCAAGCTCCCCTGTTGGCCCTATGTCTTTTTGAACTGTACTCATGATTTCTTTAGCAGGGGTTCTAATTGGGTTTAATAGAATATAACCCGCTGTACTGTAGATTACCCATGTAATGGCAAAAGATGCTCCAAAAGCGAACAAGTCCATAGACTTCCACTTCCAAATTAAAATCCCTAACCAAGAAGCTCCAGTCACTAAAAACAGCCAAGCAAACTTAATAGTATCGTTGCCAAGCTCCTTCGCAACCACATGAGCATGTGCAAAACACAACCCTGCCGCCACTAAAAACAACAAACCAAAAGCGATGCTTCCAGCAATGAGTACACGCCTAAACCAAGGTCGAATACCTACATTGGTTATATGAGCTCCCATCAACAATGCCATCATAGGTAACGCTGGCAAAACATAAAGACCACGCTTACCGGGGCTGATGCTAAAGAACAAAACCACCAGCACAATCCACGTCAGCAGGCTAATCATTACTGGAGAGGCTTTAAGGTCTCGCCAAAAGGGCTTGCTGAACAAGAAAGCATATAAAGGGAACCAAAAAATAGGAATAACATTAACAACAAAGTAGTACCAAGGATGTATATGCCCCCAAGAATGCGCATATCGCTGCCCTGTTTGTTTAAATAAAATGTTATCTCGGTAAGCAATAAAATCAGGATTATTACTGCTATCAGCGATATAAAGCATTGGTAACAACCAAGCAGCCAATACCAATAACATGGCAATAGGGCCGAGTAATAAGCGCCAATTGACTTGCTCTTTTGTAAAACGGTGCTTACCCGTAAAATGCATAATAAGCACAGGGAAAAGAAAAAATAACGGCAGAAAACCTACGCCTTTGGTAATAATCCCTAAGCCCATAAAGGCCCAACTGACTAAATACCAGCCTAAGCTCGCTCTATAAAAAAAATGCCGCAATAAACCGTACATGGCCACCGTAATCCAACAGGCTACCATGGCATCTATCTGAGCGGTTTTCGCCTGTACAATGAACTGCGGTGCAATTAGTAATAACAAAGTCGCATTTCGAGCTGTTTTCACATTCCACAGCTTAGTCGCGATATCAAATACACAAAAGACAGAGAGCAAACTTGCTAGCGCGCTAGGAATCAAAAAGGTAGCGGATAAATTTCCAGTCAGCCAATAAAGTACAGCGATACCCCACATAAACACAGGGGGTTTATCAGGGTATAACTCTCCACCACGCATCGGGAAAAACCAGTTTCCTGAATTTACCATTTCCTTTGCGACTTCTACGAAGCGAGGTTCATCCGCAGGCCAAGGGTCACGTAAACCGGTACCCGCTAAAATAACCACGGCCGCAATGAGCAACAGAAGCCAAAGTGTTTTTATATAGTCGTCATTGTCGAACATTTTCGGGGTCGTCATGATGCCTTGCCTTCAACATGTAGGGTAGAGAGTTTATGTTTGAGATGATCTCGGTAGATCAACGCCGTCAAAATAAAGCTTAATACCGCCAAACCAACACTGAGATAAATCATCGCGTGATTTGCGCCGTTTATACCGTGTCCAACGAGAGTGAAAATCAACGTTTGCGGAAAATAACCAATCAAGCTGGCCGAGATAAACGCCAATAACGGCACTCCAACACTGCCAGATAACAAATTCGTCACTAAGTTACTACCAACGGGTAATAAGCGAAGCATGAGTATTTTCATGAAAGGCGCTCTGCTCGCAAACTGGTTAAACTTATTCATTCTAATGGGGAAATATCGAGCTAAGGTATGAGCCAATAGCATTCTCGCGGCCATATAATTCACTAAAGCAGCCAGCAAACAAATCAGCAAGGTAACAAATGTCCCTAATATGTAACCGTATAAGTAACCAAAAAGGAACGCAACAACTTGCTTAGGACCACCGATTGCAATCAGAAAAAACGCTGAGAGAACAATAAGTAATTGCCCTAAATAGCCATTTTTTGCCAGATACATAGACAACCAATTTTCATCTGAAAGGTTACCAAGAATAGGATTAAGAACGCCTGAAAATAACAGACCAGCGAATGCACACAACAACGCCAATTTGACCCACTTCATTTACTTGTCCTGATTAGAATAGACATTCGCAATCGTTGGGTGTTTCGCGCGTTTTTTCAGCCAGATAACCCCTACGATGTCGATAATCCCTACCCAAGCACGGTTCCACGCATTGTAATTAGACACGCCCGCATTACGATCACGATGGTTTACTTGGCAAACTACAATATCGCCATCAATACGTTTGATTAGTGCAGGTAAAAATCGATGCATGTGGTCAAAGTAAGGCAACCTTAGAAAGGTTTCTTTGGGGAACAATTTTAGGCCACAACCAGAGTCTGGCACGCCATCATCTAATAAGCTTTGACGAATTTTATTCGCGACACGGGACTGAAAACGCACCCATGCGGTATCAAGACGTTTTTTACGATAGCCTGCCACACAAAAATGTTGACTAGTAAGCCTCTGAGCTTCGTTAATCAGTTTCGGATAGTCTATTGGATCATTCTGACCATCTGCGTCAGAGGTGATGATCCACTCTCCTTTTGCATGACGAACTCCTGAAGACAATGCCGTACTTTGACCACAACTCTTGGCGTGATAGACCACTTGTAACTGACACCCTATTTCTTTCGCCGTGTCGATAGCCACCTGCGCGGTATTATCGTCGCTGCCGTCATCCGTCAACACTACTTCAAATTCATATTCAGACGATAAACTCGCATGAATTTCTTTAATCAATACCCCAATGTTACCCTGCTCGTTTTTGGCGGGCAGAACAACCGATAAAAAAGGTACCATAGATACTCCGTTACAATAATTGATTGACGATTAGGCCTAAAGATCTTCCTTTTTATCATCCCATGTTTTCCGCGAAAAAAATGTCGAATAAAAAAGAACAATTGCACGGCAATTGGATGATAGCTGCGATAGAGACTACATCAGTATATTGACAATATGATGTCAAAAAAGTAGGCAGTGATTTGTTTATGCGCATTAATTGTCTTTATACGCACGAACCATAGAGAATATTTTCCCGATAAGACAGATAGTTGGTACAGCCATCCATGCTGTCTTAAATTCGAAAGAGAATATGGAGTACGTTAGCTAGAGGAAATGACTCAAAAGCCTTCTCAAAATAGGATCAGAGCCTGCCATGACTCGATCTGGCAACAGGGTGTATTTAGACTGGATAGACACCTTAGTTGATCAAATATCTTGTTTTAGAATTTTTTATTTCCATGAGAGCTGATCTTTACACTATTTATACGTACTTCCTTGTATGATGCACGCAATTTAATTAATCAAATGAAAAGGAAGTTCCTGTGAAAAAAGTACTGATCGCGCTCGTTTTTGCGCTAGTCGCTGCTTGCTTAGTTGCCCCTAAGTTTATTGCCAGTAAATACCAAGAAAAAGTCACTGATATTGTTAAGAACATAGACAATGAAACCGGATACAGTGCGACGATCGAATCTACCGAATCAAGCTGGTTCGGCTCCAAAACGAAAGTACTTCTTAGTTTCGACATGACGAATTTTGATCCGTCTTTTCAAGGTAAAAACATTGAAACGGAACTGGTTTTAAACACCCATTACGGCCCTCTTTTATTCTCTAGCCAAGGTATCATTGGTTTATTCGCGACGGATATCCAACTTCAAGGAGAAAAGCAACGCCAGTACTTAGACTGGGATGCAAAATCACCACTGTATAACGCATCTATCGTGAGTGGCTTATTCGGCGACCTAAAATTTGCTGATAACGTGCCTGCTTTCAGTAATAAAATGAAAACACTGATGGTGAGTCAATATTCTGGTCACGGTAAATTAACGGCTAAAAAACTTACTTATGATGGCGGCTTTAAAGAAGCAACATCAAATGATCAAATCCCTACGACTATTAAAGATGTTAAATTAGCGTTAAACCTTGACGCTAATTGGGCGACTATTCGTAGTGAAGGTTTTTACAATGGCGACATGAGTCTTAAAGTAGGCAAGGTTTCTACTGAGCCTAAGGGCGAATTAGATGGCTTGACGGTCACTTTAAAAACCAAACTTGATGATAAAACTCAACTTGGCAGCATGCAGATTGGCTACGCCATCAAAAAACTCACCATGGCAGGATTCCAAGCGAACGATCTCAATCTCGTAACAGAATTGGACAATCTAAATAACCAAGTTTTTCTTGATTATGGACAGCTAGTAAAAAGCACGACTAATTTGACACCAAGACAACAATTTGGCTTCTTGCAGGATAATATTGAACCTATTCTTTCTAGCAAACCTGAATTTAATATCGTGGAATTTAGTGGTTCAACAAAAGATGGTCACTTTACCTCTAGCCTAAACAGCAAATTGGCGGACGTAGAAGCACCAACATTCGCGGAATTAAATGACCCTAGATTTTGGCTTTATAACGCTATTATCAACGCAAATATTGAAGCAGATAAACCCTTGCTTGATACGCTTATGAAGCAATACGTCGCGAAAAAAATGTTTGCTCCCGTTGAGTCTCCAGAAGTTCAGCAACAATCAACAAGGCTCATCGACACCCTTCTTCAACAAGGCATTATCAAACTTAAGGACGATAAATACTTAAGTGAGTTTCATGCTGAAAAAGGTCAGGGTAAAATTTATGATCAGACTTTCCCTATTATGTAGGTGAAAATCATTTCATAGGAAACAAAGCGTTTTTGTCATTAATAGCGCGACTAAAAATGCCGTTCACTGTGAACGGCATTTTTTTGCAATCGACATAGAAGAAATAATCTTGATACAGCACGTCATCGCTTGAAAACCATCAACTCTATAGCAACCAATATCAACACATAAAACAGCTCTAACACGCCCCACACGAAGTTAGGATATTCAAGTGCTATGGTCATAGAGCCCAGTGGGCTTAAAATATTAAACAACCACAACACTAGTGATACAGCGACAACTATCATCCCACCGATTCTTGTTTTTAAACGAATCATGGCACCCACTCCAACGATGGTTAGCACCCACCAAATGCCCGCACTAAAAACAATCATCCCCGTAGAACCAAATAAAAATCTAATGATCGAGGTGACTAATAATGGAGGATGGCTAAACGCATAAATCCCGATATCAATGATCAAACAAAATAAGAATATGTACATAAGAAGCCTGCATGCGATTCGTTGATCTTCTAGAGTAAAGTAACTGGCCTCTAGAAGTCATTTTCGAGCCGAGTTACTCTTCTTTATTGCGCTTTTCTTGTTCTTCTTTTGCTTTGGCAAGCAACAAAAAGCGCTGGTGTATTTTCCGTGTGGTAAACCAAACACCACCAACGACCAGTGGTACAGAAATACCTATGGCGAGGCTTTTATCAAACTGTACTCCTTTGTCATAAACCGCTTCAATCATAAATTTGAGCAGGCCAACTGAGTAATAACTGATCGCAGCAACAGAGAGCCCTTCTACAGTATGTTGCATGGCTAATTGTATTTTTGAACGCCGGTCCATAGAGGCTAATAGATGTTGGTTTTGAGACTGAATCGTCATTTCAACACGGGTTCGCATCATATCAGAGACGCGATCAATGCGTCGTGACAAGTTTTCTAAGTGCTCCCCTGTTGCTTTACAGGTTCTCACTGCGGGGGTAAGACGACGCGTCATAAATTCGGTGATGGTTAAATGACCAGACACTTCGTCTTCTTTGAGCTCTGTTAGGCGCTTTAGTACCAAATCATGATACGCATTCGTTGCACTGAATCGAAAGGTTGTTTGCGCTCTTGCCGCTTCTACCCAAGCGGCCATGTCAATCAGCTCGGCTAATAATACTTGCTCATCGAGCTTCTCATTTGCATCCGCTAAACGCGCAGTCGTCGTGGCAAGCTGTTCATCCATCTTAGCCAGTTGTGAGTTGTATTTACGGGCTATGGGCAGACCTAATAAGGCCATTAGACGGTAGGTTTCAATCTCCACCACACGCTGCACCATACGACCCAGCTGGCTGTCACTCATGTTCTTGTTGTATATCAAAAAACGACCACAGCCATCGCTGTGCAGTTGGAATGTAGTCCACACCTGAGCATCACCATTTTGTGGCCGACTACCAACTAAACGCATGCTTTCAAAACCACTTTTTACGGATAATAAATCAGGCTCTGGTTGTGTTCGGGCATCCTCAACCGCTACATGAAAGGCGGCGATAACGGTACCCGGCAACGTCGCTAACCAATCTTGTGGTAGAGATGACAACGCATTGTCATCAAAAGGGCTAATAAGTGCATTTGTCTCAACGTTAATGAACATATAGGAAGTGAATTCTAAATGCTTTTCTCTACGCACCCGTAATGTCCCAAAGTCTACTTCATAGCAAACACCGTCTTCACTAGGAGGTAGCTGCTGAAACTGTTCATATAAATCACAAAAATGATCAAACTCTTTTTGTTTATGATCAGGGCCAACCATGACGGCTAAATAACTAATTCTCGCAGGACTAGGAAGCACCTGAAATGGTCGCGAATGCAATTCTGCATAAAGCACCTCACGCATAGGGTGTATTGACAGTCCATAAGCATTTGATTCTGTGTTCACATTATTATCCAGACAGTATTTTTCAAGAGGGCTGTGAATCATTCGATGAAAAGCAATAAATTGCAACACCATAAAGGTAGGTAACTTCATGTTATTAAACACAGCTGTCTCTAAAACAGAGTAACTTAGGCAGATTTATCGCTTTTTTTATAAAATAAAATGGCAGTATTAAATGGACACCATATTGAGATAAACTTAAAGGAACTTCAGTCGGATGCAGAATAAGTTATGAATCGTTATTTTCCTTGTCAGACAGAAACATTGTTTACCGTTATTTTTATCGGTGCGTTAATTGGTGCGGCCAGCCAAGCACATGCCATGGACTTAGTCGCCTTCGGTCAAAACTGCCTGAAACAAGAACGCTATTTGGGGACATTAAAACAACAAATAGATGAAGCAGAATTCACCGAAAATGGCTCTAAATACTTTTACAATGGCGCACGCAAAAACCTAGAATCCTATAACAGACAGATCAATGAACTTGCATCAGATTTAAAAGATTGCCAAGAAGTTGCGCCTAATAGTGCCTACTGTCATGAGATTCGGATTCGCTATAATAGACTCATTGCATTAACCGACCGTGCAGAAGAAAAAATAGACCGAAGAGAGAGAAAAGATAATGGTATAAAACCCCATAAACTTTTTTTCAAGAAACAGCATTATGATGAAGTCTATGCTCAATTCATTGCAATATGCCGAGATTCGAACACTCACTACCAGCTGCTCGAAGACTCAAATGCTTATAGCCGAGTTTGCTCCTCTTCTAGTCTAAAAAAGACAACAACCTGCTCCTTTTAGGCTATTTATCCTAGCGTCATCAAAACCTTCTAACCAAAATACACATCCTATTTTCGCTGACTGACAGCCCAATAATATAAGTGTCATCATTCTCTAGCATGCTTACGGTCATCACTGTGGGAGAATGTTGCCTTGCTTACACCAAACTCAGATAAATTTCGCTTCTACAAACGTGGCGTGATCAGAAACCAAAGGCATGTATCTATCTGCCTAAAAAAAACAAAATACACGCATAAAGTGGATGAAAAATATCTTTCATTTTCAATCGACATTTCCGTTTTAGCCGGTGGTTATTGGTGGGAAGGCAGCCAAGGTACTCAAAGAGGGCTTGGAACCGAAAAAACCACCCCATTGGATTTACAACAACGAAAATTAAACAAATTAGTGAATGCCCTTGGCCCTGCATACCTGCGTGTTGGTGGCTCTGAAGCGGATAACCTTCACTATTTTACGCCCCCTCCTGAGCAACCTAACGCTCTCGTTTTAACTCATGAAATTTGGAATAATCTTCATCATTTTTGTCAAAAAAACCAGTTAGACTTAATGTTTACCTTTAAATATGGGCTATTTCGTAAGTCTCTACACGGTAGTTGGCAAACGGACCAAGTACAAAAATTGCTGAAGTACAGCAATGCCAATCAACAAAAAATTGCTATCTGTGAGTTAGGCAACGAACTAAACGCATACTGGGCGTTTCATGGTCTAAATTCACAACCCGTTGCGAGTAAGCTCGCCAAAGACTATGACACCTTTATTCGAGTCGTTAGAGATCTCAGCCCTGAAAGTAAAGTCGCCGGCCCTGGAAGTGCATTTTGGCCAAGATTGGGAGAAACAATCAAACCTATTAGTAATATCACACCAAAATTTTTAGCGGCGATTGAAGAGAAATTAGACATTGTTGATTGGCATTATTACCCTTTTCAGAGTCGTCGCTCTCCGCTAAAAACGCGCTCTGCGACATTAAAAAACTTATTGTCGGTGCGATCATTTTTAGATTATGAAAAATACCTATCTCAGCTGATTCGGTATCGCGACCGCTTTCAACCAGATGCCGAAATATGGACAGGTGAAACAGGCTCCGCTCAATGTGGCGGAGAAGCTAATCTCTCTGATCGTTTTGTCTCATCATTTTGGTGGGCTGATCAATTAGGTAGAGGGGCGCGTCTGGGACAAAAAGTGATGATTCGACAAAGTCTCATTGGTGGCGACTATGCCTTAATCAATAAAAACACCTTGAAGCCAAATCCTGATTACTGGGTAAGTTGGTTATGGAATAAATTAATGGGAGATAGCGTTTTTCAGGTGACAAGTAATGACAACCAGGTATTAACCTACTGTCACAGTGCTAAAAAAATGGGGAAATGCACCCTGCTAATTATTAATATGACCCCATTTCCTAAGCGTATTCACAACCAAGGTTTTGGCATCAAAAAGAAACGATTTGAAATAACTGCTAATAATTTGCTCGATGCAGAAGTGCGTATTAACGGTGTTAAACCTAAATTCAACGGCGGGAAAATTAAGCTAAAGGATTTTCCAACATTATCGAAACTGGATCTAGTCAGTCCTTACAGTATTAATTTTTGGTGCTTTAGCCTGTAAATAAGCCCGTTCCGATTCTAGTGTCACGAATCAAAAATGCGTTAAAAACAAATACCTTTCATATCGGGTAATAAATTTGCCAAGCCTTTTAAATAAAAGGTTGCACTTATCGTCGGCGCACTAAGAGAAGATACCTGAACACGAAAAGCACTTTTCGTCGCTAATTGTTGAATGAAGGGTCCTGGATTCGTTACAAATACAGACTGCTGAGCAACGGATAATGGCCAGCTAGCGGGCAACACTGCGCCGTTATCAAGATGATAGGTAATTTCAGCGCTACCTTCTTTTATTTTAACGCCGTCCCAATGAATGGCTAATTCCGTCTTTTTCTCATTACAGCGAATGGTCATTGCGACAGGTTTATCGAGGTAATGAATTTTAGAAGAAGAAAGTAACGTCGCAACAAACGTAGAGCGTTTTTGATTTTTTGAATTTGGGTGCAAACTGTAAACCCATTGGCCATTATCCACTTTTGGAGAGAAGAAATCAGATGACAACGATTTGATCAAACAAGCGTTAAATGCTTGATTACTTTTTTGCGATTCGCAATCAGGTGCCCCCCAAGCAACGCTTGCCATAAAAAATAGTGCGATAATGAAATAACGAAAATTCATACTTACCCTACAGCTCAAACTTTGCGCATAGCATACAAAAAATAGAGAGAAATTAAACGTAGTAAATGAGAACTAAAAACATCTTTACGCTAAAGAACAACCCTCTTTGATCTCGCTGGATAAAATGTAGAGCCATTTCAGCGTAAACCAGTACCAATAGATTAAATAATACACCTTTTTCTATTCGAAACAGATGGTTAGAAATACTTTACCTTAGTTGGCTATCTTTACTACCACTGCGATTATACAAAGCGGTTCCTTGGTCTTCTTTTTCTAATTGGGTTTGACATTGAATACATAAATGTACACCGGGAATGGCCTGTCGTCGACGCTTCGGAATAGGGTTATCGCATTCACTACAATGCGTTAGGCTCTCACCTTTCGGCATGCGTTGTTTGGCTTGCTCTACAGCTGAATCTACTGTTGCATCAATTTGCTCTTGCACTGCGCCATCATGTGCCCAACCGCTCGCCATATCAGTCTACCCCTCGATGAAATAATGAATAGTGTGACACTGAAGATATCAAAATTTTATTCAAATCACCTACCAACACAAAGCATCTATTTAGCGCAAAGCACCTATTCAACACAAAGCCAAATAGGTGCTCATTGTATTAGCTCTCGTTAAGGTATCGCCTTAAACGCTTTGAATTAAATAACGTATTATGACGTTAGCCTAACGGCCCTCCTATAATAGTGTCTTTTAGACCAGCCATAATGTTATCGCCTTGTTCTTGTTTTAGCTCGTCGTACCACGCTTGCGTCACCTTCATATCTTTCCCATGGGTCACATCACAACGCTTACGGGCTTTGAGCACCAAATCTTTGGCGCGCTCATGACGCCTAGATTGATAGGCTAATAACGCAGTATCAATATCTTGGTTGTCCGCAAAAGACATGCCCAGTACAACGGCATCTTCCATCGCAGAACAGCCACCTTGTCCAATATCTGGGGTGGTGGAATGAGCCGAATCTCCCAGCAGCGCAATACGCCCTTTTACAAAAGTATCAAAGGGTTCCACGTCATGAATTTCAATACGATTGGTGGTCTCAGGGTCCAACGCGTCAATGAGCGTTTGAACAGGCTCAGCCCAACCACTGAAATAACCTTTCAGATCGTCTTTTAAGGTCGCCCGATTTTCTTCTAAGCCTACAGGTAGCGGCACATCAAAAAAGAAATAAAAGCGGTTGTCTGAAATCGGCATCACAGACACACGTTTCCCATCGCCTACAAATGTCGTCCATTGGTCAAGCGGTGCAATGGTCGCATCTGCGGCCACCAAACCATTCCAATTTACATAGCCTGCATAACGGCGCTCAAGCTCGATACCAAGCACATAACCACGTACCACGGAACGCGCTCCGTCAGCGGCAATCATGAAATCTCCATGAACCACGCTGCCATCAGTAAAATACGCACTGACGCCTTGATCTGTCTCTTCTACTCGCTCGACTCGCTTACCAAACTGAACCTTTTCTCGGCCCCAGCTATCGACCATCATTGATTGCAAACCAGCACGAGACACAGGGCAAGGTCGCTCGCCCACCGCATCAATTAACGGCTTAAGACTGAACTGCGTCATGATGTCACCGCTCTTACCGTCTTGATATGCCATGTTAAGCATAGGACCACCAAGCTCATCCATGATGTGTCCCATACCAAGGTGATTCATGCACTTAACGCCATTCGACCAAACAGAAATCGCCGCGCCAACGGGTTTAATCTCTTTCACCGCTTCAAAAATTTCACACTCAATGCCTTGCTGCTTTAATGCCGCGGCGGCGGCCATGCCACCAATACCTGCGCCTATGATCAATGCTTTCATAGCTAGTTATCCTCTATCACAATATAAATCGATGTTGCGCAATTTGCTTCATAGGCTACCTGAACCAAAAGACACAATAATTTCATTAATATAAATATGAAACGTATGTTTCTAATGTTATTCAAGATACCCTAAAACACCTACGAATATAAGGGTTAAATAACCATCTTTTATTCTTCGTATTGGCACTCAAGTCATGGATTAGGGTAAGTTTTCGATAAGAAGTTAAGGCTAATTTTCGATAGGACTATTTAGCAGAAAAACAATAAAGCAGTAAAGCCAATGACGAGACCCCAGCATTACACTGAGGCAGATACGCCTGACTCGTCTTCTTTTGGCTTATGCTTACGTGAGCCTGTCTTCAAGACAAAATACATATAGCCCACAACGACTAGGTTGATAGCCAATACACCAATCGTGATCGCATTTTGATCTTTAATCACCTCATAAATCTCAAACGGCAAATACACAGCGCCACTCAAAAAAGCAAACCATTCAGTCCAACGCATGCGATGCCACAATCCATAGGATTCAATAAACCGAATCAAGGCATACCCTATAGCAATGGCTGTCACTACGGTTAATCCAGAGTGGGTAATCTTATCTATGCCTCGTAATGACATTTCAACATAATGATTGTTCGACGCGAGATGAAAATAGGCAAATAGATTCAAAGCCTCTTGATGAAGATTGGTTCCCGCCAATACATGCACGGCGACCGCAACCAATAAAGCCAGTACCCCTTTACAGGCTTCTAATACGGCAATAGCACCCAAACCAGACATATTCATAAAAGGCTCTTTTTTAGACAGGATCAATGAACGAAGCAGGCCATTGTTATGTATGCCAACATCAACACACTCGCTAGCAAAACATTTTGTTCTACAAGTCAGTGGTATTATTGGTATAAAGAATAACAGCGGAAGAGACTATAGGGTCAATAAAGTGGAATTAAAAAGAAAACCCCACTTTCAGACCTGAAAGTGGGGTTTTGAGGAGTTACGTAGGTTGGTTACGCTAGATCGAAACGATCCAACTCCATCACTTTCGTCCAAGCTGCAATGAACTCATTGACGAAACGATCTTGTGCATCCGCGCTTGCGTAGACTTCTGCCAAGGCACGAAGCTGTGAATTTGATCCAAAAATTAAGTCCACTCGAGTCGCTGTAGCTTTAATTTTCCCAGTCTTGCGATCACGTCCATCGAACAAATCTTGGTCATCGGATTGAGCAAACCATTTGGTGTCTATATCCAGTATATTGACAAAGAAATCATTGCTTAATACTCCTGGACGATCGGTTAACACACCGTGTTTTGTTTGTTCAAAGTTGGCATTTAATGCTCGCATACCACCGACAAGAACCGTCATTTCTGGTGCAGAAAGCGTTAGTAATTGCGCTCTATCCACCAACATCTCTTCAGCCGTTACGGTGTAATTTCCACGTTTGTAGTTACGGAAACCATCTGCTTCTGGCTCCATGACATCAAATGATTCAACATCCGTTTGCTCTTGTGTCGCATCAGTACGACCTGGAGTAAATGGCACGGTCACGTCTTTGCCAGCGTCTTTTGCTGCTTGTTCAACCGCTGCGCTACCTGCCAATACAATCAAATCAGCCAACGAAATTTGCTTACCATTGCCTTGTTCCGCATTGAATTCACTACGGATGGTTTCCAATACGCTTAATACACTTGCAAGTTGCTTAGGCTCATTCGCGGCCCAATCTTTTTGTGGTGCTAGACGAATACGAGCGCCATTTGCTCCGCCTCGCATGTCTGAGCCACGGAAGGTAGCCGCCGATGTCCAAGCCGTTGCCACTAACTGAGCAACCGTTAGATCAGACGCCAATACCGTCGCTTTCAAATCCGCTACATCTTGCTCATTGACAAGCTCATGCGTCACCGCTGGAATCGGGTCTTGCCAAATCATTTCTTTAGCAGGAACTTCGTCACCTAAGTAACGTGCTACAGGCCCCATATCACGGTGTGTCAGTTTAAACCAAGCTTTGGCAAACGCCTCAGCTAATTGATCTGGGTTCTCATGAAAACGTTTTGAGATAGGCCCGTAGATCGGATCTAAGCGCAACGCCATATCAGACGTAAACATCATAGGTGCGTGGCGTTTTGTCGCATCATGAGCGTCTGGCACGCTGTTAGAACCTGCGGTGCCTTTTGGCGACCATTGCCAAGCGCCTGCAGGGCTCTTAGTCAATTCCCATTCGTAGTCGAACAAGTTTTCAAAGAAGCCGTTATCCCATTTAATCGGATTTTTCGTCCAAGCGCCTTCAAGGCCACTACTAATGGTATCCACACCGTTGCCTGTGCCTTGGCTGTTTGCCCAGCCTAAACCTTGCTGAGTAATGTCTGACGCTTCAGGATCTGGACCCACTTGAGCGGCATCGCCAGCGCCGTGAGCTTTACCAAAGGTGTGACCACCAGCAATCAAAGCCACTGTCTCTTCGTCATTCATCGCCATACGACCAAAAGTGTCGCGAATATCCAACGCCGACGCTAATGGATCAGGCTTACCATCTGGGCCTTCAGGGTTAACGTAGATCAAGCCCATTTGCACGGCGGCAAGAGGGTTTTCCAAATCACGCTCGCCAGAATAACGGCTTTCTTTACCGCCACTTTCTTCTAGCCACTCTTTCTCTGCGCCCCAGTAAATGTCTTCTTCTGGCTGCCATACATCGACACGACCACCAGCAAAACCAAGAGTTTTGAAGCCCATAGATTCAAGTGCAACGTTACCGGTCAAGATGAGTAAATCGGCCCACGAAATTTTGCTGCCGTATTTTTGTTTGATTGGCCAAAGTAAACGACGTGATTTATCGATGTTCACGTTATCTGGCCAGCTGTTTAACGGAGCAAAACGCTGCGAACCACTACCTGCACCACCACGACCATCAGATGTTCTATAAGTACCAGAACTGTGCCATGCCATGCGAATAAATTGCGGACCGTAATGACCGTAATCGGCTGGCCACCAATCTTGTGAATCTGTCATTAGATCTGTTAGATCTTTTTTAAGAGCGGCTAAATCAAGACTATTGAATGCTTTAGGGTAATCAAAATCGTCACCCATTGGGTTCGATTTTGCTGAATGCTGGTGAAGAATGTTGATGTTTAATTGGTTTGGCCACCATTCTTTGTTGGTGGTACCACGGCTCGCTGCTTGGTTAGACCCTGACGCTGTGTGACCAAATGGACATTTACCTTCGTTAGACATAACGCTCTCCTACTTGTGTATTTTATTTCTTCTATTTTGTTTGTTGAAACAACGCGTTCACCCTGCCCTGAATCTCTTGTCTATAGTTATATTATTAAACTCATATAACATCCAATAAATAAAAACTAACAAACCAATAGCCAGGCTATCAGCCTTCACCTAAGCATAGTGGATGAGGCAGCGGCTGACTGTCAAAAGAAAGAAAAAACACATAAAAAAGCCCCACAAAAGTGAGGCTAAAAAAAAGAGAATTCTAGAGCGCGGGGGCACTCTATAACACATTAGATACGTTCAAACACCGTGGCGATACCCTGCCCCATGCCGATACACATAGTCGCTAGACCCATGGTGGCATCTTTGTCACGCATGACGTTAAGCAAGGTGGTAGAAATACGTGTGCCTGAGCAGCCAAGAGGGTGACCAAGAGCAATCGCACCACCGTTCAAATTCACTTTTTGATCAACCAGATCAATCAGTTTCAGATCATTCAGCACTGGAATAGATTGCGCGGCAAAAGCTTCGTTTAATTCCACAATATCAATATCGTCAATGGTTAAACCGGCACGTTTAAGCGCTTTCTTCGTTGCTGGTACAGGTCCGTAACCCATAATCGCTGGATCACAACCCGCAACCGCCATGCTACGTACACGCGCAATCGGCGTCAGGCCAAGTTCTTCGGCTTTTTTCGCAGACATCATCAACATCGCAGACGCACCATCGGATAGCGCAGAAGACGTACCTGCTGTTACCGTACCGACTTTTGGCATGAACACAGGTTTCAAAGCAGCAAGCGATTCCATCGAGGTTTCTGGACGAATCACTTCATCCACTTCTACCAAGATTTTATTGCCCACGGCATCGTGCCCTTCGATGGACACCAACTCATTATCAAAACGACCTTGTAAAGTCGCTTCGTGTGCCAAGCGATGAGAACGTACCGCAAAGGCGTCTTGTGCTTCACGACTCACGCCGTGCATTTTGCCCAGCATCTCAGCGGTTACACCCATCATCATGGACGCTTTCGCCATGTGCTTTGACAGTGCAGGGTTCACGTCGACACCATGCATCATGCCAACATGACCCATGTGTTCAACGCCGCCAACAACAAAGACATCACCTTGACCCGTCATAATCGCTTGTGCCGCTGTATGAATCGCTGACATGGACGAGCCACACAGACGGTTCACGGTTTGCGCCGCTGTGGTGATTGGTAAACCTGCCAATAAAGACACCGCACGCGCCATGTTAAAACCTTGCTCTAGGGTTTGGTTTACACAACCCCAAATTAGATCTTCTACGTCTTTAGGGTCAACATCTGGGTTACGCTTAAATAACGCTTTCACTAGTTCGGCAGACAAATTTTCGGCTCGAACATTACGAAACACACCATTTTTTGTTTTACCCATTGGTGAGCGAACTGCGTCGATAATCACGACATCATTTGGATTCAATTTCATCGATTTTCTCCTCTATCCTATTCTGACCTAGGGTAATTAATTGCCGTAGTAAGTTTCGTTGTTGGTCGCCATTTCACGCATTCTCGCGGTTGGCTCGTACAACTTACCTAACTGGCTGTATTTATCTGCAAGCTCACAAAATGCCTGCAGTCCCATTTGGTCTAGGTAGTGCAATGCACCGCCAAGGTATGGAGGGAAACCAATACCGTAGATCAATCCCATGTCGGCTTCTGCCGCAGACGCGACTATGTTTTCTTCCAAGCAACGCGCTGTTTCGATGCACAACGGAATCATCATACGAGCAATAATATCTTCTTCTGATAACTCAGAATGAGACTCTACTGTTGGTGCTAAGATATCCACTATGTCGGCATCAAAAACTTTTTTCGGTTTGCCTCTGCGATCTGGCTCGTAAGCATAGAAGCCTTTGCCATTTTTCTGACCAAAACGCTCTAACTTAAACAAGCAATCTACCGCATTCACGCCGTCATGCTTCATACGATCTGGGAAGCCTTCTGCCATCACTTGATCCGCATGAAAGGCCGTATCAACACCCACAACATCCAACAAGTAAGCCGGACCCATTGGCCAACCAAAACGCTCCATGGTTTTATCCACAAGTTGGAAATCTGCGCCTTCTTTCATCATCAAAGAGAAGCCAGCAAAATAAGGGAATAATACACGGTTGACCAAGAAACCAGGGCAATCATTGACCACGATTGGCGTTTTACCCATTGCTTGTGCGTACGCAACGGTTTTGGCAATTGCTGCATCGCTGGATTTCTCACCACGAATAACTTCAACCAAAGGCATACGATGCACAGGGTTAAAGAAGTGCATACCACAGAAGTTTTCTGGGCGTTTTAGATCTTTTGCCAATTCAGTAATCGAAATAGTCGAGGTGTTAGATGCTAAAATAGCGTCTTCTGAAATGTGTTTTTCCGTTTCTGCTAACACGGCTTTTTTGACATTGACGTTCTCTACGACCGCTTCAACAATAAGGTCTACATGACCGAATTCACCGTAACTCAAGGCAGGCGTAATGCCATTCATGGCTTTCAATGCTTTCGCCGGCGTCAAACGACCACGTTCGATTTGTCCGTTCAGCAGTTTATTCGCTTCGCTCAAGCCAAGCTCTAAGGCTTCTTGGCGAATATCTTTCATAATAATAGGCGTGCCTTTCGACGCTGATTGATACGCCACACCGCCGCCCATAATACCCGCACCTAATACCGCCGCTTGTTTCACTGGCGTCGCGTTTTTAGCGTATTTACTGGCACTTTTCTTAATGGCTTGATCGCTCAAGAATAAGTTAACCAAGGATTCTGCCACTGGACCTTTTGCCAGCTTAACAAAACCTTTAATCTCTGTTTCGATTGCCTTGTCTATCTCTTGGCTAATGCCTTTTTCGATAGTTTTAATGGCCGCCATTGGCGCAGGATAATGTTTGCCTGCTTTCGCACCCACCACACCACGAACGGATTCAAACACCATCATTTTTTCGATTGGTGAAAATTGCATTGGCGCGCGTAATTCTTGTCGACGCTGGCGATAATTCAGTTTTCCATCTAATACTTGCTGCATTAAATGACGAGCTGATTCTTGCACTTTATCCGCTGGAACGACGGCATCAACTGCACCGTCTTTTAACGCATCGGCACTGCGTTTTTGCGCACCACTACAGATCCATTCACAAGCATTATCAGGACCAATTAATCGAGGAAGGCGTACCGTACCGCCCCAACCTGGATAAATACCAAGCTGAGTTTCAGGAAGACCTATTTTAGCGGTCTCCGCCATAACACGGTAATCACATGCCAAACAAAGCTCCATTCCACCACCAAGAGCGATACCATTAATGGCCGCTACCGTTGGGCAACATAAGTTTGATATGTCATTAAAAATACTATGCGCATGGCGTAGCTTGTCGGTTAGTTCTTCATTCTCCAGTTTAAACCAAGATGTAAACTCAGTAATATCTGCCCCCACCACAAAAACATTTTTTGCGCTGGCAAAGATAACCCCTTGTAAATCATCAGTATGTTTAAGAATAGAAATGGCTTCAGCCAATTCATTCAACGTCAAACTGTTAAACTTATTGACCGATTCGCCCACCAAATCCAGTGTAACTGTTGCTACACCGGTGTCGTCCATTGCGACTTTTACGGCTTGCCCTTCGAATATCATGCTGGTCTCCATTTGTTTTTATTGTGATTGCAGTGGCATTTAAAAAGCCACTGCAAACCAGTACTAAGAATCATGCTCTTCACAGTTGAGCTGACAGTTTAAAGACTACTTTCTAACTCTGGGATAGCATCGAATAAATCTGCAACCAACCCATAGTCGGCAACTTGAAAAATAGGGGCGTCTTCGTCTTTATTAATTGCGACAATGACTTTTGATCCCTTCATTCCTGCCAAATGCTGGATAGCCCCAGAAATGCCTACGGCAATATATAAATCCGGTGCTACGGTTTTACCGGTTTGACCGACTTGCAAATCATTTGGTACAAAACCTGCGTCAACCGCCGCTCGAGAAGCACCAATTGCCGCCCCTAGCTTATCCGCTACACCTTCAAGTAATTTGAAATTGTCGCCACTTCCCATACCACGGCCGCCAGAAATAATCACACTGGCTGACGTCAATTCTGGTCGATCTGATTCAGCTAATTGCTCACTCACAAAACGACTTTTATCTGCTGAAATAACCTGTGAAAGCACTTGGCGTTCTGCGCTGCCACCTTCTGCTGCTACTGCATCGAAACCAGTAATACGGACCGTTAATACTTTCACTGCATCCGTGGTTTTGACGGTAGCAATGGCATTACCTGCGTAAATAGGGCGAACGAACGTATCAGGTGACTCAACTTTAATCACATCGGATAGCTGAGAAACATTCAACAAGGCAGCAACGCGAGGCATGGTGTTTTTGCCTGTAGTGGTTGCTGGCGCCGCAATATGGCTATACTCAGCGGCCACATCAACGATCAGCTTAGAAATATTCTCAGCAAGCTGGTGCTCATACACTTCATTATCTGCAATCAATACCTTAGTCACACCCGCTACTTTTGCAGCTTGTTCAACCACGGTCTGACATTCAAAGCCTGCTATTAATACATGTACATCAGCATCAATTTGTGTGGCTGCCATCACTGTATTTAACGTCGCTGGCTTTAATGACTTATTATCATGTTCCGCTATAACTAAAACGCTCATGAGATCACCTTCGCTTCGTTTTTAAGTTTTTCAACCAGTTCCGCAACTGAACCAACTTTAATACCACCTGCTCGCTCTGGCGGTGGTGTCACAGAAACAACACTCACGTTACAACCCACTTCTACACCAAGATCACTCAGTGTTTTCACATCTAATGGTTTTCTTTTTGCTTTCATGATGTTTGGTAAAGAGGCAAAGCGTGGTTCATTCAAACGTAGATCCGTAGTCACAACCGCTGGTAATGTCACGCACAAGGTTTGTAAGCCACCATCTGTTTCACGAGTCACTTTCGCTTCGCCATTTTCAATAATCACTTCAGAGGCAAACGTTGCTTGTGGATAATCTAGTAAAGCCGCTACCATTTGACCCGTTTGATTATTATCTGAATCAATAGATTGCTTACCAAGAATGATAAGATCTGCAGCTTCTTCTTTTGCTACTGCCGCTAATAACTTAGCCACGGATAGAGAATCAAGACCGTCTTCTGCTTCTACTTGAATCGCTCGATCTGCACCTAACGCTAATGCGGTACGCAAAGTTTCTTGGCAAGATTTAGAGCCAACAGAAACCACCACGACTTCATCAGCAACACCTTTCTCTTTTAGACGAATCGCTTCTTCTACTGCGATTTCACAGAAAGGGTTCATAGACATTTTTACATTGGTAAGATCAACGGCTGAATGATCAGCTTTGACACGGACTTTAACGTTGTAGTCAATAACCCGTTTTACGGATACTAATATTTTCATAAGCTCCTCATGTTTCTCATTAAGCTCTGTCATTTAAGTTCAACTGATTCCAATCATCAGTTTAATTCTGTTTACGTACCTTTCTGAACAAACGCGGTACGTCACTTGTTTACCAATACCCTAATACTAGTTTGCAGGCGATTTTCATCAATAACAAAAAAGCCTCAGTTAACTAACAAAAAAAATCACAAAAAAGAAAAATGGTTAATTCTTCGACATAACTGACACAATCTTTAAGCTAAACAGACTTAACGTCTTGTTAGGAATAAGGCATTCATTTAAAGACAATATTGCAATTTCAACACAGAGCTTTAAGGACGGGACAAACCAAACAAAAAAGCCCTATCAAAATAGATAAGGCTTTTAAAAAAAAATTCCAGTGAGGACATCAATTAAATGCTAACTTTTACCTCGTGATAAGAAAGCCATAAAAGCATCTCGAGCCTCTTGAGATCGCAATCTATCTTTAAAAATTCGGCCTTCACGCATCAGTGCCATTTGTACATCATCTTGGGCCCGATACTTCAATAAGTCTTTGCTTAAAGTTACCGCCTCTACAGGTAATGCCGCAATTTTGTTGGCATAAAGCAAAGCCAAATCAAATGCTTCACCAGGCTCACAAAGATGATTAACCATGCCTATATCTAGCGCTTCTTGCCCATAAAAACCTTCTCCTAAAATGAGTTTTTCAAAAGCTTTTTGGTGCCCTACGAGAAGAGGTAATAAGTGACTTGAGGCCGCTTCTGGTACTAAGCCTAATTGCACAAAAGGGAATTGGAAGCGACTATTACGAGCAGCCAACACCATATCGCAATGCAGTAATAAAGTAGCGCCAATGCCGATCGCTTGCCCTTCAACACCAGCAACTAAAGGTTTTTTATAGCTACTGAGTATTTGTAAAAAAGCCATAACGGATGACATTTTCTCTGGATTCTGAGCTATTTGCACAAATTCGTTAATATCATTACCAGACGAAAAATTTAAACCTTCCCCATGAATCAAAGTCACCTTAATCGAATCATCCAACTCAGCTTTATGCAATGCATCACATAAAGTTTGATACATATCGATGGTGACTGCATTCTTCTTATTCGATCGGTTTAGACATAATACCTGTATACCAGACTCAATATGTTCTCTAACAAATTCGCTCACAACTTACTCCTTATCAGGCAGTTGAATAATTTGCTCTTTAACTAATTTTTGTACCATAGGGCCATCTTCTGACCAACCATGACAAGTATTCACTAAGGTTAGTAGTGTTGCAGGCACCTGCTCTGGATACTTTTTCCCAAGTGGCTGCCACATGGCTTGGAAGGCGGTTGTCGCGGCAACAGGAAGCAACTCTAAGACATGAGTACAACCAACATTACCTTCAAATGTTTTCTTTAGCCAACGGCTCCAGCCTGGTCCAATACGCGTCCCCTTTATTTTTTCGAAACTCGGAACTGCCCCACTACAAGATGGAAATGGAAAAGCGGCCATCTCCACCTCAATGGCGTGAATTAAAAAACGATCATCTACTGTGAGCTTAACGCTGATATCATGAAATGAAGTACCTTCTGGCACTAGGCTCCCATCATATTCGCGATAAACATCATAAGGTTTCAAATCTTTCATGTGAGCTTCGATATCCCAAAGCCCATCATCACGCAAATAGGCATCTGACTCTATTCGACGCCGGTGCATTAGCTTTCGATTTGACTGCGACATAATCTGCCCCTTTGATTAAGCTCGCTCATCTCGTAAAGCTCGACGCAACACTTTACCCACATTGGTTTTCGGCAATTCTTGACGAATTTCAACGTATTTTGGCACTTTATAAGCGGCTAAATTTTCTTTGCAGTAGAGTCGAAGCTCTTTTATGTCTAAAGTATTTAGTGTTCCTTTCAATACAATAAAGGCTTTTACAGCCTCTCCGGTTTTATCGTCAGGTACGCCAATCGCAGCCGACTCTAAAATATCTAGATGACCAGATAAACACTCTTCCACTTCCGTTGGGTAAACATTAAAACCAGACACAATAATCATATCTTTAGCACGATCTACAATCTGCAAATAGCCATCAGGATGCTGCATCGCAATATCACCCGTCATCAAAAACCCGTCCGGTGTCATGACTTCTGCAGTGGCTTCTGGTCGCTGCCAATAGCCTTTCATGACTTGTGGGCCTCGAACACACAACATGCCAGACTCTCCTTGTGGCAATTCATTACCTGCTTCGTCTTGGATTTTGATATCTGTTTCGGCTACAGGCAAACCAATCGTTCCAATACGCTCTTTTCCATATGGATTAAACGACACAACAGGAGATGTCTCGGTTAAACCATAACCCTCTACAACTGTACAGCCGGTAACGTCTTTCCAACGATTGGCTGCGGCGTGTGTCAATGGCATACCACCGGAACACGTTATTTTAAGAGCAGAAAAGTCCAATTTGGAAAATTCAGGGTTGTTACATAAACCAACAAAAAGCGTATTCAAACCAACAAAACCAGTGAACTTCCACTTTTTCAATTCTTTAATAAACCCTGGAATATCCCGTGGATTTGGGATCAAAACAGAATGTCCTCCCGCCTCGATCATGGTTAATCCATGAATTAAAAAACCGTAAATATGATAGAGAGGTAAAGGGGCAACAAAAACCTCGGAGCCCTTTTCCAAAACATCGCTCAATCTGAAACTAAGTTGATGCATATTTGACAACAAATTCGCATGCGTCAACATAGCCCCTTTCGCCACTCCGGTGGTGCCACCGGTGTATTGTAAAACAGCAATATCTACAGGGGTCGACTTAAAAGGGATCGCCGCTTTACTCGCCCCTTTTGCTAAGGCTTGATTCAAAGAAATAGCTTGTGGCAAATGATAGGCTGGGACTAATTTTTTTACATACTTAACAATACCATTAATCAACAAACGCTTTGGCGCGCTGTGAAAATCTGCAATTTCCGTAATGATAAGATGCTTGATAGACGTTTTATGAATGATTTTTTCGACTTCGCTCGCCATATTGGCAAACACGACAAGCGCTTTCGCACCCGCATCGTTAAACTGATGTTCAAGTTCATGAGAGGTGTAAAGTGGATTGGTATTAACCACTATCATACCGGCTTTTATTGCACCAAAAACCACCACGGGATACTGAACCACGTTGGGTAATTGCACAGCAATACGATCACCTGGCTTTAAGTCTGTATGATTTTGCAAATATGAAGCGAACTGATCAGATTTGCTCGCCAAATCACGGTAAGAAATAGTACAACCCACACTAGTGAAAGCAGGCTTATCCGTGTATTTTTTACATGAAGCATCTAACACATTCATTACAGATGTGTAGTGATTAGGATTAAGAGACTCTGGAATGTAGGTTCCAGGTTGCTTGGACTCTAGAGACTCTGCTCCAGACTCATTAGACGTAGTTGATACATTGTCCGTCAGCATTGATTACTCCAGTTATTTTTTTTGTTAGGAGAATTAAGCATCATCTAAAACACCCGAGCGCAAAAACGACACTCGGGCTATGACTATTTTGAAGTGCTCATTTTATATTGTTATTGAGGGAATATTTCCGTCAATTTAGTGGCCAACATAATATCTCCTTCAGCACGAATTTTACCCTGCATAAAAGCAGCCATGCCATCTAATTCCCCAGACATTACACTTTTTAACGTATCTAAATCCATATTCAGTGTAACGGTTGGATCGTCATGATCACCTTCGCCTAACGTGCACGTACCATCATCAATGGTCAGATGATAGCCAGCCCCTTCTTCCATATCAAATTGAAAAACGGCGTCCAGACCATCTGCCTGATCTGCATCAAAACGCGCTACCATATCATCAAAAACAGCTTTAGCTTCGCTCATAAATCCATCCTTTCATTCTAATCTTGTCTATTTCAAGATGCCCACCCAAAAGACGGTGAGCACCTTTCTTATTTATTCGTTACTTATCATCAGTAATTTAAGCATTCAGAAAAAGAAAATCATCTTCATCCATTGCTAGTAAATTACCTGCACCTGACAGCATCGCTTCTGCATGAGCTCGGGTACGTGGCAACAAACGCTCATAATAGAAAGTCGCTGTTTGCAGTTTCGCCGTATAAAAACCTTTCTCGTCAGAACCTTCATCCAGTTTTGTTTGTGCGGTAACCGCCATGCGTGCCCAGAAATAAGCCAACACAACATAACCTGAAAACATCAGATAATCGACAGATGCAGCACCAACTTCATCTTTATTACGCATCGCCTTCATACCAATTTTCATGGTGAGGTCACCCCATTCGCCATTTACTTTATCTAAAGCAGAAATGTACGATTTAAAGCGTTTATCCCCTTTATTCTCTTTACAGAATTTATGAATAATTTTAGTAAAGCGTCGTAGTGTCGCTCCTTGTGTCATTAGTACTTTTCGGCCTAATAAGTCCAAAGCTTGAATACCAGTCGTACCTTCATACAACATAGCAATACGACAATCTCGAACGTTTTGTTCCATTCCCCATTCTGCAATATAACCATGACCACCAAACACTTGAAGACCTTGGTTGGCTGCTTCAAAACCTGTTTCGGTTAAGAAAGCTTTGGCGATTGGCGTAAGGAGAGACATTAATTCATCGGCTTCTGCTTTTTCATCATCATTACCGTGCTTGGTTTTATCCACCAATAACGAACAATAATGGATCATGGCACGACCGCCTTCAGCAAAGGCTTTTTGTGTCAGTAGCATACGACGTACATCAGGATGAACGATAATCGCATCGGCGGCTTTATCAGGCGTTTTTGCACCAGATAAAGAACGCATTTGTAAACGATCTTTCGCGTAAGCGACTGAGTTTTGCAATGCCCATTCAGAATGAGCAAGACCTTGCAGTGCTGTACCAAGACGCGCCGTATTCATAAAAGTAAACATACAGTTCAGGCCGCGGTTTGGCTGTCCGATTAGGAAACCCTTAGCACCGTCGAAGTTCATCACACAGGTAGCATTACCATGAATACCCATTTTATGTTCAATGGAACCACAAGCTACTTGGTTACGATCACCCATGTCTCCGGCTTCTGTTACATTGAATTTTGGAACGATGAAAAGAGAAATACCTTTAGTGCCTGCTGGCGCATCAGGAAGTCGAGCCAATACGATATGGACGATATTTTCCGCCATATCATGTTCACCCGCAGAAATAAAAATCTTCGTACCAGTTAATGAATAACTGCCATCCGCTTGTGGCTCGGCTTTGGTTTTCAGCATACCCAAATCCGTACCGCAATGAGATTCTGTAAGGCACATGGTGCCAGTCCACTCACCAGAGACAAGCTTGGTTAGATACGTTTGCTTTTGTTCATCAGTCCCATGTTGCTCGATGGTATTCATCGCACCATGGCTCAAACCTGGGTACATACCCCAAGACCAATTTGCTGTCGCAACCATTTCAGTAACCATCATACCCAGAGAGTCAGGAAGACCTTGGCCACCTACCGCTTCAGGATGAGACAAAGAAGGCCAGCCGCCTTCAACATACTGTTTGTAAGCTTCTTTAAAGCCATCAGGTGTCGTAACAACACCATCGTTAAACTGACAACCTTGTTGATCTCCAACTCTATTAAGAGGAGACAGCACTCGCTCTGAAAATTTGGCGCCTTCTTCTAGAATGGCAGACACCATATCTGGCGTCGCTTCTTCTCCACCAGGCAATGTCGAATAATGACTATGGATATCCAACAGCTCTTCGGTGACAAATTTAATATCGCGTAAGGGTGCTTTATACTCAGGCATAACCTATTGACCTCTTCTTGTTTTTATCTTGCCTCGGTTTATGAAACAAACCCAGTTCTATGGTTGAAAGAGTCGTCCATAAGCGAGTTTCTCTCAATAACAAAAGACACCAAGATTAATGACAAAATTAATCACTAGCATTTTCCGCTTAATATTAAGCATAAAAAACCAAAGACATTAAAAGAAGATTTACCGGCATATTAGAAGGAATTAATCGATTTTAGAAACAAAATCTAACACATTCCGCACCCAAAGCTCATCATCAAGACCGATCACCTCAAAGCGACTATCTTGCTGCCAAACTGACACTTTCACAGACAATTCACCACGAGATCCATTTATAAAAAGCGCTTGCCCAGAATCTAAGACAAAAACCCCCTTCATTCGATAAATATCACACAGAGAAATCAGAGCATTTAAACCGACACGCAATAAGGACTCATCAAATACACATTCCCGTTGCCACTGCCATCCGATGACTTTCATACCATCTTGCTGTTTTAAATAATGTGCAGTGAGAATATCTGCTTGTTCGTGGTGTTCGTGGTGTTCGTGGTGTTCGTGGTGTTCGTGGTGTTCGTGGTGTTCGTGGTGTTCATGAGTATGAGACTTCGTCTCGACATTATTTACTTCTGAAGACGAGACATTTCGATGGAGATGAGGGTCTAAATTCACACCTAATAACGACATAGGGTCTGTGATTAGAACTCGTTCAGAATCAATCAAACGTAACTGACAATAGTCTTTTAAATTATCAATATCAGCCCGTTGATATGACGATACATGGCTGGCAACAATGGTGTCAGCGCAATCAATTTGATCGTTAAAAGTGACATGCTGTGTATAACGATTATCCGACAAATTACGCGCATCAAGCACACAAAACACACCAGTAACCAAAAGTACATCTTGGTACTGTCGCGCTTTTAAAGAGTCAATAATTTGCTTAGGATGACCCAACCCAGAGGGCTCAATAATAATTCGATCTGGGTTTTGTTGCCGTATCAATTGGTTTAATCCCTGCGCAAACGCCGCTGACGTCGTACAGCAAACGCAACCGCCTGGAACTTCTTTGATGGCAACACCCGTATCAGAAAGTAAAGCCCCATCTAGACCAATATCACCAAACTCATTAACCAGCACCGCCCACCGTTCATAAGGGGGCGCCTGAGCCAATAAATCACGAATCAAGGTGGTTTTACCCGCGCCTAAAAAACCAGTAATCAGGGTGACTTTAATACCTTGATATCGCATTTTTACTCCTACAAAAACAACAAAGCACTACGCTCGTGTTGTGCGCACTTTGACATTATTATTCACATCTTTACTGCGTTTGATCAGTTCATCATCGGCGACTGCTCGAGCGGATTTCGCCAAGCGATCATACAATAAAACATTCACCGAGGCCGCTAAGTTCATGCACCCTATCGTTGGCACAAACACCACATAATCAGCACGATCAACGACTTTTTGGCTGATAGTGCCATCTTCAGGTCCAAACACATACAAGGCTTTTTCTGGGTGCTCGAAGGCAGGCAGTGGTGTTGCACCTTGAATCAAATCCACACAGACAATTTTTGTCTCAGCATCCACAGCATCAATCAATTCATTCGCACCCAACGACTCAATATTAATTAAAGGGATCGAGGCATGGGCTTTTTTAGTATCCGTCGATAATTTAGCCGCACGATCATAGCGTTGCCCTGAATACAAGACTTGATCCACCTGATAACAGCCAGCCGCACGCATCACCGAACCGACATTAGACGTACTTTTCGGGTTTGTTAATCCAATCGCAACAAAATCAGTATTCATGTGGGGTAAATAGACCTTAATATAACGAAGCACCACAAAAAAGGCGCTATGAAAAAGGACAAATCATATCATTCTTTTGATCAATTCCTATCAATAAGGCAACACCTCGCAAGCACTAGATGAAAATTGCTCCGGCCATTCAATTCACGCTATGCTGCTTATCTTTATGCCACTATTACGAGTACACAACATGTCATTTATTAAAAAATGTGGTTTAACATTGTTTGCAGCCGCGGCGTTTCAAACTCAAGCAGCGTCGGTTTGGAAAGTCATGTCTGGCACTCACATCTTGTATCTTGGTGGTACCATTCACATTTTAGCGCCAGAAGACTACCCTCTTCCACAAGCGTACGATGAGGCCTATCGCGCCTCAGATAAAGTGGTATTCGAAACGGACATTCAAGCACTTAACTCCCGTGAATTTCAGCAAAAACTGGTCAATCAGCTGTCCTACTCCGACGGCACCACTATTGATCAAGTACTAAAGCCAGACACTTATCAGGCACTGGCTCGGTTTCTGGAAGAGCGCCATATCCCCATGGATAAAATGGAGGCATTGAAGCCCAGCCTTATCGCCATGACACTCAGCATGATAGAACTACAATCTCTAGGCTTTACCAGTGAAGGCGTAGATCAATTTTATTCAGCCAAAGCCGTTATGGACGATAAAAACCAAGCTTGGTTAGAAGCCCCGCAAGATCAAATCAATGCATTAGAAAGCTTAGGCGCTGGTGATGAAAGTGAGATGATCGACTATTCTCTGCAAGACATAAAAGACATGCCTAGTACGGTTAATGAGCTACGAAAGATTTGGCGCGATGGCAATATGGACGCCATGGCAGAAGCCACCATTACCGACTTCAAAGAAGACTATCCAGAGATTTACCAAACGCTTTTGGTAGAACGAAATAATCATTGGTTGCCGCAAATTAAAACCATGCTCAACGACAACGGTACTGAATTTATTATGGTGGGTACCATGCACCTTGCCGGTCCAGATGGACTCTTGGCCAAATTAGCCGCCAGCGGTTATCAAATCGAAAAACTTTAATCCGCGACGCTTTTTTACATTTAATCAACGAGACTAAAAAGTCTCGTTTTCTGTATGCACAGACACAATCGGCAAACCATCAAACCCGATACCCACATGAAAAACTATTGGGCGACAACAAACCTGACAGTCTTCTATATATTCCTGCTCTTCCTCTAGCACTTCTACCATCACGCTAATAACCTCACCACAGTAAGGACAAGAAATGTCCCTTTCCAGCAACTCGTCCATTCATTCACTCCTCGTATTTTGACTTCGCAAAGGGCGGCGCTTGATATATTATGCGCCACTGTTTTTTCATCGCCGTTGTCACTATAGGTTACATGGCACCTAGCAAGGTAATTATGTCTTATAACGCGTTATACACTGACTTGTCTGGTTATTACGACCTCATGTGTGCCGACATTGACTATCAAGGTCAAAGTAGCAGCGCTCAGCGCCTTCATCAGATTTTTGGCAATGGTGGAAAACAGCATTTAGATTTAGCTTGCGGCACTGGCCCTCACATCGCTCACCTAGCGCAAAACGGCTTCACTTGTCGTGGTTTAGACATTAATCAGCCCATGTTAGACATCGCCAAACAACGTTGTCCTGATGCTAATTTTGCGCAAGGCAATATGTGTGATTTTTATACGGAAGAAACGTTTGATTTAATCACCTGCTTCTTGTATTCGATTCATTACAGCGGGGATTTAAATAACTTAAAAGGCTGCATAACCAGCGCATATCAAGCGCTCGCCAGCGGCGGAGTATTTTATTTTAACGTAGTGGACAAACGTCAGATTGATAATACCCTGTTTGCCAAACACAGCGTGCAACAAGATCAAGATCTGTTTCATTTTAGCTCCGCTTGGCACTATGTCGGTGATAGCGAAAAACAAACACTCAATGTGCGGATCGACAAAACCACTGACCAACAAACACTCACCTGGCAAGACGAACACCCCATGGTGGCGCTCAATTTTGATGAATTAGAAGCATTACTAACACCGTATTTCGACATCCATGTTTTCGAGCATAATTACGAGAGCATAACACCATGGAACAAGGTTTCAGGTAATGCCATTTTTGTTTGTGTTAAGCGTTAATCCCAACGAGTTTTTGCTTTTAATAGATTCGAGTCTGCTACTTATTTTTCCAAATTTTAGAAACAGCGCGATCACTGCCTAGAAAGCCCACTATTTCACAAACTAAACCAACACCTAAAAAAACAACGATTGGAATAATCCCACCTGCTTCCGTAAATTTAATCGCTAAAAACAAAGAGGCGAGCGAGATAGCAAGAAACAACAGTCCCATTATGATTAATATTTTTCTATGCGAGTCCTTATAAACATACTCGCCTTCACCTTTCTCAAAAGACACCAATAGCGGTGAACATAATTTTTTTAATAACGCTTTCATAATGACCTTAGAATAGTTAATACAGTAAGTAACCATAATACCAAGCAAGAAAAATGCCGATACTCAAAAACAAATACTCTAATCGACAAAAACGTCGCTCAACGTGAACAATTCGAACTTACTCCCTGCGGATTGACTCACTTGAACCATTTTCATCGCCACCTCCGAACCTAGTATTGGTCGATAACGGCGCAACCAAGGCAACCCCGCAATCACCGGAGTCAACCAACTTGCCAGTGTCTCAGCCAAACGAAAATCCGCACGTTCCCCCAACAACAAAGATGGTTGAAAGACACTGACACGAGGAAAAGGCAACGCTTTAATTTGATCTTCAAGCTCACCTTTCATACATAAATAAGCACTTCTGCTGCTGGCATTTGCACCACTTGAAGACACCAAAAGATAATGTGATACGCCTTGTTTAAGGGCGAGCTTCGCGGCATTCAGCTGATAATCAAGGTCGACTTTTCTCTGCGCCTGAAGCGATCCCGCTTGTTTCAATGTGGTACCCAAACAAGAGAACAAGATATCCGCTTTAAAATACGCTTCATACTCTTCCAGCCGATCAAAATCCACCAGTAGATTATCCACCTTAGCCGCTGGATGAGACACAGCTCGGCGCGTTAAGGTTACGATTCTATCAATCGATTCAATGCTCGCGAGCTGATCCACCAGCGCACGCCCAACTAAACCAGTCGCGCCAATTACCACGGCGGTTTTACCCATATATCACACCTTTTTTCTGATGTTGATTACGACGGTTAAAAAAACATAAAAAAAGGCCAGAGAACACGACCTCTAGCCTTTTTTATAACACGATTTTATGCACGCAAGTTAAGCGATTTTTGTTAACCAGTTATGCGTATCTGGCGCATTGCCCCATTGAATGTCATTCAATGCTTTACGCAATTTTTCAACAACCGGCCCAGGTTCACCAGAACCCACCTTGATGTCTTCGCCATTATGTATAAAAGTACCTACAGACGTTAGTACGGCCGCCGTACCAGACAACGCCGCTTCAACACCCGGTTTTGCCGCACGCTCAAGCAATTCAGTAACCGTAATATCACGCTCAGTAACCGTCATCCCTAGATCAGCTGCCAAGGTCAATACAGAAGAACGTGTTACTCCATGAAGGAAGCTAGAATCCAGCGCTTTGGTGATGATTTCATTGCCATCGATTAGCAAGAAATTCGCCGCGCCTGTTTCTTGTACATCACCATTTGGACAGAACAAGATTTGGTCCGCTTGCACTTCTGCTTTGGCTTTCATTGTTGGGCCAAGTGCACTGGCATAGTTACCACCACTTTTAATCATGCCCATATGTGGTGCACAACGCATACCATTTTCTTCCAAAAGCAAACGCAATGCTTTCACGCCACCCGTAAAGTAATCTCCAACAGGAGACAATAAAATGTACAGCATTGAAGCAATACTAGGCGCAGCAGCCTTACCAATCGCTGCTTCAGTACCAATATGAGTAGGACGAATGTACAAAGATCCTGGTGGCTCTGGCACATCACTCGCAAAGGCAGCGACTGAATCTAAAATCATTTGAGAGACTTGTTCTTTATCAATAGCTGGTAGAGCCAGCAATTCACTACTTTGAGCAAAACGATTGATGTTTTGATCCATACGGAAAACATGAATACTTCCATCTGCATGACGAAATGCTTTTAAGCCTTCAAAACAAGTACTTGAGTAATGTAGAACATGAGCACCTGGGTGTAACTGAATACTCTCTGCAGAAACAAGCTCAGCTTTACTCCACTGATTATTTTCAAATGTTGTCATTGCCATCTTAGGCAAAAACACGCTACCAAAAGCCGCCATTATTGTGTCCTATTAAGTAAGATGAATACGATCTAATATCGCCTTGATAAACGGGTAAAAAGCTCTCCTAGTATAAAAAGCCCACCCGATGATGAACGATAGTAAATCAGATTAGTGCCGCAAGAAAGCGAATCAGAAAGAGCATTGCCCGTAAATGAATTATTTTCAGTATTTTTGCGTATTTGAACGATTTAAGAGAGCTCAAAAGGCGAGATATAAAAAGAATGAAGCACGAGTGACAAACAACATGGGAACTAACAACCCAACGAGCGCTACAAGGTAAACACAGAAATTTGATTACCTCCGGCATGCTTGGATTGATACATAGCATGATCCGCATGTTGAATCAAAGCCAACACATCATTGGAATGCTCAGGATAATGAGCAATACCAATACTCGCCGTTACATTGAATTCAAAACCCTCTAAGAAATACGGAGCGGCAATTTCCTTACGAATTTTCTCTGCTACCTTATCGCTGTCGTTCGTTACGCTAATACCATTTAGCAATACCAGAAACTCATCCCCGCCTTGCCTAGCAACACTGTCCGATTCGCGCACACTCAAAACCAAGCGACCGGCAATCGCTTGCAAGAGTTTGTCACCCATTGCATGGCTATAATCATCATTAATTTCTTTAAAACCATCTATGTCGATAAACAGTAAAGACAGCAGGGTCTTTTCGCGACGGGCTCGATTTAATCCATTTTGTAAACGATCTAAAAACAACGAACGATTAGGCAAATCGGTTAAAGGATCATGACGCGCCATACGCTCTAAGCGCGCCTCCATTTGCTTACGCTCAGTAATATCATGGGCAACTGCAATGCGGTACTGGTGTTTTTCCGACCATCGAGCAGACCATAAAACATGAACAACACGACCACTTTTATGCACCCAACGATTCTCAAAGCGAGGCTTTAATTCTCCCTTTAAAAGATGCTCAACCACCTCATGAGTTTTTTCTACATCTTCTGAAAACAGCATGATATCCATCGGTTTACCAATTACTTCATCCGGCGTATAGCCAAACATGTCTTCAAACGCGGCGCTGACAAAAACAAAATTGCCCGCACGATCAACCACGCAGACAGCATCGAGCATCAACTCTAAAATATCAGGAAGGTGAATGCATTCACTGACTCTCATATAAGACTCCGCCTCTCACGCACCTATCAAAACAAAATACACTGAACATCAACCACTTTGAGCGGGTGATGTTCCAGCCGTTCAACTAATAACCCATATCATTAGAAAACCCATGTGTAAAAGAAGTAAGCACCTATTTATTGAACAAGCTCTTGGCTTTTCTCGACTGGCTCGCTATAAAAAATGGCTTCGCCTGATACTTTCGCTTTTGGCAAAGAAAAACCAGAACCAATTGAGGCTCCTAGCCCACCCGTCCCAAGTGAAAGTCCCAAGCCAGTCCCTAAGCTTTGAAAAGAACCTTCTGAAATACTGTCTAAAATAATGCCATTAGCACCAATTTTGGCGGCTTGATCTTTTAACTCTTCTTTAGCCTTTTCCAGCCGTCCGGCATCAGAAAAGCCCTTTTCACTCGACGCCTTCACTTTACCCAATCTTTCGTAAGTAAAATCAGGTTTATGAGAAAAAATAGTGACCTGCTCAGGTTTAATAGCGGGACGCTTGTTTCCCGTTAATTCATAGGAGCCAGACGCGCAACCTAGTAAATAAAAAGGGACGATTAGTATGGATAGAAGCTGGATGACTTTTAGCATAAAAACTCACACTCACTATTCAAAAGAAAACATAAAACCTTGCACACCCAAGGCGAAGACCAGTGCAGCCTTACACTATCAAGATATACCAGTTTTTAGCCGCACACCAAAAAATCATTAAAAAATGCGCCGCAACCTTATGCTTACTTAGTATTTTTATTAATAAAGTAAACATGAAATACAAAAAAAGAGGCCGGAGCCTCTTTCAATGAAAAACGAGTAACATCAGTTTTGATCACCAGAAATTCGGCTGCCAACGGCTGACGTCTGATTCTTATATTTAGCATTGTCGCGCTTGTTATAAGGACGCTCTGCAGAACCAGACATGGTTTCGAAATTAATCGCACCAATGGTCATACCAGGACTCAGTGCAATGGGTAATTTGCCACCGTTTAAGAACTCTAAAACGATGCCGCCGCTCCAACCTGGATCAATCCGATGGGCGGTTACATGTACCATCAGACCTAAACGAGCCAAAGAAGAACGCCCGTCTAACCAACCAACCAAATTATCTGGCAAGGTCACAGACTCCTTGGTAACGCCCAACACTAACTCACCCGGGTGAATAAAGAATGGCTGGCCGTCATCGACCAAAATCTCATCACTCATCACAGACTCGATGACTTTATTCAGATCTGCTTTCGAACTACTAAGATCCAAATACGGCGCCGGATGCCCCTGAAACACACGAAAGGAATTCCCTAATCGAAGGTCCACGGAGACGCCGCTAATCACGCTATTATCGGGGCGAGGTTCTATGGTGATGCTACCTTCGTCTAAGGCTTTAATGATATCTCGGTCACACAAACGCATTGCTATTCCTTAATCGTCACTCATGCCAATGGTAGGCATTGTAAACTGGTTATCTTGTTGGGACGCAAGAGTAGCACCAAGCTTACGCGCAATCGACTGATAAATGCCGGCGGCTTCGCTTTCAGGCTCACTCACTACCACAGGATTGCCCGCATCACTCTGCTTACGAATGGCCAAACTTAATGGCAATTTACCCAATACATCGACATTATATTCTTTCGCCAAACTCGCACCGCCTTCGTCACCAAAGATGGCTTCATGATGTCCACAGTTCGAACAAATGTGTGTCGACATGTTCTCCACCACACCCAATACAGGAATATTTACCTTATTGAACATTTCAATGCCGCGACGCGCATCTAATAACGCAATATCTTGTGGAGTGGTAACAATTACTGAGCCTGCAACCGGCACTTTTTGCGCCAAAGTTAACTGAATATCCCCCGTACCCGGCGGCATATCGATGAACAAATAATCTAAGTCACTCCAATCAGTTTGCGTCAAAATCTGCATTAACGCGCCCGTCACCATAGGCCCACGCCACGCTACTGGCGTATCTTTAGTGGTTAAAAATGCCATCGACATCACTTGAACATCATGCGCTACCGGAGGGATGAAATATTTTTCATCGCGTATTTTCGGACGAGTACCGTCCGCAAAACCCATCATCATACCTTGGCTCGGCCCGTAAATATCGGCATCCAGAATACCCACGCGCGCGCCTTCTTTCGCCATCGCCAGCGCAAGATTGACCGTGGTAGTCGATTTACCCACTCCGCCTTTACCAGAAGCAACGGCAATAATATTTTTTACCCCTGTGAGGCCTGGGATATTCCCTTGTGTTGCCTGACTTTCTACGCGGTGTTCAATCTCCAAAATCAATTCACGAGAGTCTGCCAATAACGTTTGAATGCGTGCACTTAATTGCGCCTGTTCAGTTTGCGCAGGGTAACCCAAACTCAAAGTAAGATGTAAACGACTTGAATCCCCTGTAACTTGCCATACAGCGCCATACGCTTGACCGCTATTTTGATCGATTAGTGTTTCTAATTGAGCCTGTATTTGGGCATCGGTTTGCATTTTTCTCTCCAACAAAGCAGCTGCACTGTTTATAGGCTGTTCAATAACCGCTCATAAACAAGCACAACCGACTTTTTAATAAGTCGTTCTCATAAAATTTTCTAGAATATGTGCCAAGTGTGGGGGCAAAATGCAGAAAAGCAAGTCAAGCTATTGCACACCACAGAGGGGCTCTTATAATTACGGGATCTATTTCGTTATCAATGGTTAGGCTCTTTTAGTGCGCTTCGACTTGTTTAGCACGCGTCGACTTGGCCCTTACATCGCGATATATCCAGCGATGCCTTCCTATTGATAGAATACTCGACCTTTTACTCCAGCAGGCTTATCACTAATGGCACAAACGCAACGCAAAATTTTAGTTACCAGCGCCCTTCCATATGCAAATGGTCCCATCCATTTAGGGCATATGCTGGAACACATCCAAACGGATATCTGGGTGCGTTTTCAGAAACTTCGCGGCCACCTTTGTACCGCCGTTTGTGCCGATGATGCACACGGCACCGCCATTATGATAAAAGCGGACCAACAAGGCATCACATCAGAAGAATTGATCGACGGCGTACGCAAAGCCCACACGGCCGACTTTAACGATTTCTTGATTGGCTATGATAACTACTACTCGACTCACTCAGAAGAAAATCGTGAAATTTCTAATCACATTTATAAGCTTCTGCGTGACAACGGCAAGATTTCCGTCCGCTCTATCGTGCAAGCGTACGATCCTGAAAAAGAAATGTTCCTTGCGGATCGCTTTATCAAAGGCACCTGCCCAAAATGTAAAGCAGAAGACCAGTACGGCGACAACTGTGAAGTCTGCTCCGCAACTTACACACCGATGGAAATGATCGACCCACGCTCGGTTTATTCCGGTGCAACGCCGATTGAAAAAGAATCTGAGCATTACTTCTTTAAATTGCCAGATTTCCAAGACTTCCTAGCAAAATGGACTCGCAGTGGCACACTGCAAGATCAAGTTGCTAACAAATTGGCAGAATGGTTAGAGTCTGGCCTAAAAGAATGGGACATCAGCCGTGATGCGCCGTATTTTGGTTTTGAAATCCCAGATGCGCCGGGTAAATACTTCTATGTTTGGCTTGATGCCCCAATCGGCTACATGGCGAGCTTCAAAAACCTATGTGATCGCACCGAAGGTTTAAACTTCGATGACTACTGGGCAAAGAACTCCGACGCTGAGCTGTACCATTTTATCGGTAAAGACATCATCAACTTCCATGCCCTATTCTGGCCTGCAATGTTGGAATGCGCGGGCTACCGTACACCAACAGGCGTCAATGCCCATGGCTATGTGACCGTTGATGGTACTAAGATGTCTAAATCGCGCGGCACCTTTATTATGGCGCGTACTTATTTGAATCACTTAGACCCTCAGTATTTGCGTTACTACTTCGCCGCTAAATTGAATTCAAGCGTCGATGACATCGATCTAAACCTGCAAGACTTCGTACAACGCGTAAACTCAGACGTCGTTGGCAAAGTGGTTAACATTGCTAGCCGTACAGCTAGCTTCATCAATAAGAAATTTGACGGACAACTGGCCACAGAAGTGAGCGAAGGTGAAATGATTCAATCTTTCATTGACGCAGGCGATGTGATTGCCGAACACTTTGAAACGCGCGAATTCGGCAAAGCGGTACGCGAAATCATGCGCCTTGCGGATGTCGCAAACACCTATATTGCTGACCAAGCACCTTGGGTATTGGCGAAAGACGAAGCCACTCTGCCACAAGTACAAGCAGTATGTACTGTTGCGCTCAACTTGTTCAGCATCCTAGCGACTTACCTGAAACCAGTTATGCCAAACATGGTCGCGGACGCCGAAACCTTCCTTGGCAAAACGCTGACGTGGGATAACCGCAGCGAGCTCTTGTTTGGCACTAAGGTAAACACCTTTAAAGCCTTGATGGGTCGCATTGAGCAAAAACAAATCGACGCCATGATCGAAGAAGGCAAAGAAGCGGCCACCGAAGCTGCTAAAGCCAATGAGCCCGAAGCCGTGGTTGCTGAAGAAACGGAACTTACTAAAGAGCCAATTGAAGCGGAAATCAATTTTGATGACTTTGCAAAAGTGGATTTGCGCATCGCGCTGATTGCCAAAGCAGAGCACGTTGAAAAAGCCAATAAGTTGCTTAAACTAACGTTAGACCTTGGTGGTGAAACCCGAACCGTATTCTCTGGCATTAAGTCTGCTTACAAACCAGAAGATTTGGAAGGCAAGTTGACTGTGATGGTCGCAAACCTAGCGCCGCGTAAAATGAAATTTGGCTTATCAGAAGGCATGGTACTCGCCGCAGGACCAGGCAAAGATGAGATCTACTTGCTTGAGCCACACGCTGGCGCAAAACCTGGCCAACGCGTGATGTAAAGGCACTCTATTAAAAGTTCGACAACTGGCTCTAAATAAGTAAAGCCAGTTGTCTCTTTTAGTCTCATAAAGTGAGCTTATATAATCATAGCTTATTATCTATATTCTAAATTACACTAACCGAAGTGACTATTTAGTCTTGTTAGTTATAAGCAGCTTGGTATAGTTACCGTCGCGCATGACACTCGCTTTATGCGTGTCTACTTCTGTGAATTCATCGATTATATTTTGGACGTGAGATGACTGATTATCTCTTGATACTGGTCAGCACCATACTGGTTAATAACTTCGTATTGGTACAATTTTTAGGCCTCTGCCCCTTTATGGGCGTCTCTAGCAAGCTAGAAACATCAATCGGTATGGCCTTAGCCACCACGTTTGTGTTAACGCTTTCTAGTCTTTGTAGCTATCTCACTTATACCTATATTCTGCAGCCATTTGGCTTAGAGTATTTGAAAACCATTTCTTTCATTCTAGTGATTGCTGTGGTGGTTCAATTTACCGAAATGGTGGTCCATAAAACCAGCCCGATCTTGTACCGTGTATTGGGGATTTTCTTACCTCTGATCACCACGAACTGTGCGGTGCTTGGTGTTGCGCTGCAAAACACCAGCAAGCAAAACGGTTTTGTTGAATCCATCCTTTATGGTTTTGGTGCAGCGGTTGGCTTCTCTTTTGTGCTGATCCTTTTCTCTGCCATGCGCGAACGCATAAATGTCGCCGATGTGCCGGGCGTTTTCAAAGGTTCAGCCATTGGTATGATCACCGCAGGCCTGATGGCATTAGCCTTCATGGGCTTTACTGGCCTAGTGCAAATTTAGGAGCCATTTATGCTGACCGTGTTAATTGCTGTCGGGATCTTATTGGTCCTATCGTTAATTTTTGGCGCCATCCTAGGTTACGCCAATGTGCGTTTCCATGTGGAAGGTGACCCTATCGTTGATCAGATCGATGCCATTTTGCCGCAAACGCAATGTGGTCAGTGTGGCCATCCTGGATGCCGCCCTTACGCTGAAGCGATTTCTAATGGCGAAGCGATCAACCATTGCCCGCCTGGTGGCCAAGCCACCATTCAAGCATTGGCAGATTTACTCGATGTAGAAGCCATTCCACTGGATGGCGACCACGGCACAGAAACCGCCAAACGCGTTGCTGTGATCCGCGAAGACGAATGCATTGGCTGTACAAAATGCATTCAAGCCTGTCCTGTAGACGCCATCTTAGGCGCCGCGAAACAGATGCACACCGTGATTGCTGACGAATGCACCGGCTGTGATTTATGTGTAGAACCTTGCCCTGTAGATTGTATTGATATGGTAGAAGTAGGCGTTACCTCACGAACTTGGTCTTGGGACAAACCCCAAGGCATTGCCGCGCAACCTGGTAGCATCATTGCGACTGACCGCCAAGCGGAGGTAGTGCACTAATGCAAACTGCGACAGTATTTTCCTTTCACGGCGGCATTCACCCGCCGGAAAACAAAGCACAATCCTTGCGTCTACCGCTGGGTCGACCTAGTTTACCAAACGAGTTGATATTGCCACTTGGTCAGCACATCGGCCAAAGCTCGCGCCCTCTTATCAATGTGGGTGACAAGGTACTAAAAGGCCAAACGATCGCCATTAACAATGGTTTTTTAAGCAGCTTTTTGCACGCACCGACCTCTGGCACCATCAAGGCCATCGAAGAGCGCCCTATCGCGCACCCTTCGGGCTTGAGCGACGTTTGTATTGTCATCACCCCAGATGGTGAAGAACAGTGGGACACGCTAACGCCATTGCAACACTGGAATACCCTAAGCAAAACCGATGTTTTAGCCTATTTGGCTGAAATGGGCATTGTCGGCATGGGCGGCGCAGGCTTTCCGACTCAAGTAAAATTACAAGGCGCTCACAAACACCCGCTGACCCACTTTATTATCAATGCAGCAGAGTGCGAACCTTACATTACCGCGGATGACATGCTCATTCGCGAAAAAACCATTGAGTTGGTGCTCGGCATCGAAGCCCTGCAACACCTAGTGGAAGCAGAACAAGTCATCATTGGTATTGAAGACAACAAGCCCACAGCCATCGCGGAATTAAATAAAGTATTAAGCGATCGACTTAGCACGATTCAAGTGGCTGTCGTACCAACCAAATACCCTTCTGGTGGCGAAAAACAACTGATCCAACTGATCACGGGTAAAGAAGTGCCAAGTGGCCAATACCCTGCTGACATTGGTATCTTGTGCCAAAACGTGGGGACTTGTGTTGCCGTACACGACGCCATCTTCCTAGGCAAACCCCTTATTTCACGCTTTACCACGCTCACCGGTGATGTGCTAAAAGCACCACAGAATGTGGAGGTGCTGCTCGGTACGCCGATTAGTCACTTGCTGGATTACGCCGAAAACGACAGTAAAAAGCTTAAGCGCCTTGTGATGGGTGGCCCTATGATGGGCTTCACTCTAGATTCCGCCAATGTGCCTATCGTTAAAACCAGCAACTGTGTGTTGGCCGCCAGCAAAAAAGAATTACCACAGCCTGCACCAGAACAAGCCTGCATCCGCTGCGGCATGTGCGAACAAGCCTGTCCGGCCAGTTTATTGCCACAGCAATTGCTTTGGTTTAGTAAAAGCCAAGAGTTGGAAAAAGCAGAGCACTATAATCTGTTTGACTGCATTGAATGCGGCGCTTGCTCTTATGTTTGCCCAAGCAGCATTCCTTTGGTTCAGTACTACCGCCACACTAAGAGCAGCATTCGTGAAGCGCGCGAAGCCGCCGTAAAATCCGATTTAGCGAAACAACGCTTTGAAGCTCGTAAAGCGCGCCAAGATGCCGAAGCCGCTGAAAAAGAAGCAAAACGCGTCGCACGCCAAAAAGCCTCGGCCAACAAAACGACTGACGGCAAAAAAGTCGCGCCTAAAGTAACACCTGCTACTGCGGCCGCAGCAACGGCAACGCCGGCTGGTGACGACAGTAAAAAACTAAAAATTGATCTAGCAATCGCTAAGACCAAACTGAAAAAACTGCAAAAACAGCTCCTTGCCGCACAAGAAAGTGAGCACACAGAAGAGATAGGCACACTGCAACTGCAAGCTAACGAGCAAGAGAAAGCCGTTGCTCTATTAGAAGAACAATTGGCAAAAGTAGAAGAACAGCTTACAAAAGCCGTCGCATCCGCTCCAGCTGCGTCTCCGAAAGCCCCAGCCAGTGACGAACTTAAAAAAGCCAAAGTCGATGTGGCTCTGAGCGGAACAAAACTGAAAAAGACACAAAAGCAATTGGCTGAATCTCCTGATGACGCTGAGTTACAAGCGAAAGTAGCAGGCTTTGAGAAAGAGCTCGCCGATGCTCAAGCTCGACTCAGCAAACTTGCGGCAGACGCACCAGCCAGCAGCACAGCACCAAAAGCCGCTGCACCCAAGGCTGCCGTCAGTGATGAGCTGAAAAAAGCCAAAGTAGACGTTGCTCTACTGGGTGTGAAACTGAAAAAAACACAAAAACAACTGGCTGACGCGCCAGATGACAGTGAACTTCAAGCAAAAGTTGCAGGCTTTGAAAAGGAACTTGGCGAGGCGCAAGCGCGTTTAGCCACGCTTACCAGTCAGGCTCCAGTGGCCCAACCTGCTGCTACCGCCAGCGCGGGTGATGAACTGAAAAAACTCAAAATCGACACAGCCATTGCCAAAGCGGCGGTGAAGAAAGTAGAAAAAGCACTGAAAAAAGCAGAAGACTTAAACTCACCTGAGTTAGACACCATTCGCCAGCAACTTCAAGACGCGCAAAAACGCGCAGACGACCTTGAAAAAGCCTTGGCCAATCCAACCACGGTAGCCTCTTCTGCCGCGCCAGCCGCCAGTGCGCCTGCCTCGGATGAGACAGCACGCAACGCGGAACACATTAAAAAGCAAAAAATTGCGGCGGCATTGGCAAAGGCGCAGATCAATAAATTGAACAAGCGTTTAGCCGACTCACCACAAGACGCTGACAGCATTCAACTTGAAATCACCGCTGCCAAGCAAAAGCAACAAGACGCTGAAGCCCAATTGACTCAATTACAGGCTCAGCTCACTCCTTCGCAAGATAACACGCAAGAGAATCGTTAGATGGCATTATTGAGGGTTACATCCCCACACACACAACGCGCAGGGCGACGCACTTCTTGGGTCATGCTCATGGTGATTCTCGCTACTGTTCCTGGCATCGCTATGCAGACCTGGTTGTTCGGCTGGGGCACCATTATCAATATCGTGATTGCTGCTATTGCTGCATTGGCATCCGAAGCTTTAATTTTATCCATACGCCGTCGCGCCGTGGCGTTTTTCTTAAAGGATTACAGCGCGCTCTTGACCGCCGTGTTACTGGGCATTGCGCTACCACCGACAGTCGCATGGTGGGTCACGGTTACCGCCGTCGCCTTTGCGATTATTTTTGCTAAACAATTGTATGGCGGTTTGGGCAACAACCCATTCAATCCCGCCATGGTCGGTTACGCCATTGTGTTGGTGTCGTTCCCAGTTCCCATGACCCAATGGGTAGGCGCTCATGAGCTACTTTCTTCTGGGGCGATTCCAACCTTTAGCCAAAGCCTACAAGCCATTTTCCAACATCTGCCAAACATCGACAGCTACACCATGGCGACGCCTTTAGATGCCTTCAAGCACAAGAATGAGTTGCCAAGTGCTGAGGCTTTTAACACCATAGATGCGTTACAAACAGCAAGCTTAAACAGCTGGTTATGGATCAACGGCGCTTACCTATTGGGCGGCGTTATGCTGTTGTGGTTGCGCGTCATTACCTGGCACACACCGGCCGCATTGCTAGCCGCATTGGCGGCGATTGCGGGCGCTTTTTATCTTATTGACCCAAGCCATGCCGCGACACCTCTGTTTCACTTAACCACAGGGGCCGCCATGTTTGGCGCCTTCTTTATTGCCACAGATCCTGTGTCTTCTTGTACCAGTAACCGCGGAAAACTAGTCTACGGCGCCGGCATTGGCATTCTTATTTATATTATTCGTACATGGGGCGGTTACCCTGACGGCGTTGCGTTTGGCGTTTTGTTAATGAACTTTGCCGCTCCACTGATCGACTATTACACTCAACCGCGTACTTATGGCCACCAAAAAGCCAAAAAAGGCCTAAAAATCGGGGAAGATAACTAATGGATTTATTCGCTTCTATCCGTCGTAATAGTCTTGGCTTGGGGATCTTTGCGGTGCTCACAGCAGGTCTTATTGCCACTATTCATTTGGTCACTGAACAAACTATTAAAGACAATGTGATTGCCGCACAAGTCGCGGCGTTTAATGAAATTTTGCCTCCTGATTTGTACGACAACGACCTGACTAAATCAACAGCAATGATCCCTGCTGATCCTCTGCTGGGCAGTGTTAAAGCATCAAAAATCTACATCGCTCGTAAAGACGGTGACGTTAGCGCCATCATCTTCGATACCATCGCACCCGGCGGCTATAATGGCAGCTTAGGCTTATTGGTCGCAATTGATAAAAACGGCGTGGTCACCGGCACTCGCGTGATCAGCCAACAAGAAACCCCTGGCCTTGGCGATAAAGTCGATCTGAAAAAATCCAAATGGATTTTAGAATTTAATAATCGCTCCATTGGAAACCCGGATTTAGCTGGCTGGAATGTCAAAAAAGACGGCGGTGTGTTTGATCAATTCACCGGGGCAACTATTACCCCTCGTGCCGTGGTTAAAGGCGTACGACACACGCTTATTTACTTCAACAAACACAAAGACTCGCTGTTAGCGCGCTAGGATATTGTCATGAGTGCAGAAGATACCTTAACGAGTGAAACCACGCAGGACACCCCTCCTAGCGCCAATTATTCCGAGATCATTTATAACGGTCTCTGGAAAAACAACCCCGCTTTAGTACAGCTACTTGGCCTTTGTCCTATGCTGGCAGTGACCAGTACCGTGGTCAACGCGTTAGGGCTTGGCTTAGCGACTATGGTGGTCTTGATCGGTTCTAATGTGGCGGTCTCACTGATTCGTAACTATGTCGCTGATGCCGTACGTCTGCCAGCTTTTGTGATGATCATAGCGTCATTTACCACCTGCATTGAGTTAATTATGCAGGCTTACACTTATGAGCTGTATCAAATATTAGGGATTTTCATTCCCTTGATCGTGACCAACTGTGCGATTCTTGGTCGCGCCGACGCCTTTGCCAGCCGCAACCCAGTGTTGCCTTCGGCATTAGACGGTATGATGATGGGCCTTGGTTTTACCTTTATTCTTGTAGTGCTTGGTAGCATGCGTGAATTGATTGGACAAGGTACGCTCTTTTCTGACATGCAACTGCTATTTGGCCCTATTGCATTGAACTGGAAAATCGTTGTTTTTAGCGACTATCCAAACGTTTTGTTCGCTATGCTCCCACCGGGTGCGTTTATTGGCCTTGGTATTCTTATCGCCTTTAAAAACTACATGGATGAGCGCGAGAAAAAACGATTAGCCACACAAAAAGCTCAGCAAGGACCAGTAGAATCTAAACGCGTTCGAGTTACTGGCCAAGCCGCATCTTGATCATGCTTGTACACTTGATACGACTTTGTACACTTGATATACGCTTGCATAAATGCAATTGATAAGCACAGAGGCGAACCGTGAATAAAGAGAAACGCTATGAAATTTTTGCTCGACTACGAGCCGAAAATCCAAACCCTGTGACAGAGCTGGAATACAGTTCGCCTTTTGAATTGTTGATCGCGGTATTATTTTCGGCACAAGCCACCGACGTGAGTGTCAACAAAGCCACGCGCAAGTTATTTCCTGTCGCCAACACCCCAGAAACCATGCTGGCGCTTGGGGTGGATGGTTTAAAAAGCTACATCAAAACCATTGGCCTGTTTAATGCTAAGGCTGAAAATGCGATTAAAACCTGTCGCATTCTCGTGGAGCAACACAACAGCGTCGTACCAGACACACGAGAAGCCCTAGAAGCTCTGCCCGGCGTCGGCCGTAAAACCGCTAACGTAGTGCTCAATACCGCCTTTCGGCAAGTAGCGATGGCGGTAGACACCCACATTTTTCGTTTTGGTAATCGCACCAAGGTCGCGCCCGGAAAAAATGTGTTAGAAGTCGAACAAAAACTCCTGAAATTCGTACCCAAAGAATTCCTGCTTGATGCACACCATTGGATGATTCTTCACGGCCGCTATATTTGTGTCGCCCGAAAACCCAAATGCAACGCCTGCATAATCGAAGATTTGTGCGAGTTTAAAGAAAAAACCTCGGACTGATTAGCTCTTCGCCCTCATCGCTTTAGTTAACCAAATGCTAAAGTATGATTAATGAACATCGCATTTATTAAAACTTTCCTTAGCGGCATTCTCTCCTTATCGATTTATTATTTATCTAGTTAAGAGAGGATTGCCATGAGCCATATTGCGAAAACCCGACTCACTCAAGCTCAGCTTGATGCCCACTGGATGGCCTACTCAGGCAATCGTCAGTTTAAAGCAGATCCACGTCTTATCGTATCCGCCGAAGGCAAGTACTATACCGACCTCGACGGACGTAAAATTTTTGATGGCTTATCAGGCTTGTGGACCTGTGGCTTAGGTCACAGTGTTCCAGCGATCAATGAAGCGGTTGCCAACCAAGTTAAGACCCTCGATTACTCACCGGCGTTTCAATATGGCCATGAAAAATCGTTTGAACTTGCTGAAAAAATCACCCAATTCATGCCAAAAGAACTTAACCGTGTTTTCTTTACCGGTTCGGGTTCTGAATCGGTCGATACAGCGCTGAAAATTGCCCGCGCTTATTGGCGTAAAAAAGGCAAAGGTACCAAGGTGAAATTCATTGGTCGCGCCAAAGGCTATCATGGCGCCAGCGTCTCGGGTTTTAGTGTCGGTGGTATTCCAGCAAATAGATTGCTCTATGGCCAAGGTTTAGAATCTTACCACTTACCTCACACTCAAGTGCCAGGAACAGAGTTCACCAAAGGCATGGCGGAACAAGGCAAAGAACGCGCTGAAGACCTGCTCAACCTCATTGCTATGCACGATGCTTCTAACATTGCAGCGGTAATTGTTGAACCTATGTCAGGCTCTGCGGGCGTTATTGTGCCACCACAAGGTTACTTGCAACGCCTTCGTGAAATTTGCGATCAACACGACATACTACTGATCTTTGATGAAGTCATCACGGGTTTTGGTCGCATGGGCGCGAAAACAGGCGCTGAAGCGTTTGGCGTTACACCCGATGTGATTACGCTTGCTAAACAGGTGACCAATGGTGTGATTCCAATGGGCGCGGCGGTCTTTAAGCAAGAAATCTACGACACCTTCATGGACAATGGCGGCGCCGATTACATGCTCGAAGTGCCTCATGGCTACACCTATTCTGCCCACCCTATTGCGTGTGCGGCAGGCTTGGCATCCCTCGAAGAAATCAAACAACAAAACCTCATCGAACGGGTAAAAGAAATGAGCCCGACGTGGGAAAATTGCGTGCATCAGCTAAAAGATGTCAGTCCGATTATTACCGACATTCGTAACTATGGCTTCGCCGCTGGCATCACCATTGCCCCCGTTGATAACGAGCCTTCTAAACGCCCATTCCAAATTGCGATGTCCATGTGGGACAAAGGCTATTATGTTCGTTATGGTGCCGACACGATTCAACTTGCTCCACCGTTCACCACAGAGAAGTCTGAAATGGACAGCATGATCAATGCCTTGGGTGACAGTATTAAAGAACTGACCTAAACCAATAAGTGTTCAGCGCTATTATGCTGAGCACTTATTGCTGAAATCCAAAAATTTATCTCTTTAATGTAAATGCATCAATAGACCCTCGTGGTGTTACCCTAATATTCTTATAAGGTAACATCACGATTTTTATCAATTTATCTAAAACCCCTCTGTTTGTCGCTCTTCTTTTCTTTATAATGGTGCCCACTGAATAATTCATTTAGCTATCTGAAATGCAGAGAGATAACAATGAAAACACCACCTTACGTACGTTGTTTTTGGACTGGCACCCTTTATTTAACGAATGGTAAAACAATGCCAATTCATTGCACGCACATTTCAGTAACGCATATTGAAGTTGAAGCACCATCAGGGCTAGAAGGGTCTAAAATGGTGAAGCTAGAATTGAATGCGACTCATGAAGGGAAAAGCGCGCTAATTAAAGCGTTAGGCGACCCGACCTTAGATGTATTTAATGAACACAATAAGCATTACATCAAACTGGATTTTCATACGATTTCAGATAAGGATATAGACTTTATTAAAGACTTTGTGAAAGCCCATTACTAATTAACACAGAATGTGATCAGCTACGTCCATGTAGATGATCACATTAAATCAATGACCGATAACGCTTAGTCTTCTGATTTATCTTCAGCTTTGTCTTCCGCTTTTTTAACACGAATTTTACTGCCGTCAAGATCCATACCATTCAATGCTTTAATAGCAATTTTTACTTCACCAACTTTTGGCATTTCAATAAACGCAAAACCTTTTGACTCACCGGTTTCTTTGTCCATTACCAAGGTGCAAGATTGCAGCGTGCCATGGGCAGAAAACAATTTATACAGTTCTTCTTCAGTGGTGTTACGCGCTAAGTTTCGTACTAAAATTTTCATATCATTCTCATCTTTATGTAATCAGTCTTCCAATGACGCAAGGTTAACACGCCAGAGAGAAGAGCGAGCTATAAAAAAGGCACGAGAAGGACTTCCCATGCCTTTTTCTTATTCTTCCCACCCTTTATTAAGAAAGTGTGGTTTCAAATAGCTTAAGCAGACGCTCGCTGTCTACTTCCATACAAACTTGCGTCATAGGAACATCGTTCCAATGCGGTTCTGGAAACTCCATTCCTTGTGGCGCAAAGATTGTTTGACCAATGCCAATACCTTCGCACGCGACGCGCACGGCACCTAGCTCAACCCCAAATATACTTGGGTCCATCGCATAGGCAATAGTAGAAGCATCATGGAAATAACAACCATTCATATCAAAACGGCTGCTGTAGAAGTTGATGTAATGCTGGGCGCAATCGTAAAGGAAACCGCCTTCCTCTGGATTAGCTTGCCTAATGCGCTCTAATACTGTGTTATCAAGCAACACTTGATGGGTCACATCAAGACCGATCATGGTTACCTGCCAAGGGGCGGTAAACACAGCATCTGCGGCGTGTGGATCGTTCATGATATTGGCTTCTGCAACAGGAGATACGTTTCCGTATTCAATTGCCGTACCGCCCATCAGAATCACTTCGTCGACAAGATTTGCCACTTCTGGATCAAGCTCTAACGCTTTAGCAAGATTACCTAATGGCCCCAATGCAATGATGGTCACTTCACCTGGAAACTCACGCACCGTATCGACGATAAACTGAGCCGCGTTTTTCTCAACCGCTTTGCCTTTTGGTGCCGGCCAATCAATGTTACCAAAACCATCTGCTCCATGAACAAAATCAGGATGCGGACGCGGTGCAATCACTAACGGCACGGCAACGCCTTGTGCTACGGGCACATCCACTTTGGCAATTTCAGTCAATGTGATGGCATTTTTTGTTGCCAGTTCAACCGGCACATTACCAAAGGTTGTGGTTAATCCAAGCACATCCAGTTGTGGCGCTTGAAAGGCAAAAAAGATCGCCATAGCATCATCAATGCCGGGATCTGTATCAATAATAATTTTACGAGCCATATTCGACTTCCTCTTTATAAACTAAGCCTGTTTGGCTAAAAATTCGGTAACGTCAGCACTGCTTGGTATTGCGGAGGCTGCACCCATTTTGGTCACACAAAGCGCAGATGCCGCACAGGCACGCTTCAGTGCGACTGTCATGTCTTCGTTATTCATTAATGAAGACAGACAATAACCAATAAAGGTATCCCCTGCTGCCGTGGTATCTACCGCCTCAACAGAGAAGGCTTCAACAAAAAGACTCTCCATTCGCTGACTCGCTTCTTGCTTTGGAAAATAACGAACGCCCGCTTTACCCAAGGTCATCAATACGGACAAAACTGGGTACGCCGTAGGCAATGTTTGACTGGCGGTGTCAATATCTGCGACGCCAAGCAAATCCATGGCCTCTACTTCATTGACGATCAGCAAATCCACCGACGGTAATACTTTTTTTGTTAGATCTGCGTCCATCGGTGCGGGATTAAATGCCACTTTCAAACCGTGCGCTTGCGCCTGTTTCATAGTGTATTCAATTTGATTGGTTTCGTTTTGCAACAACACCCAATCTCCTGCAGTGGCTTGAGCTAATACCGCATCCACTTGCGCTTGTGTGAGCGCATGGTTGGCCCCTTGAAACAAGATAATTGCGTTTTCTGCTTCTGTATTGAGCTGGATAATGGCATGACCCGTTGGTACATCAAGCTTGGCAATTAAATCCGTATTCACCCCAAGAGATGCCAGTTGATCCAACACCGCCTGATCGCTGCGATGTATCGCGCCAACGTGCTTAACATCGGCACCCGCTTTGGCCAAAGCAACCGATTGGTTAGCGCCCTTGCCACCCAGCAAACACTGATAGTTTTGCGACGCCATGGTTTCACCCGGACGGACAAAATGATCCACTTGATAAAGGTGATCTAAATTAATCGAACCAACATTATAAATTGTCATAATTACTCTTCTTTTAAGCTAACGCTCACACGACTCATACCAGGCCGCTTCTGCGCTCTCAAAAATACACTAATGATCTGAATTTAGGGTGAAGAAAAATAGAAACGACAGCATGAAAACCCAAGCTTCAATCAAAACATTTTTTTCAGTCTTTTCAAATAGAAAAATACCTGACCGATCGTAAAAACTTCTTTGAAAAGATAAAAAAAACGCCTCATCTGATTAAAAATGAGGCGTTTTTTAGAATACTAAGACGCGATTACTTTTTGTCTAAAAAGCTACGGCCTTTTTGAGCAGCAATACGCATACGCAATGCATTCAACTTAATGAAACCCGCTGCGTCTTTTTGATCGTAAGCACCGGCATCGTCTTCAAAAGTCGCAATCGAGCTATCGAACAAGCTGTTTGGAGACTGACGGCCAACAACGGTAATGTTGCCTTTGTACAATTTAAGGCGAACCGTACCGCTTACGTAAGTTTGAGACGCATCGATCATAGCTTGCATCATACGACGCTCTTCAGACCACCAAAAACCGTTGTAGATGATTTTAGCGTAACGCGGCATCATCTCATCTTTCAAATGCATCGCTTCACGATCCAAAGTGATAGATTCAATCGCGCGATGCGCTTTCATCATGATAGAACCACCCGGTGTTTCGTAACAGCCACGAGCTTTCATACCAACAAAACGGTTTTCTACGATGTCTACACGGCCAATGCCGTTTGCGCCGCCTATCTTGTTCAATGTTTCCAAGATAGTTGCTGGTGACATGGCTTCGCCATTAATAGAGATTGGGTCGCCTTTTTCGTAGCCGATTTCGATGTAAGTTGCTTCGTTTGGCGCATCTTCTGGAGATACAGACCAACGCCACATGTCGTCTTCTGGCTCTGTCCACGGATCTTCTAACTGATCACCTTCAAAAGAGATGTGCAGTAAGTTTGCATCCATAGAATAAGGAGATTTTTTCTTCTTCGTTGAGAAATCAACAGGAATATTGTGTTCTGCACAGTACGCCATTAAGGTTTCACGGGACGTTAAATCCCATTCACGCCAAGGAGCGATCACTTTCACGCCAGGTTTAAGCGCGTAAGCACCCAACTCAAAACGTACTTGGTCGTTACCTTTACCGGTTGCCCCATGCGAAATAGCATCTGCACCGGTTTCGTTTGCGATTTCGATCAAGCGTTTCGCAATCAAAGGACGAGCAATAGACGTACCTAAAAGGTATTCGCCTTCATAAATAGTGTTAGCGCGGAACATTGGGAATACGAAGTCACGAACAAACTCTTCGCGTAAATCTTCGATGTAGATTTCCTTAATACCCAACGCTTGAGCTTTCGCGCGAGCTGGTTCAACCTCTTCACCCTGACCCAAATCAGCGGTAAAGGTAACCACTTCACAATTATACTCTTCTTGAAGCCACTTCACGATTACGGAAGTATCCAGGCCGCCAGAATAGGCAAGCACTACCTTCTTCACGTCAGACATTATCTCTATTCTCCTCAACGAGATCGCGCTCCCACACCAATGCTTTGAAACCATTACATGGCGGCGCAAATAAATTAAAAAAAGGGGCGCTTAGTTTAAGATTTCGACTCTTTCATAGCAAGCAAAAAGCCCCTGACCATGTGGATAATTACATGATTACAGGGGCTCTGGATGATTTTTTAAAAACTTATCGTTAATTATCTTTTAATTTCTCTAGGCGAATCGTTACTCGCCGATTTCGATTTCGACCTTGCTTTGAATTATTGCTCACCGCTGGGTAGCGATCCCCATGATATCGGGAAATGATTTTATTAACCGGTACGCCTTTCTGTAGAAGATAAGCGGTTACCTTTTCTGCGCGTTCTTTAGACAACTCTCGGTTATCTCGACGTGAACCAATATTATCTGAGTGACCATCAATATAAATGTACTGAACCGTCGGATCATTAGAAACATACAAAGCCACTAAATCTAAACGATGCTTGATACCTTCTGTTAAATCCGTGTGACCAGACTGAAATAAAGCCGCTGTACGCGCAATCTGATCGTAATTAACAGGCAATAAAGAAGCTAAGCAACGACGAAATTCATTGTAAGCAGGTGCAAAATTAATGTTCGATAAGCTTACCTCAACGGTTTCTCGACGATTTTCCCATGCCGTTCCAGCAACCGCTGGTTGACGACCACTGTCTAAACTAGACAGCATTCGCTCTGCAACACTACCGCCGACTTCTACCGTTAAGCCATATCCCGGATACGGAAGAATATCGAGCGTTTCCGGCTTCACACCAGGAGACCAGCTTGCCGCTTGAGAAATGATATAAACCTGACCGGGACCTAACTTTTCATTTTCTGGTTTCAAAACAAATTTCATCGGTTCGCCCGCTTCTTTAATGAAGTGGCCTTCCCCATAATTGGGCACTGGGTGCGTCAAACTACAGGAAAATATATTTCCTGATAAAAGCCATTTTGAATCCGTTATATCCGATTGATAATGGATCAACGCGCTCGCCTGACTCGCAGGCAATAAAATCCCTAAGGCAAAAAAAGTATGAATTAGCAGTTGTCGGGTAATTCCCATTTAGAGATCTCGTTCAAGCATTATCAAGTGTGTTATCATCCGATTCTATCTACCCCGTCATTCTTGAGTAAATGGCAGAATTAAGGACCTTCTTTTGTCAAACCATGAAATCAAAGATCGATTCCGAGGCTTCCTACCGATTGTTATCGACGTAGAAACCGCAGGCTTTAATCAAAAAACCGATGCATTGTTAGAAATCGCAGCAAGTATTCTAAGAATGGATGAAAATGGCGAGCTTTTCATCCATGAAACTCTCGAATTTTTAGTTAAACCTTTCGAGGGAGCGAATCTTGAAAAAGCCGCCTTAGATTTTACCGGCATAGACCCTTTTGATCCAGAGAGAGCACATATTGATGAAGGTGAAGTACTCACCCAAATTTTCACTAAAGTACGTAAAGAACTTAAGTCTGTAGGCTGTAAACGTGCCATTTTAGTGGGACACAACGCCGCATTCGACCATGGCTTTTTAAATGCGGCTATCGAACGTGCCGATATAAAACGCAATCCCTTTCATCCTTTTTCAAGCTTTGATACTGCAAGCTTAGCAGGGTTGATTTTTGGTCAAACGGTTCTCGCTAAAGCCTGTGAAGCGGCCGCTATACCATTTAATAACGCTGAAGCGCATTCTGCAAAATATGACACGGAAAAAACCGCCGAATTATTTTGTGAAATGGTCAATCGCTTGAAACGTCTTGGTGGATGGCCGCTTGTCGAACCAGAAATGGAAGACTCAATGGAGGCCATTTTTAATGCTGGAAAATAACTCCGCCATTAAATGCCAATAAAATCTGAGCAGGAGCTTTTATGGACAAAAGCCCCTGCTTGATAACCTTTAAAATTCAGCTATTTGTAACGTCTAGTAAGCAAAATGCAAAGCGTCTAGCAATAGCAACCAAAGCAACGTTAGAATAATTTTTAACGTGACGTAAAATCATGGGCGATTATATGCAATGGAAACGAGTTTCTTTCATCATTTTAGGATGGCTCTCGCTCATTACCGGTATTATTGGCATTTTTCTTCCTTTACTACCGACTACACCACTCGTATTACTCGCTGCTTGGTGTTTCTCTAAGTCTTCTGTTCGTTTTCACCAATGGCTCATTGGTCACAAATATTTTGGCCCCATCATAAGTGATTGGCAGTCTTCTGATGGGATTCCTAAACGCACTAGAAACCGCGCGATAATCTTTATGTGGCTAGGGATGGGCATCTCTATGATTATCGTTGGACGATTCTGGGCTACTATTAGCTTAATAACGATAGGGGCCGCCGTAAGTACTTATTTATTACGTATGCCTACACGATCAGAACCTGAGAAAGTCCCTACAAAACACAAAGAAAATAGCTAATACATAGGCAACTAATAACATGAAAAAACCTTGGCGCAACTACCTTATTATCCCAAGTATGACCTTGTTTGTTGTTATTGCGGGCTCTTGGTTACTCACTCCCTTCGTGGCCAAACATTACTTAGTCAAGTACTTTGCTTCACAAGGTGAAGAAGCCAGTATATCCAGCCTGTCTGTTGATTTTTTCCCACCAAAAGTCACGCTAAAAAAACTGAATGTACTCTCTAATAAACACAAAACACTGGCTCTCAATACACTATCTATTGGCATAGAAGCCTTTCCTTTGTTTACCAAAACCATTCATTTCACCAACGCAGAAATTGATGGCCTAACTCTGGATGTGAAACAGAAAGAGAATTCATGGATTATTGCAGGCATTGACTTATCTCAGTACCAAGCAACAGACAATAGCAGCGCTAAAAAAGAAAGTAGCCAAGAAAAGGTCGTCGATACTTCCACTCCTTGGTCAGTAAAACTTCCAACATTTCGCTTTACGAACAGTACAGTTGAGCTATCACGACAACTAAAAGAACAAGCCAACCCTCAGCAAGATACATTAACGCTTAACACTCTCGCCATTGATGACCTCTATGGTAAAGGGCTTAATTGGAACGGCACCGTATCCATTAATGTACTCGTCAATGCGGCACAACTTGATATTGCCAGTAAGTTTGACTATTCCCCTAATGCTTCTACCGTAAGCCTCACCTTGAACAAAAATAGAATACCCATCGAAGATCTTTCTCATTTTCTGCCGGCGCCTTATAACCAAGGTACTGGGGTGTTGTCTGTTGATGGCAAACTAGCCCTATCAATGAAGGTGAACGATAAGGTTTCCTACTTTGCTCTAAATAATTCGACGCTTAATATAGGCGCTGAGAATCTAGACCTGCCCCTACAAAAGACAATGTCTGCAGGCACAAAAAATACCACTCTGAAGCTTTCCGATGTAACGGCCACTTACAACACAAACCAAGTACTGGATGCGACTGGAACACTGCAAGCATCCAGCCAAGACAGTACTTTTAGTCAAGGCCAAAATAAAACAACTTACCAAGCATTAGACATCTATTCGGCCATCGATATTAAACATCAAAACAATACAAACGACCTTAAAAGTAATAAAACAGACATCACGCTAAAAGGCGCTAATGTACTGCAAGATGGCAATACGGCAAGCCTTGGTAACTTTCAGCTAACACTGAATGATTTACTCGCAACACTCAGTAACGACAATCAAAGTATTGCGCTTAAAAGCGGCATTCAAATCAAGATAAACGAGTTAGCAGCACAATTGCCTGAAGACCAAAAAGCGGCGCTAAAAAGTGCGTCTCTTTCATTACCATTAACGTTTAGCAAAGATCAATCTGGGCTATCTGCAACACTGCCTAAAACCGATTTTTCAGTAAATGGTTTATCATTAGCGCTAACTTCCTTAATACTAGAAAATGACAGCACATCCGTTCAGCTAAACAATTTAACGGCCAAGCAAGCACCCGATAAGCAAGTATCACTATCGGCCGATAGCACGATAACCAGTACTAACTTGTCAGCCCAACAAGCTGACAACAAAGTGAATTACCAATCTCTCATCTGGTCAAATTCACTTTCAGCCACCCAAAATAATGACACTATATCGCTCAAGAACGCACTATTTGACTTAGCGATAAAAAAACTGGATGTTGATAAAAAAGGGACCATACATTCGTCTTTAGCAGACGCCCACATTACAGCAAAAAATATCAATGTTGATTTAGATGGCGACAAAGCCCCTAAAGTGGCAGGGACTGACATTAATATTTTAACCCAAGGAATGGACAGTAAATTAACGCCAAATAAGCGCGCGGCTTCTTGGGAAAGTGCAAACATCCATGATTTATCAATGACTCAACAAGGGGACCTCTTTGCGACGGAGCTAAGCAAATTATCGATCAAAAACCTTGTTCTTTCTGCTCCTATTAACGATAAGAAAAGCCTACCACCGCTAACAACGGTTGGTGAAATAGACGTTAATACTGTAAAAGCAAACCAAGATGGTGCCAATATAAAAAGCATCATGACCAAAGATGTAAAAGGAAATGTATTCTTAGGCAAAGATAGACAAATTGAGAACCTTGTATTCATCGATGCCAACAAACAAACATCACCCACAGCGCCTTCAGCTCAAACCTCTATACCAAAGGCAAAAGATGCTGATAATGCTATTGCCAACACGCCGAATGCCGCAAAAGCCCCGGCATTCAAAGCACCTTATTATATTATTCTTAACGCCTATGATTTAACGGGAAAATCCAGCGTATACATTGAAGACAACGGCGTGAAACCGGCATTAAAACGCACGCTAGACATTACAAAACTATCGCTCAGAAACCTTAATACAAAAGACGCTAAGCAAGCCACCACCCTTAGCATTGGCGTAAAAAATGGCAAATACACCACACTTAATGGTGATGTAGAAATCTGGCCAATGGCTGATGAACTCACTATGAAAAGTGAGTTGAAAGTGTCCCAAGCAGACCTCCCACCTTACTCACCTTATGTCGCCAGTGCGTTAGGTTACCAAATTGACTCAGGACAATTAAATCTAGACCTAAAACTTCATGCTAACAAAGGAGATATAAACGGCAATGCTCACTTAGTATTGAAACAGTTTGACCTAGGCGGCTCCTACGAAAGTAGCAGCGCCATCAAATCCGGCATCATTCCACTCAATCTTGCAGTCAGTGCTTTAAAAGACAGCGACAATAATATTGATTTGGATATTCCTCTGTCAGGAAACATAGATAGCCCTTCGTTTGGTTGGGGAGACTTCCTTTTCATTCCGGTTAAAAAAGCCCTGTTTAGTGCGTCGAGCACCTACTTGCTGCAGACCTTTATACCTTATGCCAACGTCATTACCATTGCCCGGTATGCAGGCGACCAACTGTTGAAAGTACGTGTTGAACCACTGATTTATCCACCAAAAGAGACCAAAATTGACGACAAACAAAGTACTTTCTTAAAACAACTTGTCGCTCTCATGAAAGATAAGAAACAAAGTGAATTGAAAATATGTGGTGTGGCAAGCTACCTTGATCTTGGCTTAGAAAAACCACCCGCTACTATCAATGATAAAACCAGAGAAGCAGCGAACGCTTTAGCGGACAAAAGAGCACAAAATTTAAAAGACTACCTAGTGTCTCAAAATATAAACTCATCACGTCTTTTTGTTTGTTCACCTGAGCTTGATTTCTCAACAAAAAGTCAGCCTCGTGTTGATCTTAATTTCTAACAGTAGAGAAAATAAGAGTAAGCCTGCTCATTCATTCGAGTAGGTTTACTCATCCCCAAGCCCTGATAGGCCGTCAACATTCAGTAAAACCTGCCATCAAATAACTAAATCCCCTGCATCTAATCATTAGTTGATTGCTTTTCATCCCTATGACGCCATAACTTAATTGAGCACATAAATTTAGTTTTGAAAAATTCGACGGCACTCGTCAATAGACAAGCAAAGCTTGATACACATCAAGCAAACATTTGACCGAGTAAAGTACTCTAGTAATAGAATATAAATAAGGAGAAAAGCATGCCTATCGAGAACCATACCTTAGTAAATGAGCTTCCAGAATTAAAAGATGAAATTCATCAGCTTAGAATGTCAGACGCACACTTCAAAAAGCTTTCTGATGAGTACAACTTCCTAACCAGTGAAGTTGAAAAGATGGAAAAAGAAATTATTCTTACCAGCACACCTGAAGAAGAAGAGTTTAAAAAGCGTCGTCTACTACTTAAAGACACACTAGTGGAATATATTAAAGCCAATACTGAACAGAAAACTGAATCCGTATAAACAATACGATCGCTGTTTTCATTCAAATAAAAAGCAATGCTTAAACCGCATTGCTTTTTATTTACCGAACAGACCCATTTATCTATTAAACGCTCACAGTATTGATAGACAATTTAATACATAGTGTTGTCGTTTTTACTTTCAGTAGGCACTAACTGAATAGAATCCCAGTGCTCTACGATCTTTCCATTTCCGTCAAACCGAAAGAAATCCATAGTGACGTATTCTTCATTACCGGGCCACGTTTGACGAGTATGCAATGACACTAGATCGTCTTCTGCTATGGTCCGTAAAAACACAATACTTTTCTCTGGGTAATCCCGTGCCATTTCAGAGAAGTAATCAATAAAGGCTTGTTTACCGTCTCCCACTACAGGATTGTGTTGAATGTACTCATTCCCAACATAGGCGGCTACGGCTTTCTCAGGCTCGCCTAAATAAGCGGTTTTATAAAATGCAATTGCGTTTGCTTTGTTCGCTTCTAGATCTTGACTCATACATATTCACCTATTCATTGCTTTGTCTTTATTTTCTACTTAAGCGATTTTCTACTTAAGTTATTTTCTACTGAGGCAACGACCTCTCGGCTCATTGCCCTCATGAAGTACCGTCTCTGAATGCAGGAACTCAGCGGCTTCAGCGGAGCCTTTTACCTTCACCGCACTCCGCGCCAGCATTTCAGCTTCAAACTCAGTTAGAACGCTTTTTCTGACGCCTGACTCTTTCCAATCAGTATAAGGTCCGCACCCTTTTGTTATTGCGCGAGCCAAAGCCAAAGCATCTAACAATGCCTGATTTGCCCCTTGCCCTTTAAAAGGACTCATCGGATGCGCGGCATCGCCGATCAAGGTAACCTTGTCTGCGTTCGCTAGCCATTCAGGCGTTAACAAAGCACGATCGTACACCGGATAACCCGACACTAACGCCGCTTTTGTCGCGGACACAATTTGTGGAATCGGGGCGTGCCACTGAACTCTACGCAACGCCTCTTCTTTCAACGCTTGCACGCCTTGAGCACTCAAGGTTTTCGCCGCCTCTTCCGTCATTGGAAAACTAAGCTGCCACATCACAGAGTCCGATGAATAAGGCATAATATAAATACGCTCATTGCCATTGGCTGTTTGAAATACGGTAGCAGAATCCAACAACTCGCTCTCAATACCGCCTAAATCACGCAGCGGACAAATGCCTAAAATTACAATACAACCCAAATAACGCAACGGTGCAGCGTCTTCAGGAATCAACAACTTACGCACCGAACTGCGAATGCCATCCGCACCGACCACAAGATCCGCCTGCGTATGCTTAACGCCACCAGCCACTTGAAAAGTCAGCGCCACACCAGAGTCACCCTCTTGCAAATCAACCAACTGATGCCCCCAATGAACCCTCTCATCGCCGCCCAACTGATTCAGCAAAGCCAAACGCAGCGCCTGTCGCGCGATGTGGACATTCGTCCGTTTTGGCGAGTCATCTTTAACAGCAAGCTCAGCGGACGCTAACCACTTTCGCATCCCCCACTCTGCAACGACCTTACCTTCTGGGGTATGCACCAAATGCCGAGTCGACACCACCCCTTCCTGCAAAGAAAACAACCCAAAACCTTCCATCGCTTTGCTCGCTTGCTGCAGGGTCAAACCATACCCTTGAGAGCGCGCATCAAAACCATCATCACGCTCATAAAGCGTAAAAGGAATACCACGATGCAAACAAGCCACCGCCAACGCCACACCACCGATGCCACCACCGACAATCGCCACATGAGGGTAGCTTTCTGGCGCTTCAACAGGGGGATCCATTGCGCGGATCAAACCTGACCCAGCACAATCTACGCAGTCATCCAAATGCCCCTTAGGACGCTCAGGCGCCACCCCTTCACCACCATTACGCTCAAATTCCACCAAGGCACTTTGATACTGTAACCGCACCTTTTTACGCAATCGACGGCTCTTCTTACCCCGCCCCTGACAATGCGGACACACCACCCAATAAACTTCTTCTGCTTGCAAATTATTCACTACTTTCTTCAACCATCCAACAATCAACACATCGTAGGCCAGCATGAACAGAGGCACAACCAGAAACTGACAACAACCTTGACCTTGCCCTGGCACTTGGCTCTGGTTCTGACCTTGCTCTCCCCCTGCCAAGGGGGAGCTGGAGGGGGTGTTTTTTGGGTCTTTTCGCTCTGAAAGCGGTGCTTGTGTAGAGTATCGGACGTTTCTTGTTCTTCCATTTGCTTGCGCCTGTCTCGTACCTCGACGCGTCAACACAAATGCAAAACAAGAACCTCTCACACTAATTGTGCAGGAGGGGGGTTTTGCACTAGCACTAGCAATTTAACTAGGACAGGCACCAATTTAACTAGGACAGGCACTGTTAGAATTTAATCAGGACAGGCACCGTTAGAACCTAGTTAAATACGGTAAAGCACTCAGTCCGTATCAATGAATTACTTTTCCTTCTACGTAATCAGTATAATGCCAGTCAAATCATCATTTTAGGACCCTATGCCATGCCTCCATTGTTCGAAGAACTTGATAGCCAAGATTCACCTTTAGGTGAGATTTCTCTGCGCAGACGACAAATTCCTGCCTTTGGCGACCGCGACATCTATGAAGTAAAACTGGGCGAAGAGTTTCTTATGTCGAGCATGTTCGTCGAGGCAGAAGAAGCTTTATCGACACTGGGACTAGAGCAAGTCAAAGGCGATAACTTAAGCGTCGTCGTAGGTGGCTTAGGTTTAGGCTACACCGCGGTTGCAGCGTTAAAGGACGAACGAATCTCAGAATTATTGGTTGTCGACGCGCTTAATACTGTCATCAGTTGGCACCAAAAAGAATTGGTTCCACTCGGTAAAATCCTTAATGCAGACAAACGTAACCGCTACATCTTAGGTAGCTTCTTTGACTTAGCAACTGATCCAAGCAACGGATTTGATCCTAACTGTGCGGGTAAAAAATTCGACGCTATTTTATTAGACATCGACCACTCTCCAACTGAATACCTGAACCCAGCTAATGCTGGCTTTTATACTACTGAAAATCTAACGCGCATGGCTGCACAACTAAAACCCAATGGCGTCTTCGCTATGTGGTCACAAAACCCACCAGAAGCGAACTTCGAAGCTTTGCTAAGCACCGTATTTGAAAGCGTCAACTCTCACCTAGTTTCTTTCTACAACCCATTTCAAGGCAAAGACTCAACCAATTCAGTCTATGTTTGTGTAAAGGCTAACGCCCAAACTGACATCTAAAATACACACAATCAAAAGATAAAAAACACGACCCTATGTCGTGTTTTTTAAGAAAACAGCGAACAAAAATAACTAGGACAGACACTCTTAAAAACAATCAGGACAGGCATGATTAAAAATCGCGAAACAACAGATATCGTGCTTCTTCAAAGGTGTAAAATCCAGGTTAACGATGACCTATCAGATTTAAACAAGAAAAAACGAGCTTATTAAGAAATTTGAGGAAGAAGAAGTAAATCTAAGGCGAATGAAATCAACAACTTAAAATTAGCTGCATGATTTTCTTGTGATCCGCTCTATTATGCAAAAAGCAGAGTACTTTGTCGTTTGAACTGTCTTTTTCTATTTTTTGATTTGCAGTAATGAGCGACAGAATGGGCGCGACCCACAATATTTTCTGTCTTTTTACCGAATTGCGTCGCAATGCAAAACCAATTATCTGCTGAAATACTCAACCGTTGTAAAATGGGTAAAAGCGAAATATCTATCGCCCCTCTTTTCTTACTGCTTATCACTCTACCCGTCATATCAACTAATTCTAAATAGTCTTTTAGTTGAAAAGGAAGTCCATTCGGCATGTTTTTTCTAGGGTTACCGACAAAGGGAGATAGAAATTTTGGCTGGCTATTTTTATTAAGAAAAGCGATACGCTGTTTGATACTCGTAAAATCTGACGATTCCGGTGTATCACTCACTTTGGCACGGATTGGATTTAAATCCACATACGTCATACAAGCAATTAAAGCCGCTTCATCCAACAATGCTTGAGACTTAAAACGCCCTTCCCAAAAATGCCCAGTACATTTGTCTTCAGCATTCGCATGTCGAGCAATCGGCTCATTTAACTCTTTCATAAACCAACTAATGTCCATCAGCCTATGTCTATACGACTCAACAGACGCCTCCACCAGTTTCAATGCAAAAGGCGACAGGGCTTCTCCTTTAACATATTGTTGCGTATACAATGTTCCTTTATGCAACCTATGCCATTTATCTAGAACATCTCGCGTTGACCACTGCTGCGCACTCTCTAAATTAACATGCAACACAACATGAAGATGATTACTCATAATCGCATAGGCACAAATATCAATACTAAACACACTGGCTAAGAACAACAAACGCTTCTCGATCCAGCCACGTCGATGCTCATAACTGCTCCCGGTGATAGGATCTTCACCACACAGAAAAGCACGACGTACGCAGCGGGAAACACAGTGATAATAAGGTGTGCTTTCTAAGCTCACTTGCTGACTTCTTGGTATAGGCATAAATCACGCTCTTGACTAAGAATTATACTGTAATTATATACAGTATAATTCATTTTCGCCAATAACACGCCAAAGCCCCAATATGACTGCCTCTTAGAGGTGCCTGTCCTGCTAATTCCTTAAAGGTGCGTGTCCTGCTAATTCGCCCCCTAATCCAGCTTTAAACAGAAGGTAAGTTTTGCATTATCCATTGCTTGCATTGTGCTTTAGGCAAAGCCCCTGACATGCGCGCAATTTCTTTGCCATGATGAAATATCATTAGCGTAGGAATCGAACGAATATTGTAGCCACCAGCGATACTTTGATTATTTTCAGTATCCAATTTAACAAAGCACGCCTGAGTAGACATCTCTTCTGCCAGCGATTCAAAGATAGGAGCAAATTGCTTACACGGCCCACACCAGGACGCCCAAAAATCTACAATCACGGGCAAGTCATTGTAGGTAACAAAACGGCTGAAATTATGACCGTTCCCCTCAATAGGGCTTGTGGAAAGAACAGGTTGTCCGCACTTCCCACAAATAGGCTTATCTTTAAGCTTCGATTGTGGAACGCGGTTTTTTGTATTGCAGCTTGGGCAAATTATTTGAATAGGTGATTCAGTCATCTTACATCTCACAAAAAAGTGTTTTGAAGTTCATCATGCACTAAAATAATACCAAACGTCTAATCTGGAACAAAGGCGTTCAGTATCATGTTTTACAACGAATTGTGATTAAAAAGGATCATTAGCGCTTTAACATTTGCTGAGTTTCAAACTTAAGCGGACTAGGCTTCCAGCCTGCAATATCCGTATCAACATTTGCCGCCACACTAATGTCGACACTAACAGGATCAGAGCCGGTCAACAGACGATAAGAGCTCATACCCAGATCACTAAAACCAACGGTCAGTGGGATAGATAACGACTGTGTCTTTCCTTTACCTAAGTCAAGTTTGCCAATTTCTCCACCACCAAGAGAGGTGCCTTTTGATGCTAATTGGTAGCTAATGTCGCTTAAGTTCACATCAAAATCATTCGGATTGGTTACCTCTAAATCAACACTGAATTTAGCGCCACTCAATCCAATAGAATCCATATTAACCCCTTTAAAGGCTACTTCTGGCTTTTGAGGTATCGGTAATTGCCCAGCAAATTCAACCGGCATTTTTAAGTCGCCCAATACAGGTAAATTAATAGCAACATCACCTTCAACCGCATAATCTAGCTGTTTCTGACCTTTCAACCCACTGACACTTTTTAGCAATTGATCAAATGTTAAGGTCACAGGCAAGCGCACACTGTTGCTGCCTTTTGCAGGCAGAGACAAACTCGAGTCTGGTTGATTTACTTTTGCAATATTATTGCCATTCACCAACAACCCAAGATCAAAGCCCGCCGTTTTTAATGGAAATACATTAGGATTTTTTACATCAACATCCAACAACAAGGTCACTGAATCTGTCGATAAACTACCAATCGACACTCCCGTCACTGAGGCGGTAGGCTTATGAACATCAAGCGTTTTCTGCAAAGATGAACAGCCCGATAAAAACAACACAGTAATCACACAAACCAATCGAAAAAACATAAACTACCTCTCATTGAATAGCCGACTATGGCGCAAGTATTTTTCAAGCTTCAGGGACACACCCTTTGATATAACAAACGTTTTAGCACGCCTGTCCTGTTAATACTTAACAATAATAGTGCGTCTGAAAAGTTTTCGCGCCTTAAATAGCAAAACGAAACAAACGAACAACATTGGAAATTGGCTACTTGATAACGTGCCTGTCCTGCTTAATGTTTGGCTTAATGCTAAACATGCCTTTCCTAGTAAAGCCTGTGATAAAAATATAATAAACATATTGTTACACTTTGAAATTTGCGTAACCGAGAAAGCGAGTCTAGAGTTAAATCTAGACAGAGAGCAAAGGATTTGCTTAAGCCTCCAGGACGGAGGCTCTGTCTATCTTTCATGAAGAACCTAGCGCTGCAAGGATGCAGTAAGAATAATCTTAACTCATCCTATTCAAGATACTTCATCTTTCCCTATTCATATCGGTCATATTTTCGTTTTTATTGATAAAAAACAGATAGTCACATAATGATTATCGGCTCTTCTGTATAGGTATTCGCTCACCTATTAGAACAAACTTATTTAATTACCTAGAACGCCTTAACGTGCCTGTCCTGCTTAATGCTAAACATGCCTGCCCTAGTAAAGCCTGCGCTGAAAATATAATAAACATATTGTTACACTTTGAAATTTGCGTAACCGAGAAAGCGAGTCTAGAGTTAAATCTAGACAGAGAGCAAAGGATTTGCTTAAGCCTCCAGGACGGAGGCTCTGTCTATCTTTCATAAAGAACCCAGCACGGCAAGGATGCTGGTATGAAGAATCTTAACTCATCCTTCGCTCATTCCAGATACTTCATATTTTCTATTAAAAACGACCATTTTTTTATCTATATTGGCCCAAAAAAGCCGATAATCACATCATGATTATCGGCTCTTCTGTATAAATATTCGTTCATCCATTAGAACAAACTCACTTAATTACCCAGAACGTTTTAGCATGCCTGCCCTAGTAAAGCCTGCGCTGAAAATATAATAAACATATTGTTACACTTTGAAATTTGCGTGAATGAAAAAGCGGGTCTAGAGTTAAATCTAGACAGAGAGCAAAGGATTTGCTTAAGCCTCCAGGACGGAGGCTCTGTCTATCTTTCATGAAGAACCTATCGCTGCAAGGATGCAGTAAGAAGAATCTTAACTCATCCTACGCCCATTCCAGATACTTCATATTTTCTATTAAAAACGACCATCTTTTCATCTATATTGGCCCAAAAAAGCCGATAATCACATAATGATTATCGGCTCTTCTGTATAAATATTCATTCATCCATTAGAACAAACTCAATTTATTTATCTGAAATAGAATTATTCTTCGTCTGGACGTTTCGTACGAGTCTTTGGCACTGCAACAATTTCAAGGTAAAAAGATTTCCAATGCTGGCTCTGTGCAGAGCTAATATTCGCATTAATATCACCTTCGTGAATCGCTCTTGCTTTGTCTTCGGTTTGGCCAAACTTGCAACTAAATCCCCAAAAATCAACACCTTCTGGTAAGGCTTTAGCGCGCTCTTGCTTGATGTATTTTTTTACATCGTGCTTAGCCGTCTCAATTAAACGCTGGTAAGAGATCTTCGGGTGGGATAAAGCAAACGTCTTTTTCATTAGAATCCTAAAAATGTTAACTAAGGCAGCATAACAACCGCCCTTATAGTCACACATAATAACGGGTTAACCAGTCACCAGCAATCTCCAGCCCTCTATGAAAACTCTTTTTGACCATACTAACGAAATAACTACCAGTAAATGCAAGGTTTTAAACATGCCTGTCCTAGTTAAATACAAGCTGACAGTAAGTGCGTATGTTTAAACATGCCTGTCCTAATAAAAAGAACAGGATGGTTACAGTTGGATGACTCTGGCGTTGTCACTGAGGGGGCTGGAGATATGACTCACGAGTACGAGTATGTCTGGTTTGTATTCATGTTGAAGCGAGTGGCAAATTTGTTTAATGCTGTCGCTGTCTAGTCCATCGAAGGGTTCGTCTAGCAATAGTACTTCGGTGTTTCTTAGCAATAATCTCGCGAGCACTAAACGTTTTCGTTGTCCTCCGGATAAATCACGACCTTGAGCGCCAAGTAAGGTGTTTAACCCGTTAGGTAAAGTTCGGGCCCAGTCACCTAGCGCGACGGCATCCAGCACTTTCCACAAGACGTCATCCTTTGACTCTTCCGCGCCGAGGCGTAAATTAGCCGCTAATGTTTGCTGAAAAACATAAGACGCTTGTGGTAAATAGCTGATTTTTTCCTGAAAGGCACTGTTATCGTACAGATCAATTAATTGTCCATTAATAAGCGCTTGCCCTTCATTTAGACAGTCTCCAGCAAGTGATGCCAATAAGGTCGATTTACCACAACCGCTATTGCCCCGTAGCCAAACGCACTCGTTTGATGTCAGCGTCATAGAGATAGGCTTATTGCCTAACCCTGAAGAAGCGTGATACCCACGAAACTGTTTCAATTCTATACTTTCGATTGCCGCTAAAGCGTGTTGTTCAGTGGCGGATACAGACTTCTCGGTAGACCGTAATTGATTTAAGCGGCGTATGCCTACTTGTGATTGCCCTTGTGCGACAAAGGATTGGGCCAAAGGTAAAACCAGCTCATTAACCGCCAGAACACAAAGAATCAAGGCAACAAACCAAGTTCCGTGAACACCTGTTTTTAAGGCTAATGTTCCCGTGTTGCTTTGATAGTCTGTGAGAAAATAAAAGTAGCTTAGGAGTAATCCTACGGTAATCGTATACGATGCCAAACGACCAAAGCTGATCGATTGCTGCATTTTAACTTCGGCTTTTTTCTGACGTTTGTCTAATTGGCCCAAACGCTCTGAATACGCTTGCCAATGGCCACGAATGGTTAAGGTTATTAGTGCTGAAAATAGGCTAACGAAACGACCTCGACGGTGGGTTCCTAAAATTTGTCCAATATGGACGCTATGACTCGCGTAACGACCACATATAAATGGCACAACGATCAAATGCAATGTCGCAGCAATTGCCATCGGCCAAAGCAGTTGTGGAGAAACAAGGTAGGCAACAATAAACACACTCGCGTACGCCAATAATGCATAGATCCACGGCAGCATAACCACCAAAGGCCAACGAATAATTTGATCTAAATCGCTGACTAAACGTTGTAATAAATCACCACGGCTTTGTTGATGTAGGTTAGCCGCATCTTTCGCGACGCGTTGATCCCATACCCACAATCGCAATGTTCTTAATAAGCCCAAAAGATGTTCATGGGCCATAACCTGTTCGCCGTACCGCCCTGCTGTACGTAGAATTGCCATCAAACGAACTAAGGCACCCGGTGTAAAATAGTTAAAGGCTTGAACAGTGCCGAGCACCCCAGCAAGACCCGCAGCAGATAAAAACCAACCTGAAATACCCAATAAGGCAACACCTGCAATACTCGCCATCACCCCTAAAAACAAAGGTACGGCAAAGCCCCACGGATTCGCTAATAAAAGACGTCTAAGCGATAGCTTCGATACTTTGCTCATGTAAACCTCCGTGAGTTAAATTCCAATGTCTGTCCGCCCATTTAATAGGGTGTGTGTCGTGACTAACAACTAATAGTGTTTTGCCTTTTGATGCTCTATCTAATGTGTTTAGCACCGCGCTGGCAGTGTCTTCATCAAGCCCAGAACAAGGCTCATCCAAGAGCCATACATCGGCCTTTGATAGTAAGGCGCGAGCAATCGACAAACGTTGCATTTGCCCACCAGAAAGCCCAGTACCTAACTCTGTTAATTTGGTTTCAATGCCCTCAGGCAAGGCATTCACAAAGTCATCACACTGACTTTTCACTAACGCTTCTTGTAATGCTTGTTCGGTTGGCGTTTCGATACCCAATAGTAAGTTTTGGCGGATACTGCCATTTATCCATTCTGGCGTTTGTGGCAACCAAGCTAATCGGGCACGCCATGCAGCTAAATCAAGCTCTGAAAATGCGTCATCGTAAACAAAACATTCCCCTTGGTAGCCTTCTTCGAAACCCAATAGCAAGTGTAATAAACTCGACTTCCCCACGCCCGATTCACCACTCAGCCAAATACGTTCACCTTCACTAATATGGTTGGTGATCGGCGCTAACCGAGAACGGCCGTCTTCTTGCCAACTTAATTTGAGAAAAGTAAGTAACGATGTGGAGTGCGTTTTGACAACAGACAAATGAGAAGTCTCTGTGTTTGATTTTGCTTGCGCTGTTGTATGCAAAGGCGTATCGAAAATTTCGATTAAATCCGTCGCGGCCGCTTCCGCTTTTTGTTTTGCATGATAATCATTGCCTAACTGACGAAGCGGTAAATAAAACTCTGGCGCCAATAATAAAAGGAAGAAAGCTTGCGTTAAAGTAACAGGAGAAAGCCCTTTATCCCAAGGCAACTGTTCTAATAACCCCAGCCCTAGATATAAAGCGATCATGGCGATAGAAAGTGACGCAAACAATTCCAATGTCGCAGTTGATAAAAAGGCTAAGCGCAACACACCCATGGTGGTTCTTTGGTAAGCACTGGCACTGTCCGACAAGCGTTGTTTGGCTTGTCCGGTACGACCAAGGCGCTTTAATTCAGCAAGGCCTTGGTTTAAATCCATAAACTGGTTCGATAACATCGCCAACACACGAAACTGGCGACGGTTAGCTTGGGCGGCTTTATGACCAACAAAGATCATAAATACAATCACCAAGGGTGCCGTAATCATGAATACGCCAAAAGCAATAAAAGATACAGGCAACACGGCTAACAAGATAACGCAGGGAATAAGCGACACCATAAACAGCTGTGGTTTATAGCGGCTAAAATAATCGTCTAGCGCGTCCACTTGCTCGTAAACACGCGTAGACAAAGCGGCATCTTCATCAATTCTTAAGCGCGAAGGCCCAAGGTGAGTCAAATGCGAGAGTATTTTTTTGCGTAATGAATAACGAATACTACGACTGGCACTGGCGCTTAATCGCTCGCGGCCAAAACTGGCCAGCGCGCGAATAAGCAGTGCGGATAGAGCAATAAGCAAAAGCGAAACAGAGAAAGCCCCTTCAATTACCATGTCTGAAAAAACATTAGCAAGAGACCAAGCCTGAACAACCAAAGACACTGTAAAAACAATACCGAGTAATTGAACAAGACGATAACGTTTAGATTGTCGACTTGCCCATTCATTAAGAAAAAGTAACTCGGGGGATTTTACTCGACCCTGACGAGGCTGTTTTGGCGCTTTCTCTTGTTTAGGCATAACGCTTACTTTTGCTCCTCTTCGCCTTCGTAACCGCTAAACTCTAACCATATTGCATTCACAATACCGAATGAGCAGGCCAGTAAAACACCCAAACTCCAAGCAAAATACCACATAGAAATATCTCCTTCGTGAGGCGCTAATAAAGCGCCTCATCCTTAATAAATTAGCTTAATAAAGAGAATGTGCGTTGTTCTCGATATGTTCTTTGCTGATACGGCCAAACATTACGTAGTAACACCACGCTGTGTAGCACAAGATAATCGGTACGAAGATACACGCTGCAATAAACATGATCTGCAATGTATGCTGGCTAGAAGTCGCATCCCACATAGTCAAACTCATGCTTGGAAAAGTAGACGATGGCATTAGGAATGGGAACATAGACCCACCGGCTGTCACAATAATACCTGCAATCGCTAATGAGGAACCTAGGAACGCTAAGCCACCTTTATTGATACGACTAGCAAAAGCCGCCACCAACAAGCCCAGTACACCAATGACAGGAGCAAGCATTAATAACGGCACCTTACTGTAATTAGCTAACCAAGCACCCGGCTGCATAACGACGGTTTTCATTAGCGGCGTCAACACTTGATTGCCATCAATGGCGCTGGTAATAACATACCCTTGAATGCCATAAGCCAACCAAACACCGGCAAGAACAAATAACACCGCACCTAGAATCGCACTGATGGTCGTCGCTTTACGAACACGAAGTAGCAAATCGCCTTCTGTCTTCATCTGCAACCAAGAACCACCTTGAGTAACAATCATCATCAAGCTAACTAACCCACAAAGAATGGCGTATGGGTTTAGCAAAGCAAAGAAAGACCCAGTGTAATCTACACGTAAATACTCATCGAACTGAAACGGAACACCTTGGAGTATGTTGCCAAATGCCACACCAAAAATAATAGGTGGAACAATAGAACCAAAACCAATGCATAAATCCCAGTTTCTTTTCCAGCGAGGTGAATCTATTTTAGAACGATAATCGAAACCAATTGGACGAAACCACATGGCTGCTAATGTCAGAATCATGGCTAAATAAAAGCCAGAAAAAGACGTCGCATAGACGATAGGCCAAGCCGCGAATAAAGCACCGCCTGCGGTGATAAACCATACTTGGTTACCATCCCAATGAGGCGCCATGGAGTTGATCATGACACGGCGTTCACTATCATCACGAGTGATAATATTGACCAAACTACCGACACCCATATCAAAACCATCAGTGATAGCAAAGCCTATCAGTAGAACACCGATTAAAGCCCACCAAACTAATTTTAATACATCATAATCCATTTTAAATCTCCTGAGATTTTATCTGATCCGTTTCGTTTTCAAGCGCATAACGACCGGTGTGCAAACTAGAAGGACCTTGTTTGGAGAAGCGAATCATCAGGTACATTTCTGCGATTAAGAAAGCGGTATACAGAAGTATAATACCAATAATAGTGATCCAAAGATCTGTTGCGGTTAGCCCAGATACAGCCAAGTTAACAGGCAATATTTCACCAATCGCCCAGGGTTGACGACCGTATTCAGCCACAATCCAACCTGCTTCACAGGCAATCCAAGGTACTGGCAAACTAAACAGGATAACCTTTAGGAACCAGCGATTTTGACCAATGCGACGGCGCGCGTTTTGGTAAAAAGCAACGGCAAAGATAAGTAACATTAAGCAGCCCATACCGACCATTACACGGAATGACCAAAAGATCGGAGCCACATTAGGAATACTGTAATTCACCGCTTGATCAAGTTGTTTCGCCGTAACGTGGTCCATGTCATTAGTGAAGGCTTTAACTAATAAGCCGTAGCCCAAATCACCCTTCACTTTTTCAAAGTTGGCTTTCACTTGAGGATCAGTTGAACCATCACGTAATTTTTTGAGTAGCTGGTTTGCGTAGATACCGTTAATAATACGTTGACGATTTTGCGCTTTAAGATCCTTGATGCCTTCTACTTTTTCATCTAAGGAGCGGGTTGCAATCAAGCCAAGAGCACCTGGGATTTTAATCGCGTATTCCGTTTTTTCTATTTTCTGATTCGGGAAACCGATCAAAGTAAAATCAGCGGGCGCTTTTTGTGTGTCCCATTCTGCCTCGATGGCAGCCAATTTAACTTTTTGAACATCCCCTATTTCATAACCAGAAGCGTCACCTAGCACAATAACACTCATTGTCGCGGCTAATCCGAAAGCAGAAGCAATCGCAAAAGAACGACGAGCAAATGGCAAATCACGACCTTTAAGTAGGTAGTAACTTGAGATAGCCAATACGAACATAGCGCCAGTACAGTAACCCGCTGACACAGTATGAACGAATTTCACCTGAGCCACTGGGTTAAATAACAAAGCACTAAAGTCCACCAACTCCATACGCATGGTTTCGTAGTTGAACTGAGAACCTACTGGGTTTTGCATCCATCCGTTGGCAATCAAAATCCATAACGCCGACATGTTAGACGCGAAAGCTACCAACCAAGTAACCGCCAAATGCTTGACTTTACTCAGACGCTCCCAACCGAAGAAGAACAAACCTACTAAGGTAGATTCTAAGAAGAAGGCCATTAAACCTTCGATCGCCAATGGCGCACCAAAGATATCGCCCACATAATGCGAGAAATACGCCCAGTTCGTACCAAACTGGAATTCCATGGTAAGACCTGTCGATACACCCAAGGCAAAGTTAATACCAAACAACTTACCCCAAAATTTCACCATGTCTTTATAAACTTGCTTGCCGGTAATAACGTAAACCGACTCCATAATTGCAAGTATAAAAGACAACCCGAGTGTTAAAGGAATAAACAAAAAGTGGTACAGAGCAGTTAGAGCAAACTGGAACCTCGATAAGTCCACTACCGTTTCATTGATCATAATGACTTCAACCCATTCACTTGATTCAGAAAAGACGTTCACAGGCACTTAAATGCTCTTGTTGTTTTACGTCCGCCGCCGCTCCAGCCCCTGGAGCTAACTATAAGCATGAATTATGAGTGAGGTTGCAGACTGAAACATTGCGTTAGATCAAGATAAAGAGAGAGAAAGCGACAGAGTTGCTCTGGTAACGATTTTATAGATTTAGATCAAACCACTAGGGTAAATTGTTAAATAGTTGTTTCATAAGTTCTAAAAAATCTGCTCACGTTGATATACGGTTGATATTCGAAGCAAAAACACATCGCTAGAATGGATAATGGGTAAAAATATCTTCAACCAACTGATCGAGTGGCGCCTCATCTCCATAGGTTTTTGCATAAATCCGTAAGCCCGAGATTTGTATTTGAAGATGACGAGCGAGCTGCCCTGCGACTTTATCTTTCGCCACTTCACCGTGCTCTTGAGCCTCTATAATCAGTTTTTCAAATTCTGTTTCTAATATTTTGAGCGAACGCTTTGCTTCTTCTAATAAGTCTCTATTGCTATCCGTTAATTCCGCCACCGTTTTTGCCAACATACACATGCCATTAGGGGCAGCCGTTTGCGTATCAATAACAATTTCTTTCACAAACCGTTTAAGCGCTTCAAGCGGCGATTGAGTTTCATTACGACATAAGTGCAAAGCTGTCACGCCCTGTTGTGTATATCGCATTAAAGCTTCTTTGAATAAACCTTCTTTACTGCCAAATGTTGCGTAAATACTACCCGGTCGCATATCAATCACATCTTGTAAGTTACGCATTGATGTCGCATGAAAGCCTTTTTCCCAATACAAATTCGTGGCTTTATCAACAACCTGATCACGGTCAAACTTGGCATTTTTTCTCATTTTTTGACTTCCAACATTAAGATATTTGAACGATTGTTCAATTTTAACTTGAACGAACGTTCAAAACCACTTATTATTCGTTTTATAGAAAAACGACACGACAAAGCAAGTTACTAATTCATACAACATTAAATAGGATACAAAATGAGCGAATTTACTATTCACACTCTAGACACTGCCCCTGAAGCCAGCAAATCCCTAGTTGAAGGCTCTATAAAAGCAAATGGATTCCTACCCAATTTACATGCGGTTATGGCAGAAGCACCTGGCCTGCTTGAAGGCTATCAAGTCCTTCATAAACTTTTTTCTGAATCATCGTTTAATGCAGAAGAACTGACTGTTGTTTGGCAAACAATTAATGTAGAACACGAATGTCATTATTGTGTTCCTGCACACACAGCCATTGCGAATATGATGAAAGTTGACCCTGCAATAACAGAAGCGCTGCGCAATCAAGAAGCAATGCCAACGGAAAAATTACAGGTATTGCATGAAACAACACTTTCTATGACCCGTGGTCGTGGAGTGTTAACTCAAGAAGAAATGACACGATTCTTTGACGCTGGCTACACTCACCGTCAAATGCTCGACATTGTGCTTGGATTAGCACAAAAAGTAATGAGCAACTATACAAACCACCTAGCAGAAACCCCCGTTGATAGTGCTTTTGAAAAATTTGACTGGAAAGCAAAGAAGTAAAAAGCTTTCAATAGACTAAAAAAGAATAAAAAAGACGCTCTCTATGCAAATAGGGAGCGTTTTTTTTATAAGTCACTATTAACATTGAAAATTTTATAGAAATAAACCGATTATTATTTTTTATTAACTCTTTAGTTATTTACAGAAAAATTAATCAATAAGATTAGATATTGAAAACTCGGTCATAAATTAGTAAATAGATGTATTGTAATGTATATAAAATGTACAATTGTGTCATAATAAAAATGATAATTATCAAGGTAGATATATATGACTGTTGTAGACTCAACCATCAAAGACTTCGATTTTTTAAGCCCTAAAAATTGTAGCCCACTTCTCTATGTCGTTACTCATTATAATTTATTAGTGGTTAATTATAAGACATTGAATGGCATAACAAATTATGAATTTATTAACCAATTCATGCAAGAACATCAACATCAAGGTTTAGTCATTTTTGACGTTCCAAAAGACAGCGATACATTAGAATTAAAGGGCTGGCCTAATTTGAAAGGCGTATTTTATGAAGGCGCAGATCAAGCACTTTTCCAAAAAGGCTTTGAAGCAATCGATAGAGGAGAACTATGGTTTCCTAGAGCAGTAACGGATTGTTGGATGCGTAAGATGCTCGAAAATGAACAGCAAACCATATTGAAGTCTAATAATTTAACGCATAAAGAACTTAAAGTATTAAACTTGCTCTTTTCTGGGCTTGAGTGCAGCGCAATGGCAGACAGCTTATTTATTAGCGAGGCAACGGTTCGCGTACATTTGCATAAAATATATCAAAAAATCGAAGTTAAAAATAAACAACAAGCAAGAATCTGGTGCAAAAATAACTTAAAAAATATCAATAGTTAAGAGGACTAACATGAAACCTTATCGTATCTGAATATTCTCCAGCAGCTTGTCTATTAAACTGCTCTAGTCGTAATTTTAGTTTTAATAAAAAAACGGTTCTTCCTGAATAAGAAAATTTCCTTTGGTATCCATTAGCCAAATCAACATTTTTCCCATCTATATTTAAAAGATAATCAATAAAGTATTGTTTCTTATAAATCTCATGTAATAACTTACCTTTATTTTCTGAACTGACGCTCAATTTAACATCAGAGTTCGTAACCACCTTCAAAGTAGGTAACATGTTGTATTCCTTACCTGAGACTAACACACCTAAATTCACACTATTAGAATCGGCATTATATCCAAGTATTGAAAGACTAGTACTAGGTTGAATGTTCTCTTGAATATCAAATTGTCTTTCATCTAATAGTTTATTACTCTCATCATATAGCTTAATTTTAAGTGTATCACTGTATTCACCCGCTTTAACGGGAGTGCCTGATGGTATTAATAAATCAACATTAGCAGACGATCCGACCAAATTTATACGTGTCATCGATGAGCTGATTTTTTGCTGAGTATCACTTTTAATATAATAAGGTACTGCCTGAAACTGCCCCTTCAATTGATTCAGATTTGTTGTAGAGATAAGAAGATGCAATTGACAGTTCTTAATATCTGACACAGAAATATTAAGACGTTTTTTGGCATCACTCTGCTGCTCTGCTTGATAACTTCCGAAATCATCATAAATATTTTTAATATTATTTATCTTCGCATTGCATCCTGCCTGAGCAGCTTGCGATAAAAAAACAAACACCAAGCTACTTAAAAGAATACCTATGTTTTTAGTGTACATAAATTTTTCCTTTTCTTTGTAATTGCTGGCCCTTTTCAACATCAATTTGGAATTTTGATTTTTCAGGGTTTTTCAATGTGAAATCATATAAACAGGGTTTCAGTCCTGTAAGAGCAAACCGACCTGATTTATTAGTAAAGAATACATTTTCTTTTTTGACACTGTCTGTAGAGCACACAGCAGTCCCAACTTGCATGGATATAGGTTTATTTTTCTTATCCAATAAGGTTGCAAGAATAGAAGTATTCGCATCTGATCCTACCGTAATGGCATAGCCACTATGGTAAGAAGGATAAAAAGAAAGAAGGCCTGAACCAATATCGTACCCTGGAGCTAAGTCAGCCACATCGACTGCGACATTTGACTTGTTATACGAAGGAATATCGCTTAACACAATCGTATCTAAAGCATCGTTACTTGCTCTATATTGGTCATTAAATTGACCTAGTGTAATTTTTTTACCTTCCAAACTTGGGTGACCTTTTACCAAAGCAAAACTATCATAAATTGGTTTACCTATTCCCCAATCCCCTCCTGCAAAAGCTAAGCTAGTTGAAAGACTTACTCGTGTTGCATGAGTTGCAGATTGAGAATTAAGTTGTTCATAGTAGCTTTCCTGATCGACGCTCGCTAAGAATCGATTGGCATTGTATTGGGCATTCAAATTAAGCTGAGCTTTATCTTGATCATTTTGCTCAACTCCCGCTCTTACACTATATGCCCCAACATAACGCAAATCTCCATTGTCCGTATATTCTAATCGAGTTCTGTCATGTTCAGTTTGATGTGATAATTTTAGTCGTTCTGTATCATTAAATTTGTATGTCACGGCTAAATTAACACTCCAATCAGGATTACCATCGTCTTGATTTACTTGTCCACCAAAATTATAAAGAACTTGCCCATTGTCCGTATCATGCGAAAAATTCACACCAATAGAGTTATTAAATCCATTTTGATCGTATATTTTAGATGCACTTGCAGACAACGTTGTTTGAAAATTAGGTGTACTTGAGAAAGAATAATTGGCTTGTAGCATATGTTCAGTTCGCTGAAAACTATCATCTGACCCTGGACGATACCCGAGCGATCTGAAAAATTGGGTTGAATATTCGTAACCAAGACTAAATGATTTATGCTTAGGACTGTTATCCGTGAAACTACTGTATACCACTCGATAAGCCTGCCCTGTTTTATCACTAAAACTAATAGCATTTTCGAAAGAAAGTTGGCCAATACTAGAGGCATAAATATTTTTAAAACCAAATTGTTGTAAATATTGATCTGCTTGTGAATTTACTCCAATAGTCCAGTCTGGTGCTAAACCATAATTAAGGTAACCGCTTATTAAAGGGTCATTATAATCGTATACTAATTTAGTGTTTAATTCGGCCGGAACACCAACATGAAGTTCATATTTCAACTCCCCTTTTGAGAATAAATCTAACCCTGTTGTGACTCCAAACTTAACATATTTGACGACACCTACATTATCAGTGATTCGTAATGTTATATTATTAGTACCTTCGTTCAATGGAATATCATTTAATGAATACACCCCTGAAGATAAGTTGAGTCTTTTGACAACTTGATTATCGACCATAACCTCAACCGTCGATGGTGTGCTCAATGTAAAACTTCTGGAAGCACTTGGACGAATAGTCCTATCTGATACTAATGAGAAGTCATGAGCAATTGAAACACCTAGTATCCTATTGCTTGATTGAAAATAACTACCATATGCATAATTATCGCCAATAGAAATTCGAGCACCTTTTAAAGGCAGATCATGAATCAACCTTGTTCCTAAACGTTTAACACTAGACCCATCATCTGTCGTATTTGACGAATATTCATTCTCATTTTCTAGCACCCACCCATTCATATTCATAACCATTTCTGAACGAAGCGCCAGATCTTTATCATCTGTGTCATCAAGGTTATCTTTTTGGTAAAAGTAACTAGAATAGAGATTTAAAAAACCACTAAATTCAGTTGGGTTTAAAGCTTTCAGGCCATCTTGGCTATCTTTTAAACTTAAGACTTGAGGGCGCATTAGGCTTATTGGTGCGGATATTTTTAAATTGAAATTACTCAAATCAAAATCGACGGCAAAACCTGAATTCTTTAGATCCTTTTCTGAAATCAGATCATTTTTAACTTTTTTCTCTAGCAAATCCAATGTCTTAGGGTAAAGAAGCTTTTCAAGCTTAGGTTCAATTTCACTCCACTTAAGCAATAAACTATCATCAGGCTTAACCACTAATGACATCTGCCCTATAGCCGCTTTATTTAATTCAGTATCAACACTCAACTCGATATTATGATTAGATGGATTTATTTTTGCAAAAACAAAACTTGGAAAAAAAATGATGGAAAAAAAAATGATGGCAGGAAATATAATATTTTTCATCTTCATTCCATCAATTTTAACGTCAACTCATTATTTTTGTTTTTCTTTAATGATTTTGAAAATGGAATTTTCACATCCATAGCACTGTATGGTGGAAAGAAAACATCATAGCCTTGAGATTTTAGTTCTTGCTTTTTAAAGTTTTTTAAAGTTTTACCATTTTCAAAAATGGTACTGTCATAATCACTTAATCTACTAGATCCAGGGCCGCTATTAAGAATAGTGGCATAAAGATCACCGTTTTTTGAATACGTTTTTTCTACCTTTACATCAGGCTTGAATTTATTTTGGTTAAGATGAACAATCAAATTAACATCAAGTAAAATCGTTAATTTAGATGTTTTATTTGTAGATGTATTTTCAATAGGCTGTTCAATTAAACTAACCTGGTAGGTCTTGTCTTCTGTTGGCATCGTTTTACCAATCCATCGAAACTGTATTCTCTGACTTGTTCCCGCTTTCAAATACAATGAAGGAGGAAACACCCATAGAGGAGAGTTGTCTAGAGGAACCAAGGTAGGTTTAGATTTACCAGTTTTATCAAATTTAACATCATAGACTTGAATATTAAAAGCAACATCACGAGGTAGTTGATTATAAATCACACTAAAAGGCGTTCTTGTCGTATCCTGAGGTGAAAATGTAACCACCATTGGGGTGACTTCTATAGCGTACGCAGATGGTGCCACAGAAATAATAAAAGCAAATAAAATCACCCCAATTAACTTAAACATTATATAGCCACTGCTAACTTGCTATCACTAGCATTAAATTCTGAAGGTATTTTTATATAAACCGTACGTGTTGAATTTGGAAGAAGAAGTTTTCCTGTCAATGCACGACTTAAGTTATTTCCTTCTAGTGAAAGTGTTTTGCCTTTACTCTTTATTGTCCATTTCGCTTTTGATAAGCGAATGTATTTATTACCTTTATTTTCTAGAGAAACACTCCAAATTCCTTTTTTAAATTGCTCTTTGTTTTTTATAATCAATTTTGCTTCTGCCTTATCTGGAACAACATTCAGCAAGGTTCTAAAGCTCATAGCCAAACCAATACCTGACCCTTGTGCTTTTCCTAAATCAACATGAACTTGATTGATTGCAATACGGTATGCTTTAGAAGATGACAATAGAGGATCTCCTATATAACGCACGATTATTGATTGACTCTTACCTGGAGCAATCACACTGGTTAAAGGGATGATTAAAAAATCATTGTCATTTTCTTTTAATTTTTCCTGCCCACTTTTATCTATCAATAAATCATATGCAGCAACATCTATGGTTAAAGGATTTTTTGAGGTATTTGATACTTGTATAGTTTCTTGTGATTTACTGCCCATTGGCTGTATATCAGATACCATAGGACGTACTTGAAATGCAAATACTGAATAAGAGCTAAAAACAAAAAGAAATAGAATAATTAATCGCATATAAATCCTTACTAATAAAAAAGGCAGTATGATACTGCCTTTTTTCGTTTAGATATTAGTTTGCTTCAACAGTCAACATTAAGTCATCGTTATAACTACCAGCATATATTGGATTTGTTAGAACAGTTAGAAGAATGTTTCCAGCAACGCCGCCGGCTGCCAATGCAGGTGAACCTGAATGGGTTTCTTTTGCTACTTGATTATTAACACCGCTTAGAGCTGTCAAGGTAAAGTTATATGGAGCTGCTGAAAGTTTAGCAGAATAACCAACACCTGTTGCATCTTGACCGTCTGTAGTTTCTAATTGACCTTCTGAAGAAGTAAGTGAAACAGTCGCGCCATCTGCATCATTACAACGCAAAGTGAAAGGAATGTTACTAGTTTTACCTTGTTGCAATACTGGAAAACTTACTGCATTTAGAGACGTGGTTGCTTCACAAACAGAAGGGTTACTACCAGAAACTTGAAAGGTTCCTGCAAGTGCTGCGCCTGAAGTCAATGCTGCGATTGCTGATAACATGATTAACTTTTTCATCTTAATATTCCTTGTTTAATATGTATGTATATAAAAATTAACGATCTACCACACTCCACCCGAAACGGCTGACGGTGTCATTTCTATACGTAAAATATCCTGATAATTTCCCGCATAGATTAAAGGCTTAACCAGTTTAAGTTGTAATTTTGCTACGCTTTTAAATAAAATGTCATTAACGTTAAATGCCTGTGTTCTTTTAAGATTTTGTGAAGATACAGTTTTACTGTAATTTTCATCTAAGATAGACAGTTTTACATTATAGTCATTTACTTTTGTACTATGCTGGCGGCGTAAACCACCGTTTATAGATTGCATAGATACTCGCATAGGAGAATTACAATCAATCACTAGCTCAGTGTTAGCGAAACCATCAGATGAAAGAATTAAGTTATTATTAACAGCTGTAAACCCGCACTTCTCAGGAATATACCCAGATAAAGTTAAATTAACATTATCACTGCAATATGCATTAAAAGCACAGAAAAACAATAAATAACCAATTCGTTTTTTCATTACTGTTAATTCCTTTTAGCCATCTCGCTAACACGTGATGAATCCTAGATAATAAAAATCTGTTTAGTACGTTTCTATTTGTTTAGAACATTCAGAAATAGGTATTTGTAATTTATAAAAAAACAATAAAAAAAAATTAATCACATAAATAAAACCAATAAAAACTAAACAAACGTACAGAATTCAAGAAAAAAACATATGAAAACAAATGGTTACAAAATCTATTTTAAGTTTACACAAATAAACAACAAGTAAACAATTTCACAAAAAATCAACAAAATGACGCTAAATAAAATTAAACAAAATTTCATAATTAAACTTAACTTATAACTTCTATACACTTGATTACACTAAGTTGACCGAACTACATAAAATCTTACTGTCTCTTTCATTCTCTTTATTTCACAAAAATTCAAGACCAATATCGTTTATGGACTCTTTGCAACAGTGCTAAAGCGACAAGTAATATGCTGCTTAGCACGCTTAAAAAATACCTTAGAGCACTTGAGCGATACCTTTGGGCGATAACAAAAACCGATCGCGGCTCACTTAGATAATTCTGAATAACTTATGGTGAAACGATGAAGGTTATGGTGAAACGATGAAGAAAACTGTAAATACTGAGCAAGCGAATTGCACCGGCTAAAGGCTATGGGTAAAGAAGGAAAAGTAAGGTGGAAAAGGTAAGAGACATTTTAAGCATAAAAAAAGGCACGATGTGGGGGGAACATCGCACCTCGTTTAACTGTGGTTCTTAAGCAGGTAGTTCAGTAAAAACAGCGTCTAATGTAGACAAAATAAAATCAGCTTCCGTTTGGTTTAGAGTCAGTACTGGGCACAAACAAAGCGTGTTGTTAAACTTTTCAAAAGAACGATTTGTTCTTCCGATGATAAGACCTTTTTGCATACACATACCGGCAACCTTCGCGGCCACTTGCTCAGGTACTGGTGTTTTTGCTTGTCGATCACTGACTAATTCAATCCCTAACAACAAGCCTTTACCGCGTACATCACCAATGATGTCAAACTTCTCTTTTAGACGATCTAAACCCTCAAGAAGGTATTTTCCCATTACAGCACTGTTCGTTACCAAATCTTCGTCTTCAATAATGCGCATATTTTCAATCGCGGCAGCAGGACCACCAGTACAACCGGCGTAGGTACTAATATCCCTAAAATAGACATCTTTATCGCTGCTTTCACCAAGAAATTCATTAAACACAGCTTCTGTGGTAACCGTACACGATATGGCTGCATAGCTTGAGGCGACGCCTTTCGCCAAGGTCACTATGTCAGGCTTTATGCCGTAATGCTGATAACCAAACCACTCACCTGTTCGACCCAGACCACAAACAACTTCATCAATATGCAAAAGTACATTGTATTTTTTACAGATTTCCATGATTTTTGGCCAATAACCTTCTGGTGGTGTAATCACGCCACCACCCGCAGTAATAGGCTCTAAAATCACAGCACCAACGGTATCAGCCCCTTCACGCAGAATCGCTTTTTCTAATTCAAGTGCAGCAAGTTCACCATAGTTATCTACGTCACCAAATTGGCTCCGATACTCACAGCAATGAGGAAACTCAACAAACCCAGGCACAAAAGGTCCATATTGATCACGTCGTTCTTCTTGGCCTGTTGCGCTTAACGTTGCAATGGTTGAACCATGATAATCACGCTCGCGATATAGAATTTTGTATTTTTTACCGCCATATTTTTTGTGAGATATTTGACGCACAATTTTAAACGCTTTTTCATTCGCTTCAGAACCTGAGCTAGCATAATAAACACGGCTCATACCGGGCATTTTACTGATCAATTTTTCAGCAAATATAGCCCCAGGAATGGTTCCTGCGGTACTGGCAAAGAAATTTATTTTACAGACCTGATCACGAATCGCATCCCCAATAGAGGTTCGTCCATAGCCTACATTCACACACCACACGCCACCAGCAGAAGCATCTAGATAAGAATTGCCTTTAATATCCCATACACGAGAGCCTTCACCTTTGACCATTATCATAGGGTCTTGTGATGTCAGTACACTATGTTGACTAAGGTGGTGCCACACATGCTTGCGATCTCGTTCTATGGTTTCATTATCAACGACAGACATAGGCTTCTCCGTAAATTTGGTTTATCAAAAAAATCAATAAATCCAGCTTAGACCATGCTTGACGTAGGCTTTAGAACCAACAAAGGTAATCAATAGTGCCAGTTTATATAAACTAGAGCCTGGCGCTATGTAGAGTGCTAACTGGCTCTAGTGAGAAAGCAGAAAGAGCTGCGATACTCTCTCACTATTTGATTTTTGAGAGCCTATTAATATGGAAAATTTAGCCTATTTGATTCCTATCGTGTTTTTCGCTGGCATTATCAGAGGTTATTCAGGCTTTGGTTTTGCAGTGATCGCTGTGGTTGGCTTGAATCTATTTTTAGACCCCGTCAAAAGCGTTCCTATCGTTTTAGCTTTGGATTTCATTTGTAGCATCACCCTAATAAGGGAGGCGGTAAAACACGCTCATTTTAGTACCTTCAAGGCCCTCGTCACAGGCTCTATAGTAGGTATTCCTATTGGATTACTATTACTCTATTTCCTTCCTGCTACTTGGCTAAAGCTTTTCATTTGCTCCTTTGTTTTAGTCTTGGTTCTATTATTAATAAAAAAAGCGAAAGCTTCACAAAATGATTCTTTCGCGAAAAAATTTATTACCGGTGTCGCATCCGGAGTCGGTACGTCAAGCGCTTCTATCGGTGGCCCTATGGTTCTGTACTACATTCTTTCTAGTCCATTAGATGTACGCAGCCAACGCGCGACTATGATCCTCTTCTTTATCGCAAGTGAATTCGCCGCATTGATTGGTTTAGCACTAAGCCAGCCTTCAAATGATGACATTTATCTTTATTTGGCTTCTCTGCTTATTCCAACGCTTATTGGCGTCAAAATTGGTCAGTTCTTTTTTAATAAAAAACCACCCGCTTCTTTCAAAGCTATTTCACTGCCACTGATGGTTATTGTTGCTGTCGTTGGGTTTGTTAAAACGCTCAGCGCTATGTGACGTTCAAATACTCGGCTATTTAGTGTCTTACCTAAATTTGAAATAATCACTTACAAGAAGGTTATAGGTATAGACGCAGACACAGAAAAGCCAATGCTATATTGTCTATAGCATTGGCTTTTTAGAAAACACTGGGTCACATGCGTTTATTTCAATGCAGCTTCCACGTATTCAGAATTAACAAATTCTGCATAGTTGTCTTTTAAACCACTGATTTTTTTCTGATCAAGCAGAAATTTTGATGTGGCTTTAAGTGAAGCAACAGCGCCACTTTTATCACCACAACCTAACCACGTACAAGAGGCTTGCTCTTTCAGTGTTGGGTATTCATACAACGCCATAACACCAGGCACTGTACTCAAATCGCCACCAGTTACTTTACTGATAGATTTAGCCATTGGGCTATTAACAGTAAAGCTGTCTTTGTTGTCATTATATTCTTTATCAACGGACGCTAGAATTTTAACAAAATCCACTAAGAATTTTTTATGTGTTCCTGCAAATTTCTTGTTCGCAACAAGCCCATCAAATGTTGGCTTGCCCCAAGAGCTCAAAGTCTTAGAGGTAATCAGCACATGGCCGCTTTTTTTGATTTGTCCAAGAACTGGATCCCAAATGAAGGCTGCATCAATGTCACCTCGACGCCAAGCAGCGGCAATCGCACTGGGTTGCATATTCAGTAATTTTACTTCGCTTGGCTTAATTCCAAACTGCTCTAAAGCAAACATTGTATGAAAGTGTGTGGTTGAAACAAAAGGCACTGCAATGGTTTTACCTTTTAGATCTGAAGGTTTTACGATGTTTGAACCATCGCGAACCACCATAGCTTCAGCATCACCAATATTCTCTAGTATCCAAAAAAGCTCAGCATGCACACCATTACTAACCGCGGCTGCAATAGGACTAGAACCCGCTGTAGTGATGTCCAAACTACCAGACGCTAGTGCTGTCATGGCTTTTGCACCCGAATCAAAGCGGCGCCATTTGATGGTTACACCAAGTTGTTTCTCAAGCATTTTTTGATCAATAACCTGCTTATAAGGATTAAAGATACCTTGATAACCAATGCTAATTTCTTCTGACATCGCGCTGAACGAAATCGCCATCGCGCCAACCAGTAACCCTATTTTTTTAATAAATTTCATAGTTATTCCTTAAGTGATATTTAAGTATTTTAATGAGTTCCAGTTTTAATTTTGTCCTTTCCATGGCACGAGTTTTTTCTCTAGATAACGCATAAGCAAATCAAAACAGTAAGCAATCACACCGATAACAATAATCCCTGCTATGACGACATCCGTCCGTAAGAATTCAGACGCGTTGAGCACCATAAAACCTATGCCTCGCTGAGCGGCGACCATTTCCGCGGCGACCAAAGTGGTCCAACCAAAGCCAATGGCAATACGCATACCGGTTAAAATGTCTGGTAAAGCACCTTTTGCAATAACTTGAGTAATCACCTGCCAGCGACTAGCCCCCATCGAATAAGCGACTTGTATTTGCTCGATGCGCACCGATGTCACGCCAGCACGCGCACTTAAAATAATAGGTGCTAACATGGCTAAGAAAATAAGAGTTACCTTACTACCCTCATCAATGCCTAACCAAATGATGATCAAAGGCAAATACGCCAACGGTGGTAATGGGCGATAGAACTCAATGAGAGGATCGAAAATACCGCGTAAAATATAGCTACAGCCAATCAAGATCCCTAATGGGATACCAATTAAACAAGCAAAGAAAAATGCACCAAAAATACGTGTCAAACTGGCAGACAAATGCTGAACCAAGGTTGCGCCAGCAAAGCCATTGTTAGCAATGTCTAAAAACTTCTCAAACACATCCACCGGTGATGGCAAAAACAAAGGGTCGATGAACCCCATTTCAGTCACAAACGCCCAAATAGAGATAAATAATATGGTTGAAAACACTGAGATAAGTCGGCTATCACCCGCTCCTGGTGCACCGTAAAATTCACCGCTCTTTATTGATGGTTTGCTAATTTTTAGTTTTACATAAGCAATCAGCTTTTGAACCAAAGGGGTGAATTCTTTGACGGCTAAATGCTCTGTTCTACTATTACTTTGTGTGGGTTTTAATGTCGACTTAGCAACGACTTTGGTAGATTCAGTATTCATATTAAGCCCCTTTTCCATCCGTTTCATCGCCGTGAATAATTGACAAAATTTGCTCTCTTGTTTTGATAAATGCCTCACTAGATTTCACTTTTCGGGCATCACGACATTCCAGAAATTCTCTATTAAAAGTCAGATCAAATTGATGAGTAATACGTCCAGGTCGTGGAGACATAACGATAAGACGAGTAGCCAGTAACAGTGCTTCATCCACACTGTGTGTGATAAAAAACATCATCTTGTTTGTTTCTTGCCACACATCTAATAAAAGTTCTTGAAGGGACTCTCGCGTTAGGGCATCCAAAGCACCTAATGGCTCATCAAGCAGTAACATTTCAGGGTTATTCGCCAATGCTCTGGCAATACCTACACGCTGCTGCATACCACCAGAAAGCTGATACACACGATGATGATGAAAATCTTCTAAGCCGACTAATTTAAGATATTCTGCGGCTTTTTTACGACGCTCTTCTTTTCCTACTCCTTGTAACTTAAGGCCAAATTCCGTGTTACCCATGACATCTAGCCATGGCAGTAAGGCATGCTTTTGAAACACGACACCACGATCTGCACCAGGCCCCATAACCTCATCCCCAAGGTCCAAACCACAAGCCACCCTCGGATATCCTTTGATTGAACTATCACCCAGTGTTAAATAGCCTTTACTTGGAGCAATAAAGCCCGCAATCAAACTCAGCAAGGTAGTCTTACCGCACCCTGAAGCACCCAGCGCAACAACCAAATCACCTTGCTCAATTGTCAAATTAATATCGGACAATGCTGTCACTGCTTCCCCACCTTGAGAGGCGGGGTAAACAACCGATACATCTCGAATGTCTAGTGTATTCATTTTCTATTCCTTACATTCGCTCCAGATCTAGAGATCTGAGACCAGCCTGATTAAACCCTTTGCAAACACGTTACTTGGCTGTTCAACAAAGCCATAGGGCCAATTTCTAAAATAGATGGTCCAGTAGGAAAAACTAGATTTTCAGGCTCGATTTTTGCATGGAACATTAAATAGCATTAACAAACAAAGTCGTAACTAGAAAAGGTAAACACAATGACTGACTGCTTAATTAATGTGGAATTTCAATCAGGAAGAAGCTTCCAGCAGCAGATCAGGGAAAAGCTCGTTGATTTAATTAAAAAAGATTACTTTGGCGAGTCTCATCTACCCTCTAGCCGCAAGATGGCTCAGCTTTTAGGCGTATCGCGAAATACCGTTATGCTGGTGTATGAAGGCTTAGTTGATGAACGATTTTTGATATCAAAAGAACGCAGTGGCTACTTTGTAAACCCAGAACTGTCTGAGAATACACTCCCCGAAACAGTGCAAGCGCCACAAAAAACACAGAATAGCGATCTAAATTGGAGCGAGAGGGTTAAGAAAATCCCTTCTTCTTTTAACACTTTACATAAAGATAAAAACTGGATTACGTATTCTTATCCTTTCATTTATGGCCAAATTGAGCCAACACACTTCCCTCTTTATCAGTGGCGAGAATGTACTCGCATTGCTCAAAGCAGAGGCAATGTACATGAATGGATAGAAGACTATGTCGATGTGGACTCAAAAGAGCTAATCAGTCAAATTCGTCAAAACATTTTGCCCAAGCGCGGCATTACCGCTAATGCGGATCAAATACTTCTCACCATGGGAACTCAAAACTCCTTCTCTTTATTAGCTGGATTATTAACCAATGAAGACACCCTAGTTGGTTTAGAAGACCCAGGTTATCCAGATCAAAGGCATATTTTTAATGCTGCACGCTCCAAACTCACTTTTCTAGAGCTGGATGATAAAGGTGTCGTCACTGGCCCTCAGTTAAGTGACTGTCATTATGTATGCGTCACACCTAGTCATCAGTATCCAACCACGGTAACCATGCCACTAGAAAGACGCATCGAACTATTAGCACAAGCGTCCAAAGACGATTTCATTATTGTGGAAGATGATTACGAAAGTGAAGTGAACTTCCATGAGCGACCACTTCCTTCTCTAAAAAGTATGGACACAGAAGGTCGTGTGATTTATGCCGGCAGTTTGTCTAAGTCCCTATCTCCAGGACTAAGATTAGGGTATCTCGTTGCCGATGCAGGATTAATCAAAGAACTAAGAGAGTTACGTCGTTTGCAATATCGCCATCCGCCCGCCAATAACCAGACGGTTGCCGCTCTCTTTATCAGCCAAGGGTATTATGATAGTCATTTGCGACGCATGAAAATCCTTTATGAGACAAAATGGAATTTAATGTCAGAAGGGCTCAAAAAACATCTAAAACAATGTCAGGTTACAGAAACTCAAGGCAGTTTTTGCTTTTGGATTAAATTACCAAAACCGCTAAAAAGTGCTGACCTAGTTCGCTTCGCATCTAACTACAGCATCTTAGTAGAATCTGGAGACAGTCTCTTTGCTCAGCCGTCTTCGCCACAAAATTACATTCGCTTAGGGTTTGCGGCAATCCCTGAAGATAAAATTGAAAAGGGCCTTGAGGTATTAGGCGGACTAATTAGCCAATTATTAAAAGAATACCCGCAAAAAGTGTATGCCACGAATTAGTTATTTTGCATTGAAGTAACGCGCTATTCACAACGCTAAGCGCCTTGCTTCTTCAATCCCAATTACTCTTGCGTAGGCTTTTAATTTTACCCTTTTGCTTTTTCTTGTCGACTCGCTTCTTTTGTGAAGAACGCGAAGGCTGCGTTGCTCGACGTGCTTTTTGAACTTTAATCGCATCTAAAATCAACTCTTTCAAACGCGCTAAAGCATCTTCTCGATTTAGTTCTTGGGTTCTATGCTGTTGAGCCTTGATAACAATGTCACCCTCTTTTGTTAAACGACTATCGCTCAGAGCAAGAAGACGCTCCTTATGAAAAGCAGGTAATGAGGAATTAGCCACATTGAATCGAAGGTGTATCGCAGACGACACTTTATTAACATTTTGTCCTCCTGCACCTTGGGCGCGGATCGCGGTCAATTCCATCTCATTATCAGGTATGGAAACAGCAATAGAAATTTTTAACATTGGGGTAATTTGAATACTCATCAGCCTAATCTAGCCCAGATTATAACAGTCTTGAGAGCCCTTTGCTTTGATCCATCGTTTCAAGATAAATTATCAGTTACAATCCGTCTCTTGTCTCAGATTAATTAGGGAGTTTTTTGTGACTCAGTTCCGTCCTTGTATCGATTTACACCAAGGCAAAGTAAAGCAAATCGTCGGTGGCAGCTTAAATGACAAAGGCGCCAAAGAGAACTTTATCAGTGATTATGATGCTGCTCATTATGCAGCACTATACCGTGAACATAACCTAACTGGCGGCCATGTTATTGCGTTAGGAAAAGGCAATCACGATGAAGTAATGAGCGCACTAAGAACTTATCCTAATGGCTTACAGTTTGGGGGCGGTGTAAATACTCATAACGCAGAAAGCTACCTTAAAGCAGGCGCATCTCATGTTATTGTCACTTCCTATTTGTTTGAGAATGGCGAGTTCTCTTGGGATAGACTGGATAAAATCAAACGCGAAACTGGTACTGATCGCTTAGTTCTCGACCTTAGCTGCCGTCGCACCAAAGATGGTTGGTATATAGCAACAGATCGCTGGCAAACAGTGACATCCACACAGATCAATATGGATAACCTTATTGAACTTGCTGACCACTGCGATGAATTTTTGATTCATGCCGCCGACGTAGAAGGCCTACAAGGCGGGATTGATGAAGATCTTGTCAGTTTACTCGCTCAAGGTTGCCCTGTGGCAGTAACCTACGCCGGTGGAGCCCGTTCGCTGAATGACTTAAAGCGCGTTAATGAGTTATCTAATGGCAATGTGGATTTAACCATTGGCAGCGCACTAGATATCTTTGGTGGCAAGGGCGTAACACTCGATGAGTGCATTCACTGGAACCAAGCTGAGAAATAAGAGATCACTCACAAAAAACCACGCTTAAAACCACAAAAAGATGCTTTCTAAACATGGCACTAAGAAAGCATCTTTCGCCCAAATTCAACCTTCTAAAACACGCCTGCTCTTTAATAGGTAAAACTTAGTCTCTTAACCCATCGTTTTACATTCATTTTAATAGAATTGGACTTGCTCATGTTGAGCTCAAGATCTCGACATCATAGGATCCATGCCGCATACTAGTGACTATTATGTCCAACTCTAATCTTAGGATTATTCAATGTTGTTATTTCGTGTAGGCGTTTATCTTTTGCCGCTTTTCATCAGTGCCTGTTCTTTACCTATTTTACATAAACCAACACAACCAGAAACCGAACAAACACAACAAAAATCACCAAAAACTCAGCAAGAAACAACATCTTCTTCTGTTAAAACCAGTATTTCTAATGTGTTAGTAAGCAAGCTAGACAAGCAGATCACATTAGCAAAGTCACAATACTCAGAATTAAATGCGCGCTCTGGTTCTGCACCAAGCATGCCGTCGATTAACAAAAACGACCTGACTACACAACTCGCTGTCACGGACGCTATTAACAACCTACAATCTTACAATAGTAAAGTGGATACTTTGCTTAATGCCGTTGATACGCGCCTAGATCGTCGTAAAAAATCAGGACTACCAGGCGATGTTATTCAAATTTTCGTTTCTAAAGCAAATGTAACACTGCCTAATTCAAGTTTTAAAACACAGCCAGTAATTGGGCAATGGGTACGAGGCGAAAGCCGTACTATTCGCCTAAAAGACAGCTTGTTGTTTGACGCTCTACACTCTGAAGATCTTCGCATTACTTATTCAGAAAACTATCAATTATTAGTGAATCATAAAGTCGTTAGTGTCATTGACCCGAGTATAAATAAGAGCCAAGCCTCCTTTAAAGTAGACACACCAGAAAACGGTGGATCCATTGCGGGCTCATTGGATTATCGTATGGTGGAAGGCAATCGTTAATTAAGCGGTAAGAACGCAACGCTAAGCACAAGCCGAACGACTAACGGCTTGCGCTCGTCGGTGTTGAACATAGTCTAATGTGATTTGGATCCAAGCAAGATGTTTACTAATCCAATTAGCAAACAGACGATTTTTCATGCTATTTACCATTTTTTTGATTCGCTTTAATGCTTGTCGATTCACGCTCATAACTCTATTAGGGGCATTTTTGTCAGATGATTTAAGCGCGGTCAAATAGGCTTTTGCAATATACCCCGCTTCTAAATTCATCGTCCCACTGTCTTTAAGTAGTGGTGCCATTCCTTGTAACAAACTATCGGAAAGGCTCTTATATTGTGCAGAAATTTGCAGAAAGACATGCTTCTCTGTCGTATTCATCGCCCGCTGATAGAGGTGGGTATTTGCGACACTGCCATCGAAACTAATTGAGAGGATGTCACAAATGAGCAGTGTGTCTGAATCACAATAAGTCTGAGCATTAGCCTTCTTATTACTTTTCATGATTTATCTCCTCGTAAAAAAGCATGTATTGTGTAAAAAACCTATAAAACGAATCTGTTTACTGAAAAGTCTCTTACAAAGACTATGCCAACTCAGCAAACCTATGATTTTATAGTGCCACCGCAGCGATCTAACGTTTCTATCCGTCTATCATCGGAAGAATTTACAAGCCCTCTTGTCACCTTTACAGGATAACTCATGACAAGACGCGATTATTAAGGAGAGGAATATGTCATCACCAAAGCTGTTTATGCACACTCGTGATCCATCATTGGCCTCTACCCTATTGTCTCTACCAAGCGTTCGACAATTTGAGCTAACGATAAGCAATCAAAATGAGTGCTGGCTGGAACAATTAACAAATTCTCACTGCCAAATCGCCCTAATCGAAGTTGATAATTCAGAGAAGAGCTCATTCCTTGCTTTGCAAGAGAGCGATCTTTTATCAAGCATTGAATTTCTCTTCTTCAGCCAAGGAGAACCAGATTCGTTATTAGACGATTTAATGCATAAAGGAGCGGGGTTTCATTATCGTGCGCCCTTTAATAATGCATTAATCGAATCCTCTTTAGAGGAGGCTTTTTTAGAGCTCAGCGACATAAAGTCATTATCATCAAACAATACTAGCCATCTGGATCAATTTGGCCATTTAGTCGGCTCATCGGTGGCGATGCACTCTCTCTATCGAACTATCCGTAAAGTTGCCGCGACCAACACCAACGCCTTTATTATTGGCGAAAGTGGTTCAGGCAAAGAGCTGGTTGCCAATACACTGCATATTTTTAGTGATCGCTCCGAAGCCCCTTTCATTGCGATAAACTGTGGAGCATTAAGCCCTGAGCTTATCGACAGTGAGCTGTTCGGACATGTAAAAGGCTCCTTCACCGGTGCTTACAAAGACCATGACGGTGTTTTTGAACAAGCCAAAGGAGGCACCTTGTTTCTTGATGAAATCACCGAAATGCCTTATGAACATCAAGTAAAACTCCTCCGTGTGCTAGAAAGTGGTGAGTACAAACCTGTCGGCGGACAAACGGTTAAAATAGCTGACGCGCGTATTATTGCTGCCACTAACCGTTCTCTAGGTGACGCAATTAAAGAGGAAACTTTTCGAGAAGATTTATATTTTCGCCTCGCTCAATTTCCAATTACGGTACCACCATTGCGAGATAGAGATGGCGATGCTTACGGCTTAGCGCAGCATTTCTTGGCCTACCGAAATGCAGAAGATAAAACCCAGAAAAGTCTATCGAAAAGCAGCCTAGAAAAAATCCAAACCTATTCTTGGCCCGGCAATGTTCGTGAACTAAAACACACAATTGAGCGCGCCTACATACTTGCCAATGAAGTCATAGAGCCCGAACACTTGATCATCAATAGTCTCGGCGATGAGTTACAAGGCAATGATCAGAACAAAGTACCTGTTGGTATGCGCCTTGATGACATCGAAAAAATAGCGATCACAGAAACCCTAAAAGAAAACGCTGGCAATAAAACAGACACAGCACAACAATTGGGTATTAGTGTTAAAACGCTCTACAACAAACTGGACAAATACGACAATACCACTGATTAATCATCAAGCCTTTCTGCCTCCATTGTGCCAGCGTCTTCTTCTAAAGCATTATTTAGAGCGGATTCTGGCACAATGACATTAAGCGATTTAGGCTTAAGCATAATATCAAGGGTATCGGCCTCTCTTACTTCACCATCAATCACGTATCTACCCACACTACTAATATCTACCCTTACTTTGCGCGCCGATCGGTGAAAAATACCTGAAGTAGTATTGTTAGTCGTACCGTCAGACATATTCTCACGATGGTCACTCCCTAACCCCAGTAAAGCCAACTCAGCTAGATTCAAAACTTGAATACGGTCAGGGTCCAGCCAAGTCAGATCTAGCTCTCCATCAGTAATATTTGGTATTCCACTGCCTTGTGCTAGCAAGGTCGTTATAGGCGCGGCATTCGCGACCGTTAAGCTCGGCGTTTTAACAACAAAAGCGACGTCATCATCTAGCGTTACGCTAAATTCATATACTTCATTTTGACTGATCGCATCTCGCAACCCTTGTAAATAGGCTATTTGTCCACTGGAGTTTTTCTTTTCACGATCAGCCTTTTCAATCATCTGTTGTTCAAAGCCAACTCCTATCATTAACAACATCGTTTCATCATTGCATTGTGCTGTGTCGATTTTTTGTTCGCAGCCTTCAATCAAGTTGATACAGGCCGTTTCAATTGGAGCGATTTTAGATGAGGAACCAAATAACACATGACTTAAAGAGTTGGCCGTCCCAAATGGAATAATACCTAGCTTAATATCAGTTCCTATTAAGGCCGTTGCTACCTCAGTAACCGTGCCATCACCACCGCACGCAATGACTAGATCTGGAGAGGCCTTAAGCGCCTTTTTTGCGCAGGCTGTGCCATTTTCATCAGGTGACGTCATTGTTACCGTCACATCATAATAAGGAGCAAGATAGCGGAGAATATAGGCCTTTTCATCGTCCCACTTGCGTTTCCCCGCAACCGGATTAGCAATTAGCCAAGCCGTGTTTCGTACGGTTAATAACGCATTTTCATACACTCGCTTTAAGGCTTTAAATTGGCGTTTATTTAGACGGGCGGTTTGACGGATGGCATGTATCTTTTGCATCACTTCATCAGGTGTTGCTTTCGCATTTTGACTTAACATATACGCGGCCATCATGAACACCGATCGCCCTCGACCTAGCGCACAATGAATCACCACAGAGCGACCTGTTTTGCGGTGCGTATGAATCCAATTTAATGCTTTATAAATTTGTATATTAGAAGGGAATGAATGATCAAGAATAGGGACATTCAAATAGTCGACATTTTGTTGAGTCGAGGTCCAATTCAGTGAAGTGAATTCAGCCGTAACATCAAGAATAGCGCCAATGTTTTCGCTTTTTAGATCGTGTATATCAGAAGGAAATAAACGACGGGCAAGGTAAAGACCTTCGTCTATTTTTTGCAATGCTGGCACAGAATCATGACGTCGTTGCCATGTGTTATACAGCTGCGTGACCCAAAGAAAGGGCAGAAAAATCCAGCGTATATAAAAAGGCACAGTACCATCTGATCGCTTTCGAAAAATCGTCGGGTTATTAAGTAAATAGGCCAAACTAACAGCAAAATAGGACAGCGCAAACCACCCCAACGCCAGCTTGAAATAGACATTAGAAGTGAATGTCGCCATTAATGCGAGTACCACTGTTAGATAGAAATAATACCGCGGCTGAAACACAGTCATGTCTCCTAATCATCCTACTAAAACATCACTCAAATTTTAAAACCATTATTGCCTAACCAAAACATCATCCATCCTGCTCAATCTTTCTGAGCAGGATGGATCTATCAAACGACTAGCAATCAGTGTCGTCTGCGTTAACACCTTCTTTTGCTTTCTCACATGCATCTTCAATGGCATTTCCAGCATCAGTTGCCGTGTCTGACATTGCATCACTGGCATCGGATGCTTTATTGGAAATCTTATCGCCGGCATCATCCATTGCATCGCCCGCTTTATCCATTGTTTGCTCAACTTTCGTACCAGTTTTAGACATAGCATCATCTACTTTCTTACCAGTACTGTCCGTCGAATCATCGCTACATGCTGCTAAAGAACCCGCAACAACCATGACTAAAGCACTTTGTAGTAGTACACGTTTAATATTCATTAAAATAACCTCCGTTTAGTTTAGATTACTTTCTCGGTGATTTGCCACGAATGGCATTTGAGACCAAAGAAATAAGCAGTAAAACAATGAAAATGAAAAAAATAATTTTAGCGATCCCTGCCGCTGCGCCTGCAACACCAGTAAAACCCAGTACACCCGCTATTAATGCGATGATTAAAAACATGACTGTCCAGAACAGCATAATATTCTCCCTACGTTATTTTTCTCGTTTACATTGTGTTCCCTATCTCTATTGCGAAGGCTGTGCCAACTCTAAAATAAAAACTTAAGAAATTGATTAATATAGACTTTTTATAATTTATAGTATTTTTTATAACTTTTTTTCAAAGCCAAATAAGAAAAACTTACAATCCAATCAAGTAATCATTTCCGTCTGGGATATGTAAAGACGCAAATAATGTGATCGTTTCCTTGTAAACCATCTAACCAAGCAATCAAAACACCAAACAGAAGGGAAATAACAGCGGTGACAACTTGAAGGTACTAAAAGACAAGGTACTAAAAGACAAGGTACTAAAAGACAAGGTGCTAAAAGACAAGGTGCTAAAAGACAAGGTGCTAAAAGACAAGGTGCTAAAAGACAAGGTGCTAAAAGACAAGGTGCTAAAAGTACAAGGTGATAAATACAAGACAATAAAAAGCCCTTCATATAAAAGGGCTTTAATGACAAAATGATTTACCCGCAGATTAAGCGGTTCGTACTTGGTGCGCGGCCGTGATGAAATCAGTAATCCATTTCATAACATCGGACGAATCCAGAGTCTCTTTGTCTACACTTACTAAACCTTGCTCCGAAATATCGGCTGGAACCGGATTGGATTTATGAGATTCAATTAGAGCCACTTCATAAGCTTTACTAAACTCTGGGTGACCCTGCAGGGTTAAAATATGGTTATCATAAAGAAGCCCAGCATTTTCACAAAAATCAGATTGGGCGAACACCCGAGCTCTCTCTGGCTTTACCGTCACTTGATATTGATGCATAGCACAAATCGCAAAAGAGGCTACATTAGCAGGTACAGCACTGTCCTCCCCAATGTGTTGATAACGATGAATGCCAACACCCCACCCCCCATCAAAACGAGCCACTTCACCACCCAATGCATCCGCAATGATTTGGTGCCCAAAACAAATGCCAATCAGGGGCTGCTTCTTCGCATCAGCGTCACGAATAAAATCATTCAGCTTTAGCATCCAAGATAAACACAATAAAAATGCGCGATGCTTTAATATAATATATCGATAATAGGTCATTTCAGGAGGGGCTTTGATCGTCATAGACAAAATGAAATCGCGTATCCATATCCTTCATGGTTAAATTCAAACCAATATCTGCTGATAAAACCACTAATTCTGCTTCAATTAAGGCTATTGAGAACGCCATTTTCTGAAGCGCGTTTAAAACAAAACCCACTGTCTCTTTCTTGTATTACGTATATTTATGAACCCAAACAAGCCATATACCACCTCGGGGATATAGTGTTTACACCACGCTCTCAGTTAATTTACCGTCATGATAATTAACACCCAGTAAAGCTGGTGAATAAAATGAAAAAAGCAGGAAGCTGCTTTTATGTATGTCACATTATTAGCGTATCGACACCACTGTCTACGCGAATTAGGAGAGGTTATTTATGTCACCCCCTACTCATGCAAATTCGTACTATGCTGCGTCTGCCAATGATAAGGTCATTCGTCCGCAACTCAATGGCGAACGTCGTTGCGATGTCTGTGTTGTCGGTGCGGGTTTTACTGGTATTTCAACGGCATTGAGCCTTGCTGAAAAAGGCAAAAAAGTCATTGTGCTAGAAGGATCGCGTATCGGCTTTGGCGCATCTGGCCGTAACGGCGGTCAAATCGTTAACAGCTTTAACCGCGACATTGATTACATTACCAGCAATTATGGTGACGTGATCGGCAAGAAAATGGCCAAAATGGCGTTTGCAGGTTCTGAATTGATTCGCCATCGCATCGAAAAATACGCTATCGATTGCGACCTTAAGCATGGCAATGTATTTGCTGCTTGTAACAACAAACAATTTGAAGAATTAAAAGCGAAAAAAGCCCTATGGGAAGCCCATGGACACAACGAACTTGAGCTACTAACCGCTTCTTCTATCCAAGATCACATTGGTAGTGAGCGCTATGTGGGCGGCCTACTGGACCGTAAAGGCGGTCATATCCAACCATTGAACTTAGTCCTCGGACAAGCACAGGCCTTTGAAGCCTTAGGCGGAGAAATATTCGAAGACTCTGAAGTGGTTCGTCTTGAACACGGCAAACCGGGCAAAGTTGTCACTAAACAAGGCACTGTGATTGCCGACACCATAGTCGTGGCCGGTAACGCTTACCTCTTTGGGCTTTTGCCTGATATTGAGAAAAAAGCCATGCCCTGTGGCACGCAAGTGATTACCACTGAGCCGCTGTCAGCAGAAGTTCAAAAACAGCTACTGCCTACGGATCGATGCGTAGAAGACTGCAACTATTTACTTGATTACTACCGTTTATCCGGCGATGGCCGCTTAATTTACGGCGGCGGCACCACATACGGCGCTCGTGAACCTGGTAAAATTGAATCCATCATTACACCCAAAATGCTGAAAACATTTCCTTCTTTAAAAGGCGTTAAAGTGGATTATGCTTGGACAGGAAACTTCTTGCTAACCATGATGCGCATGCCGCAAGTCGGTAAGATTGGTGACAACCTTTACTATGCTCAAGGCTATTCTGGTCATGGGGTGACAAACTCACACCTTATGGGTGAAATCCTCTCGGATGCAATTGATGGCGAAACAGAGCGCTTTGATGTCTTCGCAAGCATGCCTCAGTACCAATTTCCGGGTGGACGCATGTTACGTATTCCTTACACTGCGGTTGGAGCCGTCTACTACAATATGCGCGATAAATTAGGCATTTAACGATTCTTAATCAATCAGAAAAGAAAAGACCCATGGTCGTATTTCCAATGTAGAATACGAAGTCTATATATAATAAATTAGAAAGCGCCTCATTTGGTTTCTACACCTGACCGAATGGGGAAAACCAAAATGCACCCAGTTAGAATCCATACTTAGCTAACGTCAATAGACTATTGTCTTATCCCTTTTTTTAGGACTTAATCATATGAAAATTGGTATTCTTGCAGCGGGTATAACACCCGATGTGCTTCAAGCAAATTATCCATCCTATGCTGACATGTTCGCTCGACAGCTGACGAGCATCGAACCGGCATTAGAGTTTGAAATATATGATGTACGTTTAAATGAATTTCCACAAAACAGCGCGTCTTGCGATGGCTGGTTAATAACAGGTTCTAAGTTCAATTCTTACGATGACGAACCTTGGATCTTGCGCTTATGTGACTTTATTCGAGAAATAGACAGCACGCAACAAACATTAGTTGGCATTTGTTTTGGTCACCAAATCATTGCTCGCGCACTCGGTGGCACAGTCACAAAGTCGCCTGCAGGTTGGGGTGTTGGCGTTCATCATTACCAAAACCTAGGCAAGATTCCCACCCTTCCAGATGCAACAGACATTGCCTTCTGCGCTTTTCATCAAGACCAAGTGATAGAAAAGCCTGAAAAATTGGACGTCTTTCTGACATCGGATTTCTGTGAATTTGCTGGGTTTATCTATCAAGATCGCATTCTGACTTTTCAGGGACACCCAGAGTTCTCAAAAGACTATGAAAGTGAATTGGTTGAACTGTATGCAGATGTAACACTATCAACAGAAGTGGCAAATAAAGCGCGCCACACGATAAAAGAAGAAAGCATCCAGAACACTCAACTCATGACTTGGATTGCTCAATTTCTTAAGGCCTAAGAATCATTTGACTCTATCTCGCCTCTGATCCGAGGCGTTTGTCGCTTTACGCTTCATTAAGCCGCTTGCCGCACAACTTCTGATAAGGCTGGTAGCGGTCGTATAACCAATTAAATACGATGGTATATACAAATATAAATATTAAAAATCCCGCCTCTAACATTGCAGCTGCTAACCAAGTAATACCCAAATACCACGCCATTAATGGCAGAGTCACTAGTAGCATCCCTAGCTCAAACCCAGCGGTATGAATGACACGAACCTCTAATCTTCTTTCTAATCGATCAAAGCCCATCAACTTATCGAAGATTACGTTATAAATATAATTCCAAAGCATCGCAAATAACGATAGACCAATATCTAGCACTGTCATTTTCGCCGCGTCGACTCCACCCATGATCACCATTAATGGGATGGCAATAGCGAGTGCTAAGGCCTCAAAAAGAATGGCTTGAACAATCCGCTCTATTGTTTTCATGAAAAGTTGGTACCTGTATTTAGTGACTAAGCCCACATTTTCATCCATTATTAAGTTATTAAACAATTATATAGTATCCGGAAAAACGATATGTTTAGTGTCGAACAACTTCAAGCATTTGTCACCACGGCCGAAAATGGCTCCTTCTCTGCCGCGGCTAGGCATCTAGGTAGAGCGCAATCCGTTGTCAGTCAGCACGTCATTAATTTAGAAATAGACTGTAACGCCACCTTATTTGAACGTTCTGGGCGTTATCCGCAGCTAACCGACGCCGGCAAAAAATTACTGCCGCAAGCCATAGCACTACTTAACCAACATCAGCGTTTGAGCAATTCAGCACTGGCATTAAATGACCACACGCCAAGCGAAATCACCATTGCCCTTGACGAAGGAATTCCACTTAAAATAATCACCAATGCTGCAGCCGAACTACAAAAAACGTATCCGCATGTATCTCTGGAATTTTTAAGCGCATCAAGTCTGGACATAATTGACATGCTAAGACATGAGAAAGTGATAACAGGTATTATTTTTAGTGAACTCAAGATCCCTAGCGATTTAGATTATGAATACCTTGGCTCCGTAAAATTCGATTTATACGTAGGTAAATCCAACCCTTTAGCAGAGCAAATTTGTAAAAGCATTGATGCTTTACGCTTGCACAGACAGCTACTACTTCGCTCTCGCACCACGCAAACCAGCAGCTTTCAATTAAAAATAAGCCCTGATATTTGGTATGCAGATAACTATTATGTGTTGCTTGAACTTGCGGTGCAGGGACATGGTTGGTGCTTATTACCAAACCATGTTGCTATCGAGGAGGTACAAAAAGGCACTTTAGTCAAACTTGCCATTGAGTTTGAAGACATGGGGTGGTTGGCTAATGTGGATATACTTCAGCATCAGAAACACAGCCAACTTGAGATTTTTAGAGAACTACGAAAACTATTACGCCATCGACTATGACTGTCCGATGGACAGTTTAAAGCTTTTTCAAACGCCACTGCACTCTAAAAAATCAGATAACCGATAACGAAGGCAGTTGGGAGGCATATCCGCAGCACGCGAATAGCCCATTAAGGTCAGACATAATGATGTCATATAAAGATCGAATATACGTAGGCAGTTGCACCTTCATGTAATCAAATAAATTACTTGCAAACGAGGATGAGTCCATACACGTCGGCTAAAACCCACACTGTAATATCTTCCAAAACCATTAGACCATTACACCAATAACAAATTGAAAAAAGGGATATATAGTCATTTAAGCCTATCTAGGTGGTGATGGTCTGACGCTTACCTTTACGGCATCCTTGCCGCGCGGAGATCATCCTGAAGGCTTGAACAATCCCTTGCTCTCTGTCTACACATAACCCTAGATCAGCTTCTCGTTTTACGCCAATAACGAATTGAAAAAAGTGATAGATAGTCATTTAAGCCTGTCTAGGTGGTGATAGCCTGACGTAGCAGGAATACCTATTTTCATAAAACTTCCCTTAAAAATACCAGCTATCTTTAGAGACAGCTTATTTTTACACACTATTCGTTATGGAGATTGAAATTTTGTTTGCCTACGCATAATCACAATAGCAGCAATAACAGCAACAGATACTGCCAGAATCATTAACGTCGCAAGTGCATTAACCTCTGGTGTTACCCCTAAGCGTACTTTAGAGAATATTACCATCGGTAACGTGCTATTACCTGGCCCTGATACGAAACTAGCAATAACCAAATCGTCTAACGATAAGGTAAAAGACAGTAGCCAACCAGAGATAATTGCCGGTGCAATTAGCGGCAGGGTAATCAAAAAGAACAGAACTCCTGGTTTAGCACCTAAATCCATCGCAGCCTCTTCAAGAGTTTCATCCATAGACGATAGCCTTGATTGTACAACGACAGCCACATACGCGAGACAAAATGTCGTGTGTGCAATAATAATGGTGACTTCACCACGACCTGCTGGCCAACCAAATATACTTTCCATTGCTACAAATAATAAAAGCAAAGATAAGCCAGTAATCACATCAGGCATCACTAAGGGTGCAGTTACCCAACCACCCAACATAGTTTTACCGCGAAACGACCCCATACGGCTTAATACAAAACCCGCCATCGTTCCAAGAATAGCGGCTAATGTAGCACTGATAGTAGCAATTTTAAAACTTAACACTGCCGCAGTCATAATTTCATCGTTTTGAAACAATGAGCTATACCACTTTAATGACCAACCACCCCATACCGTCACCAGCTTAGAAGCATTAAAACTGTATATTATTAAAGAAATAATTGGCGCATATAAAAAGATAAAACCAAATAGAGCAGAGCTCTTTAAAAACCAAGAACGTCGTTCCATTACACTTCCTCCCGCTTACTTCGACTGCGCATGAACATAATTGGACCAACCAAGAGAACTAACATAACAATCGCCACCGCAGAGGCCATAGGCCAATCACGATTTAGGAAAAATTCATCCCAAAGAACTCGACCTATCATAAGAGTATTAGATCCACCTAATAAAGAAGGGATAACAAACTCCCCTACTGCTGGAATAAAAACAAGTAAACAGCCCGCCACAATGCCTGGTACTGCCAAAGGCAAAGTCACGAGAAAGAAAGTTTGATACGGCTTCGCGCCTAAATCTTCTGACGCTTCTAACAAGGTTATATCCATTTTCTCGAGAGTTGTGTAAAGCGGAAGAATCATAAAAGGGAGATAAGTATATACAATCCCTAAGTAGACTGAAAAATTCGTTTGGAGCATGATCAATGGATGATCGATCAAACCTGAGCTCATCAGAAATTCGTTAATTACACCATTTTTCTTAAGTAAAGCAATCCAAGCGTAAACACGTAATAGAAATGATGTCCAAAATGGTAAAATCACCAAAGAAAGAAGTAACGTTCTCATCGTCGGTTTACTACGAGCAATCATATAGGCTATTGGAAAGCCTATGATTAAAGTAAAGAAAGTAGACACAGCTGCAATACGAATAGAGCTTAAATAGGCATCTAGATAAAAATCATTTTGGAACAAAAATAAATAATTACTGAAAGAGGCTTTGATCGTTAAATACGCGTCTTCAGGGTTCCAAGCAAACATAGCCGTATAAGGCGGAATTGCAATCGCCGATTCAGACAATGAAATCTTAAACACCACCAAAAATGGTATAAAGAAAAAAATACCCAACCACAAGGAAGGAATCGTAATCACCGCACTGCGGCCCATATTTATGGTTCTCAAACGAGTCCATAAACGTACTAATCGAGAGGGTTTTCCTTTACTAGGGAGCCCTTGAGGAGGAGTAAAATCACTCATGATATTAATACCACGCTGCTATCTGCATCCCATGAAAGATAGACGGCTTCTTCCCACGTTAAGCGATCTCCCATATCCCGCGCAAAATTGGGTTGTGTTACTCGAATTTCTTTCCCACTCGTTAAGCGCACTTTAAAAATAGACTGACTACCCATATAAGCGACTTCAGAAATAACACCATAAGAAGTATTTATATCAGTGCCTGGCTTTTCACGGGAAATACGTATCTTTTCCGGTCGTATAGCCACATAAACTGTTTGATTGGGCGCACAACTGATACCGTGATTCGCTTGAATCATACTATTTGAATCTGGACAATGAATCGTCACACTATCTCTTTCATCCCCCATAACAGTGCCTTCAAACAAATTTACGTTACCAATAAACTCAGCAACAAAACGACTATTGGGGTATTCATACATCTGATGTGGTTCAGCTATTTGCGCAATAATTCCCTGATCCATAACCCCTATTCGTGTCGCTAGCGTCATTGCCTCTTCTTGGTCATGGGTCACCACGACAAAGGTAACACCAAGTTCATCTTGGATATTAATCAACTCAAATTGAGTTTCTTCACGAAGCTTCTTATCCAATGCTCCAAGTGGCTCATCTAATAACAATAACTTGGGACGCTTCACCAAGGATCGAGCTAGTGCAACACGTTGCCGCTGACCACCGGAAAGCATATGCGGCTTACGTTTTGCTAAATGCCCCATCTGAACCATGTCTAGCATATCAACAACGCGTTTTTTCACGTCACTGGACTTAAGCCCTTCCCTGCGCAAACCAAAAGCTACATTAGCCTCTACTGTTAAATGCGGGAATAAGGCATAAGATTGAAACATCATATTAACAGGACGTTCCCATGGTTGAATATTCGCCATGTCTACACCATCTATCAGAATTTGGCCACTTGTAGGTTTCTCAAATCCAGCCAACATGCGTAGCAATGTACTTTTCCCTGAGCCTGACCCACCCAGCAAGCAAAATAATTCATTTTTATAGATATCTAATGACACCGAATTAACAGCTGAAAATTCACCGAAATTTTTAGTCAATTGGTTGATCTGAACAAAAGGTTTCGCACCTTCTTCACGCCAAGAAGAAACAGCAATCGTTTTTGGCTGAGCCAATATTGAAGACGTAGACATACACTAACCTACCCTTTTATAAATACATCACAGTGATAACAACCCTGTTTATATAAAATTACGGTTCTAAAATAATTCACCGAAACAAAACAGGGCTATTACCTAAATTAAAGAAATAGACTCACTAGAATATTAGTGAAATTAATACCTAGCGGCCAGTTTTAATATTTGACCAAGTTCTTGTCAAAGAACGGTCAAATTTAGACGTATGTGCCACTTGAATAAAAAGTTTATCTTTAACTGCCTGTGTTGGATAAATTCCTTTATTTTCAGATACATCAGCATCTAACATCGGCATTGCTGCTGTATTTGGAACTGCATAGAAAATATAGTTAGATAACGATGCGGCCACATCACCACGTAAAATATAGTTGATGTATTTCATTGCTGCTTTAGGGTGAGGAGCATCTTTAGGAATGGCCATTAAGTCAAACCACATAACAGTTCCCTCTTTGGGAATAGAATAAGCAATGTTAACACCTTGGCCCGCTTCTTTGGCTCGAGCTTTTGCTTGCAATATATCTCCGTTGTATCCTAACGCGACACAAATATCACCATTGGCTAAATCAGAAATATATTTACTAGAGTGAAAATATTTGTAATAAGGACGAGCTGAAGCAAGCACTTTGGCGCTGGCTTTTAGGTCACTCAGACTTTCAGAATTAGGATCTTCACCAATATAGTTGTTCACAATCGACATTACTTCTGAAGGTGAATCCAGAACAGCAATACCGCAATCTTGTAGTTTTGCAGCCACCTCCGGCTTAAACAGCACATCTAAAGAGTCTAATTTAAAATTTGGCCCTAATCGTTTTTTAACCATGTCAACGTTATAGCCGATACCCACCGTTCCCCAAGTGTAAGGTACATTGTGCTTATTACCTATATCTTGGTTTTTTATTTTATCAGTAAGCGACTGATCAATGTTGTGATAATTAGATAATTTACTTTTATCAATTTCTTGATAAACCCCTACCTTAACTTGTCGCTCAAAAAAAGAGTTAGATGGAAAAACTAAATCATAGCCAGATGAACCAGCCATCAGTTTTGCCTCTAATGCTTCGTTGCTATCATACACATCATAATTCACTTTGATGCCAGTTTCTTTTTCAAATTTTTTAACAGCACCCGGACTAATGTAATCAGACCAGTTATAAATATTTAGCACTTTATCTTCCGCAGACACACTACCAGAAATGGCTGCGGCGCAGATGACAGATACACAAGCATGACTTAATTTCATTATATGTTCCTCTTGGATATAGAGTTCATGTTTCTTTTTACTTTCTTTTGTGGTTACTTTATTCATACCCTCATAGGGGCACTTTTATTGTTTCAATTTAGTTCTGATTAAAAGACTAACTATTTTTTAGTACTTATAAATACGCTTCATATTCGACATCAGAGATTCTTCCATAAATTCTGTCTTGCTCTTGCAACTTCACTGCACTAAATACTTTAACGAAAGGCTCACCTAAATAGTCACGCATAAAGCGGCTTTCTTTAAATACTTCCGTTGCTGCCTCCCAACGATTAGGCAGTACTGGAAAATCATCACTGACTGAGTAAGCATCTCCTTGAATAGCTTTTGGAGGTTCAATCTTACGTTCAATACCCTCCAATGCAGCCCCCAGAACCACCGCTAACACTAAATAAGGGTTCGCATCAGCCCCCGCTACACGATGTTCAATACGACGCGCTTCATTAGGGCTTTCAGGAATACGTACAGCTACTGTACGATTCTCATAACCCCAGCTTGCAAATGTTGGTGCAAAAGCTCCATTCTGAAAGCGGCGGTAAGAGTTAAGGTGTGGCGCCAAGACCAACATACTGTCTGCCATGTTTGCCAACAAACCACCAACAGCATGCTTCAATAAAGGCGTACCCTCTTCACCACCATTATCAAAGACATTTACGCCGTCTTTATCGAGCAAGCTAAAGTGCACATGGAAACCATTACCACTTTTTTGTTCGTATGGCTTTGCCATAAAAGTCGCACCATATTCATACTTCCTCGCTACACCTTTAACCAATCGTTTAAACATATTGGCATGATCTGCTGCCAGCAAGGCATCATCTACATGTTTCATGTTAATTTCAAACTGGCCAGGACCTAATTCAGAAATAATAGTATCTGCTGGAATTCCTTGTACTTCACAAGCCTGACGAACATCAGCAAAAAAATTAGATAACCCATCCATTTCTTCGATAGAGTAACAATCGGTATCAGTTAAACGACGACCATTACCCTCAGTCATTAAAGGTTCTTCTGGACGTTGTTTCGCCTCGGACTCCCCATCTAACAAATAAAATTCGAGTTCAGTAGCAACGACAGGCTTATAGCCAAGCGCATTAAAACGATCTAGAATTCTAGCCAAAATTTGTCGTGGATCAGGAAAGAAAGGCGTTCCATCTGGGTTATACATCATTGCGAGAATTTGGTCTCGCGGCGATTCAGACCACGGAACAGGAATAGGCTTAGTGTTAACTGGTAAGCAAATACCATCACTGTCACCTGTTTCAAACACTAAACCATTCTCTAAAACATCATCGCCCCAGTTATCAAATCCAATAACTGACTGAGGAAGTTTCACACCATTCTTTAAGGCACCTTTTAAGCCCGAAGCTGGGATGCGTTTACCTCGTAAATTGCCATTCAAATCTGTGATAAAAAGATCGAATTCTTTATTACTTTTTCCGTGATCCGCCATAACCAGTACTCTCGTGATAATTTGTGTTGCTAAAGATAGTCTTTGGTTCAAACCTTTTGTGATCACAAAAGGTTTGAACTTTATTTTCGATAGTCTTTGATTTTTCTTTTATGTCGTATTATCAATACAACCTAGTCCATGTTGTGATCAAACAATGACAGAGTTTTTTTTGCAAGAGAAAGACGTTTCAACTCTATATTTTTTTATAAAAGGACATTTAATTGAACAATCATTCACCTTTAGATATTACTTTAACTGACAGAAAAGACTGTGTAACTATCACCGAGTGGGTATATGAGGTATTACGTAATGCAGTGATGTGTGGCCAAATTCTTCCTGGTAGAAGCTTGACGATTCGAGAGTTAGCCGGTGCTTTGAATGTAAGTCCTATGCCTATTCGAGAAGCGTTAAAAAAACTCAGCACAGAACGTGCGTTAGAAGTCAGGGAAAATCGACGCATTTTAGTGCCAAAAATGACCGCAATGAAATTCAACGAACTCTGTGACGCACGGATCGTACTGGAGTCACATGCGGCAGCACGTGCACTGCCTTATATTAATGACGATATATTAGAAGAACTGAAAACACTGGACTCAGAGATTGATAATGCGCGAAACATGAAGAATGTCGAAGCCACGATTCAGAATAACCAAGCCTTTCATAGGCAACTCTACTCTGCCAATCCTCACCAAGTGAGCCTGCCATTGATCGAAAGTTTATGGCTACAGCTCGGGCCTTTCTTGCGTCTTGCCAATAGCCAACTAAAAGAGCATTACATCATTGATCGACACCAAGAAGCACTTCAAGCGATAAAAAACAAAGACGCATTATCACTGCAATTAGCCATAGCTGCAGACATCCGCGAAGGCGTTGCATTTGCTGGAACACTCGAATTACTGCACCAATTTATTGCAGAGCCGTATATTTATTAAAAACAAAAAATAACCGAATAAAAACTCAACTTGCCTTTTATTTTTGAGGAAAAAACAAAACAACCACCATCATATAACTCACTTGTTTCTAAGATCAGATAATAAGTGTGGTCTTTTAGAGAAGATGATAAATTGTATTTTTGTGATCACAAAAATACTTTAATTAACGCTGACAACTCAGATGGAGAACATGTCATGATGGCAAACAAAGCAAAGACCGAATTAATCTCTCCAGAAACCTTTAAAAAACTAGCTATTTTAGTTAATCATTTACGCGTCCCTAGCTTTCCAAGCGTTGTCGAAAATTTTCTAAGTGGACTTTGCTATTTCGACACTATTATTATGGTGACTTACAAAAAATCTTTTAAGCCTATTATTATCCATCCTAAAAGCCGCTCAGAACATAGCGCCACCCTTAATATGTACATCAATCAGGCATACATACTCGACCCTTTGTTTAACAGTATTCAGCAAGGCACAACACCAAACATCAGCCGCTTAGCCGATCTGGCTCCGGATTCTTTTGAAGACACCGAGTATTACCAAACCTGTTATAAAAAATTTGATCTGATCGATGAAATAAACCTCACGATCTCGCTGGATGACAATACAACCTGTGCTATTTCTTTAGGCCGGAAGCGACACATGGGACCGATAAAACGTGGGGAGATGCTCAAACTAAAAGCCGTTTTCCCACTACTCGAAGCCTTGATCAAACAGTTTTGGTTAGCGCAATCTCGTGACTATTTAGACTATGTGCCTTCCCATGGACCCATTAAATATGCGCTAAAAACGTTTGCTTGTGGGGTGTTAACGCAGCGCGAACAGGAAGTGCTTGGCTTGATTCTTCGCGGTCACTCTTCCAAAGCCATTGCAGAAGCCCTTGGTATTAGTGCAGGCACCGTAAAGGTGCATAGAAAAAACATTCATGCCCGTCTTGATACCTCGACACAATCTGAGATTTTTACGCTGTTTTTAAATCATTTAGATGAAATGGACAGAGACAGAAATTAACAAACACAACGCTGGCCGCATAAATTGCGCAGCCAGCGCGGTTAGACAGAAAAGTCTTTATTTCTTTGCGGCTTGCTCTTGAGCCTTAAGCAGGGGTTCATAACTCTTATCCGTTAGCGTTTTCATAAAGGCAACCAAGGCATCAATTTTACGCTCAGTTAACGCATGCGCTTTTAGATCTTCTTTATCGACCGTAGCGGGCACTTCTGGGGCGCGCCATGGCTTACCGGTTTCCGGATTAATCGAACGCTTTGGATTATTATAATGATCGTAGAATTCCACCACGGTGCGTAAATTTTTGAATACGCCGTTGTGCATATAAGGGGCGGTTACGGCCACATTCCGCAACGATGGATTCTTAAATTTTCCGTCGTATTTTGGATCAGTAACAGCCGGATTTTCCAATAAACCGTGATCAATGAAATCCGCTTTCAAATGCCCTAACGCCAACAAATTCGTGTTAGCAGGCACGCCAATATTGCGATATTGATGATTGGTAAAAGGCTCTTTCTCGCTGTCTTCTGCTTTTAAGCGATGGCAGCTGTTGCAATTGACGTTATTGTTAGAGAAAAAGAGCGTTCGCCCTAAGTCTTCCAATACCGTTAACTGATACTCCCCTTTCAAGAAACGGTCGTATTTGCTGTCGTAACTGCTAAACGCAGCCGTGCTTTCAAAGGCTTGAAGCGCCTTACCAAAAGCCGCATACGCTGGCGCTACAGCGCCCTCTTTTAACGGTTTATTGGCAAACACATCCGCCCCATAAAGACGCGTAAAGGTAGCTTGATAAAGTGGGTTTTTTTGAAGTTTTTCAACAATCTGTTGCTCATTAGACAAACCCATCTCGACAGGATTCAATGGTGGCCCAAGCGCCTGATCAGCCAAGGTAGTGGCACGGCCATCCCAAAACTGTCCTCCAACGAACTCTTTTAGTGCTTCATCAAAATGAAAGTCGGGTGAGGTGCTCGCGTAAGCCGCCATCGGCGTATTGCGGGATCCCAGAGCATGCCCATCATCCCCCAACGAGACAAAACCCGAGCCACGATTAAGACGATAATCCATAAAACCTTGCTCAGGTACATGACAGGTCGCACATGACATGGTGCCGTTCACAGAGAAGACAGGATCAAAAAACAGCACCTGCCCTAATTGTGCTTCAGAGAGGCCTTCTGCTGCCTCGACCTGGCTACTAATCAGTGATACGGAAAAAAGAAAAGCAAAAATCTTGATCATTTTAATGTCCGTCGAATACGTGAATAAATTCTAAAAAATGGCTGCACCAAGAGTTTTCCAACACTGTCAAAGTACTGCCTCTCACCGTAACCTAAACCAAAGCTGCCATCATCGGGGATGCCTTTAGACACTTTAAGCGTGCCAAACAAACCATCCCAGATAGCCAAGGCACTGCCAAAGTTGTGGCGCATATGGCGCCTTTGATGGTGGACCTGATGCTGCGCTGGCGAAATTAGTACGCGCTCTAACCAACGTCCATAGCTTAAACGAATATGGCTATGCCGCAGGTTTCCTGTGAAGGCAAACAAACTCACAATAAACAAGTTGCCGCCCAGTACGGTATACAGGTTTACCCGCGCACCGAAGCAAAAAATAAACACCCCTGTCACCGCTCCAGCGACCACCGCATGGCGCAATGCAAAGAGGATATTTTCCAGCGGATGCAAGCGATAAAAGGTCAGCGGATTAAGCGCTTCAGCGCTATGATGAACCTGATGAATCTTCCATAACCAAGGGTTGCTGTGCATCCAGCGATGCAAGGCGTAGCGGCTAAAATCTTCGAGAACAAACAGACTCAGCGTATAAAGCAGCACAATATCGCGATAGTACCAAGGCAAAAACAATGGCTCAGCCACCGCATTAAAGGCGCTTATCGTCCATAACGCGACTGTCTGCCCCGACAACAAAACCGGTAAAATAAGCAGTGTCTTGATCAACCAGTTAATCAAGAAATAGCGATAATCCAGTGTCGCATCGGCACTCCACCAATAGCGCTTCAGGTGTACCAAAGACAAGGACTTGCCCTGTCTCAGGTACCACACCAAGGCAATGACGGCGCTGACTAATAAATAGCCCCAAAATACCCGTTCACTGCCGTGTAAAAAAGCGTCTAACGGTGAACTAATCGCCATCTGCATCGATCAGTGTGGCCGTCACACCAATACTGCCAACCAATTGGCGGTAAAAGGCTTTTTGCAAATCCAACAAACCTTGGAACAAAGGGATCATGTCGCCGGTGTTGTAGTTGTGTTCCGCTGGTGCTCCTTGATACGCCAACAAAGAAGCATTCAGCGCTTCTTGCACCGCTGCCAAGCCTTCTTCACCGTGTTTCGCATAGACTATGGTCGCCACATTGGGTTGCTGGTCGTCCGCGAGAAGCTGTTTATTGGTCTCTAAAATCGCCCCAATAAAGGCCCAAGACGCTTTACTATAAGGGTACTGCTGATGCTCTGGTTTTGGTTTACCCAGCGTATCCTTAGTCAAACCACTGATTTGCGCAATACGCCAATCGCGGGTTTTATAAATATTCTCGATTTCTGCGTTCACCAATAAAGACAAGGCTTTATCATGGTCCGCAAGAAAGTCGGCACGATGCGTTTGGTAGCCATCACGTACTTGAGTCAATCGTTTGCATACGTTCGAGCTAATGACCTCCGCCATTGCTTTACGACGCTCTGTCCAAGGTCCACTGAACATCACATCGTCCAATGCACCCAAGGTTTTATAAGAGTTTTTATACAGGGCTTTAGGCGGCGCCAGATCACTCTTCATGATACGCCCAAGGCTTTCATGAATGTCTTCTTTGCCCATATGGAAATAATCGACCATCAAGGGGTAATCCATCGCAGCCATGTCGTAAGCGCCCAGAATATAGCTCGCCTGTACACGCCCCCACCCTTCTGCCAGTTGCGTAAAAGCCTGATGACGCTGGTCAAGCGACGGGGTGTCTAAGGTTTGTTTTAGCTCCCCGCAATAGGTCACTGCATGGTTAGCGTTTGCCTGAATAACCGTGTCATAAATAACCGCATAAGGGTCTTGTTCAGCCGCCTGACTTAACGCAGGCGCACTCAGCACTAGCATGAGTGACAGACCAGTAAAAGCTTTCATAGTTGCTCCAGAAAATGTAGCAAGGCCGCACGTTGAGCGCGAGCCAGTTCAATAAATGTCGATTTGGCGGTTTGTGCTTCCCCACCATGCCAGAGAATGGCCTCTTCCGGTGTGGCCGCCCGTGCATCATGCAAAAAACGCTCGCCAGCGCGAACGCGCCCTCCTATTCCCCACAACGGTGCCGTACGATACTCCCGTTCGCTGGCCAAAAACTCTGGCCGCCCATCTTTTAGCGCAGCGCCCATATCATGCAGCAGCAGATCACTATAAGGGTGGAACATCTGCCCTTTTGCCGTGGTTAACGTTGACCGGTGACAGCCACCGCAACCAGCCTCATGAAACACCTTTTGTCCTTCCAGCGCTTGCGCATCCAAAGCGACCGGCTGCGGTACTTTATGGCCACGAATGTACGATGCAATGGCTTGCAAACGAAACTCAGGAAGATCCAAAAGACCATGGGGTGATTGCCGCCCACGAGGCGCCGCGAGACAATCTAACTGCGCGGGCTGACACAACTCTTGAGGGTACGCAGGGTTCGTCAAACCAAGGTCATGGGCCGCCGCATTGGCAGATTGGTTGACAATACTAGCTTCCGACGCCTTCCAATTAAAGCGTCCTAGCACTTTTTGTGTTTGTTTTGGTGGATTTAGCCAATTTGGCCGTCCACTGATGCCATCACCATTGTGGTCATCTGGGTCCGCCCAAGCCAAAATCTCACTCTCAGGCACCGCTTCAAGTAATCCTAAACCAACTAAGGCAGGTGGCTGACGCAGAGAAATCACCGTTTCATCGGCTAACGGACCATAGGCCAGTTGATCCAAGTAAGGGTCAAATCTAGATAACGTGAGCGTTTGTCCATCTGGATAGGTAAAAGGCACCGACTCGATGTGCAGTCTAGTGCGCGCTTCTGGCATTACCTTACCATTGCCATTAATGGCAACTTGCACCCCGTAGACAGGATCTGGAACACTGTCATGGGCAGGGGCATCTATATTATTTAATTGCCAACGTAACTCGTGTTTACTCGGTTGAGTCAGCTTAAAGACCAGAGAACGCAACGGCTGACCGTCTTTGCTGAGGGTCGGTGCGCCCCCGCTGTCCACATGGCAACTGGTACAAGTATTAGCATTGAAATGAGGACCCAAGCCATCACGTGCTGTCGTCGCACTGGGAGCTTCGACCCAAGGAATAGAGAAAAAAGAGCGACCAAGAATAAACTGATCGTATTCAGCGTCCGTCATTTTACGCGGCTGCGAAAAAGGCTTATTGCCTTTTGAGTTAGTAAACAACTCACTATGAGCCGTACTAGACATTTCAATCGCAGCGCTGTGAACCAAACTAGGCCATATCAGAAACACAAAAGCGCCTCGAAAAATTCTTTTCGCGACGCAACGACCGTTACTTTTCATAGATCACTATTTACTTCACTTGCACAGATTAAACAATGAGACACGCCGCCCTAACGAATTTTATTAAGGCAACGCGCTCCTGTTAGTTCATTACTTATTTAGCGCTTAAAATACGATATTAATGGCGACTTAGATCTGAGTTTCTTCAGCGTCTGTTACATCGTTCGTCGTCAAAGAAATGCCATAAGTTTTAGCAACATTTACCATTTGATCACCTAAGCGACGAAGTTCGTTTTTCAAGGTAACAATGTTTTGTACGCTGGCTTCGTTTTCTGGGTGAATCTGGTAATCAAAATGCATGGTCGTCGTTGCCAATGTATTGATTTTAGCAATGCGCATTTCGATGTCTGTCATCAATGCCTTGATCTTAGCTTGCTCTTCGCTTGGTAGGTTATCAAAGAAAGCAGGACCTACTTTTTTGCCTTTGTACTCGCCTAGCAAGACGTTTTTAATGCCTTGGTAGTTCAAAGCAATATCACGGTGAGTGTTATCAGAGAAACAAGAATGCTCGTCTTCTTCACTTGGCGTTAATACCGCAACAGCGATACGTTCGTTCGCCAATTCGGATTTTGAGAACACGCCCATTGCTGAGAAAATTTGTTTTAGTGATGTCGCTGTTGAAAGGTTTTTGTCTTGATTAGCGCCAGACAATTGATCCAGTAAAGCGGCACGGTAAAGGCCGCTATTACCAATCACTTTGGTATTCCACGCACTAGACACTTTCGCTAGGTCGTAAACCAACTTGTCTGTTGCTGCTCTTAGGTAGTCTAGACGACGCTGCTTCAATTTATCTGTGGTGAAATCAGACAATGGACGCTGACCGGCTGTCATGGCACCGTGAGTAATCTTATCTTCGATCATATTGTTGTAATCTTGGTCTTGTCCCCACAACAAAAATTCAATCGCGTGGTAACCACTCGCAACGTTGGCATCGCCACCATTTTCGTTTAATTCAGTGAGCACTTCAGGGGTGATTTTGGCCACATTAACCGACTCTGCGTCTTCGCCGCCTGGAGTAAAGACACCTTTTGTATCAATGATATTGCCACTGGTGCGTTTGTAGTTGGCATCTTCCGTGTAATCGATTAGGTTTTCATCCAACGGCCACGCGTTGATTTGTCCTTCCAAACCGCCGTAAGCTTCAGCTACCCAGCCATCTTCAGCATCGATAGGACCATTAGACAGACGGAAAATTTCAGTCGTGCCGTAGCTCTCGCGAGAAGCCAACCAAGCGTCTTTTGCCGCTTGAAGCGTAACCGATGTTGGATTTTTCGCGAAGGCATCAATGGCTACTTTAAGCGCTTTTGCACCCTCAACGGTATCTTGGTAATTCGCCGTCGCAATAGTCGCGTAGGTATTCAAGGTGGCGCGCTGTGCGCTCTGAGAAACAGTCGCCATACTTGGTAAAGAAAAACTAAGCGTAGCACCTACGATAAGGGTATTTAGAATCATTCTCACTTTTATTTACTCCTAATGTGTTTTTTTTTAATCTCTCATGGGATTACCCTAACGAATTAAGGCAATCCCGATCATTCATTGCTTAGTGCGCTTCTACTGCAGCATTCAATCTTTGTGCGTGTTGAATTCGTCCATTCAGTTGCCATTTAAGCATCAATAACACCAACACCCAGTAAGTACCCAGCATGACCAGATCCCAACCAATGGGCTGTGATCGATAACCAAAAAGAGAAGCCAGTAAACCGCCAAAAACAGAGCTGTCACTCAATACACCGGACATATCCCACACTGTGCTGTACATCCAAGCAGGCAAGTCTGTCGCGGCCAATGGACCGCCGAGCAATTTTCCTGCCGCGGTTAAAAACAATGCCGAACCCAAAAACAACAGCATGGTTTCTGTAACTCGAAAGAACCATTTCCAAGAAATGTATTTGCCGCCAATTTGCAGCAAGAAGAACAGCACCATCGCCAGCGCCAAACCAATGGCCGCGGCGACAAAGAAGTCCACGTAAGAGCCGAATGAATCAAGCTGTAACAATGATCCATAAAGGAACATTACGGTTTCAGAGCCTTCTCGACCCACAGCGATCATCGCTAGGAAAAACACGCCCCACCAATTGGAGGATTGAGTGCTGTCTTCTAAGCCTTCTTCTAGGTCTTTTTTCATCGTGCGCCCGTGGGCTCGCATCCACATGACCATCTGTACAATCAATGCACTGGCAAATGTTAGCATCCCGATTTCGAACCAATCGCGACCGGCACCGCCTAAAATATCGGTCACACCAATCAAGGTCAGTGTTAGCAATCCAGCAAGAGCAAAACCGCCCAATATGCCAGCTAACAACCAAAGTTTCCCTTGTTTAGAGTTAGGTCGACCATTCATCCAGGCGTAAAGAATACCAATGACCAAAAGTGCTTCGACACTTTCGCGACAAACAACAAAAATAATTTGTCCCATGGTGGATTACTCCTGCGCCTTAACGGTGATTTTACCGCGCGCCGCTGGAGCAAAGTCATCGTAGTAATCGTAAGTGCCTACGTCTAATGGCGTAATGACCAGACTGGTATTTGCCCCCATAAACAACACTTTCTCTTGGCGCAATTGATTGCTTTCAAATTCCGCAGGCTTACTGCCTTCATTTTTTACCACGAGACGAAATTTTGTTTTAGCAGGAACAACAAGTTCTGAAGGGATTAACACACCATCTTTCATTTCAATCAGGTAAGTCGGTAGTTTGGTATAACGAGGATCCTGTATCTGTTGGCTGAAGCCATGCTCGTCTTTTTGCGCACTATTTTGAGAGCCACTTTCTGCCGCCCAGACTTTCATTGTTGTCAGGACACAAAACAGAGAAAGAAAAAAAACACCGATCAACTTCATTAATATCATCCAGCCATAGTAGGTTAAGTAAGGGGGAGTAGAGAAAAAACCCGCCTCATCATTAAATATAAGAACTGCAAATCCCTAATTAAACCAAGTGCGATTTGACGCAACAATAGAATTGCGATTTCGATCTTCACATATGATAACAAGAACGCTTCTCATAATCATTGTTTTTGTCAGCATTGCGTTAGAAAAATTTATAAAGGAAGAAAGCACTTTTTTAACGAGTTCATATGTCGATTTCAAGAACCACATTGAATGAGAAACAAAATGAAAGGTGTCTTATGAAGTTTAATAGCAGAATAGAACAAGTTATATAGATAGCTTACACAAGGAGAGTAATAATATAATTGGGAGATTTAGCGGATAATTTCTGACCTATTAACCTTATAAAGTAGAATCCAAATTTGCTAAGTGATTTGAACGGCAAAAGGCTCACACTAAATCCCCATAAAACAAAGGAAAATCATCTTGCTTAGGGATAATGCGAACAAGTCATCTCAATAAGAGATCACTTGATTTATCTAATTGGAAATAAAAGGAATTTTATATCCACAACTGTTGAATAGCTGACTTATTCGCACCTTCCTTAGTGAACTAAAATGACTCAGTGGCAATAGCTTATGTACCACAAAGCTTGGTTTCTTTTCAACTTCAGGAATAATACTAACAATAATAAGCACTAACAACTACGACCTGTTATCGTGTTAACTATGCGTACATAATATAATTTCAATTAGACCTAATAAGTGCATTTTAGAATAAGTCAAACAGCTCGGTAAAGCTGTTTGACTTAACCGAGCAATTCCTATTCTCATAGCACTAGAGCAAAGATCTACAAGTCCTTAATATACGTTTTTAAAGGAGTCGTCAACATCATACAATACATCCAAGTGCTCTGTTATTTCACAGTTTCATAGCCTAATCCAAACGTTTTTGATTTCGGTGTATTTTTCCATCGCATGAAGCGACTTATCACGACCATTACCAGACGCCTTAACACCACCAAATGGCACAGTGGTGTCACCATCACCCCAGGTATTCACCCACACCATGCCGCTTTCTAACTGGCGACTAACTCGATGAGCACGAGATAAATTGCTCGTCCAAATGGCCGCCCCCAAACCGTATTTAGAATCGTTCGCCAAGGCAATGCCTTCTTCCTCTGTATCAAAAGTAGCGACCGCAAGCACAGGTCCAAAAATCTCTTCTCGAACGAACTCCATGCTGTTTTTCGCATCGGTAAAGATCGTTGGTTTCGCATAAAAGCCTTGGCCTTCTTGATATTCAGGCACACCACCATGAACCAGAGTGGCGCCATCGGCTTGCGCACTGTTGATAAAACGCGTGACCGTTTCCAGCTGCGTCTTGTCTACCATCGGCCCCATATTGGTTGCAGGATTCAATGGATCACCCGCCACATAGCCTTTCGCCGCCTCAATCAGCGCCGTCATAAATTCGTCTTTAATGCCGCTTTGTACATACAAGCGAGAGCACGCGATACAGACTTCACCTTGGTTGGTAAAAATTGACGATGCGGCACCTTTTGCGGCGGTCGTGATGTCTTCACAATCATCAAATACCAAACACGGAGATTTGCCGCCGGCTTCAATCCATACACGCTTCAAATTCGACTGTCCGGAATATTCCATCAACATGCCTGCCACGCGGCTTGAGCCAGTAAAAGCAATAACCTGCACATCATTATGCAACGCAAGCGCTTTACCAGCGGTATGACCAAAGCCTGGTAAGACGTTAAAGACACCATCCGGCACACCGGCTTGGGTTGCCAATTCGGCCAAACGTAACACACTTAATGGGGATTTCTCAGACGGTTTCAAAATCACACTGTTGCCCGCGGCAAGCGCTGGTGCCACTTTCCAAGACGCCATCATCAGTGGGTAGTTCCACGGGGTAATTGCAGCGATAACACCTATCGGCTCGTGGCTAATTAAGGCAAGATTAGGACCACCAGTTGGGGCGATTTCGCCGTACAATTTGTCTATGCCTTCGGCCGTCCAGCGGAAACAATCAATGGAATCTGGAATATCAATGCCGACCATTTCAGAAATGGATTTGCCCATGTCTAAGGTGTCCAGCAGTGCAAATTCGTCTTTGTGCTCTTCAATCAATTGCGCCCATTTGAGCATGATATTTTTGCGATTACGCGGCGCCATGGTTGACCACACGCCGCTCTTAAAGGCTTTTTTAGCGGCCGCAACGGCCACATCTACATCGGCAGAATCACAACTAGCGACCTTGGCTAATAACGTTTCCGTAGTTGGATTGATGCAGTCAAAGGTAGCGCCACTCACCGCTGGAACAAATTCACCATTAATGTACGCCTGATGTGGAAAAGAAAGAGAGGCGGCCTGCGCTTTCCATTGTTCATAAGTCTTCATGATAATTTTCCTTAAGTGAGTCGCGGTGCATTAGGAGGCTATACCCGTCTGCAAAACAACGTATAAACGACATAGTAAAGATAATGACAAACTACAAAATTCAGGTGGAAAAAACCATATCCCCAAGGTGGTACAAGGCGCGATCTAGCTCTTCTATGCTACTTGGTACTGTGGCGCGCATTGTTGGATCTTCTTGATCAACCACTGGATGCTTTCTTGGCTATCGTAAAGTTGATGGGAAAAAATACTCAAAGACAATTCCGGCACGCCTTCTGGCAGTTGCACTGTTTTCACTGGCAACATAGTCGTCAATTCTTTGGCAATGTTCGCTGGTACACACATGATATTGTCTGATTTTGCGGTGACCATGCCACCAATGGCATAACTCTGCACTATCATCGAAATCTGTCTTGATTGATGCTGATCCAACAACCATTGATCAATTGGGTCTGCCCCCGAATTCACCAACGGCAAATGAATGTGTGGCGTGGCCAAAAAAGCGTGCAAGCTAAGCTGGTCAGATAAGCGGTGCCCTTCACGCACAATGCCCACGTATTGATCTGTCAACCAATGCTGGCGATGGTAATAACGTGGCACAGACTGCAAGTCGTCTACCCCTAAAAACAGATCTAAGCGCCCTTCTTCTACTCGATCCATGCGCAGATTTTCCGGCAATATATCAATGGCGATTCGAATATTAGGCGCTTCGTCTTGTAAACGACTGGCTAATTGCGGCAAAGCATAAAACTCAAAATAATCGACCGCGCCAATGTAGAAGGTTTTGGCTTCCGTGCGCGGGTTAAAAGGCTTCACTTTATTAAACGCCAAATCCAGTGCGCTCAGCCCTTTGCGCACATCTGGGATCAGCGCCAACGCCGTCGGAGTGGGTTCCATGCCAATTTTGGTCTTAATAAACAGTGGGTCATCAAAACGCGTACGCAACTTTGCCAACACATGACTCGCTGCAGACTGACTCAAATGCAAGGCTTTGGCTGCTCGCGATAAGCTACGCTCACGCTCTAATACCACGAGTAAACGCAGCTGACTAATGTCTATATCCATAGGTTATCGAAATCTCTCATATAGAAAACAAAATATCACATTTCCATCATAACCCAATTCAGCGTACAACTAGCGTATTGTTATACTATCATCACAAAAGCATGCCCTACTGGCGTATCGACTATAGATAATTAACCACACATCATCGACTAGATGTCAGCCACTAACATCATCGACTAAAGAGACAGATGCTATGAGAAAAGTAACGGTTGCCGCCACCCAAATGGCGTGTTCTTGGAACATTGAAGAGAACCTAGACACGGCAGAACGCTTAGTAAGACAAGCCGCAGAACAAGGCGCGCAAATTATTTTGCTGCAAGAATTGTTCGAAACCCCTTACTTCTGCATCGAGATCAGCGAGTCTTTTCACGCCTTAGCCACCACCTTGGAAAACAACAGCACCTTCAAACGTTTTTCGGCGCTGGCTAAAGAACTTGAAGTAGTTTTACCGTTTAGCTGGTTCGAAAAAGCCGGCAACGTACGTTACAACACAGTGGCCATGATCGATGCCGACGGTAGCCTAATGGGCACCTACCGCAAAACGCACATTCCAGACAGCGATGGCTACCTAGAAAAGTACTACTTTAGCCCTGGCGATACTGGCTTTAAAGTGTGGGAAACACGTTATGCCAAAATCGGCGTGGGCATTTGTTGGGACCAATGGTTTCCAGAAACCGCTCGCAGCATGGCACTCAAAGGCGCTGAGATTCTCTTCTTCCCTACCGCCATTGGCAGCGAACCAAGCCAACCACACTTAGACAGCCAGCCTCACTGGCAGCGTGTAATGCAAGGCCATGCGGCCGCCAACCAAACGCCTGTGATTGCTTCTAATCGCATTGGTACTGAGACGGCGCAACATCGTGATTTATCTCTGACCTTCTACGGCTCGTCGTTTATTACCGACGATACCGGTGCCAAAGTCGCTGAAGCGGATCGCACCACCGAAGGCGTGCTGGTACATGAATTCGACTTAGACCATTTGGAATTCCAACGTCAAGCATGGGGCTTGTATCGTGATCGTCGACCGACTCATTACGAGACAATCCAAACGTTAGATGGCACAACACCGGCCAAATCATAAGGACTGACTATGAGCACTAAGCTGGACACCACACCAAAACACGATGGCTTTCGTATGCCGGGCGAGCACGAGCCACAAGAGCAAGTATGGCTTGCTTGGCCAATACGAGGGGACAATTGGCGTGAATCCGGCAAACCTGCTCAACAAGCCTTTGTGGCGGTCGCCACCGCTATCGCGCAATCTACTGCCGTCACTGTGGTGGTATTAGCCAGCCATTATGACATCGCTCGCCAATCTCTTAATGAAGACATTCGCGTACTTGAGCGGCCTTATAACGATTGCTGGATGCGTGATATTGGTGCCACATACGTGGTCAATAATAAGGGCGAGCGCCGCGCAGTAAGCTGGCAGTTCAATGCGTGGGGGGGTGACGTCGATGGTTTGTATTCCCCTTGGGACCTAGACGACGCCATGGCTATCAACATGGCCACCATTACGGGTGACGACTATTACCAAGCGCCGCTGTTTCTAGAAGGTGGCTCCATCCATTGTGATGGCGAAGGCACCTTATACACCACAGAAGAGTGCTTGTTACACCCAAGTCGTAATCCAGATTTGAGCAAACAAGACATCGAAGCCTTATTGGCCGATTACGTCAATATTGAAAAAGTCATTTGGTTAAAAGACGGCTTATTTAACGACGAAACCAACGGCCACATTGACAATATTTTGCACGTAATCCGCCCTGGGGTTGTCGCGCTCACTTGGTGTGACGACAAAAACGACCCGCAATACGCCATTAGCCGTGCCGCTTATAAGGTATTAAGCGAAACAACCGATGCTAAAGGCCGGACGATTGAGATCATTAAGCTGCCGTTACCTGGTCCGCTGTATATGAGTGCGACAGAAAGCCAAGGCATACAGCAAACCGACACCATGGAGCGTCAAGCAGGTGATCGTTTGGCGGCGTCTTACGCCAATTTCTTGATCAGTAATCAATGTGTGATTTTCCCATTGCTGGACACCAAAACAGACCCTCAAGCACAGCAGATTCTTGCCGCTGCTTTTCCGCAGCACCGATTAATTGGTGTGCCGGCCAGAGAGATTTTGTTAGGTGGCGGCAATATCCATTGCATCACCCAACAAGTACCTAAACAGGGTTAACTCTCTCTCCATTATAAAGTCAGACATCAATCCTGACAGGCGCCCTTCAACCAAAGCCGTGACCATGCTTTGAAGGCATTTTATTAAAACCATTTTTCACCTCTATTTTGGGCGCTGAACAGTGGTTTTTTTTCGTTTATTTCCTGACCTTTTTTCGGCTTGGAATGATTCTCGAAGAAAAGCGTTTTACGAAGCAATATAATGATTTGTCCCTCCTCTTCTCTGTGCTAATCTCGCAAAAGTCGTTATGTCATCGTTCGGACATTACGCGTGTTTTGTTAGGCCCTTTTTAGACCAGAGCGACCAAAAGAAGGTCTTTAACATCGCTCGATTAAACTGACTAGGGTGTTTTGCTCCTTATTTAAATAATAGCGTTTTACGCATAGGGTAATATCAATGGACTCCACGTTCACTTTATTGGATTTAGGCTGGCAGCCTTATTTTCAACAACAGTTGTCATTGGATGACTTAGAATCTAACCGCATTGCACGTATTTGCTCCCATCAAGACAACACCTACGAACTCATTGATGAGTCAGGTCTATTTAGCTTATCAGAGCACTCTGAAATGCCTGATATGACAGTGGGCGATTGGGTTATTACCGATGCAGATCATCTATTTATACGTCGTTTAGATCGCGCGTCTGTGTTCGATAATATCGCGGCAAACATCGATACGGTGTTTATCGTTTGCGCTCTGGATGAAAACTTTAATCTGCCACTTATCAAGCGTTACCTTGGCCTAGTCCATGAAGCACAAGCCGACGCCGTGGTGATACTCACTAAAGCGGATACCTGTGAAGACACACAGGAAAAACGCGCTCAAGTAGAACGCCTAGATCCTATTTTGATCGTCGAAACCGTTAACACCCTAGACCCAGACAGCATGGACTGTTTATCTCCTTGGCTTAAACAAGGCAAGACGATTGCTTTGTTAGGTGCCCAAGGTGCGGGGAAATCCTCGCTGATCAATACACTAATGCAACATGATGGCACTTCACTGCCTAAAATCGGCACCTCTAATACATTACAGCCCATTCCAAAAGGCGCCATTTTACTGGATTCCAACGGCTTAAGAGAATTACAGGTTGCTCAATACAAGGGAGGTAAAATCGAAAGTTTTGCCGACATTTTGTCACTGGCCGAAGACTGTCGTTTTAGTGATTGCCAACACCAAGGTGAACCCGGCTGCGCAATCGCCAAAGCAGTCAAGCAAGACCGCCTAGACGAGCAGCGCGTGGCTAACTTTCTATTACTGCGCTTCGAAGAAACAGATGATGGCATCAAAGCCAAATCCAAACCTCAAGGGAAATTTTACCGCAGCGCCCAGTCGGATGTTCGCGCTCGTAAACACAGCGCCGCCGAATAACCTTTGAATTAAAAATGGCCTGCCAAATAGGTAGGCCATTACCCCTCTTTTTTGTCACATTTCTTTGCCTCAATGGGTGTTAAATTACTCCACCCTTTATCCGTGGCACATTTTACTCGATTTATAAAATGAGACTTAGGTCTAAATTACGATGCACGAATAAAAGCTTAGAATAAGCAAATCGTAAAATTCTTCATAAAAAAACACAGCCTGATCCTGTTTTAACCTCGTCGCTTTCATTGCTCGTAGGTGAGTTTTACAACCTAATAACAAAACTAAAAAAGAGTTAACCATGCAGTTAGATCGAATTCGACACACCGGACTCCACCAAAAAATAATGTCAGCAGAGCAAGCCAGTGAATTCATTAAAGATGGCATGACCGTCGGTATGAGTGGCTTCACCCGCGCCGGAGAGGCAAAAGCGGTGCCCAGAGCCTTGGCAGAAAGAGTCAAAAATAATCCTATGAAAATCAACCTAATGACTGGTGCATCATTAGGTAACGACTTAGATAAACTGCTTACTGAGTCTGGCGCTTTAGCTCGCCGCATGCCTTTTCAGGTAGATAGCACACTACGAAAAGCCATTAACAATGGCGAAGTCATGTTTATTGATCAGCATTTATCAGAAACGGTTGAGCTACTGCGCAATCACCAATTGACCATGCCAGACATCGCCGTCATTGAAGCTGTTGCCATTACTGAAGAAGGCCACATAGTGCCTACAACGTCAGTAGGTAACTCAGCAAGTTTTTCTATTTTTGCTAAACAAGTCATTGTTGAAATCAATATGCTGCACAGCCCTAAACTTGAAGGCTTGCATGACATTTATATTCCATCGTACCGACCCGTTAGACAACCAATTCCATTAACCAAAGTAGATGATCGTATCGGCAGCACAGCAATACCCATCGATCCGGCGAAAATTGTGGGCATTGTTTTTACCAATCAAAGCGACTCATTTTCCACCGTCACCGATCCTGATGAGGAAACCGCTGCCATTGCACATCACTTGGTAAACTTTTTTGAGCAAGAAGTAGAGCAAGAACGCTTACCTTCTAATTTAGGCCCACTTCAAGCCGGCATAGGCAATATTGCAAATGCGGTAATGATGGGGCTTTTAGAGTCTGATTTTAAAGACCTCACCATGTACTCTGAGGTATTGCAGGACTCAACCTTTGATCTGATTGATGCGGGAAAACTTAATTTTGCATCAGGCTGTTCAATCATTCTTTCTGAGCGTTGTAACGCCCAAGTGTTCAATAACTTGGATAAATACAGAGACAAACTGATTTTACGCCCCCAAGAAATCTCAAATCACCCAGAGATAGTGCGTCGCTTAGGCATCATTTCAATAAACACAGCACTGGAATTTGATATTTACGGAAACGTAAATTCAACACATGTATGTGGTACTAAAATGATGAACGGTATTGGAGGGTCGGGGGATTTTGCTCGCAATGCGAATATTTCTGTATTCGTCACCAAATCCATTGCCAAAAATGGCGCGATATCCAGTGTTGTTCCTATGGTAAGCCATGTTGATCACACTGAGCACGATGTGGATATTTTAGTGACTGAACAAGGCTATGCAGATTTACGCGGTTTAGCACCACGGGAACGAGCCGTACAAATCATCAAATACTGTGTACACCCTGATTATCGTGCCGCCATGCTAGATTACTTTGAACGGGCTTGTCAGCGAGGTGGACACACGCCTCATTTACTAGAAGAAGCGTTTAGCTGGCATATTCGTCTTGAAACACAAGGCAGCATGCAAAAAGACCAATCTGTCATCCGCTCTCTTTCAGCATAACGCTGAGTAACTTATGATTCGCTTATCCGTCGCTAAAAGCGATGGTAACAAGCCCTAAGAGACAAAAATGGCCCGCATCTCACAATGCGGGCCATTTTTTATTACTGAGCTAAGTTGCTTATTTATTGCTGCGATAGCGACGTCTAAATTGAGCAATACGCCCTTCACCATCATGCGTTCTTTGCTCACCCGTATAGAAAGGGTGCGATGCACTAGATACGTCAATGGCCATATAAGGGTACTCTTTGCCATCACGCTCGATGGTTTGCTCTGTTTTTACCGTTGAACCTATTAAAAAATATTGGTCAATTCGCGTGTCATGAAAAGCAACAGTACGATAGTTAGGATGAATGTTATTGCGCATAGATATCTCCTCAATACGTTATGTTATAACATTTTATAATCCTTTTTTACCAACAATGCAAACAAAAAAAAGCGGCCCTTCAAAAGGGCCGCTTTATTTCACCAAGATGATCAAAGGTTAATAAGGCGTATTATTCATCATCGCTCTCCATTGCTCTACATGCTCTTTAAACGCATGCATCTTAGAGTTTGGAATTTCCTGCAAGGTTGGAATATCCGTCGTCATTGGATTAACCGGCTTACCATTAATATGCAGTTCATAATGCAAATGAGCGCCAGTCGTTCGTCCAGTATTGCCAGATAAAGCAATAACTTGTCCGCGCTTCACATGCTGACCCTTCTTAACTAGCGATTTGCTCAAGTGCAAAAAGCGTGTGCTATAAGGACCCAAATTATCAATATCAAGGTAATTACCTGCGTATTTTTGATAAGCGACACGAGTTACCACACCGTCACCGGTCGCTAACACCTTGGTGCCACTAGGCGCTGCCATATCAGTACCATTATGTGGGGACAAACGTCCTGTTATAGGATGACGACGATGAGGATTAAATGGCGAACTAATACGATAATGAATTTTAGTCGGCCAACGCATTAATGCTGGCGTGAGACCATTACCCTTTTGATCATAAAAGCGCCCATCCGTGTGTAAAAAGGCGCTGTATGTTTCCCCTTTTACTACCAGCTGTATCGCCTCTAGCTCTGATCTGCCCACGGACTCACCATTAACATCACCATTCTTTACAACAACATCAAAATCATCACCAGCCCGAAGGTCCTTTCTAAAATTGATACGTGTTTTAAACAAATCGTTGATAATAACAATATTCGCATCTGACAAGCCTAGCTTTTTGGCGGACTGGTAAAAACTGCCAGCAATGACACCATGCAATGCTTCTTGTGTGTAATTGATTGGTAAGGTATTTTCTTGGTAACTAAAGCCACCACCATCATGACGAACAAAAGAAATACTTTTGCTGGGGTTAATACGTCGCGAAAGACTTTTTAACTTCCCTTCTTTATCAAGCTCAAAGATCAGAGTATCACCAGGTAAAATAGGATCTAACACTAAATATTCTTCATCGGCTTCTAAGATCGAATACATATCACGACGAGATAGCCCAAGGCGATTAAATATCCCTTCAAGGGTTTCACCTGGCTTAATAATATGATCGATCGTTTGCGGTGCAGGAGCGGCGGTGCCAACATTTTGCAGAGGATCAGTAGAAAGTAGAAGGCTATCTGCATCGGCTTTTGCAGGAGCAGGTTGTTGCACACTAATCCCTGCTTTATCTAATTTATCGTTGGGCAACACATAGGTCTCTGGGTCCGGGCTCGGAGCCACTAATCCTCGATAAACCAACATAAAAATAACAAACACACTCAATATAAGAACTAACCAAGCTTTTGGTCCAGATGGAGTCAAACGCGAAAGGCGATTTTGAAAAGACATATGAAAAACTCATTAAAACAGAATAATGTGGTTCTGACGGAACCCTTTAAACGCCTAAAGCGCCATGAAAACTTAGTGAATCGGTTAACAAACACTTAACCCTTTTTGAAGGGAAAACAGTTAGTACCATTAGTTACGCTTGATGTACTACTAAATCAAACCGATTTAATCGCAATTTGCACTTTCTATACCGAAACAGCTCAAGATACTAAAATAACTGGCGAGAATACGTCATTCTCGCCGTTAAATAAATCTCTCTGATCAATAAAAGACCAAAAGCTATTTTAAACAACTCAAGGTTTAAAAATAGTGCAGTAACTGAACGGACGTATCATTCCAACTTTTTGCTTCGTACCACGAATGAGAAGTACTTAAGCGAACCTGCCAATCTGGTGCTAATTGATGCGCCCAAACAGCATTAACGGTCCGACGTTCAGCGTTATGAAGATTAATATCGGCAAGGTATTCAAAATCTAATTGGAAATTATTTCTCTCACCATACCAAAGCCATCTTAATTCAGGCCCTACTTCTAGCCGATAGCCATCTTGATAGTTTTCTTCCGCTGATGCGCTGCCGTTAAGCAATACAGCAAACATACTTTGACCAAATTGCTGCGTGACACCAGCCCCACCTTTTAAGCGAAACACCAACTCATCATCAATAGTGTAGTCACGTAACAGTGACGCGTTTATTTGCCAAGATTTTGGCGTCACAAGCGCATTTTTAGGAGATAAAGAACGTATATTAATAAATGAGAAATTATCGACTTCAACAGATTTAGCTTCGTCCCAACGCAAACTACCACTGAACATGGATAATTCAGCACCTTTTAAATAGCCGCCTTGAGGGTCTAATAAACCGTGATAGGAAGGTCGATACTCTAAGGTTGAATACGCTGAACTTTCTCTAGAACCTACAGATAACGCTAAACGCTGAGTTTTATGACCTTGATCATCACGTAACTCTGGTGGCTTAACGGGCGTAAATACTTCACCACTTTGACGCTTACTGCGTAATGAAAGCAGCTTAATAGAGCGTCCATTTAAATAACTTGAAGTCACTTTTTTACGAGCAACCAAATAACGACTGTATTCATAGGCCACTTCTAGAATCTGCGCTTGATCCTGCGGACTGTAAGTTTCTAATTTAGTAAGATTTAATGTCTCGTTATCCACTAAATCTTTAGCAACGTTAACTTGTTCATCGCCTATTTGATTCAGCATATTTGACATTCTATTTAATAAAGAAGGTCGATAGCTGGCGTCATCTATCATTTTTGCTTTTTTAAGGACTCGAATCGTATCGGCAGGAATCGCCCAAACCGTAAAATCATCCGCAAGGTCTAAACGCGGACTACTGGCATCCAGCAAGGTTAATAACTGATATGAGCAGTTCTCAGAAAAGAAATAATAAGACATGTAGGTATTTTGCATTTCCCATACATGACGAATAAATTGATTCACCTCGAAGGGGGTTAAATCCAGTTTATATTCCCAAATATCACGGCTTTCTAAAAAATTATATTCTTTTACTTTTTGATAGTAAGGCATCACTGAAACAACGCCTGGATAACCGCCGGTCAGCCCTTTATAGCTGAATACTAGTTGATTATCATCTGGATCAGCGTTCGCTGCGTAGTTAACGGCATAGTCCAATAATGGCGCATTGTTGCCTTTTTTCTTCACCCGAAACAAGGTATGTCCGTACATTGATGATGGACTGTTTAAATACGCTGCGGGGAAAATTAAATAAACACTTTCACCATCGATTTGAGCAAACCATGGATCAAAATCTGGGCACTTAATTTCTTGTAATGGCAAATCGGGGCGTTGTTTTTTAAGCCAAAAGAAACGCGCAGGAAAACGACATTGTGCTGCTTGATTGGCGTCAGTAAGTGAAGGACCCTGTAAAAAACCAACCAGCGTTGCTTTAAGCTCTGCGCTAGGATCTTTATTTCCGTTTGTTGCTAAAAAAAACTTAGGGTCATCTATCTGGCTGCCAGTACCTTTAATGGCACCAACGCGATGATAATGAAGTAAATCGCGCCATTCTTTTTGTGCCGCAAGCGAGGTAATTTCAGCATCAGACAAAGGTAAAGCAGTGGCTGCAAATAAAGAAGACGATAACGTGGAAAACAGTAGAAAGATAAAAAAGCGCATAAAAATAAAAGCTACCTACAGAAAATGAGGGCATACATTATGCCCTCATTTGGTAAAGATTAAGTAGGTATTAACCTAAGTATTTAGATAACTGCTTAGAACCAGCCATAACAGACATGATGCCGTTATAAGCTGTTGTTGGATTTGCTTGTGCATCTGCAAAAACAGTGTCGAAATGCGCTTGCATTTGTTCATTAAAGACAGCTTTATCAGCACCTTTAACGCCCATAAGGTCAGCCAAAGCACCTAGAGTTTCGCCGTTACCTTTAGCCATGTCGATAGCCAATGGTTCTAGGTTATCGTTTAGGAACATTGCTACGCCGCCAGCCAATGGGCCATTAGCATCTTCACAGCCTAAAGTGCCTGATGTCATACCAAATGTTTGGTTACCAGACGTGCCGTTAGTTGTTGCAGCCATAACGTGTTCGTACCACTCGTTTGCGTCTTTAAAGACAACAGCAGTACCCAAACCACAACCAGCAGGTCCGTAAGACGCTGCAAAAGAAGAAACAGAAACGCTAGCAAGTAACGCAGTCAATAGAAGCTTTTTCATAATAATTCCCTTAATAAAAATCTAGCCAGTACTCAAGATAAAACTGCCCACAATACCCCTTCCAAGTGGCATTAAGTTAACACTCACTAAAAAAAGACCATTTAATGAAGCAGTTATTCGTAAGATTATAGGAAGGCCTATAACGATGTAAAGAAAAGGTCATAAATAAGCATTAAATTTTCGACTATTTAAAATAGCTGCTTTTTTTGTGAACAATTACTGATCAACCTGAACAAGATCATCAATAAAGGACAAAATTCTAATAGAATATAACTACTAACTTTTCACTTTATGAATTTTATTACAATAGATAAAAACCTATAAAACACTTTTTTTGACCACGCTATGACCGCAAAAAATTGTGTGTGTGTTTCAAAAAAATAGTTATCTACATGGGTGACAAAAAACGTACACAGCTATAAGCAGACTCAATAAAACAATCCGTTTCACAGACAGAGTACGCTATCCCTAAACTTCCCTCATAACACAGCCTCCTTCTAGCTGAAACTAAATAGGCTTGAGCTCTGCTCGAGGGAAAAGAACGAACTTTAGTCACCAATAAGAATGACGCCTTTGGCGATACGGCCATTAAGCATGTCGTCAAATCCCTGTGAAAGGGTTTCTAATGTATACGTTTTGGTGACAAGCTCAGCCAGTTTCATCTTTCCTGACTGATATAAAGATATGATCCTAGGAAAGTCTCGATCAGGGTTGCATTGGCCATATAGTGGATTAATGTAAATCTTATCCCATTCAAAGAGCTCACAATCAAAATCAATTCGTTGTTCAATACCACTCACTTGAACCGCTGTTCCAGCGCTTCGTATGAGTTTTAATGGCGCGGATCCTAAAGCAGGAATAGCGGTGCATTCAAAAGCGTAATCAGCAGCACGCCCTTGATTTAAGGCGAGAACATCTAGTAGAACTTGATTAAAATCTTTATCGTCTCGGTCAACTATAATGCCAGCTGTTGCACCAAAGAATTTCGCTTGATCCAAACGCTCTTGATTAATATCGATAGCAATAATAGTAGCAGCACCAGATTGTGCAGCGCCTTGAATGGTATTTAAGCCAACACCACCGCACCCAATAACACATACCGTGGAGCCTGCTCTAACATTGGCAGCGTTAACCGCAGATCCCCATCCAGTCATCACGCCACAACCAATAATAGAGGCGACGTCAAATGGAATTGTTTTGTCCATTTTTACGACAGCCGCTTCTTTTACTACTGTGTATTCACTCATTGTGCCCAAGTGAAATGAGCGCTCTAACGGAAGATTATCATGCAAACAGGCTTGTGAATGCGCATGTCCCTTTAAGCCACAGCCACAAACTGGGGAGTTGTTTTCACATATATGAACATTGCCTTCTAGGCATTGAAAACAACGTCCACATGGAATAGCCCAATTTAAAATGACGTGGTCACCCGGCTGCACTTTAGTAACATTCACTCCAACTTGAGTAACGACTCCTGCGCCCTCGTGCCCAACGATAAACTCTTTATTCCAATTTTGGATTGAATCCCAATCGGTATGGCAAATCCCCGAGGCTTTTATTTGTATTTGCACTTCATCATCCAAAGGATCACCCACTTGGATCTGAGTTAACCTCATCTTGCCTTTGCCATCGGATATAATCGCTTTTGCAGTGAGCATTTTATTTTTCCTTGAAAATTAATTTCAAACATTTAATCATAAAACCCATATTCGACATGTCACCTTCCGGATATGAAATATCATATTTTTGCCATTTTATGTTTTGATATTAAAATTTATACAGTGTCAGAAATCCCATAGACGTATTCTATTTTATTATTAACACAGGGGAGCAGCCCCCATTCACAGGCAAAAAACACGGTATAGCAATTATAAATTGCTGTGAAAACTGCCTCCCTCGTCATTAAATCCGCTTAAAAATGACATAAATATGATACTTTTTCCCTTTATCTTTGTATTTCGTTATCGGCTCATCTGTTTAAATCACTCTCCTGAAAATCAATAGAATGTTACATCTGGGGAAAGTATGAATCGGTACGAATTAACCATAACTAAGGTGGAAGCATTAACTCATGATAGTAAAGCTCTCTATTTTGACTTTAATGACAATATTCCTTCCGTCTTACCAGGACAATTTCTTACCTTTTTATTAGATATTAATGATAAAGAAGTTCGTCGATCCTATTCACTTTGTACTTTTGGTGACGAACAATTGGGGGTTGGCGTTAAAAAGGTACCGGGTGGGATCGCTTCTACCTATCTCAACACGCGCGTTCGTAAAGGGATGAAAGTCTCAGTTCTTGCTCCATCAGGTAATTTTACTTTTAACGCAAAGACGGATGAAGCTCAATCTCTATTATTGGTGGCTGGAGGCAGTGGTATTACACCAATGCTAGCCATTATGAAATCTGCTTTATTACAAACAGAAAAGTCCGTGACTTTGATTTACATTAATAAGTCCCAACAAGATGTTATGTTTTTACAGGAGCTTGAAGAATGGACGTTAAACTATTCTGAACGTCTCAACATAGAATATTATTTTGATGATTTACATACAAAAACGATAGAAGTAAAAAAACCAGGTATTCTAGGGTGGTTACGACCAAAAGAACAAAAAACCTCACCTGGTTTTATAAATCCCGATCGTTTTTCTGCACTATTAAACAAAAACAACTTAGATCTACCTCACTCGAAGGCATACTTGTGTGGCCCAACAGGCCTAATGGATATGGTTTTTGACCATTTAATGGTTAAAGGCATGCCTAAAAACCATATTCTGCGTGAACAATTTGTTTCACAGCTTCCTATTAACCCTAAGCCAAATTTTAAGCCTCCTGAATGCGATGCAAACATAGAGCTTTATGGTGAAAAACATCTTGTAAAAATTCCCTCTGGCGTAAACGTACTTCAAGCTGCGATTGAAGCAGGAATAGATATGCCATTTTCCTGTCGGGAAGGGACCTGCACTGCATGCTATAGCACTTGTAAATCTGGAGAAGTCAGTATGCTAACGGATAAAAGTTTGACTGATGAAGAACTAAAATCCGGTGGCTTCTTACCCTGCGTTTCTTTTCCAAAATCAAAAGTTTTAAACATAGTCATAGAATAACAAAAATATTCTCAAGGAAATAACATGATAAACCCACAAGATTACATTGTTGAAGAGCAATGGTTTCAAGTTGACATTCCGCGTCAAGAATTTCGCGCGTTTATGGCAAAAAATAACTATCGAGGAATCATCGATACTATAATTTGGTTTTCAGCATTAGCCGCAACTGGTTTTGTGGCTTACAGCTTATATGGTTCTTATTGGGCTATCCCAGTATTCTTTCTATATGGTGTAATTTATTGCGCTTGTGATGCTCGCTGGCATGAAAGCTCCCACGGCACTGTTTTTAAAATATCATGGCTAAATACAGCCTTATGCTTTATCTCAACAGCAATGCAACAACGAGATATTATTTTTACGCACTGGTCCCATGTTAGACATCACTCTTATACTGTTATTAATGACATTGATCCTGAAATTACGGTCACTCGTCCACCAACATTTTGGGAACATTTCTTAAACTTCTGGAGTTTAGGTGAGACTCGTTATTACGTTCCAATATTGTTACAGCATGCTCTGGGTATTGTTTCTAAAGATGCGAAAAAATTTGTACCTGAATCTGAGTATATAAAAATGTTCTGGTGGGCAAGAGCCAGTTTACTCGTCAATATAATTCCTATTGTTTTAGCCTTTTTCTTTCACTCTTGGTTACCTGTATTGTTTTTTGGATTACCTAAACTGTACGGAAACGTAATTCAACGTGCCTTTGTTCTTGCTCAACACGCAGGTTTAGACGATGACAATTGGGATCATCGAAAAAATTCAAGGACAATTAAGGTAAATCCTTTTTTGGGTTTTCTGTACATGAACATGCAATATCATATTGAACATCACATGAACCCTTTAATGCCTTTTCACCAATTACCAAATTTTCACAAACGAGTAAAAGATCAAATGCCAAAACCATATAATGGTTTATGGGATGTTTATAAAGAAATGATTCCTGCTCTAATAAAGCAAGTGGATGATCCTAGCTATTTTATTAATCGTGATATACCTACCTCAACAAAAACCAGAAAAGTCAAACGTGTTAAAGACATTCCACATAATAAAGCCAAAAATCCACCTAAAGAAAATACTGGAAATGAAACAATAAGTGAAAACATTCCAGTCCAAAATATAGAAAAAACAAACTGGATAAAAGCAGTTGATGCTGCTGAATTAGGTGAAAATGATGCTGTTAAAGTATGTATCAATGGTCATCATTACGCCATTTACCAGACTAACCCCGGAGAGTTTTACGCTACCGATGGTATTTGCAGCCACGAGCACGCTTATCTAGCTGATGGTTTTATCGAAAATGGTCAAGTTCTGTGCCCAAAGCATAACTCTAAGTTTTGCCTAAAATCTGGCAACGCTATTAATCGTCCAGCCAAAGAGCCTATTAAAGTGTACCCCATTAAAAACATTGATGGTGTTCTAAACATTTCTATAAGTTAAAAATATATAAAAAATCAAGGAGGCTATTTAATAAAATATATAAACTTTTTAATAAAAAACAAAAAAATCTTGAGATCAATAAATCATATTAAAATAAGGTAATAATAATTATGATAATTCCTATTTCATTTATTGCCGTGACCGTCTTGGTAGCTTTCTTATCTTGGATAAAAGTAAGAAGTGACAAAAAGGAAACGGCAGAGGATTACTTTTTAGCAGGTCGAGGGCTGACAGGTATCCTTATAGCATCTTCTTTAATGCTGACAAATTTATCAACAGAGCAATTGGTTGGACTGAATGCTCAAGCTTATATGTCTAATATGTCCGCGATGGCATGGGAGATCTGTGCTGCATTAACATTAGTTGTCGTCGCATTATTCTTATTACCTCGATATTTACGACAAGGGATAACGACGATACCTGAGTTTATAGAAGCAAGATTTGGTAAAAGCACTATGTACGCTTTTACTATATTATTTCTTTTTGGCTATATGTTTAACTTATTACCCCCTATTTTATATACAGGTTCTGTTGCCCTATCTGGTATTTTTGATATTCAAAATACCTTTGGCGTTAGTTACTGGCAAGGAATTTGGATCACTGTATTCGGCATTGGTCTAGTTGGCGCTGGTTATGCCGTATTTGGTGGATTAAAAGCAATCGCGTACTCTGATACTTTCAACGGTGTTGGTTTGTTAATAGGCGGCGTCATTTTGATTCCGCTTTTCGCCTTAAGCGCACTGGGTCATGGCAATCCTATTAGTGGTTTTCAATATTTAATGGTTCATTTTCCCGAAAAGCTCAATGCTATTGGTGGAAATGATGATCCTGTTCCTATCTCTACTTTTTTTACCGGCGTACTGATTTTAAATTTATTCTATTGGGGAACAAACCAGTCGATTATTCAGCGGACATTAGGAGCAAAAAGCTTAGAAGAAGGGCAAAAGGGAGTGTTATGGGCTGCGGCATTAAAACTTTTAGGCCCTTTCTTCCTGTTGCTTCCAGGTATCATTGCATACGCTATGTTTGGTCCAGGGCTTCATAATGGAGATCAGGCTTACCCAAAATTAGTTAATGCCGTTTTGCCATCGCCTTTAGTCGGCTTTTTCGCTGCTGTCTTATTTGGAGCGGTATTAAGTTCTTTTAATAGTGTATTACACAGCACAGCGACACTTTTCACTTTAAATGTTTATAAACCTCTTATTAACAAGGACGCGACAGACACTCAGCTGGTATCCGTTGGTAAAAAATTCGCGGCGATTGTAGGTTTATTATCTATGTTCGTTGCGCCATTCATTTACTATGCGCCTGATGGTTTTTTCCAATACTTTCAGACTGTAAATAGCTTTTATATGGCGCCGATGTTCACCGTTGTTGTTGCGGGATTGTTCACTAAGAAAGTATCATCTAAAGCAGCAAACATTGGTATTGTTACCTTTATGGTGATATATGCTTTGGCTTTATTTGTTTTCCATTGGGATATTAATTTCTTACATTTAACTGGATTACTATTCGTACTTGTTAGTGTTTTAATATACCTACTAAGTTTTATTTATCCAAACACACATGTCGTTGTTAAATTGAAAGCTCCTACCATTCAGCTTGATTCATGGAAGCATGCTAAATCTATGTCAATTTTCATTTGTATCGGCGTTATTCTTTTATATATTTTCTTTTCACCTCTAGGTGTTGCCAAATAACACTAAAAACACCCTAAAGCTTTATCTTTAGGGTGTTTTACCTTTTAAGCTATAAAAAACTCAACACTGATACATATAAGTCGATATCTATCAACGCTTCTATAACGACTCAAACCTCCCCTGCGACTGTATTTAGCGACGTACTGGCACCAGTAAAACGACAGATATCGTGCAAACGCATAAACTAGATAGACGCCATCTTCTGGGCTACGTATTATTTAAAGTAGTCAACATCATCCGTAATTAAAAAAGCGAGTCCCATGACCAGTTTTTCAAACACCAGCATTCAAACCTGCTATTTTTCACGCAGTAATGAAGCGTCTCATGAGGCTGTGATGCTGGTTGAGGAAGTCCCTCTCGCGATCAGCATTAACGACATCACGCACGCGGTAATGATGGTAACGCCAACGTCTCTTGATGCCTTTGCTTTTGGCTTTGCCCTCAGTGAAGGGGTCATTGAGGGGGCGAATGATGTTCGTGATATTACGATTGAAGAAACAAACACAAACCATGCTGATATTAGCGGTTTCAATATCAACATGGTCATTAGTCAACGACGTTTTACTAACTTTAAAAAGAGTCGATTGGCTAGACTCGGTGCAAGCGGATGTGGACTATGCGGTGTCGAATCCTTAGAGCTGGCACTGCCTTCTCTGAAGCCATTATCACCAAGTCAAATTTTGCCAGAATCCATATTACGAACACTAAAAGACACCTTTTTTGATTACCAAACAATTGGTAAAGTCAGTGGCGCTATTCATGCCGCTTTATTGATATCGCCACAAGGTGAGGCCATTATTGCGATGGAAGACATTGGACGGCATAACGCACTGGATAAAGTGCTAGGCTATGCCTTACAACACAATATTGACCTGCATAACCACAGCGTGGTTATGTCCAGTCGGTGCAGTACAGAGTTAATACAAAAAGCCGTTCGTTCGGGTTTATCTTGCTTGATTCACCTAGCGTCTCCAAGCACTTTAGCGGTCAAGCTAGCACGTCAATATGGCTTGATATTAATCCATTTGCCAAAGAAAGACGCCCCCAGAGTTTTTGCGCCTTCCTTCAATAACTCAAAGGTAGCTAATCATGTCTAAAAATGATTTTTACACCCCCTATAAAGGACCAGCCGGCGGTTGGGGTGCACTGAAAAGCACGACTAAATCTTGGCTTCAAAGTGACAACGCCGTACGCAATGTATTCACAATGCTCAAGACCAATCAGCCTAATGGCTTTGATTGCCCAGGTTGTGCTTGGGGCGATAAACACGACTCTGCCAAAATTCGCTTTTGTGAAAACGGCGCTAAAGCCGTCAACTGGGAAGCAACGTCGCGTCGTGTCGATGCCAACTTTTTTAAAGACCACAGCGTCAGCTGGCTTAACACACAAAGTAACTACTTCTTGGAATACCAAGGTCGTCTGACAGAACCAATGCGCTATAACGCGCAAACAGACCACTACGAAGCGATTTCATGGGACCAAGCCTTCACTCAAATAGCGCAGACATTAAAAGCGCAAGACGATCCGAATCAAGTCGCTTTTTATACATCAGGACGAGCGAGCAATGAAGCCGCCTTTATCTATCAGCTATTTGCGCGTGCCTATGGTACTAACAACTTCCCTGATTGCTCAAACATGTGCCACGAAGCCAGTGGCTACGCTTTAACCAGCAGTATTGGTACCGGCAAAGGAACGGTTGAAATGGATGATTTTGAACACGCTGACGCCGTGTTCGTGTTTGGGCAAAACCCCGGCACAAATCACCCTAGAATGCTCGAAACATTACGTGAAGTAGTAGAACGTGGCGCACAACTATTAAGTTTTAATACGCTTCGTGAAAGAGGGCTAGAACGTTTTCAGCACCCACAGCATCCTATCGAGATGCTGACGAATGGCTCAAAACCACTCAATACGGGCTATTATTGCCCTAAAATTGGTGGTGATATGGCCGTTGTTCGAGGCATGGTCAAGGTCTTGATTGAAATGGAAAAGGCCGCACAAAAAGAAGGCAAAGCAGTCTTTGATCATGCGTTTATTGAGCAACACACTCAAGGTATGGATGAGTATCTTGCTGAAGTGGAAAAAACACCATGGGACGCGATTATTGCGCAATCAGGACTAACCAAAGAAGAGATTTACCATAGCGCCAAGGTTTATGCCGAGGCCAATAGCGTCATCTGCACTTGGGCCATGGGAATCACTCAACACCATCATTCTGTCGCCATTATTCATGAAATTGTTAATTTACTCGCCCTTCGTGGCAATATCGGCAAACTTGGTGCTGGCGCTTGCCCTGTTCGTGGCCACAGTAATGTTCAAGGTGACCGCACCATGGGCATTAACGAAGCCCCTTCTAAAGCTTTTTTAGAGGCAATGGAAGCGCACTTTGGCTTCCAGCCGCCACAAGAACATGGCCTGAATGTAGTACAAACAATTCAAGCAATTCAAGAAAACAAAGTTCGCGTTTTTATCGCCTTAGGAGGCAATTTCGCGGCAGCAACACCTGATACCAATGCAACAAAAGACGCACTGAAAGGTTGTGAACTGATTGTACAAATCAGTACAAAGCTAAATCGCTCTCATCTAACCATTGGTAAAAATGCTTTAATCTTGCCTTGTCTTGGCCGTACAGACATCGATAAACAAGCCAAGGGGATTCAACGAGTTACCGTAGAAGATTCGTTTAGCATGGTGCATGCATCTGGTGGCGTACTTGAACCATTAAGCTCTGAACAACGCTCAGAACCAGCAATTATTGCAGGTATGGCCCAAGCTGTACTGGGTAATTTCCCTTTGAACTGGCAAGAATTGGCTGATGACTACGGCCTGATTCGAAAACATATTGAAGCCGTGATTCCAGGTTTTAAAGACTTTAATCAGCGCATTGAACAGGATGGTGGATTCTATTTAGGCAACAGTGCAAGAGAGCTCAACTGGAAGACCCCTTCCGGTAAAGCGATTATTCATGCTCATGCGTTGCCAGACTCTGTATTACCGAAAAAAGCTCAGGACTTAGCAAGCGATACGACATTGATCTTGCAGACTCTGCGCTCGCACGACCAATACAACACAACCATCTATGGGATGAATGACCGTTACAGAGGCATCAAAGGTGAACGGGATGTGTTGTTTATCAACCCAGCAGACATCGAGCGCCTTGGCTATCAAGAAGGCGACAGTGTTACATTAAGGTCTCTTTGGGATGATGGTATAGAGCGCAAAGTAAGTGGATTTAAACTCGTCCCTTATAGTATCCCAGCCGGTAATATTGCTGCGTACTATCCTGAAACGAACCCTCTGGTTCCACTAAACAGTCATGGTGAATTTAGCTACACACCAACTTCGAAAAGCATCGCGATTGAGCTTGAACCGTACCAAGAACCAGCAAATACCATAGCGGCTGTCTCAAATTAACCAGTAGCATTTCAACATAAAAGGGGAAGTCGACATGATCGCTTCCCCTTTTTTTATGATTGCCCATCGGTCTTTACATAATCAGCCAGTACGGTTTAATGACGCCACAGTATTGGAAAAAATAGCACTAATACGGTGAAATACTCTAAACGCCCTAAAATCATCGCGAAACTCATTAACCAAGTACCAGTATCACTAAGTGGCGCAAAGCTACTGCCTAATTCTGCAAAACCTGGCCCCAATACATTCAAACAAGCCGCTGTCGCACTCAGTGCTGCTGTGAAACTCAGACCCGTTGCCATCAATAATATCGTAAAAACAATCGTCGTCAGGGCGGCAAGACACATAAACCCCATAACAGACTGACGTACGTCGGCATTGATAGTGCGACCTTGAAATTTCATCGCGAACACGCCGCTTGGGTGAACAAGACGCTTTATTTCTAAGCTAACAGACTTCAGTGAAATAATGTTACGTATCACTTTATTACCACCTGCCGTCGAACCTGCACAGCCGCCAATATAACCAACAAAGATTAATATAATAGTTGTTACCGCTGGCCAAGTACTTAAGTCTGTTGCCGCAAATCCAGTGCTGGTAATGAACGAGATAATATGGAAAAAGGATTCAGTAAAAGCGCCACCGATCGTTTTTACTGAGCCTTGTTGATAAAGGTAAAAAGCCAGTAGAGACGCAATAACAAAAACGATTAACAAAAAGCCTCGCATCTCTTCGTCACACCAATACAACTTTATATTTTTTGCTAAATAGACACGGTAATGCAGCGCGAAGTTGGTCGCTCCCAGCAACATAAAAACATTACAAATCCAAAGTAATAAGGTGCTGTGAAAATAGCCCATGCTGGCATCATGGGTCGAGAAACCTCCCGTAGATACCGTCGAAAAACTGTGACCAATGGCATCAAAAACCGACATTCCTGCGAGGTAATAACACACGGCACAAAGCGCAGTAATGGTGAGATATACTAACCATAAGTAATGCGTTGTGCTTGCTACTCGGGGGGACAGCTTTTCATCTTTAATAGGCCCTGGGGTTTCGGCTTTTAGAAGCCGCATTCCTCCAATGTTTAACATGGGTAAAATAGCAACAACGAAAATCACCACACCCAAGCCACCCATCCACTGTAAAAACTGACGATACATTAGAAAAGTGTGCGGCATTGCATCAAGACCGGATAATACCGTGGCTCCCGTCGTCGTTAAGGCACTGATGGACTCAAAAACACCATCCGTAAAAGAGATATGTGTAATCGTAATGATTGGAATCGCACCGAGCACACCCACCGCCAGCCACGTTAAGCTGGCAAACAGCATGGCTTCACGAGAGGAAACGGAAGGCAAAGGGTATTTTTTAAAACCAATAAGAATAACAAGAGAAACGCCCAATGTGATCGAGGCTGGGGTTGCGAAGTTGCTCGCGACATTGTCTTTAAATAACATAAAAGACAATTCACCAAACACCAACTGCACCAATCCCATCCATAAACAAGGCATTGTCAGTAATCTAAGGACTAATAGAGGCCGAATCATGTGCGGCAAATACTCCGATTAAAACGCAGGCACATTCAATAGAAACGTACTTTAAATAAAAATATCGCCGTTATAACAATGAGGGGGTAGTGATGCTAGCTTTCGATTACAACGGTCTGATTTATACCAAGCTGCTTGGCAGTATGTCGCCCACTATTCGCTTGTTTAATAGAAGGCTCATAGCGTAGGCCGCTATTCTGCCATATTGATAAGGTAACCCCTAATAAAATAGTCATTATCCATAGTAAAGCATCATAATTCTGTTTCTTTGCTCTATCTAGTATGTGTTATATCGCCTACTTTGTACTGTAAATACAAAAAAGCCCAACAATATTGCTGAGCTTTCGCATATCTCTAAATTGACTATTAATTGCCTGTTTTTACGTTCATCCACAGACGCGTCATTAAGCGATCAATTTTAGGCCCTCGTAATTCTTGAGTAAAAAGACGCTTCTTAACTTCGGCAGAAGGATAAATACTTGGATTGTTTGAGATGTCTTGATTCTGTAGTGCCGTTGCTTTTAGATTTGGGTTCGCATACGCAACATAATTCGTTACGTCAGCAATAACTTTAGGGTCCATTAGGTAATTGATAAATTTTAATGCGTTACCAACATTCTTAGCATCTTTTGGAATACCCAGCATATCAAACCAGATTTGTGTGCCTTCTTTTGGAATACTGTAACCAATATCTACTCCATTACCCGCTTCTTCTGCACGATCCTGTGCTTGGATAACATCACCAGACCAACCAATCGCGACACAAATATCACCATTTGCTAACGCGCTGATATAAGCAGAGGAATTAAATTGACTTACATAGGGACGAACAGAATCTAGTAATTTCACGCCTGCACTATCCAATGCGTAATCCTTAGGATTCCGACTGTTTGGATTTTTTCCAAGATAGTTCAAAGCAAGGGGGTAAAGCTCATCCGGAGAATCTAAGAACATCACACCACATTTTTGCAGCTTCTTCATATTCTCAGGTTTAAAGACTAAATCCCAGCTGTTTACAGGCGCGTCTTTTCCGAGAACTTCTTCTACTTTTTTCTTGTTGTAACCAATACCGGTCGTGCCCCATAGATAAGGCACACCATATTGATTCCCCGGATCGGCATTTTGTAAGTAAGCAAGTAATTCAGGATCTATGTTTTTCAAATTAGGTAGTTTTGATTTATCTAACTTCTGAAATACGCCCGCTTGTATTTGGCGCCCCATAAAGGTCGCTGTTGGAACAACTACATCATAGCCTGAGCTACCTGCTAACAATTTGGCCTCAAGCATTTCGTTGCTATCAAACACATCCGCCACCACATTGATACCAGTTTGCTTCTCGAAATTCTCAATCGTATGCTCGCCTATATAATCAGACCAATTATAAAACCTAAGCTCTTCCTGTGCAAAAGCCGACACTGGGGTTGCAACGGCGACCATCAATGCAATTGGGGGTATCATACGTTTAAACGACTGGGATAAAGTGTTTTTCATACCTGTGTACCTCACGTAGTGGTGATTGATTTATTCGTATTTTATCTCTCGGTTTTTCTGTAACTTCTTTTAATACCTAAAATGGTACATCGTTAGTACAGCCATTATACATTTAATAGCAAATGCTCACGCTCCCAAGAACTGATGACTTTATTGAAGGTTTCAAACTCAGTACGTTTCACACCGATGTAAGCGTCAACAAATTTTTGCCCCATAATTTCACAAATTTCTGGGCAACCTTCTAATAAACGTAGAGCTTCCTCCAAAGTTCGTGCCAACTCAATCTCCTCTATCTCAATTGCCGCCTCCTCACCTGAAGGTTCAGTAGGACGCAGCTTCTCTTTGATGCCCAAGTAACCACACGCTAAACTGGTTGCAATGGCAAGGTAAGGGTTACAATCAGAGCCTGGAAAACGGTTTTCAATACGAAAAGCTTCCGGTGCTGAAATTGGTATACGAAGACCCGCAGTACGATCATCTACGCCCCATTTCATATTAACCGGAGCTGCCATTTCCGGAGCAAAGCGACGATAAGAATTAACATTTGGTGCAAAAAAACTAATCGCGCTTGGCGTATATTTTTGTAGTCCACCTAAATAGTGATAGAAGGCTTCACTATATTTGCCATTATCATCAAAAATATTTTTACCCGTTTTAACGTCGATAATACTTTGGTGAATATGCATGGCACTGCCAGGCTCGTTCTGCATCGGCTTTGCCATAAAGGTAGCGTGAATATCATGCTTAATAGCAGTTTCACGTAGAGTTCGTTTAAAAATAAATACCTGATCGGCCAAATTCAGTGGATCGCCATGTAGAAAGTTTATTTCCATTTGTGCCGCACCAGATTCGTGGATCAAAGTATCCACATCTAAATTTTGCGCTTCACAATAGGCATATAAGGTATCAATCACTGGATTAAATTCGTTCGCGGCATCAATACTATATGAACGACGCGCTGTTTCACGTCGACCAGAACGACCCGCTGCAGGCTTCAATTCGTAATCTGGATCATTATTCTTTTGGATTAAATAAAATTCCATTTCTGGCGCAACAACAGGTCGTAATCCTTCCTTCTCAAATAATGACAATACATGACGTAAAATTGTACGACTTGCCAAAGGATGTGGATTACCATCTGTATCGTAGCAGTCATTAATTACTTGAGCGGTAGGCTCATCAGTCCATGGAACAATACGTAAGGTGTTGGTATCAGGAATAAGAATCATATCTCGGTCGCGGGCATCAACAATATCATAATGATTATGAGCCCAATCCCCTGTGACACTTTGCACAAGAACTGTTTCAGGTAAACGCCCTTCTTGTTCAGACAAAAACTTACGTTTAGGGTAAAACTTACCACGCGCATTACCTGTCATATCCGGTAGTATAGATTCAATTTCTATAATCGAATTCGCTTTCAAAAAATCTTCTAGGACACCCATACATCACCTTTTATAAAATTAAATCGTAAAATTACTTATAAAAAATTCCTACTCAACCCTCTCATTCTAGTATTAGAGATATCTGAAAGATCGCCGGAGCCCCCCCTTCATTGATCTGTTTGATAAATACACAAAAAACCGAATCATCACTCGGTTTAAACCCTATTAAATGATCACATAAAAATCAACATATAATTAATAAAAAGTTTAAATAGTTATAATTATGGCAATTTAAATTGAATTATTATTCGGTTTTTATTAGATTTACAGAAAATATTTTGTTTAGAGAATATTTTACAACCATCAAGGACATGCTATGAAAAATCACGGCTTTGAAGCGTCATATTACACAAGCAGTGTAAACCAAACTCTTACTTTTCCATCATTAGGAGGTGATAAAGAAACAGATGTCTGCATCATTGGAGGAGGCTATACAGGCTTATCCGCTGCTCTTCATCTGTCTGAAAAAGGCTTTAGCGTTACCCTTCTAGAAGCCCATATCATTGGATCTGGCGCTTCAGGTCGAAATGGCGGACAAATTTGCCAAGGTCTTAACATGGATCATTCCGAGCTGAAAAATAAAGTCGGCAAAGAGGCTGCCGATATGCTTTGGAATCTATCGATTGAATCAGTCGACTTAGTCAAGTCTTTGATTAAAGAACATAATATAGAATGTGATTTGAAACCTGGTGTTCTTCATGTTGCCTCAAAACCCTCTCATGTCAATAGTATTAAAGAGACGGTTGAATATAAAAACAACGTACTTGGCTATGATCACGTGAGTTTTTATGACGCTCAAACAGTAGCCGAAAAACTTGGAACAACACATTTTCATGGTGGTGAATTTTATCAAGATGGCGGGCACCTCCACCCACTTAATTATGCATTAGGCTTAGCAAAAGCAGCTAAAAACAAAGGCGCTAATATTTATGAACGAACCAATGTTCTAAGCTATAAAACAGGTGAAAATCCCAGCGTACGAACAGCTAAAGGAATAGTAAAAGCCAAATACTTACTATTTGCGTGTAACGGTTATCTAGGTAACCTAAATTCTGATGCCGCTAAGAAAATAATGCCAATAAACAATTTCATTATTGCGACAGAACCCTTACCAGAAGAAGTGTATAGCCGAATCAATCCGCACGATGTAGCCGTTGCTGACTCTAAATTTGTGATTAATTATTTTCGCTTATCTGCTGATAAACGAATGTTATGGGGCGGAGGTGAGAATTACAGTTCACGCTTTCCAAAAGATATTGGCGCATTTGTACAAAAACACATGGTTGGCATATACCCTGAACTTAAAAAAACCCAGATAGACTTTAGCTGGGGGGGGACACTTGCGATTACCCTAAACCGTATGCCTTACCTCGCTCATCAGGAAAAAAATGTCTTCGTGGCGCAAGGATATTCAGGTCATGGTGTTGCCCTTGCTACTATCGCTGGAAAATTAATGGCCGAAGCCGTAGGTGGAACGGCCGAGCGCTTTGATATATTTTCTAAAGTTCCTACCGCAAACTTCCCTGGTGGAACACTATTACGCTGGCCAGGGCTCGTGGCTGGCATGTTGTACTACTCGCTACGGGATCGTTTATCCTAACAACCTACGTTACAATCCACCAATAATAAATACCCCGCCTAAATAAGGGTTTAAGAATGTCAAAAATAAATAAAATTAAACAAGAAGATGCACCAAAACAAAATCTTGCACCTCGCAGTGAACTGGTACAAAGCCGCTCTATTCGTCGCTCAAAACAGATCATTGATGTTACTGGTGAGTTGCTTGAAAGAGTTGGTCTAGACGATCTCAACACTACTATTATTGCAAAAGAAGTGGGTATTTCTATTGGTTCTCTTTATCATTATTTTCCAAATAAATATGCAATTTTATATGCAATGGGTACACGTTGGCTAGAAAGCATTGATGTAGTTTTCACCGAAGTACTAAGCTGGCCATTAGAAGAATTCGAGTTTGAAGACTTAATTGACAACATCCTAGCTATTCACCTTAAAACCTACAAAAAACAAAAAGCGATCCTAACGCTTGTACAGGCAATGTTTTCGGTTAAAGAACTTCGAGAGCTTGATAAAAAACACGATGATTTGGTCATTCGCCAAATGGCTGAGGTTTTTAAACGTATTGGTATTCGGCGTCATATTCGTGAAAGAGAACGAATTGCTCGTCTTTATCTAGAAATAACACACAGTACTTTCTTAGTGGTCGTTAATCAAAATGAGACTAGAGCCAAACGAACCCTTAGCGACTTGAAAAGAATGATTGAAAACTTACTAAGCTACCATCTCAGTCATGATGTAGATGACTAAAACCCCAGTACTCCATTGCAAATGGAACACTACATCGTTTCATAAACAACACATTCTCTATTTATTCTTATTCTTAATTTTTGTCATTTATGACCATTTATCATTGAAAATGATTGTTTTAACGGTATTTTTTTGTAAGAAATAAGGAATAAACAGAAATAAAAATCATCCTAAAAATGAGACTCTACATCTCATTTTTTAAGATTGCCCTTCCCTGATAATCCTTTTACTCTTGCCGCGTTAATGCCTCCCTAAGATTGATATTCGCGAGCAAAAAGAACACATGACTGACACTGAAAAACACAGTATTAAAAAGAAATACACCCTGATAGCCATCGTATTTGTCGCCATTATTGCTTGTGCAAGCTTTTATATTTGGTGGTCTAAAGTCGGACAATTTCATGAAACCACTGAAGATGCCTATGTTGCAGGTAACATTGTTAGCGTTATGTCTCAGGTCTCGGGTACCGTCACCGACATTATGGCAGACAATACCCACTTGGTTCATCAATCAGATGTTTTAGTCAAAATCAATCCGCTAGACGCTCAATTAGCGCTGCAAGAATCCCAAGCCAATTTAGCTAGTACTATCCGTGCTGTTCGTAATGAATTTGCGACACTAGATGAAGAAAAAGCCAATACCGATGTGGCTAAAATTGCGTTAGACAAAGCACAAAGAGATTACAATCGACGCATTCAATTACGCAAAGATAACCTTATTTCTACTGAGGACCTTAGCCACTATAAAAGTACCCTCATCAGTGCTGAGGCATCTTACCAAGTTGCATTAAAGGCATATGAAGCAGGTAAAACTCAAGTCGATAATACCACTGTGCTAACCCATCCTAATGTTTTGAAAGCGGAATCTGCTCTGAGAACCGCTTGGTTAACACTGCACAGAACCGAAATCCTATCACCCGTTGATGGTTATATTGCTCAACGTAGCATTCAAGTTGGTCAACATGTTAGCGCTGGCAGTACATTAATGTCCGTTGTTCCATTAAAAGGGGTTTGGGTAACGGCCAACTTTAAAGAAACCCAAATTGGCGATATCCGAGCAGGACAAGACGTTACACTCAAATCTGATGTATATGGCTCAAGTGTTGTCTATCACGGTAAAGTGAAAGGCATCGAAGCTGGAACCGGCAGTGCGTTTTCACTACTTCCTGCGTCTAATGCGACGGGGAACTGGATCAAGGTAGTACAACGTGTTCCTGTCAGGATAGTGCTTAATGAGAAAGAACTGGCACAACATCCATTGCGTCCTGGCCTTTCCATGACGGTAAACGTTAATACCCATAATGCTGGTGAGCCTACTCTGAGCGCACTTTCTGGCGATGCTCAACCATGGCGTACTGATGTTTTTGACCATAACGATACCGAAGTAAATACCATCATTCAGAAGATCATCAAAGACAACAACTAAGCTATGATAAAACGTCTCGCTCAACACAAGTACGTGCCTGCGCCGTCTCATGAATGGTTAATGCTGGCGACGATTTTCCTATTGATGTTGGTTAATTTCTTAAACGTTGGAATGATCGCTTTTGCTGCCTCTCCGTTAATGGGAGAGCTTGGCGTTTCACCACAAGAATACAGCTTGTCTACTGCCGCTTATGCGGCGGTAGCGGTAGTAACCATCTCGAAACAACGCTGGCTAGTTGAACGTATGGGGTGGCGAAATTACATACATTCCTCTCTGCTCATATTTTTTATTGGCTGCTTCATTTGCTATCTAAGCCGTAATTTTAGTCAATTTTTAATTGGTCACGTGGTAATGGGGTTTGGTGGTGCTGCGTTTATGGCCGGCGCTCGAATTCTTATTACGCTATTACCAGTAGGTCCTATACGCTTTAAGGGCATAAAAACCTATGCGTATGGCTTAACCATCAGCATCTCATTAGCGCCCTTTTTAGCCGCTCAACTCTTCATCAATGCGTCGTGGAATGACATCTTTATTATTCTAATGATTTTCTGTGTTTTAGTGGCTATCACGGCGGCATTTTGCTTGCCGGGCATTCCATCAAAAGATGAAATACGCTCTCAATCACATCCCTACGTTCTAATGGCATTAGCAACAGGGTCTTTTTTAACCCTCTATGCTCTACGTTCTGGAACTTATGATTTTTATAGTAATTCCATTTTAATTAGCGTGATATTGCTATTGGGACTAACTAGTTTTTATTACTTTCTTCGTAGCATGGTCAAAAATCACCATAAAACACCTCTGCTTTCAATCAAGCAGATTTTTGGCAGCAAACGATATCGTACCGGTATATTAGTATTTTTTACCTGTTATTTAATAATGGGATCCAACAGCTATTTTTTGCCACAAATATTACAAAAAGGTCTTGGCTTTGGCTGGGGGACAATCGGCAATTGGTACGCTTTAGGGCTTACTTCTATGATCCTTGGCTTATGGATTCATATGAAAATATTTCCTAAGCGGCCAGATGGTAAGAAATTTTTCATGCTGGGCTTTTTTTGTATTGGTCTGTATGGTTTCTTAATGTCTCGCTTAAGCCCTAGCACCGATATGCAAACCTATATCCTTCCTGCCATCATAGTGTATGGCTTTTTTAGTGTATTTCTCCAAGGTACCGCCGCCGCTAAATCCTTTAGCGAACTGGAACATGACGATACTGCGTTTTCGCATGCTCAACAATTTAAAAACATGGTCTCTCAAATAGCCCAATCCATGGGGATAGCCCTCTCTAGTATTGCCTTACAATGGCGTACTACGGTGCACTATAATGAGCTCAATACTCATATCACAAACAGTAATCCGATTTATCAAAAAGCATTAGCTCAAGTCGCTACTCAGTATGCGCAACATGTGAGTAGTGTTTCAGCAAATAAGATGGCTCTTGGTTGGATTCAAGGATTAGTCAAACAGCAATCTATCTTATTGGCTGGCATTGATTATTTCACTTTGCTCTTCTTTGTTGGCATTATTGGTTTTGTTGTTATGTTTATTCAAAAGCGACTCAATTAATTCCCCTCATCACTCATAACGTACATCGGTAAGAACATGGATTTTAATGACATCTACTATTTTTACCTAACCGCAGAAAACGGCGGTTTTACAGCGGCCGAGCGAACTTCTGGAATCACTAAATCACTGTTAAGTCGGCGTGTGGCTCAGCTCGAAGAAAAAGTGGGGGTGCAATTAATTCAGCGCAACAGTCGCCAATTCTCTCTTACCGAAGCTGGGCGCCAACTCTATGAAGGCGCGATCAATATGGTCGCAGAAGGTCAGTCTGCTTACGATTCGGTTGCCCTCCTAAGGTCCGTGCCGTCAGGCATAGTACGCGTGAGTTGTCCTACGGTATTAGCTCAACACCACTTGTCATTACTGCTGCCTGATTTCATGAGGCAATACCCAAAAATCTCCGTGTCTTTAGATGCGACAGATCGGAATGTTCAAGTCATCGAAGAGCGCATTGACATTGCCCTTCGTTCTAAGAAATCCCTTGATAGCGAACCGGGCCTTGTTGCAAGACCGCTGGCCGCGAGCAAAATGATTCTAGTGGCTAGCCCGAGCTTTATTGAGCAGTACGGTATGCCGACCCACCCAAGCCAATTATCACGGTTACCGACACTCAGTGACGAGTTAGAACGTATAGATGGTGAGCATAAGTGGGAATTATTTAGTCCAGAAGGCAGTAGCTGTATTGTAAAACATCACCCAAGGTTATTCTGCCTTAACCGTTGGATTCAATTAGAGTCTGCTTTACAAGGAATTGGCTTAGGTTTGGTCCCTAGCCCACTGGCAACAATCAGCATAGAAAAAGGGGATTTAATACAAGTTCTACCAGAATGGACCACCAAGGCTCAAATTATTCATGCTGTCTTTTCTAAAAGAAAAGGTATGAACCCTGCTACACGAGTTTTTTTAGATTATCTCATTCTGCACTTACCCGAAATACTTAAAGCCCCGCCATTTCGCTAATAATTTTTTCACATATATCAAAGTAAACTAATCCTTATTGATGCAAATAGTGTAAGCAATGTGTATTAAAATCCATTCACATGGTTTAGTGTACGACACTTGCACTACAACACCTTTAGGAGAAAAATATGGAAAATCTTATTTTAGATGAGGCACTACATCTAGGCGCCTTGGCCATCATGCTTGGAAGTTTCAGCGTATTAGCCTTAAAAAATGTTGTTCAGATTGTCAAAAAAAATCTAGCGTAAACCGATACTAAGCACTTTCATCGACATTAAAGGTGCTTTTAACACTATTTTAAAATATCAAATACCAGTTCGCTTGGTACGTCGCTTAGCTTTAGTACGCTGTTTAAAAAAACAGTTTAAGCATGGTTATCCAAATCTCGCAAAATATACTCAAAGTCCATTTTGAGCTGCTCACGATAAAAGCGAACGTCGATATTTACCAACACGCCTCTCACCTCTTCTGTTTGCTTCAATTGCGTTTCAACACCAGAAATTTGCTCCGATAATGCACTCAACCCCATGGTGCCAGTCGAACCTTTTAAGGTGTGTAAGCTTTCTTGCACTGACTTTTTATCGTTATTATTAATGCCTTGTTCAAGGGCGCTTATTAGCCCTTCAGATTCTTGCAGAAAACTGTTCGTTAGACTTTTATAAAGGTCTAGATTATCAGCAAAACGAGCCATTATAGACGCATATCCCTCCACCCGCTCAGCTTGATTCATGTTCGGCATTGTCTCTTCATCTTGAGCGCTAAGTTCTAAAAAGTCTGTCTGCGAGCGCCCTACATGCCGACAAATCGTACTAACCATCACATCGATATCCAGTGGCTTACTAATGTGATCGTTCATTCCAGCTTGCAAACAAGCTTGTTGGTCTGCTTTGGAAACGTTTGCCGTCATCGCAATAATCGGCAAGCGAGAAAAACGATGATCTTGTCGTATCCGTCGCGTGGCTTCTAAACCATCTACATTGGGCATTTGCATGTCCATTAACACCAAATCAAAGGCAGAAGGTTCTGCTTCTAATACGGCGACAACACCCTCTTGACCACCTTCTGCCAAGGTGACTGTAGCGCCTTCAGCCTGCAACAGTTCTTCTGCAACTTGTCGATTAAAGGCATTATCTTCAACCACCAGCAGATTTAAGTTTTGTAATTTTCTCAAAGCAACCTGTGAGGCTTTTTCAGCAAGATGCTCTGCGTTAATACGTATTTCATTTTGATCTGCTATAGACAGCTCTAATGCAAAATAGAAACGGCTACCTTCTCCCAATTCACTGTCTACTATTAGGTCGCCTCCCATCAATCGAACCAAACGACGAGAAATAACAAGCCCTAAACCAGAGCCACCAAAACGACGAGCAGTCGATGACTCGGCCTGAGAAAACACCTCAAAAATATGCTCTCTTTGGCTTATATCTATGCCAATTCCAGTATCTTTCACACTAAACTGCAAATAGACAGCGTGGGCACTGCGTGATATTTGCGTAATCGCGATGTCTACTTGCCCTTCCATCGTGAACTTCAACGCATTACTCGACAAATTAGTCAGCACTTGTAACAGACGTAAATGATCACCGATCAACAAAGCGGGAATATCAGGATCAACGTCATAATGCAGCGTTACTTTATCCCCTTTTACAAGACCTGATAACAATACGTCTAGCTCAGAAATTACTTGTGCTATTTCAAAAGGGGCATGCTCGATTTCAAGCTTGCCAACGTCTACTTTTGAATAATCCAAAATATCATTTATCAAACCCAGCAAGGATGTTGCGGCGGTATGAGCTTTGACGATGTAATCTTCTTGTTTAATATTCAGAGAAGTACGCTGCACTAACGCTAACATCCCCAACACCGCATTCATTGGCGTACGAATCTCATGGCTCATATTCGCCAAAAATTCTGATTTTGCTACGCTGGCAGCTTCAGCGTGTTCTTTTGCTCGTCTTAACCAGGTTTCTAGTTCATGTTCTTGAGTGATGTCTCGATTAATACCAGTTAGGCTTACAGCACGACCTTGTCTGTCTTGCTCGACATAAGCTCTAGCTTGAATATAGCGAACATTATTATTAGGCAACACAATACGGAACATTTGATCAAATTCTCCGCCATTGTTAAGCGCCTCTTGCAGTGCAACGTCAAAAGCGACTTTATCGTCAGGGTGAAGGCACTCCACCCAATGTTGGTACATTAAGCCCTTTTCTCTCAAGGTAATGGGCTTCTGATATATTTGAAACATCATGTCATTCCAGTCCAGCTCATCTGTCTGAACATGCCATATCCAAATACCCAGTTGAGCCACATTGGCCGCCATCAATAATTGATCTCGCACCGAAATAATTTCAGCATTGGATTTCTTTTGCTCTGTGATATCAATGGCCATATTTAAAAAGCCAATAATCTCCCCGCTGTTATCATGCATGGGGGTCATCACGACAGACACATCGAGATAATGACCTTGCTTATCGATATACGTCCACTCTCGGCTATCTGACTCATTATGCAATGCAGGATAGAACAGTGTGGATAAGCCTGGTTTTATAGCGATGCCAGATTGAGCAGACAGCACTTTTCTAACCTCATCAACTTCCTCCGGTAAATGAAAGGCTAATTGCGTCAATAGGCCAATCACCTCTTTATCAGAATACTTCAGCATTCGCTGAGCACCAGAGTTAAACAAAGTTATCGTGCCATGAATATCGGTGGCGATAATGGCAATTTCAGAAGAAGCATTAAGTACGTCGTTTAACACAAGGTTTAATGTTTGAAGCGCTTCAGTTCGCTCTTTCACTTGGTTTTCAAGTGTCGAATTAAGTTCGTGGATTTTGGCTTCAGCCGCTTTTTGCAATGAGATATCGCGTACCGATTTAGACGTGCCTATGACAGAGCCATTAGCCGAATAAATAGGAGAAATAGACACAGAAACAGGAATCTCTTCACCCGCTTTATTTTTCCTAATCGTGTCAAAATGCCCTAACTCTTCACCGCGTTTAATCCGCTCAAAAAGTTGTTTTTCATGATCGTAAAGCTCATCCGGCACTAATAAACGATAAAAAGAATCACCAAGAACATCTCTTCTTCTATAACCAAATATTTTCTCTGCCCCCTTGTTCCAGCTCGTGATGATGCCGTCTAAGGTTGTTCCTATAATGCCGTCAGATGAACCTTCTACAATCGCCGCCATTTTTGCTTGTTGAGCAATAACTTCTTGGTGATGTCGTCTGCTAACACGAATAACCCCCAATAAAGTGGCACTAAGAAAACTAATAAGCACCCCAATAATAAAGACATTTCGAGACGATGGTAGGCCAAGATCTTGAATAAAAGCGGGGTAAATGGAGAAATGACTTTCCCAAATACGGCCGTAAATAGCGAAGCTTTTTGTGTGTACATATAGCCCATGAGTGTGCCCATGAGTGTGACTAGAGAAGTTGGCATGGCTATCAAAGAATCGCTCACGATCACTCGGGTCAGTCACATCATACAAATCAACATGAACACGAGTATTGTCTAGCCCTAAATTCACCATTACATCTTGCATTAATAATGGAGCATAACTCCAGCCATAGGCTCTTGCTTTACGTTTTTCCAATGTATCTGGCACAGCACCACTGTCATAGATAGGCATTAAAATTAAAAAGGATTGAAGCGGACTACCCGATGCCTGAACCAAGGTAATGGGGCCAGTTAACTGAACCTTACCTGTTTCCAGTGCATTTTTAGCGGCTATTCTACGATTTTTTTCTGACGCAATATCCAAACCAATAGCCTGTAAGTTTCGAGCCAGTGGTTCAATATATTGAATAACGTAACGATCTCCAGAATGGGGCGCCAACTCTTTTATGGAAAAATGTAACCAACCGTCTTGTCGTGCGTCATTCACGAATTTTTTAATATCAGTTTGTTTAACAAGACGAATAAAACCAAAGCCTCGTGCTCCAGGAAATTCATCATCGATATTACGGCTCAAGCTATAGCGCATAAAAATACGCCGTGAAAGGTTATCTTCTCCTGCCGTTAAAATCGCGCCACGAGCGCCACGAAGACCATATTGATAGAGTGAGATGCGCTCTTTAACCGTTTTAATTGTCTGATCAGAGGCTAATTGGACCGCTTTATTAATGCGTAACTGATTGTTTGTATTTACCTGAATCGTGACAAAAATAGTAATGCATAATCCACACAACAAAGTTACAAGTGCCCAGCGGTTATGAATCGAACCTGAGAACTTCCACGTCATCCTGCACCCTCTTCATTGTCACCAGATAGAAATTTTGTAAATCATTTTCAGTTTTCTAACTATAGCCGAGTTATTATGCGTAAAACACAGGTAAACCATCTGGTTACAATTATCAACATTCTCTATGATGTATCATTGTCTGGGAAGCCCAGCCAAGCGCGATAACACTACAATGTTATGGCATGATTTCTTACTTCCCCTCTCACTCTGGAGACCACATGCGATTGATCCTTACCTTTATACTAGCCACGCTAATAACAAGCTGTAGCTTAATCAATCAAAAAGCACTCACACTGCACGTCGGCATGGGCAAAGCTGAAGTCTCTAAAATCATGGGACCACCTAATAGACGCTCTTTTAATGGCACAACAGAAGCATGGCAATACGCGGACTTCACCAGTAAGGATCAATGCAGCTACATAACGGCTTGGTTTAAAGAGGAAAATTTAGCGGCCTTAACCTCACGACAAGAAACAAGACTAAAAGACTGCAGCAAAGGCATTCAGGACATTGATTGGACACAAATCCCTATGGGAATCGACAAGTAAAATCGGTTAAATTAGTACCGCCAATGTCGCTTTTGGTCAATGTCAATCCGCTTGAGAAGCCTATTCTGTCGATGATGCATACGCATACAATCCTTAATAAAAACAAGCACAGGATGTCGATATGAATAACCATGCAAACCGTGGTGTTGTCTATCAAGGCAACGGTACCGTCAAAGTAGAAGCCATCCCCTTTCCAGAACTCTCTATCGGTAAACGCCGCTGTGATCACGGCGTTATTCTTAAAGTGGTTACGACCAACATTTGTGGTAGTGACCAACATATGGTTCGTGGCCGAACAACCGCGCCCAATGGCTTAGTGCTAGGTCATGAAATCACCGGCGAAGTCATTGAGTGTGGCCGAGATGTTGAGTTTATCCATGTTGGAGATCTTGTCTCTGTACCTTTTAATATTGCCTGTGGTCGCTGTCGACAATGCAAGGAAGGCAATACTGGTATTTGCTTAAATGTTAACCCTGCCCGCCCCGGCGCTGCTTACGGCTATGTGGACATGGGTGGCTGGGTCGGTGGACAAGCCGATTACGTCATGGTGCCCTACGCAGATTTCAACTTATTAAAATTCCCTGATGCGGATCAAGCCCGCGAGAAAATCCAAGATCTGACGCTGCTATCCGATATTCTTCCGACCGGTTTCCATGGCTGCATTACCGCCGGCGTTGGACCAGGATCAACTGTGTATATTGCGGGGGCAGGTCCGGTTGGTTTAGCCGCCGCCGCTTCTGCAAAATTACTGGGTGCCGCCTGTATTATCGTCGGCGATATGGTAGAAGACAGGCTAAATCAAGCTCGCTCTTTCGGCTGTGAAACCATCGACTTGAAAGAAGAAGGCGACATGCAAGACAAAATTGAAGCCATTATAGGTGATCGCGAAGTCGATTCATTTGTTGATTGTGTCGGTTTTGAAGCCCATGCTTGCGGCTGTAATCACCACCAAGAATCTCCTGCTGTGGTACTCAACTCTGCAATGCAAATCACACGTGCAGGCGGGCAAATTGGTATTCCTGGTCTCTACGTCACCGAAGATCCTGGCGCCAGTGACCTCGCCGCACAGCAAGGTAGCCTCAGCATGCGCTTTGGTCTTGGTTGGGCAAAATCTCACTCCCTTCATACAGGCCAATGCCCTGTGATGAAATACCATCGCCAATTAATGCAAGCGATCTTGTTCGATAAAATTGAGATAGCCAAAGCGGTTAACGTGCAAATGATCTCATTAGATCAAGCACCCCAAGGCTATGCCGATTTCGATGGTGGTGCCGCGAAGAAATTTGTCATCGACCCTCATAAAATGGTGAGCTAATCGTCTCCCCACTATTAAGAAAACGCTAAAAATCAGTCTCATTGACTTTATCAACAGCGCTATCCATCAGGACCGCGCTGTTTTTTTTCATAAGTACCGCTTTCAGAATCCACCTAAAAATACTCTTCACTTTATCTCTATATGGAAAATCAATAACTGAACGAAGAAATTTCGTAATTGCTGGTGTAACTAAAAACATCAAAGATAAGGACATCATTAAAACAATAAGATGTTAGGAGTTAACTATGAACCAGTTTTTTAAAAATGTTCCATTCGTAAAGTATGAAGGCAGTCACTCTACTAATCCTTTTGCTTTTAAACATTACGATGCCAATAAAGTGCTCATGGGTAAAACCATGGCCGAACATCTACGTATGGCTGCCTGCTACTGGCACAACTTCTGCTGGCAGGGTAGTGACGTTTTTGGTGGTAATACCTTTGACCGAGTATGGCACCGACCTATGGATGAAATGGCAGCTGCAAAAATGAAAACGGACGCTGCTTTTGAGTTCTTCACTAAGCTTGGCATCTCTTATTATAGTTTTCATGACGTTGACGTTAGCCCCGAAGGCAACACCATAAAAGAGTACATCCGTAACTTCTCTGAAATGGTCGATGTATTAGAAGCAAAGCAAGAAGAGACAGGGATGAAACTACTGTGGGGCACTGCAAACGCTTTTTCCAATGCTCGTTATATGTCTGGCGCAGCATCAAACCCTAACCCAGAAGTCTTCGCTTACGCTGCAACACAAGTATTTCACGCAATGAATGCAACCAAGAGACTAAAAGGTGAAAACTATGTGCTCTGGGGCGGTCGTGAAGGTTATGAAACTCTGCTTAATACGGACCTAAAACGTGAACGTGCACAACTTGGTCGTTTCATGCAAATGGTAGTCGAACATAAATACAAAATAGGTTTCGAAGGCACTCTCTTAATTGAACCTAAACCAGCCGAACCTACTAAACACCAATACGACTATGACACCGCTACGGTCTATGGTTTCTTAAAAGAGTTTGGCTTAGAGAATGAAATCAAAGTCAATATCGAGGCTAATCACGCGACCTTAGCAGGTCATAGCTTTCATCATGAAATCGCCACAGCTTGTTCATTAGGTATTTTAGGCTCTGTTGACGCCAACCAAGGCGATGCCCAATTAGGCTGGGATACGGACCAGTTCCCAAGCAGCGTCGAAGAATACACGTTAGTCACTTACGAGATTCTAAAATCAGGTGGTTTTAAAACAGGTGGCTATATGTTTGACACCAAACTTCGTCGTCAATCTACCGATCTTGAAGACATGTTCCATGCCCACATCGGTGCCATGGACACACTTGCATTATCATTAGAACGTGCGGTAAAAATGATTGAAGACGACCAACTAGCTATGCTGATTGAGCAACGTTATGCTCAATGGAATCAACCTCTTGGACAAGATATCTTAACTGGAAAACACTCATTACAAGACTTGGCACAATATGCCGCCAACAACGACATCAACCCACAACCCGTCTCTGGACGACAAGAGCTATTAGAAAACATGGTTAATGGGTATATTTATCGTTAATTAAAACAACGAAATACTTTCTAAATAAGTAACCATCATTCTGTCTTTAAACTTAAAGAAGTCACTATGATTTATATATTGAAAATCATAGTGACTCTATTTTCCAGTAAAAAACTATAACGGCCTTTTCCAAATTGGTGTAGCAGTCAGTGACTCTCCAGTAGGTCCATTTAAAACCGAACCAGAAGCAATCCAAGGAGGCTAACAAAATTATAAAGTATTCACTCTTAAAAAAATTCTTATGACTGACTAATGCCGTCTATACTAGATTTGCCTAAACGAGACGATATACGATATTCCCTAGGAGTCATACCAAGATTCTTACGCATAACGGTATACATATACTGGACTGATGGGTAGCCGCAGGTTCTTGATATTTCATCAAATGGTAAATCGGTTGAGGTGACTAATTCACAAGCCCGATAAAATTTTGTCATATGAAGTTGTTCGTGCATAGAGCAGCCAATCTCTTCCACAAATCGTGTTTCTAAGTTAGTGCGTGACAAGCCCACATAATCCACCACTTGAGCAACCTTCACTCCACGGCATGCGTTATGGCGAATAAAATGCATGGCTTGAATCACGTACGGATCATTCAACGCCCGATAATCAGAAGATTGTCTAGCCGTCACACCAACGGGATCCACCACCACTAGTGATTCATCCACCGCATACCCAAGCAACATACGATGCAGCATTTTAGCCGCTGCATAGCCCATCGCTTTACTACCCTGCTCTACTGATGAAAGTGCTGTTCGATTGAGATAACGCGCCATACTTTCATTATCAATTCCAATAATCGCAACCTCTTCAGGCACCATGATATTGAGGTGATCGCACGCTTGTAATAAGTGCCTTGCTCGCGAATCGGTTACTGCCACAATCCCAATCGGTTTGGGTAGGTTATCTAACCAATTTTCTAAATTGTTCTGAGCCGTTTCCCATAATTCAGCGCTGGTACATAAACCAAGGTTTACATTGGGGTAATATCCATCTGAGCTAACTTGCTCAATAAAAGCGCGCTCTCTTTCAATCGCCCAACGACTGTAACGTGTACTTGGAACACCGTAGAAAGCAAATTCAGTGAAGCCTTTTTGTTTGAGATGATCATAGGCAAGCTTAACTAATGCCGCATTATCGGTCGCGACATACGGTAAACGGGGATAGTCTTTTTTTTGTTGGTATGAACCACCAACTGCTACGGTAGGAATGGTGGAATCCTTGAGTAAAGCTTCCACATCTGGGTTATCAAAGTCAGCAATGATACCGTCGCCTTTCCAGTGTGTTAAACCGTCAACTCGAGAGCGGAAATCATCTTCAAAATATACATCCCAATCACATTGAGCGGCTTGTAAATACTCACCAATTCCTTCTACTACCTGACGGTCGTAAATTTTATTAGCATTAAAGACGAGATTAAGCCGATAGCGTTTTTCAAACATACACATTCATCTCTTATTATTATTGATAGCCGTGATAGATATTTATCATACACTTGTATTTTATTGAGATTATGCGAGATCGAAAAAAAAGAAAGATATCTGTGAAAATTCGTAAAATAGAAATGATCATTAACTAATGATTGGGCGTTTAGGCAATGACCTAATACCATCACGCCCCATGGACATAATTACAAACCTTGTACGCGTTCATACAAGGACTGAAATTGCTGACGCTTCTCTTGATAATAATCAGCGTCATTGAAATTTGGTTCAAATCGAGTGATTATCTTGGGTTTAAAACAGATTTCTTCTAACCGAGTTTGAGAGTTCACTGCGATAGCAGCAAGACGTGCGGCACCCAATGAGGGACCCACTTCACCACCCTCTCGATAATCCATCGTCACCCCAAATATATTGGCTAACAATTGCAACCAGTATTCACTGCGAGCACCGCCGCCGATTACATCAATACTGCTGCTAATCTGTTGCACCGATTTTACCGCATCAAGTCCATCCAACAAGGCAAATGAAACACCCTCTAATACCGCTGAAACTAAATCGACTGATTGAGTATCGTGAGACAAACCATAAAAGACACCTTTTGCATTAGGATCATTATGGGGCGTTCTTTCACCACTCAGATAAGGTAAGAATTGCACGCTACTATAATGACTAATCCGCTTGCCTTTTTGATATTGATTTTCCACTGCCTGAAAAGCGGCTGCTACACTACTAAATCCGGTCAGTCGCACCACCCAATCCACACAACTAGCGGCACTTAAAATCACCGACATAGTATGCCAAGTATTGGGCAGCGCATGCCCAAAACTGTGTAACGCAACTTCTGGGTTTGCGGTAAAACCATCGCTGACAGAAAAAATCACCCCAGAGGTACCCAGTGACAACATAGTTTGTTCTTTATGAATCACCCCCATGCCAACCGCACCTGCCGCGTTGTCACCGCCGCCTGCGGCCACGGGAACACAAGGCATAGACCAACGCTGTGCTACCTCGGCACTTAAAACACCGCTAACTTCACAGCCTTCGTAGACCTTCGGCATCTGCTCTGTGGTCAACCCCGTCGCCTGTAACATGCGCTCACTCCAAGCCCGCTCCTCCATATCAAGCCATAGGGTGCCTGACGCATCCGAAACATCGGTTGCAAATTCATTTGTCATACGCAACCTGAGAAAATCTTTAGGTAATAAAACCTTCGCAATTTGGTTGTATATCTCAGGTTCGTACTCTTTTATCCACAATAGTTTCGGTGCCGTAAAACCAGGCATCACCAAATTTCCAGTTATTGCCTGTACTTCAGGACACTGTCTTTGTAATTGCTGGCAAGCCTCAAATGAACGTCCATCATTCCACAATATAGCAGGCCTTAAGACGCGGTTTTTAGCATCTAATAAGGTCGCTCCATGCATTTGTCCAGATAAACCAATCGACTTAACGTCGCGCAAATCGTGTTCGGCGCCAAGCGCAAGCATGGCTTTATCTGTAGCTTGCCACCAGTTCTCAGGATCTTGTTCAGACCAAAGTGGATACGGCCTAGATACAGACAAAGGGGATGTTTGGCTAGCCATCACTTTTCCGTCTTCGGTCATTAGAATAACTTTTACACCTGATGTGCCGAGATCAATACCTAAATACATACGACTTCCTTTTTATTAAGCCTAGACTGTCCGCGCTGAATGCAACGCTCCCCGTGAGATGAATACTCGTATTACTGGGATTTTTTTGTTTTTACATCCAGCCAGACTGCCAATAGCAAAATGGCTCCTTTTACAATCAGCTGCCAAAACGTCGGCACATCTAACATACTCATACCGTTATCTAGACTCGACATGATCAAGGCCCCCATAATGGCACCAAACACAGTTCCTACGCCCCCAGCCAAACTGGTACCACCAATAACACAAGCAGCAATGGCATCCAGTTCTGCCATATTACCGGCGGCTGGCGATCCAGCACCCAAGCGTGATGTTAAAATCAACGCGGCCACCGCCACCATCATGCCGTTAAAACCAAACACAAACATTTTGTTCAGCTCTACGTTGACACCTGACATTCTTGTGGCTTCAATATTTCCGCCAATGGCGTACACCCGACGCCCAAAAGCCGTTCGCTTAGCTACGTAAGTCGCGATCAGAATCAACACACCCATGATTAAGATAGGAGTAGGAATACCTCGATATCCTTCCAATAACGCTAATAAAACCAATAAAACGACCACGGATATAAAGGCTTTCAGATATTCAAACTTAGGAGATTGATTGACCACTTCGTGCTTTTTTTGAGCTTGGTGACGACGAAAGACCTTGGCTATCAAGCCGAGGCATAACAACAAAACAATGCTAATGCCCCATCCAGAAGGTACGTAACTTTGACCAATAACCCCCATTGAACTGGACGTTGGTGCGACCGTAACACCATCCGTTAGTCCAACTAAAATGCCACGAAAAGCCAACATCCCGGCTAAGGTGACTATAAACGAAGGGACTTTTTGATAAGCCACCCACCAGCCGTTAAACAAACCAAGGACCAAACCAGCTCCTATGGTAATCAAGATCGTTAACATAATAGGAAAGTGAAACCAAACATCTAAAATAGCGGCAATACCACCTAATAGCCCCATCATAGAACCAACAGATAAATCAATTTCAGCGCTAATAATGACAAACACCATACCAATGGCTAATACGCCAACGATGGCCGTTTGGCGAAATAAATTAGAGACATTACGTGGTGAAATAAACGCGCCATCTGTCGCAAAAGAAAAGAACACAACGATAAGAAACATCGCCGTTAACATCGCCAAAAGTTGGAGTTGACTGGTTTTTATTATTTTAAACATGTTGAATATTCCTCTAAGCAAGTACGGCTTCTTTAATGGCACAATTCATAATTTTTTCCTGAGTCAGCCCTTCATAGCCAAACTCCCCTTTAAGCCGACCTTCGTGCATAACTAACACTCGATCACTAATACCGATTACTTCAGGAAGCTCTGATGACACCATAATGATAGAGACACCTTCCTTAACAAGCGCAAACATCAGTTTGTAGATTTCATACTTAGCCCCCACATCGATACCTCGAGTCGGTTCATCTAAGATAAGTATTTTTGGTTTAGTTAACAGGCATCGCGCAATAATGGCTTTTTGTTGATTCCCTCCACTGAGGTTCTTTATCGCTAAATCAGAGGTTGCTGTTTTGACTTTTAGCCGAGCTATCGAATCATTGATGTCATGAGATTCTTTGGCTTCATCAATCGCACCCAACCCCGTACTGTAATTATCAAGAATAGATAAAGTGATGTTTCGCCCTACTCCCATGATAGGGACAATGCCATGACGCTTACGGTCTTCTGGCACCATGGCGATACCTGCTTTTAATGCTGCGCGCTGCGAACGAATCGAATGACTGCGCCCTTCCAGCTCAATGCTGACTTGATATTGACCGTCGTAGCATCCAAACAGGCACTGCATTAATTCAGTTCTACCTGAGCCAATTAAACCAGCAATACCAAGAATTTCGCCTTTATGTAGAGAAAAACTCACGTCATCAACTTGAGGGCGAGAAGCACCAGCTTGAATCGCACTGGCATGATTCACTTGCAAAATCACATCACCAATATCGTGCGGCTCTCTAGGAAAGAGTTCATCTAATTGGCGACCAACCATCATGCTAATAATGTCATTTTGAGTCAGATCAACAGCGGCTTTGGTCGCTATGTGGTCTCCATCACGAATCACTGCTACCCAATCAGATAAGGCAAGTACCTCGTCTAACTTATGAGAAATATAGACACAAGCAATACCTTGTTGCTTCAACCCCTCTACAATACGAAGTAAAATTTCAATCTCGTTATTGGTCAAAGACGATGTAGGCTCATCCAGTATCAGCAGCTTAACGTCTTTATTTAGTGCCTTCGCTATCTCTACCAATTGCTGCTGCCCAACACCCAGTTCTCGAATCAAGGTATCTGGGGATATATTGAGCTTTACTTGTGCCAATAGCTCCTGTGTTCGACGATGCATTCGTTCATCATCAAGACTGGCAAAAGAGCCTAATTCATTACCCAAAAAAATATTCTCCATCACAGAAAGCTCTTTAACGAGCGCCAATTCCTGATGAATAATCACAATACCTAATGCTTCCGTATCTCGAATACCATTAGCCTTAACTTGCTTTCCTTGGAAGTAAATTTCTCCCTCATAAGTGCCGTATGGCCAAACCCCACTTAGCACCTTCATCAAGGTTGATTTGCCCGAACCATTCTCACCACAAAGCGACAACACCTCCCCATCACGGAGCGTTATGCTGACGCCATTTAACGCACGCACACCGGAAAAACTTTTCACGATATCACGCATATCTAATAGGGGTTGCTTCATATATACACCTCTATGAAAAGCAAAAGCGCCCATACGAGCGCTATATCATGAATAATTTAAGGGTTATAAACGTCTTTATGAGAATGGAAGCCATCAGCGATAACCGTGCTGTCTATATTGTTTTTAGAAACGGCAATGGGTGTTAGTAATACTGCTGGTACGTCTTTTTTGCCGTTATTGACTGAGCCATTTGTCGTGATTTTTTCGCCACGAGCTAACTTCACAGCAAGCTCAGCACTGGTTGTTGCCAGCTTAGAGATAGGTTTATAAACCGTCATGGTTTGAGTCCCTGCAACAATACGACGTATCGCAGCAAGATCGGCATCTTGGCCAGAAATAACCACTTTACCGGCCAATCCTTGGGCATTAAGCGCCTGAATGGCCCCGCCGGCAGTAGAGTCATTAGACGCTACGACAGCATCAATTTTATTATTATTAGCAGTTAAGGCATTTTCCATCATATTGAGAGCGGCTTCGGCAGACCACCCCGTTGCCCACTGGTCACCAACCACCTTAATATCACCACGATCGATTGCTGGTTTCAGAACTTTCATTTGTCCTTCTCGAAACATCTTTGCATTGTTGTCTGTTGGTGCACCGCCCAATAAAAAGTAGTTACCTTTAGGGACTCGTTTTAATAAGGCTTCCGCTTGCATTTCACCTACACGGACATTATCGAACGACACATAAAGATCAATGTCTGCAAACTTAATCAAGCGGTCATACGCTAATACCTTGATGCCTGCGTCTTTAGCTTCGGTTAGCACATTACCTAATACTTCACCATTTTCCGGAACGATAACCAAGACATCCACTCCACGAGAAATCATGTTCTCAATTTGAGAAATCTGAGTAGTGGCATCTCCATTCGCAGATTGGGTATAGACTTTTGCCCCTAATGCTTCTGCGGCGTGAGTAAATAGGTCGCGGTCTTTTTGCCAACGTTCAAGGCGTAAATCAGACATCAATAAGCCAATTTTTTCACCAGACGCCATAACAGGACCAGCTGAAAAAATAGCCGCAAGCAATCCAATCGATATAAGTTTTTTCATTTTTCATTCCTTTTATTTTTATTAAATGAATAGCCTCCAAAAGGAGTCTACTGAATGTAAATAAATGAGAGAGACAGTGACATTATCTTTTTTTGTTTACCTTTAGCGTTTTTTATAAAAACAAAAAAGGCCGTTTCTCAATCTGGAGAAACGGCCTAGCATTTATTATTTCAAAGATAGCCATAAGGCCAATTTAATCTATACCTGCCTCAGCATACTTAAAACTAGTCAGTCTAGAACTAGTCAGCCAAGCGATAGGGGCCACCTTTTTTAAGGGCTGCTTGATAAGCTGGACGAGCCTGAAGGCGTTTTACCCAAGCAACTATGTGTGGGCGTTGTTCGCACAAACCAAAAGAGACGGCAAGCTCTCCAACGAAGCTCATTTGAACATCTGCTGCACTGAATTGATCATCTACCAAGTAGCTTTTCCCTTGTAACGACGCTTCAATAAAATCTAAATGATTATTCAGTTCACTATTAATTCGCGGCTCTAACGGTAAGCCACCATCGCCAAGTGGACCAACGTAGATTTTCAATAGAAGTGGAAGCATTGCCGAGCCTTCAGCATAGTGAAGCCACTGCACATATTCCTCATACTCTTGGCTTTCTAAAATAGGATTCAGTTGGTTGGTTGAATATTTTCGGACAAGATAATCAATAATCGCACCAGATTCATGAATGATCATTCCCTTGTCTTCAATCACTGGCGATTTGCCTAATGGATGAACATGAAAAAGTTCTGGCGGCGCTAGGTTAGTAACAGAATCACGCTCATAATGTTTGATACTGTATTCAAGACCTAACTCTTCCAGTAGCCAGAGGATACGTTGTGAGCGCGAGTTGTTTAAATGGTGAACGATGATCATACGTTTAACTCCGATGTTTTAACAAGGTGAGAAGAAGCAAAAATAGTTAGACTAATGGCCTGTTAAAGTAGGCTAATCGCGCGATGAAATCAATCATATACGACTGGTCTAATTATTCATTTCATTAACGTGACTTACGCTTTCAATCAAATTAAATAGGTTTATAGACAACTGGTCTATTCCGGCATAAAATTTACAGATGAAACCAAAAGTAAAAACGAACGACATGCGTAACCACATCCTCGAAACCGCACAAGAAATCATCAGCGGCAAAGGTTTTAGTGCCGTCGGATTAAATGAAATTCTAAAGGCATCCGGTGTTCCTAAAGGGTCTTTTTATCATTATTTCGGCTCCAAAGAGATCTTTGGCGAAGAGCTGCTCAAGAATTACTTCTCGATTTATTACCTTTCTCTAGAGGAGCAATTATCTCAGCCAAATCTGTCTGGTGCTGAGCGCTTAATGGGTTACTGGGAAGCCTGGCTAGAAACACAATCGTCCTGTGACCCGAAAGGAAAATGCTTAGCCGTCAAACTGGCTGCCGAGGTTAGTGATTTATCTGAACCTATGCGTACCGTTTTACAACAATCAACTAATCAAGTCATTGAACGGCTTGCTCAAGCTATTGAAGATGGCATTGCTGACGGATCGCTAGCGGCTCATTTGAAGGCTAAAACACTGGCTATGACGCTCTATCAACTGTGGTTGGGAGCCAGTTTACTCGCAAAAATCACACGAGACCGTAATCCGCTAGAATCTGCGCTAGACGCAACACGGGGATTACTGGGGCTGCCGCCAAGTTAACAGACATTGTTTTATTAAAATTGTTTTATTGAAAAAGCCAATTTGATTCGTCATCAAATTGGCTTTTTTATGTTTCACCCTTTGCTCTATCTATTTTAAGAGCGGGCTATAAACGTCATCAAAATGCTCACACCGCTAGAGGCTAGAACTATCTGAATTCGTCTATTGTTTTATATCAATGATGGCCGACGCGAATCACTCGTTTACCGAAGTTTTCACCTTTAAGAAGGCCAACAAAGGCTTCTGGCGCATTCTCTAAACCATCAATCATTTCTTCTTTGTAGCTAATTTTATTACCTTCAACCCAAACACTCATCTCTTTAGCAAAATCAGGATAAAGGTGTCCAAAATCATCAAAGATAATAAAACCTTGCACCTTGATTTTCTTACGCAAGATTTGCCCCATCAACCAGTTCATGCGATCTGGCCCTTCTGGCAATTCTGTTGCATTGTATTGCGACACTAACCCACAAACAGGCACGCGGGCATTCGAGTTCAATAGAGGCATTACCGCATCAAGAACCTTGCCACCAACGCTTTCGAAGTACACATCGATTCCTTCTGGACACGCGTTAGCAAGCTGCTCCTGAAAGTTATCCGCCTTATGGTTAAGGCAGGCATCAAAGCCTAGCTCTTCAACGGCATACGTGCATTTTTCATCCCCACCAGCGATACCAACAACGCGACAGCCTAATAGTTTACCAATTTGGCCAACCGTAGCGCCGACTGGTCCCGTCGCAGCAGCAACAGCAATTGTCTCACCTGGTTTTGGGGCACCAATCTGTATTAGACCAGCCCAAGCAGTAAAGCCTGGCATACCTAAAATACCGAGTGCCCAAGATGGATGTTCAGGTGATTCGCCAAGATTTGTTACGCCAGTACCATCTGACAAAGCGTAGTCCTGCCAGCCATTGTAGCTAAGCACCCAGTCTCCTGGTGCAAAACCTTCAACATTAGAAGTAACCACCTGAGCGACCGTACCACCGACCATTGCATCACCAATTTCTACTGGTGCGGCATAGGATGGAGCATCGCTCATACGGCCTCGCATATAAGGATCAAGCGATAGATACTCAGTGCGTAACAGCATCTGATTATCAGCGGCGGTAGGAATCGCTTCTTCAACAAGCTTCAACGTATCTTTAGTTGGCTCACCTTTAGGGCGTTGTGCCAATACCAATTTACGATTTACTGTATCAGTTTGTTTCATATTAACTTTCTCCTATAACGCAGCGTTTAGTATGCGACGAGCATCTTCTGGGGTAATCGCATCGTGCTCACCCAGTGTTGTCATGCCATGCTCTTTTAAAGCGTTAACAATATGATCAATTTCAGATGCTCCAATGGCGTAATCACTCAAATGCGTTTTAATGCCCATTTGCTCAAAGAAACGACGAGTTGAATCAATCACCGCATCAATTCGAGCATCCTCAGAGCCATCACGAATGTTCCAAACATTGGCCGCATATTGCAGTAATTTTTCACGTTTTCTATCACGCTGGTCATTCATCAACGATGGCAATACAATCGCTAACGTACGAGCATGGTCGGTATCATTAAGCGCTGTAATTTCATGCCCAATCATGTGACTTGCCCAATCTTGAGGAACACCTGCACCAATTAAACCATTAAGAGCCAGCGTAGCCGTCCACATTAGGTTCGAGCGGATATCGTAATCTTTAGGAGTTTCAAGCGCCTTAGGTCCAAGCTCTATTAACGTGCGCAATAAAGTCTCGGCAAAACCATCTTGAACATACGCAGCAGATGGATAAGTCAAATACTGCTCCATAGTATGAACAAAAGCATCTACGACACCATTAGCGACTTGGCGAGGCGGTAAAGTATAAGTAATCTCTGGATCTAATACTGAGAAAACAGGGAAACAATGCGAGCTATTAAACGGTAGCTTTGCTTCTTTCTCAGGGTTAGTAATGACACCACCAGAATTCATTTCAGAACCCGTAGCAGGTAGCGTAAGCACTGAACCAAATGGCATAGCTTCCTTAATGACCGAGCCGTATGATGTCAGGATTTCCCAAGCATCACCTTCGTATTTTGTTGCTGCCGCGATAAATTTAGTCGCGTCGATTACTGACCCACCACCAACAGCAAGCAAAAAGTCCACGTTGTTTTCATTGATCATATCAACGGCTTTCAATGCAGTGGCATAACGTGGGTTTGGTTCAATTCCGCCAAACTCAACCAATGTACGTCCAGCAAGTGCTTCACGAATTTGTCCTAAAACACCACTACGTTCAGCGCTGCCTCCGCCAAATAGGATCATTACTTTAGCATCACTAGGTATCTGATCATTCAGGTCAGCAATGCGACCTTTACCAAATAGAATTCGTGTTGGATTTTGAAAATTGAAATTTTTCATGTATCAGTATCCTTTGGTTTCAATATGAAAGCGGATCGTTATATTTCCGCCTACGGCACTAGAATAGAGGAGTGTAATAAAAACAGATTAACGCACTGCATCACCTTGGACTATATCTCGCTGAATAAGCAAAACGTAACCGTCGATTATATGGCTAAAGTAACGTCAAAAAATGACGCCTGCCTCCCCTCTTCTGTCTCATTGGTTATAATAGTAAAGCAACAATAGACCGGTCGTCTATAGTTGAAGGGCGCTTATTTAACGGTACTTTTCGGACAGTAAATACTTCGTCATTTTGAATCCTTTTTACGACTAATAAGAGCTAAAAATGATGAATATTAATGATTTTATAAACAGAAAATCGACATTGATCCACACAAAGCAGTACGTCACAAAAACAAAAAGGCTTAATCACTCAATCGTAGTTCACCGATTAAGCAATTAAGCCTTTATAAAAACGTACTGTTAACATTAACCTGTTTCAAGATCACATTAAATAAGCGAGTAACATCACAATCGCTAAATTCATTAAGGAGAGCAATACTCTAATAATTTCTGTCTTAAAGCTCTTTACCTGCCATCCATTCTTTCCAACGCATTGTCGCATTAGCACCAATTGTCAAAAATGGTTCTGGCGGTAATTTCTTTGGCTCTTCATGTATTAAATATTGTTCTAACATAGGAGAGGTACCTAAAACAGCTAACTCTGCTGCCATCATGCCAGATAAGGTGCCTTTCACTGTACCTAAACCGTTTTGACAACAAGCAGACCATACTCTCTTATCAACTTCTCCAAATGCGGGTGCAGAGTTCCAGCTTAAACAGAGACGTCCTCCCCACCGATGCTCCATTTGAACCTCTTTTAAAAACGGAAACCGTCTTAAGAAAGATTTATCTTGAAGCTTTGCGGCATGGTACATGTTGTAAGAATTCGCTTCTCTAGACTGATTTAACGTCGCATGATTACGAATAATTAAACGGTGCCCACATCCATTTACATCTGATATTTTTCGTATCGTTGTTCCCATCGGGTCTGCTGGAAGAAGCCCCCAATCATTCATCCCCTTCAAGGATTTAAGCTCTTTACTGTTAAGTGCTCTCGTCATAGAGGCATAAGTAAAAACTTGTAACAATTGGCCTGGGAAATACCCAAAAGAACTAACGTGTCCATTGACCGCTAAAATAATACGCTTTGTACGCACGTTACCTTTGGGTGTTTTAACAAGATGTACATCACCCAGACTAAGCTCTGTTACTGGTGAATTTTCATAAATAGACACTTTATTTCTTAGACCATCAGCCACAGACCTAAGAAAAGCAGCTGGCTGTATCATGACCGTACCTGGGGTATATATTCCGCCGGTATAAAACTGACTACCTGTAATTTCTTCTAAGTCGTAAGCGTTTTCTATCTGATAACTTTCGTTAATTGCATCTAGATGTTTTGCATATTTATTTATATGGCTCATACCTTTCTCTGTACAAGCTGCGGTCCATTTTCCACAAGGATCAAACGTGCTTTTAGGCATGCCAAATTCATTTGCCATCTCGCCCGCAAACTCAATTGCCCTACGATTAAGACGGATTTGTCGCAAGTCATTATCTAAAGAGCCAGCATAAGTTTCAGAAGTTAATTCATGTGGTAGATCAATCATAAAGCCACTATTTCTCCCCCCTGGACCACTCGCTACTTGTTTGGCTTCTAAAACAACAATTCGCTCATTGTTCGTTAACTGTAGCAACCTTCTCGCTGCCGCCATACCTGCAAAACCACCTCCGATAATCACCCAATCGGCATCGATGTTCTGCTCTAATGTTGGATGCCCGTTGGCTGGCTGTAATAGCATATTCCACCCCGCAGGACCTGGGTCCTTAGGGAGACTTCTTACCTTTATGGTTTTATCGCGCATACGTTACCTCTACGACTATATTTAGATAATCGAAAAGGAGCCCTTAATGAAAGGGCTCTTAATTTACAAAGGATGACTACAGAAAAATGATTAAATCCGTTATCTACTAAAGCACTGTGTTATTCGCTTAAATCTACCCAAATAGTTTTTAACTGAGTAAATTGATCATGTGCATGAATAGAATTATCACGCCCACCAAAGCCAGATTGCTTGTAACCACCAAATGGCGTAGAAATATCGCCTTCACCAAAACAATTCACCGTGACTGTGCCTGCTTTCAATTCACGAGCAGCACGTAATGATTTTTTTGAGTTCGCGGAGAATATAGAAGCAGCCAGCCCATATTCCGTATCATTTGCTACGGCGATGGCCTCTTCATAACTATCCACCGTTATCACGGACAGCACTGGGCCAAAGATTTCTTCTACAGCCAAACGATCTGTATTTTTAACACCGTCATAAATGGTTGGCATTACGTAGCGACCATCGACGGTTTCCCCGCCGAGAATCAACTTATGTTTGTCTTCTTTGGCTATGTCTAAATATTCTGCCACTTTTGAAAAGTGGTTCGTATCAACCAAGCACCCCAGCTGATTGGAAGGGTCTAAAGGGTTTCCTGTTTTCCATTCTTTCGAATGCTTTACGATGTGAGAAAGTAACTCGTCCTTAATACCACTTTGCACAATAAGCCTAGAACCTGCTGAACAGTTCTCCCCCATATTCCAAAAAGCCGCAGCAACAACTTGCTCTGCAACAGTATCAATATCTTCCGCATCATCCAGAACAATACAGGGATTTTTGCCGCCAAGTTCTAGGACAACTTCTTTAATATTTGACTCAGCCGAGTAACCCAAGAAACGACGACCTGTTGCCGTTGAGCCTGTAAATGTCACCATATCAACATCCATGTGACGACCAATGGCTTCACCCACCTCTTTACCAGAACCTGTTATTACATTAAATACGCCAGCCGGCACACCCGCTTGATAGGCTAATTCAGCGACACGCAAGGCGGTTAAAGAGGTCTGTGCTGCAGGCTTTAATACAACAGAACAACCTGCCGCCAGTGAAGGCGCCATTTTCCAAGCCAGCATTAGAATAGGGAAATTCCATGGTAAAACGGCACCAACCACACCAACCGGTTCACGCACAATCATTGCCATTGCGTCATTACCTACTGGTGCGGTTTGATCGTAAATTTTATCCATCAGCTCAGCATGCCAACTCAACGTATGAATCACTTCTGAAATATCAATGTTCACACAGTCTGCGATCGGCTTACCGGAATCTATACTTTCCATTACGGCTAATTCTGTAGCATTTTCTTCAATAAGATCACAAAGCTTAAGAAGAATACGCTTACGTTCAGATGGGTGTTTCTTACTCCATACACCACTTTCAAACGCATCACGCGCCTTACTTACAGCAAAATCCACATCTTCGGCAGTACACGCTGCGATGTCTGTAATATGCGCACCTGTCGCGGGATTCGTTACAACGATTTTCGCGCCATTGCTAGAAGGACGAAAGCCACCGTTTATAAAACTGTCTGAGGGAGGCGTTAGTTTTTCTGCGATACTGGTATATTCCGCTAACGTTAAAAGGTCAGTCATAGATTATGCCTCCGCTATAATGGCAGCTACATTCACTTTAAGCTCAGCGACAACATCTTCCATAACACGCTTCTCATCGTCACTAAGCGCAAGCATAGGTTTGCGCATTTCGCCGGCAAAGCGACCATCAATAGTCACACCGTGCTTAACGCTTTGAATGAACTTGCCGCCTTGCTCAAGAACAGACATTAAAGGCATCATCGCTTTCATGATGCGACGACCTTTTTCGAAATTATTTTCAATAACACAAGCTTGATAAAGTGCTTGATGTTCTTTAGGAAGGAAATTTGAGCCAGCACACACCCAGCTTTTAGCACCCCATGCAAAAAACTCTAGGGCTTGATCGTCCATACCACAAGCAACCTGGATATTAGGATAATCATTCATCAGCATATGCATTCTGTTTATGTCACCAGAGCTTTCTTTAATGCTACAAATGTTAGTATTTTGAGCCACCAAGTCGAAAAACTCTGCTTCCATATTTACCCCCATACGGTCTGGGTAGTTATAAAGCATAACAGGGGTACCAGCAGCGGCCTCAGAAATCGAAAGTGCATGTTGGGCTAATTCATACTGGGTAGGAAGAGAATAAGGTGGCGTTGCTACTAACAATACATCTGCACCACACTCAACACCACGTTTGGCTAACTCAATAGAATCAACGGGGTTAATAGAGCCTGTGCCAAAAATAATTTGTAAATTATCGCCGCAAACTTGGCGTGCTATTTTTAATAACTCCACACGTTCTTCAAGGCTCTCAACATAGTATTCACCCGTTGTGCCTCCTATCATTAATCCGTTAACACCAGAATCTAACAGGTATTTAATATGGATTTCAAATGCATCAAAATCAATTAATAGGTCTGTTGAAAATGGCGTAATAACCGGTGTATAGATACCTTCGAAAATCATTGATTTCACCTTAACTATGAGAGTTTATATATAAAAACAGTATTACTGCTTCAATTATTTCGCTCTCATAGTAACGATGCGACAACAACAAACACAAACAACCTTTTTTATAGGTTAATCATAACTTAAAATTATGATTTATAAATCATAATGGATTTTAAGACTTGTAAAGGTTTATCAATAATAATTTAATTAATATACAGCAAGAATATTTGTCGGCTCTTTTTCTACCATCTTCAAAATCCAATGTTTAAACAGCTCTAATAATTCATCATTTTTATGATTTTCTAAATAGGTAAAATAATGCACTTTCTCACGATATCGTACTTCTGAATTCCCGACCTTCACTAATAAACCTTGCTCTATCATCGGAGCCACAAGGTGATTCCATCCTAAAAAAATACCTTTATGACTAAGTGCCATTTGAACAATCATATTATAATCATTCGCACTAAACTGCTGGTGGTTCTCACCGAAAGAAAAATTTGAATCGATACGATTAAACCATACTCCCCAATCGACATGCTCAGCAACCTGAGATCGGCCATAAGGACTAAGATTTAGAAGAGTAGAATTTTTGAAATCTTCTAAACTATCAAAGTTTGAGTTTTCTTCTAAAAATAACGGAGAACATACTGGATAGATAAGATCATAAAATAATGGGATCGAATGAAACCCTTCACGAGGATCTAATACTTTATTAATGAAAACATCTGGGTGAACGCCAGGTTCCATATGAAGAAAATCACTTGTCGTGACTATATTAATATCGACTTCAGGGTTCGATGAAATAAAATCAGGCAATCTTGAAGACAGCCATAATGCTGAGAAAGCAGGCGAACAACAAATGGTTAGCTCTCTATTTTTCTTTTCAGAAGACTTAATTCTCTGGGCAGCTTGAGCAATATTCACAAAGGATAAGTAAGCCGCATCATAGAAAATCGTTCCCGCTTCCGTTAACTCCACTGTGCGGCCTGCACGCTTAAAAAGATCCACGCCCAGAAATGTCTCAAGCTCTTTAATCTGCCGGCTAATAGCGGCTTGTGTAACGCATAAAGATTCCGACGCACGGGTAAAATTTTGATATTTAGCCGCCGCAACAAACGACTTAACGGCCGTCAAAGAAGGCATCTTTACTAAAATCTGATCAGGTTCTACATATTTAGCCATGAGGCGCACCTTATTTATGCCAATACCACTGTACATTTACCCAGAGATAAAACGACTTATCAGCGATAATGAAAGAGAGAGGGTATAGATATTAATCATCGCATTTTTATAATACTTTCAATAAGAATCGACTCGGACAAACTGTCGTCAGCTTTTACCTAATACACCAAGCTCCAAAAATCAGCCAGCCAACGCCACTACTACCCAAGAACCATACCAGATTCAAGCATTAAAGGAATCAGGATTCCTCCATTGGAGAGCTTCAGACGGCTTTAGATAAGAAAAACATTACGAGGCAATCTCACATCAAACTTATACAGGCCTTATTTTTTAATAGATAAACGATGCTGAGCACCTATCGAAATTATTTTCCACTTTACTATCAGATAAAAAAGACTAATTTTTACATAAAAATAAGCCGGTTACCCCCCTCAAATCACCGCCACATAGCACTAATAACAAAATGTAATCGTTTTGAATAACTATATATCGTTGGACTGAATGCTATTAAAAAGTAATGTTCTAATATAAGAAAACGCAGCTTGTCATATAACAACGATAAAAAGTAAATACTATGAGAACACACAATTTTGAACAACTAGTCAGTGAGCCCATAAAAAACTCACCATTTATGATCAAAGATGATCTAAATGTAGAAATCACGAAGATTGGTTTTCTTTTATTGGATAATTTTTCAATCGCTTCGTTTACCTCTTCTGTGGATACCTTGATCACTGCTAATTTGTTTTCAGAAAACCTTATTTTCGAAACAAAAACAATGGGGATAAATTCGATTTCAGTTGAAAGTGATTTAAATATCAACATATCAACAGATTTGGTTATTTCAAAAATATTAAAAAAAGAATTATTTAGCTTCGATATTATTATCGTTTGTGGCGGCTATCGTTGTGATCTTGGTAAAAATGAAATAATAAATTCATTTTTAATGACCGCCTATAAAAAGGGCATTCATCTTGCTTCACTTTGGAATGGTGTGATTCATTTAGCCAATGCAGGACTGATGAATGGCATTGAGTTCTCAGCACACCCAAATAGCCACTCGTATATAAAAGAACACTTCTCCGATGCCATTCTCTCTCATCATGCTTTTACTGTTCATGATCACTTCTCTAGCAGCGCGGGTATCAACAGTAGTCAAGAAATGGTTTTGAACCTAATAGAAAAACTAAAAGGTGAAAAAATAGTAAGAACCATTCGCGACATTCTCAGTTGTGATAAAGGGCCACAAACAGGTGAGTCAATTAAATTAGATATATATAACAGCCATCGCCTACCAGAAAAATTGAATTCGACTTTAAATCTAATGAATAACAACATAGAAGAGCCTCTTAAAATTAATGAATTAGTACAATTTAGCTCTTTATCTAGACGACAAATAGAACGTCTTTTTCAGAAGTACCTTAATAGTACTCCTTCTAAGTTTTACCTCGAAATTCGATTAAATCATGCACATCGATTGTTAACACAATCAAATACAAGCATTACAAATATTGCCATTGCTAGTGGCTTTTGCACTAGCAGTCATTTCAGCAATAGTTTTAAGGACTTTTTTGGGTTAAGCCCAACATTGGCTAGACTGAAATTTTATAAAAAGTAAGACCATGAGGGGGTCTTATAAGAACAAACGTTAATTCTTTTAATAACAATAAAATCTAGTTTTCTAGATAAAACAAATCAAGGAATCATAATGACATTACTCAATAAAAAACTGGTTCAAGTGCTGGCTGTATCGGCTGCCCTTAGTATCGCCTCTATAGGAAAAGCGCTTGCCAGTACAGAAAGTTATAAGCTGACACTCGCAACTGAAGCTGGGGATAGCAAGTCACCTCAGGGACAATCTATGCAACTTTGGTCCAAATTAGTTAAAGAGAAGTCCCACGGACGAATCAAAATAAATGTCTTCTATCAGGGTGAACTTGGTGGTCAACAAGAACTTTTCGATCAACTCGTCAAAGACAATATAGATATGATGCTAACCTGGCCTCAAACCTCTTATGACGACCGTATTGGGATAATTTATCTGCCTTACCTTGTCTTAAACTGGGATGATGCAATTAAAGCGTACGGACACAATGGTTGGCTTAAAAAGATCGTATCGCCTGTTTTCAGTGATTTAGGGTTAAAATATTTTGGCCCCTATCCAGAAGGGTTTGGTGGTATTGCCACCAAAGGTCGCTATGCTACCAACTTTAAACAAGCACAAGGTCTGAAAGTCCGTTCTCAACCTATCTTCCCTCTTCCACAAACAATGAAAGCAATGGGGTTCCAAGCTGTTCCTATTGATTGGTCTGAAGTATATACCTCCATCCAAACGGGTGTTGTCGATGGCGATTCATCAAATGTTATCTACTGGGATTATCAGTATTTTCGCGATCAGCTAGATTACTACGTGCAATCGAATCAAAATTTCTCATCTTTCGCACTCTTAATGAATCAGGAAAAATGGAAGTCTCTGGATAAAGAAGACCAAGATATTATTTCTTCTGCGGCCGATGAAGTTATTAATCTTCAGTTCAAAAATGCGAAGAAAGAAGATGCAAAATGGATCAAAGCAGCCCAAGAAGGTGGTATGCAATATATTAAACCAACTCCTGAAGAGTTAACTGCTTGGGTAAAACGTGTTCGTGCCGATGTGTGGCCACAAGCTGAAGCCAAATTAGGTTCTAAAATTATGGATGAAGTTAGAGCAAACGTATCGACCCCTAATTAATTTTTCCTTTTCCACTTTTGTGAGGTGATCCATTTTGAATCACCTCACTTTTAATAATTTATCAGAGGCTATGATGAATTTTCTTCTTTCTATAATCGCCATTCTAGACACGATAATTGGGATTGCCCTTAAGCCAGTAATTGTGATTGCTAGCTTATTTATTGCGTTCACTCTCACCATAGGAATCGTATGCCGCTCTATCCTTCATGTCCCTGTCTTTGGCCTAGAAGAGCTTATCCTTCTAAGTGTAATGTGGCTTTACATGTTGGGTGCAGTACTGGCATCTCGTGAACGTACTCACCTTAGTGCAGACTTCTTCCAAACGTTTTGCAAGAACCAAACGATTGTTAAATGGGTGCACTTACTTGCCAATTTAATTTCCCTTGCGATGGCTATTCTATTTATTACATGGGCTTACGCACTGGCTTCTTGGGGGTTCGAAAAAGGACAAGTCACACCCGTATTTGGAATTCCAATGTATTTCTCTCAAGGAGCTCTATTCGTCGCAAGTATTCTTCTTTCTTTTTATCTAGTTCGTGACCTATTAAACGACATAAAAGAAATAAGAGAATTAAATTGATCGCTAACGCCTTAATTCCAGCTGCATTTTCATGTAGCTATAACTATTACGTTATTAAATAACCTCAGGATTTTTTGTATGGGTGCTCTTCTCGCTATCGCAGCCGTTATTGTTTTAATGATAATTGGTGTTCCCGTTGTTTATTCGTTTGCTGCTATGACTTTCATTTTGTCAATAGTATACAGTGTCGATGTTTCATCATTGATGACCACAGGCTTTTGGTCTGTAAACTCAATTATTCTATTAGCGTTGCCACTTTTCGTCATGACTGGGTATCTGATGCAAGCTGGTGGGCTGGCGTCAAGATTAGTCAGCTTCGTTGAAGCATTAGTTGGCCGTTCAAAATCAGGAATGGGATCCACAATGATCCTTGCCTGCGGAGTATTTGGTGCCATATCCGGTACAGCATCCGCTGCGGTTGCTTCTATTGGTACAATCATGATCGATCCTATGGAAAAGCATGGGTACACTCGTCATTATACGAGCGCTCTATTAGGTATTTCTTCATTGCTAGGTATCTTGATTCCACCGAGCATTACCATGATTCTTTATGCGGTTGTTACAAGACAATCTGTAGCAGCCTGCTTCTTGGCAACGATTGGTCCAGGAATTCTGCTTATTATTGTCCTTTGTCTGCTTAACATGTACAAAATGCGTAATAACCCTATTCAGGCAGAAAAGCTTGAATTCAACGAACGCATGAGAAACATTGGCTCTTCAGGCTGGAAAGCTATCCCTGCACTGATGTTACCAGTCATCATCTTAGGTGGTATTTATGGTGGTGTTTTCACACCAACAGAAGCCGCTGCTGTTGCTGTTGTTTATTCGATCCCTGTTGGGTTGTTTATTTACAAAGAGCTTGATTATAAAAAACTCTTCAAATGCTTAATTGCAGCCGCGACCACCACTGGCGTTATCATGGTGATTTTAGTTTTTTCTTTTGTATCTAGTCGTATTTTAACCCTTGAGCGCGTTCCCCAAGAATTAACTGATATTTTGACAGACACCTTCCAAAGCAAAATTTTAATTTTACTTTTAGTAAACATATTCTTAATTTTACTTGGAATGATCATGGATGATGTAAGTGTTGTTGCTATTGTTAGTCCACTACTCGTCCCTGTTATGGAGCATATCGGTGTAAGTCCAGTACAATTCGCAGCTATTGTGGGAACAAGTGTGGTAATTGGCTGTAATAGTCCACCGATGGCTCCAATCCTATTCATGACCTGTCGAGTTGGTAAAGTAGGCATGTCTAAAGTAATGAAGCCTGCCATGTTCTTCATGTTTTTTGGGGCATTACCTGTGATGCTAGTAACAACTTACTGGTCGCCTCTTGCTATGTTCTTGCCTGAAGCTTTTGGCTTCGCTTAATCACTAAATAAGAAAGGCCATCATACTTAAATAACAAAGTATGGTGGCCTTTCTCTGTCTTGAGTGCCTAACGTACCCATTTTCAATCTATTAGATTTGCCGAACTACCGAATTCATTCCCCTCAGAAAGCCACCTATTACCACCCGCTCTACTGATTAGGTAACAATACTTTTCTTAAAAATAAAAAGGCCACGTCCCAATAGTAATATCGAAACGTGACCTAATAGTAAACAAGCCATAAATGGCTATTAAGCCTGCTAAAACAAAGGTAAAAAACCTCTATTCAACGCGCTTAAAACTAGCAAATTAAAACCAGCACCTTAAAAGATCAAGAAGCCTAGTGAGATAATCACACCAGAGCCAATCAAAGCCATGATGCAGTAACCCATTACATCTTTTGCACCCAGACCTGCAATCGCCAACGCCGGTAATGCCCAGAAAGGTTGGATCATGTTGGTCCAAGCATCCCCCCAAGCAATTGCCATGGCAGTTTTCGCAGCATCAACACCCAGCGCCGCGCCTGCTGGCATCATGACAGGGGCTTGAACCGCCCACTGACCACCACCAGAAGGAACGAAAAAGTTAACAATACCGGCACTTAGGAAAGTAAATAATGGGAATGTCGTTTCATTGGAAATCGACACAAACCATTGCGAGATCACGCCAGCCAATGACGCACCACCGTCACCAGTTGCTGTCATCATGCCCATGATACCTGCGTAAAATGGGAATTGAAGAAGAATACCAGAACAGTTACGCGCACCTTGTGAGACAGAACTCAACAAACTTTTTGGTGTGCCATGAAGCAAAATCGCCGTGAACAAAAAGGTAAAGTTCACGATGTTTAAGTTCAATGCAAAACCATTAGTAATGAAATAATAAATGATATACGCAAAGCCCATTGCCCCTAACAAAAGAGACAATATACGGCTATTTTCCAATCGCTCTGCTGGTGTCATATCACCTGTTTTAGGCGCTTCCACTTTTTCTTCTTCAAGCAAGGATGCATCAATCGTGATGGTATCTTGAGGAGATGGGTGCATGAGTCGGTTTAACAAAGGAATCGCGACCAGCATGACAGCAAGAATCGTGAGATTCATCGGCGAGAAGATAGTTTCAGAGGTTGGGATTGGCGACGTTACCGCACCATTTGTCACTGTGCTGATATTCGCACCACCCGCAATCGCCAATGGAATCGAGCCAGACAAACCAGCATGCCAAAACAAAAAGCCACTGTATGCGGAGGCGATCAACAAACGGTAATCAACACCTTTTACTCTTGACGCCAATTCGCGCGCAAAAATAGCACCGACAACCAAGCCAAAGCCCCAGTTGATCCAACATGCAATCGCACTGATCACTGTCACCAAGATGATGGCTTGACCCGGTGTTTTCGCCACACCTGCCAACATGGCTAATTTACGTTTAAAAGCAGGCGCACTGGCCATCGCGTGACCGGTTACCACCACCATCGCCATCTGCATAGAGAAACTAAGCAGTTTCCAAAACCCACCAGCCCAAGCATTTACCACTTGCATTGGCCCTTGGTCAGTACTTGGCATCACCAGCACAAACACGACCAGAGTTAGCACAATGGCAAAGATAAAAGGATCAGGAAGGTATCGCTGAAGAAGCGTAACGAAAAATTTACTTAAGCGCTGCAAAGCAGTCTGTTTTACTGCGTTATTAGTCATTGAGTGTCCTAATATTATAATTATTCTAGGTTAAAGCCAGACAACTGGATGAGTTGTCTGGCTTATGTTTTTTCAAGCTTATATTGCTCTTTATTGTCTTGTCTTCCTGACCGTTCTAACGTGACACTAACATGGCGATTCCCATGCCACCGCCAATACAGAGCGTTGCCAATCCTTTATGACGCTCCTGACGTTTCATTTCATGTAACAAGGTAACAAGAATCCGACAACCTGATGCCCCAATAGGATGACCCAAGGCAACAGCGCCACCGTTTACATTTACTTTATTAACGTCTAAACCAAGTTCCTGATTAACGCACAAAGCCTGTACAGCAAAGGCTTCATTCGCCTCAATAAGGTCCAGATCAGCCAGTGTCCAATCTGTTTTAGCCAATACTTTTCTTGTTGCTGCAATCGGGCCTGTGCCCATAATCTCAGGATCAACACCCGCACTGCTCGCCGCTTCAATCACACCAAGCACGGTTAATCCTAACCGTTTCGCCTCTTCATCCGACGTCACCACCACCATAGCAGCACCATCGTTAAGGCTAGATGAGTTACCCGCGGTTACCGAGCCCCCCTTGCTAAACGCTGGACGTAACCTAGCAAGTACTTCTTCAGTCGCATTTGGCCTAATCTGCTCATCTTCTGAAACAATGATGGGATCGCCTTTACGCTGAGGAATAACAACAGGAATAATTTCTTCAACAAAGCGGCCCTTTGCTTGCGCTTGCCCCGCCTTTTTCTGTGACTGTACGGCAAATGCATCTTGGTCTTCACGACTAATGTTCCAGCGTGACGCGATATTTTCAGCCGTTTGTCCCATGTGATAATCGTTAAACGCATCCCATAGGCCATCTGTGACCATGGTATCTACCATTTCCCAGTTGCCCATTTTTTTACCAGAACGACTCTCTGGTAAAACATGAGCAGCCTGACTCATACTTTCTTGGCCACCCGCAACAACCATTTTGGCATCGCCATTTAAGATAGCTTGAGCCGCCAGTTGAACGGCTTTTAAACCAGACCCACACACTTTATTAATCGTCATTGCCGAGACGCTATTCGCCAATCCTGAATGAATCGCGGTTTGACGCGCTGGATTTTGCCCACAGCCTGCGGCCAGTACCTGCCCTAGAATAACTTCATCAATGTTGTCTTTCAGAGCTGGCTGTTTAGCCAATAAACCCGTTAATAACTGCGTACCTATCTCTACCGCACTCAACGAGGACAAGCCGCCATGAAATGAGCCTATAGGGGTTCTTCCTGCTGCAACAATTACTGCTTTCATTGTCTTTACTCCGCTAACTCAGATTATATTAAGCAAACACCATTTCAGGTACATGATCAGGAACGATCAATTTACCCTGTGTTTTCTCTTGGATTTCCTCGATAGAAACACCCGGTGCGCGTTCTTTCAAAATAAAAGCACCGTCTGCGATTTCTAACCAAGCTAAATCCGTTAAGACCTTCTTAATACACCCTTTTCCCGTTAAAGGTAAGGAACAATCCGTTAACAGTTTTGATTCACCTGATTTAGACGCATGGGTCATAGTGACAATAATGTTGTCTGCACCAGCAACAAGATCCATTGCGCCGCCCATACCTTTGATGAGCTTATTAGGAATCATCCAAGAGGCAATATTGCCATTAACATCTACTTCGAAAGCACCCAATACCGTTAGATCTACATGACCGCCACGAATCATCGCGAAAGATTCTGCCGAAGAAAAAATAGAAGCACCTTTAACCGCGGTAACGGTTTGCTTACCCGCATTAATCATGTCTGCATCGATGGTTTCCTCCGTTGGAAACTCCCCCATGCCCAACAAGCCATTTTCTGATTGCAACATCACTTCCATACCCTCTGGAATGAAGTTGGCAACCAAAGTCGGAATACCAATGCCTAAGTTTACGTAAAATCCATCTTGTAACTCTTGGGCGACACGCTGTGCCATTTGTTCTCTTGTAAGTGCCATCTTTGAGCCTCTTATTATTTGTCTATTTTTTTGTCAGTGTTAATCATCAATATGACAGGGCAAATTAGTCTGCAGATCGTACCGTACGTTTTTCGATACGTTTTTCAAACGTGCCTTGAATAACACGATCAACATAGATACCAGGAGTGTGGATTTGAGCAGGATCGAGTTCGCCAACTTCGACGATTTCTTCCACTTCAACAACGGTGATTTTTCCGGCTGTTGCCGCGAGAGGATTAAAATTTTGTGCCGTATGGCGATAGATAACATTGCCGTAACGGTCCGCTTTCCAGCCTTTGACAATAGCAAAGTCGCCAGTAATCGCTTCTTCCATTAGATATTCTCGGCCATTAAAGACACGAACTTCTTTGCCTTCGCCGATTGGCGTACCCACACCGGTCGCGGTAAAAAAGGCAGGAATACCCGCACCACCTGCACGCATTTTTTCGGCTAGCGTGCCTTGGGGAGTAAGTTCAACTTCCAACTCGCCGTCTAAAAGCTGTTTCTCGAAAAGCGCATTTTCGCCAACGTAGGAAGAAACCATCTTGCGCACTTGCTTATCTTCAAGCAAAACGCCCAAGCCAAAACCATCGACACCACAGTTATTAGAGACAATGGTTAGATCACGAGTTTGTCGTCGTTTGATTTCTTGAATAAGATTTTCAGGGATACCGCATAAGCCAAAACCGCCAGCTAAGACGGTCATACCATCTTCTAGCCCAGCCATGGCGTCTTCATAAGACGTAACTACTTTGTCAAAACCCGCCATTACTTTTCTCCTAATTATTATTGTTTAAAAGTGCTTTTTAAAAGTATTGCGTAAAAGTTTAAGTCACTGCAGTTTGACTCAGGACGATAAATAAATTAATTTTAATTTTTATATTTATTAATAAGAATTTTAAATAAATGAATTTAAAGCAAGTACGCGCCTTTCTCGCCGTTGCAGATGCTATGAGCTTTGCCAGCGCCGCCAACCAACTGCATTTATCGCAGCCAGCTCTAAGCTTGTCGGTAAAAAGCTTAGAAGAGAATCTAGGTGGTAAACTGCTAACCCGAACAACACGTACTCTGTCACTCACGCCAGAAGGTGAAGCCTTAGTACCTCTTGCTAGGCGTATATTGGCCCAATGGGAAAACGCGGAAGATGAAATGAAGCAACGCTTTGCGCTTCAACTAGGGAAAATATCCATCGCCTCCATGCCTTCTTTCGCCGCGTCCTTATTGCCCAAAGCCATTCATAACTACCACAAATGCTACCCGCATATTCAAGTCGCCATAGACGATGTACTGTCTGACATTGTCGTCGATATGGTGGGCAATAATCAGGTCGAGCTCGGCATTTGTTTTGAGCCAAGCAACTTACTAGATTTGGCATTTTATCCGCTCTATGAAGATAACTTTATCGCTATTTTCCCTGAGCATCATCCGCTCAATAGCGCAACCAAGATAACCTGGCAAGCCCTGCTAGAATACGACTTCATCACTTTACAGCGCCCTTCTAGCGTACGCGCCATGATAGAAACTTCATTGCAAGAAATGGGCATGGAACTCAAGGTCGCCTTCGATGCTCATCAGCTCACCACCGTCGTCAGAATGGTCAGTGAAGGCATGGGCGTGGCCGTTGTGCCAGTCATCTGCCGCCAACAAGCTTATGAACAACACCTACTTTGTCGCCCTATTGTTGAACCCGAAATTGGCCGCCGAGTGGGGGTTCTATGTAAACCAAGATCCAGTCTTTCTATTGTCGCTGCGGCGATGCTAGACGTTCTCATAGATACTTATTCGTCAATTGAAAACGTGATACCAGCACAAGGCTCAATGGATTCTCAGTCAACGTAAACAGGCCACTCGCTCTTTTTTTATCGGCATGACTCGCGTTATCCTATATACATACAATAGATAAGTGCTGAGTCTTGCCGTCTACAACCGCCATTGCACGGAGTCGATATGCCGTTTAAAAAAACAGAAAAGCTCACTCAGGCAGCCAATACCTATAAATCGATTTTGAATGCGATGGAAGAATGGGTTGTCATCGTCGATCATCAATCAAAAATCTTCTTTATTAATCGCCCCTACGCACGTTTCCTAGGGGTTAAAGCCGAAGACGTTAAAGGCAAAAAAGTCACAGAAGTGATTGAAAATACGCGTATGCATATCACGGTTCAGACCGGGAAAGCAGAGCGCCTGTCACTACAAAAAATACTTGGCAGTACTATGATTGCCAATCGCTTTCCTATTATCGAACAAGGAGAGGTCATCGGCGCCGTTGGCACAGTGATTTTTCACGACACCCACGAATGGAAGCAAATCAACACGCACATCAAAGCCTTACTTGCAGAACAAGACTTTAGCAGCCAAAAGCAGCTTACATCGAATAAAACAGTGACTGGAGCCAGCTTTCAGCTCAACGATGTTATTGGCGATAGCCAAGTGATGAAATCTCTTAGCGCGAAAGTAAAGCAAGTCGCTTCAGGCGATGTGACCGTGTTAATTCGAGGAGAATCAGGCACTGGCAAAGAACTTTACGCCCACGCAATACACCAGCTTTCTGACCGTGCTGAATTTCCTTTTATTAAAGTAAATTGCGCCGCTATTCCAGAGAACCTATTAGAAAGCGAATTATTCGGTTATGAAGAAGGGGCTTTTACTGGCGCTAAACGAGGCGGCAAAGCGGGTAAGTTTCAACTCGCCAATGGCGGCACCTTGTTTCTTGATGAAATCGGCGACTTACCCTTACCCATGCAGGCGAAATTACTGCGAGTACTACAAGACAGAGAAGTGGAATCAGTCGGCGGCACTCACGCCACACCGCTCAATATTCGTCTTATCACCGCAACACATCGCCCTTTAGAAAGCCTGATCGCCTCCGGTGATTTTCGTGAAGATCTGTACTATCGGATCAACGTCGTATCGATTAACCTCCCAGCACTCAGAGAGCGGCGCGACGATATCGCCAAACTGGCGGATTTCTTTCTACAAAAGCTGTCACGTCGTACTGGAAGACGCGCGCCTAAACTCACCGTTCAAGCCCTCACTGCCATGCTTGCTTATGATTGGCCGGGAAATATTCGTGAGCTAGAAAATGTTATGGAAGCGGCGTTTTACACCAGCCATGATAGGAAAATTCCCTTATCCTTATTGCCAGTGCAATTATCTCAGATCATACCAAGGCCCCAAGAACACCAACCTCACTTTACGATCAAACAGGCCGAGGGCAGTCTAAAGGAACAGCTCAATGCAGCAGAAAGAGAGATCATCAAAGCAGCGTTAATAGAATGTGGGGACAACCGTACTAAAGCGGCTAAAAAACTGGGCATTAGTAAATCCACTTTTTATGAAAAAATAGACAAATATGGGATAAGCTAGCCACCTTCTTTACGAAAACTCAACAAAAAAGCCGAATAATCGTCCGAGTATTCGGTCAATTTCCGATATACCGGACTATATTTGATAAATACCTAGCCTTATTCTTAATAACCGTCCGAGTTTTCGGAAGTTTATTCTGTTTTATTTTACAAAAATCTCAAATGAAACATAACCACATGATAAATAAGGATTTTATTTTTATGGCATTGTTTTTGATAGTAATCCTATTAGCTCCGAAGACGCCTTAACCTATATGGAAGATTCTTTGGCTTGCACGATATAAAAACTATAAAAATAATAGGATGAACACCATGAAAAAAGCTCTCGTAACAGCAATGTGCCTAACTGGTTTAACCTTCACAGCCTCTTCCTACGCTGACTTCAATAAAATACGCTGGCAAGTCCCTATGGCTTTCTCCTCTTCTTTAGTTGCGCTTGGCGATACCATGCCTGAAGTGTCTAAAATGCTAAAAGAAAGCAGCGGCGGTAAAGTAAACCTTAAGGTTTTTGAACCTGGTTCTCTTGTTCCTGCATTAAGTATTTTTGATAATGTCAGCTCTGGCAATATTTCTGCTGGGTATTCATGGATGGGGTATGAGTGGGGACAAGTTCCTGCTGCCGCGTTATTTGGCGCGACACCTTTTGGCCTTGAATCAAATGAGTTTACCGCATGGATGTATTTCCATGGTGGCGACAAGATGCTTAAAAAGCTGTTTAAACCCTATGATGTCTACCCTATTCTTTGTGGCACAATCAGCCCAGAAGCCGCAGGTTGGTTCCGAAAAGAAATCAACACGGTTGATGACCTAAACGGACTTAAATTTCGTGCCGCAGGACTGGGTGGCGAAATCATGTCTGAATTTGGCATGTCGATTAACGTCTTCCCAGGCGGCGAACTCTATCAAGCGCTAGAAACTGGCGTACTAGATGGCACCGAATTCTCTATCCCTACGGTGGATGAGCAACTTGGCTTCTATCAAGTCGCAAAACATTACTACCTTCCAGGTTGGCACCAGCCTTCAACCAACCAATTCCTCTACATCAACACCAACGACTGGCAAAAACTTAACAAGCAAACCCAATCGTTAATCGAAACAACCTGTATGGCAGCCAACACACTCGCGATTTCAAAATCCGAAGCCTTACAAGGCGGTGTATTAGCGAAGTTCGAAGAAAAAGGCGTGCAATTACACCAATATTCTCCTGAAATCTTAAAAGCTTTCGAAAAAGCCACCGACAAAGTCATGGCTCGTCACTCTAAAGACAACGCTCAATTTGCAGAAATCTATGCCTCTATGAAAGCGTTCCAAAAAGAACACAGCTCATGGAAAAAGCTAGGTTACTTACCGCGTGATTGGGATACGAAATAACTCTATTTGACACTCTGTTTAGTGAGTCGGCATCGAATGATGCCGACGTTTTTCACTGGATGCTAGCATCCGGAATCAAAGGAGAATGGTATGTCTGATCATACTACTGAGTTGGATTTGGCAGAAATTGAGGCAAAGCTATCGCACTCAAGCCTAAACCAGTTACCTCATACTAAAATTTCGAAAATCATCGAATCTAGCATTGAAAAAATCGGCCAATATTCCTCTTGGCTATGGCTTATTTTAATGCTGCTAATTGTTGGTAACGCGCTCATGCGTTATTTATTCAACACCACTTTTGTCGCACTAGAAGAGCTGCAATGGCACCTATACGCCGTTGGTTTTATGCTAGGCCTTTCTTATTGTTATATTCATGATGGTCATGTTCGTGTCGATGCATTGGCAGAACACTGGCCACTTCGCACCAGAGCATGGGTTGAAGTGTGTGGCATCACCTTATTACTGCTCCCCTTTTGTATTGTGATGTTTAGCTATGCGCTGCCCTTTGTTGAAAGATCTTATCGCTTGCATGAAGTGTCCCAATCTTTTGACGGACTGCCTATGCGCTGGATTATTAAATCATTCATTCCAATCGCTTTAGGATTATTAATGATAGCCGCCACTTCTCGCTGGCTGAGATGCGTCGCTTTTTTAACTAAGACGCCCACCTCCAATAACCACACACCACGCTAATCATTAGGGGAAGAATGTGTTCGAAACATACGAATTTTTAGTCATAGCCATGCTTGGCTGCTTTATCTTACTTATTTTTTCTGGCTTCCCTGTTGCTTGGGTTTTAGCTGGACTCGCCATCATTTTCAGTGTTGTCGGCGTTGTCACGTCTCAGTATCTAGACTGGGACACCTACTACATGACCGATTGGCGGATTTACGGCACCATAGTGCAACGGATTTACGCTCAAATGAGCAACTGGGTATTAGTCGCCCTGCCCATGTTTATTTTTATGGGACTGATGCTAGAACGCTCCGGTGTCGCTGAACGCCTGATGGTCAATTTTGTAAACCTATTTGGACGCTTCCGCGGCGGGCTCGGCGTAGCGGTTATTCTAATCGGTATCTTATTCGCCGCGTCTACCGGCATTGTCGGCGCCTCTGTGGTATTGCTCGCTATGTTGTCCATGCCGATCATGCTTGAGCAAAAATATTCGCCATCCTTTGCCAGTGGTATTGTTGCATCGTCAGGCACATTGGGGATTTTAATTCCGCCTAGTATCATGCTGATCATCATGGCTGACCAATTATCACTGTCTGTTGGTAACTTGTTCATGGGGGCGCTTGTTCCAGGGTTATTATTAGGCACCTTGTATATTGCTTACGTCATCCTAACGGCGATTTTTAACCCAAAAGTTTGTCATCCACCAATAGACTTACCCCCTATTAGCAAAGCATTAATCTGGTCTACGATGAAAGCGGTTTTTCCACCGTTAGCGCTCATCCTCTCTGTTCTAGGCTCTATTTTTATGGGCATTGTTTCACCAACCGAAGCCGCTGGTGTGGGCGCCTTAGGAGCGACGTTATTAGCCATTCTAAATAAACGTTTTAACCTCGCCATGCTCGCAGAAGTGTGCCGAAAAACCACCATCACTACTTCATTCGTATTTGGTATTTTTCTCGGTGCCACCGCTTTTGCTGTTGTCTTAAGAACCCTTGGGGGAGATGAGTTTATTAGCAGCCTGCTGCAAGGTATTCCATTGTCTCCAACCGGAATTATCATTGTTATTCTGCTCATCGCATTTGTGGCTGGTTTCTTCCTAGATTGGCTTGAAATAAGCTTGATACTGCTGCCTTTGGTTGGCCCTGTTGTTGTCGCTCTAGGCTTTAATTTAGTGTGGTTTGTAGTATTGTTTGCTTTGGCATTGCAAACATCTTTCTTAACACCGCCCGTCGGTTTCTCTCTGTTTTACTTAAAAGGTGTTGCACCTCCTAGTGTCACAACATTGCATATCTACAAAGGGGTTATTCCGTTTATTTTATTGCAACTATTGGCTGTACTTCTGGTTTTTATTTTCCCAGACCTCGTTCTTTGGTTGCCTAAAGTCATCTACGGCTAACCTTAATTGCTTTCTTGTTTTGAGAATAAAAGTTTGGAGAATAAAATGAATAAAAAAACCGTTTTAATCACAGGCGCAGCCAGCGGCATTGGGCTAGAAATAGCCCACGCTTATCTAGAAGCCGGCATGCAGGTCGCTATTTTAGACTTTAGCCAACACGCCATTGAAGACGCCAAAATACGCTTTTCAGCATTCCAAGAGCAATGCGACTTCTTCATTTGTGATGTCACCCACGAAGCCCAGTTTATATCCGCCATTGATGACGCTATAAAAAGATTTGGCCACATCGATATCTTAATAAACAACGCCGGCATCCAATACATAGCACCGATTGAAGAGTTTCCGTCCGACATGTACCGTAAGCTAATTGATATTATGTTGATCGCCCCATTTGTTGCCATTAAAAAGCTCTTGCCACTAATGAAAGAAAAAGGCGATGGGCGAATTATCAACATGGCATCAATCAACGGTTTAATCGGCTTTGCTGGCAAAGCAGGATACAACTCAGCGAAACATGGCGTTATCGGCCTAACCAAAGTAACCGCATTAGAAGCCGCCCCATTCGGCGTCACCGTGAATGCACTTTGCCCAGGTTATGTGGACACCCCACTGGTTAGAAACCAACTGGAAGAATTGTCTAAAAGCAGAAATGTTCCACTCGACAACGTACTTGAAGAAGTTATATGGCCACTGGTGCCACAAAAACGCCTACTCAGCGTCAAGGAAATTTCAGACTACTGCTTATTTCTCACCAGCCCATCCGCAAAAGGCGTCACAGGGCAAGCCATCGTTATTGATGGGGGTTATACCGCCCAATAAGTAAAACCATCAAACAAAAAAAGGCATCGTGGAAAAATCAACACGATGCCTTTTTATTTTACAATTTAACCTAGTCGCCTACTTGCTGTGGCTGCCATCTAATACTGTCTACTTTCGCCTATTACTTAAAGCGCTTATCATAAATCGAGTGATTCATGCACTCATAAGGCCCCATTGTAATATTCGAGATTCTCACCACTAAACGGTAAGATGAGCAGAGGATAAATCGGCATTGCATTGAACAAAGCAATGAGTAATATCTATAAACTCATCCCATTCTTTTCTTACCCTTACTTTTGAATGTCTATTAACTCTAAACGCAGTACAGATGATACGGCTTCTAAACCAATTTTTACTAAGGCGCCGTCTTGAAACTTCTCACTATACATGCTTCCGTCAAGCCATAATCCATCGATCAAGGCATTGGCTTTTATTGAGAAGTTTTCAATATCGGTGGCGCTGAATTCGCGATTGTCTTCTTTGAAAGATTGCTCAATGAGTGTGGCTAACACATCGGTTGTGTCAACATAAGCTTTACGACGAATAATCGCCATTTCAGGGTCGCTGTAGGTTAAAGGTAGAAAATTCGCCCACAGTAATACCGTACGAGGTGCGACAATAGGAGGGCTTAATGTCGCTTCAATAAAGTTACGTAAACGACGTTTTGCTGATAATAGTTCATTATCAATCCCTATTCGTGCCGTCGTATAAATATGATTCAACAAAGCACTATAGGCCGCTCTGATTAGCTCATTTTTTCCCGAAAAATAGAAACGAATCAGCCCATTGGTTACACCTGCACACTCAGAAACCCGACGAACTGTTGCGCCCTGTAAGCCTTCATTGGCAATGCATTCTAATGTTGCATTTACTAGCTCTTGCCGACGATTATTGCCTTCTCTTCGTTTACTTGTCATTCAAACTTAACACTCTCTAAAATAATATAGATCAAATACATAAGTCCATTTTTAGTCATCTGCAAAGTGGTAAAGACCCATTTTACAGAGGGATACATTCTACTGCATAAAATCATGACTTAATCGACAATATATCACTAATCACTACAAAACTTGACCTAGAAAGCGCTGTAACCTTGGATTGGAAGAATCAAAAAAACGGTCTGGCTGCTCTTCAAAGACTAACTCACCATCTTCCATAAACACGACTCGATCGGCTACTTCACGGGCAAATCCCATCTCGTGAGTTACCACAACCATAGTCATGCCATCACTAGCGAGGCTTTTCATCACATCTAATACTTCACCGACCATTTCAGGATCAAGGGCGCTTGTTGGCTCATCAAATAACATGATTTTAGGCTTCATTGCCAATGCTCTAGCAATCGCGACACGCTGCTGTTGCCCACCTGATAAGTGCGAAGGATAACTGTTCATACGATTGGCTAATCCCACTTTGGTTAGCAGTTCGTGCGCTTCTGTTTCCGCTTCAAATTTGGTTTTTTTCAGCACCTTTAATGGCGATAGCATGACGTTACCCAGTGCAGTTTTGTGGGGGAATAAGTTAAAAGACTGAAATACCATTCCCACCTCTTCCCGTACTTTATTGATATTGGTACTTTTGGCTGTTACATCAACACCATTAATATAGATAGTTCCATCTGAAATGGTCTCAAGTTGATTAAGTGTCCGCAGAAAAGTTGATTTTCCGGAACCACTAGGCCCAATAATAACTACCACTTCACCTCGCTTAATCTCAAGTGATACATTTTTTAGTGCATGGCAATGATTGGGATATATTTTTTCCACATTATCAGCAACGATGATGCTTTCACTCAATACTTTAGTCACTGGCAGATAACCTCTTCTCTAACTTTTGAATAACCCAAGACAAGCCCCCGGTAAGCACTAAATACATGATCGCAACGGTGAACCACACTTCAAATGGTGCAAAGGTCGAGCTGACCACTTCTCGTCCTGCTTTCGTCAAATCGGTAATTGATATGACAGATACTAATGAAGAATCTTTGATTAAATTAATTAGCTGGCCAGCTAATGGAGGCAGGGTTCTTTTAAAAGCTTGTGGCAAAATAACATGAATCATTGCCTGAAAATAATTCATTCCCACACTTCGTGCAGCTTCCATCTGACCGGGGTGAATAGATTGAATTCCAGATCGTATGATTTCAGCAACATAAGCGCCGGTAAAGACAGACAACGCAGCAACACCCGCAGTAAATCGATCAAGATCTAAAACGGTACCAATAAAGAAGTAGAAAATGAATATTTGTACTAATAAGGGTGTACCACGAATTATTTCCACATAGGTAATAGCAAAATATCGTAAGGCAGGATTATCAGATATCCGAGCAAGTCCTGTACACAGACCTATAATCATTGCAAAAATAAGCGCTACAAAGGATAGTTTTAGTGTAACAATTAATCCCCATAGAATAGGACCAATCCGCCAACCATTAACCTCAGCCAATGGATCTCCTTCAAAAACAATATCGCCAGACATTACATTAACTTTATCGAATTCTTTAATAATAAAAGGGTCACCACCTTGATCTGGTTGAACAACCATTTTGTGATGTTTAATATCAACGCTTTGTACAGTGCCATCAAATGGAGATCGAATATCCTTAGGTTCTACGCTAATAATATACTGTGGAATTCTTTCCCAGCGCCATGTATAGTCGATACTTTTACTAGAAGCGTAAATACCAAATCCCAGACCTATCATGACTAGGATAAAGACAGCTTTCCATAAAAGCAGATTATTTTGCTCTTTCATTGGTAAGAGGTTCTCCGTATTTAAACCTTTGTTAGGATGAGATTTTCAAATCTCTTAACTTTTAGATAAGAAAATAAGACTCAATTTTAACTTAGGGTAAGCACTGAAATGACAATCGAAATTTAAGCTACATCCTACTTCATCATATAGGATATAGCTTAAATAAGATGGCTCTATTGAATTGTGCTCATCCAGTTATCTGTTTCAAACCACTTATGATAGATTTTGTTGTAAGTACCATCACCTTTAACTTGAGCAAGGTAATTATTCAAAAAATTCATAAAGTCTGGATCGCCTTTACGAATTGCCCAAGCAAGAGGCTCATAAGTAAAAACGTGATCAAGATGAACTATCTTGCCTTTATTTTGAGACGCATAAATAGCGTTAAATGGCATATCGTAAACAAATGCATCAGCTTTACCATTAATAACTTCAAGCACGGCTGCTGACTCTGTTTCAAGTAAATTCAACTTCGCTTTACTCATATATTTTTTGGTTACAAACTCACCCGTCACACCCAATCTAGTGGCTATGGTGTATTTAGGATCATTTAAATCTTTATAAGATTTAACAATCCCTTTCAATTTAGGACTAATAAGAACCGTTTGGCCAATAACAATATAAGGGTCAACGAAATTAACTTTTAAATTACGCTGAGCAGTAATCGTCATACCCGACATAATAATGTCACACTTAGACGTCAATAAAGCTGGGATAATACCGTCCCACGCGGTATTACGAATATCTAATTTAACATTCATTGCATTGGCCATCGATTTTGCAATATCAACGTCAAAACCAACAATACGACCTTTTTTATCACGCATTTCAAAAGGTAAATAGCCGGTATCTAGACAAACCTGTAACGAACCACGGGTAACTATTTCATTCAATGTTGATTTCTTCCATAAGTCACCATCTGACGCTGAGGCGATACTTACATAAAACGACATGAGCAGTATTAAAAATATGTTCTTCATGATGTCTCTCTTACAATATTTGATTGTTAATAGAATCTACTTAAAATAATAAACGAATATTCTATTTTCGTTTATTAGTTTTGTTGGCTTAGTTTTCTCTAAAAATTGTATTCGTCAAACAGGTTGGCCCACCTTCACAAGCAATACATAACGCATCACCTTCAAAAGTATGTACAGTACAACCTGCGTCTTCCATCATTCGTTTGGTCTCAGGAAATCCTGAAATCATAATGCATTCGCGAGGGTTGATGGGTAAGACGTTTAAATTCAAACCGCCGCTGCCTAAAAACTCTTCCGCGGGAGCATCTAGCAAAGTAAAACCTTCTTTTAATAACAAAGTATAAAATGCAGTTGGCATTAACGGAGAATAAATAAGTACCAGCTTCTCATCCAAAGGTGAAATCATGGACATCAAATGCAAACAAGCTTCAGCACCTTGCCAAACAGGTAAATCAAAGCCAATCACATTAATATCGTATGGATTTAAAATACTATTAAGTTGGTCAATCCCTTCACGGTTAGAACGAAAACCACATCCTACAATAATGGTTTTGTCATTTAGCCAAATAAAATCACCACCTTCTATTCGAGCTTCGCCAGTTAATGCACCAAGAATAGGAACACCTGCTTTTTTATAAGCTACACCATGTAAGTCAGGCTCAGGCATACGTAGAGGCTTGCCCATATTTAATAGCACTGCACCATGATCCGTCACTAATGAGGCATCTTGGGTAAACATGGCATCACATAGACCATCACCATTGTCTTCCAACCAAGTAATTTCAGCACCTGAAGAGGCGACTAACTTAGCAAACTCATCATACTGAGCAATCGCCTTTTCTCCATTGAACTGATGACCGTAATGCCATTCAGAAGGATCTGCGTTGCGAAGACTCTCACCAGGACGACGCATCAAGACACGCTTAATCGGTGCGACCATAGATTGACTACCAAATGATTTCATAGATTGCCCTTTCGTTGAATTTACTAGAATTAAAATATCAAAAATGAATTAGCCTTCATTATTATGCAATTGCATAATTTTATGCAAGCGCATAATTAAAAAATAAGCAAAAAAAACGAACGCAAGGTTCGGTAATTTAGTTTGGCAGCCTCCGCTGAGGCGGAGGCTGGGAGAAAATTGATTGTAGTTCTGGATCTGCTCGGTTTATCAGTAGCCTTTTGTTAAGTCTATTTGATTATTCAATTCACCCTTGCTGACAAAGCTTAGTACGTTGTCTGCGACTTGTTCGATGATGGTGGGTAGTGAAGCATCAGAGGCTAAATGCGGGGTGATTGTGATGCCTTTGGTGGTCCATAATGGGTCTGTGGCGGGTAAGGGTTCTTGGTTGAATACGTCTAATAAGGCGCCTCGTAGATGGCCCGCATCGATCCGCTCGATTAAGTCTTCTTGGATCAAATGACCACCACGCCCTACGTTGATGAGGTAACCGCCCTCTGGCATTTTATTAAACAAGTCTTTGTTTAATATGCCTTTTGTCGCTGGGCTTAATGGCAATAAGTTTACCAGTAGTTCGGTTTCTTTTAGCATTTCACCTAGCCCTTCTTGACCGTGGTAACAGTGGATGCCGTTCAGAGTTTTAGGGCTACGTGACCAACCAGAAACACGATAGCCAAATTGCGCTAATCCACGCGCGACAAACTGTCCTAGCTCTCCTAACCCTAAGACACTGACGCGAATGTCGGACGCGGGTCGCTGACGAAAGCCCTGCCATTTTGACTCGCTTTGGTTCGCGCTTATCTTGTCAAAATTACGCTGTACAGTGAGTGCGCCCCACAATACGTATTCCAGCATGCCTTGCTTTTGATGGTCATCCACCACTCGACAAACAGGCAAGCCTGAGGTTAATAACTCCGTTCCCAAATGGTCGACACCTGCCGCGACAGAATGCAGGCATTTTAAATTTGGGTAGCGCGTTAATAAGTCTGCTTCTGGGTGCCAGCAAAGGGCCATTTGCGCCTGCTCTGCACCGGCATCGCCAGCTACTAACACATTGATTTCTGGACGACGCGCTAAAAAGGCCGCTTTCAATTTGGCGGTGTATTTCTCATTATTCGTGACAAGTAAAAGGTCATTGTTCATTGCGAATCTCGGTACGATGAATGGGCTCATGTGAATGTTCGTGATCAAGCCTGCCACAACAAGGAATACTTTTACAAATGCTCTTCTATATAAAGTTGCAAAGACGTTATTGCATGGCATTTTTTAGCCATTTAGCAGGGCTACCAACTATTCACCCGAAGCGGGATGCATTACACTCTTCGTTAAATATTAATAACGCCTTAAACGCAGTATAAACTGCCAAAAACCTCAGCAAAGGCTCAACAAAGCCCCTGACGTTGCAACAATTTAAGACAGACCACAAAGGACCCCACGCTGTGAAAAAAGTATTTATTGATGGTGAAACTGGTACCACCGGCTTGCAAGTAAGAGACCGTTTGGTCAACCATCCGAACATTAGCATCATCAGTATTGATCCCGCTAAGAAACGCGATGTAGAAGAGAAGCGCCGTCTGATGAAAGAAGCTGACGTCACCGTACTTTGCTTGCCTGATGACGCGGCCAAAGACAGTGTTGTGCTGGCTAAAGAAGAAGGCTGCCGTATTCTTGATGCCAGTTCCGTTCACCGCGTGGCGGATGGCTGGGTGTACGGACTTCCTGAATTGGATGTGACTCAGCGCGCTAAAATCAAAGACGCGCAGTTTGTTTCCAACCCTGGCTGTTACCCTACCGGTGCGATTCTGTTCCTAAAACCTTTAATAGAAGCAGGGTTATTACCCGCGTCTGGCGATTACTCTATCAACGCCGTTTCTGGTTACAGCGGCGGTGGTAATGCGTTAATCGATCGTTATGAAAGCACGCATAATGCACCAACATTCGGCGCTTACGGTCTGACATTTAATCATAAGCATTTGCCTGAGATTAAAACCTGGTCTGGATTAGATAAGTCCCCTATTTTTGTGCCAAGCGTAGGCAGTTTTCGTCAAGGTATGCTGACATTTTTACCGATTCAGCTAAAAGGCAATGTCACCATGGAGCAGCTACACGCTGAGTTGCTAAAAACCTATGCGACGGATGCCTTTGTAACCGTCAATGATTTTAATGCCGTGGTGGATAATTCGGCGCCGTTCTTAACTCCTCACGGTCTTGAGAACACGAATCAAGTTGAATTATCTGTGTTGAGTGGCCCTGATAATCAATCCGGTGTATTAGTGGCTAAGTTAGACAACCTTGGCAAAGGTGCTTCGGGTGCTGCCGTGCAAAACCTAAACATCATGCTAGGTTTTGCTGAAGACATTGCCGTTACCCTGTAAATTTCGAATTTAGCGAGAAAAAGTCGAGCACTTGTGTTCGACTTTTTAATTTCCTGCCTTTCATTTTTCTGCTTTTTGATTCTCTCTTCTTATCAGCAACCTTGGCTTATTGCGCTCTTATTACGAGTAATGAGAAAGCTCTGCTAGCGGAGTATTCAACTCTTCCCACAAGGTTTTACTGGCCGTCCATACTGAATTCCCTTCAAGCAAACCATTATTAGCAAGAAAATTAGGCACACGACCACCCGCCTCTTCGATTAATAGCAGGCCCGCAAGAGCGTCCCAGCTGTTTAAGTGCGCTTCAAAATACCCATTTACCTGACCGGAAGCCACATGGGCTAACATCAACGCGCCCGAACCAAAACGACGATATTCAACATTGTGCTGGTCCAATAGATGCAGTACATCCAAATAATTTTTCAAAGGACGACGATTTGAACGGCCTAGGCCTATAATGGCTTTCCCACTTTCTGGCTCTTGTATTGTTAAACGTTGGTTATTTAAAAATGCTCCCTTACCTCTTTTAGCAACGAAAAACTCATCCCGATCTGGCGCATAAATAAAGCCAAGTTGGATTTCACCAGCGATCACGTAAGCAATAGATAAACACCAATAGTCCATTTTTTGCAGATAATTAGTAGTCCCATCAATGGGGTCGATCACCCAAACACCGTTCCCATCAAGCGTATTATTGGCTTTAGTCAGGCCACTTTCTTCACCCAAAAAATCATCGTCTGGGTAAAGAGAAAGTATCGTTTTTCTAAGTTCACTTTCAACAAAGAGGTCTGCTTGAGAAACAAAATCCTGACGCCCTTTTTGCGTCACAGACAATCCAGTTTTGCGAATTTCTTGCGCTCGAATTCCGGCTTCTCTAATCGCGTTTTCTAATAATGTGTAGTCTTGAATCGGTTCCATTAACAATGCCTTTTTAAGTTGTAGGTTCTTTTAAATGCTCTTGGTGCTTCGCAATAAAACACTTGCACGCTATCGCGGTTCTCTTATTTGGGGAGAGGTATGCCGCAGCACCAGCTTGACGGGAACCACTTCAAAACGTTGGGTGATATTTGCATCACGCCCTCTTGATTCTAAGCAGGACACGGCGCGAACCGCGGTTTCTTCAATATCTTGGCTAACCGTTGTTAGGCGATAACTGTATTGAGCGGTTAATGGTGTGTCATCGAATCCGATCAAATGAAAGTCATTTGGTGCGTGAAATCCATGTTCTCTCATGCCATCTAAAAACCCACACGCGAGCTGAGCGTTTGCGCAAAACACGCCATCGGCAGACGCCCCTGATCGACAAAACTCATGCGCGGCGCTTCGGCCACCTTGATAACCGTCTTGTGTGGCTTCAATTTGAAGCAACGCAAACCGATCCTCTGCATATTTCTCCATGATAATGCGATGAAAGGAATCTCCTCGCTTTACGCCCGCCCAGGTAGAGCCTGCATAATTTAGCCATGCAAACTTTTTACAGCCAGATGCAATCAATTGCTCAGCCGCTAATGTTGCGCCTGTTTCGTTGTCTGAACAGACAAAGTCAACGTCAGGTAGATCCATATGACGATTGATGCCAACCACCGGAATATTATGCTGAACACAATCTTTCACCAGTTGCGTTGGCGGCTGACCAGAAGTAACAATAACGCCCGATACCTGAAACTGAGTAAATCGACGAATGGTTTCTTCAAGCTCATCAGGGTTTCTTACTTCTGTGACCAACGCTTGATAACCTTTTCGCTGGATTTCCGCCAATAAACCTTCCAGTAAACTACTGCGGAACGGGTCACTCAAGCGCGCTACAACAACACCGATCAATTGGCTACGCTTGCGGTTCAACCCTTGCGCTAAAAAATTAACTTGGTAGCCCAAGGCGTCAGCGGCGCTAATTACCTTCTCCCGAGTGGCTTTGGAGACGCTACCATTGTTGGTAAAAGTACGAGATACCGCGGCTCTTGATACGCCCGCTTTGGTGGCGACATCCTGTGCGGTTACCGTGAATTTCTTTGAGATTTTTGCCAAGAGCATCGCTCCTCTTTCAATCAATTTATAGTGCGTCAGCGGTATTCAGCATTAAACCGTCATAACTGATAAATAGGTTTGGGATAGTGCCAGCAGCGTCACGGAGGTTTGGCAAAGCCGCATCAAAACAATGGTAAAGACCCAACTTTTTAACATTCGTATCTTTCAATAAACGAATACAGTCTGGTAAATCCCCATGAGAGGCATCGTCGTCCAGCGCATTAAAAGAAGCACACTCTTGGAAAGCCAGATCCGCATCTTGCATCAAGACTTTACTTGCCGCCGTAGGTCGACCATCGCCACTGTAAAATAGCGTTTGGCCGTCAACCGTAAGGCGAATCGCTCGATTGCTTATTTCATGCTGCGTGTTAGCCGTTTCAATCTCCCAGTGCTGCCATGTAAATGCATCTGCAATGTCGTGCCAACGAATATCAAAGCAAATATCGGTCTCTGGCCAGATTGCCAAATCCACTAAAGACGTTAGTAAGGGCTGCTGTTCAAGTTGGCTAAAAATATCCAAAGGTTCAGCGCGTTGGAAACTTTTCCACTGGTTCACTAATGCCGCTAAGCCTGAACAGTGATCAGGGTGGCAATGTGTAAAGTAAATAGCTTGTATTGCATTCACCTCAATGCCACGTTGCCACAGCGCCCTAGGAATAGTGGGGCCACAGTCAATCAACCACTGATTATGGCTATTATCTTCAATGTGAATTGAAGATGTATTGTTAATTTCAGAGAACGCACTTCCACTACCAATCACATCAATTTTCATCTCGCCGCACCAAAATGTCTTTTTAGTTTAATTAAAATGTCATAAAGATCAGACAAAGTAGGCAACCATAATGTCTTCAATTGATTACATTTTTTTTACAAACAAGTGAACACGTGTTCATTTTTTAAAAATAAATTGAATAAAGAAAAAATAGGCCAGATTCGGAGCCCTATATGACGCAATTGAAAATTGAGAATCTACACGCTGGTTATGGCAGCAAGATGATCTTAAACGATTTTAATTTAGAGATTAATCAAGGTGAAATGATCGCCCTATTGGGCCCTTCTGGTTGCGGTAAAACCACATTACTGAATGCTCTATGTGGCTTCGTTCCTGCTTCTCATGGTGAAATTTATGTAGGCGATCGCGTCATTACTAAGCTTCCTGCAGAAAAACGAAATATCACTATGGTGTTTCAAAGCTACGCCCTTTGGCCTCACTTAACCGTGGCGCAAAACATCGGTTATGGGTTGAAAGTACGCAAAGTAAAAACCGCTGAAATTCAAGATCGCGTTAACGAATTGCTCGTCATCGTTAAGCTAGAAGGCCTGCAAAACGAAAAAGTCACCTCATTGTCTGGCGGACAGCGACAACGCGTGGCTCTCGCCCGAGCTCTAGCCATCAGGCCAGATGTGTTGGTTCTTGATGAGCCACTTTCTAACCTTGATGCCAAGGTCAGACTCAATGTGCGTCACGAAATAAAGTCCCTTCAAAAGCAATTAGGCTTCACCTCTTTAATTGTGACTCATGATCAAGAAGAAGCGCTTGTAATGGCTGATCGAATCGCCGTGTTAAACCAAGGGAAAATTGAACAACTGGGTACGCCTGAAGAAATATATCGCACACCAAGCAGTGCTTTTGTCGCTAATTTTATGGGGGCAGAAAATCACATTGAGTGGCAAAACGACGACAACACGCTGCCCGCTAAATCCGCTCAACAAATTTATTTTAGAAGCGAAAGCGTGCAGGTCACAGTGCCATCAGAAAAAGCCTCTTCATTGAGCAACGATGTTCACTTTGATTCCGATCTAACCTGCCAAGGTCATGTTTTACAGAGCGCCTTCTTTGGACACCATTACCGAATTAGTGTGCGCTGCGGGGCGCACACCATACAGGCTGATCACCATAGTGATTTGCCTGAGAATACCCCCGTTACGTTACGAGTTACTGCCGACGCACTGCATATCTACAACAACCAAGTAGAGACTGCAGCGCATCATGTTCCAACATCATTTCAGTCAAATAAATAAGGGATCATCATGTTTACTAAAACTAAAATTGCTGTACTCGCTGCTGTAGGCATCGCTCAATTCACGAGCTTTGCTCAAGCTGAAACGGTGTTAAACGTTGCTTCTGCTGGTGGCCAAAATATGGTGGATTACGTAAAAACTTACCTAGCCCCTAAGTTTGAAGCCATGCACCCAGGCGTTAAAGTGAACATCATCGGCACTGGGCCTGGTGATGCAGGTTCGCACAAAATCCTCGAAAAACTGTCAGCACAACAAAGCAGTAATCTGGCTAAATGGGATATTGATGTTGCCGTTGTTCATCAAAAAATTGGCGGCCAAATGGTAAGCGAAGGCCTATTAGCTAAATATCGTTCAGAGATAGACACGGGCAAACTTGTTTCTCGCGACAGTGCTAAAAACGCGCTAGGAACAAATGTAGAAGGCTATGTTATGCCTATGTTTCACAGCCAAACAGCCATCGCGTACAACAGTGACTTTGTTACAACACCGCCAAAGTCTTACGATGAATTAGTCACTTGGACTAAAAAACACCCTAAAGCCTTTGGTTACAACGGCATTAAAAATGGCATGTCTGGCGTCAGCTTTGTTACCGGTTGGATTTACGCTTACGGCACCGACGCTAAAACACTTTCAAGCAAACCTTATAACAAAGACGTTGAGTCAAATTGGGGGGAAGCGTTCGCTAAGTTAAAAGCATTCAATAAAAACATCACCTTTACACCAGGCAATGCTGGCACTTTAGACATGCTAAACCGTGGTGAAATTTTCATGGGACCAGTCTGGGTCGACATGTTCTACAGCTGGAAAGAGCAAGGCAAAATTCCGCCGTCTATGAAGCTTGCTCTGATTGCGCCGGGAATGCCGGGGCAACCAATGTATTATGTCACGCCAACCAAAGCGGCTCATCCAGAACTCGCACGTCAATTTATTGAGCTAGCCACCAGCCCTAAAGTACAAGCAGAAGGCATTGTAAAACGCTTTAACTGGTATCCAGGCATTGATGCGAAATACGTTAAAAGCGAATTGGACAGCGCCACTTGGAATAAATTATTTGCAGAAATAACCCCAGAAGATTTGTCTCAATACGGAAAAAGCTTCCCGATTGCATCCTATTTTGACGATATTAAAGAAGGTTACGAGCGCCAAGTTTCTAACTAATCGCTCCTGACTTAATAGCAATATTTGGAAAATCGAGCTAAGCAAGAAGTAAGGTTTTTATTGCGGTTTAGTTCGATTTTTTCCAATTTAAGATTTATTCAAAGGTCTGCTCTATGCACTTCAAAATATCAAAAAATCTTTGGCTGGTTGCTCCTGCGGCTATTATGGTGGCGATATTATTTTTATATCCTCTGTGTTTTTCACTTTATTCTGCCATCACTTTAGACAACGGCAGTTTCACACTAGAGCACTTACATACTTCCTTTGAGCTCTACTCGAACGACATACTGTTTACGATTTTGATCGTACTCATTTCAGTGATTTTGTTAGCACTGCTTTCTACCATTATTGCAGCGCTCATTGTGCTATCACCTTTCCGCTCAGTGGTATTAATACTGGGGGTTTTATATCGATTGCCGCTATTTATTCCATTTATCGTGACTGCTCAGATGATGCGTACCTTTCTCGCAAAAAATGGGCTGATGAATAATGCCTTTATAGCATCAGGCTTAATGACACCAATGGACACGGTTTCATTCCTTGGCTGGAGCGGCATTATTATCACTTTTGTCTGGAAGCAACTCGCCTTCTCAACACTACTGATTACCGGTGCCATGTCCGCGTTAGACGAATCTCAAATTCGCGCCGCTCGTAATCTAGGCGCCTCTCGGTTCAAAATATTAACGCAGATAATACTGCCACAAATTTTCCCTACGCTTGGCGTTGCCATGGTGCTATCAACCGTCACCATGATGTCCGTATTATCGGTTCCGCTGATGATAGGCACAGGAACACCCACAATGATAAGTGCAGATATGGCGTTTCGCGTGAATTCCTATGGCGATTACCACGTCGCGAATGCATTAGGCTTGGTGTCGTATGCCATCTGTGCTGGATTGGCTTGGTTCTATCTTCGCCATAGTTTAAAAGATAAAGGGGCAACAGCATGATAAATACACACGTTACAATTCAAAGCATGGTGTTAGAAAAACTAAAAAACATGCCATTAAAATTCAACTTCTGGCTACAGATTTTATTTATCTTGGTCTTTGCTCTTGTGCTGTTTGGCCCAATCGTCAATCTATTGATTTGGACCGTTACTGAGGTGTGGTACTTCCCTCATGCCTTGCCGTCGCAGTGGGGATTCAAATATTGGCATCAGGTATTTAACCCATATAGCAATGTTTCTAGTTCATTATTTACCAGCATTATTATTGCCATATTAACGGTCTGTGTTTGTCTGCTGGTTTCTGTTCCGGCGGGGTACGCCTTATCCAAACGAAGCATGCCATTTAGGGTATTTTGGATGCTGCTATTTTTAATTCCTCAGGCGTTTCCAAATTTAACCGTGTACATGAACATTGCACGACTGTTTTATGAGTTTGGCTTAAATGGCACGTTATTGGGCGTCGTCTTAGTCCACAGTATTCATGGCCTCATGTTTTCTGTTTGGATTAGTGTCGCTGCATTTTCAACAACGGACCCTATGCTGGAACGCGCTTCGCGTAATCTAGGCGCTGGGCCAATTTATACTTTTTTCCATATTATTTTGCCGCAAGCTGCCCCAGGTATTATTGCTAGCTGTATTTTCGTTTTCTTGGAGTCATTGGATGAATTTACGGGGACTTTCTTCGTCGGCGCACCGGACATAAGTACGCTACCTCTGTTGCTTTATAGCGCTAGTATGGAAGGAAACTATCAAATAGCGTCTATTACTGCGCTCATTCTCCTAGTGCCGTCGATCTTGTTTATGTTGATCATCAATAAATTTATGAGCCCTGAAATGCTCTCTAAACTTGGCAAGTAAAGCGCTGACTTTGCTCAATATTCCGTTGGTCGAAAATCATCAAGATCGACTCGATCAATGGAATAAATCAGCAAATGGCAAGATTACATCGTGGATAGCAACAAACTGGTTTCGCTGTTTAATATGCCATCCACTTCGCGCACACGGCGCAGCACGCGATCGAATTCGCCTAAGCTGGTGGTTTGCAATTCGGCGACCAAATCCCACGCACCATTGGTCGTATGTAGCTTGACCAATTCTGGAATACCGCGCAGCTTTTTAATCACTTGTGACGTTGACTGCCCCGCCACTTCGATCATCATCATGGCACGCACGGTTTCTTTCTCAACTTCTTGGTGAACTCGCACCGTAAAACCCAGAATGACACCGCTGGAGAGCAATCGATCCAGTCGATTTTGCACTGTTGCGCGTGAGACGTTAAGCGTCTCGGCTAAGTAAGAAATAGACGCTCGCCCGTCTTTGCGCAATTCAGAAATTAGGTCTGAATCTAAAGAGTCATAAATATACGGTTTCATCATCGCGCTCTTAAAAAATCTGAGGATAAAAACAAAACTGACATTTTGTCAGATCTATCTAGCTATTTGCTAAAAAACTCATCAAATAGTATTAATTTCTGACATATTAAACAACAGCAAGTCTCTTTATTATGGCCTCTCTTCTTTTCTCTGTGCCAGAGGGCCTGTACATGGCTAATACAATGATCAACACAATCACCAACACAATCACCAACACACAATCTCCAGAAGCCATTGTCATGGTGCGCCCTCATTGCTTTATTTCGAACCCAGAGACCATGGCGGACAATGCTTTTCAGTACGCCTGCACATCAGAAGACGCTGCGTTGAGTGCTTACAATGAAGTCTCCGCTGCGGTTGCCAGCTTGCAAGAAAAAGGCGTGATCGTGCATGTTTTCGAAGATCAATCCACCCATACTCCCGACTCAGTTTTCCCTAACAACTGGTTCAGTACTCATCACAATGGCACCCTAGTTCAATACCCTATGTACGCCCCCAATCGTCGTAACGAATATCGCCAAGACATCATGGATTTTCTGACGACACACTATGGCTATCACAGCACGGTCAATTTGCGAGGGCATGCTGACCAACAAGAATTTTTAGAAGGGACAGGGTCCATCGTCTTCGACCATCAGAACAATATCGCCTATGCGGCGCGATCCAATCGAACCAGTGAAGGGCTATTTCGACACATTTGTCGAGACATGGGCTATCAGGCGGTATTATTCGATGCTTGCGACGAGCATGGCGTGCCGATTTACCACACCAATGTGATGATGTGCATCAGTGCGCAATTCGTCATGATCGGCATGGATATGGTGGCGGAACAAGATCGACCCGCGCTGTTTAGTCTCTTTCAGCAAAGTGGTTTAACAGTAATTTCGTTGAGCAACCAGCAAGTGCGTCATTTCTGCGGCAATGCCATTGAGCTGCGCGGTTTAAATGAAAACCTACTCGCGCTTTCTCACACCGCTTTTGAAGCGCTGACTAGGTCACAAAAAGCCATTATCGAAGAATCTGTCACCTTGCTGCCACTCGCGATCCCTACTATAGAAAGCGCGGGCGGCTCGGTGCGCTGCATGATCGCTGGCATACATCGTTCTAATTTGGCTGGGTAGAACCAACGCCAACAAATTCATCCCAATAAGGCGACGCCCCGAAGTAGCCGTCTAAAAAATCCACAAAGCATCGTACCTTGCTGGCCAACAATTTACGGTGAGCATAAAGCGCGTACAAGCCCATCACCTTAGGCTCGAAGTCTAATAAGATGGGCACCAACTGACCTTTTCGAATCGCCTCTCCGGCAATAAAGGTCGGCTGTAACGCTATACCAGCTCCCGCGATAGCGGCTTCAACAAGTACATCGCCATTGTTACTCTGGAACAAGCCGCTTTTTTCAACATTTTTACTACGTAACCAGGGAAAAATAACCTCTCTGTCATCCATCTCCATGTAGCTGTAATGCAAATAACGATGGTGCTTAAGGTCTTCTGGACACATCGGAATGCCGTGCTGCTTAAGGTAATCTGGCGACGCACAAAGAATCACTCGCACCGGAGCGACATATTTAGCCACTAAGGACGAGCTTTTAAGTTCACCGATTCTGAGTACCACATCAAAACCCTCATCGACCACATCGACCTTACGATCATTAAGCTGTAAATCCAGATCAATGAGCGGGTACTCTTGTTGAAATTTAGCCAATAAAGGCGCTAAGTGCTTAATCGAAAACGACACTGGTGCGCTAATTCGTAAGGTACCTTTGGGGTTCTGATGCAGGCCGCCGAGTTGCTGATCCATCTCATCGACACTGGCTAAAATCTGCTGAGCATGTTGAAAATACTGCATGCCCGCTTCTGTTAAATTGACCCGACGCGTTGTTCGATTAAGCAAACGCACGTTTAACTTGTCTTCTAATTGTGAGACATATTTGCTTACCAACTGTGGCGATAGTTGCAACAACTCCGCCGCGCGACTAAAACTGCCTTCTGCCACCACAGACACAAAAGCACGCATTGCATCAATCCGATCCATATCAACACCCCACCGACAATGAAATCTATTATCGCCATTTTGTTGTTAATAATTCAACATCATCCCTATTAATAATAAAAAATATTGATAGTAAGATAGCGACATCTTCTAGCAATAGACACTTATTAGACCTTTTAAAAACGGAATCCAACATGAGCTTACAACTTTTAAAAAAACTGGTTAGTACCAACAACAGCCTAGCGGCTTTCATTTTACGCGCACCTATCGGCATCATCTTGATGGCACACGGCTCGCAGAAACTGTTCGGCTGGTTTGGTGGCTACGGACTAGAAGGAACAGGTCAATGGATGGCGAGCATTGGTATTGAACCTGGTTATTTGATGGCGTTACTGGCCGGTAGTGCAGAATTTTTTGGTGGTTTGGCGTTACTGATTGGCTTACTCACTCGCCCTGCCGCTGTTGTTGTCGCATTTACTATGTTGATCGCTATTTTCAGCGTGCACATCAGCCACGGACTATTCCTTTCGAATGGCGGTTATGAATACGCATTAAGTCTCTTTGTTGTCACCTTTGCAATCGCGATTCAAGGCGCGGGCAGATTATCCATTGATAAAGCGATTCAAGAGAAACTGTCTTAATTATAGTTGATACTCCACAAGATACACCGCTCTTTGAGCCTAACATCTCAAAAAGCGGTGACTACTTACTTCTTAATAAAAGTACAAACTACTCATAAGTATCATTTGATATCAAGTAATCCAAATTCTTTCTCATAACCTGGATTTGCTCTTGGAATACTGGCTTCTACTTCATATTGCCAGTCACACAGCTTCTTATGTAACTCATCACAAATGGCTGAGTGGACTAAAGATAGATCCTTGCTTTCCGAAATATCTTCTTCCAAGTCATAGAGTTCAACATGATTATCCTCAAAGAACTTAATTAACTTCCATTTACCATCCCGTATAGAAGCCCCAGGTGAACCTCCTTGGTTACTATAATGTGGATAATGCCAAAATATAGGCCCCCTACTAAAGCTCGTATTTCCTTCTAACAACGGTAAGATGCTAACACCATCCAGATGGTGTTCTGGTAATAAAGGCAGTTTAGCGGCATCCAAGAAAAGTGGAAAAAAATCAGTGCTAGTAACTGGCTCTGAACAACGCTGATTTGGCTTAATCACTTTAGGCCACTTAACAAGAAGTGGCTCTCTGGTTCCACCTTCATACATCCAACCTTTCCCTTCGGATAAAGGAGCATTACAAGTAGGAGATCCCTCTGCAGTGGCTAGACCGCCATTATCACTATAAAAAATCACAATAGTATTTTCGCTCTGTCCTGATTCTTCAAGTGCATCAAGTGTTCGCCCTATATTCCAATCTAAATTTTCAATCATTGCCGCATAGACAGGGTCACTCTGGATAACTCTTCTTAATACATGTTTATCTTTCAAATGAAAGCATGGGAAGCTCTCCCCTTGTACAAAGGGATATATTTTATCCAGACCTAGCCTTTTCGATTTTTGCTGATATTTTTTTATGAGCTCTTCATGACATTCTATCGGTGTATGCACTGCGTAATGAGATAGATGCATAAACCACGGAGCATCTTTTCCTTTCTTTATCAAATTTATAGCTTCATCAGTGATGCGGTCTGTTAAATATTCACCTTCTGGCCCATTTTCTAATGTTTCAATATTATAAGGTGAAAAATAACCATTCAATGGATGACCCCAATCACAACCACCAATATTGAGATCAAAACCATGTTTCTCTGGATAAAAATCTCTTTTATTTTCACCATGCGTACTCAAGTGCCACTTGCCAACATGCCAGGTTTTATATCCTCCTTGCTTAAGGGCTGCTGCTACTGAAAGGTGATCGGTAGACAAATGATCAATATATGGCACATGAGCAAGCTTTCCTTCAGAAAAACCTCCTAGCCATTGAGTCACACCCAAACGAGCTGGATATTGCCCCGTCATAACACTGGCCCTAGTAGGTGAGCATACAGGACAAGAAGCATAGGCATTTGTAAATTGCATCCCTTCCTGAGCAAGCTGATCAAGTCTTGGCGTTTCATAGAAATCGCTGCCATAACAAGCTAAATCTTTCCAACCAAGATCGTCAATGAGTATAAATAATATATTAGGTTTTGAATCTGACACTTGACTAGATAATAAACTCATTGGGCACCTTCCTTTTTACTATCTAAATACCTATTTCTTTCTTCAAAATCACGTTTATCTTCTTCTCGGCCATAGCGACTAATAACAAAACGCTCATAGATAGGTTGTAATTTGACATGAGCCCAAACGCAAAACATAGAACAAACAACAAAAACAGACAGAAATACTATTCCAAATGATGGAGATACCACTCCATCAGCATATGCAAGACCAATAACAGAAAAAACAACATATATTAGGATAGCAATAGAAATTAGTAAAAAACTAATTAACATCGCAAACCTCCAAGGTATCATTTCCACTATAGGTTTATGAGTATTTTTAATTTCTTTTGTAGCTGGGAAAAATAATGCCCAAAAAATCAAAATACCTACTTCTATTACAAACAATAAACCAAACACATGCATCCAATGTATTGGAACTTTAATCCCTAAAGCACCTTCCAATCCCCAAACTAATAGATAATATGTAATTATATGAAAAATTATAATAAAATTTGCAGCTGATTGAGGAATTCGAAGCCTACCTGTAAACAACCCCATAAGTACTAGAGTTACAACTGGAACAGCAACAAACCCTGTAAATTTTTGCAAAAACACAAACAATCCGTCTGGAGCATTTAATAATAAAGGAGCTGCCATCATTGTAAAAACAGCACATATTATTGAAAAAACCTTTGATACGTATATCAATTTTTCGTCACTTACAACCCTTTTAATAAAAGGTTTATAAACATCAAGTGCAAATATAGTTGCCGCTGAATTTAAAAGTGAATTATAGGTAGAAAAAACAGCACCTAAAAGAACGGCTATAAATAAACCAAGAAGAGGAGCAGGTAATGTCTCACGTACTAGCGTTGGGTAGGCAACATCTCTAGGAGAAAGGCCACCTCCAAATAGATGATAAGCGATTATTCCAGGAAACATAGCTATAAAAGGTACCAACATCTTAAAGAAGCCAGAAAGAAGTAAACCTTTTTGCCCAGATTTTAAGCTTGAAGCCCCTAGCGCTCTTTGAATAACAAACTGATTTGTTGCCCAATAGAAAGTGGCCATAACCATTAAACCTGTAAAAACAGCCGAAATAGGGATGGCATCTCCAGGATTCCCTGTTCCGATCGCATTTAATTTTTCAGGATTGGTTGTTGCAATATAATGCAAAGCATCTAAAACACTCCCTCCAATTTTATCACTTAGCGACATCAAACCAAAAATAGGGACCAAACTCCCAATTATTAACAAACCTATACCGTTCAACGTATCTGAAATAGCAACGGCTCTAAGACCACCAGCGATAGCGTATGCTGCGCCAATAGAACCAATTATCGAAGTAACAATCCAAAGCGCTTGCACTTGACTCAGACCGAAGGTTTGTTCGATGTTTAATATTTTCATTAGAGCAAGTGACCCGCCATAAAGAACAGAAGGCGCCCAAACAAAAACGTAGCCAAACATAAAGAGACCACTCACCAATCGTCTTGTACCTTCACCATATCTAGATTTAAGAAAGTCTGGGATAGTTGCAAAAGCGCCACCAAGGTACATAGGTAAAAATAAACACGCCAGTAAGATAATTCCTCGCACTGCCCAAACTTCCCATGCAAGCGATGTTAAATTACCAAAATAAGTTAAACCACTTTCACCTACAAGCTGTTCAGTGGAGATATTGGTCAACAAAAGCGAACCCGCTATGAAAGTACTTGTTAGACCGTTTCCTGCTAAAAAATAGCCGCTGGCGGTAGACACTTTACCTTTGGTTTTACGCCAAGAATACCAAGCGACAAATGCCATAAACATGACACATGTGAGTAATGTAAACATATAGAATCCTTTTGATTATAATTTTTTATATGGATAAAATAATTGTATGTGGTGAAACATACAGTCTCATCATGATTTTGCTCGATTTTTTCTCAACTTTAAAATGCATTTTCGGCCAAACACCATAAAAAAATGTTATGGATAATAAAAATGAATAAAACATTTCAACATTTTATAGCGGTTTCTGAACACAAAAATTTATCAGCAGCAAGCGAAGCTCTTCATATCACTCAACCTGCATTAAGCAGAAGTATTAAAAACTTAGAGAAAGAATTTGGTGTTCCTCTCTTTGAAAGGCTTCCCAGAGGTGTGATACTAACTCATTACGGAGAAATATTACTTGAGCGAGTACTTCGCATGGAAACAGAATATCTCTTTGCTATGAAAGAAATCAAAGCTGTCAAAAAAGGATCTGAAGTAAAAATAAGAATAGGTGCAGATAACTTATGGGCTGAGCATTATTTGAAAAACATTCTTGATGATTTTTATGATCTATTCCCTACTGCTGAAGTAACAGTAAAAGCAGGGCCTGTTGATACATTAATCCCCAATCTTTTAGAAGGGAAATTAGATATTATATTCGGAAACGTAGACTATCCATTGAAGTCAAAAGATTTTCGTTTAATAAGAGAAAAACTAATTGATGTCAATTTTCGAGTTATAGCTAGAGATCAGCACCCTCTTCATAAAATAGAAAAGATATCTACTAATAATTTATCAGAATATAAATGGGTTATTTATCAACAATCTGATAGCTATGTTTGGCATATTAATGAGTTATTTTATAATAAAAAAATAAATCCTGCTAAAGTCAGCTTACATACAGCTTTTTTAGCTCAGGCTGTCGATCACATGAAAAAATATGACGCATTAATGTATATGCCTGAAAAATTATTAGGATCAATGGCGTTAAATAACATTTCAGTATTGGAAAATATTTCTTCTATTTATAGTTTTAATAGCGGTGTTTGGTATCTGGATAGAATGATGCAGCTGCACGGACCAAGAACATTATTAGCTTTGACGAAGAAATATTTCAATTGAGATTAACTAAAAACATCTTCATTCTGAATAATTTTTTACAACTCCATCTAATCAAGCGCAACACAGCATCATTCTAAACTGGCCCTACGTTCATTATCCGATGTATCAACCATAACCACGGATAAGCAGCCATGGTTGATACGATCAAGTGAAGCAAAATTTTAGCTTGTTGTTGTTTAGCTCAAAGTTAATTAACTCAAAGCGACTGCAACGTTAAGAACCACTGTTTCTATATCGCTAGATGTGATTATTAATACGTACCTCTGATTGGATAATTGTTCTCAGGATTACGAATAAATTTTAAGCCCATGATTAGCGAATTAAGATCAGGACGAACAAAGGGAGCGTTCGAAGTATCTATAATTTGTAGTTGTTTCTTTTCATTGATAACAAACAAACCGGGTTCCGCAAAAGGGCTGTCTGTCTCAGCCGCTGATCTTGGGTTGGAGATATACAAACCTAATGCCTGCATCTGCTCTATTGTTAAGCCATAACCAACCGTAAAATCAGGCGTCACGTCTTTCATCTGGCTCTGTGCTTTTTCCAAAGTATCTGACGACACGGCGACAACCCCTACCCCAAGCGCTTCGAATTCAGGCAAAAGACTATTCAATGTATTCAAGTATTGAGTACATAACGGGCAATGTTTGCCACGATAAACAACAACCAACTTCCAATCGAAACCAGACATATCTGCAAGGTCAAGATTTCCGCCGTTCAAATTTGTTACCGTAATATCTGGAAAAACCTGTCCTGCTAGTAATTTTGTATTGCTCATAATGTTTCTCTTTAATTTTGTAATGATCATTATTAAAGTAGATAAAAATCATATCGTCAATAATTTCTTATCAATCACTACAAAACTATAACATTCGCGGTTTAATAAGGAAGAAAGCTCCTCTTTATATCCAATAAATGAAAAAACATACCCCTCCATGCTATGCTTTAGTTCTGTGACAAATGATAATAAATCAAAGTACAAATAGACGACCCCGTTTTCAAGAGCCCATAAAGAATGAACAAGAAAAAGACCGGTAGACCTCTTTCATTTGATCGCAATACCGCGCTGCTCGCGGCGATGAATGTTTTTTGGCTGAAAGGTTATGAAGGTGCTTCGATGAAGGATCTAACAAGCGCAATGCAAATTAATAGCCCAAGTCTATACGCCACTTTTGGCGATAAGCATGCATTGTATTTAGCCACCATTGATTACTATGCATCAAGCGATGCTTGTAGCCCACTGGTTGCGTTTGAAACACAGCCTGACATTGAATTGGCCGTACAATCTTTCATGGAAGCGGTAATTGATTACAGTACAGACAATAATAGCGGCGCTCGTGGCTGCTTTTTAAGCTCTAGTGTGTCGACAAGTTCAGGGGAAGTAGAAGGCGTTGAGGCATTATTGCAACGCGCTATTAACGATACAGATGCTCGGCTTGCAAGGCGCTTTGAGCTCGAAAAAGCCAGAGGCGTCCTACCGGAAAACTTTCCTTCTACTGAACGGGCAAAGCTCATGTTTGACCTTCGCCAAGGCTATGTCTTTCGAGCACGAGCGGGAATGACGCCAGAAAGCATGAAAACAGACATCGCGTTTAGAGTGAAAATGATACTTTCTTAATAAAATGCCGATGCACCAACTGCTATTAACGGGCGTTAGCTAAGCTAAGTTAATTCAACACAGTTAAACACAGTTAAACTTATGGATTTAAGGTTTTTCGTTAATCATGGGCTTATCTGTTCGGTCTTTATCTGACCAGAAATTAATATTGAATTGCGCATCATCACTCAACTCAACACGATGCCAATATTGTGGTGGCGTCGTAGCAAACTGCCCTGCTGGGATCACTACTTTTACATTTGGTTCGGTTGCTTCGCTATCAGCAAAGCCATAATACGTAACAACTCCCTCCATGACACATATCTGCCCAAACACACCTTCTGCAGTATTATGGTGCGTTAGTAGCGCTGCAGGCACATTTTCTTTCGTGAAAAATGGTGTAGACCGCTGGATTTTCCAATTAGCTGGGATACGTGGATGACTCATAACATTCCTCAAATTAATAATGGTGCTTATTTCACATCTTTAATATGCTCACCATGAACCTGAACTTGCAGCTCAAGTGTCAAACGTCGAATCTCTTCAAGCTGCCCTAACAAGGATTGCAGTTGAGACTGTACAAAATAATGTCGCTCATCGTCGTCGGATGGGCAATCTTCAAGGGTGTTTCTCAGTCGCTCAAATTCTGCCGAACTATCCGTTACTAGCTGTTTTTGCTCAAGACATTGCGCGACTTCTTGCAGGCTTTCTACTATATAGTTACCCGCATCGGCCAATAACTGATTACTCGGTTGTTCGATCAAGGTGCCACGGTGGGCACTAAATGCCGCGATGTAATTAAATAAGGTATGACTACGAATAACCAAGCGCTGCCATAGCTCGGTATCACGACGGAAGTGACCCGGCTCTTGCTGCATGCTCACCAAGGTAGAGGTTAACAATGCATCGGCGTTATACGCCCGACGACGACTATGACGATACACCTGCTCGCTGACGTTGTCTTCTTGATAGAAGCGCATCAATTCACGCAAATAATCGGCACTGCGACGTAAGCCTTCTGCAAAGGTCATGGGTAATTGACGATGAGACCAATCCGGTAAGATGAAAAATACCGCTAACCAAGAAATAATACTGCCAATCAAGGTGTCTATTAATCGCGGCCAGATCACATCATAACCATCTGATACTTGATTAAAGCAGCACACCACCATCAAAGTAATAGCCGCTGTTGCCAAGACATAACGATTGTTACGAGATAGGAAGAACACCACACCAGCCGTAACCGCAATCACTAATTGAATAACTTCTACTGGGAATAAAGTGATCAAGGCCCAAGCAGCGACCAACCCTATTACCGTACCGGCAATACGCTCATACAGGCGTTTTCGAGTAGAACCAAACGTGGGTAGACAAACAAACAAAGTGGTTAGCATTACCCAATAACCAACCGATAAGTTCATATTTTGAATGATGGCATAACCACAACTAAGCGCTAGCGACATACGCACAGCGTGCCGAAACACCTGTGACTTTGGTGTTAATTGATCTGCAATTTGGCTTAAAATTGAGCGAAAAGTCACCCTAGGCTGAGGGATTTGTTGCGATGCATCCGATAACGAGATGTCTTCTAATTGACGTGCTTTATCAAGCTCCTGCTGCAACGCAATAACGTTATCGGTAAGCTGGCGCAACGAACGAAACAGGCGCCATTGTGTAGGCTCAGCTTCACGCTCTAAATAGTCTATCGACCTCAAAACACCGGCTACCGTTTCTTCACTATCACGCAAATCAATCGCATGCCCTCCGTGAATAGCCTCTCCTATTTTACGACAGCTGGTCCCTGCTTCAGATAACTGACGCTGCAAGCGAAACAATATATCGCTGTGAAAAAAGGTTTCCGCCAGATCGCTATAATTGTAATGAGAAGAACTGGCGCGCTCGTGGATTCCTTGAGCAATAAAATAAAATCGTATATAGCGCCCTAACCTAGGATTCGTAGGGTTGCTGTCTATTCGACTCACCAAAATCTCGCGGACTCGATTTAACGCAACGACCACTTGCCCATGCTGTTGAGCTAGGTCTAAACGCAACGAATCAACCGCTCCGCGTGTCGGCAATGGGAAAAACTTAGACTTCAGCTTTAGATACAAACCGATTTCAATATAAAGGGACGTTAACGCTTGGCGCAACGTAACATGAGCAAACAACGCCGCCCAGATAACGGAAAGTATGCCGTACCATAAAGCACCAAAGCTTAGTAAAACCGGCTCATACCATATGGGCATTTCATGCGTGGCCTGATTTAGACCTATCATGGTGTACACAGCCAAAATCAACGTCGCTTGAGCCATCACCCCATAACGCCGACCCAGAGCGCCACACATCGACAGACAAAATGCCACCAAAGCAATCGAGATACCAAATACCCATGGGTAAGGCATCAGTAAGCGCACTCCAAATGCCGTGATGATAAACAGCACTAAGGTAATCAATAACGCTCGAACACGCCCTTGCCAACCATCTTCCGTTTCCGCCAATGCACTGGCAATAATGCCCAAAAAGAGCGGTATCACCATATCTATTTGGTTGATCCCCCAGCTCAGTGCCATGGCACCACACAGCGCAATAAACACACGTATTCCATAAGAAAGTTGGCTAATCCCCCCTTCCTTTCGTAGTGTTTGCAAGGAAAACTTAAAAGACTGTATAGACAAATTGCGTCTCCTCATCGACGACAGCAACACATAAAATATGACTTAAAAATCAAGTCTAAACGGGGCTACGCCCAACTACAAGATAACAAACATTATCTGCAAAATAGTTACTAATAGTTTGATTAAAGGCGTTTTCTTAATGGTTTCTGCACTTCTTTAAGGCACAGAACAACAATCATAATAAAACTTGAAAAGATCAACTTCTTAAAGAAATGACAGCATGGGCGTTTCTTTTCATTCGCTTTCAAGTCAGCCTTGAATCATGGAGAATAGTAAGCAGATATCAGACAACCGCCACATTGAGCGGAATTTACAATACATACATCAATAAATTTTTATTATTTTATCAAGGATTACCCGATGTCTCGCTATAACGAAACGCCAGAGAAAATTGCTCAAGCCACCGAAGGCTATGTGATGCAACAAACCATGTTACGTATTAAAGACCCTCAAGTGTCTGTAGATTTTTATCAAAACGTATTAGGCATGAAACTCCTTGGAAAATACGACTTTCCTGCCATGCAATTCACCCTTTATTTTCTAGGCTACGAACAGGAAATCCCAGAAGGCGATGATAAAACAAAGGCTGAATGGGTATTTCGCCGCCCAGCACTCATCGAACTCACTCATAATTGGGGCAGTGAAAAAGACGAAAACTTCCCGGGTTACCACAGCGGCAATGAAGACCCTCGTGGCTTTGGTCATATTGGTATTAGCGTGCCCGACGTTTATGCAGCCTGTGAGCGATTTGAAAAATACGATGTGGAATTTGTTAAAAAGCCAGACGATGGCTCAATGAAAGGCCTCGCTTTCATCAAAGACCCAGACGGTTATTGGATTGAAGTGTTATCGGCTGAAGGTATTACTGAGATCATTCTTTCCCAGTAATCTTTAAATTGTTTAAGGTAAATTGTAGGCGAGTAAAGACGACTTGAGCAGTAGTGTGAGCGAGCGAAATTAGCATCAAAAAAAGTAGGATCGGCGTTACTCTGATCCTACCTTTTAGCCACTTACCTTCAGCTACTTATAATGTCTCTAGACCTACTTTAAAGCTGGCTAGCAAATCATCCGTGTCTTCAATACCAATAGAGCAGCGGATCATTTGTTCACTGATACCAGATTTTGCTCTATTTTCTGCTCCCATCTCATAAAAGATAGTACTTGCCATAGGCAGCGCTAAGGTACGGTTATCACCTAGGTGTGTCGCATTAACTACGATCTCAATAGCGTCTAATAATTCTGCGCAATCATAGCCTTCTTTTAGATCAAAGCTAAGAATAGAGCCATAGTGTTTAAATAATTTTGAGGCTTTATCGTGCTGTGGATGAGACGCTAACCCGGGGTAATACACCGCCTCCACTTTGTCATGAGCATCCAGCATTTGAGCAAGAGCAAATGCATTAGCACAAGAACGATCCATACGTAATGCCATGGTTTCGGCGCCAACTGCAATTTGATAAGCCGCATCAGAACTAAGCGAACCACCCATATCACGTAACGACTTTTTCTTAATCTGCTTCATTGACCATTTGCTAGGGTCACCTTTTCGATAAGCTTCGAAAATATTCGGATAATCTGTCCAATCGTACTGTCCCGTCTCAGTTACCGCACCACCTAATACCGTGCCATGGCCACAGAAATATTTAGACAAACTGTTAACAACTAAACTCGCTTTGACTTTAACCGGTTGAAATAAATATGGCGAGGTCATTGTATTATCAACAAAATAAACCAGTTTTTGCTGCTCACACCAATCGCCAATCGCTTCTAAATCAACAATTTGTGTACCAGGATTGGCAATAGTTTCAACAAACACCATGAGTGTATTATCTTGTTTAGCAGCCATCACTTCGTTAACATCTGTGGCATCAACCAACGTAATCTCAACACCAAAATTCTGTAACGTATTAATAAAACTATAAGAATTACCGAACAAATAGCGACTCGCGATTAAATGATCACCTTGCTTCAACAAACTTAAAAAAGTAGCACTAATCGCGCCCATGCCAGTCGCAAAAACCAAACTATCGAGACCTGATTCCGCTTGAGTAACCATAGACTGCAAGCTTTCAGTCGTTGGCGTGGATTGTCTCGCGTAGCTTTGGCCCGATGCTTTGCCTTGAAACACATCCATCAAATCTTGTGTTTTTTTATAACCGTAAGGAACGGAATTGTAGATGGGAGTATGAATAGGGTTGTCGTTATAATCTAATTGACGGTCATGATGGACAATATTACTGGTAAAACCCTTTAACTTTATCATTGATGTATCCACATTAAATCTTTGAAGAGCGGTGAGTGTTTCTTGAATAATGACAATCATAATACGCTTCTAAACGCTATGCTAGGCCAGACCCGCAGTATCCATGCTAGGACACGCACCTTAAAGTATCCATGCTAGGACACACACCTTAAAAGCAGCATTCGAGTATCCATGTTAGGACACGCACCTTAAAGTATCTATGCTAGGACACGCACCTTAAAGTATCCATGCTAGGACACGCACCTTAAAAGCAGCATTCGTGATCAAATATATTGAAAGAAGATCTGTTTATATCTTTTGAATAAATTTTGTTGCCAACACTGACAATCCAGCTTCCGTAATAATCTCAATATTATCCTGATCAACCACATCCCCGTGTTTAATCAATACGGTTCTGGGATAACCCGGACCACCAAACTGAGTGGTCAATTTTTCATGCTCCCCGCTAATAAAACAGCCCTTGTCCAACTGAACAGTCACTTGCAGGACATCCACACCATGAGACTGCATATTCTGCCCAAAGCCATCGATATACTGCTTTTGCCTTTCTGTGCAATCTGGACACCACGCTGTGACGACGTTAACAACAAAAGTCTCACCTGCCGCCATACGACGATAAACCTCCGTAGGCTCTACTATTTTCAAACTGCTAACTGACTGAATTGTATCGCTTAAATCAAGCTCTACTTCCATATCTATTCCACCCTTTCTAATTACTAGTAATTACTAGGACACGCACTTTATCTTATTAATTACTAGGACACGCACTTTATCTTATAAGAGGCATCTTACTAGGACACGCACTTTATCTTATAAGAGGCATCTTATTAGGACACGCACTTTAAAACATGACGATGATAACAAGAAAATAAGAAGCACACCCTTTTCAGAACGTCTTCATTGGATTTTTCAATTTATTTATAACGTAGAAAGCCAGATTTTTAGCTGAAGCTCGTATTCAAGACAAAGCAAAGCCTTAAAGCCTGTTCAGTGAAGTAACACATTGATTGGAAGGCAATTTAGCCAAGAAGCTGACGGCTTTGTCGACACGGCTTTCGCAGTCGTTGATGGGACTCACAATAATGTGCGACAGCGTACTCTTTACCAACCACACAGCCTGTTGTTTTACCAAACTGTGTGGCGATACAAAGCCAGTTTTCAGAAGAAATATTAAGCCTTTGCAGTATCGGTAAAAGCGATGCGTCAATCACCCCTTTTTTGTTTTTTCGAATAATTCGTCCGGTCATATCGACCAATGCTAAATAGTCTTGCAGCAAGAAAGGCAAACCGTCTGGCATATCTTTTCTTGGGTTGCCGACAAAAGGAAATAATACTTTGGGTTGATGGTTTTCTTTGGCAGAATTTATACGCCTTTTAACGCTCGTAAAAGCTGAATCCTCAGGCGTATTACTCATGTTAGATCGCACTGGATTCAAATCGACATACGCCATGCAAGCAATAAGTGCCGCTTCGTCCAACAGTGCTTGAGATTTAAAACGCCCTTCCCAAAACCTGCCAGTGCAGTTGTCTTCAGTATTCGCTTGTCGCGCAATCGGCTCGTTTAACTCTTTCATAAACCAACTGATGTCCATCAATCGATTTCTAAATGTCTCAGCAGATGCCTCAACCAAGCTCAAAGCAAAAGCGGCTTGAGGCTCACCTCTGATATATTGCTGAGTAAAAAGAGTGCCTTGATGAAGTTTATGCCAACGCTGCAAAACCTCTAACGTTGACCAAGAATTCGCTTTTTCTTGATTGATATGCAACACCACATGAAGATGATTACTCATTACAGCATATGAACAAATATCAATGGAAAACACACTAGCCAGAAACAGCAAACGTCTTTCGACCCACCCTCTCCGATGCTCGTAACTGTTCCCTGTTAGCTCATCTTCGCCACATAAAAATGCCCTGCGTACACATCTTGAAATGCAATGATAATAAGGAGTGTCAGCAACACTGATTTGTTGGCTTCTTGATCTAGGCATAACTTGACCTTTTTTAAGATTTTATACTGTAATTATATACAGTATAGTTCGATTCCTAAAAAACGCTCGATTTTACCTAAACATCGGGTATCACTGGGGTATAAGGGTGGATGGCACCTTAAGAGATTGGTGCTTAGCAGGTTGACTTGACCAACAGTTCATCTCGAATCAATGACAATAAAAAAGTTTCTCGTTCAATCGACATGCCTTTTTTATCACTGTTTTTGATGGTCTCTAGATTATGTTGAATCGCATCGTGAACATTGATCCATACGGCCTTCATTCCGTTTTTAACTTCGTAATCTTCAAGGCTCGTCTCGCCCAATGTTTCATCAATATCACAGGTGTAACAATAAGATTTCATCCGCATAATATTAAAATCATCTTTGTACCAAGGGCGATACTCTTCGTATAAGCCAAACGCCTCTACATTGCGAATATTTTGCGCGCCCGTTTCTTCTGCTAACTCGCGGATTAATCCTTGAATTTGGTTTTCGCCTGAATCGATGCCACCACCCGGCAAGGTGAAATCGTCGTAACGCTGTGTATACAGCATTAAAACGCTCTCACCTTTTAGGATAATGCCACGCGCTGCAAAACGTAAAAAAGAAGGCTGATCGAGAGACTTAATATCGGGGTGTACGGTCGACTTTAACAAACGCATAAATAGAAGCACTGTGGTTATTTAAATAAAGGCTGGATGATAGCGCTTCAGTCATAACCAATCAAAGATTCTAAGAATTGGTGACACACCGCCCCTAGTTTTGATTTCATTTTGAGCAAGGTATTCAGAAAAATGCTCGTTATGACTAAGTTTTAAGGGTGGGTGGCACTTTAATCTCAAGGGTGGGTGGCACTTTAATCTTCGATAGCTTAATGACAACTTAATGGTGAGTCGCGCGTTAACTTCTTTCTACAAGAACATCGATGATTTTTTCTTGGTAACGTTTAATTATAGGGAAATTTTCAATCTCCATGAACAAGCTCTCAACGCCTTCTTTCCCTGTGCTTTCTAAATCTGTTCCCTTATAGAGAATGCTACTTGTATTGTTTTTCCCATTTTTTTCAGCAAACAGTAAATTTAATTTCACTAACCGCGCCAGCTCTTCTTGATATAGAAAAAACTTCCTCAAATGGGTATCAACGACTTGAGCATCACCCTCTCTGTCTATGGTTAATATTTCATCAATCAAGCGATTTAACCTAGAGCGAGATGCTATGGCATCATCCATAACATCCTCCCAGCTTTCTTTTGAATCTGATAATAAACCTAAGAAGTACAAGGTTCTTGCTTTGTTATAATTTATAAAACCAGGCCACATGACATCTTCACTGGATATTTTAAGTGCTCTATCGAATTGCTCGCAAGCTGACGTCAAATACATATTAATTTCTTCAATCACTGATGGCTCAATCGAATTCAGATTAGACTTAACCCAAGCAAGACCATCAATAGAAAGAATGTCCATCGATTTCATATTTAAAGCATCACGAAGTAAATGCATTCCCTTTTTGTTGTAATACAAGCCAAGATAATTATGATAAATCGTTTTCGTGACAGGGTTTCGCAGTATCGGGCCTCGAACATGAAGAAGGTCCGAATGAATATTAAAATTGCCAGCTGCAACAAAGCTTTGATACGCGACAACGGCTTTTAGCAACTTTATTGATTCTGTTATCTGTATTGAATTACCTTTGCTGATCGACTGTAAAACATCACGCTGCTTATCCACATTTTTTAAAATGTTATCCATACGTTTTCTATATGATTCTTTATCCGTCTCAGATGCATTAAAAACAGCAGGAAACAACACGATAAGATCAATCATATATTGCAGCGTATCGGCAAACAGAACGGCGGTAAAAGACTCTTTTTTTAACTTATGCTCTATGGATGTGAAAATCTCTTTATCCAACGAATTTTCGTCTTTAGATTTATAATGATTAATCAACTCAGGCAAAGAGGTTACATAGTTCTCATTATCAAGGATATTGCCTTCCATCTTGCTGATATTACTCACGCTATCAATGGATGCATAAGTACGAACCGCGATAAAAAGCGCCAACAGAGCAATACAGAAACTCACCGTAGATATCGTAAAATTAAGTAGATCTTTTCCTTCTTCTAGGTAGTACACCCAAACGGCAACCAAAGCAGAAAATAAAACCAGTATAAAGATGGTTATGTAGAGTATTTTTGACGTGCGCATCTAAGCCCTTAGCAGTTAATCAAAGATAACTCAGTAGACACCAGATCAAGCTATCAGTAAACCCTAGATAAAAAGCGAAAGCCTTGGTATTACTGAGTTTAAAAGGTGGGTGGCACAGCAAGGCGGCTGAAAACTCTTGTTATGGGCGAGCTTTAACTAGGGAAAGATACTTACTTTCGCACTCAGATAAAAGCGTGAATGAATTCATGCTATTACCGTAATTTTGAATGGTTAACGTATCACCTTGCTGTAACGCACTGACTTCAATTTTTGAATCACCAGGCGACTCTGAGGCATACAACCCAGAGAATACAATTTGTTGGCCTTTTTGTATAAAAGTGCCTTCAGCAGAGCGAGCATTTGTTGTCACTTTGTATATCTGCTGATTACCTTCTTGTGATAATCCAACGACCAAGTTACACGATGCTGGCTCCAAACTTTTATAGTAAACAAAACTTGATTTCGGCAGCACAGAACACCCTGAAATAACGGTGAAACTAAAGAGTAAATAAAACAACTTTTTCAAATGACCTCCTAGCACATAACGAACCTGTAGAATTTCTATTTTAGAAAAAACAGTCTGATAATTGATTGAAAATTAATCCTCAAATTGCGTTGCTACGTGAAATCTGAGGGAGTGCTCCACTAGAAAGTGAATTTTATGGGCTGTATAAACACAAAAATTCTCCGCCATTTTCCACTTTGCAGAAACGCTATAGCCTCAACGCCGACGGCTCATACACTCTCCATCGCCATACTCAATGGTGACTGATCAACTGCGTGTCGATACCACTGGTACTGCGGCTTATCTCCAGCATTGTCGACATTTGGTGCGCCACGACCAACGTCCAAATCGTTTAGATTAAGGGTGCGCATTTCAACGCTAAAACGAGCCAACCTTGTCGTGTTCGGCACACTAGCATGTAAATGCGCACTGGAAAAACACAGAATATCACCTAGCTCTATCACTATTTTTACCGCCTTGCTTTCATCTACTGGCCGCAATAACTGAGGTGCAGGAGAGTAGCTTAACTCAGCACCTTCGGGCGTTTCGCGGCGCGCAGCAAGGTATTCTTTAAAGCTCCACTCCGAGGTATCGTTAATGGTTGGATGCTCCCAATGGTAAGGATAAAAGGCAATACTCCGTTCTTCTTCTATCTTATAAATAGGCGCCCACCAATTGGTCTGCGCTTGTATATTGCCTCCCCATGTATCGCGATGATGCCCAACGACGGAACGCAACCCCGTCGCAAAAGCCTTTTCGGCCGATACTACTCGCATCGCAAAGTAATCATAATAGGTCGAATCTAGCGCTAAACCTGCTTCCTGCAACGCATGAAAAAATATCGCCTTAGCTTTATCGTCAGCTTGAATTTTTTTCTGTGTATCGGCAACAAATCTTCGATAATCCGGCTCACTTAAATGGTACTGAGCTTGCTCTGGATACAGGCCATTCAAGGATTCTGATAATAGCTGATCGATGTATTGGCATAATTCCAACATTGCTGGCCGTTGTTGAAAAACAATCAAGTCACCTGCAAAGATGATCTTTGATCTTTGTTCATCTGTCATTCCACTATTGGTTTGAATAATGTTCATAACTTCGCCTATAAATATATATTTTCATCACTCACTTCTTTTGCATCGCAGACACATAACGAGGCTGTAGAATTTCTCATTCTCAGCCTACCTAATTAATATAAATCCACAATATTTCACATACTTCTAAGATTCAATTGACCATTCTTTTTTCCATCATAAATCACAGATATCAAGCTACAGATAAAATGAGGACGTCAAGATCGTACCACCGCTGCTCATCTCAGATGTTCAAATACAGTTGATTCGACAAAAGCGCCGAGCAACTCGCTAGGGTAGGCTCACATAGCAATTTTTTTGAGTTGTTCTTTAAGAGGAACCAAGACGGAGTTGCTTGAGAGATTTAACGCCTCAATTTTTAAAGGGATATGGACTCTTCGGACGGGAAGGCCTGCTATGACTGGGTTTTAACGGTGGGTGGCACTTTAATCCCTTTTAACGTTTTCTTTAATGCCCTAAGAGGAAAAGCATGGCTATCTACAATTGTGAGAGATAGCCAAGTGTTATTTTTTATGCCACAGCAAAGTTAACTGCGTGGACATTTGTTAAGTTAACTTGTTGTTTAGCATGCCAAAGATCATAGTTATCTTGCATTGCTAACCAACTCTCCGGCGTTCTGCCAATTGCTTTAGATAAGCGCAGTGCCATTTCTGGAGAGACAGCACTTTGCCCCTTTAAAACCCTATTTAAAGTAGACGATGCGACATCCAGTTGTTTTGCTAGATAACGACAGCTAAGACCTGCTGGTTCTAGATATACGTTGTAAATAAACTCTCCAGGATGTGGCGGATTATGCATAGTCATTAGTGATAGTCCTCATAGTTGAGAATGTATGCATTACCGTCAATGAATTCAAAAGTAATGCGCCAGTTACCATTTACGGTAATAGACCAAATCTCGTTACGATCCCCCTTTAGTGGATGCAATTTAAAACCGGGTAGATTGATATCATCAATAACTTGTGCGGTATCTATTGCTGTCAGTTGCATCCGTAATTTGCTTTGATGCTTAGCCTGAATTCCAGCAACACTTCCAGTTTGGAAGTATTTCTTAAGGCCTTTGTGTTTAAAAGATTTAATCATAACGCTAGTGTAGCGTGATGCGCATCAGTCGTCGATAAAAATTAACGCCTTACTAAGTTGTGAAACGAAGCAGAACCATAGCAACTGTTATGAATCCTGCTTCGAGGGAATCCCCCCCTAGTCAGAAAGGCCCGCTATGACTGGGTTTTAACGGTGGGTGGCACTTTAATTTCTGCTTTAATTTCTGATTTATTCAAACTAATCCTAATTTGATAAGTTGTAATCTATATTTCCAGACACCATCATTTGTACTACAATGTAGAACAAACAACATACATTGAGGTGTATTATGAAAACCGAAATGCTCACAACTCGTATTGATCAAGACACTAAAATTGCCTTCACCCATGTTTGTGAAGAAATTGGTTTGAGCCCATCACAAGCAATCAAACTCTTTGCCCGTGCGGTCATTAATTACGGTGGAATTCCTTTCGAACTAAGAGCCAAACAGCCTAACGACGTAACAGCAAACGCAATCCAAGAACTATCGCAAGGTAACGGACACCAAGCGGAAAACATGGCGCATTTGATGTCAGAGTTAACAGAAGGAAAAGTTAGCGATGTACACTCTTGAATACTCAAACCAGTTTAAGAAAGACTTCAAGAAAATAACCAAAATGCCTATTCCAGATATCATAGAAATAGGCAACGTCATCTCGACACTTCAAAAAGGCTTAACACTCGATGCAAAATACGTAGACCATTCTCTCATAGGGAACTGAAACGAATTTCGAGATTGCCACGTAAAACCGGACCTCGTTTTAATCTATCGTATCCATAAGAATGCGTTGCAACTCGCTAGAATTGGATCACATAGTGATTTATTTTAGACGTTCTTTTAGAGGGATCCGGCTTGAGTTGGTTTGATTTAACCCTGACCCGATTTATTACAGAAACATATCGGGTGAAAGTTGAAACCCTTTGTATTACTGGGTTTTAAAGGTGGGTGGCACATTAATGTTTCGGACGGGAAGGCCTGCTATGACTGGGTTTTAACGGTGGGTGGCACTTTAACCCTAGGATGTGGCGGATTATGCACAGTCATTAGTGATAGTCCTCATAGTTGAGCGATATGTGTCAGCGTCTCAGGGTGATTTTTAACTAGCTTCAACAGTGTTACCGCTTGGCCATTTGGCGTGCTGCGACCTTGCTCCCAGTTTTCTAATGTGCGAGATGAAGTATGTAACAGACGAGCAAACACACCACGCGACATATTAAACTGCTCACGGATATTCACAATTTCATCAGGCGATATTTCAAGCTCACCAACATCGCCGACTTTATGTGTTTTTAGCGTTAGCTTACCTTCTGAATGTGCTTTTGCTTCAACAAGAGAAGCACTTAACTCTGCAAATAAATCACGACTGCTCATTACGCCATGCCTCCATAAAAATTTTCGATTACTCTATTTTAGGTTAATCATTAACTCGGCTTGAAAAAGCCTGAACTCCTCATCACTGAGGTGCTCATCTCGGAATTTTTCAAATATGGCTGACTCAATAAATATACTTTCCATGCATACAAGTATACGCAATAGACGTATAGCTGGTAAAGTCGCAATAACAAAAAAGGATGCCAACTCGCTAGAGCAAGCTCGCATAGCGATTATTTAAGATGTTATTAAGAAGGAATCAGGACCGGGCTGCTTGATAGATGTAACGCAGAAATTTTAAAGGGAAATGGACTCTTCAGACGGAAAGACCCGCTATGACTGGGCTTTAAAGATGGGTGGCACGTTAATCGCTCGGGGTTTTAAAGGTGGGTGGCACTTTAATTCTCTTAAATATTAGCCCTAAAATTGTCGTATTTTTGCATTTATAAATTGTCGTATTTTTGCATACTATATAACCAATAAATACGGGGGCTAAGATGACAATTCAAGACAGGATAAAAATAAGAGTAAAACGCTCTAAGCGTTCTGTTTTCCTGCGCTCTGATTTTAAAGACATTGCCGAATACGACCAAGTCGGACGTGGCCTTAGAAACCTTGTTAAAGACGGCTTATTAATGAAAATTGGTTATGGCCTTTACACCCGAATCAGAAAAAATAGAATCACAGGGAAACCTATGCCTGACAATGCTTCTGGCGCAGATGGTGTATTAATTGAAGCAATGGAAAGGCTTGGTGTCGATTACAAGCTAGATAACCTATCCAGTTTGAATATCTCTGGGGAAAGTACTCAAATTCCAGCCAACATCAAAATAATTCTCAACAACCCGCGCTTTACCCGTAAAATTTCAATAGGAAAACAGGGCATCAATGACGATCGATAGTTCACTCTTTGTTGATGTCGCCGACGCCATTGGTCTTGGCAATCCCGCTCATGGGAAGACGCACTCACCGTGTTTTCAACGCTAGCAAACCAAGTGTTAGATCATATTGAAGCGAACTTTTTGATGACTGCATAATGACCGGGATGGTTAGCCTGCTGAGTATCAGACGGGGAGTCATCAACCATAGTCAAACCCTTTTAATCGCAGAACATTTAGACGTCAATAGCTCTGTAGAAATTTAAAGAAAAATGTCCCCTTAGTCCAAAAATCCCGACATGACTGGGTTTTAAGGGTGGGTGGCACGCTAATCCCTTCGGCGTAACTTGGCTTGCTTTCGCTCAAGCTCTTCAAACGTACCACTCCATTCTTTACTCGCGTTTGAACGTATTTTACAACCGTCGATAGCAAACATGTTTCGCCCAATCAGACCTTCACGATCACATATCATCAACACTTGGGTAAACAGAGGTTCAATCTGGTTTTTCATGTTTGCAACAAAATGCGCAATAGATGTGTAATGAGGCTGCGCATCACCAGACAAACTCATAAAGGTAATGTTGGTTTCACATGCTCTTGCAATACGGCGGCTACTGACTAACCCGCGTGAATAACCAAACAAGACAATTTTCAACATCACAGACGGAGAGTAAGCCGCAGCGCCACCATTATCGTTGTTGTACCATTCATCAAAAGACGTTAAATCAAGATGTTTATCGACAATATGGAAAAGCGCGTATTCAAATGTACCGGGGATAATTTGTTGTGCAAAATCAACGGGAATGAATTTACTTTGGCAGGATAAGTCAGGTTTATAATTCGCCATCATGTTCAACTGTAGAGAATAATAGTGATTAGATAATAGACTATTGAAAAGAACATAAAAATGTTCTTTTTGGAGAAATTCTACAGCCTCAACGCCTTACTAAGCGGCGCGAAATTGTTGGCTAAAATTGCGAGGAACGAAGCTAGTCAACTGTTTAGCGTCCGTTTAAGTAACTTGTTATACGGCGGTTATTCCATTACACCTTTTGCCTGCACAAAAAATAACTATGTTAACTCAAAAATGAATATATATGAGTGATAAGGTTTACCTAACCTCGTATTTCAGTAAAACTTCATTATCAAGAACGACATTTGTAGACCAAATAAATTTTGCACCAGCTCCACTAAATTTTTCAATAAAATTCATATATGCCTTTTTATTATTTACTCCAATATCATCTTCCGAGTATAACGTTGCTTGAGGCCAATGTGTTGAATCAAAACCTTGTTCCATCCAGTTATTTGGGACTTCCCAATGAGCGGCATAAGCATTTTGACCGTGGTCAGTTCCTTCAGTCGTACAAGCCTCAGATAAACGATTCCCTTCAATCTCATTTAGACAAGTAAGATCATAAATTGGGGCAGTATAGAATGTTTGAGCTTGCCATTCTGAACTAGTGACTGTTCCATCACTAAAACTAGCAATAAAGCCTCCATCACCAGGATGATAAACTTTTCCACGGTTGTCTTCTGTACCCAAGCCTAAATTTTCTTCCCAATCAATAACCTTTACCGCAATCGTGTAAGGTTTCTTAACCTTAAATTTCACGATATTAGAATTAAATGGTGTAAATGGCACAGCGTCTACAGCAATGAGATTGCCATTGATATAAAGCTCAAAATAATTATCGGCAAAAATATAACCTGTAATTTCTTCGCCGTCTGGATCGACAACGACGACAGGTACTGAGGTTTCATCAACATCAGCAATATTTTTTGGGGTGATGTTTGAACACTCTTCGTATAGGTCGACAGCCTTTGGTCCAATAGCAAAGTTATTTTCGGCTGGAACAATCCAAACCTTTCCTTCTGAGTCTGCTATTTCTCCTATACTAGCAACCCGGCTGCGCCCGTTTTCACACTTAAAAATATTCGACTCTACTGTTTTTGCAATGCCTTGAGTAATACTTGCAGAGCCATTGTAATCATTGATTTTACTACTAGAGGGTACCTCAGATGATGGTGAGCATCCTGTAGTCAGTAAGATGACCGCTGAAAGGGTTAAAGCTTGATTTTTTAAGATGCACATTAAGTAGTTCTCCTTTATTGGACGAGCTGTATAACGCCTTGCTAAGCGGAAAATAATGGTTGGCTAAAATCGCGAAGCGATGGCCAACTGTTATTTTTCCGTTTAAGCAACTTGTTATACATTTTTTTCTGTGCTGATAATCATTTCTATGAAATTTAAAGGCTTAGCCAATACCACAGCCCCATCAATACTTTTCCCTGTTGCAAAAATCTCTTTCCAGTAGTCGTAATTTTTCTTACCAGAAAATACAGTACTTGCCATGGAACGATCTTTCCACAATGGGAGATGACTTAAATTTACAACAAAATTTTCAATGTTTATCCAGAGTTGTTCATCAAAAGGCGTTTGAAATATTGTTTCCTCTGCAAATATTTTTCCAGTATTTGAAAAATAAGTAGTAATCACCTTTTTAAGGTATTGAAGCCAGTTAAATAAAATTTCTTCTTTACTAACTCGGTATGCAATTAAATGAACATCGGTTATCTCAGTGTCTTTTTTATCTATAATTTTCTTTTCAATTCTCGAAGTCCCTACTTCGGGTGAGAATTTATTAATATAAATATTTTCCGCTAATATGCTCAAAATTTTGACAATTTGGCTTATTTCTAACTCTCTTGGATTTAAACCCTCGTCTGATTTTGAGTCTATAGGCGAGTTTAATACAAGTTTAGAGCTTACAAATGAGGAAAGTATTGTTTTATCAAATGCACTATAGGATATAGGTAACTCTTTAGCCTTACCCTCAAAATCAATATAATCTTTTAGTTTATTTTCTTTTGCATTAGTAATTGAGTGCTTTATAGAATCGATAATGTATTTTTTAACATTAGCGCCATCCCCTTTAAAAAAATTAATTAGCTGCTGCTCAGAAAAGGAAAAATCATCCTCTTTAAAGTTATGAGCTATCTGATATTTTTTTACTCGTTCAGAATAAAGGGTGTTGTTTAATTGTCTCATGATAGATTTATCAAAGGCTATTTGTCTAAGAGTGCTACCCGCATTTGTATTTGTCTCTGTTAGCCTGTCAATATTTGGGTTTAAAAATATTCGAACAACAAACTTCCTAGTGCCAAGTAATATTTGAGCCACAGCCTTATGCTGCCCATCAAATATTTTAAGCTTTCCATCATCTATCCTAGCCAAACTTAAATGCAATTGAGGATTTTTTTTATCAAATTCTTTTATTAGTTTCCCAATACTATTGTTGATCCCACGAGGGTTGATAATTTCATCATGGAACAAATACTCTATTGGCACCTCTATAAAACAGGATTGCTCACCCGACAAATTATCGGTAAAAATAGCGACCGAATAAACATTATTATCAGAATTATTCGAGAAAGAATAACTTAATACCTCACCTTCTATTTTATAAATAAACTCAAATTTTGAACCATTATATAGATTCAAAACATCTTTTAATGAAGCGGCTTTGCTAGTTTCCGCTAGAGAAACTTTTTGAATCTTATTTAACTTTTGTAAAACTTTAGCTATTTTTAAATTTGCATCTTGTTTTGATTTGTTACAACTTTCATGAGTTAGGGCAAAATTCTCTTCTGCATCCTTACCTTTGTTAGCTAGCGGAATAATATGATCGATATTAGTTGTGTTTAGATCAAGATCGATTTCTTCTTCACAGATAAAGCATTGCTTATTTTGAATATTCCATAGTTTATCGCTAAGGCTAGAATATTCATTTTTTGATAGTGCGGATAAATACTTAGATGCCATTATTGCTTCCTAGAGTTGTGATGATACCAAAATGTATAACGCCCTGTTAACAGGCAATAAAATAGTTGGCTAAAATAAGCGACGAAGGAGCAAAAGCCAACTGTTTTTTGTCCTTGTTTAACAGCTTGTTAGGCATTTGTTAGTATACCTCTAGAAAAGTGATCCATTGTATGCACAATTTCTGCTACTGTTTCATCTACGCTAGATTCTTGAGTGCCAAACCCTAAAAACTTAATGGGAAACTTATTTTTTTCGTTACTCAGCATAAGGCGCCCGAGTAGTTGTGATGCAGTTTTATTATCTGAAAATCCATTTCTAAGACATCTACGGACACCGGAGGCAAGTAAGTCTGATATCTGAACAGCCATATTTCCTTTAGAATCAGAAAATTCCAAATCATTTCTTATAATATCGCCAATATTAACGCCACTTTCTAGCTTTTTTCCATATGCTTCTTCAATGTACTTTGGAATTGTTTTTTGAGAATAAAAAAATGGCTCCATATAGTCATAATTAGCTTCTTTTAAAAACATCATTGGTTCACGAAAGGATTTCGTTTGAAGTAATGGGCACAACACTTTTTCGAAAGCTTGCTCATATCTCGTTTTATTGCGGTGTTTTTGGTCTATACGCCACTTAAATTTTCTAAGTGTTTTAGGGTCACGTTGAGCATAATATAATATTCCACGATTTAGCAAATCACTTATTAATTCTACTTGGCATTGAAGTTGAATATAAAGTTGAGGTGCTAAAGATTGAATTTCGTCAGCTAAATCGTTTACCGCTTTTTTACCTCCATCATGGATCATGGAGGGAGCATTTTTTCTTATTTTATCAGCTTGCACATCTCTATGACGTTTGACCACTAGATCACTGTTTAAGCTTGAATCAGTTGCTACAGAGAATAAAACTCCACCAAGCTTACTTAAACCATTTAGAAAGGAGAAATAACTCTTTTCCGTTATATTTTTAAGTTTGATTTCTTCGTTAATTGAAGCTCCGCTATCTGCCTTTAATTCCTTTAGCAACTTATACGACTTAGATTGTATTCTTTCAGAAAACACATAAGCGCTGACTACACACCATGAGTTGTCTGATTCAGACTCTACAAATGAACCTGACTCATCCATTGAAATTATCATGCTTAATCCTGAAATGCCTAACATTTTAATAGTGCGCACGCGCGTTTACACATTTCAAAAACTGTCTAAATATCTCTATAACCAACTGAATTTAAAGTGTTTTATAAAGTTATTCATAATATCCAAAATTGGCTAAACGAGCGTGCGCGTTATCACGTTTATCCCCAGCACGTTATCTCTGCACTGGAAATTATTATTCATTGATACTAAAAGACTTTTTATTTGTCTGCTAGTAAAAACGCGCAAAATAATGATTATTTTTTAGACAAAACGAGCAAAGAATTGGCAATTAAAAAAATAAACTGTATATTTATACAGTTTTATGAATTTTATCCACAAGGAGTGTGCGGTGTCATCAAGCCCTTTTCTCAACTTTATTCGAAGTGAACTTCGCTTACGCGGTTATAGCTTAAAAACTGAAAAATCTTATCTGTATTGGATTAAATACTTCATTCGTTACCACCAACTCAAACACCCAACCAATATGGGTTCGGAAGAAGTACGTGATTTTTTATCATTTCTTGCAGTAGAAAGGAATGTGGCGATTAATACTCAAAAAGTAGCATTAAATGCTCTCGCTTTTTTGTATAACAAACTGCTTGATCAACCATTAGGGGATTTAGGCTTCCAGCATGCTAAGCAAGGTAGACGGCTACCTATTGTTTTGTCTCCTTCTGAAATACAGAAAATCCTGACTAACCTAAATGAACGAGACCACTTAATTTTTTCTTTATTGTATGGGTCAGGGCTAAGAATTAGTGAGTGTTTACGAATTCGTATTCAAGATATTAATTTAGAGCAAGGCAGTCTAATTGTACGTTGTAGTAAGGGAAACAAAGACAGAACGACTATTTTAAGTCGTAAATTAACGGAATCGATTAATAAGCAAAAAATCAATGCTCAGAAAATCCAGCAAGAAGATAATTCCAAAGGTTATGGCCCTTCTTTACCTGCTGCTTTAGGTAGAAAATACCCTAATGCTTTTCGACAATTTAGCTGGATGTTTTTATTTCCTTCAGTATCCATTTGCTCTCATCCCATGACAGGCGAATTATGTCGTCATCACTTACATGATTCCGTTCCTAGGAAAGCACTAAAAAAAGCCGTGTATGCCTCAAATATTTTAGAGAAAAGAGTAAGCTGCCATACATTCCGTCATTCCTTTGCCACCCACTTATTAATCGCAGGACGAGACATAAGAACAGTTCAAGAACTTCTAGGCCATAACGACGTATCAACTACACAAATCTATACCCATGTGATTGGGGAGCATTTTGCAGGAACCAGTAGTCCAATTGATCAGCTGTTGTAATATTGCAATTAATTAAGAGCCAATAGCCATCTAATTCCTTAACAAAGATAGCGCGGAGCCGGGCTTTACTAAATAAGATCGCGTAACCGTACAAATGGTTTACCTGTTTCCGCTGCACGACGGACTTTCTTAGATAGAACACTCTTAAATCCGATCTTTCTCATTAACATTTCACTCAAATCTAGACCATCCATGCAAACAAGACTGTTACCCCGACCAAATGCATGTAACCCTTCCTCAGTAAAGCCACTATTACTAACGAATAGGCCTCTTGACCAAGCAGCCTTATCTTGAACTTTAGCGTTAAATGATCGTAAATCAGCCGCGTTTACTGGTAAATTTGTCCATTTTGCTTCAAGGAGATATGTATCTCCATCAAACTCAAAGCTCCCGTCAATTTGCTCACCAAGTAAACGAAAAGATGTTCTACCAGACATATCACTGACATCAAATAGTTTTTTGAGGAAAGATTCAAACGCGAATCCTCTAGGATGAGGATCCTTTGCTGCCAATTCCATCAAAGAATCAAGTAACTCTTTGGCCGTACTTTCATTCATTTTTTCATCATGTGGAACAAACGACGACTTACTATTATTCGCCGGTACTTTCCCGCCAAGGCGAACCAAGAGATCACTAAACTCTGATACTAGCTCTGGTTTGCCTTCGTCTATGCTCGCTCGTTTTCGCTTGGTCTCACGATACTCCCACAGCGAAGTTAACACTCTCAAAACATCTTCTGCTTTAGATTTCTTTAAATAACTGCGTAACCTTTTCCCTTTACTTGTACCTATATCGCAGAACCTATCATCATCGATGTTTATTCCTAGTTCATCATTAAAAAACTCGGAGTAAGTTTGATTAGAGAAATCTAAAACATAACCACCTCGCATTTCGAAGATGTAATCTAGTAAATCGAAATCTAGTCTTTTAAGCGCATATATACTCATAAATATTCTTTGCTCTTCTTGGTAAAACTCTTTAAATATCCCTATAACTGACTGAATTTCAATATTTTATAAAGCTATTCACAAGATTCAAAAATTGATAAACGCACATATGTTGTCTCATCTATTTATTAGGGAAGTACAGTGCGTCATCTCTGCGCTGAAAGCCCTTAATCATTGATATTAATACTGCTTTTAGCAACCTACCAGTACAAACGCACAAAATAGGTGATTATTTTTTAGACAGCCTACATAAGTTTTTGATAACTATAGAAATAATATGCCGCCTTATATTATGAACGATAGCGGCTGTATATTGGTTTTTTGGGCAAGGACTACGGAATGCATTAAATACGTGAAGTGTAATAACGTCACCGATCGTTTCGACTTTAACCAATTTTAGTATTCATCTAGGCATGCGTTACCGGCCGCTCTTTTTTAGGTATTCCAGCCCACAAGTAAATCGTATTCATTAAGTTCTGTAGCTACTGGTTGAGCCCGTCGTTCCTCCGTTCATGCTGGCCTACGATTAGGTAAGCTCAATCGGTGTTTTCGATGAGGTAGGCGGCAGGGGTGAAGAAGAAGTGCCGAAGAGAAACGCCGGTTGGGCTGGTTGAGCTGTGAAGTCGAGGTCAGGTCAAAGCCCTTTTTGAAGCTGTGTTTCTAGCTAAAATAAGGTCTGTAGGGCAAAAAGGGGTTCGACCCTGAGCAGTGCATAACGTCACCGATCGTTTCAACTTTAACCGATTTTAGTATTCATATAAGCATGAGTTCTTGGCTACTCTTTTTTTAGGTATTCCAGCTCACAAGTTCTGGCACTTTAATTCTTTCATCCGCTCATCGAATATAAGCTACAGCGTCATACCGCCATCTATGATCATTGTTTGTCCGCTCATGAATGCGCTGTTGTCTCCAGCAAGGTAGAGTGCGGCCTCAACCACTTCGGAAACTGTCCCAAGCCTGCCCATTTTGTGCCTCCCAGCTAACTCGCTGAATGCTGCATCTGGATCAGCACTTGCTTTTACACGAGCCTCCATGCCTGGCGTTAAAATAGTTCCCGGGCATATCGCATTACAGCGGATACCTTGGGTTATGTAGTCTAACGCGACCGACTTTGTGAAGCCTATCAGCGCTCCTTTTGTGGTTCCGTAGGCAAACCGTTCTGAAGCGGCAGCGATACTGGATATGACAGACGCAATGTTGATAATTGAGCCATGCTGATTTTGTATCATTGCAGGTAAGCAGGCTCGGGTGACATTAAAAGCGCCCCAAAGATTGATATCGAGAGAGCGCTCTAATTCACTTTGGCTACAATCGAGAATAGATCCGTTTGACACGTATCCAGCACAGTTCACCAAGATATCGACTGGGCCAATAGTTTGGATGGCTTGCGCCACACTATTGATATCAGTTACATCAAGTTGAAGAGTCTGAATTCGCTCATTTACATCCATGTTTTCCAGAGAGCCTAGGCTTCGATTTGTTGCCCAAACTGAACACCCTTCATGTGCGAAAGACTCCGCTATAGCGCGGCCAATACCCTGACCAGCGCCAGTTACTAGCGCTGTTTTATTTTTTAATCGCATACTCACGTTATTCCTCGTATTGACAGTGTGGCCTCTGGATTATTGCCGGTTGAGCAAGCATAACAACTTACATAGTGCGCATGCGCTATCACATCTATTTATTAGGGAAGCACAGCGCACCATCTCTGCGCTGAAAGCCCTTAATCATTGATATTAATACTGCTTTTAGCAACCTACCAGTACAAACGCACAAAATAGGTGATTATTTTTTAGACAGCCTACATAAGTTTTTGATAACTATAGAAATAATATGCCGCCTTATATTATGAACGATAGCGGCTGTATATTGGTTTTTTGGGCAAGGACTACGGAATGCATTAAATACGTGAAGTGTAATAACGTCACCGATCGTTTCGACTTTAACCAATTTTAGTATTCATCTAGGCATGCGTTACCGGCCGCTCTTTTTAGGTATTCCAACCCACAAGACAATCGTATTCATTAAGTTCTGTAGCTACTGGTTGAGCCCGTCGTTCCTCCGTTCATGCTGGCCTACGATTAGGTAAGCTCAATCGGTGTTTTCGATGAGGTAGGCGCTTTTTTTGAAAAGGAAGTATCGAAGAGAAACGCCGGTGATCTGGTTGGGCTGCTGATGATGGTCCAGCTGTGAGGTCGAGGTCAGGTCAAAGCCCTTTTTGAAGCTGTGTTTCTGGCTGAAATAAGGTCTGTAGAGCAAAAAGGGGTTCGACCCTGAGCTGTGATGCTGGCCGATTTGGTAAACTCAACCGGTGTTTTCGATGAGGTAGGCGGCAGGGGTGAAGAAGAAGTGCCGAAGAGAAACGCCGGTTAAGCTGTGAGGTCGAGGTCAGGTCAAAGCCCTTTTTGAAGCTGTGTTTCTGACTACAATAAGGTCTGTAGGGCAAAAAGGAGTTCGACCCTGAGCAGTGATACTGGCCGATTAGTTAAGTTCAACCGGTGTTTTCGATGAGGTAGGCGGCAGTTTCGAAGAGAAACGCCGGTTGAGCTGGTTGAGCTGGTTGAGCTGGTTGAGCTGGTTGAGCTGGTTGATATGCTGATGATAGTCCAGCTGTGAGGTCGAGGTCAGGTCAAAGCCCTTTTTGAAGCTGTGCTTCTAGCTAAAATAAGGTCTGTAGGGCAAAAAGGGGTTCGACCCTGAGCAGTGATACTGGCCGATTAGGTAAGCTCAACCGGTGTTTTCGATGAGGTAGGCGGCAGTTTCGAAGAGAAACGCCGGTTGAGCTAGTTGATAGTTCAGCAGAGCGGAATAAAGGTCAGGTATGCAAAGCGTTTGAATGGAAAGGACAAAACCAATAACCCCACCCTAACCCTCCCCTTGAAGAAAAGGGAGGGAACTAGCCCAGTGACCTGGGCTTAGGGGTTATTTGTGGGCAAACGCGGTTTTCGTGCAGTCGCCGTCGATTTTGTCTTTTTCTTCTTCGAGGATTTCATCGGTAAATTGCCCCATGAAGCAGCAGCAGATGCCTTCGCCTATCATGGTTCTTGGTCCCATTGGGTGGCCGATGTGTTTGTAGACGCCGTGGGAATGCCCGTGGCTATGGTCATGTGAATGACTATGGCTGTGCCCATGCGAATGATCATGGCTATGACTATGGTCATGATCATGAGAGTGTGAATGCGCTTGTGGTGTGAGTACGGACGATGGTTTTTCGTCGGTGACGGCAAAAGTCGCGTGTTTCACGTCGAAGTCGGATAAGCCTTGTGTGTCGTCTTGTGGGTCGACGAATTCGGCATGGTGGTGATGAACGTCTACTTCGCCGGCGGCTAGGCGGCGTTTGAAGGAGTTCATTAGGGTTTCTTCACCGGTTGGCAGTTCACCCTGCATGATTTCTTCCACGCGGTTTTGGAAGGCGTCGATGACTCTTGGGTGGTCGCTTAGGTAAGGCGTTTGGATGAATTCGATCGCTGGGTTGGCTTTAGCGACTTTCTCAACATAGCCTTGAATACGTTTGATCAAGCGGCCAGTAAATAAGAAGTAAGGCGCAACGACGATGCGTTTGTAGCCCAGTTTCATGAGGTTTTCTAAACCAACGCCCACAGATGGGTAAGTGACGCCGGAGTAAACGGTGTCTGCCCAGCCAAAGCCCATGTTTTCATTGACGATGCGGGTGAGTTTTGCGGCTTCTGCGTTGGCGCCTGTGTCAGATGTACCACGACCCACGACGACTAATAAGGTGTCGTATAGGTTCTCTGGTGGATTTTCAGGATCAAGCCCAAGGGATTCATAAATGCGCGCTTGGAAGGCTTCGATCATGTCGTCTTGTAAGCCAAGTTCACGGCCGTAGGTGATGTGGAGGCCTTCGTTTTTCTCTTCGTATGTCGTCAATACAGACGGTATGTCGTTTTTCGCGTGAGTCGCCGCAAACAACATGCCCGGTACGGCGTAAATTTCTTCTACGCCTTGGCTCAATAGGCTGTTTAGACCCATATGAATGTTCGGCGCGGAGAACTCTAAGAAGCCGTATTCCACTGGCAATTCAGGGAAGCGTTCTTTTAAGCCTTTTGCTACTAGGCCAAACTCGCGCTCTGCGTCTTTATCACGACTGCCGTGACCACAAATCATAATGCCCTTTTTGGCCTGTTCTGTATTACTCATTGTTTCTCTCTACTTGGTTCGACTCAGCTGGCACCTAGTTTAGTGACTACCAGCAAGGTTACCAGTGACCTTCTGCTCAAGGTTACTGGCTTTGCTCCTGCTGCTGATCTAGGTCAAGCAACAAGGATTGAATTTTTTCTCTGTGGCCTTCTGCGTTTTGCCACATGCCGCGCTGAATGGCTTCTAATAAGCGCTCACCCATTTCTTCTAAGGCGTGGGGGTTATTATCGCGCATAAACGCCTGATTGTCTGGATCGAGAAGCAATCTATCGGTGACTTGCTCGTATTGATAATCCGCCACCAGATCGGTAGTCGCGTCGTAGGCAAACAAGTAGTCTACCGTGGCAGTCATTTCAAACGCGCCTTTATAGCCGTGGCTCTGCATGGCGTCGATCCATTTGGGGTTTAGTACCCGCGAACGTACCACGCGATTCAGTTCTTCTTTTAAGGTGCGGATCTTCGGTGATGTAGGGTTCGAATGATCGCTGTGATACACGCTTGGCGCTTGCCCGCTAAACTCTGTTACCGCGTTGGTCATGCCGCCTTGGAACTGGTAATAATCGTCCGAGTCGAGAATGTCGTGTTCTCGGTTGTCTTGGTTCTGCACCACGGCATCAAGCTGTGACAAGCGTTCGACAAAGGCGGATTTTGCCTCAACGCCCTCCCCTTGGCTGCCGTCGTTATTGGAACCATAAGCATAACCGCCCCAGTTTACATAGGCTTCGGCTAAGTCGGCTTTGGTGTCCCAGCAGCGCTCGTCGATCAAGCCTTGTAAACCTGCGCCATAGGCACCCGGCTTACTGCCAAAAACACGATAAGAAGCCTGACGATTGGCTTGTTCTGGGCTCATTCCTTGGGCTAATAAGGTGTTTTTTCTGGCTTCGACATTGGCTCGAATAGTATTGCCATTGCCCGGTTCTTGATACGCGGCAATGGCTTGCACGGCGGCATCATAAAGGCGCATAACATTGGCAAAAGCATCGCGAAAGAAGCCAGACACACGCAAGGTCACGTCGACTCTAGGTCGACCGAGTTGCATGCAGGAGAGTATTTCAAAGTCGGTGACACGGTTAGAACCCGGCGCCCAAATCGGACGAACGCCCATTAGGGCAAAGGCTTGGGCTATGTCGTCTCCGCCGGTACGCATGGTCGCCGTGCCCCACACAGATAGACCCAAATCTTTCGGATAATCCCCTTCTTCTTGAAGGTGTCGTTGGATCAAGGCTTCCGCCGATTGCTGACCAATCGCCCAGGCCGCTGGCGAAGGAATCGCGCGATTATCCACAGAGAAGAAGTTGCGCCCTGTTGGCAAGGTATCTAAACGGCCACGAGTTGGCGCACCACTTGGCCCCGGTGCAATAAAGCCACCCGCTAGGCCTGTTAGTAACGCCTGAATCTCATTGGTGGCGCTTTGTGCTAATGCCACCATCAAGCTGCGTTTACTGTGCGCCAGTAATTGCGCTGTTTGTGGCAAGCGTTGCGCTAATGCAACGACCGACTCATCACCAATTAAATGCTGCAACGCCAGCTTTTTGGCAAATAACTCCAAGCGCTCTTTGGTGTCCGCATGGGTTCGCCAATCTGCCGTGCTCACGTCCATAAGTTCGCTTGGCTGATTCCCCAACCAAGGCATACGCGTGCTTTGCATTGGGTCAAAATCATCTTGTTCTAATTCTAAATCTGCCATTAAGGCATGCAAAATGCCCTTGCTGGTAATGTCACTGCCACGGGGCAAACGCAATAAGGCGACCAAGGTATCGGCCAGTTTATCGTCTTCTGGCAATTCCCCAAGACGATGCAAACCGTGACGAATCTGCGCTTCTTTGATCTCACACAAATAAGTGTCTAGGCCTTCTAGTACGCTTTCTTCCACCACAGCGCCATCTTCACCTGACTCTATGCCAGCAAGCTCTTCTAACAAGTGAGTTTCTTGGACTTTCTTGAGGATCTGTTCGCGCAGCCAGGTTTCACGGCGCACATCCATGCCCATGGCTTGGTAATATTCGTCGACTAGATTTTCTAGTTCGGCCATCTCACCGTAGGTTTCTGAGCGCGTCATCGGCGGCATCAGATGGTCAATGATCACCGCTTGGGTGCGGCGTTTCGCTTGTGCGCCTTCACCCGGATCATTAACGATAAAAGGATAAAAATGCGGCATAGGACCAAGGGCAATGTCCGGCCAGCATTGATTAGATAAGGCAGTGCCTTTACCCGGCAGCCATTCTAGATTGCCATGCTTGCCCACATGCACAAAAGCGTCCACTTTATAGACGTGTCGTAGCCAGAAATAAAACGCCAAGTAACTGTGCGGCGGAATCAAATCTGGGTCATGGTAATTGGCCGCGAGGTCCAAATTAAAACCGCGCGCAGGTTGAATCCCAATAAAGGTTTCCCCTAAGCGAATGCCTGCCAACATGATGCGGCGCTGGCCGTTTTGTTCACGGCATTTATGGTCGTCTTCAGGTGGTCCCCAACGATCCCAAACGGCATTTTGGCTTTCTAAAGGAAGCTGATAAAAATAATGCAGGTACTCTTCTAGCGCCAAGCTTTGCCAACAGCTGCGCTCGTGCAAGGTGGTTGGGTTATTAGTTACCGCTCCCAATAGCGCTTCGATTAAAGCATTGCCGTGTTCGGGAATATCTTGGATCGGATAGCCAGCCGCTTCGAGCGCGTTTAACAGATTCACCGTCGAGGCTGGCGTGTCTAAGCCAACGCCATTACCGATGCGACCGTCTTTGGTGGGGTAATTGGCCAATACAAGAGCGATGCGTTTTTCATTATTCGGTTTACTGGATAAGTCTGCATAGCGCTTCGCCAGCTCGGCGACAAATTGCGCACGCTCGGCATGCAACTCATATCGAACCAAGTCAACTTGGGCGAGTTCGTTGTAATGGCTTAAGGCTTTAAAGCTCACTGCGCGGGTGACTATGCGCCCATCCATTTCTGGCAAAACGATTTGCATGGCCACATCGCGACTGCGCAGGCCTTGCGTTTGTTGCTGCCAATCTTCTTGAGTACTACCTGAAAGGATCAACTGCAACACAGGAATCGGTGACGAAAACGCCGACTGAAAATCCGTAGGCTCTGAAGCAAGATCAGGGCTACCGACTCGGTTCGCCGCAAAGCCCGTGGTGTTTAAAATCACCTTAGCTTGAGTTCGCTCAACGAGGGATTCAATCAGGCCAACCGATAAATCGTCTTTTAATGAACTCACGGCAACCGCCAACGGCACCAAACCTTGTTGCTCTAAAATGTCGATTAAGCCATCGAACATGGCGGTATTGCCGCTTTGTAAATGAGAGCGATAAAACGCCAAGATCACCACCGTACGGCCATCCGCTAGAGAGGCTTGATAAGTACGCTGCCACGCGGAGAAACTAGACGACTGACCGTTATGGTAAATCAAAGCATTGGGCAACGGCGCGGGCTCTTGCCATGGATGCGCCGCAGCAAAATAACGCTCACTCAGAAAGTAAAATAATTGTTGGCTGTTGGCTTGCCCGCTGTCACGCAGATAGCGCCATATACGATGGCTGTCTTCTGGCTCTGCGGTTGAGACCTTAAATAAGGTGGGATCTGGTGTGTCGTCGCCAGGGACTATGATCAGCGTGCGGCCTTTCTTTGCTTTCGACCACACTTGAAGCTGCTGATAGCCATAGGACCAATAGTGCTCACCACCCAGCAAGGAGACGACAACCACGCTCGCGTGATCCAATACTTTGTGTTCATACAAATCGTAAGCGGCAGGTTTGACCAGCTGCATCCAGTTCGCTAGGCGAATACTGGGAAGCGAGATATTCTTTGCAGACAACTCATCGAGTGCACTTCCCAGTGCTCCGAGTACGCTGTCTGCAGCGGCAAGTATGACCAGCTGCGCCGGTGTTTGACCTAGGTCGACAATGCCTTCATCGTCGACGAATCCGCCCGGTTTGGCTGCTAATAAATGCACGTCTTCTCCGCTTTTCGCTTACGTTTTTTCCGTTCTATTTTGTACGATTCTGACTTATCTAGGTAACTCTATTAAGCGCTTAAAGCATCGTGCAAAATATTTTCGATTTGCTCTTTAGAGATGCCTTTACCAATAAAGACGAGCTGCGTTTGGCGCACTTCTTCTGGCTGCCATAGGCGGTCAAAGTAACGATCTAAACGCGTTCCCACTGCTTGGAAAACTTGACGCATTGGTTTGCCATGCACGGCCGCAAAGCCTTTCACACGGAAAATATTATGCTCTTCGATCAACTGACTCAGCGTTTCTTGAAGCAAATCGGATGGCACTTCACCCAAGGTAATGACAAAAGAATCAAAGTGGTCATGGGCGTGATCATGATGGCCGCCATGAGCATGGTGATGATCGTGGTGGTTATGCACCGCATCAATTCGGCTTTCGGTAGCCGCATCGATGCCTAACAACATATCCAGCGCCGCTTCACCGTTTTCGATGTAAACCGTTTTAACAGTATTTGGCACCGCATGGGTAATGATAGATTGCACGCGAGCACGTTCGTCTTCGTCCAATAAGTCGTTTTTACTCACGACAACAAGATCGGCAGCACTCAATTGATCATCCAGCAATTCTTGTAGGCTTGGATCATGATCCAGACTTTCGTCCGCTTGGCGTTGAGCTTGTACCTGATTTTCATCATGGGCAAAGCGACCTGCCGCTACCGCGGGTCCATCGACCACGGTAATCACAGCGTCTACCGTGCAGTATTCTTTAATGCCCGGCCAGTTAAACGCTTGTACTAAGGGCTTCGGCAACGCCAAACCACTGGTTTCAATCAAGATATGGTCAATGTCGCCACGACGAGCAACCAATTGCTCCATCACCGGCAAAAATTCTTCTTCTACGGTGCAGCAGATACAACCATTGGCCAATTCATAAAAGCCATCCGAGCTGCGCTTACCGTTTTCTTGCTCTTCTTCGCCTTCTGGGCAGTCAAGCGGGCAAGAACGTAGGATCTCAGAATCGATGTCTAATTCACCAAATTCATTCACAATCACAGCAATGCGTTTGCCTGCTGCTTGTTTTAATACGTTCGATAGTAACGTTGTTTTACCACTGCCTAAAAAACCAGTGACAATCGTAGTGGGGATTTTATTAAGCTGCATAATGAATCCTGCTTTTATTTTTTGTCGTCTTTTTGACGATGGATTTTTCGGAATATGTGGGCCTGACTTTTATCGTAAAGATAAGAATCAGCAAAGTCGTCAGTGTCTAACACTCGACCCACTAAAATAAGGCTGGTTCGAGTAAACTTTTTTTCTCGCACTTTAGCAACAATATCCGCTAGCGTACCAACCACATAATCTTGGTCAGGCCAGCTGGTTCGATAGCACACCGCCACTGGGCAATCGGCGCCATAATGCGGAATTAACTCATCAACGATTTTGTGAATGCGTGTCACCCCAAGGTGAATCGCAAGCGTCGCACCACTTTGCGCCAAGGCAGGCAAACGCTCTCTTTCAGGGAAAGGGGTTTTACCTTCGTAACGCGTCATGATGACAGTTTGTGATACGCCAGACAGAGTTAACTCTTTTTTCAGCATGGCCGCCGATGCCGCCACCGCACTCACGCCCGGAATCACTTCATAATCAATCTCTAAGACTTCAAGACGACGAATTTGTTCACCAATGGCACCGTATAAAGCGGGATCACCACACTGTAAACGCGCTACGTCTTTGCCTTCTTTTGCGGCTTTTTCAATGACGGCAGTGGTTTCATCTAAATTCATTTCGGCGGTGTCGTAAATCGCTTCGGCGCTGTCACGCACACTGTCGATAACTTGCGTAGGAATCAAAGAGCCCGCATACAAAACGACAGGACAGCGCTCCATGGTTTTGACGGCCTTGATCGTCATCAAATCTGGATCGCCCGGGCCTGCGCCAATAAAGTAAACCGTCATCTCACTTCCTTAAATATAATCAACATTACAGCTTTTTAGAATAGCCGCGCGGGGTGTAAATCCACTGTTTTTCGCCATTCACTATGTGTTTAGTGTCTGAGTTACCCACGCTCACCATAGTAAACATGTCTACGTCTTTGGCGTCTAATTCACCGAGCGTAGTAAAGGTAATCTCTTCTTCTGGGCGAGTTAGCTGACGACCAATCATCACTGGCGTGCTGGCAGGGCGATATTGAAGCAACACATCACGGGCGTGATTCAATTGCCAATCGCGTTTCTTCGACACAGGATTATAAAAGGAGACGACAAAGTCCCCTGCGCCACAAGCATGTAGACGCTTGTCGATGGTTTCCCACGGGGTTAATAAATCAGAAAGAGAAATAGTACAGAAATCATGACCCAGCATGGCGCCCACTCGGCTCGCCCCCGCTTGCATCGCAGAGATGCCCGGAATCACTTCAATTTCAACATCCAACCACTCTGGGTGGTTTTCTTTGCCTTGCAGCTGCAAGTCCAGCAGCTCAAACACCAAGGTCGCCATGGCATAAATACCAATGTCGCCACTGGAGATCAAGGCGGTACTCTTACCTTGGGCTGCTAAGGTTAGCGCCAAACGCGCACGGCCAATTTCTTCACCTAGCGGCAAGTTGTGAAAAGTTTTGCCTTCACTTAGCTCACCTAAAAGGTCTAAATAATAGCCGTAGGCAACCCAATCGCTGCAAGTTGCCAATGCTTTGGTCGCGTTCGGTGCAACCAATCCTAAATCACCTGGGCCCATGCCCATTACAAATAGCTTGCTCATTACATCTCTTAAAATAGTCGTGCGTTATCAATACGCGAATCGACCCATTGTACACGTGAAATCGACAAGACGAGATGAAAACAGGCAAGGTTAACGTGAGAGTTCTTCAGGTAAATAAGAGAAGTCAGCGTCGAATTAAGACTCGACGCGAATAAGCTGGCATTTGATCTGAGAAAGGTCATCAATTTCAAGACCCGCTTGTTTTCCTTTGATCCAAAAAGAAATGTCTTCGCCAAGATAATGCGACCCAGAGGCGCTAATAGCTTGAGTTAAGTTATACGTTTTTTGTTTCCAGATGATTTGTGCTTCTTCCCCATGAAACATGACTTTTAAAGGCATGCCAGTACACAAGTAATCAGCCACATCGGTTTGACTGTCTTCCTGACTAAAGGTTTGATCCGTCGATTGGCTTGTATCAATGCTACTACATGCCGTTAGTCCCAACAGCGCTAACCCGGTAAAAAAACAATACATCGACTTTTTATTTATAATCATATTAGAGACTCCTTTCACAAACACTCCTCTCACAAACTGCAATAAAGCTGATCAAAAAAGTGGATGACTCGCATTCGGTAAACACGATGTCATAAGGTAAAAATGTTGGTCCGGCTATTCTCGCTCTTTAAAAGAAGAAAAAAAAGCGCTTTTACGCTCACCAAGATGACAATAAAAGTGGATCTCTTTACAAAACGTACCTGCATCCTTTGACAGAACTCGTTAAAAAAAAGTATATTGCACCCATCGAAACTATTCGATTTCGTTCTCGGGGCGGGGTGAAACTCCCCACCGGCGGTAAGGAATTTTATTCTAAGCCCGCGAGCGCTCATTCTTCTATCAAAGAAGCATGAGGTCAGCAGATCTGGTGTGACTCCAGAGCCGACGGTTACAGTCCGGATGATAGAGAGCGCGTCAGACAATACCTCAAGCGAGATACCATTTGTGTATGTTCGCCTTTTGTAAAATATTTCATCCTAGATGAAGTATTCGCCTGTCCGTTCGCCCTGATTCACATTTTTTTTAGGATTTTTAAAAATGAATCAGAGCTCAACAACGAATGTTACTGACTTTAACCCAGCAGACCAACGCATTGCATTTATCCATGCTTCTTGGCACACCAATATTGTTTTGAATTGTTTAGAAGGCTTCAAAACCGAATTGGCTACTCGCGGTTATGACCTGAACAAAATAGATATTTTTCCTGTTCCAGGGGCTTACGAAATACCACTACAAGCCAAGTTACTGGCTAAAAGCGGTCAATACGCTGCGATTGCGGGTAGCGCATTAGTCGTTGATGGCGGTATTTATCGTCACGACTTCGTTGCTCAAACAGTCTGTAATGCCTTGATGCAAGTTCAATTGGAAACGGAAGTACCTGTTTTAACAGCGGTATTAACACCACACAATTTCCACGAACACGATGAGCATTCTAACTACTATAGCCGCCACTTTGTTAAGAAAGGCGTCGAGTTAGCAATTGCTTGTGATATGACGGTTCAGCTAACAACAAAAACTAAGCGTCACCTTTATTAGGGGTCGTTTTTACGACGCTTACTAAACTTTGCAGCAGCTCAATATCACTGTTGTCAGGTGTAAAGTAAAAAAGAAATACATCAAAAACGGTTCGTTTATATTCATAAGCGAACCGTTTTTTTGTGTTAAAACCTTCGGATACGACCATAAAACGCCAAAAACTGTTCATATTTCATACGATTTATGCAATTAAAAAGGATTCACATTCCTTTGAAACTCTTCTTTTTTATTAAACTTAGGGCCAATTTCACTAATTTTAATAACATTTCTATGATTTTTCTTGCAAAACAAACCATTAGATAAAATCACTTAAAAGTCTTGCTGATCTTCCTGCTCTGGGCTTTGCTTTTCAAAAGAGTAATATTTGAAAAGATTATTTCTACTCTATTCAAAAAGACAGATGCTCAACATGATAAGGAGATAATAGATGGGCGTAACAACAAAACAACTCAACGACCACAATACAACCTCATCTCAAAATGACAGCACTTTGCAAGATATAAACTATTCAGATCAACAAAACGCGACCTCTGCGGTTGAGCGCTGGATAGGGACACAACTTGCTAACGCAGGCATCACTATTAATGGCTCCAATCCATGGGATCCTCAGGTGCATAATCCTGCCCTATGGGACAGAATTCTTAGTAAAGGTTCTCTAGGTTTAGGGGAAGCTTATGTCGATGGCTGGTGGGACTGTGAGCAAGTTGATGAATTCATTTCTCGTATTATTAGCGCTCGTTTAGATGAAAAAATGACCGGGCGATGGGTCATATTTAGACATTGGATTTTAGCTAAATTTATTAATCGCCAGTCAGAAAAACGAGCTTACCAAGTGGGTGAGCAACATTACGATGCTGGCAACGATCTCTATCAAGCGATGCTTGACCCTACCATGGCTTACTCTTGTGGTTACTGGCATAAAGCCAAAAACTTACACGAAGCTCAACTGAATAAATTGCGGTTAATCTGTGAAAAGGCCGACCTCAAAAAAGGGGAATCCGTATTAGAAATAGGCTGTGGCTGGGGAAGTTTTGCAGAACTTGCCGCCAAAGAATACGGTGTGAGTGTCACTGGTATTACTATTTCCAAAGAACAAAAGATACTCGCAGACGAACGTTGCAAAGGCTTACCTGTCGATATAGCACTACAAGACTATCGAAGTTTAGAAGGCCAATACGACAAACTGGTTTCGATTGGTATGTTTGAACATGTCGGCCCTAAGAACTACGACACTTATATGAAAACAGCTCATCGTTTAATGAAAGATGACGGCACTTTTGTGCTTCACACCATAGGTAATGATCAAACCACGACAGGAACCGACCCTTGGATCGATAAATACATCTTCCGCAACGGCGTTATTCCTTCGCTTACTCAAATAAGTAAGGCGGTAGAACCTTATTTTGTGATCGAAGATGTTCATAACTTTGGGCCTGATTACGCGACCACATTAATGGCGTGGTGTGAAAACTTTGAAGCGGCATGGCCTGAATTAAAAGACCAGTATAATGAGCGCTTTTATCGAATGTGGGTTTATTACCTGAAAACCTGTGCTGGCGCTTTTCGAAGCCGCTCATTACAACTTTACCAAGTGGTCTTAAGAAAACGTCTCGATAGACTGCCACGCTATCAAAGCATTCGTTAATCGTCTTTTTAAAACAATGATCTAATAAGTAGAAGCAGAAAAGCCGTGACCCTTTATGACTCACGGCTTTCTTATCTTTAGCTGATAAAAACGCTGCTATGTAAGCGCTACCTTGCTCTGCAATGCTTTATATAAGTCACTGTCTTTATCCTCTTCAATACACAAACTAAGCATATCGTCGATGAAAAAACGCATGGCGCGATCTTCTATCATTTGAATACCGTGTTTTTGCTCAGCGGATAAATTATGGTATTTCGATGCTGCGCCAAAATCACCAAATAAAATATGCCCCTCAGGATTAATCAATATATTGTGGGCGTATAAGTCTCCATGACAAATATCTTTGTCGATGAAGTGCTGTAGCACGGCGTCCATTTGCGCCACGATAAAGCCAATCTGCTGAATGGAAAAAGCCTGACCTTGGGTAAAAGTATCTCGTGTGCAACTCACTAAGCTTGGCGGTTGACCAAGGTTATAATAATGCTCAGGAATCAGTGCCATCAACAATGCCGAGCACTCTGGCTCTGAAATTTTAGCCAACGGCTTAACAATATTGTCATGCACACCAATCGATAAACAGGCATCCAACTCATCCTCTGGGTAACCGTCACTGGTGACCTCACCTTTAAATACTTTTACCGCGATAGTGTCAGGGAACGAAAAACGATTATCTTGCCATGTGGCTTTTGAAATGACGCCAGACGCCCCCTGCCCTAGTACTTGATGCAGTATTACGTCATTCGCGGACACCGTTTTAAACTCGCTATGAAGATCACGACTTGCACAAAAAGGGTTACCTGAAAACGCTAACCACGCCAATTTAGGCAAAGCGAACAAGACATCTGGAAACGTCGTTAGCATATTGGCTGACAAGCGAATCAACTCTAGATTCTGACAATGCTTAATGGATTGAGGAATCTCCCGTAATTGGTTCCCTGCCAAAGCAAGCTTTTGCAAACGCGGTAACTCACCTATTTCATCCGGCAAGGTGTCAATTTGGTTATCCGTTAAGATCAACCAGCGGGTAATTCGAGGTAAGGATGCGCCTGACACCGTGCGAATCTGATTGCTTTTAAAGCCTATCATTTCGAGCTTAGAGCAAGTTCCAAGCACTTCAGGCAGCTCAGTAAACTGGTTATTAGAACAAAATAGAATTTTAAGGTTGCTCAACCTTGCCAGATCATCAGGCAAGCTGGTGAGCGCATTATTCGACAAGTCGAGAATTTCTAAGCTGTCCGCCAAGGAATAAATAGCCTCAGGAAATTCACTGAGATTTTCTGCCAATTGAAGGCGCTTTACGCCACTTAATTCACCGTTATTCAGTTGTTGTAGAGTCTGCAAAACCATCAATCCAAAATAAAATTGACCTTATTATAACGACAAAAAAGCCGAGCGACAGGCCCGGCTTTAATAACACAGAAGACGCCTTGGTTATTCGGCTTTTTTCGCAATGCGATAGGCGTGCAACAACGGCTCGGTATAGCCTGATGGCTGTTCCTTGCCTTTAAAAACAAGATCGCATGCGGCACTAAACGCAATACCATCGTAACTTGGCGCCATGGATTGATACGCAGGGTCATCGGCATTTTGCTTATCCACAATCGCCGCCATACGTTTTAGCGCTTCCATCACCTGCGCTTCGTTGCACACGCCGTGCTCTAGCCAGTTTGCAAGATGCTGAGACGAAATACGTAATGTCGCTCTGTCTTCCATTAAGCCTACATTATTAATGTCTGGCACTTTAGAACAACCTACCCCTTGATCAATCCAGCGCACAACATAGCCTAAGATACCTTGGGCGTTGTTATCCAGCTCAAATTTGATTTGCTCCGCCGTCAGTGCGCTAGGATCATCCATTAAAGGAATATGCAAAATATCATCTAAGCTGGCTCGTTGACGTGTGGCCAAGATTTGTTGGCGAGCGCGTACATTCACCGTGTGATAATGGGTGCTGTGCAGTGTGGCCCCATTGGGCGATGGTACCCAAGCGGTGTTCGCCCCTGACATGGGATGCGCTATTTTTTGCTCTAGCATCGCCGCCATTTCATCTGGCATGGCCCACATGCCTTTACCAATTTGCGCTTTACCGGGCAATCCGCATTCGATGCCAATATCGACGTTCCAATCTTCGTAGGCTTGAATCCAAGGCTGTTGCTTCATGATGGATTTTGGCACAAACGCCCCAGCCATCATGGAGGTGTGAATTTCATCACCGGTGCGATCAAGGAAACCGGTATTAATAAACACCACTCGCTCACTGGCAGCACGAATGCATTCTTTTAAATTCACTGTGGTACGGCGCTCTTCGTCCATGATGCCAATTTTTAAGGTATTGCGTTTGAGTTGTAGGACTTCTTCAATACGAGCAAATAATTCAACCGCAAAAGCCACTTCTTCAGGACCATGCATTTTAGGTTTGACGATATTAACGCTGCCCGCACGGCTATTTTTGCGTGTTGTGGTGCTGTTCAAGTCATGCATTGCGGCATAAGCACAGATAAATCCGTCCATAATGCCTTCAGGCACTTGATTGCCTTCTCGATCAATAATCGCCGAGTTCGTCATTAAATGACCAACGTTGCGAATAAATAACAAACTGCGACCCGGCAAGGTCAATGACCCGCCAGAGGGCGTGAGATAGGTGCGATCTGGGTTCATAACCCGGGTCACCGTATGACCACCTTTTTCAAACTGATCCTGCAAAGAGCCGTTCATCAGGCCAAGCCAATTTCGGTACACTTCAATTTTGTCTTCTGCGTCCACCGCCGCGATGGAGTCTTCACAATCCATGATGGTGGTAATCGCCGCTTCAACCAGTAAATCCTTCACACCGGCTTTATCGGTTTTGCCGACAAGCGACGCTGGGGCGATCTGAATCTCAATGTGCAGGCCGTTGTTTTTTAATAGAATGGCTGTTGGCGTTAACGCGGCGCCATTAAAGCCCACGCATTTTTCCGCTTCTGCTAAGCCCACTTGTTCGCCAGATACCAGAGTCACCAGCAGTTCAGCATTGTCTATTTGATACGCCGTTGCATCACGATGAGAGCCATGAGCCAAGGGTGCCGCTTGGTCTAATAACTGACGACCGAAAGCGATGACCTTGTCGCCACGAATGGGATTATAACTACTGGTTTTTTCCGCACCGTCGACTTCTGGAATCGCATCCGTGCCGTACAAGGCATCATAAAGACTTCCCCAACGAGCGTTAGCGGCATTTAAGGCAAAGCGCGCATTTTTCAGCGGCACCACCAGCTGTGGCCCCGCTTGCTCAGCGATTTCTTCGTCTACATTCTGGGTGGTGATTTTAAAAGCAGGCCCTTCTGGCAACAGATAGCCGATTTCTTTTAAAAAGGCTTTATAGTCATTGGCGTCGTGAGGTTGCGCCTTGTGCGCTAGATGCCATTCGTCGATCTGAGTTTGTAAGACATCTCGTTTTGCCAGCAACGCTTTGTTTTTCGGAGCAAGGTCCTGCAAGGTTGCTTCGAAACCATTCCAAAAGACCGTCGGGTCAATACCGGTACCCGGTGCTATTTCTTCATTCACCAAACGCCATAGCCCTTCCGCTATCGACAAACCGCCTTGCTGGATTCGTGTTGTCATGACCCTTTCCTTATTCTTTCGGCACAAAAATGAATTATTTTTATCAGTTTATATCATTTTGAAACACTTGTAACGGCAAGAGAAAATTACTCTTTATATTGCCGCTCTCTCATCATTGAAAATCAAATTAGTGACTTAATATACGACAAAAAACTCAGCCTAGCTTAGCGTCTAGCTGATTAAGCCATTACGAATATGACATTTTTTACGCAATTCAGTAATAAAAATAATTCATAAAGAACACAAAGATAAAATGAAAATTATATAGCAATATCAACAGGTTAAATTAAACTCTCTTTATAAGAACGAATAAATAGCATGGCAGAGAGGCATAAAAATACTAAAAAAATACGGCTATTTAAGCTTTAGTAACGAAACTGTCACAAAGTTTGTTCAATATGTCTCCCCAGACAACGGTGATCAGAAACCATTTATTGTCTAGCACATAAAAATGAGAAGAGATGAACGGCAAAGATTGTCCGTAATCTCAGTTTAAAGAATGATAATTCACACTGAACATTAAAAGGATACACTCTCATGAAACGCATTTTTGCAAGCTTGGCAGTTTGCGCTGCAATCACAGCAACATCAGCTTTCGCTGCCGATCACATCACTGGTGCTGGTGCAACATTCCCATACCCTGTTTATTCTAAGTGGGCACAATCTTACAACAAAGAAACTGGCGCTCAGCTTAACTACCAAGCAATTGGTTCTGGCGGCGGTATCAAGCAAATCACAGCAAAAACCGTTGACTTCGGTGCTTCTGATAAGCCGTTAAAGGCAAGCGTTCTTGAAGAAAAAGGCATGATGCAGTTCCCTACAGTAATGGGCGGCATCGTTCCAATCATTAACGTGAAAGGAATCAAACCTGGCGAATTGGTACTTGATGGCAAGACAATCGCTAATATCTTCCTAGGTAAAATCACTAAGTGGAATGATGCAGAAATCAAAGCATTGAACCCAAGCGTTAACTTACCTGATAACAAAATTTCGGTTGTTCACCGTGCAGACGGTTCTGGTACTACCTTCAACTTCACTTACTATTTAGCAGATATTTCTCCTGAATGGAAAAAAGATGTAGGTGTTGATGCTTCCGTTCAGTGGCCAGTTGGTACAGGCGGTAAAGGTAACCAAGGTGTTGCTAACTACGTATCTCAATTGAAAAACTCAATTGGTTATGTTGAATATGCATACGCTTTGCAAAACAACCTAACTTACTCAAAAATGAAAAACAAAGAAGGCAATACTGTATCGCCTACGATGGAAACTTTCCAAGCCGCCGCTGCTGGTGCTGACTGGAAACACGCTAAAGGCTTTTACCTAATCTTGGCTAACCAGCCTGGTGCGAAAAGTTGGCCGATGACTGCTGCGACCTTCATTCTTCTTCATAAGAAAGTGGAAGATCCAAAAGCAACCAAAGCCGTACTTAAGTTCTTTGATTGGGCATACACAAATGGCGACAAAGCCGCTGAAGATCTTCACTATGTTCCATTCCCAGCGAATGTAAAAGCGCTTATCCATGACGCTTGGGCAAAAGATCTGAAAACGACTGACGGCAAATCCGTATACATGGGCTCTTAAGCTAATGACTAAACCCAACATGACTCTCGTCGACAATACTAAAACGAAAGCTCATGAAGAGGCCGCTGGATCATTCCAGCGGTCTCCTCGCTTCATGAATGGCGAAGGCTTCAACAGCACATTCAAATGGCTTTCAATTTGTTCTGCTATGTTTATCCTTGTTATCTTAGGCGGCTTCTTTGTCTCTTTAACAATGGGTGCATGGCCTGCTATCAGCAAGTTTGGTCTTTCCTTTATTTGGACATCAACTTGGAACCCAGTTACTGAGCAGTTCGGCGCACTACCAGCCATTGCGGGCACACTGATTACCTCTGGTATTGCGATTGTTTTAGCGGTTCCTTTAGCATTTGCCATTGCCATTTACATTACTCAATTAGCACCTAGATGGTTACGTCACCCTTTAGGCATTGCGATTGAATTACTGGCTGCTATTCCGAGTATTATTTATGGCATGTGGGGGCTTTTCTTCTTCGCTCCAGTATTTGCAGAGTATGTGCAAGAACCAGTGATTAATGCCTTTGAAAACGTACCTTTTCTTTCTTCTATCTTTGCAGGTCCTGCGATCGGCATTGGTATGGCAACAGCGGGCATTGTATTGGCTATTATGATCTTGCCTTTCATCGCTGCGGTTATGCGAGATGTGATTGATACGGTTCCTAAACGCTTAAAAGAAAGTGGTTATGCCGTTGGGGCAACCGACTGGGAAGTGACTCGCGCCATTATCATTCCCCATTGTAAAACAGCGATGACAGGTGCCATATTTTTAGGCCTAGGTCGCGCTCTTGGTGAAACCATGGCCGTTACCTTTATTGTTGGTAACGCAAACCGTATTACCGGTGCCATTTTTGCTCCAGGTAACACCATTGCATCTACCATTGCGAATGAGTTTCAAGAGGCTTATACAGAAATACATTCATCCTCTCTTATTGCGCTTGGCTTATTGTTATTCATTATTACCTTCATCGTACTCGCCATTGCGCGGTTGATGCTTAACCGAATTTCATCATAGGAGTTGTCTGTGAACGCTGTCGTTAAACGTCGCCAATTTGCCAACATTATTGCTCGAATGCTGATCGTTGCGGCAACGCTACTGGTACTCGCTTTTCTGGTATGGATTTGTTCGGTGCTACTTTATCAAGGTTTTTCCGCATTCAAACCAAGCTTATTCACCGAAATGACGCCACCGCCTGGTGAGTCTGGTGGTTTGGCGAATGCCATTATGGGTAGTTTTTTATTGGTGGCTGCCGCTATGCTGGTAGCGACACCGGTCGGATTACTCGCGGGAACTTACCTAAACGAATACGGAAAAGGAACATTACTGGCAACCATCGTTCGCTTTGTAAATGATGTTTTGTTAGCTAAACCTTCTATTCTTGCGGGCCTTTTTATCTATGAGATTTTGGTCGCTCCAATGGGTGGTTTTTCTGGTTGGGCCGGCTCTGCCGCATTGGCCATTATTGCCATTCCGGTTGTTGTTCGTACCACCGAAGATATGTTGAATCTGGTACCAAACAGTATGCGTGAAGCGGCTTATGCACTGGGTGCAAGCCGTTCAAAAGTTATTCTTAGCGTTAGCTATCGAGCCGCTCGTGTCGGTATGACAACGGGGATTTTATTGTCTGTTGCTCGTATCGCTGGTGAAACAGCACCGCTATTGTTTACCGCGTTGAACAACCAATTCTGGTCAACTGATATGTCTTCGTCGATGGCCAACTTGCCAGTGATGATATTCCAGTTTGCGATGAATCCTTATCCGGATTGGCAAGCCCTTGCTTGGGCAGGTGCACTATTAATCACCTTGACTATCCTTGTTCTCTCTATTATTTCGCGAGTAGTGTTACGCTCTGCGACTGCACAACACTAATTTTGGAAAAGCCAATGGAAATCGCCATGACGCCTTCAGAACTTTTAAATATTGAACCTAGCAAACCTGCGCTAGCTACTGAGATTGATATTTCGATCCGTGATTTGAACTTTTACTACGGTAATAATCACTCTCTAAAAAATATCAATCTTGAGATTGGCCGCAATGAGACAACCGCGATCATTGGACCATCTGGTTGTGGTAAATCAACATTGTTACGTGTTTTGAACCGTATCTATACTCTGTACCCAGGCCAAGAAGCAAAAGGTCAGGTCATCATTGATAATCAAAACATATTAGATCCGAAAATGAATGTCTCTGCATTGCGTGCTCGCGTTGGCATGGTATTTCAGTCACCGACACCATTTCCTATGTCCATCTATGACAATATCGCGTACGGCATTCGTCTTTATGAAAAACCGTCACGTCGTGAAATGGATGCTCGCGTTGAAAAGGCCTTGCGCAGCGCAGCCTTGTGGGACGAAGTAAAAGACAAGCTACATCAAAGTGGACAAAGTCTTTCTGGTGGTCAACAGCAACGTTTGTGTATCGCTCGAACCATAGCACTGGAACCACAAGTGTTATTGCTTGACGAACCTACCTCTGCACTTGACCCTGTATCCACCTCTAAAATAGAGGATTTATTGGATACTTTGCGCGACGAATACACCATTGTTATTGTCACGCACAATATGCAACAAGCCGCGCGGGTCTCCCAAAAAACCGTCTTTATGTATTTAGGCGAGATAGTGGAAGTGGCGGAAACAGACGAAATGTTTTTACGTCCGAAAAAAGAGCGCACTAAGAACTACATTACGGGTCGTTTCGGCTAGTAATCTGAGGATTAGAAATCCGCTAATGAAACAGTAGTGTAGAAACCGGCCTGATATTTTTCAGGCCGTTGTATTTTTACAATTATTTATCAGACGAGAACGTCATTGTTCATCAGACGAGAACGTCATTGTTCATCAGATATGAACGCCTCTACTTATATAGGCTGTTGAGCAACGCCTGAATATTGCTTATTCCTTGAACAAAACCTACCTGAACAAAGAAACACGCCAACATCAGCAATAAAATATTCGCCACACACGTCAGCCAAAATGCAATACGGAACGATTTTTTTATCGTTTTATGACGGAAATATTTTTGTGCCAATATCGCACCCGGCCAACCGCCTAATAATGCTAACCAATGAAGCGTTACTTCAGGCACCCGACGTCGACTCTTTTTAGCTGCGCGCTTGTCCCAACCATAAAACCCAAACGCCACAATGCTGAAAACAACATACAAACTCACTAGAAAAACAGGGTAAGACAAACAATCTCTCCTTAAGTTACAAGCTATTCATCCTGACAGCCCCCTAAATAACACTCTAAGCAGGACAAGCGAACTTATGCAATTGTTGCGCATTTATTTAATGTCTGAAGAGATATGCTAAAGCGAGAAGCAACAAAAAGATCCACTCATAATCTGTAGTGAGTGCATCTGCGTAGAACGAATCCATTTACATCAATATAAGAGGCTACCATGAGTAATCTATTAGATTTAACCGTTACCAACATCAAAGGCGAAGACGTATCTTTAACGGCTTATCAAGGGCAAACGGTGCTAATCGTTAATGTCGCATCCAAATGTGGATTAACGCCTCAATACGAAGGATTAGAAGCATTATACAAAAAATATCATTCTCAAGGCTTAGAGATTTTGGGCTTTCCTGCGAACGATTTTGCTGGACAAGAGCCTGGCAGTGATGAAGAAATCCAAGCGTTCTGCAGCCTTACTTACGACGTGACATTTCCAATGTTTAGTAAAATCGCAGTAACAGGCAAGGACAAGCATCCACTTTATAAAAGTTTAATTGAAGCGGCTCCTGTGACGCCAAATCGTGAAGCGATGGAAAAAATGTTGTCTGGGCACAATATTGAATCAACATTGGCGCCAGAAGTTGTATGGAATTTTGAGAAATTCCTAGTGACTAAAGAAGGCAATGTCGTGCGTTTTTCACCTGATGTAACACCTGAAAGCGATGATTTAGTCAGCGCTATTGAAGCAGATCTGTAAGCGCCCAAAGTATTTGAAAACGGGCCTTCTCGCTCGTTTTCATCCCCTTAATTTGTGTTTTTTCATTCCAATATTTCGGCTTAGTAAACTTAGCTTTTTCACTTCAGATTACAGTCACAGAGCAACACTTCGTCGCTTTCGCATTAAAAAAACAAATCCGATGCCCCCTACTAGCCCTGTCAAAATACCAATAGGCATATCTTGAGGCGGCATAATAATACGCGCCACTATATCTGCAACAACTAAGAAAATGGCACCAAGCAATGCCGACAATGGTAAAACCTTTCGATAATCTCCTCCCACCAGCAAACGCACAATATGAGGCACCATAAGACCAACAAAACCAATCACACCCGAAAATGCGACAGCGGCACCAGTCAATAAAGCACACACAATAATCACCACAATACGAAAACGCTCAACAGGAATACCCAAGGTACTCGCAGTTTCATCACCCAAGATCATTGCATTCAAATAGCGTGCTTTGTAAATAAGATACGCACTACCCAATAGTAAAGTGCCAATGGGAAACCATAATTGCCCCCATTGGGCCAAGCCTAGTCCGCCCAACATCCAAAAAATCACCGTATGGGAGGCACGATGGTCTCCCATAAAAATAAACAAGTTTCCTACGGATGTTAAAACAAAAGCGACCGCGACTCCGGCTAGAATCAATCGTCCCGCACTGTGTGCCGCTGCAAAATTTGCCACCGCCAGTACCAGAAACATCGCAAGCAATGCACCAAGAAAGGCAAACACAGGCACAGTAACAACACCTAACACCATACCAGTGTGCAATAACGCAATGATTGCACCTAACGCGGCGCCCGATGAGATACCCAGCAGATGTGGGTCTGCAAGCGGGTTACGTGTCACCGATTGTAATGACGCGCCAACCAACGCTAACGATGCACCTACGGTGGCCGCCAAAATAGTTCGCGGCAGTCGCACTTCCCATACAATATTTTCCCGCCCCATTGACCAATCGGGAATAAACCAAGTGGGGTGCAACCATACGAGTGAAAGCTTATGCGCGATAACACCCCATACCGTTGATTGCTGAATCGCAACAGAGCCCACTCCAATTGCCAACCCCATAAGACCGAGCAGAAGAAAAGCCAGCAAGAGAATCAAAAAAGGCAAAGGCACATAGGTGGCCAATAAAGTGGCACTTTTTGATGATTGATTTTCACTCAGTTCAGACGATGAATCTTTACTCATGAAGCGTCACGTCTAAAAGCGGTAGCAAGTCGTTTAATCGCCTCTATATTACGCGGCCCAGGAGTGGCTTCTACATATTGAAGCACCACAAAATGTTTGTTTTTTATCGCTGGTATCGATTTTAATGCCGGGTTATGTGTTAAAAATTCGATTTTCTGTTGTGCGGTTACGTCGCCATAATTCACAATAACAATAATATCGGGAGCTCGATCAATAACAGACTCCCAACCTATCTGGGTCCAACTTTTATTCACATCATCGGCCACATTGATACCACCCGCGGCTTCAATCAGTGCTGTTGGCATACCATAACGCCCCGCCGTGAAAGGTTCAGCTTCGCCTGAGTCATAGACAAATACTTTGGGAGGCTTTTTGAGTGGTGTCAGTTTTTCTTGAAAACTCACTAATTCTTTTTTATACCCTGCAACGAGCTTTGTCGCACGCGCTTCAACATTAAAAATGTTCCCTAAATTCAGCAAATCCTTGTATAGATCATTCATTGACACCTTAGGTTTATTCATAATATGAATACAACTTTCGGTTAATTCATACACCTTAATGCCCAATGGCGCCAACGTGGAAGGCGTTACCCCACCACCAACGCGCATGCCGTAATTCCAACCAGCAAAGTAAAAGTCTGCATTGGCACCCAACAACACTTCTTTGGTTGGGTATTTCGGGGATAACTCTGGCAATTGACCGATGCCTTTTCGCAATGTCGGATCCAGTGTTTTCCAACCCGAGACACCGGTATAACCGACCATATGATCTTGTAAATGAAGCGCCAACATCATTTCGGTCAAATTAACGTCATTAGATACAGCCGCTTGTGGCGCTTTATCAAACGTCACGGTTCTATTACAACTCTGTACTTGCACCGGATAGTGCGCAGCACTGGCGAAATCTGCTTGGGTAACACTGACAAACAAGCCCGCTGCTAATATCAAAGGTCGGCTTTTAAAGTGAGATATGTACGTCATCATATGGTTAATCATTAAGGTAAAAAGAAAATCGTGGGCGCTGTGTAATAGGATGTTCATCTATCACGGTCTCAACATCAAAAACGTGTTTAATTCGGCTAGAAGAAAAGACGTTCTCAGGCGTATCAAAGGCGTCTAATCGCCCTTCTTTAAGCACCATAACGCGATCGGCATAGGCTGAAGCCAACGCTAAATCATGAAGCGATACAATTACAGTACAAGGTAGTTTGGCAATAAGTGCAAGGACATCAAGCTGGTGGCGAATATCCAAATGATTCGTTGGTTCATCTAGGATCAAGACGTCGGGTTGTTGCACTAACGCCCGTGCAATTCTTACTCTCTGACGCTCACCGCCGGATAGTGAACTGAAATCGCGGTTCGCTAATGGCAATACATCTAACCAGTCTAATGCGCGTTCTACGGTTTGAATATCCTTATCTGAGCGCCCCCAAGACGATGTATTCGGTGTTAATCCGACTTCCACCATCTCAAACACGCTGAGCCCAAAATCTGCACCAGAATCCTGCAACACAGTGGCAATACGTTGAGCGCATTGTTTGGCTGACAGGCGCCAAACATCCTTACCGTCTAGTCGCACATAACCAGATGTGGGTTTATTTACCCGATATAAACAACGTAATAAGCTGGTTTTTCCTGACCCATTTGGGCCTACAATCGCAACAAACTCACCCGCTTTAATACTTATTTGAATAGGCTGAAGCACTACTCGTCCAGCCGTTGGAGACCAAGATACATTATCTAGCTCAATAGCGGCTGGGCGGCTTTTTAAAAAGTACGACACTGCTGCCGATTTATTTATATCAGACACTAAACAATCCAATTCGATGAGGGCCATGGCCTTCAGGCCATTCTACAATGGCAGAGACTATACGGGGCGTAGGAAGGAGGGACAAGTCATTCTGATTGTGATCTTTTCATTTTAACATGCAGCGTTTAGTACAATAGCCCAAAAGTAAGAATGCTCACTTTTTGTTGCTTAACATTAGGTCGCAAAAAAGACTTCATTCTGAGCATTGGACGCTAATGATGTATCTACTTGAATGCGCTGTAAGCCGGTACAATGTCTCAACTCTGCCACCATTTTTCGATTGAACGCATGAATATTCACATCTGCCAAATAGTCACTCACTGGCATCCATCTGGCTTCCGCCACTTCAGCGGTATCAGTAATCTCAATGGTTTCGTCAATCGGTACTAAACGGCAAACAATATAAAGATTGGATTTGTCAAATTGCACAGGGTGGCGTGCTCTGAGCCCTAATACAGCATCAAATCGAGTGGTTACACCAGTTTCTTCTAGCACTTCTCGAACAACGGCTTCTTCAATGCTTTCACCCTGTTCAAGATATCCACCCGGTAATTTATAACCGCGATAAGATGACCAATTATCGCGCATCACCAACAGCTCATCTTTATCATTGATAACGATCGCCCCAGTACCCAAAGTGTGAGTAGGCGAAAAAGGCGCATAACTGGTTTCTTCCATACGGCAAATCATTGTCAGCGTGTCTTCGCTGCAAGTATGAAATACAAAATTATGTGTTGCTAAAATAGGAATAATGTCTGTTTTGGTGCGTTCAACGGTAAGCCAAATAAGTTTGAAATCGCCTTTCTTGGCTTTTTCTAATAATGAAATCAATCCCTGCTCAAACTGAATTAAGGTATCAGGTAATTGATCAGGATCGATGATAATGCCACCAAAAATATCAGTTTGATGAGGCAGAATAGACAATAGAGTCACCCTTATTTAGCGAAATAAAAGATCATAACGCAACACGCTATGTGGATAAGTGGGAAAAATAAGGAATTGGCAGAGTGCATCTATTAAAAAAAGAGGCAAGCATGGTAAACATCACGCCTACTACAGCCTCAAAGGTCTCTTCATTACATCTATGGAGGGAACTTTAAGCATAGACGACCAAATCATTTTTGCCAGTTTTTTAAAGTAATCATCGAACTGACGCTATCACTTAGCGAGAATTAAGAGAGTGGCCGTTCATCATATTGAGGAATATCATCTGTGATACGATCCCATTCTGCTTTAGACGCGGCATAAATATGAAGCGCTGGGCGACCTTCAATTGGCGTATCAAGGGTACCAATACGTAATCGAAGCAATTCTGGCTGGCTAGGGCGACGGCTGTAAAGCGGGGATGCGCATCGAGTACAAAAAGTACGAAACACGCCAGGTGTCGATTCATATTCCCCTACTAATGACTCTCCTTCTAAAAAGACAAAGGCATCAGTTGGGATAGCGGCATTAGTCGCAAACGCGGTACCGTTTGCTTTACGACACTTTTGGCAATGGCACTGCATAATATCGCCTAGCTCACTGCGTACTTCATACTGGATGCCATGACACAAACAACTTCCTTTCAACACTGTACTCATAAAACCTCCAAGCGGGCCTAAGTCACTCAACTTTTTATCAGTATAAAAAGAGCAACAATACTAAAAAAACAACCTGATTTGAATAATCTACTTATTCAACGCATAAACAATCTGACTACCGTGACGAACTTCCAAACCTTCTCGATCTGATTTTTTGAGGCCTTTGACAACCAAACTATAAGAATTATCAATCATACGTTCAATTTCACCCATTGGTAGAGAGCCATCAAGAATGACAGTATTCCAATGTCGTTTATTCATATGATATCCCGCCGTGACGGCGCTAAAAATATCCCTTAACTGAACCGCTTCTTCAGGATCGCATTTTAAATTAAGCGCACTCTGCCCTTGCCTCACCATAAATAAAGCAAACATTTTCTTTTGCACTTTAAACACAATAGCGTCTGGTCCAAATGGATAATCTTCCAACGCTTCTGGTTTTTCTAATAAATATTGCTTTATTGCAGACTCAAGCATAGAACTTCTTAGTAAAAGCGGAGAATAGACAGTGTCTCCCATCCAATTAAAAGCATCAAGTCACTCATTTTACTTGGTGCTTGTTTCGTTCTACCAAGTTAATCATGACAAAACACCTTGAATCACCTTAGCGCAATGGCAGTACGTCCCACTTTTCCCTATAATAGCGGCTCCCTGAAAACCATGGTCGAGGCGTTATCTCAATGGAATTAACTAGCTTAAACGCAATTTCCCCAATAGACGGTCGTTACGGATCAAAAACCAATGTATTACGTCGCTCAGTAAGCGAGTATGGCTTGCTTCGTATGCGCGTCATTGTGGAAGTACGCTGGCTACAGGCTCTTGCCAAACACCCGCAAATTATTGAAGTACCCGCACTGAGTGATGAAGCAAGCGCGTTATTAGACCAATTGGCTGACAACTTCAGCGAAGCAGACGCTCAAGCGATCAAAGACATTGAGAAAACCACGAACCACGATGTCAAAGCGGTTGAATACTTCATCAAAAATCAAATGGCCAACAATGCTGAACTAGCGGCTATTTCTGAATTTGTTCATTTTGCTTGTACTTCTGAAGACATCAATAACTTGTCACACGCTTTGATGTTACGTGAAGCTCTGGAAGTAGGCATTACTCCAGAACTTAAAAACATAATCACAGCGATCCAAGATCTTGCCATTGAGCACGCTGAACAACCTATGTTGTCTCGTACTCATGGTCAAACCGCGTCTCCGTCTACTGTTGGTAAAGAAATGGCCAACGTAGCAGCACGCCTTAGTCGCCAGCTTAAGCAAATTGAAAACGTTGAATTTTTAGGCAAAATCAACGGCGCTGTAGGTAACTACAACGCTCACTTTTCTGCTTACCCAGATGTCGATTGGCAAGCTCACGCAGAAGCTTTTGTGACTTCTTTAGGCTTATCTTGGAACCCTTATACAACACAAATTGAACCGCATGATTACATCGCTGAATTGTTCGATGCTATTTGCCGTTTCAACACCATCTTGCTCGACTTTGATCGTGATGTGTGGGGCTACATCTCAATGGGCTTCTTCAAGCAAAAAACCATTGCTGGCGAAATCGGCTCATCAACTATGCCGCATAAAGTTAACCCAATTGACTTCGAAAACTCCGAAGGTAACTTGGGCATTGCGAATGCCATCATGGGACATCTAAGCGCTAAATTGCCGATCTCTCGCTGGCAGCGTGATCTAACAGACTCTACTGTGTTGCGTAACCTAGGTGTTGGTCTAGCGCATAGCTTGATCGCTTACCAATCAACGCTTAAAGGCATCAGTAAATTGGAAATCAATGCACCGCGCCTTGACGCGGATCTAAACAATGCATGGGAAGTATTGGCTGAGCCAATTCAAACTGTTATGCGTCGTTACGGCATCGAATCTCCTTACGAGAAACTAAAAGAACTAACGCGCGGCCGTACTATTGATCAAGCAACGATCGAAGCCTTTGTAGACACGCTGGAAATGCCAGAAGACGCTAAAGTGGAGCTTAAAAAGCTAACACCTGCGACTTACATCGGTAATGCGGTTGCACAAGCAAAAGCCATTCGTTAATCACTAACTTTCCAAAAGCATCGTTAGTGCATTAATAACGTAAAAAGAGCCGATTTATCGGCTCTTTTTTGTCTCCCCCTTTTCGATTATCTCTTTTATTAGAGTGAGTAATTTATGATAGATTTAGACGCACCACTAACCATTTTAGGCGGCATGACGGCACGCACATTCTTGTCAGAATATTGGCAGAAAAAGCCTCTTTTGATTCGCTCTGGCTTAGTGGCTTTCGATGTTCCTTTGGATGCAGATGAATTAGCTGGCATGGCAATGGAAGATGGTGTCGAATCACGTATCGTAATAGAAAATGGACAATCTCCATGGGAGTTACGCCAAGGTCCATTTGACGAAGACGCTTTTGCGACACTACCAGAAAAAGAATGGACGTTATTAGTTCAAGCAGTTGACCACTGGGTACCTGAAGTCCAAGAACTAAAAGAGCGCTTTCAGTTTTTACCAAGCTGGCGCCTTGACGACGTTATGGTCAGTTACGCCACAGAAGGTGGTAGCGTTGGCCCACACTATGACCAGTACGATGTGTTTTTGGTACAGGTTGCTGGTAAACGACGCTGGCAAGTACTCGCACCAGATCAATATCAAGACACGTCTATACCAGATATCCCATTGCATATATTGGATAACTTCGACGTAGACAGCACAATGGATTGGGAGCTAGACGCAGGGGACATTCTCTACTTACCACCTAATTTTGCTCATAATGGGCGCTCACTGGACGACGATTGCATGACCTACTCAATCGGTTTTCGTGCACCAAGCATGCAAGACGCTTTAACCGGTATCCGAGACAAACTGTGTGACACCATCAATGAGAAAGATCGTTTTTCCGCACCTGAATCAGGCACTCGAGCCCATAGCGCCCAGATCAATCAAGAAGACATTACGTATTTACAAGCAGAACTTATACGCTTAATAAACCAGCCAGAGGTTCTTGCTCAATGGTTGGGAGAAACCATGAGCGACAGTAAATACCCTGAATTTTTAACGCCTCTGAATCAGCAAGAGCTTGAACAAGCTTATTCAAATGCTTTAGCTGGGCATACGTTTATCCGACCTGGCGATGCACGTATCAGTTATTACGACCCAGAGACATCAGAGTCAGAGAACCAACAAACACTTGAAGGGCTTGATGATCAGCCTGACAACACATCAAACATGACTGTATTTTGCAATGGCGATAGCTTAGTAATGAGCAGAGAGCTCGCTATTTTTGTACAAGCGGTTTGTAACGAAACGGAATTTGACTTTTCAGGACTAGATCTAGAGCAAGACAGCGACCTAATTCCTTTATTACGTTTCTTGATTCGCCAGCAAGGCCTTATTGAACTCACGGCTTCTGAAGAATAAAGGATAAGATTGTGAACGTATTAACCTCCGACTGGAACAGCAGTAAAGACCAACTTACCTTTGTTAGGAAGCAGGTTTTTATTATTGAACAAGGCATTCCGCCCGAAGCCGAATGGGACGAGCATGACAAAAACGCAGTGCATTTTGTCTCTTTCGGAACGACGGCAGTACCAACAGGGACCTGTCGGCTACTTCAAGATGGTCATATTGGGCGCTTAGCGGTTCTTCCTGCCTATCGCCTCCGAGGCTATGGCGACATGCTTTTACAAAAAGCCGTTCAAGTTGCACGAGAAATGGGGATCAAAAAGGTTTTTTTAGATGCTCAAGTGGAAGCCCAAGCCTTTTATGAAAAACACAATTTCACAACGGATGGTAAGGTGTTTTTAGAGGCGACTAAACTGCACATACGCATGGAAAGAGAGATCTAGGTTCCTACCCTGACTGTAAAAATAACCTTGTTAGCAGTCAGATAAACAAAAAAGCGAGCTGTCCTCTTCAGGTCAACTCGCTTTTTGGTATTCTTGATGAATTAAGCGACAGCGCTAATTAATCAATCATTAGGCCATTATTAAACTACAGCAATCAATTCAACATCAAACTGAAGAACAGAATGAGGTTGGATCATAGCGCCAGCGCCTTGTGCGCCGTAAGCCAATTCAGCAGGAATAGTAAGACGGTATTTTGCACCTTCTTTCATCAACTGAAGACCTTCAGTCCAACCAGCAATAACGCCAGTTAGAGGAAATTCAATTGGCTCGCCACGAGCAATTGAACTATCAAATACTTGACCGTCAAGCAGACGACCTTCGTAATGTACACGAACAGTAGACTCTAGAGCTGGTGTCGCGCCTGTACCTTCTTCAAGAACTTCAAACTGAAGACCACTTTCTGTTACTTGAATGCCGTCTTTAGCTTTGTTCTCTTCTAGGAAAGCCGCACCCGCTTGGATGTTTCCTTCAGAAGCTGTTCGAGTTTTTTCTTCCATTTTTGCTTGAAGTTCAGCAAAAGCGGCTTCAAGTTCAGCACCCGGAACGCGCATTTCTGCACCGTTCAATGAATCTTCGATCGCAGCAAAAAGATGCGTTAGAGACAATTCACCAAGATCGCTACCACGTAGTTGATCACCAATTTGACGACCAATGCCGTATGCGATTTTAGATTCGTTTGAGTCGAACGACAGTTCAGACATAGTTAACTCTCTTATCGGTTAAAAAATTGAGGCGGTATCATAACATAGGCCTCGCAGCAGAACATTAATGTCAAAGAGGCTGTAGAGAAGAAGTGCAAAATAGAGTCTATTAATGATATTGATTATCATTTACTATCGATGCAACAATATTGAACTAATAGTAGATAACGTATGAAAGCCAAGACCTTTATCCCGCACGTCATTAAAGATAACAGCTCAGAGAAATCTCGAGATTATTGGGGGCTTTTATTCGTAGGTATGATTTTTGTAATATCAATAGGCAGTTTCTTAATAGACAGCCATAGAGAAAATCAAAAAAAATACGACTCTGAACGTCCTATATACAAGAATATTACTATCAATTATTGATCTAGGTCAGCATAACAAAAAAAAATAGTTTTATACTTTGACCATAAACTAAAAAAGGAAATTAGCATGCTACCTCCAATTAAAAAAATTCTTTATGCGTCTGACTTAGAAAGTAAAACTCAGCCTGCATTAGGACTTGCTTTAAATATTGCTTTGGCTCATCAAGCAGAACTTATCATCATGCATTCAATGGAACCACTCAGCCCTCAAGCTGTTAACATGATTTACTACTACGTTCCTAAAGAAGCGTCAGAAAAAATGCATGAAGAAGCGGTTAAAAATGTAGAAGAACGCATGCAAGAAGAACTAACAAACTTTATGGATGCTAATAAAGAAGAATTAGCGACCCTAAGCACACCGCCAAAAACTATTGTCGTGCATGGCGTACCATCAGAAATCATTCAAGAGACTGCTGAGAAAAAAGGTGTCGACCTTATTATTATGAACAGCCGAACTCATAGTCGAATCGGTCAAATGGTCATCGGCTCTACCGCGAATAAAGTGATTCATAATAGTAAAATCCCTGTACTAGTAGTGCCAATTAAATAAATTCAGCCCTAGTAAGCTCACTACATCTTGGATACACTTAACTGTATATATAAACAGTAAGTGTATCTATGATTCTCTATATTGCCGAAAAACCCAGTCTTGCACGCGCTATCGCGGCCGCCCTTCCTACTCCTCAAAAAAAAGAGGATGGTTGCATATGGCTGCCCAATGGAGACTGTGTTAGTTGGTGCATCGGCCACTTACTCGAACAAGCTGAGCCTCACCACTATAATCCAGCTTTTAAATCATGGAGCTTGGATCACTTACCGATTATTCCTAGCGAATGGCAATGGCAAGAAAAAGCAGCAACCAAAAAGCAGCTATCTGTTCTTAAAAAACTGATAAAAAAAGCAACCACACTTGTTAATGCTGGAGACCCTGATCGTGAAGGTCAGTTGCTTGTTGATGAGGTTTTGCACTACAGCAAAGCATCAGCACAAAAGCTAAAATCGACCCAGCGCTTGCTGATAAATGACTTAACACCGTCAGCCGTAAAAAAAGCCCTCAACAATTTACGCCCTAACGCTGAATTCGCCGCATTATCACGATCTGCTCTTGGTAGAGCGCGAGCTGATTGGCTGTTTGGTCTCAACTTAACTCGCGCCTACACAATAAGAGGTCGTCAGGCTGGCTATCAAGGAGTTTTATCCATTGGACGAGTGCAAACCCCTGTCTTGGGACTTGTCGCAGCGAGAGATAAGGAAAGAGAAGACTTCGTAGCCAAAGATTTCTACCAAGTTTGGGCAAATATTGAAGATAAGAAAAGTAATAGATTTCGCGCAAAATGGCTACCTAGCGAGTCTTGCCAATCCTACATGGACGATGAAAATCGAGTTCTAAGCCTGCCTCTAGCAAAAAACGTAGCTTCTCGAATCACCAATAAACCGGCGATAGTGACGCAAGCAAATTACAAAAAAAAGAACCAACCCCCTCCTCTGCCTTACAGCTTATCTGCTTTACAGATTGACGCGGCAAAAGCATTTTCTCTCTCCGCTCAGCAAGTACTTGATATCTGCCAGACGCTCTATGAACGCCATCAGATGATTACTTATCCTAGGTCGGATTGTCGTTATTTGCCTAGCCAACAGCATAGAGATGCACCCAGCGTCATTAAAGCGCTCACTAACACTGAAGGCGAGATTGCTAAGGGCGCTGCATCCGCAGACGCAAGCAAAAAAAGCAAAGCTTGGAATGACAAGCAAGTGACTGCCCACCATGCCATTATCCCTACGACGCAATCTTACAAAATGGCGTCTTTGTCCAAAACAGAAAACTTAGTATTTAGCTTAATCGCACGTCAATATTTAATGCAGTTTTACCCCGATTACGATTACTTGGCATCACAGATAAAGCTGGAAATAGAAGGGGGCCAATTTGAAGCAAAAGGCAACACGCCAATATCACTTGGCTGGAAGACCTTGCTACCAAGAAAAAATAAAACGAATAACGATGAAGAACAAAGTGAACTACCGAAGCTCACTAAAGGGGAAGAAACCTGGTGCCATGAAGGTATTATTGATGAAAAGGTCACCACACCACCTGCGGCTTTTACTGATGCAACCTTGCTTGCTGCTATGACAGGAATCAGTCGTTTTGTCACGGATAAAGCGATACGTGCAATTTTGAAAGAAACCGATGGATTAGGTACTGAAGCAACCCGAGCCAGCATTATAGAACTGCTGTTTAAACGCGACTTTTTAATGCGCCAAGGAAAGCAAATACACGCTAGCAAAACAGGCCGTGCTTTTATTGATTGTTTACCACAGCAATTGGTTACTCCAGATATGACGGCAAAATGGGAATCCTCTCTTAATGCCATCAGTTTAGGGGAAGCTAGTTACCAAACTTTTATGCAAAATCTTGAGAAAAATTTAACAGAGCTTCTCGACAAATCCCGAGAAATGCCAACAGCGGCATTACAAAATCTGCCAGCGCCAGCAAAAAAAGCATTTACTAAGCGAAAGGCCTCAACCGGTAGGAAAACGACAAGCAAGAAAACAACAACTTCAAACGCAAGAAGACGCCCTAAAGCGTCTTCTTAACATACTATTTATTGGGTGCTCACTAGCCCATGGCCAGCCAACCACCTACGCAAATCATTAACGTGCCGGCTACACGGTTCATAATGCGTACATTGCCACTCTTCATCAATACCGACCTCAATGTTCGCCCACCTGTTGCATAAATAATCAAACAACTAAATTCAAGGCAGAGAATAATCGCCACTAGCACAGCCAGCTGACTTGCTAACGGTTTTGAAGAATCAAGAAAAGGCGGTAACAATGCAACAAAGAACGCCCATCCTTTTGGGTTGGCAATGGCCGTAATAAAACCTTGAGAAATCAACTCAAATGATGTGGCTGGAGCCCCTTTATGTTCTTCTGTTTTTATCGCCATTTTTCCTTTAGATAGCCACATCTGAATGCCGATATACGCTAAATAAAGCCCACCAATCGCTTTAAGAATAACAAAGGCCGTCGGATAATTAAGTAATAAAGCCGCGACACCAATGGCTGACAAGGTAGCAACGGTTGCAACACCTGTTAACTCTCCCAGCATCATCCATAACGCACGTTTCACACCTATGGTCATACCGAGTGTCATGGCTAACGTCATACACATTCCAGGCGTGATAGAGACAAAGAAGAAAGTTGGAATAAAAGCAGATAAAAGAGCTAGGTTCACACAGTATCCTTACTAACTTATAAATAAAATATCGTCGATTTACTGAGGACTTTACAGTAAGACGCCAAGAGTATAAAAATAACAGGAATGATTCAGTCTAGAAATGTTTCTTTTTCTTAAAACCCGTGTCATCGATGAAGTTATCCCATTCACGATTTAATCCATCTTCTGTAGGTTTTGTTTTCTTATCTTCTGTCGAGCCATCTGCACCATCTGTTTGCTTCATTGATAGTGTATCTTTAATTTCAGCAATGAGGCTATTGTATTGTTTTATCGTCGTTTTTGCTTCTGCTGTCTCTCTAATTGGAGAAAGCTGAGATATGGCTGCTTTATAGTTTTCTATCGCTTTATCATAGTTTCCTGATAGGAAAGACTGACGACCAACATAAGCATGAAAATCTGCATTTACCTTGTATTTATAAAACTGGATTAAACCTAAATAACGAGCAGACACGTCATGATTTAATGTTTTATCTTTCTCTGATTGTTTAAGAAAAAGATGAAAAGACTCAAATAAACGCTTTAGGCCTAAAATCAGTAACTCGTCATTAATGGGTTTGGCTCGTCTTTTTAGCTTACTCGTTTGAAATTCAGACATTTCTTCTACAAGGAACTTACGACGTCGAGTAATCGTTGCATCAGGCTGTACTGCGAGCAAATCATCGTAATAGGACACTAAACGAGAAAAAAGCCAAAGCCTCATATCTTTAGGTTGATATTGAGGAGGTATGTCATCTAAGTAACGGCGTACTTGACGAACATGATTATTCAAAGCCGCTATTTTTCTGACTTTTTCTAAACGTGCCTGCTCTTTAAGCTGGATAACAATAGCAAATACTATGAACCCGCCAATGGACAGCAAAAGAACAGAAATGATTACAACGGTCATACTCTAAGGTTTACTCTTTCAATGAAAAATAGCGTTAATATTTTGAGTTAAAGTCAGGATTACAAATACCTTCAAATGAATTGTTTATAAGCCGTACTTTTTTATAGCATAGAGCGGAGATTAGAGACACAAAAAAGGCCAGTTAAACTGGCCTTTTAGTAGATATGAATCAAAATTTTAACGAGAAACAGAGAAGCCTAAAAGCATATAGAACAACATAGCGGCTAATATACCCGAAGCAGGTACCGTAATAACCCAAGCCGCCGCAATTCGAATTAATGCAGAACGCTTTACTAACTCTTTCTTGGTTGCTTTTTTAAGCCCTTTTCGCTCTTCTTTAGAAATTGGAGAAGCATCACTTGCTGCTTTCAACTCTTTAAGAATAAGACGTTTTTTCTCGACGTCGGCCTCAGTAAAGCGTTTCACAAATAATTGCGTTTCTTCAATACCAAGACCTGCTTTTTGAGAATGCTTAATAATCGCTGCAATTTTCTTTTCATAAGACTCTTTCAAGTACTCACGTAGGAAACCTACACCAAAAATACCACCAACTGCGATATGCGTTGAACTGACTGGAAGACCCAGTTGCGACGCAATGATAACCGTAATAGATGCCGCCATCGCAACACAAAAAGCGCGAGTTTTATCAAGCTCGGTAATTTCAGAACCCACTGTTTTAATGAGTTTAGGGCCAAACAGAGCCAAGCCAATTGCAATACCAATACCACCAACGGCCATGATCCAAAGAGGAATCGGTGCGGTGCTCGAAACAGCCCCAGTCATTAATGCGTCATTAATGGCAGCCAAAGGCCCAATCGAGTTAGCTACGTCATTTGCACCGTGTGCAAAACTTAGTAGCGCGGCAGAAACAATCAATGGAATAGTAAATAAACTATTCACCGCATCTTTATTATTTTTCAAAGAGGCTGCTGTTTTATTAACCATAGGACGGACTAGGAAATAAGCCGTCAATGCAATTGCAAAACCAATTAATCCCGCTGTCATGATATCCAGCTTCCAAAGGTGCTTAAGACCTTTAAGAATTAGATACGTAGAAAAAGCCCAAACCATAAGAGCGACCAATAAAGGCACCGTCTTTTGGGCCGCAGCAATCATGTCATTTTTGTAAGTAATGGAGCGCTTAATATAGATGAGGAACAGCGCCGCAATCACCCCCCCTAAAACAGGGGAAATAACCCAACTTGCGACAATAGCAAGAAGCTGACTCCAGTTCGCTATATCCCAGCCACCAGCCGCAATACCAGCCCCTAACACACCACCAACGATAGAGTGTGTTGTTGACACTGGAGCGCCTAAATATGTTGCTAGGTTAAGCCAAATTGCGCCAGCAAGAAGAGCGGCCATCATGATCCAAATAAATGTCTCTGCGTTGGCGATCGCATCTGGATTAATAATGCCTTTTTTTATGGTGCCAACAACACTACCACCAGCAATCAGTGCACCTGCCGCTTCAAATAATGCGGCAATTAAAATGGCCCCAGTCATTGATAGAGCTTTAGAACCAACCGCTGGACCAACGTTATTAGCAACGTCATTGGCGCCGATATTGAGTGCCATATAAGCACCAATCGCAGCAGCAATCGCTAGAATTGAAAGATTAGAAACGCCAATGCCTTGCCATGATGCATAAAAGCCAGCGACGAAAATGAAAGCCAAGGCTATCAAGACACGAATTAGTTCGTTTCCACCCCACAGGGTAGTTTCTTCTTTCGGGTTATTTGTAAGATCCATAGAGGCTCATCTTTACTGATTAATCTATACCAAACCGCTTTTCACTGAACCCAATATAGCAAAAAGAGAAATGCCTACCTTAGCAATATTAGAATTTGGCTCTTAGTTCATCCTGTCACATTTCTTTCATGAAATGCTTTCCGGCGCCATTCTACACTGAGGTACATAATATAAAAACCCTAGAAATATTACATTTTCATGTCAGCCATTATCCATTTAAAAAGTGCCCTCTCAGGCACTTATTTAAAAGGATAATCTAGCGAAAAACGACCGTTCGATTACCATTGGGGAAAACTCTTCGCTCACAGTGCAGCTGAACGGCTCGCGCCAAGGCAATACACTCTGCATCCTGCCCTCTTTCCACCATATCCTCAGGGTAATAAGTATGATCCACGGGTTCAACAACTTGTTCGATAATAGGGCCTTCATCCAAATCATTGTTAACATAGTGTGCTGTTGCGCCCACTAATTTAACACCACGATTATGTGCCTGATGATAGGGTTTGGCCCCTTTGAAACCTGGCAACAAAGAGTGGTGTATATTAATTGCTTTATGCTCTAAAAAATCACACATATCCGGTGATAAAACCTGCATATATCGCGCTAACACCACCAATTCTGAATCGGTCTCTTTCATCACCTGGCGCACTTTCTTTTCTTGGTCCACCTTAGTTTCTGCCGTAATGGGGAAATGGTAGTAAGGAATACCGTGCCATTTCGCCAATTCTTCCAAATCAGGGTGGTTCGAGATAATCGCAGGGATATCAATTTTCAATTGATTCGTGCGATAGCGATAAAGTAAATCATTCAAGCAGTGTGCGTATTTCGACACCATGATCAATACTTTAGGGCGTGTTGCCGCATCGAACATGTCCCATTTCATATCAAAGGACTTAGCTCGATCATCAAATTCCTGACGAAAAGCAACCAAGGCTTCTTCGTTTTCAGGCTGGAATTTAAATTCCGCTCGAATAAAGAAACGACGATTAAATTGATCATCAAAAGATTGAACATCGACCACGTAGCAACATTTATCGAACAGAAAACGAGTCAGTACATCTACAGTACCGATTTCACTTCCACAGCTGGCAGTAATAATAAAATTCCCAGATAATCGAGGCATACTAAGCTCCTTTTACCATAAGACCGAATTCTGCTGATGCATCCTCTAGCCAACGCCAGACATAGTCTGCGAAGCTGCGGCGTACCACCATCAAATATGTCCCTTCTATTTGATGATGAAGTACAACGGTGGCCTTGCCGAAATGCGTGGTCACCACCTTACCAACAGGAAAACACGCTTCCACATCATAACCACAACTTTTTTGCAGCACTTCGCGAACCGCCTCACCTGAAAGCGTCATCAAGGTTTGACCACCTGACACATCAACCACCGCAAAATGACCGGTCAACTCAGCACGCAGCGAAGCTTCTACCGCCGCTGGTGCTAAATTTGGCGCCAAAATAAGCCATTCATTTGGGCCTATCCAAAAGACATAATAACTGTCCGATGCATGACTGGTTAATGGCGTTAACGGTAGAGCAACCCCTAAGGCTTTTTCCACACCCGCTAAGAAATCAGCGTTGTCTGGATTGCCTCTTAACGTCAGTTGTGCGCAAAACGCCACTTCGTTGAAAGCCACTTTCGCCATCTCTGCGTTAGGGTGGATAATATGATGCAAGGGGGTTTCACGTCGTGTCGCTCCTTGCGTATTTTCAGCGCGCGCTGAGAAGTCAAAGGTCGTTAAATTAGACATTTTGGCGCTCTCCTTTTGGGTCGTAAAACACATAATCACAAATTTCTGCTTCGATAACACGGCCATCGGCTAGAGGAAAATACAAGGTTTCCCCTTTATGACTGTGACCTTCTTTGATCACCGCCAGTGCGATCGAACGTCCCACTACTGCACTGTAATAACTCGAGGTCACATGACCCACCATAGTCATCGGAATCGCTTGTTTTGGATCCCAAACGGCTTGCGCGCCTTCTGGTAACACCTCATCACTGTTCTTCGTTTTTAATCCGACATATTGCTTGCGGTCTGTTTTCTGCGTATCCGAACGATCAAAAGAACGCTTACCAATAAAACTAAATTCTTTGTTTTTACCTACGCACCATCCCATGTCCATATCGTAAGGCGTCACTGATCCATCCGTGTCTTGACCAACGATAATAAAGCCTTTTTCTGCACGCAGTACATGCATCGTCTCGGTACCGTAAGGCGTGATACCAAACTCTTCTCCGGCCGCTATTACGGCTTCCCAGACGAACATTCCATCGTTTGCTGGCACGTTAATCTCATAAGACAATTCGCCCGTGAAACTGATACGGAACACTCTCGCGGTAACGCCTGCTACTGTGCCATCGCGCCAATCCATAAACTTAAAGGCGTCTTTATCTAGCTCAATATCATTACAGACCTTGGCTAAAACTTTGCGCGCATTTGGCCCTGAAATGGTCATGGTTGACCAATGGTCCGTTACTGATGTCATAAAGACATCTAACTCAGGCCATTCCGTTTGGTGCCATAACTCCAACCATTCCAATACGTTGGCAGCGCCGCCTGTTGTCGTTGTCAAAATAAAGTGATCATCCGCTAAACAAGAGGTGACCCCATCGTCCATGATCATGCCGTCTTCTTTTAACATCAGACCATAGCGACATTTGCCTACAGCCAATTTAGACCAAGCATTGGTGTAAACTCGGTTCAAAAATTCGCGCGCATCTTTGCCTTGAATATCAATTTTACCCAAGGTAGAAGCGTCTAAAATCCCCACGCTGCTTCGTGTCGCTAAACACTCACGGTTTAATGATTGCTGCATGGTTTCACCCGGTTTCGGGTAATACCAAGGGCGTTTCCATTGACCAACATCTTCAAACAAAGCGCCATTATCCACATGCCATTGATGCATCGCTGTGTAGCGTTCAGGATCAAACAATGAACCTGCATCACGACCCGCTAAGGCACCAAACGTAGAAGGGGTATAAGACGGTCTAAAAATCGTCGTGCCGGTTTCTTCGATACTCTTACCCAGTGAGCGAGCGGCAATCGCCATCCCGTTCACATTGCCAAGCTTACCTTGATCAGTACCAAAGCCCATGGCGGTATAACGTTTAACGTGTTCAATCGACTCGAAACCTTCACGAGTTGCCAGCTCAATACCAGCCGCCGTTACATCATTTTGCAAATCAACAAACTGCTTAGGTGCACGGCTAATATTTTTCTTATGTGGTACTAAAAACAAAGCCTGCGCCTTGCCTTCTGCCAACCACTCAACTGACGGTTTAGCCACCAGCAATTCACCTTCGCCAAAACCTGCTTGCGCCGCCGCTTTACTGCCGGTTTCCAGTCCATTATTAATACAATCAGCTAATTGATGATCGCCGACAATCGAGCCCACACAGTGTTGCGCCTGTAAGGCTTTACCCGGCACAAAACCAATAATGTCATCAGACCAAACCGGGCGAGATCCTGTATGACAACTTAAATGTACGACTGGACTCCAACCACCTGAGGTAGCGACCGTATCGCAATCGTAATTTTGAATATCTCCTGTCACCCGATCGCCTTGAACACTGATCGGTGCTACAGAGGCGGTATAGACGCGACGGCCACCCTTCACTTCTGTCACCCCATGACCAAACCACACGTTAATCCCTAACGCCTTGGCTTCCGCCACTAGTGCGCCATCAGAATCGGTACGCGAGTCCGCAATACCCACCACATGGCGACCTGCTTTTGACCACTCTATTGCCGCTAAATAGCCACTGTCATTGGCAGTAGAAACAATCAATTTATGACCTGGAACCACCGCGTAGCGCTTAATATAAGTTGTCACTGAAGACGCTAACATCACTCCAGGTACATCGTTGTTGGCAAATACCAATGGTCGCTCTTGGGCGCCTGCCGCTAAAATTACCTGTTTAGCTCGAATCCGATGAGAACGTTGACGCGTTCCTGAGACGGCACGCTCACCAAGATGATCAGTACGACGCTCGATAGCCACTAGGAAATTATGATCGAAGTAGCCCATTACCGTCGTTTTACACAAGACCTTCACATTGCTCATAGCGCTCAGTTCGGCGACGATTTCTGCCAACCATAAGCTGCCAGACGAGCCATTGATCGTTTGATCAAACGTTAATAAATGACCGCCCATTTCATTCTGTTCATCGGCAATAATGACCCTAGCACCGGTTTTTGCGGCAGCGTAAGCCGCACTCAAGCCCGCTGGTCCACCCCCCACCACCATCACATCGCAATGCTGATTTAGCTTATCGTAGGTGTCTGGATCCGGCGCGGTTGGCGCCTTACCAAGCCCCGCGGCTTTACGAATGAAATGCTCATAAGTCATCCACAATTTTTGTGGGTACATAAAAGTCTTGTAGTAAAACCCCGGCGGCATCATGGCGCCGGCTTTTCCTAAATAAGACATCAGGTCGAAATTTACGTTTGGCCAACCCGACACCGGATTTGAGACCAAACCCGCATACAACTCCTGCTGTGTCGCCCGCACATTGGGTACAGTAGAATCACCACTGCCCAATTGAATTACGCCATTTGGCTCTTCGCTACCATGGCCTGTAATACCGCGCGCACGAGAGTATTTGAAACTACGACCTACTACGTCTACCCCATTGGCTAATAGCGCCGAGGCTAACGTATCCCCTTCATAACCTGTATAAGTCTGACCAGCAAAGCTAAAGTTTAATACTTTATTACGGTCAATACGGCCCCCTTGGGCTAAGCGATTTTTCTGGCTCATTCCGTCTCTTCCTTAGCGGTTACTGCTGGTGTTTCACCTATTTTATAGGTTTCGTAAATATCATAAGTAACGGTGTTACGAGTGACGTTAAAAAAACGTCGGCAACCACTGACGTGGTACCACATTTCATGATGAATGCCTTTGGGGTTATGACGGAAAAACAAGTAATCCCCCCACTCTTTATCCGATAATGACTCAGGGTCTTTAGGGCGAACAATGTGCGCTTGACCACGATAATGAAACTCGTCTTCTTCACGGAGTTCCTGACAATAAGGACAAAATAAATGCAACATAAAACAGATCTCCTAGTGAGCCACACCAGCGGCGCCATGTTCGTCAATAAGGTGCCCCGAATGGAAGCGATCAATGCTAAAAGGTTTAGCCAGCGGATGCGGCTCATCCTTGGCGATGGTATGAGCAAAGACATTGCCAGACCCAGGCGTGGCTTTAAAACCACCGGTGCCCCAGCCACAGTTAAAATACAAACCTGGAATGTGTGTTTTGGAGATGATCGGGCTAGCATCCGGTGTCGTATCGACAATCCCACCCCAAGCGCGGTTCATTCGCACTCGCCTAACGTCGGGGAACATTTCACAAATGGCCGCTAAAGTATGCTCAATCACTGGAAAAGACCCTCGTTGACCATATCCGGTATAACTGTCAATGCCGGCACCGATGACCAAATCGCCTTTATCCGACTGACTCATATAGCCGTGTACGGCATTGGACATTACAACGGTATCTAAAATCGGTTTGATCGGCTCAGACACACATGCCTGCAATGGATGACTTTCAATAGGCAGCTCCATACCCACCATCTTCGCCAATAACGACGAGCTACCCGCGGTGACACAGGCCACTTTCTTCGCCGCAATAAAGCCTCGATTGGTTTCTACGCCACATACAGCGCCTTCATGACGACGAATGCCGATGACTTCCGTTTGCTGCAACAAATCAACACCCAGTGAATCTGCCGCGCGAGCAAATCCCCATGCGACAGCATCATGGCGTGCCACACCGCCACGAGCTTGCCAAGAAGCACCCAAAACAGGGTAACGAGCGCGATCTGAACAATCCAATAGTGGGCAAATATCTTTCACCTGTTTGGCGTTTAATACCTCGCCATCAATACCATTGAGTCGGTTAGCATTAACGCGACGTTCAATGTCTCTCATATCCTGTAAGTTGTGACCAAGATTCAACACACCCCGTGGTGAATACATCACGTTATAGTTTAAATCTTGGCTCAAGCCTTCCCACAATTTCATCGAGTGTTCGAATAAATGAGCCGCTTCATCCCAAAGGTAATTAGAACGAAGAATCGTTGTATTACGGGCGGTATTCCCTCCGCCTAAATAGCCTTTTTCAACCACGGCAACATTGGTAATACCATGCTCTTTAGCAAGATAATAAGCCGTTGCTAAACCGTGCCCTCCACCACCAATGATCACCACATCATAGACATCCTTCGGAGTCGGATTGCGCCATACTTTCTGCCAATTCTCATGATGACTTAACGCATGTTTAAACAGACTAAACACTGAATAACGACTCATAACACCATCCTATAATCTCGATGACACAGTTCTAAAATTGATTGTTACTGACCTATAAGATCAGCACTCAATGACATTAACAGCGAGCCCTCCTCGGGAGGTTTCTTTGTACTTATCGTTCATATCGCGGCCCGTATCCCGCATCGTTCGGATCACCTTATCTAAAGAAACGTAATGAGTACCGTCACCTCGGATCGCCATGGAAGCGGAGTTAATTGCCTTCATCGCTCCCATCGCATTACGTTCGATACACGGCACTTGCACAAGACCACCTATCGGATCACAGGTCAGCCCTAAGTTATGCTCCATGCCAATTTCTGCTGCATTTTCAATTTGTTCTGGAGAGCCACCTGTCGCAGCGGCCAATCCCGCCGCGGCCATCGCACACGCAGAGCCCACCTCACCCTGACAGCCCACTTCGGCACCAGAAATAGACGCATTTTCTTTGAACAACATGCCTATCGCCGCCGCCGTCAAGAAAAACTCTATGATGCCGTCTTCACTAGAACGCGGACAAAACTCCCAGTAATAGTGCAAGACGGCCGGAATAATGCCCGCTGCGCCATTGGTTGGTGCTGTCACAACGCGCCCACCGGCGGCATTTTCTTCATTCACCGCCAAGGCATACAAGTTCACCCAATCCAGCGCGCCCAGAGAAGGCGTAATCATGTCCATGCGTGTTTTACTGGATAAATCCCGATACAAGCTGGCCGCGCGACGCTTTACCTTCAATCCGCCAGGTAAAATGCCTTCATTTCGCATGCCATTTTTGACACACTCTTCCATAATTTTCCAGATGCCTAGAATACCTTCTCGTATCGCGGCTTCATTGCGCCAGACTTTTTCATTTTCCAGCATGATCTGAGCGATGCTCATGTCATGGGTTTTGCACAGACCAATTAAGGTTTCTGCACTGTGAAACTCAAAAGGCAAGACGGTACTGTCTTCCACTAGCTCGACATCACCCTGTTCATTTTCCTGAACGATAAAACCACCGCCAACCGAATAAAAAGTCGACCGGTGTAAAGAGTGCCCATCTGCATCAAAGGCCTCTAACACCATGCCATTAGCATGAAAATCAAGACGGTCGATGCGGTGATAAATCAAATCGGCTTGTACGTCGATCGCGACCACGTGTTTGGCCAGCAGTTTGATCAATGAGCTGGACTCTATGTCGGCCACACGTCCATCAATAATACTTGGGTCAACCACATCCGGGAGCGCCCCTTCTAAACCCATCAATACCGCTTTACCGGTACCATGCCCTTTACCCGTTGCACCCAAAGAACCATACAAATCGATCTTTAGGCGCGCGACTTGAGACATTACATGCAATGTCTCAAGTTGGTGAGCAAACTGATTCGCTGCCACCATTGGACCCACGGTATGTGAACTGGATGGGCCAATACCTACTTTAAAAAGATCAAACATACTGATTGCCATGAACTTGCCTTCTACTTTTATCTAAAATGCAAAATTAGCGATAAGCTAATATTGATGAGTTGTTATTTTTGTATCAGTACAAGAACAAAGACTCATCTAGAGAGCAACCAAATTTTTCTGATATCACGTATTTCGTAGCAAACTAAAAACAAGGATTAATGCGAAATACACGATCATTTGATTGTTCCAAAAAGGTACTTTATTTAAGTCGATATTGTGTGTTGCCCCCCGATAACTCGTTTACCTGAAAACGACACTTTTATGTCTCCATACTCCCAAATCAATAAACAAGTCTTACTAGGGCTCTCTTTTGTCCTCAAATTTCTGTTTTTTACACTTAGAAATCCGAGAGAAGGCTGCTAAATCATTTTCTAAGACTAATATTCAAGGTCTCGTATTTAGGAAAAACACGTTTTTCGCAGCGATAATGGCAGTCATTTTTGGTTTAAAAAACTCACTATTTGATCAATAAAAACTCAATATTTTATGAAATAACAAAAAATGACCTTTTTTTGTGCACAATAAGCATAAAATATGAACTTTATCGCTATATGTTTGTATAGTAGATACAAGCGTTATGAAGGTCTTATGATTTTTTTTACCCTTCACACCAAAGGAAGAGGATTTATTATGTCAGCAACTATTATTGTCGGAGTAGATGGAAGTGAGGCAGGCAATCGCGCGCTTTCTTATGCTAAGCGACTAGCCACCTTAATCGGAGACGAATGCACACTAGAGTTAATATGTGTCGTTGAGTGGTCTCCTTATACTTTCCAAACAACGGAAGAAAACGCTCTTCGTAAGAAAAACCGCCAAGAAGAGCTAAATAACGCGAATTCTCGCGTCATCGAACCAGCACTCAAATCTCTAGAAGAGTCAGGTATTAAAGGACATGGCCGTGTGATGCACGGCAAGGTCGCACAACTACTAAACAGCGTTGCCCTAGAAACAAACGCAGAACAAATTGTCGTGGCTCGTTCCACTGAACACGGCTTGAGCTCACGCGTATTTGGTAGTGTGACTGCACATCTTGTTATGAGTGCGAACGTACCCGTGACCGTTGTAAGCTGAGGAGCTGCTATGAAAAAATTTACGATATTAATAACTGCCTTGGCCTCTTTGCTATTAATGAGTCTAAGCTCCACGGTACAAGCATCAGAAAGTATTGATGCTGTGGTAAACGAAGTCTTTGGTGCCGCTACAGGTTGGTTCGTTGCACTGATCTTTGCACCGATTCCAGGAACCAGCTTTCCTTGGATTGTGCTTTGGTTGGTAACAGGCGCCAGTGTGTTCACGCTGTATTTTGGTTTTGTTCAGTTTCGCAGCATCGGGCACTCTATTGCTTTGGTCAAAGGCGATTACTCAAACCCCAATGACGCCGGTGAAGTCAGTCACTTCCAAGCACTCGCTACGGCACTTTCAGGTACGGTAGGGTTGGGTAACATTGCTGGTGTGGCCGTTGCGGTTTCTATTGGTGGTCCTGGCGCTACTTTTTGGATGATCCTTGCCGGCTTGCTCGGTATGGCATCGAAATTCACCGAGTGTACCTTAGGTGTGAAATACCGAAATGAATACAAAGACGGCAGCGTGTCTGGTGGCCCTATGTATTACATCTCAAAAGGGTTTGCTGAAAGGGGCATCCCTGGCGGTAAATTGCTTGCTGGTATCTTTGCAGTGTTCTGTATTTTGGGCTCTCTTGGTGGCGGTAACATGTTCCAAGCCAACCAAGCACACGCACAGTTGACACAAGTTATCGGTAATTACCCAGGCTGGATCACTGGGGTTATCTTTGCCTCTCTTGTATTCATCGTTATTGTTGGCGGAATCAAATCGATTGCTCGCGTTACAGATAAAGTCGTGCCGTTCATGGGTATCCTTTATGTAGGCGCAGCCTTGGTTATCTTGATCTTCAACGCTGATAAAATTGGCTGGGCATTTGGCCAAATCTTTACCGGCGCCTTCACTGGTCTTGGTGTAGCAGGTGGTTTAGTGGGTGCCTTGATTCAAGGTTTCAAACGCGCGGCTTTCTCAAACGAAGCTGGTGTTGGTTCTGCTGCGATCGCTCACTCAGCGGTACAAACAAACGAACCTATTACCGAAGGATTTGTGTCTCTGCTTGAACCATTCATCGATACGGTTGTGATCTGTACTATGACCGCCCTTGTGATCATCATCACTGGCCAATTGGTATCTGATCCACAAACAGGGCTTTATATCCTAAACGAAAGTGGCACTATCCTGACTGCCGATGGCTCATCAGGCGTAGCATTAACGTCTGCCGCATTTGGTTCAACCATCAGTTGGTTCCCCTTCATCCTTGCTATTGCTGTTATCTTGTTCGCTTTCTCAACCATGTTGAGCTGGTCTTACTACGGTTTAAAAGCATGGACTTACTTGTTTGGTGAAAGCAAAAAAATGGAGCTGACCTTTAAGATCATCTTCTGTTTGTTTGTTGTTATCGGTGCAGCATCTAGCTTAGGTCCTGTCATTGATTTCTCTGACGCGGCGATCTTTGCCATGGCGGTTGCCAACATCATCGGTTTGTACTGCTTAATGCCTATCGTAAGAAAAGAATTAACCTCTTACCTAGCGCGTCTAAAAAGCGGTGAGATTAAGAAATACAAAGATATTAAGAAGTAACAGGTTTCGATAAAACACTATTTTATTGAATCCATTAAAACCCAAAAGAGTCGCCTCTTTTGGGTTTTTTTCGTTAACGCTATGCAAAAAAAAGAGCCCCGAAGGGCCCTAAAGTTGTCTAAAGGGGGTTAATAGACAAGAGAATGTTAGAAAAATCCTAGCGGGTTAATATCGTAACTGACTAGCAAGTTTTTCGTTTGTTGATAATGTTCGAGCGCAACTTTATGAGTTTCACGACCCACACCTGATTTTTTATAACCACCAAATGCTGAATGCGCTGGATACTGGTGATAACAGTTCATCCAGACTCGTCCTGCTTGAATATTACGCCCCATGCGATACGCTAGATTCGTATCACGAGTCCAAACGCCAGCACCTAAACCAAACTCACTGTCATTGGCAATCGCCAAGGCTTCTGCTTCGTCTTTAAAGGTAACGATGCTGACTACTGGGCCAAAAATTTCTTCTTGGAATACCCGCATGTCATTCGTGCCTTTGAATAAGGTCGGTTCCATGTAGAAGCCGTTTTCAAAGCCCGGTACTGTCGCCACACCGCCACCAATCAATAGCTCAGCACCTTCTTCTTTGCCAATATCCATATAGCTCAGGATTTTATCAAACTGCTGTTTCGATGCTTGAGCGCCTACTTGAGTGTCTGTATCTAATGGGTCGCCACGTTGAATGGTTTTGGTACGCTCAATAACGAGTTTGATAAATTCGTCATAAATAGACTCATGAACCAGGGCGCGAGATGGGCAAGTACACACTTCTCCTTGGTTAAAGAAAGCCAATACCAAACCTTCGACACATTTACTGATGTAGGACTCTTCTTGCTGCATGATGTCAGCAAAATAAATATTAGGAGACTTACCACCTAGCTCAACGGTAGATGGAATGATGTTTTCGGCGGCACAATGCAAAATCTGAGCACCCACTGGGGTCGAACCAGTGAACGCGATTTTCGCAATACGTTTGCTGGACGCCAGTGCTTGACCCGCCTCTTTACCGAAACCATTGACGATATTTAACACCCCAGCAGGCAATAAATCACCGATCAGTTTCGCTAATTCAAGGATAGACGCAGGGGTTTGTTCTGCGGGTTTCAGCACCACACAATTGCCTGCGGCCAATGCAGGAGCCAACTTCCAAGCGGCCATTAAGATCGGAAAGTTCCAAGGAATAATCTGACCAACTACCCCTAAAGGTTCATGAAAATGATATGCCACTGTGTGTTCATCTAGCTCAGCGGCGGTGCCTTCTTGTGCTCGTAAACAACCAGCAAAGTAACGAAAATGATCGACGGCCAAAGGAATGTCCGCATTCAAAGTTTCACGTACTGCTTTACCGTTATCCCAAGTCTCTGCTACGGCTAATAGCTCTAGGTTTTGTTCGATTCGATCCGCTATTTTAAGCAAAATATTAGAGCGCGCCGCAACCGATGTTTTACCCCACGCTTCGCGAGCTCCATGGGCGGCATCCAAGGCAAGGTTGATATCTTCTTCTGAGGATCGTGGAATTTGGCAAAAAACTTCACCAGTAACAGGGCTAACATTATCAAAATACTGGCCCTTTACTGGCGCAACCCAATCTCCGCCAATGTAGTTTCCATATTGCTGTTGAAATGTAACAACGCTACCCGTACTGCCTGGTTTTGCATAAATCATAATCTATCTCCACTCTTGTTGTTTTTGTAATGAGTTTTGCAGTGCTTTTTAATACGGCTTAGAAATAATTAATTTCTCTCACCTCCACTGTAGAAACAACTCAAGATAAAAACTTGTCTGCCAGTCCACGATATTTGTCTGTGTATCCATTTATATTGACCCAGAGCAAATCAAGGTAGATGATTAATACTGCAAATAAAGACACCGCGCCAAAACACAAAAATAATTCAGAGGTGTGTTAATGAATAAATCTTTCACGGGTGGGAATCCACTTGTTTGGCAAAAGCGTACTCCAACCAAGCTGATAGAGAATCGTGTTTGTTTCGCCGGCCCTCACGCCGAATTAAGCATTTACGATACCTATGAACAAGCACAGAAAGTCAGCCTAAAAGCCAGTTCCTTGCTGTATTGTGGAATGGTAAAGGGCGCAAAAGTCATGCATACGAAAACCCGTGAAAACATCTCTTTTCTGCCTCATGAGTCTTTTATTTTATCCCCTGATGAAGAAGTCTTTATCGACTTTCCTGAAGCACAGTTAGACTTACCTACCACCTGCCTGACCATTGAGATTTCAAAAGAACGCGTCGCTCAAATTTGCGATCGGATGAACGACATTATGTCGTCATCTCCCATTCCTACAAAGATTCCGCTGGATCCAAACCAACCTCTGCATACTCTACATACCCAAGCGACGCAGCAGCTATTGGATAGGCTGACCAGTGATTTTGTACAAAATGACCCAGATCGTGACTTGCTGGTGGATTTTGGTGTCAGTGAATTAGTCACGCGCATTTTGCGCCACCATGGCCGCGATGCCTTACTGCACTTTACCCAACACAATCCTGACGCCAACGGCCTCACCTGTGTTTTACATTGGATCGAGCAAAACTTAGCACTTCCTTTGGATATAACAGAGTTAAGCAAAAAAGCCTGTATGAGTCGTAGCCGTTTCTATGATGCCTTTAAGCGCCAGTTAAACTGCACTCCTGCTGAATACCAGCATCAACGAAGAATGAGTCGAGCGTATCAACGCTTACAAGAACACGTTTCTGTGACCGAAGTGAGTTATGAGCTGGGCTATCAAAGCCTAAGCCATTTTAGCCGCCGCTTTCATCAACATTTTGGGGTAACGCCCAGAGCAATAGCACAGACAAAATTGAATTAGGTCCTGTGTTCTGCCCATTAGGATTGGCACTAAAAATGAAATCGGCAATTCACGGATAGGTTCCTCTAATATTCTAACATTTAGACCTGTAGATCTAGTCAACCAAAGTACACCTCTAGTATAGTGACGCCCTATGCTTACATCTCTCCCCTGAGTCGTTAGGTTCCCTTTTAATGCAGTCCTTCATGTGTTGCTTTTCGAGCAATTAAGATATTAAGGCGATTATGTCATCACTTTTTAAGCACCCTAATTTTGTCCATTATTGGATTGGACAAATAGCGTCCTCTTTTGCTTTTCAAATGCTCAGTGTCGGCATAGGTTGGCAAATGTATAACCTAACGAATAGCCCACTTGCTCTGGGCTTAGTAGGTCTTTGTCAGTTTCTTCCTCAGCTAGCGTTAACCTTGGTCGTTGGTCATGTGGCCGATCGTTATAATCGTCGCATCATATGCGTCTGTACTCGTTTTTGCATGGCATTCACTGTAGGGATTTTAGCATTCGGAAATATAACCGACTCTATCTCAGCTCAAATGATCTATCTTTGTGCAGCTATGCTGGGCACCGCTAGAGCGTTTGAAATGCCAGCGAATCAAGCCATTTTGCCCAATTTAATTCCTAACGAAATGCTGTCTCGCGCCATGAGTGCTATCGCCTCAGCTCGTGAAATTAGTGTGATTGCAGGCCCTGCACTTGGTGGGATCATCTATTTATTAGGGCCAACAACACTCTACTTAACCAGTATGAGCTGCTTCCTTGTTGCCTGTGGAATCATGTTTTTCTTGCAATATAACTTCTCAATCAAAACCAAAACACCCATTAGCCTTGGCCATCTGCTTGGGGGCTTTTCATTTATACGCGGCAACAAAGTGATTTTGGGATCAGTGTCATTGGATATGTTTGCCGTCTTACTAGGTGGGGCGACAGCATTGTTACCGATTGTCGCGAAAGACATTCTTCATACTGGCCCTTGGGGATTAGGACTCTTACGCTGTGCGCCAGCCCTTGGAGCGTTGTTGATGTCGATCTACCTAGCGCGTCGGCCATTGCAACACAGTGTAGGCAAGATCATGTTTGCTGCCGTGGCCGTTTTTGGCGTCGCTACGATTTTATTTGGGTTGTCTGAGAATCTAATCTTATCTATGGTTGCTCTAGTACTACTCGGCTCATCAGACATGATCAGCGTAGTGATCCGGTCTACGCTAGTACAACTTGAAACACCTGATGAAATGCGCGGTCGAGTCAGTGCGGCAAATTCGGTTTTTATTGGCAGTTCTAATCAATTAGGAGAATTCGAATCTGGCGTAACCGCCGCATGGTTTGGTGTTGTTCCTGCCATTATTATTGGTGGTGTCGGTACGATTGCTATCGTGGGGATTTGGATGTATTTATTTCCGCATCTAGTGCAACGAAATAAGCTCGAAAAAGCCAATGACTAATCATTCATAGTAAATACGTTATCAAAGAGAAGAAACGCTGCTTATCATTACTTAAAGCGTCGTTTCTTCTTGATCGCTTTCCATTTCCAACTTGGCGAATCGCCTTTCACTACATAAACAACGAGTAATACTAGGGTCATAGAGCCAACCCATATTGCCCATGACATTAGTTCGATTTTGGGGTCATAAATAAAACAAATCATAACAACGGCTAAAAAATACACGGCGAGAACAGCCCACCCTTGCCAAGTATGAGGTTTTCCCCAACCCCAACCATTCTTTTTCGGTGGAAACCAAGTGTTTTTTTTCGGTGTTGTCATGGTATTTTTCTCATCTGTAAACGCCTCTTAATTAGGCTACCTATTGTGACCTAATATAAAAAAAGAGCCTACAAAAATGCAGACTCTTTTTTAGAATACGGTTAGCAAGTATCACTTATATTTAATGTTCTAAATACGTAATTATCTCAGCTCTCAATTTGTTAGGAACTCGCCACGCGTTTTATCACTGCGCTTAAATAGCCCACCTAATGCTGTTGTTTGCGTAGAGGAACTGGCGTCCATAACACCTCGCGCCTTCACACAATAATGTGTTGCATTGATGCTCACCGCGACATTGTCCGTTTCTAATAAAATTTGTAAAGTAACAAGAATCTGCTGAGTTAGGCGCTCCTGTACTTGTGGGCGCTGTGCAAAAAAGCGAACAATACGGTTTATTTTTGATAAGCCAATTATTTTGTTTTTAGGCAAATAAGCGACCTTAGCAAAGCCATCTATTGTGACAAAATGATGCTCGCAGGTACTGGTAAAACTAATGTTACTTACTTTTACCATTTCATCGACTTTCATCTTGTTGTCGATGACCGTAATTTTAGGAAATTGAGCGTAATCTAGACCCGAGAAAATCTCTCTCACATACATTTTTGCAATGCGATGTGGGGTTTCCGCTAAACTATCATCGGTTAAATCTAAGCCTAACGTGCTAACAACATCTTCAAATGCATTTTTAATACGCTGATACTTTTCTTCTGTTGTTAAGCCATTATTAATCATGGGGGTTTCAAGACCATGATTTACCAAAGCGTCACGTACTTTTATTGCTTCTTCAGACAGTACTAAATTACTTACATTTGTTGGTTCTGCTACAGCAGTGTTCATATCGATACCCCAAGTTGCTATACCCTGTCCGATGACATGGAGGCTTTTATAAAAAATAAGAGGCCTTCAGTTGACCTTTACGTCTGGCTAAACTAAATGCCTACCTCCATCTAGAGACAGGGTCCGACCCGTCATATAGCGGTTAGTTAATATATATTGTACCGCTAGTACCCCCTCTTTTTCACCTGGCTCTTGGTGTAAAAGGGATTTATTCAATGCTTTTTGACGATATTCAGCATTATCTTCAGGATTAAACATCAATAAAGAAGGTGCGATGGAATTTACATTTACTTTTGGCGCAAATCGTTTTGCAAAGGAACACGTTAAGTTTGCCAAGCCAGCCTTACTAGAAGCGTAGGCAATATGCTTATCACTGCCTTTTTCAGCCACATAATCCGTCATATGAATAATGTCTGCTTTGCCTTGATGTTCAAACCCGTTACATAGTAAAGCTTCAAAAGCGAGATTTATACGATAAGGCGCAAATACGTGGATTTGCCACATTCTTTCCATCAATTGAGCTAAGTCTGCGCTCTCAGCTTCCGCGCCCCACTCAGATGCGTTGTGAATAAGAGCCCGCACGCCTGAATAATCTTGATGTATTTGCTTAATAAATTCATCAATACCCAGTTGTGAGGAAAAATCAGCACGCAGGCAACGTACACCCAATTTTTCTAATTCGACAATGCTTGTTTTTGTATGGCGATACGTCACAACGACATCATAGCCATCTGCCGTCAATGCTTTAGCACAGGCCAAGCCAATTCGTTGCGCTCCGCCTGTAATGATAATTGGCATTTTGCGTGTCATTTCGTTTGATTCCCAATCAGTTATCTTAATAAACATGATGAAAAAACCATCTCTCATTTATCTTACGTGATCAGGGAAAAAAAAGATCAACGCCTATTTCAATATTGAACTACCTTAAGAAAATAGCCTCTAAACCAATGCCAAATCATGATCTTTTCGTTGTATCACTTATTGATGAAACCTAGGAACCATAAAAAAGGATTAGCAATAATGGAAATAATTAAACATTCAGACCGAAAAATATCAGCAACAGATATCCCACAAGAAGCTTTTGACTGGTACGACGAATACGCCCATGGCGATATTGACCGACGCACCTTCTTATCTCGCTTGAGCACACTTAGCATGGCAGGATTAACCTTACCCTTGGTGGCTGGTGCATTAATACCAAATTACGCCCTCGCCGAACAAGTGTCATTTAATGATTCGGATATCACCGCCAGTTACTTAGTCTTTGATACCCCTAATGGTCATGGCAAAGGCCGTGGCTACCTAGTGGTTCCAAAAGGTGTCAATGCTACAAACAAAGCACCTACGGTACTGGTGGCGCATGAAAACCGTGGACTTAACCCTTACATCGAAGATGTCGCTCGCCGACTTGCTAAGGCTGGGTTTATTGCTTTCGCGCCTGATGCACTTTTTCCGCTTGGGGGGTATCCAGGTAACGATGATGAAGGGCGTGCTATGCAGAAAACATTAGATGGTACAAAAATAGAAGGCGACTTTATGGATGCCGCCACTCTGCTAAAAAATCATGATTTTAGTACTGGAAAAGTAGGAATGGTTGGCTTTTGTTATGGTGGTTATTTAACCAATGCATTGGCTGCAAGCATGCCTGATACTATTGCTGCTGGAGCGCCTTTTTACGGAACGCCCGCCAAATCAAACCTAGATAAAATTCGCGGTCCATTGCAATTGCACTTTGCTGAGCTTGATAAACGCGTCAATGCCACTTGGCCAGATTATGAGAACACGTTAAAAGCCCACGATATAGAGTACAGCGCGTATATTTATCCTAAGGCAAACCATGGTTTTCATAACGACTCAACGGCACGCTATCAAGAAAAAAATGCCGAACTTGCTTGGTCTAGAACACTCGAATTTTTTAATCGTAATTTGAACGTTTAGTGGTTTCATTATTTACTAAATAGGCATTAGTAAAAAAGCCCCTTTGTGATTTTTCAGCTCAATGAACGTCAAAGGGACTTCTTACTATGTTATGTCGTCTTTTGTTCGAACTAAGCAGGTTCAAATACACCTGAAATAATCAGATTGGCTATACGGCGAAGTGACCTGTTGTTATTTGAGTATCAGATGGAAAGGTAAAATCAATTCCTGCACTGTTTGGCGTTTGAGCCCATAAATCAGCACATAGGTCCTCTATCGTGATGTTATTATCCGCTTGCAGCCAAGCCACTACAGCACGAGCAACATTAGGATAAGAGACTTGTACCACTCGACTGCTATCCAACCAGTACTGAATAACCTGTGAATTAAGATGTTCACTGGTATGGGCCAGCCCTAACGTATCCAATGCAATCATATTAGAGAGTTGCTCAATTTGTCCCTGCATGGGTTTCGCTAGAATTCGGCGACCTAATTGCAACGCCTCTGAATTCAATTCAAACCCAGCGTTACACAACACAGATTCACACTCACTAAGATTTTTTTGAAATTCATTCAGGCTAAAAGGAAACACTTCTACATTTCCGTAAACCCCAGGATCAATGTCTTTGCAATGCAAACGAAAATCATAATTTGGCACCTCTTCTAGCCATTCCATCACCTCTTCACTGTTTTCAAAAGGCAAATAGACCAACACAGACTTATCATCTGGATTCGTTTTTTTCTCATGGGAATCGATGATCGGCGGTAAAATAGGATAACCAAAGTGATGCCAATGGGCTCCTAATCGAGTTGTTGCTGGAGCAAAGTTAGACAAAATCCATTGCGATAAACGCTTCCCAGTATAACGAGGAATATTATGACTAAAAGCATACTGATGCCCAAAGCCAAGACAAGGTGTTCCCTGTCGTTTAGCAGCCCACGCTACTACAGGCTCAAAGTCGGTAATCACCAAATCATAACCGCGCGTATTTAGCTCACGAACATCCTTAAACAAGGTGAAGAGATTCGCTTTTCTGCAAGTGGATATAAAATCCAATTGTCCATTTTTAGAGACAAAACTCAGCCCTTTAAAAAAACGGTAATTCCCAAAGATTTCCATATCAAAATAGTCAGATTTTGAACGACCTGAAAAAATAAAATCAACCTCAATGCCAGCTAACTTAAATTCTGCCGCCATCGAACGTGCACGTGAAATATGACCATTTCCCGTCCCTTGAACACCGTAAAGTATTTTCATACTAAAACCCCAATCATTAATGCCGCACAACCAGAGCCAAGCAAGGCGCCCATCACGGTATCCGTAGGAAAATGAACGCCGAGAAAAATACGCGACAAGCCAACTTGTGCAGCCCAAATATAAAGATAAAGCCCAAAATCAGGAAACGCTTCATTCAAACAATAAGCGATAAAAAAAGCCCCTGAAGTGTGCCCAGAAGGAAATGAAAACTGGTCAGATGGCACAATAAAGCTTTTAAAGTTATCCAGAGCCTCTTCTGGGCGATTACGCTTAAAACCTCGCTTTAAAATAAGATATGCACAACGCTCAAGAATAAAACCCAGCACGATGGCGTAAGCCAAGGTCTCGAACCCAAAGACCCATAATGAAAACGCGATCAGAACATAAAGCGGCCCATCGGCACTAAAAGAAATCGCTCGACTTACTCTTGCCATGGCAATGCGATGTTTACGTGCCATACACCAATAAAAAGCATGTACATCGACAGCGTGTATATTTTGAAGAATATTCATTTCACCACCTTTCTGGTTGAACATGCTTTCAACATAAGATAGTCAAATGTCATTTAGACTGCAGTTACATGACAACTTTATGACGATGAAAAAACGCCCTGCTGATCAGCAAGGCGTTAAAGTTGTTTTGTAGAAACTCATTTACCAATAGATTGGTGGTGAGAAGTTAAAACCAGTTAGTAAGCATAATGCCGACACCCAGTGTTTGAGACGACTGATCGTAGCCAAGAAGGGACTGACCATAGCCATTAAAGTACTGAACATAACCTCTCGATTTTCCCCACAGAGGAAAAGTAAAGCCAACCTCTACCGCCCCTTTATTCTCAGAAGAGCGAAGGTTATTACGCAGCATTACATCAATACTGTAATCATCAATGGCATGAAATACTCTAAATTCGCCATAACCAAAATATTTTTCTATATTCGGATTATCGTCTTCGTCCTTACTTTCAGGAATACGGTACCAAGGCTTTATCGAATAAGCCGTATTCCCATCTTCAAACGTAAAATCAACATAGAGACGATTCCAAGAGCGCGATAAGGGATCAGACTGACCATTAGATTGATGGTCAAAACCATAACTGATATTGCTAGGCTTTATATTCAAAAAACCACTTTTTGGCTGAGTAACAATGAAAACTTCAGGCTCATAGTTAGTATCGCGAAAAGGAGCCGAGATCGCGCCATTATAGGCCTGCCAATAGGATTGCTGTGTATAGGCAAACCACAAGCTCGTATTCCTACCAACAATGTTATACGCGACAGGAAATTTAAAGCTAAGTTGAAACTTAAATTCCACTTTATCTAGGTCTTCATTGTTCGCTTTATCACCTAAAAAAGCGCTTTCATTCGGATGAGGATTAAATGTTATCGGTAAAAAATAATTAGGTCGATGTGGTGTCAAAACAAAAGGGTTGTTGGACGTGGAGACTTCTCGTGACGCGCGTTGCTGTAAAAGTCCATCCGCTTCTTGCGCCCGTTTGGAAGTCGGTTCAGGCACTTTAGGCTCTTCAGGCGTATAGCTCTCAGTATTATTAACATTCTCGGTATTATTAACATCCTGAGAACCACCCTGATCGTCTGTCGTCATACTTGAAGACATCTTGGTGCCATCATTGTTTAACATAGTACGATCATCTACTGATGCGGTACTGTCGTTAGATGGCACACTTGTATCAACTTGAGCGTAAAGTATCGCTGGAAAAAATAGCGCCCATAACAACATAACTTTCATGATATATTTCCTTACCCTATAGCAACAGCCATTAAGCTAGTGCATCTTGATTAAGATAGAATGACTTTGCGGGCGTAAGTATCGCGTTCCATTTCACAGACTTCAACCGTAAAGCTAACGTCCACTAAAGAAAACTGCGTTAGTGCTTCCAATACGAGATGAGAGAGTGCTCTTTTCTGCTCAACTGTCCTACCAGACAACATACGAATAGTGACATGAACAAACGCATCTTCCTTTCCTGCCGTCATAAAATTCTTATAGGGAAAGCCGCGCAATTTAATGTCTGATTCATCAAAAAGCCCAGACGCTAGACACGCAACCTTAACCGTTTCCAACCAATCCGCAGGGGGCACTTCTTGGTCTAGGTTTTGGCTATATTCAATAATACAATGCGGCATTTCACTTCTCTTTTATTTACATTTTTTGTGTTAATTTTTTTAATAAAGCGCTTCTAGAAAGACACCCAAAACAAGCTCATATCAGCCTAATAGCCTCGGGGAAGGACAACAGCTTGTGGCACTGTGCCAAACTCTCGATAAGTTCGAATATGGTTTGCGACAATCTGACTGGCGCTATCTGGGTGAGTCGGTGCCGAAATATGAGGCAATACACTTACTTGAGGATGCTCCCAATATCCGTTTTTTGATGACAAAGGTTCTTGAGAAAACACATCTAAAACAGCATGGTTAATGTTTTGATTCAACGCTGCCAATAAGGCCGCATCATCAATAATAGCACCACGGGCGAAGTTAATAATACTCGCATTTTTGGGTAAACAAGCAAGCGTTGTTTTATTCAAAAGTCCTCTAGTTTGATCCGTCAACGGTAGTAAACAAACAAGAATATCACTCTGCTGTAACAGCTTATAAAGCCCTTGCTCACCATCAAAACACTGAATACTTGTAATATTTTTTGCACTCCGACTCCAACCTGCGACAGTAAAGCCATTCTCTTTGAGGCGTAGCGCACTGGTTTTCCCTAGCTCCCCTAACCCCAATACACCAATGCGGCGATCCTGAGCGCGAACCATAGCTCGTTGATGCCATTCCTTACGGCTTTGCTGTGCTTGGTACGTAGGCATGTCACGATGCAGAAACAAACTCCACGCTAAGACCGCTTCAGACATTGTTTTGGCTAACTGCGGATCCACCAAACGGACAATTGAAAAATTTGGAGAATCAAGTTCTGCAATCATACCCTCAACCCCAGCCCAAACACTGTGAACCCATTTCAAATTAGGAAGTTCGAGCAATGACGCTGGATTAGGATTCGCCACTATAGCAACATCACAAGCTTGCTTTTGCTCACAACTAAGCGTCTCAAAAGCGACGATCACTTCTTCTGGCAAGGCCTTAGAAAGCGTGGCTATCCACGCATCTTGCTCGGTTTGTGAAGCACGACTGACAAATGGAATCATTTCGCGTATACCTGAGCTAGATCTTTAAAGCCTTTTAATTCAATGGCATTGCCACTCGGATCTTTAAAAAACATCGTCCATTGTTCGCCTGGCAAACCGGCAAATCGAACGCTAGGCGCAAGGTCAAAAGGCACATTAGCTTCGGTTAGTCGTTTAGCCACTTTTTGCCATTCATCGAGCGCTAGTATCAAACCAAAATGAGGCATGGGAACAAGATGATCACCCACTTTTCCGGTATTTGAGATAGGGCTGGGCGTGCCTAAATGAAGTGATAATTGATGACCATAAAAGTCGAAATCTACCCAAGTATCTGTACTACGCCCTTCGGTGCATCCCAATACCTGTGTATAAAAATCCCGAGTCGCGTCCAGTGATGTCACATGATACGCATAATGAAATAAAGCAGTCATAGCGGCTCCTAGCAAAAGAAATGGCTACGTCAAAAACGCAGCCATTAATAAAATAGACTCTGCTAGAAAATACAGTACTGACCTAAAAAGTAAACACCGACTTCTTTATCTTGCTAATGGCGCCAGTCAAAAATAGACTCAACCGTTTACTTCAAAGCCCATTGCACACCATAAGCATCAAAGAAGATGACATGGTTCTGATTATTCTGATCTTTAGGCAATGTTTCAAACACGACTCCGAATGCCGGAAAATTATGGTAATCCTCCCAAAATTGAGAGCTATACCATTCGATCGTCTGCGCCGATTTATTGGATAAAGAGGCTTCCGGGGCTTTCTCATGTTCAACAAGCACAAGCTGAGCGTTTAGGTTTTCAGAGCGTTTAGAGGACAATCGAACTTGCCCATCTAGGTGACCCTCTTCACTTTCAACAACAAGCCCAAAGACAGCCCCATAATAAGCGGCTGCATCACTTACATTAGCAACAAAAATAGTGTGCTGTTTCATTCTGTCCCTCTACTGTAATCGCTCTTCAGCTGACACGGATTCATCTTGAAAGCCAACCATGTTAATGAACTCAGGCCTAACGTGTGGCATAGGATTCACTTCAGAGAAAAGATGTGAACGGCTCTGATTTTCAATAATACGTACATGGGAGCGGTTTAGTTCTCTTGGCTCTTTCACACCACAAGAATGGGCGATTAAACCAATACCGTGGAGTAAACCATCGGCGTAATTAGCAACTCGCTCAGACTTTTCTTGAGGCATTAAGCCTTTTTGTAAATCTGGGTTATGCGTTGTAATGCCCGTAGGACAAGTGTTCTTATTGCACTGTAGCGCTTGAATACACCCTAGTGAAAACAAGAAGCCACGCGCCGTTACAATAAAGTCAGCACCGGCACTAAGTGCCCAAGCCGCTTTACCTGGCACCACAAGCTTGCCTGACGAGATGATTTTAATGTATCGACGCAGCCCATATGAGGTGATGATATTTACCACTAAAGGTAAACTTTCTCGTAGCTGCATGCCGACATAATCCATTAAAGGTTGAGGTGCCGCGCCAGTGCCGCCATCTGCGCTATCAATGGTAATAAAATCTGGGCAATAATCGATGCCTTTTTTATGGATCAATTCACACATTTTTTCAAAAAAGCCTAAATCCCCTACCACCATTTTAAAGCCAACGGGTTTCGAGGTAACGGTACGAACATGATGAATCATGTTTAATAAATCGTCGATTGACTTAATGTCCGTATGACCATTAGGGCTAATTGAATCCCGACCTACTGGAATACCCCTAGTATGTGCAATTTCTTCAGTCACTTTAGCACCAGGTAGCATTCCCCCTTTACCCGGTTTAGCACCTTGACTCATTTTAATTTCAATCATGCGAACCGTTGGGTGTTCCGCAATTTTGGCCAATTTACTGTCGTCTAAATGCCCCTCATCATTACGAACACCATATTTTGCAGTGCCTATTTGGAAGACCAAATCACAACCACCTTCTAAATGATAAGGCGACAAACCACCCTCGCCAGTATTCATCCAAATACCCGCTTTTCGAGCGCCTCGAGATAAAGCTTGTACCGCTGGTTTGGATAAGGCGCCGAAGCTCATACCAGAAATATTAACCACAGAATTAGTGCGATAAGGTTTCTTAGCGGTAAATTCTCCGATGCAAATCTCTTTCGCTTGAACCGCATCTTCGTCTAATGTTGGGAATGCACAGTGGAGGAAAAAAATATCCCCCGGTGTGTCTAACGATCGTGTCGAGCCAAAAGCAATCGTCGTATCGACTTTCTTGGCCGCTCGATAAGCCCATGAACGCTCCGCTCGGTCAAACGGTCTCTCCTCACGATCTAAGGCAAAAAAGTACTGGCGAAAAAACTCTCCTAAATGCTCAAAAGCGTAGCGAAAACGACCAACCACAGGATAATTTCGACGAATCGTATGCGCGGTTTGATGTACATCGACCCAATACATAACACCAATAGAAACAACGGCTGCTAATAATAAAAAGAGAAAAAGAATAGCCCCCCAATGAATGGTGAACGTAGCTAATGAGGACAAAACATCCATTACTGAGCTCCTAAAATTAAGGAATAAGACAAGAGAAATAATAAAGTAGAAATTACTTTAAAATAATTTTTATTAATAAGTCCATTAGAGTACGTCATATACAAGGCGATATCACGATATAACAAAGAAGACTTTCCGCAAATAACAGGGAAAGATAACGCTGAAGAAGCACATTAAAGTAATCGAATACATTAATTGCTCTGTGATTTATTAAGCCTAATTAGGCTGACTCCAGCACAGGCAACTAACACCAATACAATCCATGACCCTATTACCACACCTAACCAACCATCCGCTCGCCAAAAGGGGTCTAGGTAATAACCGCCGATACTCGCCCCTAAATAATAAAAAACGAGATACAACGACGATGCACTGGCCTTCGCAAATTTCGCATTACGACTGACAAAACTACTGGCTGTCGAATGGCACAAGAAAAAACCAAAGCTGTTAATTAATAACCCTAAAATAATCGCCCAAAGCGACCCCCCTAAGGTCACTAAAGAACCTAACATTAAAATACAGGTTCCTAACACCATAATATTTGGCTGCGGCCAACGTTTTGCTAAACGCCCCGAAATAGCAGACCCTAGTGTGCCTGATAAATAGGTAAGAAATAACATGCCAATGTATTTGGATGATAAATGGTAAGGCGCTTCTTCAAGCACAAAAGTGATATAGCTGTACTGATTAATAAAAATAAAAAAGCTAAAGCCGCCGATGAAATAACACGTAATTAAGCGACGATTTTTTAAATGTCCCAACATATTAGAAACAATATGTGACACCCGCAAAGGCTTAGGTTCAAAACCTTGAGACTTAGGCAACAGTATAATAAACGCGGTCATACAGATAAGACTAATAACACTCATCACACCAAAGGTAGAAGCTCTCCCTAACCACTCGCCAACAAAACCACCAATCAAGCGTCCACCGATGCCACCGAGCGTGTTTCCGCTTATATAAAGACCTACGGCAACCATCAATGCCTCAGGAGTGTATTCATCGCCTAAATACGCCACCGCCATAGCGGGTAGTCCAGCTAAGAAAAATCCTTGAAGCCCGCGCAGTAATAAAAGCGACTCATAACTTTGGACAAAAGAAAGGCATAAGGTGGTTAGCGTGATGCCAACCATGGTCATTACCATAATACCCTTTCGACCAAAGGCATCCGAGATTGGTCCATAGAACAACAACGAAATCCCTAGGGTTAAGGTGGTAATAGTAAAACTGGCCGTCGCTTGCAAAGGACTAATGTTAAATTCCTTGGCAATCATTGGCAAAAGTGGCTGAGTAACATACACATTGGCAAATACCATAAAGGAGCCAATCACCAATGCGAGCGTGCCACGCCAAAAAACATTACTGCCAACTTCGATCACGTTCTACCCCAAGATATTAGTGTGCTGAAGGGAAAGTGCACAGAAGAAAAACACACTGAATGCCTGATAATGCTGGCCACTATACTCTGAGTCTAATTATCAATAAAATATATCTTATTTATTAATTGGATCAAATATATTGATGGACATAAAACCATTAAGGTACCTTCTCGCGATTGCGAAAACCGCCAGTTTCACACGAGCTGCCGAACAATTAAATGTTGCTCAACCTGCGGTCAGTATGGCGATCAAAAAACTAGAAACAGAATTGGGTTTGACCTTAATCCATCGTGCTGATCGTAAAATAAGTCTAACGGATGAAGGCAAACGCCTCCTGCTGCATGCTGAAAAAATTGTCCAAGCCACCGATGATGCCTTATTAGAAATGAATGAGCTTAAAGGCTTGAGCCAAGGAGAAGTTCGTGTGGGCATTCCAGGTATGCTGGGATCTTACTATTTCCCTCCGATCCTAATGGCCTTTCGTCACCGTCATCCAACCATTAACCTAAAAGTCGTTGAAGGTGGTACTTGGCAGCTGCAAAGGATGTTAGAACAAGGCGAGCTGGATTTAAGTGTTATCGTTGCTGAAACCTTACCTAATGGTTTAGAAACACACCGCCTACTGAAAGAAGAAATGCGCGTCACCATTGCTAAAGATCATCATTTCAGTCAACTAGATAGCATTACACCAGACGCTTTTTTTGACGAAGAATTAGTCATGTTTAAAGAAGGCTATTTTCATCGTCGCGTGGTAGATAGACTCGCCAAGGAAACGGGTAAAATCCCCAAGATAGGCTTCGAAACAAACTTAATTCCACTGATTAAATCCATCACTCAACAAGGTTTTGGTGTGTCGACTCTTCTCAGTATGGTGGTCGAAAGTGATGACGACTTAATCACTCGACCTTTTGATCCGCCTATCTGGCTCGACTTAGCCATCGCTTGGCGACAAGGCGCTTATCTCTCTCAAGCGAACCAAGCCTTTTTAGATTTCGTGTGCGAGCAAGGTCGCGAGCCAAGCACTTAACTCTCGAGCGGTAAGTTTATTTTTTAGCGATAGTGATTTAACTCAAAAAAAAACGCCCAATGTTAAAATCAACATTAGGCGCTTTATCTTCATTTTATGATGGGCGCGTAATAAGAACGCCTATATAAGAGTCAAATACTTATCTTAATTGAAGAGACGACGTTCAACCAAACGTGAATACTTAAGGCGTTTTAGTCCTTTTGCACCCGCCAATATAATAAGATCAAGAATCGGCTCAACCAATACGATGCTCAAATAAGCGATACCAAAACTGGCCACAGAAGAAACATTAGACGCAGAAAAACCTTGTCCGTAGAAGGCCCAGAACGCGACCCACAAAACAATACCACCTTGATAAGTCAAAGACAGTTTCAGCGCTTGTGTATAACGAATGTCTACATAAGCAGTACGTTCAGAGATAATACGACGTGACACAGCGGCCATCGCAAAGAGCGGCACAAGCAAGGTTGTCACATTCATGCCATATTGGGGCAGATCAAACGGTGCGAAAAATACACCTTGAATTAGTAGCCCCATAAATAGACCAATGGATGCCGCAGCGGGTCCAAAAATCAAAAATAAAGTCGATCCAAGAATAAGATGCACTTCTGATACACCGACTGCTTGATGAGGTAACACCTGAAAAAAGAAGAGTACTAAAGCGCTTGTTATTACACTTCTTCCTAACAAGTTAATGAGGCCATTTTCACGAATCGCTTCAATCGAAGATTTAGCGGAAAGTCCTAATGCTGCAAATGCTGTTGCGTAACTCAAAACAATTTTTACGCCGGTAACGACGCCTGGTTCAATATGCACGATGTGCCTCCAATAAATGTTTCATACTCACCCGTATGATTTCAATTAATCGTTTTTTGCTTGGCAAAAAACATAAAAAATAAAGGCCGGTCTCCGGACTCATAAGCAGTAACTTGTCCCTTCCCATTTTCACAGTGAGAGCAAGCGTGATGTCCTAACTTATTTACCGTTGCGGGGGCAGTACCAGATTAGCTTCGTCCTGAAGCGCACTCGTTTCCCGTTTAATCAGTCAAACTGACACCTTTATTCGTACTGCTCATAATATGAGCAGATTCGCAAAGCCTACGAATTTAGTCATGAGTATACAATGTAAAAAATTCATCGTAAGGCTATAAATGAAAGCACGACACCTTGCTCGTGATTCCATTCAATTTTATTTATCTACTACAATGCGTATTAGCGAAAAAGACGCTGCGCCCAAACGGTTAATCCCGCCGCGACACTACCAAAGTGGTCTCCATCTAAAACAGGAACATCCCCTATTCTTTTTTGGATTGCCTCTCTGATAATAGGTGATTTTGCCGAACCACCGGTCATATAAATCACATCAGGTTGCACGCCCGCTTGCTTAATTGATTCGCTCATTAAAGAAAGCATTTTTTCTAACGGTGGCTGTATTGAATGAGAAAATTGCTCACGAGAAATACGACGATTTAGGCCCTTTTCAATATAATCCAGCAACACATCATGCTCTTGCTGATCAGACAGTGCAATCTTCGCTTCTTCAGCGTTGCGAACCAAATGATAGTTATGTTTTTCCTCACGAAGATGCAAAAAACGTTCTAAAAGTTTTGGTTCAACAGCGTCTAAACGTAATTGTTCAATCTGCAGCTTGGTTTCTAAACTGTTAAACGTCGCGAGTGCGGTTACATCATTGGTGGTAACCGCATTCCAATAAATTTGTGTCGGCATGGGTAAGCTGGTTTTTAAATTAGACTCCATGCCAAACAAAGGCATAAGATGCTTGCCCGCAACACGAATATCTAGGTCATTACCGCCAATTCGCTCTCCAGTATGACCTAGAAAGTCAGCCGTTCTATCTTCTTTAGAAGAAAAATCTGGGCCCATTTTCACCATGGCACAATCGGTTGTACCACCACCAATATCGACGATCAACACAGTTTGGTTTTGCGTCATTTTCGCTTCAAAATCCAACCCTGCTGCAATCGGCTCATAAAGAAATTCGATTTCTTTAAAACCGGCTCGCTTGCCTGCCATCGTTAGGATATCAAGCGCTTGCCGATTACTCGCTTCGGAATCGATGCCTTGAAAGTTAACAGGCCGACCGATAACTGTATGCGTAATTTCTTCACCTAGGTTTTTCTCAGCTTGTTGCTTGATGTTTTGCATCATCGCAGTGACGACATCCTCAAAAAAGTGGATGTGTTGCTCACGAAGCCCACTGCCGCCTAAAAAAGACTTTGGTGATTTTACGAAATAGCCGTCTTCCGGCCACTGATAGTATTCAGCAAAGGCGGCGCGCCCAAAGAATAACGTTTGCTCATCGTTCGCAATGTCTTCTTCTCGGCGCACACGCTGTGCTCGGGATAGAATCAATCGACGCTGCTCAACGAATAATTCTCTCGCCTGAGGATCGGTAAGATTGCGAGCGACTGATTCAGAAATTAAATCTCTATCAAGCGCATAAAGAGTAGAAGGTAAAAAAGTATTTGTGCCTTCAAGAGGCACCAGTCGAACCGCGTCATCTTGTTCAATACCGATTGCACAGTTCGATGTACCGTAATCAAATCCACAAATCATGTTAAGCCACTGCCTATCTTTACAACCAAAAAGGGCGCGGAAGATAACACATTCAAGTAAAAGCTGTCAGCAATCTATTGCGTTGAAAAACGCCAAAAATGTAAGCCTATAATAAGCGTGTTAATACGAGCATGACAGTTAACAACAATTTCAACACGTTTACGCTCTAGTATTGTTCATTTTCTATACACATAAAAAAACCTCCCATTAGGCAAACTAATGGAAGGTTTATAGACAAAATTTCGCAATAGATTAAACCAGTGGAGAAACACCGATTAATAATTTATGTAAGAAAAATACCATAGCGAACCAACAAACCATAGTCAGTACAAAAGCAGCCAAATCCATATGAACGCCAATATAGATTGGCTTTTCTACACCCGCAGCTCGATCACGACGACGTGCAACGGCAAAACTAACGATAGCCCAAATCAAAAAACTACCAAACAGAATCACATCAGCTAATGTGCCATTACTTATTAAATGCGCCAGTGCCCACACTTTAATAGCAATTAACAAAGGATGCCCGATCATTGATTTCACTTTAGTGCCAGGAATAATCGCGGCCGCAGCAAAGTAGAAAGAGATCAACATTAGTACCGCTGATATTTGATGAGTCCAAGCCGGTGGATACCAAAGCCAAATTGGAGACGGTCGCAGTTGCATATAACCAATAATAATTGAGGCAATGGCCAACAGTGATATTAACCCAAAACGAATACGCCAGCGCATTGCACCACTTTTCGCCATGTTGCGGTCACGCCATTCTGGGGCAAAAATATGAATAGAATGCAACCCAAAGAAAATAACCAAACCAATAACTAAATTCAACATAGAGCAGATTTCCTTAACCATTGAGAGACATCAAGGCTGCATTCTATCATTATGAGAAGCAGCCACGTTAAAAAATGAAAACCTAAATACCTTAGCTACATGCACTCAAAGCATCGCCCTATGCTCTGTTTGCATTAATAGCACGTTAAAGCACTAAGGAAGCCACCCAACCCATAACTAAAAGTGGCAAGTTATAATGCAAGAAAGTTGGTATAACACTGTCGCGAATATGGTCATGCTGACCATCGGCATTTAAGCCAGAAGTTGGTCCTAACGTGGAATCCGAAGCGGGCGAGCCTGCATCACCTAATGCGGCGGCGGTGCCAACCAAAGCAACAATTGCGATCGGACTAAACCCTAACTGCATGGCCAATGGCGTATAAATCGTCGCGATAATAGGAATCGTACTGAATGATGACCCAATGCCCATGGTTACAATCAAACCCACCAGCAACATACTTGCAGAAGCTACCGCTTGGTTTGAGCCCATCCAGCCACCTAGAACATTCACAAGCGAATTCACTTCACCTGTTGCACGAATAACAGCGGCAAAACCAGCAGCACTGATCATAATAAAGCCAATCATGGCCATCAACTCAACACCACCCGTAAAGACCGTTTGTGATTGCTTCCAACTAATCTGTCCAGTGATGAAATACATCGCCAAACCACTTAGTGCCCCGAAGATCATCGAACCAGTATACAGCTGTGTTACCAATGCCACGACAATAGCAATAAAAGACACAATAATAGCGCTGCGACTAGGTAAAACCAGAGATTGAATATCAAATTCATCTTCCGACTCTTCATATTCTCTAGGCTTACGATAACTAATAAAAACAGCTATTAATAAGCCAATAACCATCCCAGTTGCCGGTAGCCACATAGCTGGTGCAATCTTACTTGGGTCTATCTTCAGGCCATTAGCTGCTAGATTACTAGCAAGCAGCTGATGAAGGAATACACCACCAAAACCGACTGGCAAGACCATATAGGGAGTGACTAAGCCAAACGTTAAAACACAGGCTACTAAGCGACGATCCAACTTTAAATAGGTCATTACGTGCAGCAGAGGCGGTACTAAAATGGGAATAAAGGCGATGTGCACAGGAATCAAATTTTGACTCATTATTGCCATCAGTAAAAGGACGGTACAAACTAAAGTTCGCATCAAAGCAACGTGCCTCGGTGTTGGAGAACGATTGATCATGGCAATAATTTTATGCGCTAGCCAATCTGTTAACCCTGAACGAGAAATCGCAACAGCAAAGGCTCCCAACATCACATAACTTAATGCAATTACCGCCCCTTCTCCTAGCCCTTGTTCAAATACTTGGGTAATTTTAAGTAAGCTCATTCCGCCGACTAAACCTGCCGTGATAGCACTCACACACAACGAAATCACTACGTTTAAACGTGCCACACTTAAGATCAGCATTAAGGCAACACCTACAACAACCGCATTCATGTCAATATATTCCTAAAAAGGTAATGCACTTACCGACAAATAAGTGCAAGGAAATGCGCTAAATGGCAACAAAACCCATGAATTAAACCACGTTAAATGGCAAGAGAAGGCGGCATTGTAGGGGAGCAAGATGATTTCTCAAGAGGAAATTGGAAGATGATGATATTTTGTCTTATTTGCTTAGTTTAATCACAACTTGACCTAACGCTTAAAAACACCAAAACCGAATTTTAGCTCACATTCGGTTTCATAAATAATTTTTGCGCAAAGATGAAGTAGTAAAATAGCAAAATCTTGCTAGAAAACGCCCCCATTTTTGCTCTAGAATACGCCTTTTCAAAAATGGGCCCTTGCCATGATCAAGACACCATATTATCTCATTGATAAAGCCAGTCTTCTGAAGAATTTAGAGAAGATTGCTTACGTGCGCCAACAGTCTGGCGCCAAATCTCTTTTGGCGCTTAAATGTTTCGCGACTTGGTCTGTATTTGATCTAATGCAAGAGTACATGGACGGCACCACGTCTTCTTCTTTGTATGAAGTGAAATTAGGCAAAGAGAAATTCCGAGGTGAGACTCACGCTTACAGCGTGGCTTACACTGACGATGAAATCGAAGACGTTCTCGCCAACAGCGATAAGATTTTGTTCAACTCAATCGGCCAATTAACACGTTTTAAAGACGTCAGCGAAAACCACATTCGCGGTCTACGAGTGAACCCTCAAGTCAGTACCTCTGACTTTATTATTGCCGACCCAGCGCGTCCATTTAGTCGTTTAGGCGAATGGGATCCAGAAAAAATCGCCACTGTTATCGAACAAATATCCGGTTTCATGTTCCATAACAACTGTGAAAACAACAGTTTTGAGCGCTTTGATGAGATGTTGACTCACATTGAAACTCGCTTTGGCCATTTGATTAAACAAATGAAATGGGTCAGCCTAGGCGGCGGTATTCACTTTACTGGTGAGAATTATCCACTGGATCAATTCTGCCAACGCCTTAAAGCCTTCGCAGATACCTACCAAGTACAGGTTTACCTTGAGCCTGGTGAAGCGGCGATTACTAACAGCACAACCCTAGAAGTATCTGTATTGGATACCTTATTTAACGGTAAAAACTTGGCCGTGGTAGACAGCTCAATTGAAGCACACATGCTGGACTTATTAATCTATCGCGAAAACGCTAAAATGGCACCATGCGACGGCGATCATGAATACATGGTTTGCGGCAAGTCTTGCTTAGCCGGCGATATTTTTGGCGAATTCAAGTTCGATAAAGCATTGCAAGTGGGTGACCGTTTGTCTTTTCAAGACGCGGCCGGTTACACCATGGTGAAAAAGAACTGGTTTAACGGTGTTAAGATGCCGTCTATTGCCATACGCCAATTGGATGGCAGCATCGAGGTCGTGAGGGAATTCGACTATAACGACTTTGTGCAGAACCTTTCTTGATCACAAGTTAAGACGGTTCACACTTTTTATTTTGGAGAGAGTTACTATGAAAAAAAATGTTCTAATTATCGGTGGCGGAGGCGTGGCTCGTGTTGTAGCCCACAAATGCGCCCAACACAATGACACACTGGGCAATATCGCAATTGCTTCCCGTAGCGTTGCGAAATGCGACGATATTGTAGCCAGTGTCTTAGAAAAAGGCAGCATGAAAGTCGAGGGCCGCATTCAAGCATTTGCTCTTGATGCTCTTGATGTACCAGCCACTGTCAAACTGATCAACGACACAGAGTCTGAAATCGTTATTAATGTTGGTTCTGCTTTCATTAATATGTCGGTTCTTGAAGCTTGCATCGAAACCGGTGTGGCTTACTTAGACACCGCGATCCATGAAGATCCAGCGAAAATCTGTGAAACACCACCATGGTATGCAAACTACGAATGGAAACGCCGCGAGTTATGTAAAGACAAAGGCGTGACCGCAATTCTTGGCGTAGGTTTTGATCCAGGTGTAGTAAATGCTTATGCAGCATTAGCTTACAACCACTATTTCGACAGCGTTAGCGACATCGATATCATTGATATTAATGCCGGTAGCCACGGTAAATACTTCGCGACTAACTTCGACCCAGAGATCAACTTCCGTGAATTCACCGGTCGTGTTTACTCTTGGCAAAAAAGTGCGTGGCAAGAAAATAAAATGTTCGAGATCAGTCGAACAGACGACCTTCCTGTCGTTGGTAAGCAAACCGCTTACATGACAGGCCATGACGAAGTACACTCGATTTCACAAAATCTAGACGTGCCAAACGTACGTTTCTGGATGGGCTTTGGTGAGCATTACATCAATGTCTTCACGGTTCTTAAAAGCTTAGGTCTACTCTCTGAGCAACCAGTGAAAACCGCAGAAGGCCTAGAGGTTATTCCTCTTAAAGTGGTTAAAGCAGTACTTCCTGATCCTTCTTCTTTGGCGCCAGATTACACAGGTAAAACTTGCATCGGCGATGTAGTGAAAGGCATCAAAGACGGTAAAGAAAAAGAAGTCTTTATCTACAACGTAGCGGATCACAAAGACGCTTACAATGAAGTTGGCAGCCAAGGTATTTCTTATACCGCGGGTGTTCCGCCTGTTGCCGCTGCTATCCTCGTTGCCAACGGCACTTGGGACGCAAAAGAAATGCGCAACGTCGAGCAACTTGACCCAAGACCTTTCTTAGGTTTGTTGAACGAGATGGGCTTACCGACTCGTATAAAAGATGAAGATGGCGATCGCCCTTTCACGCAGTAGTAACGCAACACAGCCACTCTAAGCTTACATAATAAAGCGGCTTTTGTTTATGTACCTAAAAACCATCACTTTGGCGTAACATGAAGTGATGGTTTTTTTATCTACCGCTTTAACCTCAAAAAAATTCTACTATTTACAACACACTCACCAAGCGATGCCCTTTCAGTTGATGTTATTTTAAATAAAAAATATTTATAAACACCCACCTTCAAAATAAGCATTAAAAACGCAAAAAATGTTTATTAAAATTTCACATTGGTGAGATTACTCTCTATTTTTCAAAAGCATTAAACATTTGCTTATATATTATGGAGACACTCAATCATGAAGGTATCTCAGCTATTTCGTTATCATTTACTATCGAATAAGGAAACAAGTCAGCACCATTACATTCCTTTTCGTTTCATTATTGGTACCAGTATCACATTTTTAATTTTCGCTATACTGCTTTGGATTACTAATGGATATCATGCAGGTTTTTACACACTAAACACACTTGGCAGTAAGCTACCGAATGTGGTTTGCTCCTTCATCACTTTATTGGGAGATACTCAAGTCGCTATCGCGTTGCTTTTGTTTATTGTTTACGTCCACCCAAAACTATTGTCAGCAACCATAATAGCCATTATTCCAACAACATTTATCACCCACGGAATGAAATCTTTTTTCGCAATGGCTCGGCCAGGCGGGGTATTACCCGAAAATAGCTTTCACCTCGTCGGAAATTTATTGCGAACACATAGCTTTCCATCTGGCCACTCCGCCACCGCAGGTGTGATTGCCTCGTTTTTCTTAGTTGTTGCAAAAAATAAACAGCAGAGAATCGGAGTTATTTTCGTTCTTATGATGGTCATGCTGAGCCGAGTAATGGTAGGGGCTCATTGGCCTATAGATGTCTTTGTTGGTGGGGCTATCGGCTTACTTTGTGGACTTATCTGTTACATGCTAGCTAAGCGTTATCACTTTTGCCAATCAGCGCTCAGCCAATGGGTAGCGATGACGGTACCTCTTTATTGTGCGCTGACCTTACCGTTTCATAATGGCGGCTATCCTGAAGGGCATTACGAGATTATTTTGGTCGCTATTGTTGCGCTACTTTACTACTTAAGCCAACTGCAAAAACACTGGTTTATCAATAAAAAATTGGCGAGTTAGGAGAAGATATCACAGCAAAAGCAAGTAAGAATGAGCCCAAGAAGGGCTCAATTATTTTGCTAAAAAATGTATTATCAGTAGCCTACTAAAATGAGGATCTTTTTTCCTTTTCCATGCACAACTCCCCTTCTCATATACCTTTTTCGCTAGAATTATCAGTACCTCCTATACTTGCCCGCTGCAGGTAGCTACTATTACGCCCTTCAGTAAAGTGTCATTGTTTTGTTTAGAAACTGACAACAAAACCATTTTATTGATCGATACGACTCGTGATATCGCTTTATACTATTCTGCAATAAGGACAATGTAATGAAATACAACGTTAAAATGGTAGCCATGATGGCCACAATCACCCTAACGTTAGCTGGCTGTGCCTCTTCTCCAAGCAGCTCATCTGCACCGAGTAAAGTCGATAGTGCGGCTCAATCACAATTATCCGCAGAAATAAATGCCGTTAAGATATCGATCGACAACGCCTCTGCTACATTGACCTCAGCCAGTGACAGTCAACTTGATTGGTTTGCAACAGATCATGTTAACAAGGCACGACAAGCACTCGATAAAGCCAAAGGCTACTATGCTGAATTTTCTTCAGATCCAAGCGAAGCCAATGACAACATTGGCTTCTTCAATTCTCAAACTAATATGGAAGCCGCACTCGAAAACTTAAGCACCTTTTCTGCCGAAATAAGCCAAGCTCAAGCCATTCGAGAGCAAGCACTCAATACCCTTGAAGATGCGTTTGCCAACCGCAAGCAGCTAAAGGAAATTGGAGCCGACACACTTTACCCTACTACTTACAAGCAGCTGGATAGTGATCTGAAGCATTTAGTAGACCAAGTTGCAGGAGGCAAAGCCGATGCTGCCATCAAAGCACAGCCTACTTTATTAGGTAAACAGCGTGGTTTAGAGATAAAAACCGCCATCAAAGTGTACCTTTCAGACGCTAAAGAAAAATTAACCAGACTTGAACTTGCGCTGGTAAAAAACTCTGCGCCACAAACATTAGCGCAAGCTTCCGCAGCCTTAATGGACGCTCAAGCCTTTATCGCCGTAGAGCCAAGAGCCACCGCTAAAATCAAAGAAAAAGCTGACTCTGTAATGTTTGCCATTAATCATGCAGAACAAGTGTCTATTGCGGTGAAAAAACTACGCGCTATGCCGCCGAGCGCCGATGAAGGTTATATTTTGAGTTTTGAGAAACTCTTATTGGCTATTTCTAACGAATTGGGCGCAGTCGATTCCCGCGACCACAGACTCAGTAAACAGAGTGAACTTATTGTTCAATTCATCAGAGACAGCATGAAAAATGAGCAGGCTGTTCAATCCGCTCAACAATCATTAAAAGCCACCATTGTTAAGCAAAACAACAACCTGGACATACTGAATAAGCAGATTGACACTCTTAACACCAAGCTTGCCGATAAAAGCGCATACGCTACCTCGCTGCAAAACCAAGTCGCTAATTTAATCACACAACTTGAAATAGCGAAAAAATCAGCTCAAGCAAAAGCCACGACCATCACAACGCCTACTAACGCTGAGACGGAAGTAACAGAAAAACAAGCAGTGAATACTCTAGATAAAGACAGTACGCCAGTGCCTTCTAGCGACACTAGCTCATCGACAGGTGAGACTAAGTAAACCTCAATACAGCGAAAGTAATTGAGCCATGATCCGAAAAACAGTCAGGCGCTAAACGTCTGACTGTGTTTTCAAAACTTCCAGTAAACGCCCCACGCGCTATAAACATCTTGCTATAATGACACTGCTCGGCTGTCAGCATTTTTTGTTTTGCTATAACGAATTATTCTTACTCTCAGCCATATTTATTATTGCCCTTTGATTTTTTTAGAGCCAACACTATGTCCGCGACACACACATTTTCAGGTCTTATTCCTGACGTTATTTTAGACGCCGTAGAATCCACAGGATTATGGTGTGATTCGCGTATTTATCCGCTCAACAGCTATGAGAATCGTGTTTATCAAGTCGGTATTGAAGACAGCTCACCGGTGATCGCCAAATTTTACCGGCCCGGGCGCTGGAACGATGCGCAAATTGGTGAGGAGCATGAGACCTTGCTGGCTCTGCAAGCACAAGGCATTCCAGTGGTCGCACCATTGACGTTTGAAGGGAAAACCCTATTCCATCACAACGACATACACTTTACTCTTTCGCCCAAATTAACAGGACAACACCCTGAAGCCGACAACCTTGATCAGCTGTATCAACTTGGCGAACTGATTGGACAAGTTCATCAAGCCATGTCGACACCTTTTAAGCATCGCATCAGTGTCTCGCCGTTAGATCAAATCGAACAAGCCGCCGCGTGTATTCTAACGGGCGATCATTTACCTCAGAAACTCAAAGCAGAATATCAAAAGCAAATTAGTCGCCTTCATGAGATGAGCGCAGCGCAACTCAATATCTACTGGCCAACACAGTTACGCCCAGTTCATGGTGATAGCCATCGCAGCAACTTAATGCTTCACAATGATCAATTCCACCTTCTCGACTTTGATGACTGCCAAAATGGTGTGGCGGTTCAAGACCTGTGGCTACACCTAACTCAAACGGAAAACCCAAGGCAACAACTCAGCGAAATAATCGAAGGGTATGAAACTTACTTGCCTTTTGACACGCGTGAACTAGGTTTAATTGATGTGTTTAAAAGCGCTCGAATAATCCACTACGCCGCTTGGTTGCAAGAGCGCTGGCATGACCCTGCTTTTGTCAAAGCCTTCCCTTGGTTTGCCAGTGATGAATACTGGATCAATCATTTGAATGAACTTAAAAGCTGCGAACTAGAATGGGGAAACATGTCTCTATGAATGCATTAGAATCCAAATTAGAAGCGCTCTTTGGCTTTAACCAATTCCGCCAAGGTCAAGAGCAAACGATTCAACAGTTACTCGCTGGGCACTCTTCATTAGCAGTATTCCCTACTGGCTCTGGCAAATCATTATGTTATCAATTTACAGCGACACAACTGCCTAATCTGACCTTAGTTATCTCGCCATTAATTGCATTGATGCACGATCAATTAGACTTCTTGCGAAGCAAAGGCATCGCCGCCGCCAGTTTGGATTCCAGCCAAACCAAAGAAGACAGCCAAGCGGTCATGGAAGGCGTGCAAAACGGTCACATTAAAATACTGATGATTTCAGTGGAACGTTTTAAAAATGAGCGTTTTCGTCGTTTTATCAAACAAGTGCCTATCTCAATGTTAGTCGTTGATGAAGCTCACTGTATTTCTGAATGGGGCCATAATTTTCGACCAGATTATTTAAAACTCCCACATTATCAGCAAGAGCTTCAAATTCCTTTGGTCCTGCTTCTCACGGCAACGGCAACACGCCGAGTACAAAGGGACATGGCGCAGAAATTCAATATTTTTCCTGAACACATCACTCAAACCGGTTTTTACCGCGCCAATTTAGACATCGAACTGATTCCAGTACAAAGCGACGGCAAGATGTCTGAGCTTAAAAAAGTACTTATCGAGGTATCGGGCCCTAGCATTGTCTACGTTACCCAACAAAAAACAGCGGAAGACATTGCCAATACCCTGATGACAAATAGCTTTCCTGCGAAGGCCTATCATGCGGGATTAAAAGACGATGTGCGCCGTCAAATTCAAGCTGACTTTATGACCGGCCAGACGCCGATTATTGTCGCCACCATTGCCTTCGGCATGGGCATCGATAAAGCGGATATCCGCCTCGTGGTCCATTATGATTTGCCCAAATCGATCGAAAACTACAGTCAAGAAATTGGTCGCGCTGGACGTGACAATTTACCAAGCCGATGTGTCATGTTGGCGAGCTTAGATGGTTTGCACACCTTAGAAAACTTTGTCTATGGCGATACCCCACAACGCCATGAAATAGAGGCGCTGTTAAGCCAAATCAAAGAACAAACAGTTCATGATGAGCAGTGGCATACGGATCAGTGGGAAACGCAACTGTACGGCCTTTCCAACCAAACTAATATTCGCTCTTTACCGTTAAAAACCCTATTAGTACAACTTGAAATGTTTGCTGCCATAGAACCAAAATACAGCTATTACGCCGACGTTCGACTCAAATGGGAAACCGATCGCTTTGCCTTTAAAGCACGCATTCCCGCTGAGATGCAAAACACTTATGATGCGATATTAAACGGGATTCAGTATAAGAAAATTTGGGGAAGTCCAAATTTTGATGCCATCTATCAGCAAGCAGGTCTGTCACGAGGGGAGGTATTGCAAACACTAGACTATCTTGCTGACCAACATGCCATCACACTAGAAAGCAAAGGACTGACTGAAGTCTATCAAGTGAATACTCGAGCCTTTCATCAGGAAACACTGCTCAACCAGCTTAGTCAGTACGTCGAAGAAAAAGAGGTGTCAGAGATAGAACGCATCGCGACCATGATTCGTTTTTTCCAACTGGATCGCTGCCTAAACCACAACTTAGCAAAATACTTTGGTGATCAAAACGCCCCCGAACATTGCGGTCATTGCTCGGTCTGTAAAGGTAAGGTACTAGCGTTTACTTCGCTCACCTCACAGCAGGATAATTGGCAACAAGATCTGGCTTTTTACGTCCGTGAATTTGTCTCTCATCTGCAAAGCAAAAGCCCTAACACTGTCGTTACTGATGTGTTAATAACACGCTTTTTAACCGGCCTGACTCAGCCTATTTTTACCAAAGTAAAAGCGCGTACCCTGTCTGGCTTTGCAAAATACGAACAACAGGCTTATCGAGACGTACTTGATGCTGTAAAGAGTTTTTCTTAAGTTAAGAGACGCCTACGTCAAAAATAGCCACATAGATAAGCAAATATCGATGTGGCTAGTTATTGGTTAACGTTTCTAAACACATATTCCCATCAATCAGCTGTAACTTCTGACATTTATCGAGTTGCTTGACGCGATACTCTAATACTGAGGCATCACTTCTGCTACCAACAGTTTGATGCCACATTAACTCTAAAGGGCCTTTTCCTTTTAGGTATCGAGCACCTCGTTTATTCGCGCTAGAATGCTCTTTAAAGCGGCGCTCTACGTCGGTTGTAATACCAGTATAAAGTGTATCTAGCCGAGTTTTGATGATGTATATACTCCACTCACTCATTGTCGAATCCATTAACACCCAAAATAGTATTATCTAATTACCTATCATCAACAGCAAGGTCGATGCCGTAGCGAATCCCATTCCATAGTTGAATATTCGTTGGCGCTTGTCATCAGTTAACCAACGACGAATAGTCACGCCCGCCCACGCCCAGAGCGTTATGGCAAGAAATCCCATACAAGCAAAAAATACGATAATCCAAAAACCAGATTGAACATACAAATCGCCAGTCAAAGAAAATGAGCTGACACAGCCAATCGACATCATCCACGCTTTCGGATTCACATATTGAAAGAGAGACGCTTGCCACCAGCGCATAGGAGCCGCCCGTTCTTTTGTATTCGATAATTGCCCTACGGGAGCACTTGCCACTTTCCAAGCTAGCCAAAGTAAATAAGCACCACCAATCCATTTCAATACCAAATAAATCGGTGGATACAGTACAAATAAAGTCCCTAAGCCAAGCAATACTGAAAACAATAAAGAAGCCATACCCAATACAATGCCCACCATATGAGGCAAGGTGCGGCGGAAACCAAATTGCGCACCAGAGGCCAGCAACATCATATTATTCGGGCCGGGTGTCACCGACATAATAAAAGCAAACAATGCCAAGGTGACAAAGAAAGAGGCATCGGTAATCACGACAAGTCTCCTTTTGAGTTCGTTCGAAGCAAATCGCTAACAACCCCAATAAAACTGGCTTGAGATAATTCCGCTTGGCGCTTTTCATGACTCAACCCAATATCTTGCATTTGTTGCTCACTCAGTTTGTCCAGCGCTTTGCGTGTTTGATAGCGCTCTATACAGTGTTGTATGTGAGTCAATAACGAAATAATCAACATAATCTGCTCTCCCTTTTAAGCGTCTATTTCTAATATCTTTAGACGTTCGTTCTAAGCTTTGTCCCTATATCCATTAGGATAATAAAAGGCACTGCGTGTATGGGTAGCTAGTATAGAGAGTGACTTTAAATCAATACAGACTCAAAAAATCACTTTATTAACCATACAGAAAAAGCTTTATTTGACTGTATGGTGGCAATCTCTAATATCTGTATGGTAATTTGATGGCGCAGGCTCAGCTACAATATCGCGACGAATCAATACAGCTATACGTGCAAAGGAGAACACACCATGAGCCTATATCAAGATCTATCAAAACGACTAAGAGAACACATCGAATTAGGCTTTTATAAACCGGGTGATAAGTTACCTTCTGTGCGTCAATTATCCCAAGAACATGGCGTCAGTATTTCGACGGTTCAAGAAGCGTATCGTCAACTAGAACAAGATATATTAGTAGAAGCTCGTCCAAAATCAGGCTATTTTGTCGTCCAAAAACCCCGTGTTGATAATCTCCCTCGCGTATCGCGCCCACCTCAACGGCCGCTTGATGTATCCCAATGGGAAGAAGTCTTTAATATGCTAATGATTCGCGGCGACGAAAAAGGCGCTCAATTACAACATGCAATGCCAGATATGACGGTATCAACATTAAAACCGCTGTTAAAAACACTGGCAGACCTTTCTAAGAAAAGCCCAGAATTAGGCCTCGGCTATGGCGACATCAGGGGTTCTCAAGAGTTACGAACTCAGCTATGTCGCTTAGCTGGCGCTTCTGGCTGCCAACTTCACCCTGACGATATCGTGGTCACATCAGGTTGCCAAGAAGCACTTTCTGTTTGCCTGCGTGCCGTGACTGAGCCTGGGGATATTATTGCGATTGAATCACCTAGTTTTTATGGTTCTATGCAGGCCATTAAAGCCGCTAACCTTAAGGCAATGGAAATACCCACTCACCCAGAAACAGGAATCAGTCTAGAAGCCTTAGAGCTCGCGCTAGATCAATGGCCAATTAAAGCTATTTTAGTCACACCGACCTGTAATAACCCTCTTGGCTACACCATGCCAGACGACAAAAAAGAGCGTCTTTATCGACTCGCTCAAAGCTATGACATTGCCATTATCGAAGATGATATTTATGGTGATATCGCCTACCATTTCCCTCGCCCAAGGACCATTAAGTCCTTCGACGAAGACGGTCGAGTACTACTTTGCTCATCGTTTTCTAAAACTATCGCACCTGGCATGCGAGTTGGCTGGATTGCACCAGGACGTTATCGAGACAAGGTAACTCACATAAAATACGTCAGTAGCTCCATGTGCCCAACACTTCCACAACTCGCTATTGCGCAATTCATTCGCCTCGGTGAATACGATAAACATATTCGAACCATGCGCCAACGCTATGAAAAACAAAGAGATCATATGCTCACCGTGATCAAACGTTATTTCCCTAACGATACTCGAGTAAGTTTTCCTAATGGCGGCTTTATATTATGGGTTGAGCTTAATAAAAGTGTCGACAGTATAAAGCTAGTAGAGCAGTGTCGATTAGAAGGGGTGGGATTCGCTCCAGGACCATTATTTTCTGCGACAGGGAAATACCGTCACTGTTTTAGAGTGAACTTTAGTGGGCAAAATATGGAACAAAGAGAATGGGGAATAAAAACCTTAGCCCACATTTTGCTTAGGTTTAGCAAAACACTTTAGGCTATGTGAATATAAAACAGAGCGCCAAGCAAATAATTCATAAAAACAATCCATAATAAATACCTAAGAACAAATACCTAAGAACAAATACCTAAGAACAAATACCTAAGAACAAAATAAGACTCTAATTATTATTGACGATGTTTACATTATTAATAAATGATGAGTCTTTGACCAAATCTTGTTACCATCGTTGCCATCATAGTCGGGGGGCATTTTTTTGCTGAGATCGTATAACACGAGACCCGTTGAACCTGATTCAGTTAACACTGGCGTAGGGAACTATTGTGATAACAGTGCTTGCCACTGTGTCCCATATACCAATTTGGGCTTCTCGATAAAGCGTTCAGATAACACCTTCTGATCAAATTGGCTTATGCAGTTCCTTGCGTCACCGTTAGGAGCTCATATGTCTAGTCACTCTGTTACACACAGCAATCCTGTTAAATACAATCACCCAACGTCTCAGCCAAACGGCCTTGGCACACCTATTGTGTTGACCATCGCTGGGTCAGACAGCGGCGGTGGTGCCGGCATTCAAGCAGACATCAAAGCCATTTCTGCCACTGGCGGCTTCGCCTGCTCAGCCATTACCGCGATTACGTCGCAAAATACCCTCGGCGTAGCGGCTATTTTTCCGATTCCACTAGACCACGTTAAGAGCCAATTAGACGCGGTCTTTAGCGACATCAAGATCACCGCCGTTAAAATAGGCATGCTAGCGGACAGCAGCATCATCAACACAGTGGCCGATACACTGCGCCAATATCGACCCAAGTTCATTGTGTTAGATCCCGTAATGATTGCCACCAGTGGCGACTTATTACTGCAAGAAAGCGCCATTAACACACTCAAACAGACGCTCTTTCCTCTGGTAGACATCATCACGCCCAACCTTCCTGAAGCCGCTGCGCTCACCGGGTTACCAAGACCAACCAACGAAGATGAGATGCTCGCCATGGTGCCCGCGCTCAGAGCGTTGGGGGCAAGCTGCATACTGCTAAAAGGCGGTCACTTAGACGACCAAGAAGAAAGCCTTGATCTACTCATCACGGCCACCACAGTCGAAAGGCTCTCTGCACCACGGATTCACACGAAAAACACGCACGGCACCGGCTGTACTCTCTCCTCTGCGATGGCATCTTATCTGGCCCAAGGGTACTCTTTGCTCGACGCCGTTCACCTCGCTAAATCCTACATTAGCCAAGCAATCAAGCACGCCGACCAGCTCCATATTGGTCAAGGCCATGGCCCAGTGAATCACTTTTTTGCCCTGCATCAAGATGGCTCAACACAATGAGCCAGACACCACTTGGACTCTCTATTCAGCATGCTTGCTTGCATTACCATGGAGCAGAAAAAGCCACCTTACAAGACATCTCGATGGACATTCCCGCGGGAGAATGGACCTGTTTACTCGGGCGCAGCGGCAGCGGAAAAACCTCGCTACTGCGTTATTTGGCAGGTTTACTAGACGATAAAATAGACTGGCGCGGTAACGTAACCTGCAGTGATGGCCTGCCTTTTCAGCACCGCATTGCTTATATGGCGCAACAGGATTTGCTGCTGCCGTGGTTATCGGTCGAAGACAATGTCTGCTTAAGTTACCGTTTTAACCAACAAAAAATCACCCGTGAAGTGCGTGAAAAAGCGCGTTTCCTATTGGATCAAGTTGGTTTGCTAGCAGCACAAAATGCACTTCCTCAAACCCTGTCTGGAGGCATGCGCCAGCGTGTTGCTCTGGCTCGAACACTGATGCAAGACAAGCCTTTTGTGTTAATGGATGAGCCCTTTTCAGCGTTGGATGCGGTGACCCGCCATAAACTACAGAAGCTGTCTTATACCCTGTTAAAAGGCAAAACTGTCATGTTAATCACCCACGATCCACAAGAAGCAGTTCGCCTAGCAGGAAGCTTATACATTTTAACCGGTTCACCTGCGCAAGCCGAATCATTGCCCTTGCCCAATCTGCCGCCACTACGAGAATTAGACCCAGAGTCTGCGCTTGTTCAGCAACAGATATTCCAGACATTGGAGCAAGATAATGACTGATTTAACGCCTCTGGCCAGCCGGACAACAAAACGTCATTGCAGCAATAGTTCTAACAACAATAGTTCTAACAACAATAGTTCTAACAACCATAGTTCCGGAGACAATCGTTCTGGCAGCAAGGCACTTTACGCACTAATGCGTGGCATTATTATCGTCTTCGCCATTCTGATAACTTGGCAGGGATTGATTGTCGCTTTTGATCTTCCCTCGTTTATCTTGCCGACACCACTGTCGGTGTTAGATCGCTTATTACTACGCCACGACGTATTGATGCGCCACTCATGGGTCACCGCTCAAGAAATTATATTCGGTTTATTGCTCGGCCTCAGTATGGGGTTGTTTTTTGCCTTGCAAATGCTGCTATTTAAACCAATCAAGCGCTGGTTGCTGCCAATATTGATTGCCAGCCAAGCAATCCCCGTGTTTGCCATTGCGCCGGTGTTAATGCTTTGGCTGGATTACGGCATAGCTTCAAAAGTCGTGATGGCCGCCATCATCATCTTTTTCCCTGTCACGACTTGTTGCTACGACGGGCTGAATAACACGCCGAAAGGCTTTCTTGATCTCGCTCACACACTGCAAGCCAGTCGCTGGCAACAACTCATCCATATTCAATTGCCGGCGGCATTACCGGCCTTGGCTTCCGGCATTCGTGTCGCCGTGGTGATCGCTCCCATCGGTGCGGTCGCAGGTGAATGGGTCGGATCCAGTGCTGGTTTAGGCTATCTCATGTTGCAAGCCAATGCCCGAATGATGATAGACGATATGTTTGCCGCCTTATTTATTTTGTCTCTACTCTCGGTGGTTTTGTATTTCATCACCGACTTTGCCCTCAAGAAGCTCATCCCTTGGGAGCATTAATGTTATCCCTAAAGCCAATTCCCGATAGAAATAAAGCACTCTAATCTCTCACTAATAACAAAAGGAAAGCACGTGAAAAAAATCATCGCAAGCACTCTACTGACCTTGGCGTCTGCGCTCTTGGCAACACACGCCCTCGCCGAGACGCAGAAAATCACCCTAATGTTGGACTGGTTTGTTAATCCAAACCATGGCCCCATCGTGATCGCAAAACAGCATGGCTACTTTAAAGAACAAGGGCTGGAGGTAACGATTCAAGAACCTGCCGACCCAAGCACACCTTCTAAACTGGTCGCGGCCGGAAAAGTCGATATGGCCGTTTCCTACCAGCCAAGCTTGATTATGGACATTGCTCAAGGCTTGCCCTTGGTGCGCTCTGGCACCTTGGTCGCGACACCGCTTAATTCAATGATCACCCTAAAAAAGAGCGGCATCAGCACTCTTGCTCAGTTAAAAGGTAAAACCATTGGTATTTCGATCGCCGGCAACGAAGAAGCTACCGTGGGCACCATGCTCAACAGCGTAGGTTTGAGCATGAATGATGTGAAAATCGTCAATGTCGGTTGGGCGCTGTCTTCATCACTGGCCTCTGGAAAAGTCGATGCCATTTGGGGTGGGCTGCGCAATTTTGAAAAGAACCAACTGATCACCGAAGGCTATCATCCTGTTATGTTTTACCCAGAAGAAAACGGTGTGCCAAATTACGATGAACTCATCTTTGTCGTAAATGCAAAAAAAAACAATACTAAGGCGATTCACGCGTTTAATACCGCCATTGAAGAAGCCACCACTTACATAGTCAACCACCCTAATAAAGCGTGGCAAGAATTTGTCACTTATGCGCCAGATACGCTAGATAACACGCTCAATAAAATGGCTTGGCAAGATACGCTATCTCGCTTTGCACTTCGCCCTGCCGCGATCGATTTAGCGCGTTACGATGATTACGCCCGCTTCTTATTTGACCATAAAATCATTACCACTTTGCCAGCAGCCAAAGACTACCTTCCTACTTTTTAATCAGGTGATTTATGCAGTATCAAGATTTAATCGACGCTTGCCAAACCGAGTGGCAAGCTTACACACAACATGATTTTGTCACTCAATTAGCAGCAGGAACCTTACCTGAAGACCGCTTTTTACATTATTTAAAACAGGATTTTTTGTTTTTAAAACAATACGCCAGAGCCTATGCTTTGGCGGTGTACAAAGCCAATTCTCTAGCGGACATGCGCCAAGCGTTACCGACATTGAATGCCCTGCTGAGCAGTGAAATTAGTCACCATGTTAGCTTTTGCCAAGACTGGGGCTTAAGCGAAACGCAAATGGAACAAGAGAGAGAAGACTTTGGCACACTCGCCTATACTCGATATGTGCTTGATGCGGGCATGAGTGGCAACCTAGTAGACCTGTATGCCGCCCTAGCGCCATGTGCCATAGGATACGCGGTGATCGGCCAACAAATCAGTCTCGATAGCAAGACTCTATGGGAAAACAACCCATACAGAAGCTGGATCGAATTGTATGCGGGGGACGATTACCAAGACCACGCCAAGCAAGGCGCTCAGTACTTCAATACATTGCTGGCCAACATTGACATCGACAGTGAACGAGGCCAACAACTTGTCGAGGTGTTTTCTACCGCCACGAGAATGGAAGTGGCTTTTTGGCAGCAAGGCTTAAACGCAACCAATTAGGAGAATGGCAATGCATACTCACATAATTCTCAATGCGCTGCGCACCTTGAGAGAACAAAAACCGCTCGTGGTTAATATCACCAATTACGTGGTGATGAACAATACCGCCAATGCGCTACTGGCTGTTGGGGCGTCACCGATTATGGCGCATTCTCGTCAAGAAATGGCAGAGATGATGAGTTTTGCTGGTGCTCTAGTCATCAACATTGGCACCTTAGACAGCGAATGGATCGAGCGTATGACGTTTGCTATCGAGCAAGCTAACCTGCATCAAAAAATCATTGTGCTTGATCCTGTTGGCTGTGGCGCAAGTCTGCTTCGCACCGCGACCTCTCGCCGCTTTGCAGAACTGGCCGAGCGTTTGATTATCCGCGGCAATGCCTCGGAAATCATTGCGCTCGCGGGCGAATCCTCACAAGGTAAAGGCGTCGATGCAATGGACAGTAGCAGCGCGGCAATAAAAGCGGCCATGACCTTGATGAAAGCCTATGATGCAAGCGTCGTGGTCTCTGGAAAAACCGACTACATCATCAATAAAACGTTTATTCAGCAAGAAAAAAACATCCTCGCGTTAGACAACGGTCATGCCATGATGCCATTGGTAACTGGGATGGGCTGCTCTCTCTCTGCGCTAACAGGGGCATTTGCCGCCATTGGCGAAACCAGTGGTTTGGCGGCTGCCGCAGTGTTTGGGGTCGCAGGTGAAATCGCAGCCGAACACGCAAACGGCCCAGGCAGTTTACAATTGGCGATTTTAGACGCGCTCTACAATCTCGATGAAGCAACACTGGCAGAACGCTTAACGCTCACAGCGATAGACACCTCCGATAGAATCATAGGTTAGTATCAGATGAACCCATATCAGCTTTATTTGGTCACGGATGAAAACCTAACCCTAGAACGGCTCAAATACGTTGTCGCTGAGGCGGTTAAAGGCGGTGTAACCATGGTACAGATTCGCGAAAAGCACCATGATGTGCGCGCTTTTATCGAACGAGCAAACGCCATCAAAACCGTCCTCCAAGGCTCTGGTGTGCCCTTGATCATTAACGACAGAGTAGATGTGGCTTTAGCGGTCGACGCCGATGGCGTTCATTTAGGACAATCTGATATGCCGGCAAGCTTAGCGCGGCGGCTGATCGGTCCAAACAAGCTCTTGGGCTTGTCCATTGAAAGCCACCAGCAACTAGCAGACGTTGTTGACTTGCCGATAGATTACATTGGACTCAGCGCCATTTTTGCCACACCGACAAAAACCGACACGCTCAATCATTGGGGGATTAGTGGCTTAAGGGACGCATTGCAAACCACCTCATTGCCGATTGTTGCTATCGGTGGAATTAATCCCACTAATATCGAAGACGTCGCAGCAACAGGTGTTCATGGTATTGCGCTGGTATCGGCCATTTGTCAGGCCGAAGACCCAAGATTGGCTAGCGAAGAGATAAAAGCGTTACTATAAAAAATGCCTCTCGTTTAATCAGGTTAAGCGAGAGGCATTTTCAATTAACTCGGAATATTTTCACACTATGGTTTCAACTGGCTAGCAAATTCGCCAACGGCATCTACGATTTCTTTAACGCCATTTTGAATTTCAATAATCACATCACCAACTTCACCAGTTAACTCTAACCCTTGCTCTGCTTGTTTTCGGCTACCTTCTACCATGCTTACTGCATTTTTTGCTAATTCTTGATTTCGTAGAACAACACCAACAATCTCTTCTGTGGCTTTTGTCGTTCTAGAGGCTAGGAGCCTTACTTCATCAGCAACTACTGCAAACCCTCGACCTTGTTCACCAGCTCTGGCTGCTTCAATGGCGGCATTTAAGGCCAATAAATTCGTTTGATCTGCGATATCTCCGATACTTTTTATGATGCTACCTACTTTTTCAGATTGCTCATCTAAGTCAGAAATACCTTGTGACACTAACGTCATCTGCTCCGCCAGTTCATGCATGACAGAAACGGTATCTTTTATAATACGACGTCCTTTAATAGCCGTTTCATCTGTGACCCTTGATGTTTCATAAGCAATCCCTGCGGTACGACTAATGGCTAACTCTTGATTAACCTGATCTGTGACTACCGTAGCGAATTTCACCACTTTGTAGAAGTGACCATGAGCATCGGATATTGGGTTATAAGATACCTCTAACCAAACGGCGTCTCCTCGACTATCAAGACGTTTGAAGCGACCGGTAATAAACTCACCACGCTTCAGCCTTTCCCAAAAAACACTATATTCTTTAGACTCTGCCTCTTCTTGTGTACAAAAAACACGATGATGCTTCCCTTTCAGCTGCTCTTTGGTATAACCCATTGACTTAAGAAAACGATCATTTGCAGTAAGAAAAAGGCCATCTAAATCAAACTCAATCACAGCAGTAGAACGCTGGAGTGCCTTTATTAAATTTTCATGCTGAATGGATGTTTCAATGGTACGAGTAAGATTGTTGGCGTGAACGGAAATATACTCAATAGCACCATCAACCGTTTTTACCGGCTGTAAGATCACTCTAAGCCAAGCATTACTATGGCTGTTCATTGCTACTTGATAGGCACCTGACCAGTGTTTCCCTGATGCGATAGCGTCTTTCAATAGCTTAAAATGGACGGTATCCCTTAACTCGTTAGGAACAAGGTCGATCATTCTTTTGCCTAAGACATCGTCTTTATCAAGTGTTAACTCTTCCAGAAATAAAGCATTAACCTTGACGATTTCACCCGTAGAGGACAGCGTCAGACTTAACATTTCTCGGTCTAAGCTATCTCGAACCTGACGCATAGATAAGATCTCTTGCTTTAAAAGATCATAATCCTGTTTGTTTTTCTTCCATCCAAACATATTTCCTTGTCCTTTTACCTTCTATGCACCAAAACGGTTAATGTAAATTGATCATTCGAAAATTTCACAGTTGATCTATTCTCTGTGTAAACGATAACACTGTATCACTCTCTAGTATTAATAATCTTTTAAACACTCTCTAGTAGAAGCCACTGGTGTTATAAATATGTTACAAGATGTGAATGCTGTCAACGTTGATACTCGCGTTCATTCATAGCAAAAAACGGATTCCATGATCTACATAAAACCCTATGTCACGATATTTTGGTAATTTATGGCCATAGTTATCAATTAACTTATGGAACAGGTACTTATGGGAAGGCAAAAAACTTAAGAAATTCGCCTTTTTATGAAAAAAGGCGTTTTTGAATGCGTACTTATTGACTTGATAACGCTATCGCTTGCTCTACCTTAATACGGTATTCCTCTGGCAAGGGTATTGCAGCTTTCAGCTTTTGAGAAAAGCATACGTAGGTGACCTGAGCCTCTGCGACAAGCTCCTGCGTTTTATCATTAATAATATTTTGTTGCATGCTAATACTACGATTACCTAGCGCCGAGAAGGCTGTCTGCACTTCTAGCACATCCCCAAAACTCGCTTCTTTCTTAAAATTAATATTGATATTTACCACAACCCAAGCAATACCTTGCTCCATCATGTCGGAGCCAACACCAAAATCGTCAAAGAACGCCCAACGTCCTTCTTCAAGAAACTCAAGATAGCGTGCGTTATTCACATGCTGAAAAATATCTAGATGGTATCCTCGAACTTTTATTTGGACCTTATTTATCATTATTTTCTCCCAGTTAAACAATCAATTAGAAAATCCTACTTAGACAATGAGTAGAAAAAAATAACAAAATCGCTCGACTTTACTAGCATTGCCTTCTAAGGCACACTCGCTCACTTCCTCAACGGTAGTGGAACTATGGCAAACACCCTTTCAATACAACAAGCTCGTAAACTCGCCTTACTTTCACAGAGATTACCGAGGTCTGATTATTCAGGGATATCCGGCACCCAGTCCGCGATTCAACAGCTCGGTTACATTCAAATAGACAGTATCTCTGTCGTCACTAGAGCGCATCATCATACGCTTTGGAGTCGAGTGAAAAATTATCAGCCAGAGTTCATTGATACGCTATTAAAAGAGAAGAAAATATTTGAATATTGGTCCCATGCAGCAGCGTATTTACCTTTAGAAGATTTTCGTTATTCGTTACCTAAAAAAGCGAAAGTAGCCGAACAACAACATTGGTTCGAACGCGACCTAAAGGTAGAAAAAGAAGTCTTATCTAGAATTCGTATAGAAGGCCCATTACAAGCGAAAGACTTTCAAAGACCTAAAGAGCATGTGGGAGGATGGTGGCAATGGAAACCAGCAAAAAAAGCCTTAGAACAATTATTTATGGCAGGGGAATTAATGTGCCCTTATCGTGTTGGTTTTCAAAAAGTCTATGACCTAACAGAGCGCGTACTTCCTTCGAGTATAGATCATACAATGCCTAGTGATGCAGAAGTGGCCCGTCATCTCATACTCCAAGGTCTGCGCAGTCATGGCCTCGTCCAACTTCAGGAATTAACCTACCTTCGTAACGAACTTAAGGATCATATTAAAGAACAAATACAAGCCATGCAGGATGAAAATACGCTTCAAACCATCTCAGTTAACAAGCAATTATACTTCACTACAAATGCATTATTGGCACAGCTCAATCAACCGCTTTCTAGGCAGCAAGTTAAATTACTTTCTCCCTTCGACAATTTAGTCATTCAACGCAAACGTATCAAACAATTATTCGACTTTGACTATCGTATTGAATGCTACCTTCCCGCTATCAAAAGGCAATATGGTTACTATGCTCTTCCTATCATTTGGCAAGGTCAGCTTGTTGCACGAATGGACGCTAAAGCGGATAGAAAACTAGGTGTGTTCATTATTAATCCTAAATTCAGATAATAAGTGCGACACTGCTAATCAGGTGTAGAAGAAGCCAACTGCTGAAGTTGGTATGATTCTTCTTACCACAGAACAAAGCAGTACCAACATGAATTATCAGCAGTTG